>CAWGFS010000007.1:0-381370 GCA_963821915.1 uncultured Verrucomicrobiae bacterium
CTTCGGCTCCATCTTTTCGAGGAAGCCATCGGGAAAGCGCATCCGGCTGATATCGAGCGAAAACCCGAGATCGTCATAGTGGAGGTAATACTGCTGAAATCGCTGCCAAAGAGAGTTCGTAGCCACGGCGGCAGAATTATGGATGGGCGACCCTGTGTCGTCCCGAATTTTGACCCTGCGGCTAGCCGTTGTCCTCGCCGCCGCTGTTTCCCGTTTCCTGGTGCTCGCGATGTTCGCGTTCCTCGCGCTCTTTCTCTTCCTGGCTTTGCTCCTTGTCGTCCTCCCAACCGATCTTCCGGCCTTTGTTTTGCTCTTCGAGCCAGGCCATCAGCGGTTGGAAATAGTCCACCATCGCGCGGGTCGAAAGATCTTCGCCGGTCGCCTCCTTGAGCACTTTGCGCCAGTCCTCCGTGCCTCCCTTCTCCAGGATGCTGTAAAGCCATTTGCCGACTTCCTTGTTGCCGGCGTAGTTACACGATTGCGGCGGCTGATGGAGAATTTTGCGCGCGATGTAATCGTGCAGCTGGAATTTCAGCACGGTCGCGAACAGCGTAGTTATAATAGTAGGCGGGCGTGTCGTTGATGTGCGTCTTGGTGGCATAGTCGGCCCACTTCTCGCCGCGCTTTTCCGGCGGTTCGACTCCCTGGAACTCGCTCACGTACTTCCACCAGCGATCGTTCCAGTCGTCCGGTTCGAGCTGGTGCGCGTAGATGTCCGCCTCCCAATGCGTCATTGTCCCCGAGGCGAAGAAAATAAACGGCACCGAACGGGCGAGCGCGTCGTCGAGCAGGAACGCCGTCTTGTCCGCCTTGAAATCGGCCGGCAAAATTCCTTTCGCCTGCAGATAAGGCACCTGGCTCGAAGCGAGCGCGGCCAATTCGCCAATGCCTTCATGGAAACCGGGATTCGCACCGATGCGGAGAAGCGGCGGCACTTCCGGCCGGGTGTAGGATTCAAAATAATGGCCGTGCCCGAGTTCATGATGCGCGGTAAAGAACCATTCGGAGTTCGGCTCGATGCTCTGCAGGGAACGAATGTCGTGTCTCGAGATCGATGTGCCAGCAGGAGGCGTGAGTGTTTTTCTTGCGGTCGGATTGCCCTTCGGCACCGGATACAAATCCGACTTCACCCAGAAACTTCCCGGCAAGCGGTTGGAAGCCGAGGCCGAGATAAAAATCTTCCGCGGTCTTCGCGATCCACTCTGCCGTCTTGCCTTTGAAATACGGATCGAGGTCCGCCGCTTCCACCATCCCGGTCCAATTCTGCGCCCAACGATTGTTTAACCAATGCGCCGGGATCTTGTTCGGCACCGGCTGATGATATTTCTCCGCCAGCTTGTATTTCGCCCAGGTGTGGAGCTGCAGGTAGAGCGGACGCAGGTCGTGCATGAACTGGTCGTTCATCTTCACCATCTCGTCGGTCGTCATCCCGTAGGCCGCGACCTGGAGGGCAAAATAGTCGGGATAGTTCAGCTCGCCCGCCACGCCGTTGCGCAGATCACGCAGAATCATGAGGTTCTCACGCAGGGTCGGCCCGATTTCCTTGGACGCTTCCCAGACGGCTTTGCGTTTCGCGAGGTCGTTGCTCGAGCTGAGCAGATTATCGATTTCGTTCGCTGTGATCGGCTTCCCGTCGAGCTTGAACTGGAAGCTGTTGAGGAACGATGCCTGCCGGGTCTCCGACCTGGATCCGCCGCTCGACGAGGAAGGATTGGTCATCGGGCCTTCGCCGGCATTCAGCAGCACCTGGTTCAGTTCGCGCACGGTGAGCGGGTCCAGTTCTGCGCTGTGCCCGAGCAGTTCGCGCGCTTCGCGGATGACAGCGGGATTGCCATTGAACGCGGCGTAAGCCTTGCCGGCCACCTCCGATGCCGCGTCGTGTGCCGGGGTTACGTCCGTGACCGCGTTCCATTGCGCCTCACTGTTGACCTTGTAGAGCGCCTGGTAGCTCGAGTTGACGAGGGCGAGAAATTGATCGGCCCGTTCCTGGATCGAGGAGTTGTTCTCAGCCGAGCCGGCCGTAACCGGCGAAGGCGAGGGCGCACCGAAGAGTGGAAGCGGCAGGATCGTTAGGGCGAGAGCGACGGTGAGCGGTCGGAAGCGGCACATGGGCGGACATTTAATCCGCGCGGCGATCCAGGGCAAGCGGGAGGGACGACCGCAGCGTCATACGCGTTTCCGAATTATCCGGGGACTGAACGGCAGCCGTCCTCCAGCGGCGCCGTCGGGCATTTTCGCCCTACATGTGCTCGATCACGTTATCGCCAAAGGCCGAACACTTGATCTCGGTCGCGCCTTCCATCAGTCGCGCGAAATCGTAGGTCACCCGTTTGCTCGCGATCGCGCCGTTCAATCCCTTCAGAATCAAATCGGCCGCTTCCGTCCAGCCCATGTAGCGGAACATCATCTCGCCCGACAATATCACCGAGCCCGGATTCACCTTGTCCTGGTCCGCGTACTTCGGCGCCGTGCCATGGGTCGCTTCGAAAACGGCGTGACCGGTGATGTAATTTATGTTTCCGCCCGGCGCGATGCCGATCCCGCCCACCTGCGCGGCGAGCGCGTCGCTCAGGTAATCGCCATTCAAATTCAGCGTCGCGATGACGTCGAAATCCTCCGGGCGCGTCAGCACCTGCTGCAGCGTGATGTCCGCGATCGCATCCTTGATCACAATCCCGGCGCCCGGTTTGCCCTCGGGAATCTTGCACCACGGCCCGCCATCGAGTTCCTCCGCGCCGAAGAAGGATTTCGCCACCTCGTAACCCCAATCGCGAAACGCGCCCTCGGTGAACTTCATGATGTTGCCCTTGTGCACCAGGGTCACACTCTTGCGTTTGTTTTGAATCGCGTAGCTGATCGCGCTGTGAATCAGGCGGACGCTGCCGGAATAGCTGACCGGCTTGATCCCCACGCCCGACCCGCACATCGGTCGGGAAATCTTTCGCGCCGACCTCGTCCCAGAATTCTTTCGCCTTCGCTTCCGTGCCGAAGCGAATTTTCGCGAACGCCTTCGGGAAATCCTTCTCGAGAAAATCGAGCACCTTCTTCGCTTCCGGCGTGCCTGCAGCCCACTCGATGCCGGCATAAATGTCTTCCGTGTTTTCGCGGAAGATCACCATGTCGACCTTCTCCGGACGTTTCACGGGCGAGGGGACGCCCTGGAAATACTGCACCGGCCGCAGACAAACGAAGAGATCCAGCATCTGCCGGAGGGCGACATTGAGCGAGCTGATCCCGCCGCCCACTGGCGTCGTTAGGGGACCCTTGATCCCGACCAGATATTCGCGAAACGCCGCCACCGTATCGTCCGGTAGCCAGTTATCGAATTTATCCTTCGCCGCCTGACCGGCGAAGACCTCAAACCACGAAATCTTTTTCTTCCCGCCGTAAGCCTTTTCGACCGCGGCATCCATCACCCGCACGCTCGCCGCCCAGATATCGGGCCCGGTTCCGTCGCCGCGGATAAACGGAATCACCGGATGATCCGGCACGGTCAGTTTTTCGGCACGGGTAATCTTGTCGCCGGCGGGCGGAGTGAGGTCTTTGTAAGGCATGGCCAGCAGTGTAGCGGCGGTCGTCCCGGCCGCAAGGGTGAGAGGTAGAGAGATCCTTAGGGCAGAGAGTGTGTTTTTGGGGCAAGCGCGCTCTGCTTTGATGGGAACACGACCGGAACAGGCCGGGGAGATGAGTTCGTCGCTTATGATTCCGTCGCTTGGCGGAACAACACAAACGGCGGCCTGGCAATGAAGCGCCAGACCGCCGTTGTTGATTTACAGAATGTTCGGGCTCTAGGTCAAAGCATTACGCTTGCTGTAGCGCCGCAAGAGCTCTGTTCCGGCCAGCGCCCCACCGAGGAGGATCGCCGTTGTCCCACCGTCTGGGACTGAGCCGCCACCTTCATTGAAGAGAGTCCAACCGGAGAGGCCATACCCGCCCGCCAATGCCGGAATCGTGACACTGCCGGAGAGATCACCGATATACCACACTTCAGACCCATAGTTTGGGCCGTCGTATTTGGCGAAAAGGTATTGATAACCCGTGCCAATGTTGATGGTTGTGCTCGTGCCATTGAGCGCCCATACGGCGTCAGTCAACGGACCGAAGTTGTTGTTTGAGCGCGTGTAGGTTTGTCCGTCAGCCTGCTCGGTGGTGCCAAGAGCTTGATCGATAAGATGGTTGACATAGAGTGTCCTATCCGCATCACCCGATGGTATCCCGAAGTTAACGAACCCCAATTCATGGGTATCGTGGAGTAGGAGTGCGCTGGCTTTAGGAACCGCCCCCAAACAGACGCATGCGGCTGCGAGGACGACGAGGTATTTCAGTGTTTTCATATTATTCTAGTTAGTTGTCACTGAAGGTGAGCTAGGATCACATCCGTGAGCGCGATTGGGGTAAGCTAGGACTGCGCCACTTCGAAAAGTCGATCTCGTTTTTGGACAATTTTACGTTTGTAATAGCCTATTTAGCAGGAAGTTATAAATCTTAATTTTTCCTACATAAATTTGCCAGAACCGGTTTTGGTTTGAGACAATTGTCAAGTTCTCCGACGTTTTTTAACCTCACCGATTTGCGCTTCTCAGCGCATCATGGGCACAAAGGCCCCTCCGGCACTACGCGAGCCGGTACACGATGCGCGCCTTATCCACGTCGTAAGGCGACATCTGCAACCGCACCCGGTCGCCTGTCGTCAGGCGGATGAAGCGTTTCCGCATTTTGCCCGAGATATGGGCGAGCACAACGTGCTCATTGGCCAATTGCACCCGGAACATTGTTCCGGCCAACACGGCCATTACCTTGCCTTCGATTTCGATCGCTTTCCTTGGGTCTACAGCCATTGGGTTTGGAAGATAAGCAAAGCCGGCGCCCGAAATGGGCGCCGGCCCGCAAAATCAAAAACGATCGATTAGCGACGGTTGCCGCCGGCGAATTGCCGCGGGCGTTCTTCACGTGCGCGCGCTTCGTTCACGGTGAGCGCACGGCCGGAGACTTCCTTGCCGTTGAGCGCCGCGATCGCAGCATTGGCGCCGGTCGCATCGGTGAAGGTGACGAAGCCGAAGCCGCGGGAGCGGCCGGTTTCGCGATCGTTCAGGATAGCGACATCAGTAACGGTGCCGTGTTGCGCGAAGAGTTCGCGCAGATCGTTTTCAGTGGTCTCAAAAGAGAGATTTCCTACGTATAGTTTCATTATGTGATTTTTGGAGCAATACCTGCGAGCTACAGAGCCGTTCCCGGGAATCGGGTTTCAGAATCACCAATGAGGAAACTCACCTGACGATCTACCGCACTACGAACCGAACAGAACTTATCCAAGAGCCGCTATGTTCGTCTGCTTTTGGGAATAAGCAAGCGGGCGGGTCGCACAAAGATAGCGTTTGCCGGCGACGCGGTGGCGATCGACTCCGCGAGTAACGATGGAACGCCAGGGATGGCGACGGCGAATCAACGACAAGGGTGTAAAATAAGATCAACCAAGTGTCGGCCATGTCTGGATCCGATGCCGCCACCGAAGTCCTGACTACGCCAAATCGCGATTGGCAAGTTCATCGCTCATCCCTCATCCTTCCCCTTCGTGCGAATCCATACGATTCTCGGAATCAAATTCTTTGGCGGGACATCGCGCGAAGCCGTCGACGAAATCTCGCGCAGCGGCGGGTTGCTTGTCGCGCCGGCGGCGCCCTCGCTGATCAACCTCTGTCGCGACAAAGAATATCGGCGAGGCAATTCTCGCTGTCCGATCTCGCGATTGCCGACAGCGGGCTCATGGTAATGCTCTGGAAATTATTCACCGGCGAGACCGTTCCACGCATTTCCGGACTGGAGCACGTGAAGCGTTTGCTCGAGCACGAATCCGTTAAACAACCGGGCGCCGTGCTCTGGGTCGTCGCGACAAGATCCTCTGGCGAAAAACTGCTCGCTTTTCTCCGGTCGGGGGAACGCACGCGCCTTTGTTCGGGCCCGCGGGCTCACGAACTTTCCTCAGGTATTCCCGTTTCTGAGGAAGACATCTTCGTCGCGCCAAAATACGGACGGCCGGTCGGAGACGAAGCGTTGCTGGAGATCGCCAGGCAAAACCGCCCGCGGCACATTGTGGTCGCGGTTGGAGGAGGGGTACAGGACAAGCTCGGCCGGTATCTTCTTGAGCGACTCGATTACCGGCCAGCGATTCATTGCATCGGCGCCGCGCTCGGATTTCTCACCGGCGACCAGGTGCGAATCCCGGATTGGGCCGACAAATACTACCTCGGCTGGCTTTTTCGCTCGCTCGCCCAGCCGAAAGTGTTCGTTCCGCGTTTCTGGAGCGCGCGGAAACTTCCGTGGCTGATCTGGAAATACAGGGATCGGTTGCCGCCATTGGAAAAGCAACGGAGAGCGGTGAGTGCCAGGTGACGAGTGTGTAGAGACGGCCGCGCGTTCGCCAAAACTTTCAGAGTGTCGGTCGCAGTTTAACGTTGCAATTCCCTCGTCCGCAGTGCCGGTTGACTTGGCTGTTCACAGGCGGGACGATCCACCCGATGACATTGACCGCTGAGGTGAAGAAGCGCGTCGTTACTCTTCTGCTGGTAGTCCGAAGCTCGTTTCGGAAGCGTTAGAGCGACTGGGCTTGATCGTCGTGCACTGACCTCCTTTATTCATTGAACTGGTATTGTCTCCACACCGCGCCAAAGCAGGAAAACAAAGTCGCGCTTGTCTTGCAGCGTGAGCTTGGTCTCGAAGTCTTTGCCCCGCGCATTCGCTTTCGTCGGATGCGCGGCGGACAACCGCTTTGGGCGACGGAAGCGCTTTTCCCGGGCTACCTCTTTGCCCGCTTCGAATACTTCGAGCGTCGCCGGCAGATTAATGCCCTCCCCGGGGTGACAAGCATTGTGCATTTCGGCGAGCAAGTCGCTCCCGTCGACGACGCGATCATGGCCGATCTGCGAGCGCTTGTTCGTGATAACGAGACGGTGGAAGTCACCGCCGATCCGCAACCCGGATCGGAAGTCGTCATCACAGGAGGCTCGCTCCGTGGCCTGCGGGTGTTGGTCACGCGAGTCATCCCGGCGCGGCAGCGAATCGCGATTCTGCTCGATCTGCTCGGGAGCCAGCGCGAAGTGGAGATCGAGCGCCACCGCGTCCTGCCGGTGAACCCGCGGCAGTTGTAACGGCGCCGGTGTCGGTCGCGGGGTGTAAATGTCGCCTCCAGTCCGTGGCGTCCCATTGCGGCAAAGCGGCGGCCGATCTGTGGGACCGATGCTAGGATGGGGGATGAAGATTTTCCCTGCCGTGCTTGCCTTCCTGCCGCTGCTCAGTCTGGCGACTGAGAATCCGGCTCCGCAATTCGATGCCCACGTCGCCGAACGTTTCGCGCGTCTCGCGCTGGCCTGCGTGTCCAAGGAATATCCGAACAAGATCAGCCACGTCTTGAATGGCGACGCGGATGTGGCGGCACCGCGGAAGTTGACGCCAGCTTTTTGCGGGTGCTACGACTGGCATTCCTCCGTCCACGGACATTGGTTGCTCGCGCGGTTGGCGCGCACCTTTCCCGACGCCTCTTTTTCCCGGGAAGCCCGCGTTGCGCTGGAGCGAAGCCTAACGAGTGCGAACATCAAACAGGAGGTCGCATATCTCAACGGGAAGGGTCGGGCGAGTTTCGAGCGACCTTACGGGCTTGTCTGGTTGCTCCAGTTATGCGCCGAGCTGCGCGAATGGGACGATCCGCTGGCGCGTGAGCTGTCGGCCAACCTGCGCCCGCTCGAGAATGTCGCGGTGGAACATTTGTCGAGCTGGCTGCCGAAACTTTCCCATCCGGTGCGCATCGGGGAGCATGACCAAACCGCTTTCGCGCTCGGACTGATGCTGGATTACTCGAGGGTGAGCGGCAATGAAGCCTTTGCCAAACTGGCGGCGAACGCAGCCCGGAAGTTTTTTCTGGCCGACAAGAATTGCCCGCTCGCCTACGAACCTTCGGGGGAGGATTTTCTCTCGCCGTGTCTTGGAGAAGCGGATGTGATGCGACGCATTCTTCCGCCTAACGAATTTGCAAAATGGCTCGGCGATTTTCTGCCGCAAATTCCGACCGAGCCAAAGAGGGACTGGCTGCCGACAGTCGTTTCGTCCGACCCGGGCGATCCCAAGCTGGCGCATCTCGATGGCTTGAACCTGAGCCGCGCCTGGATGCTGGAGGGCATTCTCGCAGGGCTGCCGCCGAATGATCCGCGGCGACCTGCCCTGGCGGCCGCGGCCGAGGCACACCGGCAAGCGGGGCTTGATGGCGGTGACGGGCGAGCATTACGAAGGTGGGCACTGGCTCGGCAGCTTTGCCGTTTATCTCACCACGCAGCGCGGAATCGAAAAAACAACTCGTTAGGCAAACCAATCGCCGATTCTTCCTCCCCCGCGGCTCAGGGCTCGGACAAGACGGCGATCGGGATCATCGCATGACTGCTGAAGGCGCCTTGGCCGTTGCCGAGCAGAATCGAAACGGCCCCATCGCGGCGATTGGTCACCGTCAAGTCCGCATGCCCGTCTCCAATTCGCCCGAGCCGAGCACAAATTCTGGCGGCAGGCGTCCCCAATCGCCGACCAAGATCCGCGCACGACAAAGAATCCGGCGCGGCGTACGCCACAAACATTAGGTCAGCCTACAGTCAATATCGCTGGCGTTTCCGTCGGCAAACCAACCGGTAACAAAGAACTGGAAACTGGAAAGCTCTGCAAGACGGAGAAACATGATAGCGCGGCTATTTGAAGCCCGGTAGCGATGCACTGCGCGAAATCGATTTTTGGGTAGGCGATTAGCTTCCCTAATCGTTGCTGACTATCAATAACAACTTAAACTGGACTCCGAACACGCTAAAGCGGACATCCTTCTCGCCCATCTTATGCAGCTGGGATAAGGCGAGTGGAAAAGCAGCGTTGCGTTTCGCGTGTGACGTCTTTAAGGCGCTCTTTTCTATTCCCGCGTTCTGTCAAATCAAGAATGCCTAACTGATTACGTTCAAGTCTATGGCTAAGAACATCGTGATCCCCCGACCGCCGCTTCGGCTAGACATTGTTCACATCCGTTAGAAAGTGGCCGCAAGAGGTTTGTGCGGAGGCAGAAACTCCATCCGCACATGAGGTCAGTTACTCCTTGTTTTTCAAAATTACAGTACTTCGTAAGGCAGTTAGTAAAGCGGGCGGTTGAGTCTACAATAACCGCCCGCCTTGCTCGACTCTGCCTGGGCACTACTCCTTTCCCCGGGCTACAGCCTTACTTCGAAGCGGTCATGTTCTTCACCAGCACCACCTGGTTTCCAGTTCCCAACGCGATACTCGGCTGGAAACCCGCGAAGCTGATGGCTGTCGCCGAGCTGTTTATGCCACCACCGAACACTGTGGCCGTTCCCAGCGTGCCGTCGCCGTTCCCAAGCAACACTGCCATGGTCTGGCCAAAGCCATCGGGAGCGGCAACGTCAAGCGCTCCGTCTCCGTTGAAGTCCGCCAGCACCAGCTTGGGAACGAAGGCAAACGTGGCGCCGTTCCCCTCGGAGAACACCCCCGAAGACGTGAAGTGTCCGTTGCCATCATTCAGCACGATTTCGGTCAAGCCGTCTTCTTCAACCGCGAAGTCCGTAATCCCATCGTTGTTGAAGTCACCCACTTCGAAGTCAAAGAAGATCGTGGTGAAGGCACTGCGTATCAGCACGGGGATGGCCGCCTGGAAAGTCCCATCACCATTGCCGAACTGTACCGATACACGGTTGTCGTTTAGCTCCGAAATATAGGCGATGTCTTGTTTGCCATCATTGTTGAAATCACCGCTCAAAATATTCGTGAACACCGTAAATTCGGGGAAGGTAACTACGTTCTGCGCCGGAGCGAATCCATTGTTCCCGTTGCCGAGCAGCAACGTGACCGCAGCAACACCAACGCTGGTTCCGAAATCTGCTACCACGACATCGGGATTGCCGTCACCGTTGAAATCACCGCCGGCGATCCCAACCGGGAAATCACCCGCGGCAAAATTCGCTGGCGCCTGGAATGATCCGTCTCCGTTGCCAAGTAGCAGAGAAACCCCGCCACGATCCGTCGGGAAGGTCCCGAAGTTCGTAACCACAAGATCCAGCTGTCCATCGTGATTAAAGTCGGTTGCAGTCAGGCCTTCCGGTTGAGTTCCCGTCGGGAACGCCTTTGCAGGCCCGAACCCGCCATTGTTCGTGCCAAGCAAAATCTCCACCGCTTGACCGATCTTGTTTACTCCGGTATCGACCAATGCCAAATCCGGCAACCCGTCTCCATTGAAGTCAGCAGAGATGGTCTGGTTGGGAAGGTCTGTCGCGATCGGAAGGCCAGCCCCAATATCCACAAACTTGCCGTTTCTTCTTCCCAACACAACGGAAACTGTGTTGGAGTCGAAATTGGCCGTGATGTAGTCGGTCTTGCCATCGTGATTGAAGTCACCCGTGGCAAGCGCCGTCGCGGTGCGTCCGGAGGGCACACTAGTTGCCGCGCCGAACTTGCCGGTGCCATCGCCAAACAGAAGGGCGACGTTGCTCAATCCGCCGTTGGTCACCAGCAAGTCATCCTTGCCATCGGCATTGAAGTCGGCCAAACGCATGGCATCCGCGCGCGTGCCAGCATGGAAAATGCGCGCGGCTTGGAAGGTGCCGTCGCCGTTTCCACGCAGTTCGGAAACGTCGCCCATTGTGAAAGTGCTTACCAGCACATCCAGCTTGTTGTCCTTATTTAAGTCCTGTACCAGAACCTGCTGCGGGGTCTTCTCGGTCGGAATGAATGTTGTAGAACTCACCCCGCCGTTACCATCCCCGAGCAGGATCGCCAGAGTATTCGCGTTGGGTCCCTTGTTTTGTCCCTCGGCCATGCCGGAGTTAGCCACCGCCAAGTCGAGCTTGCCGTCACCGTTGAAATCCCCGGCGGCGATTCCATCTGGCCCCATGCCGACCGTGATATTTTTCGCGGCGCCAAACGTACCGTCTCCACGTCCGAGAAAAATCGAGACCGTGTTGGAACCAAGGTTGGTTACCGCCAGATCGAGCTTGCGGTCGCCGTTCAAGTCCGCGGCGACAATGCGGTCCGGGGCCACGCCCGCGGTCAACACCCGGGGAATGCCTAGATTCCCCGCGCCATCTCCCTGCAGGATGGAGACGCCGCTGGAACTGGTTTCTGCGACATCATTCTCGCCATCGCCGTTAAAGTCTGCGACCGCAAGGTCAATGGGAAATGCGCAGCCGCAATCGAACAGAGCGAACGGCTGGAAGCTGCCATCGCGATTGCCCAGCAGCACGCTCACGCCGCTGGTATTGCCATCGTTGAGCACGACGTCGAGAACGCCGTCGCCATTCAGGTCCGCCGTGGCCATGCCGTGTGGGCCGTCTGCGGCGAGATAATCGCGATGATCGACGAATTTGGGCAGTGTCGGCGAGCTGCTGGTGGCTAATGCTTCCGGGGTCGCGGCAACATCCCCGTCGAGATTGTCGCTCGACTTTGCGACTTCGCCGCTCGCACCTGCAAAAACCGAGGCAAGAAACAAGCCGCTGAACGCTGCACATAATACTGCGAATAGACTTTTCATTTTTTTCATTTGATTCTGTTCCTTTCGTTAAGTTTCATTTGAGGTTGCTTGTTTCCGGCGGGTGTTTTTCGAACCGGTCCTATCTGCTAAAGCGGAAATCGCGCTTAAAACCGGCCACCAAATCGTATTTTGGTCCTCTCCCGTGCTGCACAAACCTTTCGAAAGTGCTAGAATTTGCTGAATCGAGCAGGCCGTATGAGCACTCCGCCGCCTTCGCAGCAAGAGGTCACCCGATTGCTTGAGGATTGGAGCGGCGGAAACGAAGGCGCGCTCGAAAAGCTGATCCCGCTAATTCAGCCCGAATTGCATCGGCTGGCGCATCATTACATGAGTCGGGAACGCCCTGGCCATACGCTGCAAACCACGGCGCTTTTAAACGAGGCGTACTTGCGGTTGGTCGATAATCCCAAGCGCGACTGGCAGAATCGCACACATTTTACTGCTGCGGCTGCACAGCTGATGCGCCGTATCATGGTTGACCGCGCTCGTGAACGTCGTGCTCTGAAACGCGGTGGCGACGCGATCAAGGTAGGCCTCGACGAAGCCGCGTTAGTCAGCGAACAGCGAGCCGAGGAATTGCTTGCCCTGGACGAAGCCATGGAAAAGCTGGCCGAGCAGGACCCGCGTAAAAGTCAAATCGTTGAACTCCGCTACTTTGGCGGGTTGACGACAGAAGAGACAGCTGCATTCCTGAAGATATCTCACCGGACGGTGAGGCGAGAATGGAGGATGGCCAAGGTCTGGCTTTACTGTGCGCTGAGCGGGGAAGAACCAGATGAAACTTGAGCGCTGGCAACAGCTCAACGATCTCTTTCAGTTAACCGTTGAACGGGCGCCTGAGGAACGGCCGGCATTTCTCAAAGAAGCTTGTCACGGCGATGAAGAATTGCGCCGCGCGGTTGAGCGTTTGATCGTCGCTGATAGGCGCGTAGAGAATTTTATTGAATCGCCCGCCTACGAAGTTGCTCCGGAATTGCTGACTATCGACAGTGTCGGCTCATGCGTGGGAGAATTGGTCGATCATTACCGAGTCGAGTCGCTTATCGGCATCGGCGGAATGGGCGAGGTTTATCTGGCGCGCGACGAGCAACTCGGGCGCAAAGTCGCGCTGAAGTTTCTACCAGGGCGTTTGACGAGAGATAAAACGCAGCTAAGCCGTTTCAAAAGCGAGGCCCGTGCTGCTTCGGCCCTGAATCATCCGAATATTCTAACAGTTTATGAGATCGGCACTGATGGAGACCGGCAATTCATCGCGACGGAGTTCATTGAAGGCGTGACGCTGCGGGCGTCGCTGGCGGATGGGAGAATAAATTTACGTGCAGCGCTAGACATTGCCGTGCAAGTGGTTTCAGCGTTAGCGGCTGCACACGAGGCGGGTGTCGTGCATCGGGACATTAAACCGGAGAACATCATGCTCCGGCCCGATGGATACGTGAAGGTGCTCGACTTTGGGATTGCCAAACTAAACGATGAGGGGTTGGCATCGGAAGATCATGAGTTAGCGACGACGGCGCTGCTGCAAACGCGGCCTGGCTTAATATTAGGCACGGTGCGCTATATGTCTCCGGAACAGGCCCGCGGCCAGAAAGTGGACGCGCGCTCCGATATCTGGAGCCTTGGTGTGATTCTCTACGAAATGGTGGGAGGGATCCCGCCTTTCGTAGGCGAGACGCCGAGCGACTGCATCGCATCCATCCTGACAGAGGAACCACCGCCTTTATCTGACATGTTGCCCGATGTTCCGATGAAACTCGAAGCCATCCTGCAAAAGGCTTTGCGTAAAGATAGGGATGAGCGTTACCAGACGAGCAGGGAAATGCTCGCCAATCTTCGCACTCTCAAGAGCGAACTGGAACTGGCAGGCCCCACGCGTGCCAGACTTATCGTCCGCGAAATCAAACGTCACAAGCGGGGCGTGTTACTCATTTGGCGGTGTCGATCCTGGCGGCCGCGGCGTTCGCCTATTCTTTTTTCTTCGTCCCTTCCGACGCCACGAACAAATGAAAAATCCATCGGCGTGTTGCCGTTCGAGAACCTGAGCGAGGAAAAATCCAATGCCTACTTTGCGGATGGGATCCAGGACGAAATTCTGACCCGACTTTCAAAGATCGCGGATCTCAAAGTGATCTCGCGCACGTCAACCCAGCGTTACAAGCACACTTCTCAAAGTCCCTCCGAGATTGCGCACCAACTCGGTGTCGCCAATCTCCTGGAAGGTAGCGTCCAGAAAACAAATGATCAGGTACGCGTCAATGTGCAATTGATCAGAGCTGCGAATGATTCACATCTCTGGGCCGAGACTTTCGACCGCAGACTGACCGACATTTTTTCCGTCGAGAGTGAAGTGGCCAAAGCCATCGCCGATCAATTGCGGGCGAAACTTACCCGCCAGGAAGAACAAATCATCACCGCCAGACCAACAGAAAATACTGAAGCTTACGATGCCTACCTGCGTGGCCTAGCTTATCTCTCGAGAACGCAATTGACAACCGTTAACACCCTTGGCGCACAGAAATATCTCAGAGAAGCGGTCCGGTTGGACCCGAAGTTCGCTCTTAGCTGGGCGCTGCTGTCATACGTGGATGCGACTGGCTACATCACCCAGAGTCTCCAACCAACACTCAACTTACGTGAAGAGGCACGGCAAGCAGCCGAGACCGCACTCACGTTTCAACCTAACCTTGGAGAGGCTGTATTGGCCAAGGGTCATTACCACTACGCCTGCCTAAAGGATTACGACACTGCGGTGCGTTACTTTGAGCAAGCACGTCAGCTCCTGCCCAATAGCAGTCAGATTCCTGAATTGCTAGCCTATGTCGCACGCCGGCGGGGCCGGTGGGACCAAAGCGAGTCCTACTTCAACGAAGCCGAGCGACTCGACCCGCGCAATGTTAACCTACTCACCGAGCATGCGATTTCCTATACCATGCTTCGCCGTTTTCCAGAAGCACTGCGAAAACTCGATCAGGTGCTCAATATTACACCGGACGACCTGGACACGCTTGGTCAGAAGGCAGCGATTGCCCAAGCGCAGGGTGACCTTCCGCGGGCGGCGGCACTCCTGGCTCCGTTGCATCCAAACGCCGACGACACGGGCGCCATGGAGATACAAGTCTACCAGGCGATCCTGGAGCGGCGCCCAGTTCAAGTCATCGCCCGGCTAAAGGAGTTGCTTACCCAGCCTGATCCGGCGTTGGGTTTTAACATTGGCGAGTTGCGCTTTTGGTTAGGCTGGGCGCAAGAAGTTGCCGGCGATCACGACGCCGCGAGAGAAAGCTGGCAGCAGGCCCGTAGCGAACTGGAACCGTTCCTCAAAGAACAGCCCGATAATTATCTTCTCATTGGAGACCTCGCGCTGACCAATATGGCCCTTGGTGACAAAGCCGCCGCGCTGGCTCTGTCGGAGCAGGCGATGACCGTCGTCCCGCTCGAGAAAGACGCGGTCAATGCGCCCTTCGCGATCGACGTTCTCGCCCGGGTGGCGGCGCAGCTGGGAGAGCCGGATCGCGCCATTGCTGCCTTACAGACGCTGTTGTCGATACCGTCCGAGGCTGCACTGGCGCCACGTGTGCCACTCACTACTGCGCTGCTCCGGCTCGATCCGATGTTCGATCCACTCCGGGAGCGATCCGCGTTTCCGGGAATTGATAAAAGAAACCACCAAAAACCTCTCTAGGTCGCAAGATTAAACGCTTTCGCCACGGCGACAGTCGAAGGGACCCTCACCGCCATCGCATTTTCGATTTGCGCTACTTGATCGAATCGGCGTGAAGGCGTGATCGAACACGTAATCAGCCACCACCCGTCGCGGCTCAATATTCTCAAGCCGGCGGCGTTTATTACCGGACGCAGCCGGCATGGTAGATGCTTCCTTTTACGGATGTGATCACCGTACCGCAAAAGCTCCAAGCGTTTTTGGACGAAGCGCGCGCGCCTCTGCCCCAGGTCGCCGACTTGGACGAACCGCTTCATATCGATTCGCTGGCCTTCATCCGCCTTGTAGCCTTTCTGGAAACCGACCTCGGTTTTCGCGTGGAAGATGATGACCTTTTCGAAGAAAATTTTAGGACTTTGCGTGCGATCTGCGAGTTGATGGATTCGGCGGAGCAGCCCAATAGTAGGAATTTCGACCGGCAGGATACGGCAGGTTCAGTTGATTTCTACGCTGACGCTCGTGTGCTAATCCAAAGCGATACGGCCTTTTAATCGGGTTCCTAGCAGGCCATTCCGTATCCAACCCTCCCACCTAGCAGGCCTTTTGATTGCCCGGGAGGGCAAGACAGCGGGCGCCATGTTTAGGCTGTTTCTCTGGTCCGCCTGATAAGACAGACGGAGCGCGGGATTTCGCTAATGCAGGGGTGTGCGGTGGCCTACCAGGAACGGAGCCGTTCGAGCTTGCCAAGCGGGTCGTCTCCTCGGTAGAACGGAAGCCACGCCGATCCACGCGGCCCCAACCCTAAAGAAACCCTATGAACTCTCCTCGCCACCCAGTGTCGGCCCTGCTCCTGTGCGGATTACTCTTGCTTATTCCCGACGCCCCTGCTCACGCCGGCAGCGCCGCCTGGAATCTTGATCCAGTCAGTAACGATTGGAACACAGCTGCAAATTGGACGCCAGCGACCGTCCCGGATAGTCCCGCGGCCACTGCAACCTTTGGTGTTTCGAATCAAACCAGTGTGTCAAATTTAGGCAATGTTGACGTCGATGGTATCTCCTTTAATCCCGGCGCCAGCGGGTTCACGATTGCAGTCGAGGTCGTGCTTGGGATCAACTCCGGAGCAAACCTGACTTTCGATGGAACGGGAGTTACGAACAATTCGGGCACGACCCAGAACTTTGTCACCACCGACAGCATTCAACAAGGTAGCAGCGCAACTATCGATTTCACGGGTAGCGCCACTGCTGGGGCCAACACTGTCTTCACTAACAATGGTGCCAGCTCTAACGTAACCGGTGGACTCGGGACAACTTTTCTTAACAATTCGACCGCTGACCACGCCACCTTTGTTAATAATGGCTCGGGATTCGGACTTGGGGGAAATACCGAGTTCTTTGATTTGGCCACAGCCGCTGATGGTACTTTCATCAACGCAGGAGATGTCTTTTCCTCTGGGCAAGGGGGCTTTACAGAATTCCACGACAACTCGAGTGCGGGCAACGGCGCATTTACAAACGATGGAACTGGTTATTGGCCTGGCCACGTTCTGTTCGTCGACAACGCGACTGCCGAAAATGCGGTTTTCACGAACGAAGAAGGCGATCGCGGGCCTGGCGGTTACATTACCTTCGCCGGTACATCGACAGCTGGAAACGGAATCTTTACCAATGCCGGCTCCGATCATAACGCGGGACGTGGTCAGGTCTATTTCCATGAATCGTCCCATGCGGGTACGGGAACTTTTACCCTTGAAGGCGGCTCGCGCTCGGGTAGCCTGATCGAATTTGACGATCAGTCCAGCGGTGGTAACAGCACCATAATTGCGAAGAAAGGAGCGGGTGCCAACGCCGGTGCCACGATCCAGTTTTTCGACGACTCGACTGGCGGGGCCTCGCGTCTGGAAGTTTTCGGTAAAAGAGGCAGCGCAACGTTAGATATTAGCGGTCATAATCTTCCTGGCGTGACGGTTGGTTCCATTGAAGGAGACGGGCTCGTCTTACTCGGTACAAATAATCTGGGCGTTGGCGCGAACAATCTCAGCACGACTTTCTCTGGTCTTATTCAAGATTTCCGGAGCGGCAACTCGGGGGGGGTCGCTGAGCAAAGTTGGCGGGGGCAATCTGACCTTAACGAATGCGAATACGTACACGGGCGGGACGACTGTTAATGAAGGCATTCTTCTGGCTAATAACACGACTGGTTCAGCGACCGGGACGGGCCCGCTTCGGGTGAGGGCGGGAACTCTGAGTGGTAGCGGTATTATTGCGGGAGCAGTCATATTGGGAACAGGAAGTGGGCCCGGAGCCATTCTAGGTCCGGGCAACGGAACACTACCCGGCATCCTAACGATCCAGAACAAACTGAAGTTCAAAGGCGATGCCACTTACAAGCTTCTGATCAACAGCGATACACCCGCCACGGATCAGGTGGCGGCCAACGGGATAAAGATTGGCGGAGCAGCGATTCAGTTGACCGACTTTGGAGCGACTGTCCTGCCACCGGGGACGGGTTTTACTGTGATTAACAATACCTCTGCGTCGGCAATCGCCGGGACGTTTAGCAATTTGGCCGACGGCTCGACCATCATCGCTGGCCCCAATACCTTCCAGGCCAACTACAAAGGCGGCGATGGCAACGATCTGACACTGACCGTTGTGCCCTGATCCAAAGCGACACAGCCTTTCAATCGGGTTCCTAGAGGCCATTTCTTACCCAGCCCTCCAGCCTAGCACGCGTTTCGATTGTCCGGGAGGGTCAGGATAACGGGATGCCACGTTCAGGCCGTCTATGGCTGAGCGTTCCTGCCCGGAATTGTCTTGACCATTCTCTCTTCGCCCCGTCAGACTGCGCCGCTCAGGAGCAACCCTATGAAAAACCCGTATCCACGAAAAAACCTCATCGACCTTCTCGCTGCCGCCTGTCTTGCCCTCGCCTGCCTTGCGCTTTCGCCATTGGCTCGGGCGGTTGATCCACCGCCGGATGGAGGATACCAGAACGCGAACACCGCCGAAGGTGAAGATGCGCTCTTTAGTCTCGCCAATGGCGTCAACAATACAGCCATCGGTTATAACGCGCTCTTTAACAACACCACGGCTGAAGGCAACACGGCCACCGGTTGGGACGCGCTCGCTAGCACCACCACCGGCAGCTTCAACACGGCAACCGGTTGGGCCGCGCTAATTAGCAACAAAGGCGGCTCCAACACGGCCACTGGCGGTCAGGCGCTCCAAGGCAACACCACCGGCTTCGGGAACACGGCCACCGGCGGCGCTGCGCTCGTCTCAAACACAACCGGCGGCTCCAACACGGCCACCGGTTTGGCTGCGCTCTTTACAAACACAATCGGTAGCTTCAACGTGGCCACTGGTCATCAAGCGCTCTATACCAACCAAACCGGCAACGACAACACGGCCATCGGTGAGAATGCGCTAATGAACAACAGGCTGGGCAGTAACAACATCGCATTAGGCACTTCAGCCGGTTCGGCGCTTACAACAGGTGATAACAATATCGACATCGGCAATGCCGGCATTAAGGGTGAATCCAACCACATTCGCATTGGTACAGTAGGGACACACAAACAGCACATTTATCGCCGGAATTAGTGGCGTAACAGTTGCCGGAGGCGTAGGGGTCATTGTCGATACCAGCGGCCACCTTGGCACCGTCGTTTCGTCGCGGCGTTTCAAGGACCAGATCAAACCGATGGACAAGGCGAGCGAAGCGATCCTTGCCTTGCAACCAGTGACCTTCCGCTACAAGAAGGACCTTGACCCAGACGGCATCCCGCAGTTCGGCCTCGTGGCAGAGCAAGTGGAGAAGGTGGACCCCGACCTGGTGGCTCGCGATGAACAAGGCAAGCCTTACACGGTGCGCTATGAAGCCGTGAATGCGATGTTGCTCAATGAGTTTCTCAAGGAGCATCGAAACGTGGAAGGACTTGAAGAAACGGTTGCGAAACAGGCCGCAACCAGCACCAACGGCAGGAGGCGATTGCGGCCCTCACCGCCGCCCTCAAAGCACAGGCGGCACAAATCCAGAAGGTGAGCGACCAGCTTGGGATACAAGCCGCTGCTCCTCGTGTGGTGGCCAACAATTGATTTTTTCGTCCGCCTGAAGAGATTGGTTGAGTTGTTTTTCCGGCGAGCAAGCTGATCGGTTGCTAAACGTTCACCCACTGGCCGCCAGCGAACCGCCTAGAGCACGGGAATTCGCGCCTCCACTATCTCACAACGTAGTGACCGTGGACCCAGACCCTTTGACCGTGGCGCCGTGCCCAATGTCCCGGGCGCCAGACGTAATAGGAACGGCCCACGTAATAGCCAGCGCCCCGAGTATAGTATGGCCGATCTCCAATCGCGACCGTAACAGAGCCTGAATAGGCGCCATAACCGGGGCCGTACGAACCATAACCGGCATAACCGGGCCCGTACGGACCATAACCCGGGTAACCGGGGCCGTACGCAGGATTACCGTAATAATCAGTGCATCCGTTTGCGCCAAAGGCGACAGAAAGCAGAAGGAGCAGGAAAGTTGGCCATTTCTGTTTCGTTCCAGTCGAGGCGGAGACAGTCTTCACCTCCGCGCGTTCAACAATCTTTGTTTTCATATAAGGAATAGTAAGAGCAAGGCGGGCCGGTGCGAAGAAAAGATCTGGCTATTTCGGGCCGGCGCTTGGGGCGCCGGGCTCGCCTTCCTCGCCACCTGGATGATCGCCGTCCGCATCATGAGCGCACTGGCCGCCAACTTGAAATTGCAAGTTGCCCCCCCGCTCAGCGCGATACCGGCAGTTCTTGCCGGCCACCAAATGGTAGGCGAGCTACCGACCTGCCTATGGTTGGGTTTTCGCAGCGGGTCGGTTGGGCGGGGGGCCGCCCCCACCGCCAAGACTACCCGAAACGGCAGGCACCGTGCTTCGGTTGGTCCCATATCCAGCTACATCAGCATTGGTTTGCTCAGCGCAGCCGCCCAAAACGAGCACCGCGCCAATCAGTATGCAGAGAAAGAGAGCTGTTTTCATCTGAAGTTTGTTCCTTATCTAAGAGCGGGCCCGATGCCCGCCTTTCTACTTATCACCTATCAGTGAATCTCTCCAAAAGCAAGCTGTGATTCCCTGTTTCCCAGGCGGTTACGACGCCCGGACGGCGGAGGACCTCACAATTGTAAGCCACGCGTCCTCTGGAAAAGAACGCCTTCGTTACTGCTGCGAGGTTTGAAAGCCCGGCCTCGCCCACTGCGCGGACTGCGTTACGGCTCGCCGCGCTACGCCGGGATCACAATTTGGGTGCGCGTCGGTGGGGTCGCCCGCTAGCCAGTGACGACCGCGTGCTCAACAACATTCACATGAAATACCAACTAAGACTTCCCCCGCTGATTCTTTTTTGGTGCCTGACCGTCACCACGCTTTTTGCGCAAGGTCCTCTTGCCCCAACAAATCTAAGGGTGAATTCCGTACAAATCTCCGAAGGCAAACGTCTATGTCAACCATACTTATTAAAGACTTCTGGGAATACGATCCTGCTACCGATGTCTGGACCCAGAAGGCCGACTTTGGAGGGCCCGCTCCGACCTAGCCCGCGCTTTGATTGTCCGGGACGGTCAGGACAGCGGGATGCCACGTTCAGGCTGTCTATGGCTGAGTGTTCCTGCCCGGAATTGTCTTGACCATTTGCCCTTTGCCCCCTCAGACTGCGTGCCTCAGGAGCAACCCTATGAAAAACCTACATTCAGAAATAAAACTCATCGGCCTTTTCGCTGCCATCTGTCTTACCCTTGCCTGCTTTGTGCTTTCGCCGCAAGTGCGAGCGGATTGCCAAGAGGGCTGCGATATCGCGAACATCAACACCTTCCTAGGTGATAACGCGTTTGTTAACAACACCACCGGTCGGGAAAACACGGCAATCGGCGCTATAGCACTCCACAACAATACAATCGGCTTCGGCAACACGGCCAACGGTTTTGAAGCGCTCTACAGCAACACCACTGGCTCCGGCAACACGGCCACCGGATGGAATGCGCTCGATTTCAACAACGGCTCCGGCAACACCGCGACCGGCTTCCAATCGCTCGAGTTTAACAACAGCGGCAACGACAACACTGCCACGGGTGATAGTGCGATGTTCCTCAACTTTCTTGGAAACGATAACACCGCCATCGGCTCTTCTGCGCTCTTCAACAATCTCGGCGCCGACGACAACACTGCCATCGGTGCTAGTGCGCTCTATAAAAATGAAAATGGCAACAACAACACGGCCGTCGGAATGAATGCGCTCTATCTAGCCAAGGGCGACAACAACATTGCACTGGGAGTTTCAGCCGGCTATAACCTTCAACATGGCAGCAACAATATCTATATCGGGAATGCTGGAAATCGCCCCGACAACAATGATATCCGCATCGGCACGGTCGATACCCATAAACACACCTTCATTGCCGGCATCAGTGGAATGACTGTGCCTGATGGTGTAGGAGTGATCGTTGGGACGGACGGCAAGCTCGGCACGGTCGTTTCTTCGGAGCGTTTCAAGGATGTGATCAAACCGATGGACAAGACAAGCGAAGCGATCCTTGCGCTGAAACCAGTGACCTTCCGTTACAAGAAGGACCTTGACCCAGACGGCATCCCCCAGTTCGGCCTCGTGGCAGAGCAAGTGGCGAAGGTGAACCCTGATCTGGTGGCCCGCGATGACCAAGGCAGGCCCTACACCGTCCGCTATGAAGCGGTAAACGCCATGTTGCTAAATGAGTTCCTCAAGGAGCACAAAAGGAATGAGAAGCAGGAAGCGATGATCGTGCAGCAGCAAGAGGAAATTCACGCCCTCACCGCGGCCCTCAAAGCACAAGCAGCGCAAATCCAGAAGGTGAGCGACCAGCTTAAGACGCAGGCTCCTGCTCCTCGTGTGGTGGCCAACGATTGATCTTTTGTCCGCCTGACGAGACAGACGGAGCGCGGGATTTCGGTTAATGCAGGGATGTGCGGAGGCCCTAGGCCTAGGGACCGGAGCCGTTTGAGCTTGCCAACCGCGCCGTCTGCTCGGTAGAACGGAAGCCACGCCGCTCGACGCGGCCCCAACCAACAAACTATGAAACCACAGGTCCTTGTCCTTCTTGGCCTCGCTCTCGCGCTCCATGCCAATGCCGGCAGCGCGACCTGGAATCTCAATCCGACCAGCGGCGACTGGAACACGGCCGCGAACTGGGTGCCAAACACGGTGCCGAACGCGCCCGATGATATCGCCACGTTTGGTGTTTCCAATCTCACCGGTATATCACTTTCGGCGGATACAGAAGCGAACGCTATCATGTTTAATGCAGGTGCTGAGCCATTCACTATTAGCGCTAACGTCACGCACGTGCTCACCTTGAGCGGAAGCGGAATGATCAATAACTCCGCCGCGGTTCAAAATTTTGTGGCGGTCACCGATCCGGCAGGAAATTTCGGGTCTTTCTTTTTCACCGACACCGCCAGAGTAGGCCCTCTCGTGACTTTCACTGTCAATGGCGGTGCCAGTCTTGGTCTCGGCGGTTTGGTACACTTCCTCGACGACTCCAGCGCCGGTCAGGGTGTTTTTAACCAGATTGGCGGCCCGCGCGGTGCAGCTCCTGGTGGCGTCCAGTTCTTCGATACGTCGGATGCGGGCACGGCCGCTTTCCTCAACCAGAGCGCAGCGGCCGCGGGCGGAGCTGGAGGTTTTGTCGAATTTTACGATGACTCAAGTGCCGGAGCCGGTATCTTCGTCAACAAGGGAGGTACTGCACAGACACCGACCGCGGTTTTATCCAGTTCTTGAATAACTCGACCGCGGGGTACGGAACTTTCACCAATAACCCTGGGGAAGTCCCCGGCACTCTGGGTGGTGTGATTTTCGTCAGGGACAACTCGACCTGCGGCAATGCCAGCTTCGTCAATGAGGGCGCCAACTTTAGCGGCATCGAGGGAGGTAGCGTCATTTTCATCGACAATGCGGGTGCGGGCGATGCGACGTTCACCGTCAATGGCGGTCGAGTCTTCTCTTTCGCACTGGGTGCCTACATTAACTTCTTTGATAACAGCTCTGCCGATAACGGCACCTTTATCCTCAACGGCGGCACTAAGAACCAAGCCCTCGGTGGTGTGCTCCATTTCTATGGCGATTCCAGCGCAGGTGCCGGCCAATTCACCGTGAACGGTGGCCACGTTAGGGGCGGAGGATTCGCCATCATTGACTTCTTTGAAACATCGCGGGCGGGTAGCGCCAGCTTCACAGTAAAAGGCGGAGCAAACGGCGGAGCCGCGGGTCTGCTATTCTTCATTGACGATTCCCGTGGCCAGTCAGCGGCTGTCAAGCTGGTCGACGGCGGTAATCTGAACATCAGCAGGCACTCCTCGACGGGGCTGATAATTGGGTCGTTGGAAGGTGATGGCGTTGTTTTCCTCGGGAAGAATGACTTGAGCGTGGGCACCAACGATCTTAGCACTATCTTTTCCGGCATCGTGCAAGACAGCGGTTCGCTGACGAAGTTGGGCGCTGGCACCCTGAAACTGACGGGCGCCAACACCTACACCGGGGGCACGACGGTCGACGGCGGCAGACTTGTGGTTAACAACGTGACCGGGTCTGGCACAGGCACTGGCGTTGTGCAAGTCAACGCGGGCGCGCTCAGCGGCAGCGGCACCATCACCGGCAGCGTCACCGTCGGGACAGGCGGCGGTCCTGGCGCAGCTCTGGGGCCCGGACGACGTGGAAGTAAACCAGATACCCTGACGATCCAGAGCGCGCTGACCTTCAATTCCGAGGCGACCTACAACTGCGGATTGAATACCAAGAGTGCGACGGCGGATCAGGTTGTGGCCAATGGCGTGACAGTCAACAATGCGCAGTTTTCGTTACTGAGTCGTGGCGGACTTGCGCTCCAGACGGGCACAGTTCTTACGGTGATCAACAACGCCGCTGCAACGCCGATTGCAGGCGCCTTCGCCAACCTTCCCGACGGCTCCACCTTTACCACCCACGGCAACACCTTCCAAGTGAACTACGAAGGCGGCGACGGCAACGATCTCACCCTGACGGTGGTGCCGTAAATGACCCGCCGCCCCCGATTACCAACGATGAAACCACAAGTCCTTGTCCTTCTTGGCCTCGCTTTCGCGCTCCATGCCAATGCCGAAAGCGCTACCTGGAATCTCAACCCGACAAACGGCGACTGGTATACAGCTGATAACTGGACGCCGTCGACAATTCCAAATGGACCTTCGGATATCGCGACGTTCAGCAATTCGGAAGCAAGTCGTGTCCATTTGCCGGCGTTCACCGCGACGACGCTGGACGGAATCGTTTACGATGCTGAGGTTCGGGACTTCACTACATCGATTGAACCCGACGCCAGTCTTGTTTTCAGCGGTAGTGGCGTAACCAACAATTCACGGCACACTCAGAGAGTCGACGTTCTGGGGGGAATAGGTGCTGGGGCCGGTAATGTTACCTTTTTGAACGACGCCAAAAGCGGTTTTAACGTGTTTTACACCCTTTTCGACGGGGATCCGGTCGCGTCTATGACCTTCTCAGACAACTCGATCTTGGAGTATTTCCTAGAAAACCGTGGCGGACAGGTAGATTTCTTCGATACTGCGAGCGCGCTCATAGGAGTAAGCTGCTTTGGAGGCGACAACGGTCCCCCAGGGATCGCGGTTTTTCACGACCACTCGATTATGAGCTCTGCGGTCGGCCCTTACTTCGGTTTTGCCGGTGGTGCCCCTGGGGTGGTCTACTTCAATGACGACTGCATTTGTGACGATGGTTCTCTTTCACCCTCAAGGTGGAATCATCGATCTGAGCGGTCATAATCCGCCCCGTCTCGGTTGCGCCGCTCTCCATGGATATGGCATAGTCTATTTGGGCTCAAATAATCTGATCGTGGGCAAGAGATCTACCGATGACATCTATTTCGGGACCATTGTGGACGGAGGCAGCAAGGGTGGGAGCGGGGGGGCACTCACTAAGGTCGGCACAGCTGTAACTGACGCTCTCGGGAGCAAATACCTACACTGGTGGAACGACCATCAAGGAAGGTACGCTGTTGATCACAACTAAACCTGGCTCGGGCACAGGGAGCGGCAAAGTGACCGTAAATAAAGGAACACTCGGCGGCCTGGGAAAGATTGCAGGCGTTGTAACGATAGGAAAGGGAAGTGGCTCCGGAGCATTGCTATCCCCAGGGACGGGTGCTATTGGAACTCTAACGTTGAACGATACACTGACGTTCAAATTCGACGGCAGATATCAGTGGGAGTTAAAAAGCAGTAACGGCGCCGCCGATCAAGTGATCGCCAATGGAGTAACGATCAGAACTGGCGCTCAAATAACGGCTGCTGATCTTGATAACAAAACCCTCAGCCCTGGTACCGTTTTTACCGCAATTCTTAATTCGGCCGCGACACAGATTAGCGGCACTTTCAGCAACCTTCCAGATGGCTCAACCATAACGACTGGCAGCAACACCTTCCAAGCCAACTACGAAGGCGGCGACGGCAATGATCTCACGCTGACGGTCATGCCCTAAACGGAGTGGCGGTGGAATGGCATGCAACAGTCGTTGTTGGGGAAGGGTCATGGGTGAATGGCCTGTTCTCCCCGAGGCGCCTCTTCCATTAACAGATTTTTGCGCCGCTCTATAAGGGCCATCCGCTGCTCTTCGCCAACGACCAGAGCCGATGACGCAAAGGCACTGGCTGAAACGTCGATTCTCGTGCTCCCCCCTCCCCGGTAGTCAGACGCAAACGATGACTTTGGCCATTCGGCGTGCGCTCTCCAATCGCGTTCTCCCTCAAGCAAATTCTTCCTTTGAGGCGTTTTTACCTATGAAGAATTTGGCAGCGCGTACGGGGATCGAACCCGATTTGAGCACTTCGCGAGTCTGCGTGATTTCGACGCAATTCGGCACAACGCCGCATCTTAGAGGGGAGATGGGCATTTCGGCGGTTTGTCGAATTCGTGCAGAAATACGCAGTTCGAGTGTCCGAATTTGTCCGAACGCTTTTCTACCTTGCGTGGGCCGCAGCGGAAATGCCGGGAATCGACCGGTTTTGGACAAAGGTTTCAATCTTTTCGCAACTTCGTTTCGTTTTCCCCGTAGAAAACTGTTGAACACGAGATCTGGATCTGGCGCGGACTCTTTATCCTGGGGGCCTCCACCCCTCTTTCAGACCTGCAGTCGCAAGCAGACCATCCCAGGTGAAAGGAGAATCCATATGTGTTCCCTAAATAAGATCATCAGAGCTATCAGTCTCACTGGCGCGGCCGCCAAAAACTTTTTCAATCGCTCGCATTCGCCGCGCCGTTTTCGCGCCATCAAAGCCCAAACTCTGCCATCCGCGAAAACCGCATTGGCCAAAATCAAAGTGAACCTCGGCTGGCCTTCATGCTTAGATCGCCCGGCATCCGAGGCACTGCTTATCGGTCTAGCGATTAGCTTGAGTTTTTCTGTCCACAATGGGCAGGCCCAGTCGTCGGCAACTGAGGGCTTATGGAGCACGCTCCCGTACGAGATGCCGATCAATCCGGTCCATTGCGGTCTACTGAACTCGGGCAAAGTGTTCATTGTTGTCCGTTCCGAGTCGGGAGGGGACCAGCCATCTCAGGCGGCCGTCTGGGATCCAGGGAGCGGAACAATCACCGTGCAGACTTTGCTATGGGACGTGTTCTGCAGCGGTATGGCGTGCCTGCCCGACGGTCGATTTCTGATTGTGGGTGGAAGGAAGCCCGCCTACGGAGACCCCCGCGCGACCGTGTTTGATCCGGCGACCGAGAAATTTACGCAAGTAGAGAGCATGGCGGGCGGACGCTGGTACGCAACCGTAACGGCACTGGGCGACGGGGGCTTAATGACATTCTCGGGACGGAACGAGTATGGTGAGGTCAACAACGCTGTCGAACTTTACCACATCGGTTCGGGATGGAGCCCCGAGTACGTCGCGCCTTGGACGCCTCCACTGTATCCACGGTTACATTTGCTTCCAAACGGAGATATTTTCTACCCCGGGAAGAGCTCGCACCTCTTCACCCCGACGACTCAAACTTGGACCCTCAATGTCGCTCATACCGTTTACGACGTTGATCGCAAGTACGACTCGTCCGTCCTGCTGCCGCTGCGTCCTGAAACCGGTTACGTTCCGTGTGTTTTCATCATGGGTGGCAATAGTCCGGCGACTGCGACGGCGGAGATTATTGATCTCTCCGCGCCGAGTCCGACCTGGCGGATGACTTCACCGATGTCGAAGCCGCGGATTCAAATGAATGCGGTGATCCTGCCCACTGGCAAGGTGCTCGCCCTCGGCGGTTCGGAAATAAACAAGGACCCTAACACGGCAAGTCTAGCAGCAGATTTGTTCGATCCGGCTACGGAGGCCTGGTCGTCCGCAGGTGTTGCCACCTATCCCCGGCTGTATCATTCAGTCGCTCTGCTCATGCCTGATGCAACTGTGTGGGTTGCGGGTAGCAACCCCAGCCGCGATATTTACGAGAAACACATGGAGATCTACTCGCCGGCGTACCTGTTCACGACCGACGAGGACGGCGAAGTCATTCCAGCACCCCGGCCAATCATCACGAAAGTTCCCGACGAGATTGGCTACGGCGGGGCCTTCACGATCCGGACGCCGAACTCTGCCGAGACTGGCTCCGTCGTCCTGGTTCGACCGGGCTCGACGACCCACGCCTTCGACATGGAACAGCGACTCATCGGCCTTTCGTTCAGCGCGTCCGCCCCCAGGAAGCTGACTGCAACCGCGCCGCCGAATGGCTTCATCGCACCACCGGGCTACTACATGCTATTTATCCTAAACCAGGCGGGCGTACCATCCGTGGCAAAATTTGTTCACCTTACCTCCACGCCGAAGGATCAACCGCCGAAGGGAACGATTACTTCTCCTGCGGACGACGTGACCATTCAGGCGGGCCAGTCAGTCGACTTTGCCGGCAGTTCGATCGATCCCGACGGCCCAGTCGCCGCACACTCATGGATATTCCCCGATGGAGACCCACCGGTGAGCTCGGCGCAATCTCCGGGCTTGGTCAAATTTGATGAGGCGGGTATCTTTGTCGTTTCGTTTACAGCTCTTGACGGCTTTGGCGTAAATGACCCTAGTCCTCCCACGCGCACTGTCATTGTGCAACCGTAACGGCACTTTAGAAGACCGAATCGACAGTGTAGTTATCGTCTCCAGTTCCCCCCTCCCGGGGTGTCTGTTCAGGTTTAGGGATTGAAAAAAAAGGCCAACCCGTCGGAGATGTCCCACTTCGACAGCGGACTGTCACGTCGGGCTTGAACCGGTCTCGTCAGGCGGACAAAGATCAATCGTTCGCCACGACACGAGGAGCAGGAGCTTGTGCCCCAAGCTGGTCGCTCACCTTCTGGATTTGCGCTGTCTGCGCTTTGAGGGCTGCCGCGAGAGCTTCAATTTCCTTCTGCTTCTCTCCGGCAGTTATTGTCTGTGTCCCAGTTCCGCCCTCGCCAGAACATGCCCGTCGTTGTCATTTCCCCTGCAACAAGGACCTTGCGGTTTTGGAACAACGTCGCCGTGTGAGCAAAGCGTGCCGTGTTGAGGCTGCCCGTGACAGTCCAGATCCCGCTCGCCGGGTCGTACAGTTCCGCGCTGGCCAGAGCGGAACTGTCATATCCCCCTACAACAAGGACCATGCCGTTTTGGAGCAACGTCGCCGTGTGAGCAAAGCGTGCGGTGTTGAGGCTGCCCGTGGCAGTCCAGGTCCCGCTCGCCGGATCGTACAGTTCCGCGCTGGCCAGAATGATATGCTGCTAACTCCCCCTGCAACAAGGACCATGCCGTTTTGGAGCAACGTCGCCGTGTGAGCAAAGCGTGCGGTGTTGAGGCTGCCCGTGGCAGTCCAGGTCCCGCTCGCCGGATCGTACAGTTCCGCGCTCGCGAGAAAGATCGAGTCGTTGTCAATCCCCCTGCAACAAGGACCTTGCCGTTTTGTAGCAACGTCGCCGTGTGACTATCACGTGCAGTGTTGAGGCCGCCAGTGACAGTCCAGGTACGGCTCGCCGGGTCGTACAGTTCGGCGCTCGCCAGAGCAGATATTGTGTCAAATCCCCCTGCAACAAGGACCATGCCGTTTTGTAGCAACGTCGCCGTGTGATAATCGCGTGCGGTGTTGAGCCTGCCTGCGGCCTCCAGGTCCAGCTCGCCAGGGCGTTGTCAGAGCCGGTTGTGTTGCTGTCCAGCGCATCAAACCCCATCGCCGTATTGTCAGCGCCAGTTGTGAGGCTGAAGAGCGCATCGTCATCCTCAGCCGTGTTCTGGTTTGGATAGCCTCCGTCCGGCTGGTGGATCAACCGCTTGCGCTTGCGGCGAAAGCACAAAGCAGCCGAGCGTTAGGGCGATGAGAAGTGGCAGAATTGTTGCGTTTTTGGATTGAGTCAGCGGATTCATGGTTCTTCCTTTCTTTTTCCCCGCTACGTTGATTCTGCGATTCGCGGGTCCGGAAAGGGGCGAAGAACCTAGCGGGCAAATGTCCTCCGCCTGATTCGAATCCGTTGAACGGCGTCGAGTCTGGAAAAATCTCATTGGCTCGTCAAGCCAATTCACCGCAATCACGAGTCGCCGATTTGAATCGCGCAAACGCCGTCAATTTTTCATGCGCACGCACAACGAAGCGTTGATTTTCAACGTATGTTATTGAAAAATCTGGCCAAGTTGGCAAGACGATTAGGCGCTGTGAAGCGTTGATTGGCTTTGCGGACGTGTGCTTAGCGAGAACGCCCACTGCACGCATCTCAAGATCGAGACGCTTCGCAGCGCGATCGGCAAGCTGCCGACGGTCCGGTCCTAGCTCGCGCCCGTAGCCTCGCGCGCGCCTATGCGCGGAATGCTCGCTAGGATTCGATTAATGGCCCTCGCTGCTGATGCGCTCTTAAATAAAGATCGTCGAAGGCGCGGAGAGCAGCGGTAACGCTCGAACCGAACCCTAGAATGCCGCGCTTAACGGTTCGTCCGAGCAAGGCCACGTACCTTCCGCGATCGACCAAGATACGTGGATGGCGCACCGCTGCGGGACTGCCCGGATGTTGAGTGCAGTATTCCTCATAGACGCGCAAGACGGCCTTATCCAAATCGTCGTTCAATCCTTTCCTCGCTGCCGGTTTCATTTGTCCGCTAATGAGAGAGGAAGCCAACTCGGCCTCCGCCATGGTGCAACCAGGCAATTCGCCAATCATCCTATAGACAAGATCCTCAATTGGAGGCGAAATGAAGCCCGGTGGAGGAATGAAAAGGGCCCCGCTAAGGGAATAGCTGGCGCGACCTCCTCGCACATCCCTTTTCGGCGGCAAGTCTCGCAACTTGAGCACCGGTTCGTTCCTGGCCATTTTCCTCTTATCCATCTAACCCGCTTTCTAAATGTCGAACGCTCCCCGAAACTTTTTGTCGTCACCAAAATGATGGCCAGAACTGTCTTTTACAAACGAAAATCGATTCTGGAGCTTGCCAACCGATTCTCCGAAACCTCGCTTCACGCTTCCCGTAGAAGAATGGTGAACACGAGATCTGGACCTGGCGCGGACGTTTGGCTTGGGGGCTTCCACCCCTCTTTCAGATCTGCAGTCGCAAGCAAATCCCCGGGTGAAGGGAAACATTTATGAAAAAACAGTCCACTTCTCGATCCGCCCTCTTCGCATGTCTTTGACGACGACGACGCCACCATCGAACGCAGAATCATCATCGAAATTGACAGTGAAAGGCCAAATACGCGCTCGCCTACTCAGTCTGGAAATTACAATGCCCCCCGAAAATCGGGCCGGCGTTCAACCAAAATGAAGGAAGAAAGTCCTGCCTCCCAATCGAGGCAATCGACCAAGGGCGGCAGCTTGCCCCTGCGTCGTGGCCCATCTCCTTTTTGGCAGTGGGCGCTGCCTTTTCGACGGGGCCGGTTGGGCAGTCGGTCGGAAAATGAAGAGCCTCGATCACAATGCCAAGCCGCGACACCTGATTCGAACCTGTCAACGGTCCTTCAGCAGGTTGTCTATGAGCTCTTCTGCTCCGAGCGTGGACTAACTCGAAATCCGGATTTGTATCCCGCCGATCGAGTGCCGGCTTTGTCTTTCTGGAACCACGTCGATGGTTCCGCGGCGCTGGGAGGCGAAAGGGCGCCCACCACAGACCCAGGCCCACTGGATTCGAATGAGATTCCGCTCAATCCTCGCCTTCCGCGGTGGAAACGAATTCTCGACCTGGTGATCTTGGCTTGCACGGTGTGGATTTGGCTGCCTCTGATGCTGCTCCTGATGTGGCTGGTTAAGCTGGCGTCCCCCGGTCCGGCGTTTTACCGGCAGCGCAGGATTGGTTACAGGGGCAAACAATTCATGATCTTCAAATTTAGGACCATGCGGGTGAATGCCGAGACGCAGACACATGAAGAGTATTTGGAACAGCTGATCGTAAATGATACTCCCATGACGAAACTGGACGCCCTGGATCCACGCCTCATTCTTGGCGGACGCTTCCTTCGGGCCGCAGGTTTGGATGAGTTGCCGCAAATATTTAACGTCCTCCGGGGCGAGATGAGCCTGGTGGGCCCGCGGCCCTGTACCGTGATTGAATTCCAGAGCTATCGACCCGAACAGCGCGATCGGGTCAACGCGCCGCCCGGGATAACCGGTTACTGGCAGGTCAACGGCAAGAACAAGACCACCTTCAAGGAAATGATCGCGATGGATATTTTCTACGCGAAGAACATGTCTCTGTCGCTGGATCTGTCGATCATCTGGAAAACAATTTCGGTGGTCATACGTCAAGCAGTCGAATCTCCCGCCCACGCTGAGCGCCAACACCGCGATCAGGCTGGCGAACGCCGCACGAGGGCTCTCGAACCCGTTGGTGTCACCATTTCGAACTACGAAAGGTCGGCCGAGCACGCTTCGCTGTAGCTCAGCCGCGCTGCGACCTCACGGCGCTTGCCGCCCTTCGTGTCGTGTGCGTTTCGATAGCGACGGCGCCATACGAAGATGTGCGAGGCGAGCGGGTCGTGTTCCCTCCGCATTTCCTCGATGGCTGCATTCACTTCGCGCATAGCGTCCCCGAGTGCCGCGAGGGCATTTTGCAAGCGATTGGGGGGCATCTGTTCACATGAACATTATTCGGCACTCCAGGTCAAGATCCCTCCGAAGATCCGGCGGTGCCATTCGCGCCCGCCCCGTTCAGATCTCGGTCACACCTGAGTCGTGCGTGGTCCAGGCATGATCACATCGGCGGACGTTCTCTCGACGCGCTCGATCGGAATATTTTTGGCTGCGTCAAGCTCGATGGCGGATTTGTCGAGTGACGCTGTGGCGGGGACGCGACGATCCTGTGGACGATAATGCCATCTTTGACGCCTATGTGGTTGGCAACCCGACATGTTTCTTTCGGCGTGACGTAGCAGAGCGCATACCAATCGCCTCTGAATGCCTGCCTCCATGAGCGCAAAATCCTCGATGGGGAGCCTCCACCGACCCTCGCGCGCGCGGGGAAAACGTTGCATCTTGCGATTATGGATAACGAAGGCATTCATAAACCATCCGCGACACCATCTGATCCCAGGGTCCAGCTCGCCTTTGAGCGCACGTTTCTTGCGTACGAGCGCACCCGGATCGCCTGGGTGCGAACGGCGCTCGCACTGATCTCGTTCGGCTTCGTCATTGCAGAGTTTTTTCAGTACCTGCGCGAGAAACAGGGTGAGACGGCTACGCTGCTAAGCCCCCGCGCGGTTGGTCTCGTCATGATCACGATTGGACTAGTTGGCTTGATTCTCGCAAATGGGCAGCAGCGGCGGGCCGTGAAGGCGCTGCGCGAACGCTGCCCTGAACTACCCGCGCCCGTGTCCGGCGTGATGGCAGTGCTGATCGCCTTGCTCGGCGTCCTAGCCCTGATTGGCGCGTTACTCCGATAGCAGCGCGTCCTCGCTCGCGCCGGCTCATCTTGTTTTTCGACTATGCGCGCAATCGCCTCGGAGGCTGCTCGGGCGAAGTGCACGTATTTGGCGACGACGCTTCAACCATCGAGCGCAGGATCGCCATCGACGGTCGCGGCCAATATCCGCAAGGCGACTGCGATTAAGAGGGCTCGTCAGGAAAGAAGGGCGGCACCTTATCGCGGTGCACGATCGTACCAACGCCTACAATACGGATCAGACCCTAAGCAACGACTGCTCGAAACACCTCGGCCATCATCGTCCCAGACCGGGTTACATCGCGCAGGTATCTTAGAACATCCTCTTCGCTCAGGGTGTCGCCCCAGCTCCCTAGAATCGCGAGGATTTCCCGTTAGGCCGCTCCATTCCTTGCGCGCGCACGCTTTTCGGATCTCGGTCAGGATGGCGCGCTGGATCTTCGAAGGTTTCGGGAACGAATTCATTAACTCGCCCATCGACGGCTCAGGAGTTTTCCCATCCATAACCTGCGCCATTGTCGCAGCGAGTTTCTTTATTGCCGCCAATTGCTCTTGGGAAATCGCTTCGTTCATCGTGAGGAGGTTACCATGACGATTGCGATGATGCCAAGCCTTGCGTATCGCGGCGCACGATCTTGTCAACGCCTGCAATACGGATGAGTCAACGGCCAGGGGAGTGCCATCTCCGCAGTTGCGCGTAGGAGTTTGATGTTCGCTGAACTTATTTCGAAACTTTCCGTCCCGTTTTCCGTAATAGACTTGGAGGGATACATCAATTCAGATCAGCCCTTACATTCAAGTAAACAAAACAACATGAAAACCATGCAAATTAAGTTCGCCGCAAGATTCGCTGTCGCTCTCTGCGCACTCCTCGTCCTCGGATTGTTGCTGGCGCCGCCAGAAGCGGCAGGTTGCCGAATCAGTCTCCATTTCCGCTATCTCGGACCAAACGGCTCCCAGGAAAGCACCTACGAGACCGCCGTGGCCGACTTCGACGGCGACGGGCACCTCGACCTTGCGGTGCCGCTCGCGCTCGCGGGCACCATCCAAATCTATCGCGGCAACGGAGACGGGACTTTTGCGGCACCGGTCAGCTATCCGGCTCCCTTTGTGGAGTCGATCATTGCCGGTGACTTCAACGGCGACGGCAAGCCGGATCTCGCAGCAGCGGCGGCAGCATTCCCCATGTTTGGAGGGGGGGTGCGGATCCTCCTGAATGACGGAAGCGGCGGCTTCGGGAACCCGTCGACGCTCTTCCCCGCCGGCTCCTTACCCGAGCAGGTGGTGGTGGCGGATTTCAACAGCGACGGCAATCTTGATCTCACCGTGCCGGATTTCGACGCCGGAACCAACCAAGTGCTGCTCGGCGACGGCCACGGCGGGTTCGGAGCGCCGATCTCGACATCCGGCGGAGGCGGCGGCTTCGTCGTCGCAGGTGATTTTAACAGCGACGGGAAGATGGACCTCGCGGTCGCGACGACTGATCTGAAGATACTGCTCGGGAATGGCGCGGGCGCATTCACCGTGGGGAATAGTTATTCTGTCGGGCCGGGCAACCCAACGCATCTCGCGACGGCCGATTTCAACCACGACGGCACTCTGGACCTCGCGGTCGCAGTCATAAATGCGGAACGGCAGGTCTACACGTTTCTTGGGAACGGGATGGGGGCGTTCGTCCCGTCGACGCCGGTCGGGTCAAGCGATCCATGGGGAGTCGCGGTTGTCGATCTCGACGGCGACGGCAACGTCGATATCGTGACGGCGAATTATGGTTACAACACGGTGTCGTTTGCGAAGGGGAATGGCCGCGGACGTTTCAAAGCAATCAAGAGCTATTTCTTGCCGCGGAATCAAAGCTCGCCGCTTCCGATCAACCTAACGACAGGCGACTTCAATGAAGATGGCCTGCCAGATTTGGTCACCTCCGACTACGGGGGGGGCGGCGCCATGGTGGCGTTAACCGGGTGCCGGTAGTTAGTGATCAAGCAGCCAACCCAAAAAAATTGTTCGAGGTCTTGGATCAACATTGCTCTGCGACTGGGCAGTCAGCCAACTTGGACCAGCAGCCAACCAACGACCGCATACGCAACTGCCACCTTGTAAACATTGCGCCGCTTTAGTTCAGCAAAGAAGTTGCGCGGATTCATCCTTCTTCTACTTGGCCTGTTCTTTTGGCGCTAACGACGCGACGATTTTCTCGAAGCGCGGATCGCCGCGAAGCGGGTCCCAGAAGGGGTGCAGTTTTAAGGCGCCGTAGCTCAGCATGAGCGATGCGTTGGGAGCACGCAGCCCAGCTTCCAGTTGCTGCAAGGCGAGCTCCTTCTCGCCCGCCCACGCTGCTGTAATGGCGAAATATTGAAGAACGAGGCTGCCACTGTTGACATCTTTTTTCACCGGCGTGAGCGCGATCGCTCGACGGCCTTCGTCCAAGGCCAGGTCTTTCCGCCCAAGAGCAGCGTCGATTAAGCCGAGGACGCAGAGCGTGGGGCCGTAATCCGGCTGCGCCTGCACGATCTTCTCCTGCTGGGTGCGAGCCGCTTCAAACGCAGTGCGCGCCCGTGCCTCATCTTTGGTCATGCGTGCCAGCAGACCTTCGCCAAAACTGCGGCTCAGATTGATCGGGCTTTCGTTCCAGGAGGGATTTTCGCCCAGCGCGACGAGCGCTCGTTCGGCCGCAACCGGATCGCGTTCGGCCAGAGCGCAAAGGAACCAGATGTCCGCGGCGCTGGCGATGGCTCCCGCCCCTTGCGCGAGGATTGCATCAATCGTCTGGCGCAGCGGCCGGGTGTCCGCTTTCCAGCAGACGTAATATAGTTCACGACTGGCCCGCGTTTCGACGTTGTCGGGCACGATCGCTAACGCGCGATCCAGCGCAGCGATCGCCTCGGCATAGCGCCCCAGGCCTTGGTAACTGAGCGCGGTCTGTTGCAGAATACTAAAGTTGCGCGGATCCAGTTCCACCGCGCGCTGCAGGTCCCGCAGACCCTCCTCCTGCTGGCCGCGCCGCCGCAGAATGTAGCCGGTCAGTTCGGCGAGACGCGGATCATTGGGTAACGCTCGCCGTGCGATCTCCAATTCGGCGAGGGCACCAGCATAGTCGCGCAGCCCGTAGTAGAGATATTGGGCGCGCGCCAAATGCGTTTCGGCAGCATCCGGCCGCAGCCGTGTCGCGGCTTGCACTGCAGCTTCAGCCAGCGCCAGCCGGGCGGGCGTGTGATCAGACCCACCTACTCCATAAATGGTTTCGTGGGCGTAGGCGAGCTGGCAGTAGGCGTCGAAAAATGAGGGATCGCGGTTGACCGCTTCATCCAGAAGTTCAATTGCCTTCAGCAGGTCTGATTCGGTCGTCGCGCTGAAACCTGTCGTGAGGAGAAGTGACTTCGCTCGACTGTAAAGGTCGAAAGCCGCCAGATCAGTCGTGGGCGGTTGCTCGATCGCTTTCTTCTCGTTAGGCGAGAGCTTGGCCTGTAACTGATCGGCGATCGCCTTGGCGATCTCGCTTTGGATGGCGAAGACATCGTCCACCGGGCGGTCATAATTCTCCGCCCACTCATGCGCATCGGTGCGCACATTGATCAATTGCGCGTTGACTCGCACCTTGTTCCCCGCCCGTTGCACACTACCCTCGAGCAAATGCGCCACGCCCAGCTGCTGCCCGATCTCGCGCAGGTTGCGCGGCGCGTCGCTCTTGTAATTCATCACCGAGGTGCGGCTGATCACTTTCAAGTCGGCCAGTTTGGCCAGAGCGGTCAGGATCTGATCCTGCACCCCGTCGGTGAAAAAGGCGTTGTCCGGATCGCGGCTGAGATTGTTGAAGGGCAGCACGGCGATGCTCTTCTCCGGCACATCGGCCGAAGCGCCCGGCGGCGGCGCGCCCTTTCTAAGATAGAAGAACGCAGCCGCGATCACCGCGGCGACAAAGAGAAGCGCGATGACGATTTCATGCCACGGCATTCGCTTCGGTTTAACAACCGGAGAGGGCATCGGCGCAGACGCTGTCGCTGATGCGGCAACCTGGCGAAACTTCTCCGGCACTTCGGGATTGCCCAGTGGCTCCGCGTAGAGGTTCACCAGGTGGAGACGCACTCCGTGCTTGACCTCGCATTCGCCGAGATCTCGCAGACGCGGGGCCCATTGCCGGTATTGCATCAAATCATCCGCCACGTGCTGTGAGAGGAGGATGTGTCCGGAGTCGCCGCAATCCATCACCCGCTGCGCCGTGTTGATGCCAGCCCCAGCAATGTTGGTCCGACCGCTCACGTCGGTCACCTCGCTCACCGGCCCGCTGTGAATGCCCATGCGCACGCGAAGTTCCGGGTGCTTGCGCAGTGCTTCGGCGATCTCGAGCGCGCACCGCGCCGGCTCTTCGGCGCTGTGATGAAAGACCAGCGCCATGCCGTCGCCGGTCGGCAGCCTAACGAGTTGTTCGTCGCTCGAGTCGCGCACCTGCGCTGTCCCGAGCACGATCCGCGTCAGATCGGCGAGTCGCTCCTTCTGCTCTTCGATCAGGAGCTTGGAGTAACCGACGATGTCGATGAAGAGGACGTGCCCGATTTCCAAGCGAAGATTGTCGTCAGATTCCGGCACCGGCTTTTCCTACCTGAGGCGATCCGGTGCGGCGATGTTTTTCTGCCGAGAGGGTTTGATGAGCCGCCGATCGACGATGGATGGGCCGACTGGGATGAGGCGACATCGGCGGTCAAGATCGAAGTTCAGTTGCAGCTCGCGATCCCGGTGATGGAGGGTAATCGCATCTCGCACATTTGCAGAATATTCGAGGAGATTCCGCTAAATGGTATGTCCAACATAGTCGTTTCTATTTGCTAATTAGAGACTTATAGCAAGCAAGACTTGGACAACCTGAACAGCTCACATTCCAAAAAAGTGCTCAAATATTCCGTGAAGGTATTCCTGGGGTCGAAATCCATAAGTGCCGCAAAATCAGCAGTTTCCGATCAACTCCGGGCTTTATCGGCCGATTTGAAAATCTCCTCAACTATTCCGGGAAGAGACACCTATGAAGAATTTGGCAGCGCGTACGGGGATCGAACCCGTGCACCAGCCTTGAGAGGGCTGTGTCCTAACCACTAGACGAACGCGCCGTTTTGCTCCGCATCCTAGCCGTGCTCCGGCGGCGCGGCAACCTCCCGACCGCGTCCTTCCCGGTCAGGGGTGCACTGCTTCGCTGGCGCGGGCCTGCACCGGTGTCGGAAGCGTCTTGGCAGCGGTCGCAGCCGCACCAGTTTTTGCCAATGCAGCGGCCTCCGCTTCATCCGATTCGTGCCGGACCTTTGGTTGAAGCAGGCTCAATTTGCGAGTCGCTTCGTGGGCGTCGATATACGCTTTCAAGTCCGGCGTTGTGGCGAGCGCGCGCAGTTTCTTGAAATACAGTTCATAATAACTCTTGAGCCAATGGCGGCGCTCGAGATCGGTCGGAGCCTTTAACGCCGTCGCCTTCAACGCGTGGAGGTCCTCGTCATTTCGGATCCGTGTTTCCAGCGCCACCATTTGGAGTTGAAGCCGATGCTCGTCGGCAACTTTCCCCAGGGACGTTTTCTTGAAAAATTCATTGAGTAGCTGCAACTCCTGCACCGCGGGAATTTTGGGGAGCGAATCGGGTGCGGGCAAAATATTCGGCGGAATAAGGGAAGGCGGCTCGATCGAGACCGTGGCCGAAGGCGATGGTGAAGGCGTGGAGGCGGCCATCTGCGTGTTGGCGGTCTGGGCTGAACTGTCGTCAGGAGGTGGAGACGATTGTGCCAGGGCGATGCCGGCCGCACCGAGTGCCAAAAGGAAAAAAACGTGTGGCAAAAAGTTCATCGCGCAGGACTTCTGGCCTCGGGGTGACAGGATTTGAACCTGCGACCTCCTGGTCCCAAACCAGGCGCTCTACCAAGCTAAGCTACACCCCGGGAATGTGCAGCCCTATAGCACGCAAAGAAGCGGAGCGCACGCGAACTGTTTTCGGGGCGGCCTGTCGCCGCAGCAGGCGCGCTACCAAGCTAAGCTCCACCCTGGATTTGCGCAGTCGGCGCGATCTCGAGCATGTCGAGTCGCGCTCTGCATCTGGAAATCCGTTCCTGGGGATGATTTGAAGAACCGCGTCGCATTTTCCTGTCGTTCGAGAGGCTTGCGTGTCGGTCTCAGGATGACATCGGATAAAGATCGCTTGCCTTGGATCCGCTTCGCGACGACACTGCGACCTCCTTCTCCGGGCAGCGGCCGTCTGCTCGCCCCGCCTATGTTCAAGAACGAAAAATTCAATATCGCTATTTTCACGATCCTCGTCCTGCTGCAGGCACTCGGGGTCGCGGCTGTCTGGACTCGCTTTCAACTTTACTACCTGCCGATCATGCTCGGCATTTATTTTTGGATTGGACTCGGCACGACCCTTTATTTGCATCGCTATCTCACCCATCGCGGGTTTGAGATGCCGGGCTGGTTGAAATTTATCTTCGCTACCGGATCAGCCATCGGACTGTCGGGCGACCCAGTCACCTGGGTGGGCGATCATCGTTTTCATCACCTGAAGTCCGACACCGAGGAGGACATCCACAGCCCGCGGCACGGATTTCCCTACGCCCATATGATGTGGCTGATTCGCAAGCCCCCATCCTTCCGCGAGCGCTCGTTGCGTTACGCGGCCGACGTGCGCAAGATTTGGTACTGCAAACTCTGGGAAAACTCCGCGCTCTACGTGCTTCCGCATCTCGCCGTCGCCGGCATCCTCTTCGCCACTCTCGGGTTCGCCGGCATGCTCTGGTGTCTCTACGTGCCGATTTTGATCATCTACAATTGCACCTGGGCGGTGAACTCGATCTGCCACATGAAGCAGTTCGGCTATCGTTCTTTTGAGACGTCGGATGAGAGCAAAAACAACTTCTGGGTTGGTCTCGGCGCGCTCGGCGAAGGCTACCACAACAACCATCACGCCAAGCCGCGCTGCGCAGCCCACGGGTTGAAATGGTGGGAATTCGATTTCACCCGCTACACCATCTGGATGCTCGAAAAGCTGCATCTCGCCTGGAACGTCGTCTGGCCCGATCCCACGCCGGCCAAGAAAGAGCAGGAGGAATTGTCGGCCGACGAAGCCGGCACGATGCTGATCACGAGCGCTGACCCAAACTCGGTGTTGTAGACGTTTCGCTCTGCGAAACGCGACCCTGCCAGATTGATCGAAGTCGAGTCCCTCCGCGACCGCATTCTCTTCGATCTCCGCCGAGACGAGCGATCGCGCTCAGCGTTTCGATTCTTGCTCCGGCTCGTAGTTCAGATTTGGCGAGAGCCATTTCTCGACTTCCCCTAACGACTCCCTTTGCGCGCCGCGTAATCCGCTGCCTGGTCGCGCTCGATTTTGCCGACTGCAAAATAGCGCGAATCGGGATGCGAAAAGTAGAGCCCGCTCACGCTCGCGCCCGGATGCATCGCGTAGGATTCCGTTAGGCGGATCCCGCTTTTTTTCTCCGCGTCCAACAGATCGAAGAGCGTCCGCTTCTCGACGTGATCAGGCGATGCGGGATAACCGGGTGCCGGGCGGATGCCGCGATAACGTTCGCGAATCAACTCCTCGTTCGTCAGGCCTTCTTCCGCTCCAAAGCCCCACGCGATGCGCGCCTCGCGATGCAGATATTCCGCGAACGCCTCGGCCAGCCGGTCGGCCAGCGCTTTCGTCAGAATCGCGTTGTAGTCGTCGTGCTCTGCCTGGAAGTGTTTGGCCAGTTCATCCGCGCCGATCCCCGCAGTAACGGCGAACCCGCCCAGATAATCGGGTCTTCCGGACCCCTTCGGTGCCACGAAATCGGCCAGGCAGTAGTTCGTTTGCCCAGCCGGTTTCAGCATTTGCTGACGCAGGAAATGAAAGGTCGCGATCACCTCGCGCCGGTCTTCATCGCGGTAAATCTCGACATCGTCGCCTAACGAATTGGCCGGCCAGAAACCATAAACGCCGCGTGCGGTGAGCGACTTCTCGGCTACGATCTGGCGCAACAGCTTCTGCGCATCGTCAAAAAGCTCGCGCGCCTGTGCGCCCACCACTTCGTCCTCGAAAATCGCCGGGTATCGACCCCGCAGTTCCCAAGTATGGAAAAACGGCGACCAATCGATGTAATCGATCAGTGTCGTGAGATTGACCGGCCGCATTCCGTCATCCCGAGCGGAGCGCGGCGCAGTATTTTCGGTTGCTCCACGGGATCCCTCGACTTCGCTCGGGACGGCGGAGGAAAGTGCGCGGACTCCCAGGAACTCCGGCACCGGCGGCACGTAGTCGGTCCAATCGATCGTTAGGCGATTTTCGCGCGCCTGCGCGAGTGTGAGCATCTTCTTCTCGCGCGTCCGGTTGGCGTGCTCGCCGCGCAGCCGTTCGTAATCCATCCGCGTGTTCACGTCGAATTTCACCTTCGCGTCCGGATTCAGGAGCGCGCTGACCACCCCGACCGCGCGCGACGCGTCGAGCACGTGAACGACGCTCTCCCGATAGTGTTGCGCGATCTTGACCGCGGTGTGGGCGCGGCTCGTGGTCGCGCCGCCGATCAACAACGGCAGACGAAATTCCTGCCGCTCCATTTCCTGCGCGACATGCACCATCTCGTCGAGCGACGGCGTGATCAATCCACTCAAACCAATGATGTCGGCCTGTTTCTCGCGCGCAGTCTCGAGAATCTTCTCCGCCGGCACCATCACGCCGAGATCGATCACGTCGTAGTTATTACATTGCAGCACGACGCCGACGATGTTCTTGCCGATGTCGTGCACGTCGCCTTTCACCGTCGCCATCACGATTCGGCCCTGCGGTTTCGCGTCGGCCTGCTTTTCGGCTTCCATGTACGGCATCAGGTAGGCGACCGCCTTCTTCATGACGCGCGCGCTTTTCACGACCTGCGGAAGAAACATTTTCCCGGCGCCAAACAAATCGCCGACCACGCTCATACCGGCCATGAGCGGCCCTTCGATCACGTCGAGCGGGCGCGCGGATTTTTGGCGCGCCTCCTCGGTGTCGCTCTCGATGTGTTCGACGATACCTTTGACGAGCGCGTGCGAGAGTCGCTCCTCGACCGGCGCACTGCGCCACGCTTCATCCTTCGCCGAGACTTTCCCTTTCGATTTCACCTTCTCGGCGAAATCGACCAACCGCTCGGTCGCATCCGGCCGCCGGTTGAGGAGCACATCCTCAACCAGTTCGCGCAGCGCCGGGTCGATCTCTTCGTAAACGGCGAGCTGCCCGGCGTTGACGATCGCCATGTCGAGCCCGGCGCGGATGGCGTGATACAAAAACGCGGAATGCATCGCTTCGCGCACCGTGTTGTTGCCGCGGAAGGAGAACGAAATGTTGCTCACCCCGCCGCTGACGCGCGCGCCCGGGAGGTTGGCTTTGATCCAGCGCGTCGCCTCGATGAAGTCGACCGCGTAATTGTTATGCTCCTCGATGCCGGTCGCGACCGTCAGGATGTTCGGATCAAAAATGATGTCGTTAGGCGGGAAGCCGGCGCGCTCGGTCAGCAGGCGGTAGGCGCGCGCGCAGATGTCGGTCTTGCGCTCCAGCGTATCGGCCTGGCCGCGCTCGTCGAAGGCCATCACGATGACGGCGGCACCGTACCGCCTAACGAGTCGGGCCTGGCGCAGAAATTCTTCTTCGCCCTCCTTGAGCGAGATGGAATTGACGACCCCCTTGCCCTGCACGCATTTCAGGCCGGCTTCGATCACGCTCCATTTCGAGCTGTCGATCATGATCGGCAGCCGCGAGATGTCGGGCTCGCTCCCGATCAGGTGCAGGAAGCGCGTCATGGTCGCTTCGGAATCGATCATTCCTTCGTCCATGTTGACGTCGAGAATGTTCGCGCCGCCCTCGACCTGATGGCGCGCGACAACGAGCGCGCCCTCGAAGTCGTCGGCCAGAATCAGCTTCGAAAATTTCGGCGAGCCGGTGATGTTGGTCCGCTCGCCGACGACGACGAAACCGAAGTCCGGCGTGACGTCGAGCGCTTCGAGCCCGGAGAGATGCAATGTGGGAGGGGCCTTTGCGCCCCGATCTTCGGTGTCGCGACCATCGGGGCGCAAAGGCCCCTCCCACATTGGGCGTGCTCGCGGCGGGCAATCCCGCACCGCTTCGGCAATCGCGCGGATGTGATCCGGGGTCGTGCCGCAGCAGCCGCCGACGATGTTGAGCCAGCCGTTTCGCGCCCAGTCGCGCAGTTGCGGCGCGAACGATTCCGGCGTCTCGGGAAAACCGGTCGGCGAAAGCGGATCGGGCAAGCCGGCGTTGGGATAAGCGCTCGTGAAACACGGCGCGAGCCGCGCCATTTCCTCGACATGCGGCCGCATCTCGGCGGGACCGAGCGCGCAGTTCAACCCGACCACGAGCGGCTCGGCGTGCAGAATGGAGGTGAGAAATGCGCCCACGGTTTGTCCGGTCAGGGTGCGACCGGAGAGATCGGTGATCGTGCCGGAAACCAGGATCGGCAATTTCTTGCCTAACGATTCGAAAGCTTCCGAGAATCGCGAAGATCGCCGCCTTGGCGTTCAGGGTGTCGAAGATCGTTTCGACGAGCAGGACGTCGACGCCGCCCTCGATCAGCGCGCGCACCTGTTCGCCATAGGCGCGCCGGATTTGATCGAACGTCACGGCGCGAAAACTCGGATCGTTCACATCGGGCGAGAGGGAACCTGTGACCGGAAGCGGGCCTAACGAACCGGCGACGAAACGCGGCGTGCCGGTCCTGTCCGCCCACGCGATCGGCCGCGGTTCGCGCGACTTTGGCGGCCGCGACATTCATCTCTTGGACGAGCGCGCCGAGCTCCGGATCCTCGACCACGCGCTCGAAGAAAGCGGCATCCTTGCGCCCGTTCTCCGGTTCGCCCGGGAAACAGGAAATCGTGCTGGCCGATGGTGGTGGCGCTGAAGGTGTTTGTTTCAATGATGTCCGCGCCGGCTTCGAGATATTGGGGGTGGATCTCTTCGATGACCTCCGGCTGGGTGAGCTGGAGCAGCTCGAGATCGCCCTTGAGATGTTTCGCCGGATGCGCCGCGAAGCGCGCGCCGCGGTATTGTTCCTCGGAGAGTTTGTAGCGCTGCACCATCGTCCCCATCGCGCCATCGAGCAGGACGATGCGCTGGCGGAGGAGGGCTTCGAGCGGATGAATGGCTGCGGCGTGCACGGCGAAGCGGCAATTAACGACAAGGTGCCGGACTCAGCAACCAACAAATTGACGTATCATGATGCGTCAATGCGTTCGTTTTTCCCGAATGCTCGTGCTCAGGTTCGTAATCGCTCTCCTGAACGAACCTGACGGCCCGAGTCCGGGCTCAGGAAAGCTCTCTTGCCCAGCTCTGAATCGGAGCAGGCGGAGCGCGCGCCCTACAATTAGCCTTCCTTGCGGCCGCGGCCGGTATGTTAGGGTCGCAGCCGTGGAAGCGATTCAAATTTATCGGTCACTGAATCGCGACCAGCGCAACACCTTCCTCGCCTGCTTCCTCGGGTGGACGCTCGATGCGCTCGATTTTTTTCTCCTCACCTTCGTCGTTCGGGACGTGTCGGCCGAGTTTTCGGTCTCGATCGTCAAGGTGACCTTTGCCATCACGCTCACGCTCATGATGCGACCACTGGGCGCGCTCATCTTCGGGCTGCTCGGCGACCGGTTCGGGCGGCGCGTACCGCTGATGGTCGACATCATTTTCTATTCGCTGATGGAATTGCTGACCGCGTTTTCGCCGAATTACACCGTGTTTCTGATTTTTCGCGCGCTCTACGGGATCGGGATGGGCGGCGAGTGGGGACTCGGCGCGTCGCTCGCGATGGAAAGTCTGCCGGCGCGCGCCCGCGGCCTGGCCTCCGGGATTTTGCAGCAAGGTTATTCCTGCGGTTTCCTTCTCGCCGCGGTGGTCTATTGGCTCGTCTTCCCGCACTTTGGGTGGCGGGCACTTTTTGTCGTGGGTGCGCTGCCGGCGTTGCTCGTGATTTACATCCGGGCGCGCGTGCCGGAGTCGGCGGTCTGGCAACGACACCGGCAGACGGCGCGCGAGTCGTTAGGCATGGGCCGGTTCATCAGAGAACATTGGCGGCTCCTGGTTTATGCCGTGCTCCTGATGACTGCCTTCAACTACATGTCGCACGGCACCCAGGATCTTTATCCGACCTTTCTCCAGAAACAGCGCGGGCTCTCGGTCAATCAAACCGCGCCGATCGCGATCATCTACAATCTCGGCGCGATCTGCGGCGGCACATTGCTCGGCCATTTTTCGCAACGCTGGGGCCGTCGGCGGACGATTATCATCGCAGCGGTGCTCGGCATTCTGCTCATCCCGGCCTGGATTTTTTCGCCGACGCTCCCGCTCCTCATCGCGGGCGGATTTTTCATGCAATTCATGGTGCAGGGCGCCTGGGGCGTGGTGCCGGTGCACTTGAACGAGCTCTCGCCCCCGGCCTGGCGCGGCACTTTTCCGGGCGTGGTTTATCAGCTGGGGAATTTCTTTTCCGCCAATGCCGCGATGTTGCAGGCGAAGCTCGCGGAACATTTCGTCAGGCCAAACGGTGAACCGGACTACGCTCTCACGATGGCCTGTGTGACGCTGGCGGTTTTTCTCGTCCTCATTCTCCTCGCTGCGCTCGGGCGCGAGGCGCGCGGAATCGAGTTCTAGCGGAAGCTCGGGAGGAACGACGCGCCGCCGCCGGCGCGCGCAAGAACGGTCGCCTGGCGGCGGTACATCCCGGTCCCGTAACGGTAGTCGACGATCGCTTCGGCGATTTTGTCCGCCAGCTTTTCCCGATACGCGGCGTCGGCGGCGTCGCGCGCTTCGGAGCGGTTGCTGAGGTAGCCGCATTCCACCAGGACCGATGGGTAATGGGCGTTGCGCAGGACGCGGAAGTCGGCCGTATGCACGCCGCGATTCACCGTTCCCGGAAGCGTGGACAAATTCTGCTCAATTGCCGCCGCCAGAGCGTAGGCGTAGGGCGAATGATAATAGGTTTCGACGCCTTCCACGCCGCGCCGGCGCGAGTCGTTGAAATGGATGCTGACGAAGATGGAGTTTTTCTGTTCGTTGCCGAGCGCGACCCGGTTGTCGAGCGGGATGAAAGTGTCGTTGGCGCGAGTGAGGACGGTTTTGAGCTGCGATTCGCGCAGTTTGCGGTCGACCCGCAGGGCGACATCGAGCGCGACGACTTTTTCCGGCGGACAATTGCGCCGGTAGGCACCGCTGTCCTTGCCGCCGTGGCCGGCATCCACGACGACGGTTTCGAAGGTGTGACTGGTGTTGGTGGCGACGGTCGCGCAGCCGCCGAGAAAAAAAGCGGCCCCGAGAGCAAGGACGGCGATAGAGCTGATCGAACGCGGCATGCAAACAGATAAAGCGAATCGCGTGCCGGGCAAAAAGAAAGGCGAAGGAAGCTGCGCGATTGCGCAAAATCGCTTGTGTTTTTCGCGGTCGCACTTAATGGGCTAGGCTCGAATGATGCGCCACCGTTTTACGATTATTTTGCTGCTTTGCGGGCTCGCCTTGGGCGGCTGCAAAAAAGGGAGTTTTGCGCGAAAGGCGAAGTCGACCGCGACCCCGACTCCAGTGCCAACAGTGGCCGTGGCCGCCGCCCCGACTGAGACGCCTTCGCCGACCCCGCCGCCGATCGATCAGACCGCGCAGGTGATCGTATTCGGCTATCATCGGTTCGAGAAAAAGGTGCGGCGGCCCGACACCGAGATCACGCCGGAGGCATTCGAGGCGCAGATGAAAGAACTGCAGGACCAGAAAATTCCGGTGATCGGGATGCAGGATTTTCTCGCCTGGAAACGCGGTGAAAAAGCGATCCCGCCCGACGCTGCCATCATCACGATCGATGACGGCTACAAGTCGGGTTACGAGGTTGCCTGGCCGATTCTGAAGAAATTCAATTATCCCTTTACCCTCTTCATTTACACCGAGGGAATAAAAGGCGGGAAGTTTGGCGGTGGAGAAGCGATGAGCTGGGAGCAACTGGCCGAGATGCGCGATGCCGGGGTCGACATCCAGGCGCACAGCGCGACTCACCAGGACCTGCGCAAGCCGTACGACAAGGTGACGAAGCGCAAGCTCAATCCGGAGGAATACACGGAGTGGCTCAACGCGGAAGTGGGCGGCTCGAAGGAGACCCTGGAGCACAAGCTCGGCATTCGCGTGAACTGCTTTGCGGTCCCGTTCGGCTATTACAACGACCGCGTGAAGGAAGCGACGAAGCAGGCGGGCTTCGAAGCGGTCTTTACCGTCTACGGCCAGAAGCTGACCTACGGCTCGCCCAACGATTCGTTAGGCCGCTACATGATTGAAGCCAACAAACCGAAGGTGTTCGCGACCGCCATCTCCTTCGGCGGATCGTCGAGTGGCGGGAGCGCGCAGGTCGAGGAAATCCCGCTCGGCAGCATCAATCCCCAGCCGGCCGACGGTTCGACCGCCGGTTCCAAGCCGCTCATCCAGGCCAACCTCGGCGCGATCGGGGGGATCGAGCCGGGCTCGGTGAAAATGCGCGTCAGCGGCCTGGGCCTCGTTGCCGCGACCTATGACCCGGCGAGCAAGATGATTTCCTATCAGGTGACGCAGCCGCTACACGGTGATTCCTGTTCGGTCATCGTCGAGGCGAAAATCGGCGAGAAGAAGGCCGAGGCCCATTGGAAGTTCACCTTGAAAGAAGGAATCGGCCGTGAAAGCAACGGCTGCGCCCACGGGCGCAGCGTCCCCGGCCGCGACTCCGAAGAAGTGACGGGTTGCGTGGAGGGACGTGTTTCTGCACGTCCTCATCCCACGCGAAAAACCGCCACGAGCGGAGACGTGCGGAAGCACGTCGCTCCGAGGACGGTGGTCCCCAAAAACTCGCGATTCCAATCGCGCGGCGTTTGCATATAGAGTGGCCGCATGACTCTGAATCTCGAAGTCCTTTCCCGCGCAGCGGACCAGGCCCGCGGTCTTTGCATCGACGCCGTTCACGCCTCGCAGTCCGGTCATCTCGGGTTGCCGTTAGGCTGCGCCGAGATGGGCGCCGTTCTCTACGGCCACGCTCTCAGGTACAATCCCGATCAGCCGCGCTGGATCAATCGCGACTATTTCGTTCTCTCGGCCGGGCACGGCAGCATGTTCCTTTACGCCTGGCTGCACCTGAGCGGCTACGATTTGCCGATGTCGGAAATCAAGCGTTTCCGGCAACTGCACAGCAAGACGCCGGGACATCCGGAGTTTCTTGAAACGCCGGGAGTCGAATGCACGACCGGCCCGTTAGGCCAGGGCGTCGGCAACGCGGTCGGCATCGCGATGGCGGCGAAAATGGCGGCGGCGCGCTTCAATACCGACGAGCATCGGATTTTCGATCAGCACGTCATTTGTCTGGCGGGCGACGGCTGTTTGCAGGAAGGCGTCTCGGCGGAAGCGAGCGCCTTCGCCGGCCATTTCGGACTCGATAACCTGATCCTGATCTACGACTCGAACGCCGTCACGCTCGACGCGATGGCGAAGGAGACGCAGAGCGAAGACACCGGGATGCGCTTCCGGGCCTACGGCTTCGACGTGCAGGAAATCGACGGCCAGGACATGCAGCAATTTCTCGACGCGCTCAATATTGCGAAAGAGCGCGACAACGGGAAACCGCAAATGATTATCGCGCACACCTTGATCGGGAAAGGCATTCCGGAAGTGGCGGGCACCTCCAAGGCGCACGGCGAAGGCGGCGCCAAATTTGCCGATGCGGCGCGCAAGGGGCTTGGCCTGCCGGACGAGCATTATTTCGTCTCGGACGACGTGCGCGACTATTTCGCCGAGCACAAAAAGCATCTCCTCGCGGAATACGATCGCTGGGAAAAAACGTATCAGGACTGGCGCAAAAAAAACGCGGACAAGGCGCAAATGCTCGACGACGCGATCGAGCGGAAGGTGCCTGACGATTTGTTCTCGAAGATCCCGGCTTTCCCTAACGACGCCAAGCTCGCGACCCGCAAAGCCGGGAGCGAAGTGCTCCAGCCGCTCGCCCAGGCGATGCCGTTCCTGATCAGCGGCAGCGCGGATCTGCACGGTTCGACGCTCAATTACATCAAGGACGGGGGCGATTTTACTCGAACGAACCCGTCGGGTCGCAACATCCACTTCGGCATCCGCGAGCACGGCATGTGCGCGATCATGAACGGCGTCAGCTATCACGGCATCTTCCGCGCTTCGGGCGCGACCTTTCTGGTCTTCACCGATTACTGCCGCGCCTCCATCCGGCTCGCCGCGCTCTCGAAACTGCCGAACATCTACATTTTCACGCACGACTCGATCGGGGTGGGCGAGGATGGTCCGACCCACGAGCCGGTCGAGACGGTGGCGAGCGTGCGGGTGATGCCGCAGATCGACGTGATTCGACCGGCCGATCCTGAGGAAACGGCGGGCGCGTTCGTCGCCGCGGCGGAACGAACCGACGGCCCAACCTTGCTCGCGCTTAACGAGACAGGCGGTTCCGATTTTGAACGAGATCGACGTGAAGCTCCGACGCGAAGGAGTGCTCCGCGGCGGCTACATCGCAAAGAAGGAAACAGGCAAGCTCGATCTCATCCTGCTTTCGTGCGGAAGCGAATTGCAGCACGCGCTGGCCGCGGCGAAAGAGCTGGGCGAGGGGACCCGGGTGGTCTCGATGCCCTGTTTCGAGCGGTTCGAGCGGCAGCCGGAAAGCTATCGCGCAGAAGTCCTGCCTAACGAATGCCGCCGGCGGGTGGCGATCGAAGCGGGAGTCCCGGAGATCTGGTCGCAATATGTCGGGCTCGACGGGAAGATCGTCGGCCTGAATCGCTTCGGCCTGAGCGCCCCGGGCAGCGAAGCGATGAAGGAACTCGGGATCGACGCGCAGCATGTGATCGACGCGGCGCGGTCGCTCTGAGAGAGCTGGGATGACGAAGCCTAGAGCGGCTCGCGCTCTTCGCGTGCGCGATCTTCGAAGCGGGTGAATTCCTTCCGGAAGGTGAGCGCCACGTCGCCCGTCGGGCCGTTGCGTTGCTTGGCGATGATGAGCTCCGCTTTGCCTTCCATCTCGTCTTTTTCTTCCTCGGTGTCGGCGTAATATTCCTGCCTAACGAGCAGCCCGACAAGATCGGCGTCCTGCTCGATGCTGCCCGATTCGCGCAGGTCGCTCAAACGCGGCCGGCCTTTGCTGTCGCCCGTGCGGTTTTCCGGATTTCGATTCAGCTGCGCCGCGACGATGATCGGAATGTTCAGCTCCTTGGCGAGTCCTTTGATTCCGGCCGAGATTTCCGAGATTTCAATCTGCCGATTCTCCTGTCCGCGCCGCGAGGTCGAGCGCAAGAGCTGCAGGTAATCGATCACGATCAGTTCGATGTCGTGCTGCGCCGTAAGCGCCGCGCTTTCGCCCGCAGCTCGAGAATGTTCAACCCCGGGCTGTCGTCGATGAAGATTTTTGCCTCGGCCAGCTTCGATGCCGCGGCGGTCAGTTTCGGAAAATCGCGGTCGGCGAGAAAGGCCGTCGCGCACCTTTTGCGAGTTCACTCCAGCGCGGGAGCAGAGCAGGCGCTGGACCAATTGCTGCGCGCTCATTTCGAGGCTGAAGACGGCGACCGGCCGATTTTCGTTCACCGCCACGTGCTCCGCGATGTTCATGGCCAGCGCCGTCTTGCCCATGCTCGGCCGCGCCGCGATGACGATCATCTCGGCCGGGTGCAGGCCGCTCGTCATGCGATCGAACTCGTTAAACCCGGTGGCGAGGCCGGTGATGCCGCCGTGCTGCTCGTAGAGTTTCTCGATCGCCTCGATCGCGTCCATCACCTGGTCTTTCATCGAAAGCGCCGTGTCCTTGAAGCGATCTTCGCCGACCGCGAAGATTTTCTGCTCCACTTCGTCGAGCAGGTTGTCGACTTCGTCCTGCTCCTCGTAGGAGCGCCGCGCGCCTTCGGTGCAGGCGCTGATGATTTCGCGCAGGATGTATTTGTCGCGAACGATCTCGAGGTAATAGCCGACGTTCGCCGCCGTCGGGACGAAGGTGAAAAGGCTGGTGACGAATGACGCGCCGCCGACGGTATCGAGCAGGTTCCGGTCGCGCAGGACCTGGGTGAAGGTGATCAGGTCGATGCCCTGACCGGCATTCCAGAGATCGACCAGCACGGTGTAAATCGTCTGGTGCGCCGGAATGTAGAAATAGTTCTCGTTAATTTTCTCGACCGCTTCCGCGATGATGTCGCGCGGCGAGATGAGCATCGAGCCGAGCACGCCCTGCTCCGCTTCGACGCTGTGCGGCAGGGCGCGGTGAATATCCGGTGAAGAAGCTGTGATGCTTCTGCCGTTCCGCGCTCGCTCCCTCGCTCCGGCCAGCCTCGGCCGGACCCGTTTCCGGGTTCTTTCCGAGTTTTCTCTGCGGCTCTGGTTGAGCCTCGAGAATCTCTCGGCATTTACTTCGTGTGCTTGCGGGGACCGCGGGACTTGTCAGCCGACTCTTCGGCCGGAGCTTCCGGTTTAGGTTCCTCGGAGGATTTGACTTGAACTTGAATTTCGCCGTCACATCGTGGTGCAGCTTGATCGGCACTTCATGTTCGCCGGTCGTCTTGATCGGATGCTCGAGCACGAGCAGGTGACGATCGATCTCGCGGCCGAGTTCGTTTTTTAGACGCTCGGCCAAATCGTGCGCGGTGATCGAGCCGAAAGCCTTGCCGGTTTCACCGGTATCGAGGATGAAGGTGACCTTGAGTTTGCCAATCCGGCGGGCCAGGTCTTCGGCTTCGTTCAATTCGCGCGCTTCGCGCTCGGCGCGTTTCGCTTTCAGCATGTCGAGCTGGCGCATGGCGCGCGGCGTGACTTCGTGAGCTTTGCCGGTCGGCAGAAGAAAATTGCGCGCGTAACCGCGGCGGACTTTCACGACATCGGCCTCGGCGCCAAGGCCGGGGACGTTTTCGGTCAAAATAATTTGAGTGGAAGGCATGTGAAATCTGGTGGCTAAATTTTGGCGCGCGATCGCGACATTAGAAGGCGCGAGGGCCGTGATTATAAGGCGCCGCGAGTTCATGTCAACGATCTGCCGAAGGCCGCGACAGATGCGAGCTCTATGGAGAATCGTCGCTAGACCATTCCGAGCTTCATCCGCCCGGCTTCGCTGATCATGCTCTGGTTCCAGGGCGGATCCCAGACGAGTTGCACATCGGCTTCGTCGACGCCGTCGATGCTCAGGATTTTGCTCTGCGCATCGTGCGCGATCGCCGGGCCCATTCCGCAGCCGGGCGCGGTCAGCGTCATCTTCACTTCGACTTTCGTGCCGCCGTCCGGTCTTTCTGGACAAGCTGGCAATCGTAGACCAGGCCGAGGTCGACGATGTTGACCGGGATTTCCGGGTCGTAGCATTGCCGCAGTTGATCCCAGACCGCTTTTTCGTCGACCGGCCCGCCGGCTGTCTGCAGTGGTTGGCTTCTCGCCATTCGTGCGACGCTGGCTTTTCCAGACCGAGCGCGTCGAGATCTTTTTCGGCGACGCGGGCCAGGCCCTGATAGGTGGCAATCGTGTAGCTGCCGCCGAGGGTCTGGGTGACCACGCCGGGCGTCCCCGCCGGAATGGTCGTCTTGTTGCCGCTCGGGATTTGGATCGCTTCAACGTCGCGGGCAGTGGTGAATTCGGTGTTTTCGTGCATAAGACGGTTTTCGTTAGGCTAAGGTTCAAGGACGATTTTCAGCTTTCGCGGCGGGGCGGTCGGCGTGAATGAATCCAGCAAGGTCGGCGCGTTGTCCGCTGGCCGCAGTGGCCGGCCCTCGCGACGCTGCGTCACCGCCCAGCGCCGCGCGCAGGGCGCCTTCGACGAGCTGCGCGCAATGAATCTTCACCGGCGGCAGCGCGCCTAGCGGCGCCGCCAGATCTTCGCCCGACATCGAGATCGCTTCGTCGACGGTTTTGCCGGCGAGCATTTCGGTCGCGACGCTGGCCACCGCGATCGCGGTCTGGCAGCCGAAGGTTTGAAAGGTCGCGCGATCGATCACTTTGCGGCCGTCCTCTTCCTTGAACTTGACCCACATCCGCAGCATGTCGCCGCAATCGGGGCTGCCGACCGTGCCGATCGCGTCGGCGTTTTCCATCTCGCCGAGGTTCTGCGGATTCTTGACCGCTGCTTCGATGCGCTTTTCCAGGTCGTCGCTCATCGACCTATTCCAGATGATAGCGCGGCAGCTTCGGATCGACTTCCGCGCTCCAGGCGTCGATGCCACCGCGCAGACTTTTGATGTTTCTCGAAGCCGTGTCCTTGAAAATACGCGGCCGCATCCATGCTGCGCGTGCCTTGGTGATCGTAAATCACGAGCAGATCGGTGCGCGACCAGTTGGCCAGGATTTCCTGCATGAATTCCTGGGTGAAGAGATGCGCGCCCGGGCAGCTTCACGGCATCGAATTCCTCGCGCGTCCGAACGTCGAGAAGGTGAATCGTTTCGCCGGCCGCGAGGCGTTCCGAAAGTTCGCGCGGCTCGATCTGCATCGCGCGATCGGCTGCGTCGCTCGCGAGGATGTGCTCGATGACTTCGTCGACATCGAGATTTTCGTTGCGCGCGCAAACGCCGGCGAGCGTTTCGTCCGGGCTGAAACCGCAACTGCTGCAGCCGCCGATGTGATAGCGGCGGAAAAGCGCGCGTTGCGCCCCGGGAAATTGCTCCAGGAGCTCGCGCATGGTGATGTTGGGATCGATCGTCGCGGTGGAATTCATCGCGCCAAATGATAAGGGTGCGTCGCCGATCGTCGCAAGGCACCGGAGGGCTGCGCTGAGACAGCGCAGCCTACAATTTTCGCCGGCGTGCCGAGCAGCTCGACGACCTGCTGCAGGAGACGCCCGGCGCCGCCGCCGTCGAGGCTGCGATGATCGAAGCTGAGCGTGAGTTCGGCTTGCGTCGTCGGGAACGAACTGCTTTTTCTCCTCGCTCCAGATGGGCGCTTTCTTTCCGGCGCCGAGGCCGAGAAGAAGCGTTTGATCGGGCAGGGGAATGGGCGTTCCCCAATCGAGACCGAAGGTGCCGAAATTGGAAACGGAAGCGATGCCGCCGGAGGTCATTTCGGAAGTCACCCGGCGCCGGCGGGCGAGATCGACCAGCTCGGTGTAACGACTCGTTAGGTCAGCGAGCGAAGTTTTGTCCGCGTTGCGAATGACCGGCACCATGATCCCGTCCTGCGCTTCCACCGCGACGCCGATGTCGATCGACTCGGAGCGGAGCGCGCGACCGCCGATCAGACGCGAGGCCGCGGCCGGCGTTTCCGCCAAAGCCAAGGCGAGCGCGCGCAGCACATACAAAGCAGGACCCGGTTTTGGATCGCGCTTCTTGCGATCTTCCAGCACCGGATCGAGACAAACGGAAACGCCCACGGTGGCGAGCGGTCGCGTCCAACTGCGCCGCATCGCATCGGCCACGCCGGTGCGGATCGCGCTCGCGTCTTCCGCGGTTTGTTTCTCCAGGCTGCCGAGGAAAGTTTCCAGATCCTTGATCGTGACCCGCCCGGCGTTTCCGCTTCCCTGGATTGCCGCGAGATCAGCCTGCGTCAATTGCAGCTCAGCCATGCGCGCCCTCACCCGTGGCGAGAGATAGCCCGCGCCTTTCGCGCCTGCGGGCACCGGCAGCACGCCGGCTCTGATCGACTTGGAAATGCGAACCGGCCGCGACCTGCGGCAGGCTCGTTTCATCGACTTGGAAATGCGAGCCGCTTCCGTTCTGAGCTTTTGCGGATTCCTCTTCGCGACCCGGCACTTCTTTCGCCACCTCGCCGTGGGCGGCTCTGGCGCTTGCTTTACGAAACGCGCCGCGTCCGCTTCGCTCGCCTCGACATAACCCAGCACGGCGCCGACCGCGTAGATTCCCTTCACCTCCGCATCGATCTTCGCGATCTCGCCCGGGCAGGGCGTCGTGACACCCATCACGGCTTTGTCCGTCTCGACTTCGATGATTTCCTGGTCGGCCGCGACTTTGTCGCCCGGCTGCACCTTGATCGCGACAATCGTCGCCTCGGCCATCGATTCGCCGAGCTGCGGCATGGTGATTGGAACTTTCGGCATAAGATTATTCGGCCAGGATCTGGCGCGCTTTGGCCGCAATCGATTTCGCGTTCGGGCGATGCTCGCTCCAGAGATTCGGATGATAGGGGATCGGCGTGTCTTTGGCGTTGATGCGCGCCGGCGCCGCGTCGAGCAGATGGAACCCTTCGGTCGCGACGCGCGCGATGACTTCCGCCGTCACGCCGCCCCACGGGAATGCTTCGCCGACGCAAAGCAACCGGCCGGTCCGCGCGACGGAGGCGAGCACGGTGTCGGTGTCGAGCGGCTTTACGCTGCGCAGATCGACCACTTCGATCTCGACGCCGCCCGCGCTGAATTCCTTCGCGACCGCGAGCGCTTCGTGCACCATCGCGCTGTAGGTGACGATGCTCAGATCGCGTCCCGGCCGAACGACGCGCGCTTTCCCGATCGGCAGCCGGTCCTTCGGCAGGGCGTCGGCCTTGAGATGGTAGTAAAGATACTTGTGCTCGCAGTAGATGACCGGGTCATCGATCGCGACCGCGTCGATCAGCATCGTGTAGGCGTCCTCCACCGTCGCCGGCGTGACCACGACGAGCCCCGGATAGTGCGAGTAAATCGCTTCCATGCTCTGGCTGTGAAATGGCCCGCTCCCTTTCGTCCCGCCGGAGGGCAAGCGCACCGTGATCGGGCAGGGAATATTCGTCCGCCAATACTGCGTGCCGGCGTTGTTCAGAATCTGATTGAGCGCGACGCTGGAGAAATCCGCGAACTGCATCTCGACAATCGGCCGCATTCCTTCCATGGCCGCGCCGATCGCCGTCCCGACCATCGCGTCTTCGCTGATCGGCGTGTTCAGAACGCGACCCGGAAATTCCTCCGCGAGACCTTTCGTGGCCTTGAACGCGCCGCCGAATTTCCCGCTCACATCCTGCCCGTAAATGAAAACGCGCTCGTCCTCGCGCAAGAGATGCGCCTGCGCTTCGCGAATGGCTTCGAGGTAGGTGATGCTCATGAAATTCGGTCTCGACCATTTCGCGCGTCGCCACGCGCGCACCAATCTTCTTCGCTCCCCGACCGGCGCCGCTTCGCGCTGCGCTGTCTCGACGGCTCTTCTCCACTTCGGCGGAAATTTCCGCGCGCCATCTGCTTGAGCGTCTCGGCGTCGAGCCCAGTTGTTTTCGAGGATCAACTGCTCAGTGCGCGCTACACAATCCTGCGCCCACCGTTCCTTCTTCATCTTCGCCGGCACGTAGCTGGCGTCGTCGTGTTCGCCGTGACCGGCCAGACGCAGGAGCGACGCGACCACCAATTGCGGCGGGCCGCCGGCCCGCGCGCGTTCCACCGCGCCGCCGATCACCTCGAGGCAGGCGGCCAAATCGGTGCCGTCCACTCTGTGACCTTCGTAGCCGTAACCCCGCGCGCGATCGACCAGATGGGCGCAGGCAAATTCCCGATCGTTCGGCGTGGAGTAGGCGAAGTGATTATTGGAAGCCACGATCACAAACGGCACCTTTTCCACCGCGGCGATGTTCATCCCTTCATGCGTCGCGCCGGTTTGCATCCCGCCTTCGCCGATCGTCGTTAGGCCGACGAAACCCTTCTCGCCCTTCATCCGCTTGGCCAGCAGTTTGCCGACGACGACCGGAATCATCGCGCCGAGATGGCTGATCATGGCCAGCTGCCCGGCCTCGGGGCAGCCGCGGTGGATGTTGCCGTCGCGACCGCGCATCGGTCCCTGGCGCGAGCCGAGATAGGTGCGCGTCACATTGAGGAGCGGCTCGCCAAACGCCGCGCGCCCCGCCTGATCGCGGATGAGCGGCGCAAAGACATCGCCCTTTTGCAAAAACAAACCGCACGCCGTGCTCACCGCTTCCTGTCCGCGCCCGACGTAAACGCCGCCGGTGATCATGCCGCCGCGATAAAGGCTGGTCAGTTTTTCCTCGAAAATTCGCGTCTGCAGCATCCAGCGAAACGCTTCCAGATAGCGCTCGTGTGGCGGGGTCTCGGCGGAGGCGGATTGGCCGGCACGTTTCGCGGTTTGCAGCATCGGAGGATTTAAACCAGCAACGTCCGGTGCGCCAAAATTTTTTCCCTTTGGCACGGTGCCGTCTGGTTCCAGTCCAAGTTGTCTAGGCAAAATCGGGTCAGCTCGCTCAACTTTCACGTGACGTTGCGGACGCCTCTGCTTTCGCTGTCCCGCGACCCACGTTGCCGCCGGACATTCCACCTTTGGCCACGATGCTCGAACATCTCAACGACCTGATCCTTCGCCTCGAGCACTGGGGTTACGTGATCGTCTTCCTCATCGTGCTCCTGGAATGCCAGGCCTTTCTGGGCTTTTTCATGCCGGGGGAAAGTATGGTGATGGTAGCCGGATTCCTGGCCGGACAGGACGTGCTCGACGTCCGGGTGCTGATCGCGGTCGTGGCGGTCGGAGCAATTCTGGGGGATAGCATCGGCTACGAATTTGGCCGCCGCTTGGGACGCGACTGGCTACGACGGCACGGCGAGAAATTCTGGCTGCGGCCGGAACAACTCGATCGGTTGGATGCTTTTTTCGTCCGCTACGGAGGCTGGAGTGTGCTCTTTGCGCATTTTCTGCATGTCGGGCGCGCGCTAATGCCATTTCTCGCGGGAGCGTCGCGTCTGCCCTATCTGCGCTTTCTCACCTACAACGCGATCGGTTGCATTCTTTGGGCGGCGATTTTTTCGCTCCTCGGCTACCTCTTCGGGCAAAGCTGGCATTTGATCGAGCGCTGGGTGGGAAGAGCCGGCGTGATCGCCGCCATTCTCATCGCGATGGTCGTCATCACGTTTTGGCTTTGGCGGGGTATCGCGAGCCGCGAGCTGGAGATTCGCGAATGGTGGCGGCAATTTTGCGCGCGCCCTGCGGTGGAAAATTTCCGGCGCCGCTTTGCCCGGCAAATCGACTGGCTGGAGCAGCGACTCTCTCCGGATGGCTATCTCGGCATTCACCTCACGGTGGGAATTTTCCTCCTCCTCGCGGCGACCGCGATCTTTAGCGGATTGCTGCAGCAGATCGGGACGCGGGATTGGTTTATCACGGCGGATTTTCGGGTCGCGGAATGGTTTGCCAATCGCGCGGGCGGACCGCTGAGCACAGCGATGAATTACATCGCGCACCTCGGATCCGCATTCTGGCTGGCAACGCTCGTGCTGGCGGCGGCGCTGATCTGTCGCCGCGAACGCCATCGTTTGCGTCTGCTTCTCATCGCGGCGCCGGGCGGCGTGCTCCTCGATTTTCTTTTGAAGCAGCTTTTTGCGCGGGAGCGGCCGCATTTCGGCCCCACCCTCGGGCGCGGCATGTCCGTCGGACCGCTCGATGGCGACTTAATGACTGCCACGGTCGTCTATGGTGCGCTCGCCTACGTTCTCGTGCGCAGCCTCGAACGCTGGCACTGGCGCGCACTGGTCATCGCCGCGACCATCCTGCTTATTTTTCTCGTGGCGCTGAGCAGTCTCTATTTTGGCGCATCGCAGCTGAGCGATGCGGTGGCGGCGATGATCGAAGGTGCGGCGTGGCTCCTCTTCTGCATCAGTGGGGTGGAAATCGTCCGCTGGCGGGAAAACGCTCGAGGCAACGCAACCTGTAGCTAAGATTCGGGGATCCGGCGGTCGGGGTAAAATGAAGCTATTCGCCGATCCGTTCGCGCAGGCTGGCGATGGCGTATTCGCGATTCATCTTCGCGATGAAACTGGCGCTGATTTCCGCCGGGCAAACCGCTTCGCATTCGTAGGTGTTGGTGCAGTTGCCAAAGCCTTCTTCGTCCATTTGCCTCACCATCCGCAGGACGCGGCGGGAACGCTCCGGCTGGCCCTGCGGCAGGAGCGCGAGGTGCGAAATTTTGGCCGAGGTGAAGAGCATCGCGGAGGCATTGGGGCAGGCGGCGGCGCAGGCGCCGCAACCGATACAGGCGGCGGCCTCCATCGCGAGATCGGCGTTGTGTTTCGGGATCGGAATCGAGTTGGCCTCCGGCGCGGAACCGGTGCGCGCGCTGACGAATCCGCCCGCCTGCACGATGCGATCGAGCGCCGCGCGATTGATCACGAGGTCCTTGATGATCGGAAATGAGCGGACGCGAAACGGTTCGACGGTGATGGTCGCGCCATCCTTGAACTGGCGCATGTAAAGCTGGCAGGCGGCAGCCGGGTGTGCGGGCCCATGCGCTTCTCCGTTGATCGTTAGGCTGCAGGTTCCGCAGATGCCTTCGCGGCAATCGGAGTCGAAAGCGATCGGTTCTTCGCCGCCGATGGTGAGCTGCTCGTTTAGGATGTCGAGCATCTCCAGGAACGAGGTGGCGGGCGAGATGTCGTTAATCTCGTATTTCTTCAGCTCGCCCTTCGAGCTCGAAGCGAGACTGGCGCCAGATCTTGAGTTTGAAATTCATCGTTTAGACCAGTGCGCTCATTTGTAGCTCCGGGTGGCAAGATGAACCGATTCGAAGACGAGCGGTTCAAGATGCAGTTTCGGTTCCGCGGCCTTCCCGTCGCCCTGATATTCCCAGGCGAAGACGTCGGCGAAATTTTCGTCGTCGCGCAGCGCTTCGCCATCTGCCGTTTGATGTTCCTCACGGAAATGACCGCCGCACGATTCGTCGCGGGCCAGCGCGTCACGACACATCAGTTCGCCGAACTCGAGGAAATCAGCGACCCGTCCGGCGCGCTCGAGCGACTGATTGAACGTCACGCCGTAGCCCGGGACGTTCACATCCTTCCAAAATTCTTCGCGCAGCTGGGGGATGCGCGCGATCGCCTCCCGCAGGCCGGCGGCGTTGCGCGCCATGCCGCATTTGTCCCAGAGCAGGAGGCCGAGCTCGCGATGGAACGAATCGACCGAGCGTTTGCCGTCGACGTCGAGCATCCGCTTGGTCCGCTCGCGCACTTCATTCTCGGCCCTGACGAATTCAGGATGATCGATCGCGGGCCGTTTGCCGATCTGGCCGGCGAGATAGTTAGGCAAGGTGTAGGGGAGCACGAAATAGCCATCCGCCAGTCCCTGCATGAGTGCGCTGGCGCCAAGACGATTCGCGCCGTGATCGGAAAAGTTCGCTTCGCCGATCACGTGCAGGCCGGGGACGTTGCTCATCAGATTGTAGTCCACCCACAAGCCCCCCATCGTGTAATGGACCGCCGGATAAATGCGCATCGGCGCATGGTAGGCATTGTCTCCGGTGATTTTTTCGTAGATGTCGAAGAGGTTGCCGTAACGCTCGCGGATGGTGTGTTCACCGAGGCGCGTGATCGCGTCCTTGAAATCGAGATAGACGCCGCGCCCGCCCGGACCGACGCCGCGACCTTCATCGCAGACTTCCTTCGCGCTGCGGGAGGAGATGTCGCGCGGAGCGAGGTTGCCGTAGCTCGGATATTTGCGCTCGAGATAGTAATCGCGATCGGCTTCCGGAATATCGTTAGGCGGCTTTGGCGCAATCCTCCTTCCGCTTCGGAACCCAGACGCGCCCGTCGTTGCGGAGCGATTCCGACATGAGGGTCAACTTCGATTGGTAGTCGCCGCTGACCGGGATGCAGGTGGGATGGATTTGCGTGTAGCAAGGATTGGCGAAGAGCGCGCCTTTCTTGTAGGCGCGATAGGTGGCGGTGACGTTGCAACCGCGGGCGTTGGTCGAGAGATAAAAAACGTTGCCGTAGCCGCCGGTCGCGAGCACGACCGCGTCGGCCGGCGTGCCTGACGATTTCGCCGGTGATCAGGTTGCGTGTGATGATTCCCTTGGCGTGCCCGTCGACCAGGACGAGGTCGAGCATCTCGGTCTGGGGAAACATCGTCACGGTGCCGGCTGCGATCTGGCGGCAGAGCGCCTGATAGGCGCCTAACAAGAGCTGCTGGCCGGTCTGTCCGCGGGCGTAGAAAGTTCGCGAGACCTGCGCGCCGCCGAAGGAGCGGTTGGCGAGCAGGCCGCCGTATTCGCGGGCAAAGGGCACGCCCTGCTCGACGCATTGGTCGATGATGGTATTGCGCGACCTCGGCGAGGCGATAAACGTTCGCTTCGCGCGAGCGGAAATCGCCACCCTTGATCGTGTCGTAGAAAAGCCGGTAAACGCTGTCGCCGTCGTTAGGGTAATTTTTCGCGGCGTTGATCCCGCCCTGGGCGGCGATGCTGTGCGCGCGGCGCGGGCTGTCCTGGTAACAGAACGATTTCATCTTGTAGCCCTGCTCCGCCAGCGTCGCGGCGGCCGAGCCACCGGCCAGTCCGGTGCCGACGATGATGATCTCGAAGCGGCGGCGATTGTTCGGCGCGACCAGCTTGGAATTGTTCTGATGCCTCCGCCACTTTTCCGGCAACGGCCCATCCGGAGCTTTGGAATCGAGCGTGCCGATCATGAGTGGGTTCGCAATTTCACCCAGCCGAGCAGAACGGCGGCGGGAATGGAGCTGTAACCAACGAAAAGCAGCCAGGCGAAGATCCGCCCGGTCCAGGCAAGTCGCGGTGCGAGCTTCTGGTTATTCAATCCTAACGACTGGAAAAAGCTCGAGGAACCGTGGCTCAGATGGAGGGCGAGCAGAAACATCGACAAGATGTAAAAGGCCGAGACCAGCGGATGGGAAAAGCCGATGCATCATCATCGAGTAAACGTCGTAATGATTGAGCGGATCGAGCGGAAGGGTGTTAAAGCGAGGATCGGTGGCGCGGATCGTGAAGTGCAGGATGTGATAGATGATGAAGGCGAGGAGGATGATCCCGCTCAGCACCATGCTGCGTGAGGCGAGGGTCGCTTTGACGGTCTCCTTGCGTTCGTAATGCCCGGGCCGCGCCCGGCGGTTCTCGATCGCGAGCCGGATCGTGTAATAAATGTGGAGGACGACGACGAGGAGCAGAATGCCGCGGATGATCCAAAGGAACGGCCCAAGCTCCCGGAGGTGCTCGGCGTAGCCGTTGATCCATTCCGGCCCGAGAAAAATCTGGAGGTTGCCGAGGAGATGGCCGATGACGAACAGAATCAGGATCACCCCGGTCACCGCCACGATTATTTTCCGGCCAACGGATGAGCGATGAAAGGCGGCGATGTTGGTCACAGCGGGTGCCGCAGGTGCGCGGACAGTGCAAAACTAGAAGTGGCAGTTCCGGAGTCAAGGCAACCTCGAGAAAAGGGGTGAAGTCGCTTGCCTGCCAGTCCGATGATTGCAATTTCTCCCATGTGCCCTTAGGGCTGTCGTTCCCCGCGGGCCGTCGGTCGCTAAAGGATCCGGTCCGAACAGACCATCGTTTCGCTGCGGACCTCCTCCCAGACACTGAGTCGATGCGAAAATATTTTTACAGGAAGCTTCGCGAATACCTCGACCTCTACATCCGACCGGAGGACCGACTCTTTGAAATTGATGTCAAGGGGACCGCTGAAAGACTGAAGTTTGAAAACCATCGCGTCTATTCGGCACCAGGGGTCACTGAGGAGCGAAAAAGTTTCTGCGAGTTGGACGAGTTCCGGCCCGACTACGTCCTGCTCAATGGGAACATTCACTATGAAACAGACATCCAGGATTTCCTAGAGACTCTGGGCAAGTCGTTGACCCCGTCGACCAGGGTCATCATTACTTATTACAGCAATCTTTGGAGGCCTGTCCTACGCGTGGCGACGGCCTTGGGTTTGCGGAGTGAGGCCGCCGAAGGAAATTGGATCGCGCCGGAGGACCTTCGCAACCTGCTGCTTCTCGCCGGCTACGAGCTCGTCCGGGAGGAGAGCAAGCTACTCATTCCCATCTATATTCCGCTGCTCAGCTATTTGGCCAACCGCTTCCTGGCACCCCTGCCAGGGTTTCGCCTTTTTAATCTTCTCAACATCGCCGTCGCTCGGCTGACTGGGCTGGCGGCCCCCAACCGTCTCCCCTCGGTGTCCGTGATCGTCCCGGCGCGCAACGAAGCCGGAAATATCGAGGCTGCGATCTTGCGCACGCCGGCGATGGGACCGGACGACGAACTGATCTTCATCGAGGGCAATTCGACTGACGGCACTTGGGAGACAATTTGCCAGATGCAGCAAAAATATCAGAGCATCCGTACCATCCGAATTGACCGACAAGAGGGCAAAGGCAAAGGCGACGCTGTGCGAAAAGGGTTCGCCCTTGCTCAAAGAGAGATCCTGATGATTCTCGATGCTGATTTGACCGTGCCGCCGGAGGAGTTGCCACGTTTTTACGACGCTTTGGTGAGCCGGAAAGGGGAATTCATCAACGGCAGTCGGCTGGTCTATCCGATGGAAAAACAGGCCATGCAGTTCCTCAATCTTCTAGGAAACAAGTTTTTCGCGGCCATGTTTTCGTTCGTCCTGGGCCAGCGATTCAAGGATACTCTTTGCGGCACCAAGGTGTTGAGCCGTGAAAACTATCAAAGACTTGCTTCACACCGGAAATACTTCGGCGAATTCGATCCTTTTGGAGATTTCGACCTTATCTTCGGAGCGGCGCGGATGGCGTTGCGTATCGTCGAAGTGCCGGTGCATTACCGGGAACGTACCTATGGCTCAACGAACATAGACCGCTGGAAGCACGGGCTGATTCTCCTTCGGATGCTTGGATTTGCTGCCACCAGAATCAAATTTATCTAGGAAGGATCAGATGAACGATAGGCTGGAGAACGAGATCGAACACGGAAAATATCTCCTTGCTCACGGCGCGGGTGAAGTGTGGAACTGGGAAACTCCGGCCGGCCGAATTCGATGGGCCCGGCGGGTAAAGATGCTCACTGAGCATCTCCGGCCGGGTGATAAAGTCCTTGAGCTGGGCTGTGGGACGGGATACTTCACCAGCGCCCTGGCTGAGACTGGAGCACAAATCACGGCGATCGACATCTCACCTGACCTTCTAAGAGTGGCTCGAGAAAAATGCGCCAGACCGAACGTTAGTTTCGAAATTCAAAACGCCTATTCCTTGAGCTATGGGGACGAGATGTTCGATGCTGTCGTCGGCAGCTCCGTCTTACATCATCTCGAAGTGGATTCTGCGCTCCTTGAGCTCCATCGAGTGCTGAAACGCGGCGGCTCGATTCGTTTCACCGAGCCTAACATGATGAACCCCCAAATTGCGGTGCAGAAGAATATTCCCGCAATCAAACGGCGACTGGGCGATTCCCCCGATGAAACAGCTTTCTTTCGATGGGCATTGCGACGCCAAATGGCGGCGCGTGGCTTCACTGAAATACAGATCCGGCCGTTTGATTTTCTACATCCGCGAGTTTCAGCGGGTTGGATCGGGGCAGTGAAGAATCTGGGCGAGACTTTGGAAAAGCTGCCGATGCTGCGCGAGATCGCAGGTTCGCTCTACATCCGAGCCTTGACATGAACCAAGTCGCCACCCCGTTTGACCAATACGCCGAGGACCGTGCTCTTACCCTGCGCAATCGGTCGAGCCTGAATGCGAATCATAATCTGCTCTTCTGGTACGGGGAATTGTATCGTCATCAGTTCTACCAGTTCGACAATCCGGAGCATCTCCGCATTTTGGAAATCGGCAGTGGAGTTTCGCCTCTGCACCGCTTCCATCCCAACGTTCTGACCAGCGACGTGTTGGAATTCGACTACCTCGATTACGTTTTTGATTGCCATGCCATCGATCAGTGCAATGCGATTGGGGATGAGAGTCTCGATGTGATTACGCTAACGAATGTGCTGCACCACCTCCAGGATCCGATCGGTTTTCTGAACAAGGCCGCCCGCAAGTTGAAGCCGGGCGGGCAGGTTATCGCCACAGAACCGTTTTTCTCCACGCTTTCCTCATTTATTTTCCAGCGAATCCATCATGAGCCGGTCAACTTCGGCATCACAGAGCCGGTCCTCGCGGAGATTCGAGGGCCGTTGGCATCAGCGAATATCGCACTCCCATGGCTCATCTTTGCGAAAAAGCCGCTGTGGCGCGATCGCTTGCGCCAGAATTATTATTTCGACGAGGCGCGCTTCGCCCCTTTCAGCAGCCTTTCCTACATGGCGACCGGCGGAATTTCGCATCGGTTGCCGATTCCGGGGCCGCTCTATCGGTTGGGATTCCGAATTGATCGTTGGTTGACCGAAAGATTTCCCAACCAGCTGGCTTCGTTCTTCACTATCACGCTCAGGCGCAAGTGATGCCACTGGCCACAATCGTCCGCCGATTGGGGAATCAGCTCTACAGATTCGCTTTCCCAATTTATCGGCCACTCTACAGCACCTTTAAGAGTTATACCGACCGGTCTGAGCGCAGATTGCTCGCCGACAATCTTGGCGAGGGATCCGTCGTGGTCGATGCGGGAGCCAACGTCGGCGTTTACTCCGAGTTTCTCTCAAAGTGCGTAGGATTAACTGGTGTTGTTCACAGCTTCGAACCTGATCCGGTTAATTTTGCGCGCCTGTACGCAGCCTTGTGTGATGTGCCGAATGTGCGTCTAAATCAACTCGCAGTCAGCGACAAAGCTGCGGAATCCCTCCTCTACATTTCGAAAGAGCTAAATGTAGATCACCGTGTCTATCCGACCGAAGGCGAAACACGAACAGCCATCTCAATCCAATCAACCACCTTTGACAATTACTTTCAGCCCGGTGAACGCGTCGACCTGATCAAAATGGATATCCAGGGTTATGAGCTGCGGGCGCTGCTGGGAGCGAAAAGAGTCTTGGTCGATAATCCAGAGATCAAGCTTTTGCTCGAGTGCTGGCCTTACGGATTGCGTGCGGCGGGCGATTCCGTGCAAGCGCTCCTCTCCTTCTTTCGGCAGCATGAGCGCGCCATTTTTCGGATTGAAGGTGAAACGCTGGTGCAATGTGAAGAGCTCGCCTGGAATGCGGACGACCCCGACGTATATTTTAATCTATTTGTTCGACGGGAAGACTACCCGGCATAGTTTGTCCGGCGGCTGCGGCCGAGACGAAAAAGAGAGAAATGCAAACATTGGTTTTAGGCATGCATCGGGCTGGCACGTCGATGGTAGCCCGTCTGCTCAACATGATGGGCTTCTACTTTGCCCGAGAGGAAGCAGAAATGCCGGCGCATCCAAGCAATCCGAAAGGTTTCTGGGAGCGCAAGGATGTTAACGAGCTTTGTATTCGGTTGCTGGCAAGCGCAAACTGCGACTGGCATCGCATTTCCAGCTTTAGCATTGACAAGGTTCCGAATGAAGCGTTGGAGGAGTTCCGAGCAAAGGCACGCCAAATTATCCTACGTCTCGACGCTCATCGGCCGTGGTTTCTGAAAGATCCGCGCCTTTGTGTCTTGGCACCGTTGTGGCTCGAATTGCTCGAAGTGCCAGTTTGCCTCTTCGTCCATCGCTCGCCCTTGGAAGTCGCCCGTTCGCTTGAAAAACGCGATGGATTTCCGCTCTTTTTTGGCCTTGCTCTTTGGGAACGCTACAATACGGCGGCATTAAACGCCACACGCCGACACCCGCGCATTCAGATTAACCATGCCGATCTCATGGCCGATCCGGTTGGCACGGCGCGGCAGCTTCAGGAAAAGCTGGAAGGACTGGGCGTACGCGGTCTGCGTGCACCTTCCGATGAAGAGATTCTAGCTTTTATTGATCCTGCGCTCTACCGGGCGAAAGGAACGCAGGTTCGCGCTCGACTGAGCCCGGCACAGCGAAAGCTCCGCGACGCTCTTCACCGGGGGATAGGGCTTCTTTCGGAAAGGGCCCTTCACTTCTCCGCGGAATCGCACGAAATCTTAAAAGAGCACGACCGATGGATGGAGAGTGTTGAAAAACTGCGCAAAGAAGTAAGGGCACAGGAAGAACAATCCCGGAAGTTTTCAAATGTTGTGGCTGAACAGTCAAAGACGATCGAAAAACAGGAGACACAGCTTCGGGAGCAGCGAGAAAGGGCCGGCGCGCTGCAGAGAGCGGTCGAAGAACGGGATCGGCATATCCAAGAGCAACGTATCGCGCGGCAAAGTGCGGTCGAAGGACGGGATCGGCATATCCTAGAGCTGCAAAAGACTGTCGAAAGACGGGATCGGCATATCCAGGAGCAACGAGAAAAGATTATAGAGCTGCAGAAGACTGTCGAAGGACGGGATCGGCATATCCAGGAGCAACGAGAAAAGGCCAACGCGCTGCAGAAGACTGTCGCAGCTATCCAAAGACAACTCACCGAATCGGAAGGTCGTTGGAGAAAGGACCTTGCGAAACTAGGCAAATGGTCTGATCGCGTCACGCAGGATCTGGCTCGGCTCCTAAAATCAAATCGATGGCATTTAGGTAGCTGGCTCAGTCTGAAGCGTGCTGGGGAGAAGAGCAAAGAGGCGCAACGATTGGCCCAACTAGTCGCGTCGCGACCACGTCCAGCAACCGTCGGGAGGGAGGTTACGCCAGATCACTCTTCTACCGGAAAGGGGAAATCTCACGCAGCAGCCGGAGCGCCTTCAGAATCGGGCAAGCGAAAGGAAGCCCGAGAGCAGACTGTTGCACCTCGCTCACAATCAGTGGTCAGAACTCCCGTCGAGCTCGGCTCAAGGTCGCTTACTCCTCCTTCAGCCGCACCCCGGACTGCATCAACGAAAGCGGCGGCTGTTACTTTTGAAACCTGTCAACTCCCTCCAGTTCGTCGGAGAGACATAGAGCGTGCCGATCTCTTCAGTAAGCGGAAATGGTCCCCCGCCGTTGACATTGTCGTTCCGATCCACAACGCCTTTGAGGACGTTAAGTGCTGCTTGGAGAGCCTCGTCCAAAACACGAAAGGCAATTACTCGATCATCGCGGTCAACGATGGTTCCGATGCAGCCTTGCAACAGTACCTGGAGGCGTTTTCGACAATACACCCTAGGTGCCGTATCATCCACAACGACACCCCGAAGGGCTATACGCGGGCCGCGAACCAAGGGCTGAGGGCCTCAAGCGGCGATTATATCATCTTATTGAATAGTGACACGATCGTGCCGTCGGGATGGCTTGAGGCGCTCGTCGAATGTGGACAATCCGATCCCCACATCGGCGTCTTGGGTCCACTCTCTAACGCAGCAAGTTTTCAGTCTGTGCCGGAACGGCGAACGGCAGAGGGTGACTGGGCGGTGAATTCGCTCCCTGGTGGTTTTAGCGTCGAAGATATGGCTCGGCTGGTGAGTCGGTTGTCTAAGCGGGAGTTTCCGCGCGTTCCATTCGTGAACGGCTTCTGTTACGTCATTAAACGATCGGTGATCGAGACCATCGGGTATTTCGACGAAGAAACATTCCCCCATGGTTACGGTGAGGAGAACGACTACAGTTTGCGCGCGCGGGATGCGGGATTCGTACTGGCGGTTGCCGACCAAGCATTCGTCTTCCATTCCAAGTCCAAGAGTTTCGGGCATGAACGTCGTAAGGAGCTCTCCCACGCAGGCTGGGAATCGCTGAAGCAGAAACATGGATCGCAACGTTTCGCTGAGGATATCCCCTCCTTCGAAGCGGACCCGCGCCTGAGCGAAATTGCCGGACGTATTCAGCACGCGATTTCCTCTGGGGCGTTCGCTGGACTGCTCAACGACGCTGACTCCACACCCGAAGCGCCCGTAAGGCCAACCCTCACCGCGCATGTGCGGCCACTTTCTCTGTCGGACACCTCCTTTCGCGACGAAGACTACCAAGGCTTCCTGGAATGTTGTACGGAGCATGATCCGGTTCGAGAAAGTGGAGCGATTTCTGTGGCCGCGGTGATCCTGGCATTGGAAAAGGAGTCGGCCACAGGTGTTTCCGATACCCTTCGCTCACTACAAAGGCCAAACCGAAAAATCGAAATATATATCCTCGCAGCGCGTCCTGAATGGATAGCTTTGGACGCACTTCAGGCTGCTGGCATGACTATTCATCAGGCTGATCCAACCGCGCCTGGGAAGAGCATCGGCGCGATAACCGATGTTACAACAGCCGATTTTTTGATCGTATTGTATGGTGGGGATCACCTCGGCGAAAGGGCTTTCGCGCACCTGGATGAAATTGCGATGCAGCCGACGCCATACAAAGAAGGTCTAGGTGCTCTTGTCTTCGACGATGACGTGCTCGACCAACGCGGCCGTCGCACACGGCCTCGCCTCAAACCTGGCTGGTCTCCCAGCCGTCTTTTGGAGGACGACTATATTGGCAACGCTGTCTGGCTCAATCGCGCGGCAGTCAAGCAGGTCGGTAGCTTTTCGAGCGATTATCGCTTCCACTTTCTACCGGACCTTCTCCTCAGGCTCGACGAAGCAGGTTACCTGATTGACAAACGAGATGTCATTGATTTGTCGCGTTCCGCGATAGGCACGGACGTCGTCGACCCAGGAGAACAAGAACGGTTAATCAGGGCGCGTACCGCCCGTATTGGGGGAACCCTCGCACAGGTCGAGCACCGTACACGTCTCGCGCGGCCTCGTTACGACGCCGGGGACGCCTTGGTCTCCGTCATTATTCCTTTTCGAGACCGTGTCGATCTGCTGGGCCAGTGCGTCGGGAGCATCTTCGCCAAGACGACCTTCCCCAATTATGAGCTCTTACTTGTCGATAACCAAAGCGCGGAACTGGAAACGGACACTTACCTCCGATCGCTGGCCGCAGAGCGCGGCGTCCGCGTCATTCGCTATGACAAACCTTTCAACTATTCGCGAATCAACAATTTTGCTGCCCAGCATGCTAGGGGAAATATTCTTGTCTTCCTGAACAATGATACGGAGGTTATTTCGGCCGATTGGATGGACGAGTTAGCAGGCGATGCCTCACAACCTGGCATCGGAGCGGTCGGGGCTATGTTGTATTTCGCGGACGGCAGTATCCAGCACGGAGGCGTCGTCGTCGGGCTGAATGGATTGGCCGGGCATTTGTTCTCTGGCTTGACCGACATCGCGATACCGCCAGCCTATCTGCATCTACGCCGCGAAGTCTCGGCGGTCACCGGAGCGTGTCTCGCCATCCGGAAGAACGTCTTTGATGAGGTCGGTGGATTCAATGAGCGGTTTCGCGTCACCGGAAACGATGTCGAGCTCGGGCTTCGGCTGCGCGACTACGGCTATCGTAACGTAATGAATCCGAGGGCTCGGCTGTTCCATTATGAAAAGAGTAGCCGCAGTCATATTCCGGTAGACGACGTCGACATCGAGCTGTCCCTGCTCTACTACCAGCCATATTTGGATGAAGGCGACCCATACTTCAATCGCAACCTTTCACGCAATGTGACACATCCGGCGCTGGCGAACGGGGAGACGCCGCGGCACGTCACATTCCGCGAGCAGTATCGCGCCAGGCACGACAGCGCGACGGGAGTGCGAGCGCCCGCGCTGCGACGACCCGCACCAAATAATGGGACGCGCAAGTTGCCGGACGATGAAGTGGTCGCCTACGATGTGAGCTCAGACATTCTGCGCGAGAATCACTCTCTGATGCAAAGATTCTACCGTTTTCCATACCTTGACCTGAATCATGTCCTCTGGTTCGTGCCGCATTTCGATCACCTGTATCGTGGGGGGATCTTTACCATATTCCGGGCTGCCGCGTACTTCTCACAGCGCGCAGGCACACGAAACACGATCGTCCTTTATGGAAAGCGCCAGATTTCAAGCGATCAGATGGAGTTGGAAGTCCGGCAGGCGTTTCCCGGTCTCCGCTTTGAGTTTCAGGAATATTCTCCGAAACAAGACATAGACGACTTGCCGGAATCGGATGCGGCGTTCTGTACGTTGTGGACGTCTGCCTACCATTTGGTCCGATACAACAAGTGCAAGGCCAAGTTTTCGTTTCTTCAGGACTACGAGCCCTCGTTCTATCCCGCCGGCACCGTCTTCGGTCTTATCGAAGAAACGTATCGGTTCGGATTTATCGGTGTCGCCAACACGCCCGGTGTCGCCGAAGTCTACGGACGGTATACGCCATGGGTGCATTACTTTGTGCCCGCGGTGGACCAGTCCATCTATCATCCGCGTCCGCACCATGAAGATGCCGGAAGACCCCTTCGTATAGTCTTCTATGGCAGACCAACCAATACGCGAAACGCGTTTCGTCTTGGGATCGAGGCGCTGCGTAGGGTCAAGGAACTTTACGGCGATGGGGTGGAGATTGTATCGGTCGGCGCTGATTTTACGCCGTCCGACTACGGCTTGGACGGCGTGATCGAGAACAGGGGTGTCTTGGGTAGCGTCGAGGAAGTGGGAGACCTCTATCGGAACAGCGACATCGGCCTTGTCTTCATGTTTTCCGCACATCCTTCTTATCAGCCGTTCGAGTTCATGGCGAGCGGCTGTGTGACGATCACCAACGACAACCCGCTGAATCATTGGTTACTGAAGGACGGCGAGAATGCCATTCTCACTGTGCCAACGGTCAGTTGCGTCACGGACAAGATTGTCGAGGCGCTGGAAGACCCTGATCTCCGCGCCCGTATCATTGACGGCGGTCTGGCGACCGTGAGTCGACTGGATTGGGCCCGAGCGATGGAAACGATTTATCAGTATGTTCGTCATCCACACATCGTGCAGCGAAATGCGCGCTTCACCGATGGAGTGGTGCCGTGATCGCTACCTGTGACATCTTCGTCATCGTTTCAGGCCACTGGCATCTGGCGCGGCCAAGCATTTCACATTTGATCGCCCGCACGACAAATACGGATACCCACGTACACCTCGTGCATGCCAGCGCCGATCCGTTCATTTGCACAGAACTTCAACGGATTGCATTGGTGAACGGTGCACGCGTGACTCTGCATAACTCCTCGATGGCATCAGGTCCAGCGGCCTCGTTGAACGAATGCCTCCAACACGCAGCAGCGCCCTATTGTGTGTTCATCGGTGTCGACGTCGTTGTCTCCCAAGGCGCCGTACACGAGCTCTGCAGCGCACTCGGCAGCGATGCCGGCATAGCGATTGCATCGCCACTGGCCCACTGTGCACGGTACACGACGTTGCCGATGCTTCCTGGAACCAATCTCGCGCGCATGAATGAGCTCATACAGGTTAACCGACATAGTCGCAGCGTCGATGTTCCGAGACCGGAGCACTTCTGCTTCGCCGTGCGGCGCGAGGTGTTCGACGTGGTCGGATGCTTTGATGACCTCTTCGAATCGCAGGCGGATACCATTGACGATTTTGCATTCCGAACTCAACAGCAGGAGTACCGAGTTGTTTGTGCGATGTCCGCTTACGTGTATCGTCGTGGAAGCTACGATGCGGACGGTACGCTGAGCCCGGCACGGCGTGCTCGCAGCGCGTGCCTTCTGCAGCGCCGCTGGCCTGCCATGAATGAGGCGGACGATCCAGCGGCTATTGACAAACTGCGCGGGCAGTTGCGCAGCCTCAAACCCCGCGAATTCCTGCCCTGCGATCGTGGCCGCATCGACGCCTTACGAACAGACGATGAACTTGAAATCCTTTGCGTTCTACCCACCCTGAACGCGTACGGCGGCGTGATATCGGTCGTCAATCTGCTCAACGAGTTGAGCCTGCGAGGCCACCGGTGCACCATCGTCTCGCTAAGCGCCTGCGACAGTCATCCGCATATCTCCTACGCCGAGCCGGACTGGGTAGAGGAGTGGGCCGACATACCAGATCGATACAAGGCAGACTACGACATCGTGATGGCGACCTCGTGGGAAACAGTGGCGTACGCGGCTGAGATTGGCAAAAGGAGCGGGCGAGCGCACTGCATGTATTTCATTCAAGATCTCGAGGACGAGTTCTATGACACTTCGGACGAACGCCGCCGCCGCGTCGAGGAAACGTACGCGCAAATCGACACACGTTTCGCCAAGACGGACTATCTCTGCCGAGAACTGGCGAAGCGCGGATATTCAGTCCATCGAATCCGTCCGGGGATTAATCTCGACCTGTTCTATCCACGCGTGCGGCCGGAAACGAGCGCGATAACGATCCTTGCCATGATGCGATACGGCCAGAGTCACCGCGGCTATGATATCGTTCTCGCTGTATTGGAGCAGGTCGCGCGGCGTTTTCCAGACGTGCGATTGATCCTATTTGGAACCGATGACCTCAGTGAAGCCAATATCCCTTTTTCCTTTGAGAACGCGGGCCGACTAGAACCAGACGACTTACCGGCGTTGTACTCCCGAGCGGACATCTTCCTCGAATTATCGCGCCACCATGGATTCGGGCGCACGGGAATCGAGGCCATGGCGTGTGGGGCAGCCTGTGTGTTGTCCGATAGCGGAGGGGTTCGCGACTATGCGCGTCACGGGGAAAACGCCCTAATTGTGCCCGTGACGGACGTGACGGCCGCGACGGAAGCCGTTCGCCAGCTTGTCGAGTCTCCAGCGTTGCGCGATCGTCTTGTCCTAAATGGTTTTACAACCGCAACCAGCTGGGCTGAAGCCTGGGCCACCGAGGATTTTCTGAATCTTATCTATAGAACGCATCCCGCATTCCAAGCTTGGAAACACCCCAATTCCCGCATGCCAGATAGCCGAAGCGGTATCGAGCAGCGCGTCATGATAGATGGAGCCGAAGGGGTCAACTCGCGGCCTCCCTCGCACGAATACACAACTCATCCGGAGACGTGGATGAAACCTACTGAACTCGGCAGAGTAATTCCCCCGTACCGGCCGACCTTGATTGGTTTTGATCAATTCATTAACGATCAACATCGTTATTACAACGAATGCCCAACGAAGGGTATCGTAATCGAGGTTGCAATCGAAGGGACACTCCGCCGGGAGGATGCTCTCAAGCTCTACGAGATGGGCTACTATGCGACCGGCGATATCCTGGAGTTTGGCACAAACCGCGGCCTTTCCATCTCAATCTTGGCCGGAGCGGCTAGAGACGCGGGCAAAAAGGGCGCGCTTGTGACGATGGACCTTGACGGACGACTCACCGAGCACGCTCGCCGTAGCCTTTCAGAACTGGATCTGTCGCGCCATATCGAGTTCATGGTGGGGGACGCAGATGTTTCCTGCCAGAAGCTGATCGATGCCGGCAGGAAGTTTAACTTCGCGTTCGTCGATCACTCGCACACTTACGATGACGTTGTGAAAGCCTGCCGCCGTCTATCTCAGCTTCTTCAGCCCGGCTCTTTCTGCCTTTTTCATGATTATAACGATTCGCGGGAGGGGACCGCGGGCTACGGTGTTTATACGGCCGTTGCTCACGCGCTCGACAAAAACCACTTCGAGTTCTGTGGCATTTACGGCTGCTGCGGCCTCTTCCGCATGCGTGAAGCCTGAGATGACAAGCGTTTGATTTACGGCACGAGCGCGCCGACCCGAAGCTCGAGAGAAGGCAGGGTGCTTTCGAACACGTTCTTGCTAACCATTGCATTGATTCGACGATACGGTTCCCTTGATTATTTGAAACCGATCTGGCAAGTCTTGCTAGACTGGCAGTCGAACCCGACTTAGATATTGGCTTAGACCCCGCAAAGTTGATCGAAAAACAGAGTACCGCCCACATGACGTCCGCTAACACTCCGAATGAGGAGACATACCATTTTCGCGGATATAACATTCCGATCCGCCTGATGAAGATGACCGGAGCCGGGCCGGAAACGTGGGATGGCATTTCAGCCAACCATATTAATCAATATGAGCGCTTGTGCCCGATTCAGCCACACCACAATGTCCTCGAAATCGGCTGCGGCGTCGGTAGGGACGCCATACCAATCGCGGAAAGACTTATAAGTGGGCGATATGTCGGCATTGACATCATGAGGGAACATATAGAGTGGTGCACGTCCAACATTTCACTTAAACACCGCAATTTTCAGTTTATTCACTACGACGTCCATTCTCCAGACTACAACCCCAAAGGAACATTCAAAACGGAAGACGTACAGCTGACAGCCATTAACCTCACATTCGACAGAATCCTACTACAGTCTGCCTTTACGCACATGCTCTACGGTGAGGTTTTACATTATCTAACCCAATTCCAACTACTGCTCAATGCTAAGGGAGTCGTCTTTGCAACATTCTATTTCCTAGACACTGCGAAGCACGCTCTGGCCGAGACCCACTCTCCTTACAAGTTCCATCATCAAATCGGTGAGGGGGTCTTTATAAATGACAAGAACAATCCCCGCCGCGTTGTCGCGTACTCAATTACACCGCTCGTTAAGGCGGCAAGGCAGAGTGGCCTGACGATTTTAGGGATACATCACGGCTACTGGGCCGGCAGCCACAGCGCTTTACATTCGCAAGACATAATATTGTTTACGAAATGATCGCCGGGTCCTGTTGACTCGATGCTCTATAAAGTGCAATATGTTTGGTACGCGTTTCCCCGAGATAACGCAGCTATTGTTTTTTCCCGTTTTCCCTTAGGCGAGTCAGTTCCTCTGACCGCTGAAGAAGGTGCCCTGTCCTGCCTCAGACGGAATGACCTGAACGACTAAAGAGGCTAAGCTCCGCGACAAAGACGTTCGCTTACCGGAATTGATTTTAGCCGGCTTCTTCTTTGGCTCTCGCTCTCTCCGCGCAAGTTCAGTCGCTGGAAAGGTTACCGCCGGCTTACTTTCATGATGCTGGATCGCCGAGCCTGTCTGGCGCGAGCAGGAGTTCTTCGGCACTGTCCTGATCGATGCTGGCAGGAAGTTTAACTTCGCGTTCATCGATCACTCCCACACGTACGATGACGTTGTGAAGGCCTGCCGCCGTCTATATCAGCTTCTTCTGTCCGGCTCGTTCTGCCTTTTTCATGATTATAACGATTCGCGTGAGGGAACTGCGGCCTACGGTGTCTACACTACCGTTGCTTACACGCTGGACAAGAACCGCTTCGAGTTCTGTGGCATCTACGGTTGCTGCGGCCTCTTCCGCAGACGCGAAGCCTGAGACCACCAGCGTTTAATCACGGCGTAAGCATGGCGATTCGAAGCTTGAGAGAAGTCAGGCAGCGTGCTTTCGGAGACGTTCTCGCTAATTATAGATTTGACCATAATGTTCTTTTGATTATTTGAAGGTGATCTGGCAAGTCCTGTTAGACTGGCCGTCGAAACCTGCCTTAGATCCGGCCGGAATTGGCTCTCGTTGCATTCATAAGCTCGCGGATACTTAACTTGACCTCAAACAAACAGGAGCAAGTCGAAATCGATCCAAAGCTTCCGCTCCCGGACTCGTTCGAGGCTGTCCTGGCCAATTACACGCTCGACCAAACTCGCTTCGACCACCTGGCCGCGTTTTGTCGGATTGCTTCGACTGAGGAAGCAATATTGGATGGCAAGCTTCCGTCCCCACGCTATGCCGAGCTTTAGAGGCGGAAGCACAGCTGGGGCAGATAGAATCAAACGCCTCGGTGAGCTGGTAGAAAGCCGTCTCACAATGGCAAGCCTCTTGTTCCTGCTGGCCTTGCTTGTGCGAGTGTATTATGCGCTTACCCACCCGGACTTTGACAACATTTTTGCCGTTCGCGGCGAACCCTACAGCGATGGCTTTACCTGGACGTCAGCAGCCGTGGAGTTGGCGCGCGGGAACGGCCTCGGATCGGTTTATCGGCCTGGATTTTCGGTCCTTCTCGCATGGTTCTTTGTCTGGTTTGGCTATTCCGCTCATTTCATCACGGCATCACAGATCGTGATCGGCGCGCTCACGGCGCTCTTCATCTATTTAGTGGGCGAGCGGGCGTTTAACCGTTGGATCGCGGGGGCCGCGACAATCTTTTTCATTTTCGATCCCTCGCAGCTTACGCAGACGCCCCAAGCCACGACGGAGGCGCTCGGCCTCCTGTTCTTCGTGGCCTCGCTCTATTTTCTGCTTTTGGGCGAACGGCCCCGGCGCTGGGAGTTCATCGCGGTGAGTGGAGTCCTGCTCGCGCTCTCAAATCTGACCCGGCCGCTCACACTTTTTTGCGTTCCTTTCTACGCGCTCCAGTTGGTCATCGATGAGTGGCGCGGAAGGAAAAAACTGCTCTGGGCCTGCTGGCCCGCGGTCATTTTTTGCGCGGCGATCGCGTTGACCATGTCGCCATGGCTCATCCGACAGCGCGTCGTGCACGGCGTCTGGGCGGTCTCGACGAATCTGGGCGAGGCCCTTTATGGCGCGACTTCGCCCAAATATGGCACTTGGACGTCGCTGGCCCGGGCGGATGCGAATCGCGATGGTATCGCGCCTGAATTGGGGCCGCGCTACCGCTATTTCATGGCAAAATCGGTGGAAAACATCCGACGTTACCCCGCCTTCTACACTTCCAAGGTGGCGCAATCCTACTGGGAGTTCTTGAATTGTTTCCACCTCAAGGTTCGCGCTCGTGCACCGGTTTTTTCATTTCCGCAATGGACCGGACTCATCGAGGGCCAAAAACTGTTTTTCCTTCTCCTGGTGACTTTTCTTCTCGGTCCCGTGGCCTGGTGGTGGAGTCGATCGGAGATGCTGCGCGGCGGTGTGTTTCTCGGCGCCTCGGTCGTCGCCGTGAGTCTCTGGTGGATCTTCCCGAATACCGGCTTCTTGATCTTACTCGGCGGCCTGGCGATGGCCTTGTGGCGTTATCGTTGGGAAAACATCGCACTCCTGGGCTGGAGTATCGCCGGGGCGGGGATCGGAGATGCCGTCTTCAACAACGCCATCCTCTATCGCGCTGTGCTCATGACTGATTGGGCGTACTCCTTAATCTACTTCTTTTCTTTTTACTTCCTCGCCGAAGCGGCTTCGAAGCTGGTGCTGAAACTGCGCGAGCGGCCGATCACGCGTGTGCAATCATCTGCCGTGGTCGACTCTCGTGAGCCCGTCGTCCTGGTTTTCGATCGCCGTGTGCGCACTTTCTGGAAAGTGACCGCAATCGCTTTTGGAATTTTCGCGCTCGCAGGGTCCGTCCATCTCATCGTCCGGAATTTTGGTGGCCATCAGCAGGTCCCGCTGCGGTTGGGTGAAACCGACCAGCGGGAGGTGATCGAGCAGCTCCGTCAGCGGTTCCCCCTTATGCGGCGCGTGCTCGCGGACCCGGCGAAGGTGCCGCTGGAATTCGTGTCGGCCCGGCCGAGGCAAATCGCGGACGCGGCAAAGCCAGGACCGAAAACGGAGCCCCGCTCGCCGGTGATCGATTTTGCAAAACGTGCCGAACTGGCTGTTCGTTACGAAGAGGTTCAACCTATCATCTTCTACTTTCCAGGGGCTCCGCTTTCGCACAACGCGACAAGATTTTCCGGGAGCGTCCTTATTCGGTTTCTATCTTGCGGACGCCACGGGCCCTGGTGGTTTTCCCTGGTGTCATTCCTCGTGCTACGAGGCCGGAGGCGGCGGTTTTGGTGGGATGGGTGGAAGAAGCGCAGCTGAGCGGGTTTTGGCAGGGACAAGTGATGCAGTGCGTGGCACTCATCCCCGTGACCCGAGAGGGCGCCTTGGATTATAGCCACGCGGTAATCGCTGCGCCGAGGCTGAGGGACATTCTTTAGGGCTGAGAGAAAGGGGGTCGGTCCGGCTGGCTTTTGTTTGCGAGGGCGCCGGCTTTGGTTACAGACGGCCAATACAAATGCATCCTGAAACCTTCTTGGAAGTGGGTTCTTTGGGCGAGAGTTTTCCTCCCTATCAACCCACTTTCGACTTAGCGGCGAGTATTTCGACGATTTTCACACGCTCCTCGGTCGGGCCGCTAAAGGTTCTGGCCTGATCGCAGCTGTCGCGATCGTTGGAGTAGTCTAGTGCCCCCAGTGTACACGGCCGTCCAGCTGAAAAATGAAATCAGAGAAGGTCCGATGGACAGTCGAACGCGTGGTGAACCTGTTGGCCATCTCTCTCAGAGCGAATGGATTCGAAAAATTGAAGTTCAGAACGACAGGAGGCGCCAACGCTGTAGCGCGATGCAGTCTTCAAACCCTGCGCGACAATCTGTCCGTACAGATCCCCGTCCTCCAAGTATCGTTTGACCTTGGCTAGAATATCGGGGATATCGCTCGGAATCGCGAACGTAGTGTTCACTCCGTCGATCGCGAACTCGGTGATACCGCCATGCGGTGGTAGAATCGTCGCGCACCGACATGCCATGGCTTCGAGTGCGGTCCGGCCGAAAGCCTGATAAGTGGATGCATCGATAAAGAGAGAAGCTTCGCGGAGTAATTGTGCCACTCCCCCGCGGTCCAGTATTCCCAGCACTTTGAAGTCAAAGTCTTTCGGCTGGCGGCTAAGGAAGGGATCGTTCTCGTCTAGCCCGAATATGCGGATCTCTACCTTTTGACCGAAATGCCGCCTGACTCGTCTCATTATTTCGAAGGTTAGATCGGGCGATCGCCGCTCGGTGATCGGTCGGACCATTGCGCAAACCACGAACGGGATGCCTGGCTTGCGGCTTTCGTCGGGGAAGAAGATGTCGTGGTCGATACTAGGTTCTACCTGATGCACCTTTACGCCATGCGCCTCCTCCACGACATTGCAAAGCCAACGTGTCTTGGCAAAATAACGCATCTTGGGAACGAGCGTGTAAGACTCAAGTGCTTCCTGATAGTACGGATCCTCCGTCGGAAAAAAGCCTGGCTCATAATCCTGGACGTAATAGCATGGAGTCACGGCACGATTTTGATCGACGATCATCTTGAGAATCCGCACACCGGTGAACAAGGTAGCCACCACGAACTCGAAGGACGCTGCATAGGCGACTAGCTCCGGTACGCAGCCGTAACCATAAAACAGGCGATGTGCTACCGAGGGAAAATGGTGACGATAGAGGGGTTCATCTTGTGAGCGAATTGCTACCTGGACGGCGACCCCAAGGTCCCTTAATCCATTTGCTTCTTGGACAATCGAAATAATGCCGCCGCCGATGCCGCGAACGTTCATTAAAAATAAGATAGAACAGGGCCTCTCCTTAAGTAGGCGAGCGAACGCGAACCGGGCTTGCTCCAACTCCCGGGAATTCTTCAGAACTTCGGCTGCGTTTTCAAGTTCGGCGCCATATTTCTGACTCAAGAGGACGCCAGAATGCTTTGATAATTCCTGGCGAGTCTCATGTGAATAGCTTTTCGACTTAGAGTGGAAAACATAGCAGTCGTCTGCGATTGCACCGGAAAACCCTGCTTTGGCTGCTCGAAGACAATAGTCATTTTCTTCACCGTATCCTTTGGCAAAGAGGGTTTCGTCGAATAGTCCGATGGAATTTATTACCGATCTTTTTAGGGTGAGGCAAAAGCCATTCACAAGAGGCACCATCGGATATCGTGCAGAATGGAGGATCGAGAAAGCACAAGATATTTGGTCGAGAAACGGCGCAGGTAGTTCGTTGACGGCCCAGTCTCCGGATTCGGAGTATCGCTCGGGCACCGATTGCCAACTGGCCGCGTTGGACAACGGACCGATAAGTCCGATGGAAGGTGCGGTTTCACCACATTGGACGAGACGATCAATCCAACCGGGCGTTACGACAGTATCGCTATTGAGCAGGATCACGTATGGAGCTGAGGTCGCTGCCAGCCCGCGATTGGCGGCCTTTGTGTATCCGAGTGGCTTTGAACTCTCCAGTAGCACGGCAAGGTCTCGATGTGCCTGGGCGAACTCCCGCAAGTAAGAGGTCGTCTGAGCATCCGAGCCATCATTTATCAATATCAATTTATTCAGGTGAGTAAGCGAGTGGCGGTTCACGGATTCAAGGCAACGCCGGACGTCTTCAAGAGCGTTATGAACACAAATAACGACATCCGCACTAGGCCGATCGTGAGACTGCTCTTCGCTTGCTAGGTCTCTTCGCCTACTCAACTTACTCAGGTTCGGCCTCGGGTAGGAGCCAGCCGCCGCGTGAGTCGATCCAGAATCCCGGTTCTCCCCTGTAGATTCTTGAATTGCAGGCCGCGGACTCTTCTTCGGACCGGACTGCGGTGGTCTTGTCGAAATTAATCTCGCGAAGCGCTGCGCTTCCTTACTCTCACTGTTGGACCGTTTAAGACTTAGCCAGCAGCCGAGACGCCATCGCTTGGATCTCAGGAGCCGTCCTAACTCATCGGCAAGGCGATCAGCCCACTTGTTTAGTTTATTCAGATCCTTCAAGGACGCCTCGAGCACTTGGTCCGTTTCTGTGATCCGTTGCGTTTGCCGCCTGATTCTCTCTTCCGCGTTGACCAGCGCTTCTCGCAACTCTGCGATTCGCTGGTCACGCTCCTGAATTGCGTTCCCGTGGGCAACAAATATGCCTTCGAAGTCTTCGGGCTGGTCGGCTTGCGCCTTCCTCGTCTCCTCTGCCGACACACCAGGATCGGTAATTTCCATCTCGCGCTCGTCGTGCACTTCTCTGTCCTCTCTCACGTCTCAAACTGCGTTTCCTTTGGCCTTTCAGCAGTGAGGACGCAACGCGTTCATCGCGCCGCTCCCGCCGGTTAGCCCGAGGTGTCGCTGACGGTCTTGCCGCCCGTTGGCGTTGTCGCTCGCCATGGCGATGACTTCGATCTCGACCTTCGCGCCTTTGGGCAGCGCGGAGACGGCCACGGTCGAACGGGCCGGCGGATTTTCGCGGAAATAGGTCGCGTAGATTTCGTTCACCGCCTGAAAATCATCCATGCTGGTGAGGAAAATGGTCGTCTTCACCACGTGATCAAAGTTCAGGTGTTCCGCGCGCAAGATGGCGCTGATATTTTCGAGCACGCGTTTGGCCTGCTCGGAAATGTCGTCGGAAACGATCTGGCCGGTTTTTGGATCGAGCGGGATTTGCCCGGCACAAAAAAGCATCGAGCCGCTGCGGATCGCCTGAGAGTAGGGCCCGATCGCAGCCGGCGCATCACTGGTTGAAACGATTTTCTTCATCGGCGCATGTTATGCGAAGGCGACCCGGCACAACCCGTCATTCCGCGCAGTGAAGCGGAGCGGAGGGTCACAGCAGCGTGCCTTCGAGTCGCGACAGGATCTCGACTTCGCCGGGAATGCCGGATCGCGGCGAAGTTTAGGTTGCGGATCGGGCTCCTAACCGGATGTTTGCATCCGAAAAGAATCTCGTCGATATTGTCCCCATGGTTAGCTGGATTTTAAAGAAGATACTGGGCTCGAAAAATCAGCGCGAGATCAAGCGCCTGCACCCGATCGTGCGCACGATCAACGCCTTCGACGAGCAGTTCAAGGCGCTCTCCGATGACGAGCTACGCGCCAAAACCGCGGCTTGGAAGGCCGAGCTCTCCACGATCGAAGATCCCGAGGCGCTCGCCCGCCGGCTCGATGAGATCCTGCCCGAAGCCTTCGCGGTGGTGAAAAACGCGGCCCGCCGCCTGACGGAACGGCAGGAGACTTTCCAAGTCTGCGATCAGCCGATGACGTGGAACATGGTGCACTTCGACGTGCAGCTGATCGGCGGTATCGTGCTGCACCGCGGCCGGATCGCGGAAATGGCCACCGGCGAAGGCAAGACGCTCGTCGCCACGCTGCCGCTCTATCTCAACGCGCTCGCCGGCCGCGGCGCGCATCTCGTGACGGTGAACGATTACCTCGCCCGGCGCGACGCCGAATGGATGGGCCAGCTCTACAGCTTCCTCGGTTTGACTTACGGCTGCATCCAGCACGATCAGCCGCCCGATCTCCGGCGCGAGCAGTACGCGATGGATATCACCTACGGGACGAACTCGGAGTTCGGTTTCGATTACCTGCGCGACAACGGCATGGCGACGACGCGCGAACAGCAGGTGCAGCGCGGTTATCACTACGCGATCGTCGACGAAGTCGATTCCATCCTGATCGACGAAGCGCGCACGCCGCTCATCATCAGCGGCCCGGCCACCGTTTCGACCCATCAATACGACCGGCTCAAGCCGCTGGTCGACCAGCTCGTGCGGAAGCAGAACATGCTCTGCAACCGTCTCGCCAGCGAAGCGAAGGAAGCCTTCGACAAGAACGAGATCGAGGAAGGCGGCCGGCTCATGTTCAAGGTGAAGCTCGGCCAGCCGCGCAACAAACAGCTCCTCCGCATGATGGAGGATCCGGACAAGCGCAAGGCGATCGACAAAGCCGAGCTGTCGTTTTACACCGACACGCGCAAGGAGGAGCTCTTCGCACTGAAGGAAGAACTCTTCTTCACGATGGACGAGAAATCGCACGAAGCCGATCTCTCGGAGCAGGGCCGCGCGTTCCTCAACCCAGACGATCCGGATTCTTTCGTCCTCCCGGATTTGATCAGCGAATTCACCGACATCGATCTCAACCGCCTGCTCTCCGACGAGGAAAAAGATCGGATGAAGACCGAGCGGCAGGAGCATTGCGACAAGCAGGCCGAGCAGATTCACAACATCTCGCAGCTGCTGCGCGCCTATTGCCTTTTCGAGAAGGACGTCGCCTACGTCGTCGAGGAAAACAAAGTCGTCATCGTCGACGAATACACCGGCCGCAAAATGCCGGGCCGCCGCTGGAGCGATGGATTGCACCAGGCCGTCGAAGCGAAGGAAGGCGTCCAGATCGATCGCGAGACGCAGACCCTGGCCACGATCACGATCCAGAATTATTTCCGGCTCTACCACAAGCTCGCGGGCATGACCGGCACCGCGGAAACCGAAGCCAACGAATTCCACGACATCTACAAACTGGACGTCGCCGTCATCCCGACGAATCGCCCGGTCGCGCGGTCCGACGCCAACGACCGCATCTACAAAACGCGCCGCGAAAAATACAACGCCGTCATCAACGAAATCCGCGAGCGCCATGCCGCCTCGCAGCCGATCCTCGTCGGCACGGTGAGCGTGGAAGCTTCCGAGTTGCTCAGCCGAATGCTGAAGCGCGAAAAAATTCCGCACAACGTGCTGAACGCGAAATATCACCGGCAGGAAGCCGAGATCGTTAGCGCGCCGGGCAGGCGGGCACCGTCACCATCTCGACCAACATGGCGGGCCGCGGGACCGATATTAAACTCGGGCCCGGGCGTGCCGGACAAAGGCGGCCTCTACGTCATCGGCACCGAGCGTCACGAATCGCGCCGCATCGACCGGCAGCTGCGCGGCCGTTGCGCGCGCCAGGGCGATCCGGGCGCGACCCGTTTCTACGTCAGCTTCGAGGACGATCTCATGCGCAACTTCGGCGCGGCCGATCGGATGACGAAAATCATGGAGCGCTTCGGCCTCGAGGAGGGCCAGGAACTGGAACATCGCTGGCTCAACAAATCGGTCGAGACGGCGCAAAAGCGCGTCGAGCAACGCAATTATCTCGCGCGCAAACGCACCCTCGATTTCGACGACGTGATGAACAACCAGCGCGAGGTCGTCTATACCTATCGCAACGAAGTCATCGACACGGAGGATCCGCACAAGCTGGTTTACGAAGTGATCGATGAAGCCGTTCCCGCGAAGGTAACGGAATATCTCGGCACCGGCGCTTCCGGCGACGAGCCGAATCACTCGGGTCTGCTGAATTGGGTGAACACCACCTTCCCGCTTGGCCTAACGAAAGAGAAGGCGCAGTTCGAGACCCGCTCGCCCCAGGAGAATGCGGAATTCCTGATCGGGAAAATCAAGGAAGCCTACGAGCGCAAGTCGAGCCACGAAGAACCGGCCGCGGTTAAGAGCCTCGAGCGCTACATCATCCTGAACGCGATCGATCGCCTCTGGCAGGAGCATCTTTACGCGATGGACGCGCTCCGCGAAGGCGTCTACCTCCGCGGCTACGCGCAAAAGGATCCGTTGATCGAATACAAGACGGAAGCCTACGAGATGTTTGTCGATCTGATGGCGAACATTAAGAACGAAGTGCTGCACAATCTCTTTCGCAGCACCTCGAACCTGCAGGCCTTCGAGACGTTTCTCTCCACCCTCCCGCAATTTCTCATGCGCGAGCAGGGCGCGACCGCTCCGACCGCCAACGGCCCGCTGCCGGGACGACGGCCCGAGCGAATCGGCAGCGCGATCGGTGGCAATGGCGATGCGGAAGGCGAAGGCGAGGTAAAATTGGAACTCGCTCCGGTGCGCCGCGAGATGCCGAAAGTTGGGCGCAACGAGCCATGTCCCTGCGGCAGCGGCAAAAAATACAAGAACTGCTGCGGCCGCATCGCCTAACGAGCGTCTTTCTTCTGACGCGACACGTTTCCAACTCCGCGACCAGCACGCGAGACGCGTGTGCGCTACGCTAACCGAAGGCGGTCTGTCGCGACTATTCCAGCTCGTAAGTCGTGATCTCCAGCTCGTGGCCATCGGGATCGCGGAAGTAAATCGAATGCGCGATGCCATGGTCCTCAAAGTGAAAAGCGATTCCGCGTTGTTTCAATTCCTGCTGCGCTCGTTCAAAATTCTTTCGATCCGCGCGCAAGGCGAAATGAAGTACGCGCACCGGGTTGGACTCGCCTGACGACGTTTTCTTTTTGGTCGCGGGAAAGAAGGCAATCCCGGTTGCGCCTTTCCCGACGAAGATCGGAATGCCATCCCAGCTTCCTTCGTGTTGCCGCTCCAGGCCGAGAACTTCGACATACCACTTGACCGACTCTTCGACGTCGCTCACCGCGAGTGCAATGTGATCCAACCCCTCCAGGTTCATTTGCACAAAAGGATTGCCGCAGCGGCAGTCTCCGTCAAAATCGGCGCGTTCGCCGTGAATATTCGTTCTCCCGATCGTCGTGAATTTCTCCGTCTCCTCGCCGGAGCGAGCATGGCGCGCGCGCTGCCGGCCTGGCTGACGCGCGGCGGAAATTGCACCGCAGGATCTGGTCACCATCTCGATCCTGCACACGACCGATCTGCACGGCCACATCCTGCCGACAGTCGACTACGACGGCCGCCCGGATCTCGGCGGACTGGCGCGCTGCGTCACACAGATCCGGCGTTGGCGGGCAGAGAATCCGAACTCAATCCTGATCGACATTGGCGACGTCTATCAAGGGACCGAATTCGCGCTCAGCGATCGTGGCCGGATGATGATCGATCTCTTCAATCTCCTTCGCTACGACGCCTGGACCATCGGTAATCACGAGTTCGATTGGGGCATCGAGCCTTTTCTGCGCGCCGTCGAGCGATCGGAAATGCCGGTGCTGGCGGCCAACACGCTGCTCGAAGGAAAACCGGCTGGCGATCTTCGATGATGCGCGTCATCCCTTCGCGAAGATCCGGCCCTTCATCTTGAAAGAAGTTGCCGGGATCAGGCTGGCGATCGTCGGCCTAACGACACCGGGAATGCCCTTTTGGTTCATGCCCCGGTTCATCGAAGGAATCGAGTTCCAGCACCCGGTCGAACCGGTGCGCCGTGCCATTCGCCAGGCCCGCGCGGCCGGCGCAGACGCGGTGATTCTCGCCGGCCACATGGGCCTGAAGGAGCGGACCGGCGGCGACGATTTCGCCAACTGCGTCATGTTGCTGACCTCGGAATTTCCGGAAGCCGCGGTCTTCATCGCGGGCCACACTCATCAAGACATCTCAAGTCGCCTAACGAACGGCGTTGTTCTGACCCAGGCCGATCACTTCGGCATTCATGTTGGACGCGTGGACCTCTTGTTTGATCGCCGGTCGAAAAAACTTATTCGCCAGGACGCGCGCACTGAGATGATGGACCATCGTTTTTCACTCGATCCGGTCGTGCTCAGTCGCGCCCAGCCGCAACTTGATCGCGCGGCGGCTGTCCTGGCCACACCGATTGGCGAGTTGGCCGATACCCTGAGCATTAATAGCCCCGCGGGAGAACCGAGCGATCTCGCGGCGCTGATTGCCGCGGCAATCAGCGAGGCCTTGGCGGAGCGTGGCCTAACGATCGATGGCGTGTTTCATGGATTGTTCGAGGATAAGCACGCTTTGCGAAAGGGGCAGAAGACGATCGGTGATATCTGGCAGATCCTGCCTTTCGAAAGCTTTCTCGTGACCGGTGAGTTCACGCCGACTGATCTGAAGGTGATTATGCAGGAGGTCTGGCAAAGTCGCGAGATGCGAAGTCTATCCGGTTTCAAGATGATCGTGGAAGGGCAGGGAGAAAACCGTCGCCTAACGAGCCTTCGTCTGGCCGACGGCCGGCCGCTTGATCCGGCCAGGCGCTATCGTATCGCACTCAATACCTTCGATGCCCGCAGCGCCGGCCATCGGTTCATGAAGTTGCGCACCATCCTCGAGCGACCGGATGCCTGCTGTGCCTTCCATCCCGTGCAGACGCGTGAGACGCTGATCGACTATTTCCGCCGGCACAAAGTGGTGCATCGTCTGCCCCGCGCGGGCCCTCCCAAGGCGGCTACCTGAAATCTGCCGGCTTTCGCGGGATGGAAGGCCGGTGAAGTGCACGTTCCGGAACGACGGAATACGTCGTGGTCGAGCGTGTATTCCGTTGGAGCGACTACCTTCGGTAGAGCAACGCTGCTACTTTGCCGGCGTGTTGCCCGATATTTTCTTCCAGATCGATCCGCTCCTTTGCGCCGCAAACTTGATCGGCACCGAGCTCGTTTGGGGGAAATGCGCCGGCCTTGTCGTTGAGACGGAAGCCTATCTGGTCGAAGGCGACGAAGCGTCTCACACCTTCAAGCGCCCGAGCGCGCGCGCCTTCGTCGAGCGCAATAAACCGGGCGCGGCCTACATCTATTTCAACTACGGCGTGCACTGGATGCTGAACGTTCTGGTCAAGGGCGGTCCGCGTGATGGGCTGATTCTCATTCGGGCGATCGAGCCGCGGCGCGGTCTTGCGATCATGCGAAAGCGCCGCGGCGTCGAAGATGTTAGGCGGCTTTGTTCCGGCCCCGGGAAACTGACCCAGGCGCTCGATATCACGAAGCGTCATCACGAGATCGATCTTTGTTCCGATCCCGCGCATTGTTTTCGGGCCCGCCCGGATCCGGAGGTTTCCGTCGTCGCCGATCGGCGCATTGGGATCAGTCGCGCGAAGGATTTTCCCTGGCGCTTTACCCTGCGCGGCAGCCCCTTTGTCAGCGTGCCGGTGCAAGACCAAATCTGTCATCCCGAGCCGGCGAAGCGCGGAGAGCCGTAACGCAGGCCGCGCAGCGAGCGAGGCCGGGCTTTCGAACCTCGCAGTTGCAATAGACGCGTCGGTTCATTTTGCAGGCCGTCATGACTCGCAGGATTGCGACTGCGCGAAGACTCTAACGGCCAATCTGAGCGTCTCCTGCACGCGTTGACCACACCGGCCGTTCGCGCCGACTTTAGCGCGCTCGATGAACGGGAAAAAACAGCGCGTCCTCCTCGGCATGAGCGGCGGCGTCGATTCCAGCGTCGCCGGCTATCTGCTGCGCGAGCAGGGCTACGACGTCGTCGGCGTGACGATGAAGGTCTGGCCGCAGGATTGCATCTCGCGCGCCGAGGACAAATGCTGCGGCCCGCAGGCCATCGCGGATGCGCGCGAGCGTGGCGCATTCGTTAGGCATTCCGCATTACGTGGTCGACGAAGCGGATCAGTTCGAGCGCGTGGTGATCGATTATTTTTCGAGCGAATACCAGGCCGGCCGCACGCCGAATCCCTGCGTGATGTGCAACGAGAAGCTCAAGTTCGGCAGCCTCTGGGAAAAGGCGCGGGCGCTCGATTGCGATTACATCGCCACCGGTCACTACGCGATCATCGAGCACCACGCGGATCGCGCCGTCCTGCGCAAGGGCGTCGACCCGCGCAAGGACCAGTCGTATTTTCTTTTCAGCCTGCGCCAGCCGCAGCTGCGCCACGCGCTCACTCCGCTCGGGCGGATGGCCAAGCCGGAAATCCGCGAGATCGCGCGCTCGTTAGGCCTGAAGGTCGCCGACAAGGTCGACAGCCAGGAGATTTGCTTCGTGCCGGGGAACGATTACAAGGCATTCCTTCGCTCGCATCTCGGCGAGGCGGAATTTCATCCTGGCGGCATCTACGATCTCTCCGGCAACTTCATCGCCGAGCATGACGGCATCGAGATGTTCACCATCGGCCAGCGCAAAGGTCTGCCCGGCGGTTCGCCGCGACCGCGTTACGTCGTCGACATCGACCCGGCGACCAACCGCGTCATTGTCGGCGACGCCGAGGATTTGCTCGTCGGAGGAATTTGAAATCGACCGGATTAACTGGAGCAGCCGCGGGCCGACAGATGAACCGATGGCAGTGACGGTGAAGATCCGTTACAGCCATCCCGGAACGACCGCGACGCTCATCCCGCTCGATGGCGATCGCGCACTCGTCAGGTTGGATGAGCCGCAAAAGGCGGTCACGCCGGGTCAGGCAGCGGTCTGCTACGAGGGCGATGTCGTCATCGCCGGAGGCTGGATTTGCCGCCACGCCGCAGTTGGCGCTCTTGCCTAACGAAGCGATGGCCGACGAAGTCCTTCTCGTCCTCAGCACTTTTCCGGATGTTGCCACGGCCCGGCGTATCGCACGGCAACTGGTGGAGGGACGCTGCGCCGCCTGCGCCAACCTACTGCCGCCGGTCGAGTCGATCTATTGGTGGGAGGAGAAAGTCGAGAGTGCGAATGAGACACTCGTTCTGTTTAAGACGAGTGCCGACCGCTACGACGCGCTGGAGACGACCTTGCGCCAGCTTCACCCCTACGAGGTGCCGGAAATCATTTCGTTTCGAATCGAGCAAGGGCTGCCGGAATACCTGCACTGGGTGCTGATGAGCTGTGCGGCGTAGGATCAGCGCTTTGCGAAGAGAAGCGCGGCAGAAAGCATTTGTTATTCTGACGGCAGTGAAGAACCTCTCTAGCTATCTTTTGTCGTCGGTGCGAAGTCGTTCGTCTCGCCCGGGATGACATGTTTTTCTTGCCCATATGATCATTCGCGAAAAGGAGCCGGCCAACCTCGAGATGCCGTTCGGCCTGCTCGACGGCTTCATCACGCCTAACGAACAATTTTACATTCGGTCGCACTTTCCGGTGCCGGAAGTCGATCTCAAAACCTGGCGACTGAAGATCGAAGGCGCGGTGGAACAGTCGCGAAGCTGGACGCTATGACGAATTGCAGGAGCTGCCGGCGAAAACGATTCCTGCGACGCTCGAGTGTGCCGGCAACAGCCGCGTCTTCCTCGTCCCGAAAGTGAAGGGAACACAATGGGAACTGGGGGCGGTCGGCAACGCGGAGTGGACCGGGGTGTCGTTAGGCGAACTGTTGCGGCAGGCCGGGGTGAAGAGCGGCGCAATCGAAGTCATCCTCGAAGGCGCGATAGCGGCGCGATCGCCGAGCCACCGCGACCGGCGGGCAAAATCCATTATGCGCGCAGCGTTCCGTTAGGCAAAGCGATGGATGATGTGCTGCTTGCTTTCGAGATGAACGGTCAGCCGCTCACGCCGGCGCACGGATTTCCGCTGCGCGCGATTGTGCCGGGCTGGTACGGAATGGCGGCGGTAAAGTGGCTGCAGCGCATCGTGGTCACGGACCGCCCGTTCAACGGCTATTACCAGACGGTCGACTACGCTTTCTGGAAGAAGGACGCACACCGGCGCGGCCCTCGTGCCGATCACGGAGATGCAGGTGAAGGCGGCGATCGCCCGGCCCGGGATCAACGAATCGATCGCCGCCGGGACGACCTATCGGGTGACGGGCGCAGCCTGGACGGCGAACGCGGAGATTGTCCAAGTGGAGCTGAGCACCGATGGAGGTGTTTCCTGGCGCAAGGCGTCGTTAGGCAAGGAAAAGGCTAAGAACAGCTGGCGGCTTTGGGAGTGCGACTGGAAAACGCCGAGCGCGCCGGGCCGCTGCACACTGATGGCGCGAGCCACCGATTCGCGCGGTCGCACGCAGCCGATGGAGCGCGATCCGGACCGCGGCACCTACGAGATCAATCACTGTCTGCCGATCGAGGTGGAGGTCTGTTAGGCGGCGTCGAGGTGCGTCCAGTCGATCTCGACTCGCTGACGCCTGGCAAAGCGGTCATGAAAGAAAAGCTCCTTGTGCCGGCAGCCGTGCTCGTGCAGGAGCCGCGTCACCTTCACGTCGAAGCAGCAGTATTCCGCGATCTCGAGAATGCGCCCCTCGCGCCACCAACGGATCGCGTCGAGGCTCGCTGCGGTTTTGCGCACGCCTAACGTCGCGTGGGCGATGGCGTCAAGACCGAGCCGATGCCCGAGCTTCGCTTCCATGTCGAGCATCAGGTCGGCGGTCGGCAATTCGTGGGCGAGATCGAGCACGGTGTAGCCCATCAAAACGTGGTAGTCGAAATTGAGGACATTAAATCCAACCACGAGATCGGCCCGGCGCAGGCGCTCGATCAGATCGTGGACGCGCGATTCGTGAAAAATTTCGTAGCGGCCGGTGCGCGTGCTGTAGGTCACGCCGATCGACATCTGCATGTTGCCCTTGCGATCCCAGCCGCCGGCGTCGTTGGCGGTGCGTTGGGTTTCAAGATCGAAGTAGACGAGGTCGCGCATCAGGAAGTCGGGAATTTATCGATCAGAGTTGAGAGACACGAGACCGCTATTTCAACTCAAAATCGCCGCAGTCGAAAGCAATCATTTGCTCGAGATTCGAAACGCGGTACTGCTCGACGACCGCACCGTCGTCTTGAAAGACATCGAGCGTGTTTTTATTCGGCCGCGCCAGCAAGGTGCGCGTCAGATTCGGTGTATCGCTGATCGTGCGCAGTGGAAGACCATCGGCCGTTTTTAGAAAGCTCCCGTCCGCGTCGAGCGCCGACGGCAAGCTCCACTTTGCCCGGCTTGTCGTTCTGCAAAGGATCGGGCCGCAGCAGCTGCCCAATTTTCTGCGGCGATGATGGCGAGGCGGCGCCAGCGGCGACTGGCTTCCCGTTTTCGAGGGCAAAATTCTGGTGCGCAATGATTTTCTTTTCGAAGTCGACCTTCCAATCGGAAACGGGTCGCTGCGCCTCGTCCTTCTTGGTCGCAACGAGGGTTAGTCCGCGCAAACGCTGAAGCGCGGCATTTTGTTCGAGAAGATAAATTTGATCACTCATCGTCGCAGCGCGAACGATCCTCGGTTGTGGCTCGCCCGGAGCAAATGTCATATTCCGCAGGAATTCGCCTTTCGCAGAAAACTCTTGTAACTCGGTTTCGCTGAAATCCCGACCGACCTGATCGATGACCCAGACGCTTCCATCCTTCCCCAGTGCCGCTTCCTTCGGTTTGACAAGATTCGGCCAGGCGACCCCTTGCCAGTCTTGCGACGTGAGGAGAGATAGGTGGTCGTTTTCGACTCGCACGCCCAATCGTTCCGGCGAAACAAATTCGTGAAAATCGACAGCCTTCGACTGAAGGCGAGGATCATTGACGGTTCCGCCAGTCGATGAATTGCATCGGATAATTTCGTTCTTATTGCCCGCGAGAGTAACCAGCAAAATCAACTGTTCTCCCGAGTCCCAAGCGAAATTCTCAACGCGCAGGATATGCGGCGAGCTTTCATCGGTCACCCAGTCGTTGAAGAAGTAATCGACGCCTTCGACTTTCAGGTCGCCCACAACATATCCGCGGCCGCTGTATTTCCCGTTAGGCAATGGATTGCCTTCGTCATCGGTTCCATCCCAGACTGTTTCTAGTGCATCGTGGCCTGCGGTGAATTCGGAGATCGCGTCTTCTCGATGAAGCGTGCGCACCAGTTTGCCGTCATGGTTGTAAATCCCGAGGCTGATCGTTCCCTCCAATGGCGGCAGGGCAAAGCGCAATGAAACAGTTCGAAGCGGTGTGTGACCGACGGCGAGGGAGTCGGAGAGTCCTGTGCCGAGCTGGAAACGAGCGCGAGGATCAAGCTGAACAGGATGGCGATTCGCATGCGGTAGTCAGCTACAAGTAATATCGCCAGTTCAATGTCGGGAAAATGTTAGCGCGCGCTTCGCATTCGCCAAGAAAATCGAAATCGAACTGACCGGTGTCGAGCTGATCGTAGAGGCGGTTAAAGCAGCGGAGATGGTCTTTGGTTCTTTGCGTCGCGTACTCCGGCGCGCTTTTGGTTTTGATAAGGAAGGCCCAGTCACTCGATTGGGCGAGGAGAAGCTCGCGGGCGGCTTGTCGAAGCGGCGCTCGATCACGGGCTCAGTGGTGTCACACTGGCGGCGCGCCATTTCTGTCATGCGGCGGGTGGCGGCGTGCAGGTGCGGATAAATCCAGGCGTTGTTTTCCTCCAACCAAACACTGTTGAAGCCATGCTCGCCCCAACTGGAAGGATTTGGCTTAACGACCTGTTGCGACGGATGCTTGGCCAGAAATTCGGTCGGCGTGGCGAGCTGAAAATCCTCCCGCTCGCGGGCTGCGCGACGGAGGAAGCTTTCGAGAAAACGCGGTCCTTCAAACCACCAGTGACCAAAAAGCTCGGCATCGAATGGACTGACGATCACCGGGTCGAAGTTCATTTCACGCAGCTCGCGCAAACAGGCCTGGCGCTTTGCGAAAAAATCGTCGGCGTGTTCGTCGGCCACCGCCTGGGCCTTCGCCGGATTGTAGAGTTTCTTTTCGTCCGTTCGTCCGGTCACGCGGTGATACTTGAGGCCGGTAAATTTTCGCACTCCAGGCGGATGGAGAAACGGCCGCAGCTCTTCCTCCGATCGATCGAAGCCCACATCGCGGTAAAAATCGCGGTAAACCGGGTCGCCCGGATAACCGCTTTCCGCACTCCAGACCTCCTGATTCGATTGACGATCGCGGGCGAAGGCGGCCGGACCCGCCGGCGTGTAGCACGGCGAATAGATCGCGTGACTGCGGTCGCGGCTGGGCAAACATCAGGCCGTGAGTGTCGAGAACGAACCAGCGCAGGTTGGCCTCCTGTAGAAGAACATCGAGACCGTTGCTGTAACCGCATTCCGGCAGCCAGAACCCACCCGGCTCGCGGCCAAACATTTCGCGATAACTGTCGCAACCGATGCAAATCTGCGCGCGTTGCGCCTCGGGAAAATCCTGAAGCAGCGGAAGGAAGGCGTGGGTGGCAGCGCTTGCGATGATTTCGAGGCAGCCGGCGTCTTGCAGTTCGCGGAACGCCCTCACGATGTCACGCCGCAACGTTTCGCCGAAGAATTCGCGGGCTGCGGCGAAAAGCCGAGCGTAAAAGCGAGACAATTCGGCGAGCTGTGTGTCGTGCCGGTTGCGTTTGGTCTCCTGCTCAGCCAGCCCGATCAGTCGCTCAAGGTGCCGGAGGTAACGCTCCTGGAGCAACTCGTCGCGGAGCATCGCGCAGAGGGTCGGGGTGAGCGACATCGTCAGCTTGAATCCGACGTCCTCGTCGACCAGGCGTCGCATCAGGCGGAGCAGTGGAAGGTAGGTCTCGGTGATCGCCTCGAAGAGCCAGTCCTCCTCGAGAAAATTCTCGTGCTCCGGATGCCTGACGAAGGGCAAATGAGCGTGAAGAATGAGGGCGAAAGACGCGGATGCCACGCTTGTCATCCTGAACCGCGAAGGCGGTGAAGGACCTCACAGGCGACCCCGGGCGTCATTGGTTCTCAATGCCGCGAGCCGTTTGTGAGGTCCCTCGCTGAGCTCGGGATGACAAGTCTAGAATCTCCCTACAGCGTGCGGCAGAAATCCTGGAACCGATCGAGACCCTTCTTGATGACGTCGATGCTGGTCGCGTAGCTCAAGCGAATGGTGCGATCGTCGCCGAAGGCGACGCCCGGAATGACCGCGACGTTGGCTTTGCTGAGCAGACGATCGGCGAAATTTTGCGAGTTCAAACCGAGCTGGCTGATGTTGACCAGAACGTAGAACGCACCTTGCGGCTTGACCGCGGTGATGTTCGCGATCTTCGAGATGCGGTCATACATGTAGTTGCGCCGCATGTCGAATTCGTCGTGCATGTCGGAGAGCGGTTGCTGGTCGCCCTTGAGCGCGGCGACGGCGCCCTTTTGCGCGAAGGAGCACGGGTTCGAGGTGCTGTGGCTCTGGATCGAATCGACCGCCTTGGCGATCGCTTCCGGCGCGCCCATGTAGCCGAGCCGCCAGCCGGTCATCGCGTAGGATTTGCTGAAGCCGTTGACCGTGATCGTGAGATCGTAGGCCTGCTTCGAGAGCGACGCGATGCTGACGTGCTTCGCGTCGTCGTAAACCAGCTTCTCGTAGATTTCGTCGGACAGAATGTAGATGTCTTCCTCGGCCGCGACCTCGACGATCGCTTCCAGTTCCTCGCGGGTGTAGACGGAGCCGGTCGGATTGCCCGGGCTGTTCATGATCACCATCTTGGTCCGCGGCGTCATCGCGTTTTCGAATTCTTCGGCGGTCATCTTCCAGCCATTGCGCTCGTTCGTCTGGACGATCACCGGCTCGGCGCCGGCGAGTCGCACCATGTCGGGATAGCTGACCCAGTAGGGCGAGGGGATGATCACTTCGTCGCCCGGCTCGCAGGTCGCGAGGATGGCATTGTAACAGGAATGCTTGGCGCCGTTGCTCACGATGATCTGGCTCGGGCGATATTCGAGGCCGTTGTCGGCCGCGAATTTCTCCGCGATCGCCTGGCGCAATTCCGGCAGACCGGAGCTGGGCGTGTATTTCGTGAAGCCGCCCTCGAGCGCGGCGATCGCGGCCGCCTTGATGTGCTCCGGCGTGTCGAAGTCGGGTTCGCCGGCGCCGAAGCCGCAGATGTCGATGCCTTCGCTTTTCATCGCCTTCGCTTTGCTGTCGATCGAGAGGGTGAGCGAGGGGGTGAGTTGAGAAGCGCGCGTGGAGATTTCCATGGCCAAAGTATTCATCTTAAAGTTTCGAAAAAGGGGAGCGCAAGCTATGGGCGCGCGTAGAAGTTTTCAATCAAAGGTTTCAGGTTGTTCTCGCTCACCTGCACGATTCCCATCTCGCGCTTCGCGTTCTCGGCCGAATCGGAGGCGTGGGCGGCGTTGACCATGATTGTCTGGCCGAATTCCCTCCGGATCGAACCGGGAGGCGCCTTGCTCGGATCGGTCGGCCCGAGCACGTCGCGGATTTTGCGGACCGCGTCTTCGCCCTGGTAAACGATCGCGATGCACTTCTCGGTGCCCGGCGCGAGGCGTTGCTCGTCGCTCGTCGCGCTGGGCCGTCCGCCGGACATGAATTCCACGATGTCCTCCCACGCCTCGCGGCCCTTGCTCGCCGCCGAGCTTGTCTTCGAGGACGGTCGAGCACCGGACCGTAAAATTCCTCCGCCTGGGCCACGCTCATCCGGTGCACCTTGAAGCCGATGATGTAGAGCCCGGTGCGCGAGAAGACCTCGATCACTCCGCCCGGCCGGACGTTGGGAAACTTGAAATTGTCCGGCTTGATCAGGACGAGCGATTTTTCGACCTTCGCCTCGGCCGGATAGGTAATGACATCATCGAGAATGCCGCCATCGCTGTCGGAAAATTCGGCCCAGAGCTTCAGATTCTCTTCGACCGCTTCCGCATCGAGCGAGGCGAGCACGCCCGGCTCGAAGTAGGTCACCTTGCCCGCTTCATCCGTGATGTAATCGCCGTAGGTGTCGCGAATCGTCTCGCCGCTGGTCCGCTCATGCACGATGTGACCGACGACGTGACGGATCTTCTCGACCGCGTCCGGCCCGCGAAAAACGAGGAGCAGCACGCGCGGTCGCTGGCCGTCGCGTTCGCCGGTAAAATTCTTCCGGACATAATCGCGAATCAATTCCTGGGTGGCGCGATGCCGCGGATCCTTGGCGGACACGATCGCCTCGGTATAGCGCCTGACGAGTTCCTCGCTCGGCGCGAACATGCGCCCGCCGACCAGATCGAGCCCGGTGCGGGAGATGAGTCGGGAAACGATGCCGCCGGTGCGCGATTTGCGCATCGAGTAGGGAGTGACGATGACGTAGGAAAGTTCTTCGGCCTGCATAAGAATCCTGAGCGGCTGAACGGATTAAGCCGCGGGTGGCAGGCAATCGAAGTCGCTCGGACAGGCGGAAGGTAGCTGCCGCTAACGAGCGTTCAACTAGGTTTTCCGCGCGCGGCGAGAAGCGCGATCCATTTCCCGCGTCGGCGTTGTTTCTCGACCTGAAACGCATTTCGGCGGAGCGCGCGCGCGACCGCTTCGGCCTGCTCGCGCAGAATGCCGGAAGCGATGAGGTAACCTTTGGCGCGGAGGGCGCGACGGAAAGTCGGCAACGCAGCGATCAGCAGTTCGCTGAAGAGATTGGCCGTGACGACTTCGTAGCGCGCGGATGGCTTCCACCGCAGCAGATCCGCGGCGATGAAGCGGGCCCGCGAAATGTGATTGAGCCGCGCGTTCTGGCGCGCGTGCGCGACCGCGCGGGGATCGTTGTCGAGTCCCAGAACTTCTCTGGCGCCGAGACGCCGCGCGGCGAGCGCGAGAATGCCGGTGCCAGTTCCGGCGTCGAGCAATCGCCAGCCGGGCGGACGATTCCTCGTAATCTCTTCCAGCAAGCGAAGGGACATCGCGGTCGTCGCGTGTTCGCCCGTCCCAAACGCGCCCGCCGCGGGAATGACGAGCAGAGGCATGTTTCTAACCTTCGAAGAACGCGCCGGTTCACTTACGATTTCGAGGCGACGTCCGATCCGGATCGGCGCGTGAGCTTCTCGTTTCTGCGCGAATTCCAACCAATTGCGCGGCAGAACTCGCGCGACTCCACCAAACTCACGCACCAGTTTCTGTGCCCCGGCGCGGCGGCGGCAGATCACCTGCACCAGAGAGCGCACCCTTCCGGGACGTGAGATCACTGCCAGGTCGCTGGCGGCGATTTCTTCGAGCGACGGCTCATTAGCGGCGAGCCATTGAGGCGTCACTTGTTTTTGCCAGAGGATCATCGAAAGGCGACGCCGCGCCTAACGCTTGACGAGCCGGAGCTTGAAGCGGCGGTCGTAGCGACCGCGATTGAAGGCCCGGCAACAGGCGAGGCAGGCGGAGGTACGTCGCAGCGGGCGGGTGCGTGGAAAGTCGCGCTGGCAATGGGGGCAGGCGTAGAGGTAACGGCGCCGCTGGCGCCGAAGCGGGAACGGCAGATTGTGACAGCGCGCTTCGCCGCCAATCCCCAGATCGACGCAGGCCCGCCGCCATTCCATCCCATGCGGCGCGATGCGACGGCGACCGGCGCGAAATTGCGCGAGCAGGTGCGCCAACTCATGGCGGAGAGTCCGGTCAATCTCAGCCTCGCCGTGAGCGCCGAGACGGCGGTTGAGCAGAATCCGTGCGAGCACCGTATTCCGCGCGGCCGGCGGCGGTGCGAAGACGAGGCGACCATTCAACACGAACCTGCGCGGCCAGAGTGGTTGCGCCCTGCTGGAGGAGGAGGTCGCGGGCCAAGGCTTCGAGCGCCGGATCGCGGCCGGGCGGCTTTTCAGCAACGGAAGGTGCGAGTGAAAACTCGAGCTGACTAAACGAGAGCATTTTGCGCCTTGTCCGCGCGGCCGGTGAATTTCGACGTCGCAAGATGCGTTCGATCGCCTCGATCGTTTGCTCGATTTCGGCCGCGGTCGTTTCTTTGCCTAACGAGAAGCGAATGGCCGAAGCGGCGCGACTCCGGCGATCAGGCCCATCGCGAGCAGGACATGCGAGGCGACCACGGAGCCGACCATGCAAGCCGAGCCGCTCGAGGCGCAGACCCCCTCGAGATCGAGCGCCATGAGAAGCGTTTCCGAGGCAAAGCCGGGGAAACTGACGTTGAGCGTGTTGGCAAGGCGCGGCGCTGCCGGCGGCGTTCTGTTGCGCCTGCGGGGAAAACGCGCTCGATGCCTGCGCCACAATTCATCGCGCAGGTTGGCCTCGCGTTCCTGTTCGTTAGGCAAATCCCGCAAGACTTCCTCCGCGGCCGCGGCCATCCCGACGATCGCCGGAACATTCTCGGTTCCCGGCCGGCGTTCGCCTTCATGCGATCCGCCGAATTGGATGCGATCGATCGGCAAACCCGCGCGGAGATAAAGAAAGCCGGCGCCTTTCGGTCCATAAAATTTGTGCGCGCCAAAGCTGGCGGCGTCGATCTCGGCTCAGCAGGCTGCGTCGGCAACTTTGCCGAACGACTGCACCATGTCGCTGTGCAGGAGGACGCCGTGCTCCCGGCAGCGCGCCGAGATTTCCGCCATCGGCTGAATCACGCCGGTTTCGTTATTCGCGGTCATGATCGAAACCAGGTGGTGTCGGGTCGGATCGCGCGTTCGAGCTCGTCCGGATCGATCAATCCATCGGGGGAAACATCGAGCCAGGTGACTTCAAAACCTTCCCGCTTTTCCAGATGCTCGAGCGTGTGCAGCACCGCGTGATGCTCGGCGCGGTTGCTGATCAGATGCTTTCCCGTTAGGCGCGAGACGCCGGGCGAGGCCAAGGAGCGCAAGGTTATTCGCTTCCGTGCCGCCGCTCGTGAAGATGATTTCGTGCGGTTTCACGCCGCAGCAACGCCGCCAGCCGGTCGCGCGCGTCGTCGATCGCCGCCCGCGTTTCGCGTCCGGCGCGATGGACGCTCGATGGATTGCCAAAATGCCGCTCGAAATAGGGCTGCATCGCGCGCCAGGCCGCGTGCGCAGAGCGGCGTGGTCGCGTTGTAATCGAGGTAAATCATTTCGGAAAAGAATCGACCGCGCTGCCGCGAGCCTTGGCCGGCCGCTTCGGCACGATGGCGATTTCTTTTTCCTGATAGGAGACGAGCGAATGCGGCGGCACGCTGTGGGTGAGGAAAACGTTCGCGCCGATGGTGGAGCCGGCGCCGACCACCGTGTCGCCGCCCATGACGGTCGTGCCGGCGTAGATCGCGACATGATCCTCGACCGTCGGATGACGCTTTTGGCCGCGCAGAGCCCGCCCTGCGGAGAGCGAGCGGGCGATAAAGGAAACACCCTGATACAACTTCACGTGTGAGCCGATTTTCGTCGTCTCGCCGATCACCACGCCCGTGCCGTGATCGATGAAAAAATGGCTCCCGATTTGCGCCCCGGGATGAATGTCGATGCCGGTCCGGCCGTGCGCCCATTCCGTCATCATGCGCGGGATGAGCGGCAGGTCGGCCAGATAGAGAATGTGTGCCATGCGCTGAATCGCGATCGCTTCGAGTGAGGGATAGGCGAGGATGATTTCCTCGAAGCTGGTCGCGGCCGGATCGCCTTCGTAGGCGGCGTCGAGATCGGTCCAGAGCATCTCGCGCACTTCGGCGAGCTTGGAAAAGAAGTCGCTCAGGATGCGATCGGCCTCGGGTTCGACTGGCATCGTTTCCTTCGCGCCGGGCGAGGCTCTTGCACATTTCGGGATGCAAACGCGCGTGCAGAGCGCGAATGCGACTGCGGGTGAGATCGGGCAGATCGCCGGGATGCACGACCGGTTCGCCATGAAAACCGGGAAAGAGCAGGCTGAGCAATTCGACACAGGCCTCATCGATCGCCGGGCGCGACGGCAGCGTCGCCGCAGCGTCGAGGTAATTGATCCCACCGCTCGCGCTGTAGGTGCGCAGCAATGCCTCGGCCGGGTCCTTAAGGGTCTCGTCCATCGCCGGAAATATCGGTGAGGTAGCGGGTAATGAAAACGAAAAAGGTCTCTTGCGACCTTAGCGCGAGCGAGCGACTGATCTGTTCTCGAGGCGGTCAATTGCAATGCCCACCTCCGCCGATAGTCTGTTGCGCGCCTCATGAGTTCATTTGCCATTCACCCGATCGACCCGAACGAGATCGCCGCCCTTCTCCACGGTGCCCACGCCGATCCATTTCGCATCCTCGGCCCGCATCGCGCCGGCGACGATCTGGTCATTCGCGTTTTTCGACCGGAGGCGAAGGAGATTCAGATCGTGGCGGCGAACGATCCGACCCAGGTCTTTCCGGCCGAGCGGCTGCACATCGAGGGGCTTTACCAGGCGACCGTGCCCAACGAATCGCGCGATTTTTCCTATCTCGTGAAAGTCATCGCTTTCGACGGCTCCGAGCAACTGCTGCGCGATCCCTACAGCTATGGGCCGATCATGGGCGAGGTCGATCTGCACCTTTTCGCCGAGGGAAATCACAAGCGGCTCTACGACAAATTTGGCGCGCATCTGCGCGAGATCGGCGGCGAACGCGGCGTTTATTTCGCGGTCTGGGCGCCGAACGCCGGCCGCGTCAGCGTGGTCGGCGATTTCAATTTCTGGGATGGCCGCGTCCATCCGATGCGGAAACTGGTCGGAAGCGGCGTCTGGGAAATTTTCATCCCGGGCGTGAAGGAAGGCGCGCACTACAAATTTGAGATCAGGACGATGACCGGCGCGCTCTTGCTCAAGAGCGATCCGTTTGGGTTTTTCAGTCAGCACGGTGCGCAGACTTCGTCGATGGTTTACGACCTCGAGCGCTACCAATGGAGCGACGCAGCAGTGGATGGAGGAGCGCCCGCAGAAGCAATGGCATCGGAGCGCGATCAGCATTTACGAGGTGCATCTCGGCTCCTGGCGGCGCGTGGCGGAGGAGGGGAATCGCTTCATCAGCTATCTCGAGTTTGCCGAGACGCTGCTGCCCTACGTGCTCGAGATGGGTTTCACGCACATCGAGCTGCTGCCGATCGCCGAGCATCCCTTCGAAGGCTCGTGGGGTTATCAGGTGACGAACTATTACGCGCCGACCAGCCGCTTCGGAACTCCGGATGAGCTGCGCCATTTCATCGATGCGTGTCATCGCGCCGGCATCGGCGTGATCATGGATTGGGTGCCGGCGCATTTTCCGAAGGACGCGCACGGCGCTGGCGGAATTTGACGGCACCGATCTCTACGAACACGCCGATCCGCGCCAGGGCGAGCACCAGGATTGGGGCACGCTCATTTTCAACTTCGGCCGCAACGAAGTGCGCAATTTCCTGACCGCCAACGCACTCTTCTGGCTCGACAAATATCACATCGACGGTCTGCGCGTGGATGCGGTCGCGTCGATGCTTTATCTCGATTACTCGCGCCAACCGGGACAGTGGATCCCGAACGCTTTCGGCGGCCGCGAGAATCTCGAGGCGATCTTTTTCCTGAAGCAGACTAACGAACTCTGCTACGAGAGCTTCCCCGGCGTGATGACGATCGCCGAGGAATCAACCGCCTGGCCCGGCGTGTCGCGACCGACCTATCTTGGCGGCCTCGGCTTCGGCTTCAAATGGAACATGGGCTGGATGCACGACTTCCTGCATTACATGTCGCTCGACCCGATCTATCGGCGCTTTCATCAGGGCAACGTCACCTTCTCGATCATGTACGCTTTCCAGGAGCATTTCATTCTCGTCCTCAGTCACGACGAAGTGGTCCATGGCAAAGGTTCGCTGATCAACAAGATGCCGGGCGACGAATGGCAGAAGTTCGCCAACCTGCGGATGTTTTACGCCTGGATGTTCGGGCACCCGGGCAAAAAACTGCTCTTCATGGGCGGCGAGTTTGGGCAGGTGCGCGAATGGAATCACGACCGCGGACTCGATTGGGAACTGACGAAGCTGCCGCGGCACGACGGCCTGCGCCGATTGGTGCAACATCTGAATTACGTTTACCGCAACGAGCCCGCGCTCTGGGACATGGACGATACCTACGAGGGATTCGAGTGGATCGATTTTCACGACGCGGACAACTGCGTCGTCGCGTTCCTTCGCCGCTCGCGGGAAGGGGAGTTGCTCGTTTTTGCGGTCAATGCGACGCCGGTGGTGCGCTACAACTATCGGCTGGGCGTGCCTAACGACGGATTTTATCGCGAGATCATCAACACCGACGGCGAAACCTACGGCGGCAGCAACGTGGGCAACCTCGGCGGGTTGCAGGCTGACGGCGGTCGAGTGGCAGGGGCGGACGCATTCGATCGTGGTCAATCTGCCTCCGCTCGCGGTCATCGCCTTCAAGCGCGAAGCGCCTGCCGATTCCGCCGAAGAGCCGTAACCGGCTCTTTTTTTGGCGGCTAATACTGCGTTTGCACCCTTGGCTGTCGGGTCAGAAAAATCTTTATTTTTCTTGTTGACCATATTCCGGCGATTGCGCAATCTCGGCGCCAATAACCCCAGAACGCTCAACAAACCCCCAACCCCCAATACCCCATGAAAAACCCCCACTCAGCCTTCACCCTCATCGAACTCCTCGTCGTGATCACGATCATCGCCATTCTGGCCAGCATTGCGCTGCCGGTTTTTAACGGCGTGACCGAACGCGCGAACCAGACCAAAGACCTCTCCAACGCCAAACAAATCGGCCTCGCGCTGAAATTGTTTGCGAGCGACAACAACGGAGCCTTCCCTTCGAAAGCGCCCGCCGCAGATTACAACGCCGGCACCGATTTGACGGCGGGCGCCGTTTCCAACGACGCCTTTTGGTGGCTTTTCCCCAGTTACTTGAAGAGCGAAGATATCTTCTGCCACGGCTCGGCTCGAAATGGTCCCCAGGGAACCCGGACAATACAATTGATCCCGCGGGTTCCTCCACTCGGACGGACACGCTAAAAGCGGGTGAAAATACTTATGCCTACGTGTCTGGACTCACGGATACGACCAACCCCGCTTTTCCTCTGCTGGCTGACGGCTTCAGCACGACCGTCCCTGTTTACGACGCAAACAAAGCGAACAAAGGCGGTATTTGGGCGGCGAACAAAGCCATTGTGATTTTCTGCGACGCCAGCGGCCAGATTATGAAGGTCGCGAGTGACAAGAAGCTGAAGCGTTCCGGTAACGCGACCCAGGGACTTTTCGAAACCGGCACCGATTGGCTGGACACCGGCGTCACACCGGTGCTCAACCCGGAATAAGCGGGCTGCCTAGCCAACAGTCGATTCGAATTCACCATCGCGGACGCGGGTCTTGATCCGCGTCCGCGTTTTGGCTTCTGCGACCCTGCGAATCACTTTGCCCTTCGCAGTCGAGCGTGATGCTGTAGCCGCGCTCGAGGGTTGCTTGCGGGCCGAGGATGCGCAGCATTCCTGCCATCGCGCTCCCAGCGCTCCCGCGCGTCCGCGAGGCGCTGTCTCGAGCACTCGGCGCAGCGCCGCCGAATTTCCTGCAGCTGTTGCCTGCGCGCCGCCAATTCCCGGGCGGGATTGTGCGCCTTCAACGCCAGCAGGGCATTCGTTAGGCGGGTTCGATCGAGGGTGCGGCGGCGCTCCATCGCGCGCAGGAGCGATTCCCTGGCGAGATCAAGTTGCTGTTGGGCGTCGCGCAGGCGCCCGCTCAGCTCGCGGAACAAGGCCTTTTCCGAAACGGCGCTGAGCCGTGCGCGAGCGCGCTGCGAGAAAATCACGCCAGCATTTGCCCAGACAATTTTCCAGCTCGCGCGACGCGGCGCTCGAGATCGCGCACATCGGGCACGACCAACTCGGCCGCCGCGCTCGGCGTCGGCGCGCGCAGGTCGGCGACGAAATCCGCGATCGTGAAATCGACTTCGTGGCCGACCGCTGAGACCACCGGGATCGCGGAATGGAAAATCGCCCGGGCCACGATCTCTTCGTTGAACTCCCAAAGATCTTCGATGCTGCCTCCGCCGCGCGCCACGACGAGAACGTCGAGCGCTTTCCAAGAATCGTTAGGCGCGCTCAGCTCGCGGATCGCGGTCGCGATCTCGAGCGCCGCGCCGATCCCCTGCACGCGCACCGGATTGATCAGCACCTCGACGCCCGGAGCGCGCCGGTGCAGAACGTTGAGGATGTCCCGGATGGCCGCGCCGCTCGGTGAAGTAATGATGCCGATGCGACGCGGAAATTTCGGGAGCGCGCGTTTCCGCGCCTGATCGAACAGTCCTTCCGCTTCGAGTTTCCGCTTCAGCGCCTCGAACTTCGCCTGCAACAAGCCGAGGCCGCGCGACTGCAGGATCTGCACGTTGAGTTGATACTGGCCGCGCGCTTCGAAGACGGTGACGTTGCCGTAAACCTGCACCTGCATGCCGTCGGCCAATGCATTCGGAAAGGGCGGCAGCGTGTCGCGAAAAATCACGCAAGCGATCGCGGCGCGCTGATCCTTGAGGGTGAAATACTGATGACCGGACGGGTGTTTTTTGTAATTGGAAATTTCTCCCTGCACCCAGACCGCGCCGAAACGCGTCTCGAGCAGGCCGCGGATCGAGCGGGTCAGTTCGGCGACCGTGAGGACCTTCGCGACGTTGGGAAAAAGATCGCGTCATGCGTGCGCAATCCGGAGCGCAGCGCTCGCGTGCGATGGCGACTCGCCGCGAACTCGTGCAGGCAGCACGCGATCCGTCGCGAGTCGCTCGGCAGCGGCATTCTCGCTGCTCGCGCATCTACGAACCGAACAACTCGCTCTGCGGGCCGACCGGCGGCTTCAATCCCAGTTTTCGGTAGGCGTTAGGCAAAGCGACCCGGCCTTGCGCGGTCCGCTTGATGTAGCCTTCCATGATCAGATACGGCTCATTCACTTCTTCAAGCGTGCCGGCTTCTTCGCCGACCGCGACCGCGAGCGAGCTCAATCCAACCGGGCCGCCGTTGAATTTGTAAATCAGCGTTTCGATGATGCGCTTGTCCCATTGATCGAACCCGTCGCGATCGATTTCGAGCATCGTTAGGGCGCGGTCCGCCAGCTCGGCGGTGATGCGGCCGTCCGCTTTCACCTGCACATAATCGCGCACCCAGCGGAGGAGATTATTCGCCGTGCGCGGCGTCCCGCGCGTTCGCGTCGCGATTTCCGCCGCGCCCGCCGCGTCGATCTCCACATTCAAGAAGACCCGCGCTGCGCAGGATGATTTTCTGCATCTCTTCCGCGCTGTAATAATCGAGCCGCGCCGTCATCCCGAAACGCGAGCGCAGCGGCGCGCTCAACATGCCGGAGCGCGTCGTCGCGCCGATAAGCGTGAACTTCGGCAGGCGCAGCTGCAGACTGCGCGCCTGCGGTCCCTGGTCGATGATGATGTCGAGCTTGTAGTCCTCCATCGCGGGATAGAGATATTCTTCGATCGTCGGCTGGAGGCGATGGATTTCGTCGATGAAAAGGACGTCGCCCTTTTCCAAGCTCGTGAGCAGTCCGGCCAGCTCGCCCGCCTTTTCGATCACCGGACCGCTGGTGTTCTTGATGTTCACGCCCATCGCGTTCGCGATGATGTGGGCGAGCGTCGTTTTGCCGAGGCCGGGCGGTCCGCTCAGCAGGATGTGCTCGAGCACGTCGCCGCGCTTTTTCGCCGCTTCGACCAGGACCTCGATCCGTTCACAGACCTTCACCTGGCCGGTGAACTCGCTGAACATCGGCGGACGCAGCGAAATTTCGAAGGCCGGATCAGGTATGGACGGGACGACAGCAGGCATCGGAGAAATTAGACAGGATTTGCAGGATTATCGGATGAAGAATCGAGGCGCGCCTTTTTCAAACCTCCAGCAATCCGCTCAAATCCTGTCTGCCTTCTACTCTAGATTTTTCGTCAGCACCAATTCCGTCCCGCGGCTGCGCAGAACGTAATCGACTTGATCAAAGGCGTTGCGAATCAGGTGCAATCCCAACCCGCCGGGCCGGATCAGGTCGATCCGCCGACGCTCCATCGATTCAGGCTGCGGCTGCTTCCCGTAGTCGCGCAGGCGAAGACAGACGCAATCATTCTTGCCCTCGAGCGAGAGCGAGATGAACTGGTCGTCCCGCAAATGGTAGGCGTGCCGGATGATGTTGCTGCAGGCCTCGTCCACCCCCAGCACCATGAGCGTGCGCTGGCGCTCCGAGAACGGGAACGCTTCGAGGAAGCGCCGCACACAATTCCTCATCAGCGCGAGATTGCCGGTGTGACTGGAGAATTCGATTTTTTTCTTCGTTTTCTTCATCGCGCCGCGGCGCCGAAGCGATTCCCAAACCCTGTTCAAAGCAAAGCTGACCAATTCAGATCGGCTCGCAACGAGTTTCCGTTGTCGGGACAGTCTCAACCTACCAAGCAGCGAAGCTGGAAGCGGGCACGACCATCGCTCGCGATCGGGGCTGGCAATCTGACGCGGGACATGCACTATTTTTGCATGTCGAAACGGCTCCTTGCGCTGCTCTTGCTCGCCACGCCGGTTTTTGCTCAGGAACGCCCGACCGCTTACCAAGCCCTGCGCACGGTGGGCACGCAATTGAATCGCGATTTCGTTAACCACGTCATCCTGGTCAGTGGGTCCAATGGCGATCCGCAGCCCGAGACGTGGCGCATTTTATTCGATGACCCAAAGGCAGGCGGTGGCGTGCGCGAGGTAGAAGTCAGCAACGGCAAGATTACTTCGGAACGCACGCCGTTGCGCTCGGCGGTCGAGGGTTCATTGGGTGCGACGATCGACACCGCGAAGCTGAATCTCGACTCGAGCGGCGCCTATACTCTGGCGCAGCAGACGGCGGATAAATCGCACGTCACGTTTGCGACCGCGGATTACACGCTGCGGGTCGATGAGCGGGGCAATCCAATCTGGATCGTTGCGTTGCAAAAACAGGGCGGCGAGCCAGCGGGAAAAATTTACATCGGCGCCAACCACGGCAGCATCACGCGGACCGAGGGACTCTTTAGCGGCGGCGATCGGACTGCAGTTGTCGATGCGCAAACCGACGAAGCCAAGCCGGAAAACGCGGATGACGACGGTGATCAGAACGGCGTGAAAGGCAGCATTAAACAGGCGTTTCGTCAGGCTGGCGACGACGTGAAGCGCACTTTCTTCAAGGTCCGCCGATCTTTCGTAGATTTCTTTCAGGACAAGTGAATCGACCAGAATTTGATAGGCGAGCTCTGTCGAGCCGCGGGAAGACATTGCCTGCAGCCAGCCGCCATCCCCGACTCGACAGGGTCTCGCCCACCGGTGATGAGCACAGATCGTTCAGTCTTGCATTCTCCGGTCTGCACCCGAAAATGACGGCGATGAAAGGCGAATTTCCGGCGCAAGCCGCGTGGACAAACGTGCGCCACGGCTGGCACCAGCTCTACGGCAGCTTCGAAGAGATGGGGATCAGCATCGAGTGGCACGATTTCAAAACGAGCCGGCCGCTCGATTGGGCGGAGAGTTTTCGCCCGGGTAGCGTTGAGTTTTGCCTCAACCTTGACGGACGCGGCGCAATCGGCCGCGGCGGCAGCGCGCCCCACGATTACGGCCCGAGCAGTTCCGGTTATTATGCGATCGGCGACGAGCCGCTGCGCGCCACGCGCCAGGCGAATGACCATCATCGTTTTGTCACCCTGGAATATTCGAGAAAATATCTGCAAACCCAGTTTGCGGCTTCGGAGAACGAACTCAAACCGGCGATGCGCGAGGTGATTTTCCCGAAAAAAGAGCAGAGCATCGTCTCGCCGCCGCAGCTGATGTCGGCCGAGCAGCGCGCGATTGTGGCCAGCCTTGCCGAGCCCCCGGTGCCGAAGGCGGCGCGCATTCTTTGGTATCAAAGCAAGGCGCTCGAGCTGATGTCGCACTTTCTTTTTGAGCCGAAGGATCCGGAATTCTTTTGCATGCGCCAAAAGAGAGTGGCGCGCGATCGCGTGGTGCGGACGAAGGAATTGCTGCGTGCGCGACCTGGCCAATCCGCCGACGCTCGAAATGCTCGGGCAGGAAGTGGGTTGCAGCCCGTTTTATTTAAGCCGGATTTTTTCCCGTGAAGTTGGCCTGACCATTCCGCAATTTCTACGCAACGCCCGGATGGAGCGAGCGGCCGAATTGCTTCGCAGCGGCCGCTATAACGTGACCGAGGCTGCAACGGAAGTCGGCTATTCGAGCTTGAGCCATTTCAGCAAAGCCTTCTGCGAAACGATCGGCTGTTGTCCGGTTCTCTATCCGGCGGCCAGACACATCGTGCTCGACCGCTAGGCCGGGATGAGCGCGGCGGCCGTCAGCGCCGGAGGCAAACGCTCCGGCCTTTTTCTATTGCCCACTGCAACACTCTGGCAGCGCGAGATCGTCCGTTTCTACCGGCAGCGCAATCGCATCATCGGCGCGCTCCTCTCCCCGCTGGTCTTTTGGTTTGTCATTGGCTCGGGTATCGGTCCTTCCTTTCGCGTCGGCTCCGCGCCTAACGGCATGCGTTATCTCGAATATTTTTATCCGGGCACACTCATCCTGATCATGCTTTTCACCGCCATTTTCTCGACCATCTCGATCATCGAAGACCGGCGGGAAGGATTTCTCCAGTCCGTCCTTGTCGCGCCGATCTCCCCCGGCAGCATTGTTTGCGGAAAGATTCTCGGCGGAACTACGCTCGCGCTTTTGCAGGGCCTTATCTTCCTCTTGCTCGCGCCGTTCATCGGCATCCACATCACACCCGAGCGGATCCTGGTTTGTCTTGGCACGCTTTTCGTCGTGGGTTTTGGCCTTACCGGTCTCGGTTTTCTCGTCGCCTGGCCGATGGAGTCGACCCAGGGATTTCACGCTATCATGAACGTGTTCCTGATTCCGCTCTGGCTCATGTCCGGCGCGCTTTTTCCCGCGACGAATCCGCACTCCTGGATTTTCTGGGCCGTGCATTTGAATCCTGTGACCTACGGAGTCGCGGCCGTCAGACGCGCGCTTTATGCCGGCGACCCGGGCGTGCTCAACCTGCCGAGCTTCGCCCTCTCCCTCGGCCTGTCGTTCGCCTTCGGGGTCGTCATGTATGCGATCGCCTGCGTTTTGGTTCGGCGAAAATCTTCATGAAAATCCAGCGCGCTCTCATCTCCGTTTCGGACAAGACTGGCGTGGCCGATTTCGCGCGCGAGCTCGAGAAACAGGGCGTCGAAATCATTTCCACGGGCGGCACTGCGAGTCTCTTGCGGCAGGCAGGAATCAATGTGCGTGGCATTTCCAGTTTCACCGGGTTTCCCGAAATGCTCGATGGACGGATCAAGACGTTGCATCCAAAAGTGCACGGCGCGCTGCTCTACTTGCGCGGCAACAAGGAACACGAAGCTGCGGCGCGCGAGCACGGAATCGAGGCGATCGACCTGCTGGTGGTCAATCTCTATCCGTTTGAAGCCACGATCGCGAAGCCGGGCGTAAAACTCGCGGAAGCGATCGAGCAGATCGACATCGGCGGTCCCTCGATGTTGCGCAGCGCTTCCAAGAATTATCAGTCGGTCACGGTGGTGGTCGATCCGGCCGACTACCAGACAGTGCTCGATGAGCTGCGCGATCGCGACGGCGAGACGACGCTGAAATTGCGCGAGCGACTCGCAATCAAGGCTTTTATCAAGACTTCCGATTACGATCGCGCGATCGCGACTTTCTTGAATGAGAAACAGGAAACCGAGACCTCGTTTTCGCTTTCCCTGCCGCTCGTCAGCCGGTTGCGCTACGGCGAAAATCCGCACCAAAGCGCGTCGCTTTACGGGACTTTTGCCGACCAGTTCGAAAAACTGCACGGCAAAGAACTTTCTTTTAACAACCTCCTCGACATCACCGCGGCGGCCGATCTGATCGAGGAATTTTCGGAACCGACGGTGGCGATTCTGAAGCACACCAATCCCTGCGGCGTGGGGAGCGATCCCGACTTGCGGGAAGCGTGGCTGAAGGCGTTCGCTACCGATAAGCAGGCGCCGTTTGGCGGCATCATCATTTGCAATCGGCCGCTCGATCTCCCGGTGGCGAAAGCGATCAGCGAAATTTTCAGCGAAGTGATCATCGCGCCGGAATTCGCGACCGATGCGCGTGCCTTGCTCCAGAAAAAGAAGAATCTCCGTCTGATGCGCGCGTTGCCGGCGGCTCCGCCTAACGATAAGCCGGAAATCGATGTTCGTTCGGTGCGCGGTGGCCTGCTCGTGCAGCAAAAGGATGCAGCCGAACTGGAGGGCCTCGAAACCAAAGTCGTGACCAAACGCCCGCCGACGAAGCAGGAGATGGCCGCCATGCTTTTTGGCTGGCGGGTGGTGAAGCACGTGAAATCGAACGCGATTGTTTATGCAGGCGCGGATCGCACGTTAGGCATCGGCGCCGGGCAGATGTCGCGGGTTGACGCGTCTCGCATCGCGGTCTGGAAAGCGGCCGAGGCCGGATTGTCGCTCAAGGGCAGCGCGGTGGCGAGCGATGCTTTCTTTCCCTTCGCGGATGGACTAATTGCGGCCGCCGAAGCCGGCGCGACCGCAGCGATCCAGCCGGGTGGTTCGGTGCGTGACGAGGAAGTGATTGCTGCCGCTGACGAGCGCCGCATGGCGATGATTTTCACCGGCGTCCGTCATTTCCGGCACTAAGCATTAGCCGGCGCGCCGGCTGCGCTGGAACATGGACGCCTGCACGATGATGCCGATGAGGGCAAGGACGACGAGGATGATGGTCGTGCCAGTGCTTGGCAAGTGAAGGCCGCCCGTAATCAAGCGCGCGCCTTCGATGGCCGAGAAAATGATTAGGGCCCAATCAAAGAGCGCAACCAACAGGAGCGCGCCGACGATTCCGCCGATGACAAACGTGATCGCGGAGTAATGGGCGGAATTGGCCAAGAACGCCGCGGCGAGGGCGACCGCGATGCTTCCGCCGGCGAGAAATCCGGCGATGGCAATCGCGAGCTTTTGCAGCAGGAGCGCGAGGAGAACGCCGGCCAGGCCCAGGCCGAGGGAGAGGAGCAGAGAAAGCCAGAGGGGCGGGTTTTGGCTCAGATGGGGAGCGAGTTGGAGACCGATCGCAAAGCCGAGTGCCGCGACGAAAAGCCAAAAGAGCCTTCGACCAAAGAAGAGGAGCGCGAGTCCGAGCAGTGCGCTGATTATTGGTAAAGGAAAATTCATGCCGGGGCACTCTAGCCGTGAAGTTTCAATAGGTTGTCCATGCAGGGAAGGATTTCAGAGAGTCGTGCGTGTGCAAACATTCAAACCATCAAAACCGACCCGCAGATGGAAGGTCCATCACAACGCGCGGCTCACGGCGCCTTCCTCCCATCTCAAACCTCGATCCGACCATGGACAACTTCTTGAGCCCTCCAGGGCCGGGTCAGATGCGCGGCGGAATGGCCAGGGTGAATCCTGGCGGATCGAGCGAGAGATTGGGATTGTAGTAAGGATCGCGGCGTAGCCGCTCGCCCCATCGCTTTCGCATGTAGCCGGCTTCCTGCGAAGCATCTGCGTTCTCTGCCGCACCGGAGTCACTCAATGTCAGCTCGGCATATGGCGTCCAGACCATCTGCAGTTTTTTCTCTCCAAGTCGAAGACAAAAATCCACGTCGTAAAAATGGTGCGGAAGATTTTCTGCATTGAAACCGCCGGCCTCTGCAAAGACGGACCGCCGCACCGCAAGGCACGCGCCGGAAACGGCCGAATAATTTTGCTGCAGCCAGGCGCGATTGAAATAGCCCGGATGCTCCCGTGGAAGCCCGCGAAAAGGTGGCGCGGCGACTCCACCCAGACCGAGAATGAGCCCGCCATCTTCCACGTTCTCCTCCGGCGACCAAAGCCGGGCGCCGACCGCCCCGACTTCCGGCCTAACGACGTGACTAACGATTTCCTGCAGCCAACCGTTTTCCATTGCTGCAATCGGTCGTCTCGCGAAAACCAAAACATCCCCTTGCGCCCGGGCCGCGCCGGCGTTCATCGCGGCCGCCCCGAGCGGCATCCGAATGATTTCCAAGCCGGGATATTGCGCCCGCTCGAATTCATCAGTCTCGGCGGAGCTGATAACTGTGACTTTCGGCAGCGGATTCGGCAGTTGGTAAACGACGCGGTGCGACTCCGCATTCTGCGGACAGGCTTCGGCATGAGCCGCGATCCCGCGCGCGCTAAGATAACTGTTGAGCGCCCGGCGCGCCGCATGCCGAGCGTATGGCTTGGCATCGGGCTGATCGGCCAGGCTGCCTCCGACCATTCGCCAGTGATAAAGGATGCGCGGGATGTGACGAATCTGTTCTGGTTGCACCCGGGCGACGCAACGCAGGGCTAGATCGTAATCCTGCGAGCCCTCGAATCCTTCGCGGAACCCGCCGATCTCGTGAAGTAGAGAAGTGCGGTAGACGCCAAGATGATTGAGGTAATTTTGTGCGAGGAAAAGCTCGGGGTTCCAATCCGGTTTAAAAAACGGGTTGGAACGGGCGCCATTCGCATCGAGAAAATCTTCGTCCGAATAAACGATGGCGGCGTCCGGGTTTCGTGTAATCTCGCAGGCCACCTCGGCGAGCGCGTCTTCCGCCAGTTCATCATCCTGATCCAGCAGCGCGCACCATTCGCCGCGGGCGAGCGAGAAGGCGGAATTGGAGCAGGCCGAGATATGACCATTCAGGTCGCGAAAGAGGACTTTGATTCGACGATCTTCGCGCGTGAGGTTTTCTAGAAAGGGTTTGATCTGAAGATCTGTGGAGGCGTCGTCAGCCAGGCAGATTTCCCAGTTTTCATAAATCTGCCGGCGGACCGACGCGATGGCCCGCTCGAGAAATTTGAGGTCGCTATTGTAGACCGGCAGGATGACTGAAATCAGCGGCCGGTGGTCGAGCACGAGAATTTTGCGGCGGAGATTCGCGCGAGTTTCAGGCGTTAGGGAAGCGAAGCGCTCGAGCCATTCGTGATAGGTCATCGGACTCGGTCCTTCCGCACCCGCGCGATCAATTCGCTGAAGCGCTCGCCCAGCCGGTCGATGGAGAAATTCTCCGAGAACGTCCGGCGAGCGTTCCCGCCTAACGACGCGATCAGGCCCGGTTCATCGATGCAACGGCCGAGTGCCTCCGCCAGCGCGAGGCTGTTCTCGGGCGGGACGAGCAATGCGTTCACGCCGTCGCGGAGCCATTCTGCGACGCCGCCGACGTTTGTCGTAACAATCGCTTTCCCGAGGCTCATTGCTTCAAGGATTGCAATCGGCATGGTCTCGTCGCGCGACGAACAAACGAGAACATTGGCGGCAGCGCTCGCCTCGAGCGCTTCGTCATGACCGAGTGCGTCCTGCAACTGAACGTTTGGCATTTGCGCGGCTTGTTGCGCGAGTCGCTCGTAAAACGGGCGATCCAAAATTCGCCCGGCCATTTGGAAAATTGTCGCGCGGGCGTGTTGCGGGTCCGAGCTGGGCGATTGCCTGAAGGTAGAGATCCTGGCCTTTCCGCGGTTCGTATGTCCCGAGAAGGAGAAAGCGAATGTGTGCCGAATCGCCTGCTGGTTTTTCGGGCGCAACCCGCACTCCAGGGATTCCGTACGGCACCACTTCGATGGGCCGATCGGTCAGCGTCGCGTAGAGCTGGGCCGTCCGTCGCGTCGGCATGATGAGAACATCGGCCAGGTCGAGCGCAGGTTTGATTTCAGGAAAGTGCGCGATCAGGTGATGCGCCACGAGGCTTTCGTGGATGTACCAAACCGCGGGGATGCCTTGTTCGTGAGCCGCGCGCACCGCCGCCCACATCACCAGGGTATTGGCGACCACGACATCGAATCGGGCGCAAAGCGCGCCGAGTTCCGCCAGATCCGGGGGCGCTGACAAGTCGAGCACCGGAAAAATTTCCACGCCAATTCGCCGCAGCTCATCCGAGATCGGCCCAGACTCCGCCTTCTCCGGTTTCGGGACCGCGACCGCGACCTCCCAACCGTTGCGCTTGAGCCAGCCGACTAGATGCAAAAGCTGGATCGGCGCACCGCTCCAGGTCGTCTCGTGAGCGAAAAACAGGACGCGGGCCGGAGATTGATTCGTCATGCTTTACTTGTCAGGATGGGCTCTAACCGGCGGCGAAATTCTGCCTTGGCTTTCGAAGCATATGTCGTCGAGGTATTCGCTGATTAATCAATTCACAGATGCGCAATATTTTTTCCAGGCGGAAGATCAAACGAAGCCGTCGGATGCCAAAGCAGCTTCACAGCATGTGGAGTGCGATTGATCGTTTTTCTGCGCAGATTCAAGAGAGCGAATTCATGGAGGAAATGATTCGACGGCTCGCTGCATATGTTCCTCACGGCGTGATGGGCCGGATGGACTGTGCCACGCTCTATGGATTGGTAAGATGGCACCGGCCGACGGTGACGGTTGAATCAGGCGGGTATCTTGGGATGTCTTCAGCGTTCATTCTCAAGGCGCTGGCCGACGAAGGCCTGACGGATGCAAAATTGTACAGCATCGAATTTAACAAGGCTTGCCCGCATGGGGTTCTCGTTCCCGATGAATTGAGGAGCGGTTTCATCCCTGTCAACGCCGATGTGAAGGATCTGGTGAAGGGCGGCAATCAACTTCCCGGGACACTTGACATGTTTTTACACGACAGTTCACACCGCTACCGTCACATGCTTTGGGAGTTTACCGAATTCTGGAAGCGACTGCCCGACGGTGGACTGCTTGTCTCGCACGACGTTCATTTCAGCGCAGCCTTTTCAGAATTTGTCACGAAGACATACGCACACGACGGGCACGGCTTGCTGGATCCCGATCGTGCGACCCACTATGAATGGGGACGATGGGGTTACATCGGGTTCGTGATAAAAAAGCAGATTTGAAATTGACGTTTTTTGGAATGGGTAGTCATACAACTTGGCTCGCGGAATTTGGAGACCGCGAATTGAGTGTGCGGAGGCGAAGATCATCCATTTCCACGGACCGAAGCCGTATCAGCGGGACCATATCCAATCCACCTGGCCTGAACTGAAGCCTTATACCGGCGGGACTTATCACGCGGTGGTTGAACGGTGGTCCGAGCTACTCCAGGAATGTCGTTAGGCACGGACGCACGGCTTTATCCGCTCGATCACCGGAATTTGAACGCCTCAAACCGCGCCGGCGCGGTTTGGGCAAAGGCCCACGGGACAGGGCCGCGAACGCTGCTATAAAATCCCGCGCCCGTCGCCGGAGCAAAGGTCGCGACCAGCGGCATGATGGGCCGAGTGATTTCGACAACAGAGACGGCGGCGTTGGGTACGGTTAGGTAGTCGGCGTTATTCGAGGGAATAATGATCAGATCGCCGCGATGGATCGGCGCATTCTGGGTTAGCGGTCTTGCCTTCCACTGTTCCATATAGAATTGGAAGCCCCAGTGACTTTGAAACCAGACCTGGGTCTGTTTCCGGCCAAATCGTTTTTTGAAATAGCGCGCTCCAGCCCGTGACGCGCCGGCTTCGCTATAGTCGGCTCTTGCAACAATCAGGGAGACAACAGCGGCCGCGCCGACCCATCGCAGCTTCGTTAGGGTCATCAGTTTGCCTTCGCCGGTAGGATCCCAATATCGCATGAGTAGAATGGAAACTGCCGGTGTCATCGGCAAAATCGTTCGAGCTGTGATTGACCAGTTGAGCAGGGCGACAAAAGCAAAAGTTCCAATCATCCAGAGTAGGAGCAGGAGGGATTCAGCGTCCTGACTGATTCGAAAATCCCACATTGCCAGCGCGAGAAGCGAGGCGCCAATGGTAGCGAAGAGGCATCCCTGGAAACGGACTGCCAGCTCATTGACTCCAAGATCTGCCGGCATCGGGACGCAGGTCCAAAACAGCGCGCCAATCAGGAGCAGAAAGCCGATTCCGCCAACAACTCCTTTCGCGCTGCGAATCGATGTCAGAAACAGGGCGCCAATCATGGAGCCACCGACAAATGAGCAGCCGCTTAGAAGCTTGATCTTGATCGGGATCCGGACCTCGACTGCGACATCTCGAAGGTAAAGCATCGCACTGCTAAAAAGAGGGTGTCCGTATTTTGTCCTCGTGATCAACTCGAAGCCGAGAGCGACGAGGAGAGGTATCATCAGGTAACTGAGGTGAAGTCGAACCCGGCGCTCCCGCATCAAGCTGTAAGCCAGGAGCAGAGGAACAAGACTGATCCCGAAATATTTGGTCAGCGTTGCACCGGTGATGAGAACCGCAGAGACCAAAAGCAGGTTCGATTTTGCCCGGTCCAAACCGGCGATCCAGAAATGAATCGCCCACGTCCAAAATGCGAGAAGCATCACGTCACACATCACATGAGAGGCCGAAATCAGGAACACCGGTGTGAAGAGAGTCAGGAAGGCCGCCGTGAGGGGACTGCGGCAAAGCCGCTTGGCCAGAGCGAACGTTCCGATGACCGCCACGATCGCCGGGAGAAGAAACGCGCCGTGCATTGCGACCTCGCCGAACCCCGCGAACGATCCAATAGCGGCAATGTAATAGGAGCAGAGCGGAGGGTTTTGCATCGCGACCCACATTGGTTGGGCAAGGGAGGACCAATGGACAATGCCTCCGTAAGGATCAAAAGGCTGCCGCATGATTTGCTGGCCCATCCAGAGGAACAGCGGATCATCGATATCGTAGGCCTTGTTAAGAAACGGCAACAAAGCCGCAAGCGTTAGACCGCCTAGAAGAACTTTGGAGCGCCTATCGTTCATCTGCCCCATAAGTTCGTCCCGCGGCTTCGGCGCCAAGCGTAATCACAAGAACCAGAACGACCGACCAGAGTGGAAGAATCGGAAACAGAAATCGGTCCTGGGTTGCATCGAAGGCCGTGGCGTCAAGCCAGGCGAGCAACGCGGCGCGCAAAAAGACCGCGCCCGCCAGAAGCACGATCGCACAAATAAGACCGCGGTGTTCCTTCACGCTTTTCTTGGAAAGAAGCAGATAGATGACAGCGCCCGCCGTGAGAGTGTGCAGCAAAATAGTGGCAAAAAGGTGGTAGTGGCCGATAAACTTTTCCACAGATAGAGCCGCGCCATCCCGAGGTTCGCTCCCGGGCGAGTGTCGCAACGTCATTTGGTCGTAGAGATGAGCTTCGTCTTTCGTTAGGAGGGAATCCTCCGCGAGTGGATTGACCGCCCACTGCGCGAAGACCCGGGCGGTCACTCGTCCAGCCGAAGCGGGAAGACGGCGAAGGCCGCCGTTCTGCGCGAAAGGATCGAGGAAACCATCGAGAACGAAACGGGTCGGAAGCCGGCCGTCGTCGCAGGCGGCATTGATTTCCCGAGCCGCCCGAGTGAAAAAACGCCGGGCGGTCTTGGGCGAGGCAAAGATCCCCTCTGTGTTCGCCGCCTCGCGCGTCGCCCATACAATCCAGCCGACGCCGATCTCGTTAGCTGTGCCGGTTCGCCGCATCGTCTCGACCCGCCAGGCTTCACCGAGCGGGCCATTAATCGGCCCGCGCAACTTGGCGAAAGTCGGGCTGATCGCGAACGCGCGCTGCAGGGTGTCCATGGTGATTGGCGCATAGGGTTTTGGCTCGGTCGGCTTGATCCGCAGCAGACTGTGATAGAGCCCTTGAAAGGCCGGCGCCGTCATCTCCGAGCGGGCGAAGGACCGAAAGACACGATCGTTCGTCGCATAGACCAGAGTGATGAGAATGATCGCCGTTCCGCTGGTGATCGCGATCGGCCTGGCGCTCGCGCCTCTTTCCAGCAGGCAAAATACTGCTACCCAAAGCCCGAGCAGGGCGACGACCAGGATACCTTCCTCGCGCGTGTTCCAAAGGATCGCGATCGCCACTCCGGCGGCAACAGCGCTCCACCAGCTACGTGTCGCGAGAGTTAGGAGCAAACCACCGAGGACGTACCACAACATCGCGACGTAGAACGTGTCGGACATCGTATAATCGTTCTCCTGAAATCCGATCGGGTGAAGGCAAAGAACGAGAAAACTCGCGAGGCAGGACCAGCGATTGACACCAAGACTGCGAAAAGCGATGAGGAGAGTGAGAGCGCCTCCGATTTGCGTGAGTTCGATCGCAAGCCGCAGCGGAAGATGGAACCAATGCACGAGCGCAATCCAAAGAGGGTAGGCACACGGCCGGATGAAGGCGATCCAATCATACGGCGTCCCCCAATACCAATGACTGGCCGAGCGCACATACCAGAGCGCGTCGTACTGCGTTGCGCTTCCGACTATCTCTTCTCCCCTAACGAGCCAAAGTTTGAATACAGTAATGCACGCGATCGCCAGAATAAAGGCTCCGCGAGAAAGAGATCGGCGTGTCACTTTTTCCCCAAGAACAAAGTCAGAAGCCGCCCAAAGACAGCCCGGATGAAGCCGAATGCAGCGGAATACTTCCTCACCTGCCAGACGATCGTGTGGCCGTTGCCGACTTTGTCATCCGTTTCCTGGAAAGCGATTTCGTCGAGTCGGGCTCGCGCATGCGATTGATTGAACCAATGACCAATCTCTCGCAGTAGACTGGGAGAAAAGACGGTGTAGTGGCCTCTACCCATTCCGCGTTCTTCGGGTGGAAAAGTTTCGCCGCGTCGCTTCCGTCTCATAGAGTTGGACGAGCGATGGCAGGGAGGTCACCGGGCGATCTTTGTCCGAAGCGGCCGCATCTCGCTTGGGCACGATGATAAAGAGATAGCCGCCAGATCGGGTGATCCTGACCCACTCGTCGAGCGCAATGAGCGGATTTGGAAGGTGTTCCCAGACGTGAGAATGGAGCACGAAATCGGTACTGTCGTCGGGGACCGGAATATCCGCAGCGTCGGCGGAGATATCGATCGCGGCAAAGCTCCCGCACATTTCCAGCTGCGATTGTTTGAAAAATTCGTAGTCGAAAGGATCTCGATCGGCGGCCAGCCCGACGTTCCGGGTTTTTAGGCCAAAGGGGTTGTGGGCGGCCGGGCCGATCTCCAAACCCTCCAACCCGTCGAGGAGTAGGTGGGCGAGCCTGGACTCCGGAAAGATGGTGGACGATGAGGGATGAGATTCTTCTGTGGGCATGGTTGACCGCTGCGGGTGGAACGAGCCTTCTCCACCGGGCATGGGGACTCAAGAGGAATTATGAGTTGTAGCCAGGGGCGGTGACCCCGGCCAACGTAAAACACGCCACGCGTCAGAACCGGGGTCGCCGCCCCCGGCTACAACCCACATCTGCTGCGAGCGCTTTCCGCGCTGCTACCAAAGTCGCGGTTTAAGGCCGGCGTGCCCAGGCCAAAGGATGGGCGCGCACAGAGCACCACAACGATGCGCCATTCTCAGCTTGCGCAACCGAAAGGGCGCTTGAAGTTGCTCCGCAATGACCCTTCCTGAGGCCACGCGCCGTTCGCTTTCCCTGTCCGCCTCGAGCGAGCCCCGGTTTTGGTGGCATCGATTGCCCCGGAGCAATTATGTCCCGCCCGTATATGCCAGCCTGACCGAGCAAGAATGGCAACTGATGCAGGATTGGTTCGCGGAGACGACCCGCCAGAACCTGATCGGCGAATGCGTCGTGCCGATCATGTCGCTCCTCCATGGCACCGTAATGGGGAGCGGTATTCAGCGCATAGTGCAACTAGGCACGCATGCCGGTTATTCGGCCTTGCTGTTGGGCTTTTACCTGCGGCAAATGCACGCGCGAAACGGCCTTTTCAGCTTCGAAATCGACGAGTCCCTTTGCCGTTTTGCCCGCGAGTGGCTCGAACGCGCTCACCTCAACTCCTTCGTTAGGGTCGAGCTGCGAAGTTCACTTGATCCCACTTCACCGCGCCTTGCCTGGGACTATTTGGGCGGCGCACCGGAACTGATCTTCCTCGACAGCTCGCATGAATACCGGCAAACGCTGGACGAGATTGAGGCCTGGTACCCAGCGCTTACGCCAGGCGGGTTGATCGTGCTCCACGACACAAGCGAATTTGCCGCCAGCTTTGATGTGACTAAGCAAGGGGGCGTCCGGCGGGCCCTCCGGGAGTGGCGCGACTCACATCCCGAGGTCGAAGTGATTTCCTTGAACCACAATGTATCGGCGATGGAAACGCCACAGATGATCTATCAGGACTTTTGTGGAGTCGGCTTGATTCAGAAGCCCGTCTAACGAACATAGCCGTACGGCTAAACGATGCACCCGAGTTCCTACGATCGAATGGCGGAATTCTGCCACGACTATCTCACCGCCCGAAGCAGCCAGAGATTAACAATCGTTGATCTGGGCAGTTGCGACTACAACGGTTCATATCGTTCGATCTTTGCGCAGAAGCCATGGCGCTACGTCGGCGTCGATCTCGCGCCGGGCAAGAATGTCGATCTCGTTCTGCGCGACCCTTACCATTGGCGCGAGCTTAAGACGGAAAGCGTTGATGTTCTTGTTTCCGGGCAGACCTTTGAGCATACGGAGTTTTTTTGGGAGACGATCCTCGAGATCGCACGTGTTCTAAAGCCAGGAGGCTTGTGTTGCATCATTGCTCCCGCGACGGGAAACGAGCATCGCTTTCCGCTGGATTGCTGGCGCATTCTGGCCGACGGCTTCCGCGCGCTCGCACGCTACGCCGGGCTGGAGGTAGTGCATTCGCACACTCACTGGGAAGAGCTGGCGAAATATGATGGGGAGAGCAATAAATGGCACGAGTCGATCTTGATCGCGCGAAAACGCGCAGAATCGTTGGGCACGAAAATGCGACGCCGACTCTTTGCCGCGGCGCGGACCTGGCTAAGCCTGCGGCCCGAAAGAGACGAGACTCTCATTCAAGTCTTCTACACGGCGGATGGTGTGCACCGCGAGGAGGCATCGTTGGTAGCAGGCGCCGAGCAGGGCGGATGGCGGGAGGTGCGAATCAACCTTCCGGCGGGCGCGAGCGCGGCTCCGTTGCGCATCGATTTCATGCGCACTCTTGATTTCATCGAAATTGCCAGGCTGAGCGTACGCACAGCGACACAGGAGTATTTCTCTGCGACCACGACAGGAGAGTTCGAGAAGGTGACCGTGGAGGGGGACGCAGAGCGTCTGCCTCACCCGGAGTGTCTGCGACTGCGGATCACGGGTGTCGATCCGCAACTTGTTCTGCCCCGGATCGGGACCTACTCCGGTCGACGAGAGATTGCGAGTGGAGATGCGCCTTCGGGTCTTTAGTGAGCACTAACTCCTCAGGCGGGCCGGAGGAAGCGAAGCCCTCCCGGCGTTGGCGGCACCGGATGCACGACGGGCTGCGAAAAATCTTTACGAACAAGAACCGGGAGCCTCTCGCGCAATACAGAGGACTTCAACAGGGCTATATCTGCTGGATAGACGAGCCACTGAACTGGCGCAGAGTAACCCGTCGGTTTCGACTAGCGGGATGGTGTTTCTCGAAGAATGGCGAAGCGATCGAAGGTCTCCGCGCCTGTATCGACGATCGTCAGTTTACCGTTAGTCATGGCCTGGCCCGACCTGATGTCGCCCGGATTCACCCGGATCAGGAGGGCGCACTGCAGAGTGGCTTCGAGGTAATGGTCGAAGCGCCCAGCGGCGCAGGTCCACGACCTGCGCTTCGAAGCGCGCCATTCGGAAGGCTCATGGCGGGAAATTTTCAGCCAGCGGATTGTCGTCTCGCGGAAAGCCGGTGGGAGCTACGAGGATTGGATCAGGAATTACGACACCTTGCGGTGGGGGGACCGCTTCAGAATTCGGAAGCAAATCCGGTCTTTTCCGCTCAAGCCGCGGTTTTCCATCCTCCTTCCGGTTTCCAGCTCAACCGTCGGTCACCTAAAAGAGGCGATCGAGTCCGTCCGCGCGCAGCTCTATCCGGATTGGCAACTTCTTCTTGTCCTGGATGCAGTGCTCCCGGACGAGACGCGCCGTATTCTCAATTGTTTGGCGGAGCGGGATAGTCGAATCCAAGTTCGCGACCGGACTAATCGGGAAGGAGTCGACAGCGCTTTGGAAGAAGCGTTGGCTCTGATCGACGGCGATTACATCTTATTTCTTGGCAGCCAAGACAAGGTGGCGCCTACCGCCCTTTACTTTGTGCTCCATACCGTTAACGACGATCCCGAGGTGCGCCTCATTTATACTGACGAGGACACGTTGGACTCAGCCGGATTCCGGATCAATCCCCACTTCAAACCGGATTGGAACTGGCAACTCTTGCTCGGTCGAAACTATGTTTCTGACCTCTGCGTTTATCGCGCGGACCTGATCAAGTCATTGGATTTCTCTGCAAGCTTCGAAGGCCTGCACCTTTACGATATTCTATTGCGTTGCGCCGAAAAAATAACGCCAGGGCAAACCCGGCATATCCCAAAGGTGCTCTATCATCGGCGAGCGCCCCTCGGAACACTTGGCCCAGAAAGCGCGGCGAGAGCTGTGCAGGAACATCTGAAGCGACAGGGAATCGCGGCCGAGGTGACGTTGCAGATCAATAAGAACTATCGCCGCGTGCGCTATCATGATCCCAGGAATTAGACCAAGTGTTTCGATCATCATTCCGACCAGGGACATGAGCCAGCTACTGCGGCCATGCCTGGAAAGTATCCTGGAGAAGACGACTTACTCACCCTTCGAGATTATTGTAGTTGATAATGGGAGCAGAGACGCGGCGACTTTGAATTATTTGGCCGAAGTTTCACGTGATTTTCGCGTTCATCTTTTGCGTCTGGATGAAGAGTTCAATTACAGCCGGCTGATTAACTTCGGTGTGCAGAACAGCGAGGCGGAATTTGTGGCGCTGGTGAATAACGACGTGATGGTGATCAATCCAGAGTGGCTCGAAGAGATGGTCAGTCAGGCCATGCAACCCGGCGTCGGTGCTGTGGGTCCTCGACTGCTTTACCCGGACGGGCGAATCCAACAGGCCGGCGTAATCTTAGGAGCCGGTCTCCACGGTGTTGCAGAGGTAGCACACAGGGGCTTGCCCAAAGATGATCAAGGCTACTTTGGTCGCGCGGCCGTGGCGCAGGAATTGTCGGCCGTCGGAGCCGCTTGTATGCTCGTTAGGCGAAGTGCCTACCTGGAGGTGGGAGGTTTCGATGAAGAGAATCTCAAGATTGCTTTCAATGACATTGATTTCTGCCTCAAACTGCTCGACGCGCGGCGCCCGGATTATCTACACACCGTACGCCGAGCTATATCATCACGAACACGCCAGCCGTGGTTCGGAGTACACTGCAGCCAACGAGCAACGCTTCACCCGGGAGATTGAGTTCATGAAGGAGAAGTGGAAAGAAACGCTCCTGACGGATCGGAATTACAATCCAAACCTGTCGCTCGGTCGCGAACTTTTCACGCCTGCTTTCCCCCCGAGAGTGACCAAGCCGTGGCGGCCAACCTGACTTAGAGGACCCGGGAAACCTAGAAGCACGAAATTGGAAGGGGCATCAAGGAAAAATCGTGAAGCTCCAAAAAGGGGCGGCGAAAGAATTACTCAGCAGGTTCCTCACTCACTTCCGGAGGACCGCCCCGTGGTGTGGCTTCGCGGAGCGGCCGGGACAGATCCTTTTTTACCCGGTCGAGGATGCCGTTCACGAAGCGCCCGGAGTCTGGTCCTCCGAATTCCTTGGCCAGCTCGATCGCTTCGTTGATCGAGACCACCGGGGGAATGTCGTCCCGGTAGAACATCTCGAAAATCCCAAGCCGCAGCACGTTGCGGTCGACCGCCGAGATGCGGCGAAACTCGTAGTTTTCGCAGTAGCGCGTGATTCGCTCGTCAATTTCCGGGAGATGCGCGAGCATTCCTTCGATCAGCGGCCGGGCGAAGAGTTGCACGTTGTTTTTCGCCGGGCATAGGGCCCAGAACTCCTCGATTGTTTCCGGTCCGTCGCCACCGTGCAGGTCCCGCCAGAAATGATATTGAAGCGCGGCCCGGCGCGCGGCGTGACGTTTGCCCATACTACTTGCGCAGCTTCGCGAGGAGGTTCGCCATCTCGACAGCGGCACGCGCTGCCTCGGTGCCCCGATTGATCTCGTCCTCGAGACAGCGCTTCCGGGCCTGCTCCTCGTTCTTCAAACTGAGCACCGCGTGAATCACGGGAACGCCGTGCTCGAGGGAGATTTGTTGCAGTGCCTGGGTGACGACCTGGCCGAGATGTTGCGCGTGCGCGGTCTCGCCCTGCAGGATCACGCCTAACGCCACGATTGCGTCGACATTTCCTTGCAGTGCCCTTTCGCGGACGACGAGTGGAATTTCAAAAGCGCCCGGGACTCGGTGCAATGTGACACTCGACGCGGGCGAAAGTTTGCGTAATTCGTCGGTGCAATGGGTCACCAGGCCCCGCACATATTTGGCGTTGAACTGACTCGCGACGAGCACGAACACGCGCTTCGTGCCGGTCACCCGCGGCTTTGGCGGAACGAATTGCGACATGTGCGGAGTGGCCGCCTGCTAAAGCAAGTGACCCATTTTCACCCGTTTGGTCTCGAGATACTTGGCGTTGTGCGGATTCGGTTCGCTCCGGATCGGCACCTGCTCGACCATCTGAATGCCGTAGCCCTCAAGTCCGACCACTTTCTTCGGATTATTGGTGAGGAAGCGAAACTTCCGCACCCCGAGATCGTAGAGAATCTGCGCGCCGATGCCGTAGTCGCGCAGGTCGCCCGCGAAGCCGAGTTTGGCGTTTGCTTCCACCGTATCGAGACCTTCCTCCTGCAACTTGTAGGCGTGAATCTTCGCGGCCAGCCCAATGCCGCGTCCTTCCTGTCGCATGTAAACCAGCACTCCGCCAGCCTCGCTGATTTGGCGGAGCGCGGCGTGCAGTTGATTGCCGCAATCGCAGCGGCGGGAACCGAAAACGTCGCCTGTGAGACATTCGCTGTGGACGCGGACGAGAGTCGGTTTGGTCTTCGAAATTTTGCCTTTCACGAGCGCGAGATGATGGGCGTTGTCCATCGTCGAGCGATACATGTGAAGCTCGAAATCGCCGTAATCGGTCGGCAACTTCACCACCTGCTCGCGCACGATCAGTTTCTCGCGCAGCCGGCGGTAAGCGATCAAACTCTGGATCGTGCAGATCCGCAGCTTGTGTTTTTTCCTGAACTGCATCAGCTCCGGGAGTCGCGCCATCGTCCCGTCGTCGTGCAGGATTTCGCAAAGCACGCCGGCTGGTTGCAGACCCGCCATGCGGGCGAGATCGACTGCCGCTTCGGTGTGACCCGCGCGCCGCAACACACCGCCTTCCTTCGCCCGCAAAGGAAAGATATGCCCAGGCTGGACGAGATCGTTCGGCCCGGATTTCGGCCGAGCGATGGTGCGGATGGTCGCCGCGCGATCGTGCGCGCTGATCCCGGTCGTCACTCCCTTCGCCGCGTCGACCGAGACCGTGAAATCGGTCCGATACATTTCCCGGTTTTGCACGACCATGCGCTGCAACCCGAGTTGATCGGCGCGCTCGCTCGAGAGCGGGACGCAAATGAGCCCGCGCCCGTGCATCGTCATGAAATTGATCGCCGCCGGCGTCGCCTTCTCCGCGGCCATGATGAGATCGCCCTCATTTTCCCGGTCGGCGTCGTCGGTCACAATGACCATTTTTCCTGCCGCGATGTCGTGCAGGACGTCGTCAATCGTGTCGAATTGAAAGGCTTCCGGTGCCTGGATGATCACGCCGTTACCATTGCCGTCGCGCCCCTCCTCGGCAACGGGAATTAACCGCCGAAGGCGCAGAACGCAGAGAAGATGACCTCGGAGGGACGTGCTTCTGCACGTCCAGTTTCTACGAGTGGCGGCACGACAAGGTGGACATGCAGAAGCACGTCGCCCCGGATTTGCGTTCGGCAACGGAATTCACTGCGCTCTCGCTGCCCACGATCAAAATGCCGCTTTCTTTCTCCGGTCGCGCAAAGCGAAGGGCGCATAGAGAATCGCGAAGAAGAGCAGGGCAAGACCTTCCAGTTCCACGATGTAGAGCCAGCGCGCGTCGGAGAGGTAGTCGAGAATGGAGGCGACGACTGGTTTGTGGAGGAGAAAGCCGTAATTGACTCCGGTCAGATGATCGACCAAGAGCGTCGCAACAAGGTAAACCTGCGACCAGGCCAGGGTACGCCAGACCGAACCGAGAGTCGGACGAAAGCGACGCGCGATGAGCAGGTAGATGACGCCGGCCACGATTCCGCCGTGCCCGACGAAGAAACTGATCGCGCGAATGTCGGGAAAATTAACCTGAAGGTTGGGCGTGAGGATGGCCTGGAAGGTTCCGGCGATTCCCCAGAAATAGGAGACCTCCGTCCAGCTGGGACGGCTGGTGAGCAGGGCGACGATGATCGTGACCATCGCCCAATCGCAGAGTTGGAAAGGCAACGCCTGCTGCCAATACAGGCGCTGGTCTCGCCAGAGATAAACCGCGTAACCCAGATAGTTCGTGGCGAGGAGCAGCGCGAGACAGACCGCGACGACGCGATCGATCCACCGTGAACCCGTCACGCGCACCGCGACGCCAAGAGCAACCGGGATCGAAATCGTGAGAAAGATCGCGACGAGATGGCCGAATCCGAAAACGCGAAAGACAGATTCCGGATTCATGCCGCAGGCTGGGGCGGATTCTTGAGCGCGCTCTGCCGCCGCGTCAAGAACCGTTAGTCGCGTGGCGAAATCTTGCCCGCACCGGTGATTTTTTTCTCAACCGATTTTGGATTTCCGCCGTAACTCACCCGGCCCGCTCCGGTGATCGCCGCCTTGAGCGAATTCGTGGCCGTGACATCTGCACGTCCCGCGCCGGTGACGGAGATTTCGACGTCTTCGGCCTGGAAGGTCTCCGCATTGAGTCTGCTGGCGCCAGTCAGACTCGCAATAAGCCGATTGGCGCGGCCGGCGAGGCTGACCTTGGTGGCGCCGCTCGTATCAAGGGCAAAGCGATCGCCGCTTAGCTGAGCGGCTTCCAGTTTGACCGCGCCGCTCAGCTCAGCCCCGGTTAACGACGGGCTGGTGATGACGACCGTGACGCCATGTGTGGGCGCGATCTGTCCATGAGTTTCGATTTTCAGCACGCTTCCGCTCATTCTCGTTTCGATATGCGAGAGCAGGTTTTCGTCCGTGGTGAGACTCAAGGAAGGTGGACCCGGTTGCCATTGAATCTCGTAGAAGCCGCCCGCTTCGATTCTGGTGAAAGCTGTGACCGGTCGCTGCTCAGTTTTCATCGTGCCGTTGCCACGAATGCCCCTCCAATCGCAGCCGGCGGAAAGGAGAACGAGGAGCGAGAGTGCGACAATGTAAGGCTTATTTTTCATGATTAGAATCTCCATTGAGATGCGACGACCGGTGAGTTTGGATTCAAAAAAAGGCCTTTCCTAACAGGAAGTCGGCATGCGTTGGGCGAGCGCCACGCCGTGCGGGATCGCACCCGCCACGAAGCCGAGGCATTCGACCGCACCGCTCGGTTTGCCGGGGAGCGCGATAACGAGCGACTGCTCTACGACCGCGGCGAGGTTGCGCGAGAGGATCGCGTTTGGCGTTATTTTCATCGACTCGGCCCGCATCACCTCGCCGAAACCGGGAAGTTCGACTCGCATCAACCCGCGGATCGCCTCCGGCGTGATGTCGCGTGCCGCGAGGCCGGTGCCGCCGGTGGTCAGGATGAGACCGCAGCCCTGCGCGGCGAAGGACCGGATCGTTTCCTGAATTTGCGCAATTTCGTCCGGCACGATGGCTTCGCAGAGGACGCTCCAGTTATTTTTCAGCGCGGCCTCCTTCAAGGCGGGACCGCCAAGGTCGTCGTATTCACCGCGGCTGGCGCGATCGGAGACGGTAATGATGCCGACAGTGATCTGCATTTTTTTGTTTAGCAGATGGCTAGAAGGTGCGCGAACTTCTTGTCATCGCGAGCCGCGTAGTGACGGCGAAGGACCTCACGATTGCAATCAGCGCGCTCTGGATAAAGCGAACGCGTTCATTTCAGCTGCGAGGTCCCTCTCCGCGCTGCGCCGGATCGGGATGACAAGGTTGGGCCTGCCTCGGTTTTCGTTTTCATCAGGAGTTTGATTTCGCCGATCTTCATCTGCTTATCGACTGCTTTGCACATGTCGTAGATCGTGAGAAGCGCGACGGTCACCCCGGTGAGCGCTTCCATTTCGACACCGGTCTGCGCCGTGGTCCGCGCCGTGCAGGTTGCTTCCACCGAAGTCTGGTTACTCGTTAGGTCAACTTCGACGTGGCTCAGTCCCAGCGTGTGGCAGAGTGGAATGAGCTGAGCGGTCTGCTTGGCTGCCTGGATTCCGGCCAGGCGCGCGGTCGCGAAAACATTGCCTTTTGCAATGCGATCCGACGCGATCAGATCGAGCGTCGCCGCTTGCAATTCGATTCGTCCGGCTGCGACGGCCTCCCGATGACTGAGCGGTTTGGCCGAGACGTCGACCATTTTCGCGCTGCCGTCGCTCGCCACGTGCGTGAGTTGCTTCATGGTCAGCCGCCGATCGCGACCATCTTACGCCCCGGCTGATAGGTGGTCCGGAAATCATGCTGCTCCGGTTTTCGCTCGACGACATCGAGAAAGAACTGGCGCAGCTCCTCATCGCTCGCCCCAGCCCGCAAAGGCTTCATGATGTCGAACTCGAGATAACTTCCGAGGCAGGGTCGCAATTTCCCGTCACAGGTGAGACGGAGTTTGTTACAGCTCTCGCAGAAATGCAGGTTTGTCATCGCCCCGATGAAGCCGATGCGCTGGGCGCGGCCCGGGATTTGATAATAGCTGGCCGGGCCATTCGTGCGGAACTCGGGCTGCGGAAGCAACGCGCCAAACTTCGCTTCGATCGCGCGTCTCGCTTCGGCGACGGGGAAGAAGTTGGTCTCGGTCAGGACCTCGGTCGTGCTCACCGGCATCAACTCAATGAACCGGAGCAGAAGATTGCGTTCCGCCGCGAAGTCGATCAGCGCGGCGAGCCCATCGTGATTGCGTCCGCGCATCAGGACGCAGTTGATCTTTACCTGCGGAAAACCGGCCGCGATGGCCGCGTCGATGCCCGCAATCGCTTCGGGTAATAGATCGCGACCGGTAACAAGCGCATACTCCGTCCGGTCGAGGGTATCGAGCGAGATGTTAACGGAATTGAAACCGCAGGCGCGGACGGCTTCCGCCATCGTCAGGCCGGGCTCGAGCTCGCGGGCCAGAAGCGTGCCATTGGTCGAAAGACCGATATCGCGCACATTCGTTAGGCCAGGCAGTTGTCGGAAGAGCTGAATGACGTCGCGTCGGGTGAGCGGCTCGCCTCCCGTGAGGCGAATTTTCGTGACGCCAAGCTCACTCGCGATGCGAATGAGCCGCAGTGTTTCCTCGAAGGTGAGGATGTCGTGCCGCGGGAGCCATTCCTGCAACTCCTGCGGCATGCAGTAGGTGCAGCGTTCGTTGCAGCGATCGGTGATCGAGACGCGCAAATACGAGATGCGGTGCCCGAAGCGATCCTCCATGCCCGAGGCTACGGCGGAGCCTTTCGCGAATCAAGATTGGCGCATGGTTCGGAACGCGAATCGCGCGGGATCATGAATGGTGAGTTGGGGCTACTCGATGGTTCGCCGCTTTTGTTTCAATCTTGTTACTTTTTGGGTGCCTCAAACCCCTTCCCGGTGGTTTGACGCTCTCGAGCGCACGCTTAGATTTAAGCATGAAAAGTCGGTTGTCATCGTGGGCGCTGTTGGCGTGCATCGCAACTGGCGCGTTGGTTCTTTCGGGCTGCAGCACGATCAGTTCGCGAATCGACGCGAATCGCGCCGCTTTCGATCAACTTCCTCCGCAGGAACAGGCACTCGTTAGTCAGGGCAGAATCCAGGGTGGTATGTCGCAGCAAGCCGTCTACATCGCCTGGGGCCAGCCTCAGGGAAAGGCCGTCGGCATGGTGCGCGGCGTGCCGACCGAAACCTGGGTTTATACCCAGCTCACTGCGGCCTACGGCCCATACGGTTACGGTTACGGTTACGGCGGATTTGGCTATGGCTGGGGGGGATTTGCGGGACCTGTTGGATTTTACGGGCGCCATGGGAGATTTCGTTACTACGGGGCTTTCGTCGATCCCTACTGGAACCCATATTATTACCCATTTGCGGCATCGGTGAGCTATCCGGTGAAGACCGTTTCGTTCCAGCGCGGCCGGGTGGTGGCGTTCCAATTCCTCACGCCCAGCGCCTACTAAGAAGAGGCGGGCGGTTCCCAACTGGGGCGTCTGCGGTTACGCGCTTTGGACTAGTCGCCTAACGAGGTCCTCGACGGTCACGATCCCGGTTAATTTGCGCTTATCATCGACGACAGCCGCAAGCGTGGAATGGGCGGCGCGCAGCCGGCGAATGATGCGGTAGGCGGATTCGGTTTCCGCCGCGGAGACGATCTGCCGCGATGTAACGACCCAGTTCGCGCGGCGGAGATTGATCGAGCAGGACGTCAAACACATTGACGAGACCGAGCGCGCTGCCGTTCTCGGCCATTACGGGTACCCGATCGATGCCGGTTTTCGCGCTCAGTTCCAGCAATTCTGGCACTGTGGTTTCCGGCTCTGCCGCGACGACCTGCTTCCGCGGCACCATCACGTCCGCCACCTTGACCGTTCGGAAATCGACCACGTTATGGATCATCGCGCGCTCGGACGAGGTCAGCGCGCCCTGGCGTTCGCTCTCGACGGCAAGCTGTTTCAAATCCTCGCGCGCGGCGAAGAGACGAGGAGGCGCGTCGGTCGCGGCGAAAAAGGATCTGGCCGAGGCGGGCGCCAAGTTCCAGCACCGGCCAAAGGACGCGCGAAGTGAAGACGAGCAAACCGGCGAAGGCGGCGAGAGCGCGGTAAGGAAAGCGGCGAAAGAGCGATTTCGGCAACACGCCGAGCAGGAAAAGATAAATGGGGCCTGCGACAAGGAGCGCGACCGCGTAACCGGCTGTGCCTAACAATCCCACGAGCCGCTTGGTGAGCAAAAGCAGTCCCGCGATATCGGCCAGATTGGTCACGAGCAGGATGGTCGCGAGCAGGCGTTCCGGCTTTTTCAGAAGCAGGTCGAGCAAAATGGCGGAGCGATTGCGCAACTTTACCTGGTGACGCAACCGGACCTGGTCGAGCGAGAGCAGGCCGGCTTCGATCCCGCCGAAAACGAACGACACCACCCAGCAAACAAAAATGACGAACCAGGAGATCATGCTTCCCTGTCGACCGCTTCCTCCGGGGCTTCTTCCGCTCCGGCCGCGGTTTTTTCGAGCAGCACTTCCTCGATGCGTTTGCGGCTCACTCGCCGGATGGTGATGGCGAGGCGCGGAATTTCCAGCCGGGCGCCGACGTTAGGCAAATAACCGAGCCGATTGAAAATGTAGCCGCCGATCGTGTCGATGCCGTCCGCGGCCAGCTCCAAACCGAGGTGCTCGGTGAGGTCGTCGAGCCGCGCGTTGCCGCTCACGAGGAAGCGCCCTTCCTCGAGCGGCTCGATGTAAAGCTCGGCGTCGCCCAGCGGCGCGGCATCGCTCAGGATTTCCTCGATGATATCCCCCAGCGTCACGATGCCTTCGGTCCCGCCAAATTCGTCCACCACGATCGCGAGGCCCTGCGGGTGCGAGAGAAAGCCGCGCAGCAGTTCCATCGCCGGCATCGTCTCCGGCACAAACGACGGCGGGATGAGCGTCTCGGTGTAATGCCGCGAGGGATCGAGCAGGAACTGTTTCACATCGACGATCCCGACGATCTGGTCGGGCGTCTCGGCATAGACCGGCACCCGCCGGTGTCGCCGCTGTTTAAAAAGGGCGATCGCCTCCTCGTTAGGCAAATCATCCGGCACCGCGAAGGTGTCGACCCGCGGCGTCATGCAATCCTTCGCCGTCTTGTCGCCCAGCTTGATGATTTCCTGGATCATCTCGCCCTCCGCCTCCTGCAGCGTGCCCTCGGCCTCGCCCATCTCGACGAGCGTCTCGAGTTCCTCGTCGCTGATCCGCGGCCGGACCCGCAATTTCGCCGGGGTGAGCCGATCGATCACCAGCGTGCTGGCGTTTTCGAGCAGATGCCCGACGCGATCGAGCAGCGGCATCATCAGTTTGAGGGTGAAAACGCCCAGCGCCGAGATCCGGTACGCCGTCGAAAGGGCGAGCAATTTTGGGATGAGATCGCAGAGGAGCACGACGAGCGCGAAAATGGCCAGCGCCGCGATCCAGGCTGGCAGATGGGTGATGAGCGGACCTTCCCAAATGAGAACGAGGCAAAGTATGACCAGCGGCACGTTGACCATCGTGTCGCCGAGCAGGAGGACGTTGAGCACGCGGCGCGGGTTGTCGCGGAAGGTCCGGAGGAAATCTGCGAGGGAGGGATGTTGCTCCTGCAGGCGCTGAATCTGGTGGCTTTTCAGCGCAAAGAGCGCCGTCTCCAGACCGGAAAAAAGCGCCGAGCAGTAGACCAGAAAAACGATCGCGGTAAGGAGAAGCGTGAGCCCGACTGCCGTCATCCCTTACCCGCGGCCGTATGCACAACAGCCCTCCGTTGGAAAAAGAATGCGTGCTCGGTTGCCGGTCATCACTGCCGAAACGAAACTAAGCTCTCCGTGAACAAAGGCCAAAGAATTTCCCGGCTCGTCGAGCAACTGAGCGGCACGCCGCCGGAACAAGCGAGCGACGAGATCGCGGAGCATCCCTGCTACGTGGGCTTTTTTCGCTGTTGGAATGAGCAGCGCTACTACGAAGCGCACGACGTCCTCGAGCATCTCTGGTTGCGGCACGAAATCGGACGACGCGAATTATTTCAAGGGATTGATCCAGGCCGCGGGTGGCTTTGTGCATCTGCAAAAGCAGCACGCGCGGCCGACTCACCCAAAGGACGGGCGGCGGATGTATCCGGCGGTGCGTTTGTTTCGACTGGCGGAGAAAAATCTCGTGCCCTACGGCCCGACGCGGCATCGATTTGATGTCGCGGGATTTCGAAAACTGCTGCAGCGGCAGGTGGACGCCATTCTCGCCTCCGATCATCGCGAGAATCCCTGGACCCCGGAATCTGCTCCGAAGATCGCGCTCCTCAGCGGTCATTCTGAGCGGAGAGTGGAGCGAAGCTAAGCGGAGTCGAAGGATCCCGTTGAGCTAGTCGAAGGGTTACGCCGCGGGATTTGAAAGCCCGGCCTCGCCCCGCGTTGGCGGGGCTGCGTTACGTTTCGACTTCGCTGCGCTTCGCTCAGGATGACGCTAGAGGAGATCGTCAGGCGTCCCGCGGGCCACGATCTTGCCGCGTTCGAGCAGCAGCACTTCATCGCATAGCTCAATCGCTTCCGCGCGATCGTGCGTCACGTAAAGCATGGGGAGATTAAATTCGTTCGGTAAGACTTTAAGTTGTTCCAAAATGGCCTCGCGCAGATTGCGATCGAGACCGGTCAGCGGTTCGTCGAGCAAGAGCAATCGCGGCTCAGACAAAAGCGCGCGCCCAATCGCGACCCGCTGGCGTTCGCCGCGCGACAATTGCCGAACATCGCGATGGAGCAGCCCTTCGATCTGCAGGAAACGGGTTACGTGCTCGAGTGCAAACGCCGGATCGCGGCTGGCGGGAGGGCGCCCGTAAAGCAGATTGCGGCGGACGTCGAAATGCGGAAAGAGCGAATCATCCTGCGGCACGTAACCGATCTTGCGCAGGCGGACGGGCAACGAACCGGACGAATCCGCGAAAGTCGTCCCGTTGAAGCAAATCAGGTCGCAGCGTGACTCGCGCAATCCGGCGATGATCTCGAGCAATGAGGTCTTTCCGGCGCCCGATGGACCAAAAATCGCGGTGCGCGCCGAAGCGATCGAGGTATCCACTTCGAGCGCAAACTCGGATAACTGCAGCCGGACTTTCCGCAACTCGAGCTTCATCGCGTCTCCCTTTTCCTGAGCAGCCATTCGCCGGCGAAAACCGCGACAAACGCAATCACGATGCAAACGACCAACAGCCGATAGGCGGCGTCGTCGTGTCCGAGCTGAACGGCCTCATAAATGCGCAGCGAGAGGGTGGTCGTCTCGCCCGGAATGTTTCCCGCGACCAGGATTGTGGCGCCGAATTCGCCCACCGCGCGAGCGAAGGCGAGAAGGACGCCGCCGAGGATGGCGCGGGCGGCGAGGGGCAGCGAGACCGTGGCGAAGACGCGCCACTCGCCTGCGCCTAACGTTCGCGCCATTTCTTCGTAGCGTCGATTCACTTCCTGAAATCCAACCCGCGCCGAGCGGACGAGAAGCGGGAAGGACATCACAGCGGCGGCGATCACTACTGCGCGCCAGGTAAAGACGATGTCGAAATCGAAATGTCGATGGAGCCAGCCGCCTAACGGGCCGCGGCGTCCGAGGAGCTTGAGCAGAATCAGGCCGGTGGCGACCGGCGGCATGACGAGCGGGAGGGTGACGAGCGTTTCGACGATCGATTTGCCAAACCAGCGTGGCCGCGAGAGCAGCCAGGCGAGGCCAAGGCCGAAAGGCAAAATGAGCGTCGTGCTCAGCGCGCAGGCGAGGAGCGTAAAGCGCGCCGCCTGCCATTCATCGGGCGCGAGCCACATCAGCGCTGCACAACGAAGCCGTGGCGCGCGAAGATGTCGAGCGCGTCGGAAGAACGCGCAAATAGCCGTGACGAATCGCTCCGCCGCGGCGCGCCGTTTTGTTTCCCGCAAGATCGCGGACGGGACAACGAATTTCGGGCGTTTCTTTTTCCGGAACGGCGTAGATCACGCGCACTCCGTTTTGAAATGGCCCCCTCGGTTTTGTAGGCGAAGGCAAAGTCCGCACTCTGTCCGTTGCGCAGCACGGATCGACAGGCCGTTTTTCTGCAATTGGTCCATCTTGGCTTCACCGGCCGAGACGAAAACATCAGTTGACGCGCCTTTCTCGATTTGCCACGCCAGCAGGCTCGAGCCGCCGAGGTTCAGAGTCGCGTGTATGCCGGATTCTTTCTCGAATCCTGCGGCGATTTCCTTTAGCGCATCCGGGAGACTGGTGGTGGCGAAAACATGGAGATCGGCCGCGGCAGCCTTGAAAAGTGGCAGAGTCATGAGGATCGCAAGCAGTTTGCGCACAGCGGAGTTTCCTCAGAGCAGGCCTAGAGCACAAGCGCCACCTCCGGCAATTCGCGGCGACTCTGGCAACGCTTTGTCGCTACGGGTTAGGTCCAGGGGCACCGGCCTCCCGTTTGAGAAACACGGCAACGACGGGCGTTGTCCTCCAGGTCGCACCGTGGGAGGTGGCCGCATGGCACTGCCGCGAATTCGAAAATGTCGTAAATCGACAGCAATCCATTGCTCGCGCTTTCGTTAGGCGAGGAAAGCGAAGGGGCATCGCGCAAGACATCTACGATTTCGCGGCGCGCATTTTGCCTGTAGGATGCCGGGTGACACCGACTCCACCCGCCGCTGCTGCGGCGCCGCCCGCGCACGTTCAGCATACCAACCGGCTCGCGCACGAAAAATCGCCCTACCTTCTCCAGCACGCGCACAACCCGGTCGATTGGTATCCCTGGGGCGAGGAAGCCTTTGCCAAAGCGCGCCGGGAGAAGAAACCGATTTTTCTCTCGATCGGTTATTCCACCTGCCATTGGTGCCACGTGATGGAGCGCGAGTCTTTCGAGAACGAAGAAGTCGCGGCCTTCATGAACTCGAGGTTCGTCAACATCAAAGTCGATCGCGAGGAACGTCCGGATGTCGATCGCGTTTACATGACCTTCGTCCAGGCCACGACCGGCGGCGGCGGCTGGCCGCTCAACGTCTGGCTGACGCCCGGGCTGAAGCCATTTGTCGGCGGCACCTATTTTCCGCCGGAAGATCGCCACGGGCAGCCGAGTTTCATGAAAGTCCTGCACCGCATCGCGGAGGCGTGGGCAAACGATCGCGCCAAGATCAGCGAGAGCGGCAACCAAATCATGGCGGCGCTGGCTCGCTCCGCCGCCGCTGCGCCGGCGGAGGGCGCGGGGAAAGTTGACGCCAGAGCTGATCGATGCCGCCTATCAACAAATCGCGCGTAGTTACGACGCGCGGGAGGGCGGATTCGGCGGCGCGCCAAAGTTCCCGCGGCCGGTGACGCTCAATTTTCTTTTCCGCGCCTACAACCGATCCGCCCCAGACTCCGAGGCGGGCGAAGCGGCCCTCGGGATGGCGCTTGTTCACCCTGCGCAAGATGGCGGCCGGCGGGATGCACGATCAGCTCGGCGGTGGGTTTCCATCGCTATTCGGTCGACGGTTTCTGGCGCGTCCCGCATTTCGAAAAAATGCTCTACGACCAGGCGCAACTGGCCAGCGCCTATCTCGATGCTTATCAGATTACCGGCGACTTGCGTTACGAAGCGATCGCGCGCGATACCCTCGATTACGTCCGGCGCGACCTGACCGATGCGGGCGGCGGATTCTATTCGGCCGAGGATGCGGACAGCCTAACGAAAGCGGGCGGCACCGAAAAGGCCGAAGGCGCGTTCTACGTTTGGACGAAGAAGGAGATCGATGACGCGCTCGGCGAGTATGCCGAGCTTTTCGATTATCAGTATGGCGTCGAGGCGGACGGGAACGCGCCCGAAGGGAGCGATCCGCAGGGGGAGTTTCGGGGCAAGAACATTCTCTACGAGCGGCAGAGCTTCGCCGAAACGGCGAAGCATTTCGGGAAAAGCGAGCTCGATGTCGATGAGTCGATGCGTTACCGCCGGGCGACGCTTCTGGAGTTGCGCGCGAAACGGCCGCGGCCCCATCTCGACGACAAGATCATTACGGCCTGGAACGGGCTGATGATTTCCGCCTTCGCCCGCGGGGCGCAGGTGCTGGGCGACACAAATTACCTGGAGGCCGCGACGCGGGCCGCTGAGTTCGTTAGGGACAAGCTTTACGACGCAAAGACTCATACGCTGCGGCGGAGCTATCGCGGCGGCCCCGCGGCGATCGGCGGTTTCGCCGAAGATTATGCCTTTTACATCCAGGGATTGCTCGATCTTGTATGAAGCCTCTTTCGACGTGAAATGGCTGCGCCTGGCCGAGCAATTGCAGGCGACGCAGGACCGGCTCTTCTGGGACGACAAGAACGGCGGCTATTTCACCAGCACCGGCGATGATCCGAGCATTTTGCTTCGGCTGAAAGAGGACAACGACAACGCGGAGCCGGCTCCGAGCTCGATCGCGGCGCTCAATTTGCTTCGGCTCGCACAGATCCGCGATGCGAAGGAATTGCGCGGACGCGCCGAGAAAACCATCGCCGCCTTTGCCGGGTCCTTGAATCATTATCCCGAGCGCGCTGCCGCAGATGCTGGTCGCGCTCGATTTCAGCCTAACGAAACCGAAACAGATCATTATCGCCGGGAAAACCGGACGCGACGGATACCCGCGAACTGCTCGCAGGAAATGCACCGACATTATCTGCCGAACACGGTCGTGCTCCTGGCCGATGGCGGCGAAGGCCAGAAATTTCTCGCCGACAAGCTGGAGGAAATAAAGGAGATGAAGCCGATCGATGGGAAAGCAGCGGCTTACGTTTGCGAGAATTTCACCTGCAAAGCGCCGGTCACTTCGGCGGAGGAGCTGCGCAAGCTGCTGACTCGTTAGGCGGAGTGATGTGCAGCCGCCTGGGCGCGATTCGCTGCTGCTGACAGACTTGGCCAGACGCCGCCTCAGGGCGGAACGTCGCCTTATCAGAGCGTGATTTAGCCAAAATCGCCCGCGCAGTGTCTTGCGCCGGCGCAAGCGCATCCAGTTGTTCCAGGTTTTGCGCACGCTGTCCTTGGGCGTGAGATATTCCTGGTTTAGCTCGTTGCTTTTCACGATCTGGGCGAGAATCCCGCGGACCGAGAAATCCTCGGTGTTCAGAATGGTGTAGGCCGTCCCGATGGCGGCGTGATGATGCGCGTCGCTCGCCGCGGTCATCGGCAAGCCGCGGACCTGCGCATACTTGAAGGCATAGCGATTGTAGCGGCGCAGGGTGGTCGCGGCGTTGAAGACCTCGAGCGCGTCGATCGGCAACTTCTCGAGAGTCGAGAAAGCGAATTCCGGCCCGAAACAAATCGTAGGGATGCGGCGGGATGGCGAGTCCGCCGCTTTCGTGGATCAGATCGCAGACTTCCCGCGCCGGATGCCCTTTCAGATAGGGCAGCGACGCGCCAATGCAGAGGAGATGTCCCTCCGCCGTGGTCACCTCGACGCCTGGGATGATGAGGAAATCATCCACCGGCATTCCGTCCTCGCGCATCAGCCCTTTTTCGAGCAGGTAGGTGACGCCGTCGTTGGTGTTGTGATCGGTCAGGGCGAAACCGTGCAGGCCTTTCGCCTTGGCCGAGGCGATGTTCTCCTCCGGGCTGGAAACGCCGTCGCCCGAAAAGAACGAATGCGTGTGCAGGTCGATCTTGAAGGGCATGCGCGGGAGCGTAGTTTGCGAGCCGCGAAATGCAAAGCATCGGTTTCAAGGAATGGGCGCTGGTTTGCGCGGCGCTCGGCGACGGACGGCAGAGCGTGATCATCCGCAAAGGCGGTCTGGCGGAAGGGCGCGATGGCTTCGCTTTTCAGCATCGGGAATTCTTTTTGTTCCCGACCTTTTTCCACGAACAACTGGCGCGCGTCCGTCTTTCCGCTGCGGTCTTGCCCGAGCCCCGGCCTAACGAGATTGAGATTCGCTATTTTGCGCGGGTTGAAGAAGCGCGCGTCATGACCAACTGGGCTGACGTGCGGGCGCTGGAGCCGCTGCACATTTTGCGAGAGAGCGTGGTGCGTGAGCGCTTCGATTACGAGAACGCGCCAGGAGTGCACGTTGCTTTCGTGCGAGATTTTTCAACTGGAACCGGTCTGGCGTTTTCCCGACGCGAAGGCGTATGGCGGGTGTCGCAGTTGGGTGCAATTACCGGAGCCGCCGGCTGGTTTGCGGCTTCATCCGGTCGCCGAGGAATGAACGCGTCGATCAACGGCGGTTGTCTTTGCGGTGGGGTGCGCTATCGGTTGCGCGCCGAACCGACGCAACTGAGTGATTGCCATTGCATCGATTGCCGGCGCGCGAGCGCGGCGCCATTTGTGACCTGGGGCGCGGTGCAGCAGGGATAACATCGAGATTGTGTCGGGCGAGCTGCGGAAGGTGACTCACGCGGGGCGGCTGCGCTCGTTCGCCGCCTGCTGCGGAACGCCGCTTTTCTTTCCAGGACGACGAAGCGTCGGCATCGATTGACGTGACAATTGCGTCGCTCGACGAGCCGCAATCGTATTCTCCTGAGGTTGCGATCTGGACGGAAGATCGTTTGCCGTGGGTGCAACTGAGCCCGGAGCGAAAGACCTTTCGGCAAGGACGAGAGCAACCACCCAGGTAGCGGACTCGGACGAATCCGTTACCCCGACTCAGAATCCCTAGACCGCTCGCGCTGGCGAGCAATTCCACTTCCGCGCCGGGCTCTTCGGGATTGCGGTTGAACTGCAGATCGTAGAGGCGGCGATAGTAGCCGGAGTTCTCGAGCAATTCGGCGTGCGTGCCGATTTCTTTGATCCGCCCTTTTTCCATCACGACGATCTGGTCGGCGGACAAAATGGTGGAGAGCCGGTGCGCGATCGCGATCACGGTGCGGCCTTGCGCAAGGCGTTCGAGCGCGAGCTGGATTTGTTGTTCCGATTCGGAATCGAGCGCGGAGGTCGCTTCGTCGAGGAGGAGAATCGGCGCGTTCTTGAGCAGAGCGCGGGCGATGGCGAGGCGCTGCTGTTGTCCACCGGAAAGCAGACAGCCTTTGTCGCCGACGATGCGTTTCGTAGCCCTTCGGCTGCGCCATGATGAAGTCGTGCGCATAAGCGGCCTTCGCCGCGGCTTAGATTTCTTCCTTCGTCGCGTCGAGCCGGCCGAACTGGATGTTTTTGAAAATGGTGTCGTGAAAGAGAAACGTGTCCTGCGAGACGAGCCCGATCTGTTCGCGAAGCGATTGCTGCGTGAGCGAGCGCAAATCGTGGCCGTCGATCCGCACGACGCCGGTCGTCGGATCGTAGAGGCGCAGGATGAGGGAAAGAATGGTGCTCTTGCCCGCGCCGCTCGCGCCGACCAGGGCGTAGCTTTTGCCCGGCTCGATCTGCAGGTTGAAATCTTTGACCGCGTCCTGCTATCCCGCCACTGCATAGCGAAAGGTGACGCGCTCGAATTCGAGCTGCCCCTTGCGAATCGGTGCAAGGTCAGCGCGTCGGGCGCGATCCAGGACGGTCGGATTCGGAATCGAGGATGCGAAAATTTCCATCGTCGCCTGCGATGGAGCGCTGCATCGTGATGTGCATGCGGCTCAGGGTCTTGATCGGCTCGTAAAGGAGAAAGATGCCGCCGATCAGGGCGATGAATTTCGCCGCGGGCAGGTTCTCGAAGTAAACGTAGAGGAGGGCCAGAGCCGACCCCGATGGCGGCGATGATTTCGACCAACGGACCGACTCGCTTCCATCGAGCGCACAATGCGCATCGCATTGGCGAACTGGATCGATTGCTGCGCCGGAAGGATTTTTCCTGGTGCTCCTCGCGCGCGAAGGATTTGACCACCCGAATGCCGGCGAAACGTTTCCTGCATCGTCACGACCATCTGGCCCATGTCCTCCTGCTCGCTCTTGACCGCCTTGCGCGCCCGCTTGCCATACATGCTGAGCGGAATCGAGGCAGCTCGGGAAAAGCACCAGGGTGACGATGGTAAATTTCCAATCCATGTAGAGCAGCACGCTGATGCCGCCGATGATCGCGACCGGCTGCTTGAAGAGGTCGCTGCTGATGCTGGAAAGCGCGGTCTGCATCATCCGGGTGTCATTGGTGATGCGCGACATGAGGAAGCCGGATTGCATCTTGTTAAAGAAATCCATCGAATGGCTCAGCATCTTGCCGAAGAGCTCGTTGCGAATGTCGGTCAGCACCTTGTTGCTCACCCAATTCATGTAGTAGGCGTTGGCGTAGCGCAGAGGCTGCGCACGGTCATGACCGCCGGAATGGCGAGGCAGAGCAGGACGAGCGAATTGATCTTCGGGCCCGCTGTTCATCAGTTCCGGATGTGCCACGAAGCGCTGTCGGCGCCATGGCGCCGTGCCCCTGGAAGACGACGCCGGCGACCTTCGCCATGACCAGCGGCATGCAGCGAGGTGATGACGCCGTAGAGAAAACCGAAAGCCGAGGCCGACAATGAAGCGCCATTTGTAGGGCATGGCATAGCTGTAGAGCCGCTTGTATGGACCCCATCCGCTGCGAATGGTCGCCCAGAACGATTGCTTTGACTTTGGCCACGGGCGGAATCTTGCTCATGCGACTGGCGCTGCCGGAGTCGACAGCAGCGTCTGCATAGCATCGATCACCTGTTCCGTCGAGATTTCCTTCATCGGATGGGGCGGCTGTTTCGGGACGAAATCGGTCACCGGAGCGGGCTTTCCCGCCTGCAAAATCGTGGCGGGCGTCGTCCGCGGACGCCAGTGAAAGGGGTTGGTCGGGCCGAAAAGTGCGACCTGCGGCGTGCCGAGCGCCGCCGCCAGATGCATCGGCGCGGAATCGATCGTGACGAGCAACCGCGCCCGCTGGAGCAACGCCGCCAAGCGAAAGCAGATCGAGCTTTCCGGAGAGATCGATGACCGGATGCTGCAGATGCGCTTTGATTCGCGCGATGTGCTCCTGCTCCATCCGCAACTTGCCTCCCGTCAGCACGCAACGGAGCCGCCCGTCATCGAACATCCGGTCGGCCACTTCCGCCCAGCGCCGCGCGACCCAGAATTTCTCCGCGCGCGCCGAGCCGGGTGGAGGACGACAAAATCGTTGCCCAGCCCCGTCTTCGCGATGACCTCTGCGGCCCTGGCTTTCGCGCTCGCGGGCAATTCGAGGCGAATCTCACGTGAGACATCGTGCACTCCGAGCGGCGCGAGCAACGCGAGGTGATGATCGATTGTGTGGACGAACCGGACCTGCGAAGGAACGAATTCGTTGTAACTCAGTTGCCGGAGCGGCTCGCGACGGATGGTGTCGTATGTGATCCGCCTCTGTGCGCCCGAGAGCAGGGTGAGAAAAGCCGAGCGATCGGTGCGCGAAAAATCGAGGCAGCAATCAAATTTCGCCTTGGCGACGGCGAAAAACTGCGGTGCGTCCGAGACCCGCCCGCGCGCGACGAAGGTCCGATCAAGGCCGGGAATGGCGGGCAGCAATTCGCGCGAGCCGTGGGCGACGATGAGCGAGATATTTGCCGCGGGAAAGGCTTTCCGCAGCGCGGCGATCGCGGGGACCGTCAGGATCAGGTCGCCGATCCGTTTGAGCTGGATGAGAAGGACGTTCAACCGGCCCCTAGCGCGCCCTCTGCATCGCCAGCTCGTAAGCGTCGAGCAAGCGCGCGCGGAAATGATCCCACGTGAAATTTTCCACCACCCGCTCCCGCGCCGCGAGGCTCATCCGTTCCACGATTTCCGGATGATCATAGAGCTGCTGAATCGCCGCCGCGAGCGCATCGACATCGGCCGGCGGAACGATGATTCCCTGGACGCCGTCCTCGACCACGTCGCCCGCTTCGCGCGTCGTGATCTGCGGGCAGACCACAGGCCGCCGCCTCGTAGGTGACTTTGGCACTCCCTTCGCATTGCGAGGGAAAAACATGAATGGTCGCTGCGCGCAGATATTTCTCCGGTTCCTGCGCAAAGCCGATCACTTTCACGCTCTCGTGCGCGAATTTTTCCAGGAAAGGCTTCATTTCGTCGTGCACGGCGCCGACGAGCCAGAGCTCCGCATCCTTAAGATCGAGCCGATGCCAGGCCTCGAGCAAATGATGGACTCCTTTGCGCTCGATCAGCGCCCCGGAAAAGACCGCGCGAAAATGCGGCGGCCGCACTCCGGGCGTGAAGCGATCCACATCGACGCCGCGAGGCAGATAAAACAGTTTCTCTTCGGAAAATCCCTGCACGCGAAATGTCTCCGCCGCCTTTTCCGAGAGCACGAGAAGCAAGTCCGCCAGATCGTATTCCTCGAGAAACCGATCGCGTTGCAGGAGCAGATCTTCCTTCCACCGTTTGCGCCACGGCAATGGCGTTTCGCGGCGAGGCGCTCGTCGGTCCGCGCTTCACTTTGCCGCGATCGCGATGCCAGGTCGGGATTTCCAGAACTGACGGGATTCCCGCGTTTGCGCGCCGTCGCGGAGCGAAAGCAGACAATCGCCCGACCAACTGTGAAACAGATCGTAGCGCCCGGTCGCCAGCTGCCGGGCTGCGATCCAGTCGAGATATTTCTTTTTCGCTCCGTAGTAGTAAGGGCTATCGAGAGAAGAAAGCAGGCGTACCGGATGCCAGCGGAGAGAATGAATTCGCGTCGCGGGAATCTCCGTCTGGCGATTATCATAGGCGACCGCCTTGCCGAGGAATCCGCCGCGGTAGGAGGCGCGTAACGTCTCGAACGCGTCCGTGTCCAAACCCGAGCCGCCGATGCGCGCAAAAATCGAATAGAGCAGATGACTTCGGCAACGTTCGCGGTGCCGTAGTCGTCGAGGCTGCGCGCGGCGGGGCTTTTAGAGTATCACCCACCATGGCCTTATCATTATTATTGGGAATGGGATCAAGTAAAGGTAGAACTCCTGCGTGTTGCCAGCGATGAGCGCTCCGCGCCTCACGATCGGCCTCGTTCGCCGCGGTCATTCCGACACGGGTGGCGCCGAAGCTTACTTGAAGCGCCTCGCCCGCGGCCTGAGCGAATCCGGGCATGCCACCCGGCTCTTTACCGACGCTGCCTGGCCCGCTCGCGAGTGGTCTTGGGGACCGATCACGCGCCTGCGGGGGGAGACGGCACGCCGTTTTGCGGATGAGTTGGAGAAAATCGACCCGACGCGACCATTGCGATCTGCTTTTGAGTCTCGAGCGAGTCTGGCACTGCGATGTTTATCGCGCCGGCGACGGCATTCACCAGGCCTGGATGCGACGGCGCGACGCCGCTTCGTCTCTCTTGCGCAGCCGGCTCCGTCGCTTCAACGCCAAACACCGGATACCCTCGAACTGGAGCAGGCGCTCTTTTCCGGCGGCGCCAGCCGCGTCATCGCCAATTCCCACATGGTAAAGCGGGAGGCCGAGGAATATTATGGCTATCCCGCGGATCGCATCGATGTCGTCCCGAACGGCGTTCCGCTGGCGGATTTTCACCCTGATCCCGAGGCGCGCGCGTCTGCGCCGCAAGATCCTGCAGCTTGCGCGACGACGAAATCGCGGTGCTTTTTGTCGGATCCGGCTGGGAACGCAAAGGCCTGCGTTACGCGACTCGAAGCCGTCGAATCGTTAGGCAAGAAATTTCGCCTTTTCGTCGCCGGGCGCGGCCGTGGCCGCAAGGTTGGCGGCCGTGCCGTGCAGCAGCTCGGAGCGGTGCGCGATCTGCCCGCACTCTACGCCGCCGCCGACATCTTCCTCTTGCCGACTCTTTACGATCCGTTTTCCAATGCCTGTCTCGAAGCACTCGCTGCCGGGTTGCCCGTCGATCACCACGCGCGACAACGGTTTCAGCGAGATCATCGAGCAGCGCGTTCATGGCTCAATCGTCGATGCGCCCTCAAATATCGCGCAGATTTGCGAGGCGCTGCGCTATTGGTCGGACGCGAATCGTCGAGAGTCCGCGCGCCCAGCCATTCTCGAACGCGCCGGACACTTCGACATCTCAGTCAACGTCGAACGAACGCTCGCCGTCCTGACTCACGTTGCTCAAGGCGGACGCCGTGTCGGGAAAAATCCGGAAGACCTGATCGAGCCGCGCGATCTCGAAGATCGGACGAACGCTCTCCTGCAAGCCGCTGAGGGCGAATTTTCCGCCATAACTGCCGACGTTCTGCATCGCCTCGATCAAGACCGCGAGCCCGGAGCTGTCGATGTAGCTGACTTGAGAGAGATCGACCACCACTTGGGCCGGCTTCTTCGCGATCAGGGTCGCAAGCGACGCGCCGATCTGCGGCGAAACGTGCAGGTCGATTTCGCCTTCGAGAGGCAGGATGCTCGGTTCAGTTTTTGCCATCGCAGGTGGCAAAGCATGTCACTCTTGCCCGATTGGTCAATTTCCAACTCGTGCTCATGCTCGATCTTGTCTCGATTGCGATCAGGGGCATGAGCACGATTACGAGCAGATACCACCCGAGATCGGTCATCACCGCGTCCACCTCGGAAAAATCGTCCACGATCCGGTCGGGCTGATACTCGGCCAGTTGCGCGCGCGTAAAATTTCCGGTTGTGACCGCAATCGTGCGCGCGCCGATCGCTTTGCCGCACGCGATATCGTGCGGCGTATCCCCGATCACATCGATCTCCGCGGCCGCGAAATCGATCGCGTGTTTCTCCCGCGCGCGCCGTTGTGCGAATGGACCAAGCTCGTTGCGGTCGTGGTGATCATCGGCAAACGCGCCGAACTCAAAAAAATTCCAGATCCCGTAATGCGAAAGTTTCAGTTTCGCCCCGCGCTCCACGTTGCCAGTGAGGAGGCCGAGAACGTTCTGCGAGCGCGCTCGCAGTCGCCCCAACAATTCCTCCACGCCCGGGAGGATCGTCCCTTTGCGCTGCGGAAGTTCGCGCGCCAGGAATTCAACATAAAGATCGAGGAAGGCCGCGGTCGTTTTGTCGTCCACGGTGATATTTTGTTTTCGTAGAATCTGGTGAACGATGCCGGTATCGGTCTGGCCCGCGATTTCTACGCCGCGCAGATCGTCGGAAATGCCGAACTGTGTTTGGAGCACATCCTTAAGCGCCTGGATCCCGGCGCCGCCGGAATCGATCAACGTGCCGTCGATGTCGAAAAGAAGAAGGCGCTTGGGATGGGATGCTTTCAGAGTTGAGATTTCCGATTGAAAAGCTCATCCGGCAATTTGAAATCTTGAATTTGGAATCGAAAGTTTCCTATCGCGGCCGTCTCGCGCCGTCGCCCACCGGCTATCTGCATGCCGGCCACGCCCTGACCTTCTGGCGCGCGCAGGAGCGCTGCCGCACCCGCCACGGGACGTTGGTTTTGCGAGTCGAAGATCTGGATCGCGACCGCTGCCGACCGGAATTTCGCGAAGCCGTTTTCGAGGACCTCGCATGGTTTGGTTTGCAATGGGACGAAGGTCCCTTCTTGCAAAGCGAACGTCGCCCGCTCTATCTCGAGGCTTGGAAACATTTGCGTGACCACGGCCTTATTTATCCCTGCAGTTGTTCGCGGCGCGATGTCGTGAATGCGGCCGGCGCGCCTCATGCTGAGGATGAAGAACCGATCTATCCCGGCACCTGTCGACCTGACGGCCTAACAATTCCGCAAGCGGACGATCCGGTCGGTGTGAACTGGCGGTTCCGCGTTCCGGATGGCGAAGCAATGCAATTTCTCGACCGATGCGCGGGGCTGCAGCGGGCCGTTGCCGGCGTCGAATTTGGCGACTTTGTCGTCTGGCGGAAGGACGACATTCCGGCCTACCAGCTCGCCGTCGTGGTCGATGACGCCGCCATGCGAATCACCGAAGTCGTGCGCGGCGCGGACCTGCTTCGTTCCACTTTTCGCCAGTTGCTTCTCTATCGCGCGCTCGAGCTGGCGCCGCCAGATTTTTACCATCTGCCCCTGGTTACTGATGAGTCCGGCAAACGTCTCGCAAAACGCGATGACGCCCTCAGTTTGCGAACGCTGCGGCTTAAGGGTGTTGCGCCTAACGAAATTCGGCGACGCTTTGCAACCTGACGCAACTTTCAGTTTGGACCTGCGCGAATCGCGCCAGCCGGAAGCTCGCACTACCTTGGCCCGTGAATCTGCAGAAGCCCAAGCATGCTGACGAGGAAAGCGACGATCGCGAGGGCCGCCACCGCCAGGACCACGGTCGCGACCACGTCCTCCTCCCGGCGGTTCGGAAAGGGCGATGCGTTGGCGAAATCCGCCGGCTTTTCGCTTGTCTGGGCCGGTCGCGCCTCGATTTCGCCCGCGTCAGGCAACGAACGCTCCTCGCCGGTGGTGTGGGCTAACGATGTAATGGAACTCGAATCTGGATTCACTTCTTCTTGAATACCTCCACCGCATTCCACTCTTCATCCGGCGGGGTCTGTTCGTATTCGAGCACTCGCTCCAGGTACATCTTCGCGAGGAAATCGTTAGGGTAGAACTCCAGGAAGCGGGAGAGAAGAATTTTCGTCTCGCGAAATTCGCGCTGCCGAAATTTCTGAAACGCCTCCTCGTAGGTCTCGAGATGACGCAGAAACTCAGGGTCGATTCCAGCACTTCGCGCCGCGATGAGCGTCGCGATTTCCACCGGCTCCGATTTTCCCTTCACCTGCACCCGCGCGACCGAGCGAACATGGAATTCGTCGCGCACCATTTCGGTCGCGGTCGGCCCAAGGATAATGTCGACCCCGTAGGTTCTCGTCAGGCCCTCAAGTCGCGAGGCGAGATTAACCGTGTCGCCGATCACCGTCGGGTCGGCCTTTTCCTGCGAGCCGATGTTGCCTCCGAGCACGTCGCCTTGGTTGATCCCGATGCCGATCGCAAATGGCGCAATACCCTGGGCGAACCAGCGTTCGTTCAACGCGCGTAACTCGCGTCGCATCGTGAGCGCGGCGCGCGCCGCCATCCGCGCGTCCTCGGCCGGCCCCGGCTGCGCACGTTGCCCCAGACCGCCATGACCGCGTCGCCGATGAATTTGTCGAGCGTTCCCCCATGCTCGAAGACCGCCGCGGTCATCCGGCTCAGGTATTCGTTCAGTTGTTTGACCAGCGCTTCCGGGATCGGCGTTTTCCGTCAGGCTGGTGAAGCCGACGATGTCGGAGAAGAGAATCGTGGCCGGAATCCGGACGCCGCGCAGATTGCTGTAAAAGCTGTCGGGATTATCGAGAATTTCCTTGACCAGGTTTTTCGAGACGTAGCGCTCGAGCGTGCGCCGGGTGCGAAGTTTCTCGATTCGCTCCATGCGCGTATTCGTAGCCTAACGAAAAGAGTCCGCTGAGCAGGAAAGCCGTCGAGCACTGGCACCGTGATGAGGAGCAGCCCGCATCCGATCGTAGGCGATTCGCGCCGTGGCCAGGTAGGCGAGCGGCGATCCCAGTGAGAAGGAGCAAGGCGGTGAGCGGACGCCTAACGAATGCAATGAGGAGCCAGGCGAACAAGCCCGCCGCGGCCACGAGAACCAAATCAACGCCAACTGGCGTCATACGCAGGAACTGGTGCGCCATGGCCGCCGCCATCGCTTCGAGATGAAGCTTCGGGCCGGGGCGATTCGGGCCGAGTGGTGTATCGACGACGTCGTGCACCACCTGCGCCGAGACGCCGACGACGATGATCTTGTTCTTGAAAAAAGCGCCGTCGCGCGTAGTTCGCGTGCCAGAATTTCGGATCGAAAATTTCGTAAAGCGGTCGTGGCGGATAGGCCTCGTCGGAGCTGAAGCGGATCAGGCGGGCCTCGATGATCCCGCGGCACGTCCGAGCCGCGACCGATTTGCTCCAAGCCCCGGGCGGCAAAGGAGTAGAATACTTCCTCGCTCGGATGGGGCGGCAGACCGGCGATCTGCCGATCCGTCATCGTGTAAGGGAGCGCGCGCACCCGTTGATCGAGCGGATCCGGGAAAAAATTGACGTAACCGACCCGGGGATCGTGCATTTGTGGCGGAGGAATCAGAACGTCGTTGGGCACAATCGCCTGCATGGTTTTGGCCGAGTCGAAGTTGGCTCCCACCACCACCTTTCCCCGATAGCGATCGAGCGCGGCGTGAAAGGCGGGATCGCCATCGTTAGGCGGATTGAAAATGAGATCGAACATCACCAGCCGCGCGCCGGAGGCGAAGAGCCGGTCGAGGAGCAGGGCCCAAACTTCGCGCGACCACGGAAACGGCCGCTCACTCATGAGCTGGAGCGCGCGGTTGTTCGCCAGTTCGCCCGGTTCGAAGGGCGGCAACTGCAAGCGTGCTCTGGTCGATCCCGAGAAAGACGAAGTCGTCGCGGGTCGCCGTCTTGCGGCCTTCCCGCTGCAGAAAATCTTCGAAGCGTTTCTCGCCTGACCAGACGGCGGAAACGAAAGGCACATCCGGATAGAAATGCAGCAGAAGCACGAGACCCGTCCAGAAGAGAGAGATCGCGGCGAGAATCAGCAGTCGATGACGCCCGAGCCAATGCACCAGGGGATAATAGGAAGGCTTCCCTCGGCGGCCAATTCCAAATTACTTCGGACGGGGCCTTCCGCGCCGACAAGTGGCCTGCGCTGTCCTCTGGTCACGCGCGTCCCGTCTCTTGTTGAGCGCCTTGTATCGCAGCGAAAAACTGGCAGAAAAACGATTTGAGCAACTGCGCTTCCGGCTTACTATTGCGCTCCGCTGCGCTGGTCGCACGGGAATTCTCTGTCCACCTGGTCTTGGCTCGCAAGAGCCGGCCGAATCAGCGAATGAGGTCGGGGAGAGCCAAACAAGAACAACAATTCGCTGAACGAAGAGCCCCGACAGGATTCGGGGAACAACAACATGCCAAGAGCCACTAACGCGCCCGCCAGCCGCGAGCGCCGCAAACGCGTCCTCGAAAGCCGCCAAGGGTTACCGGGGTCGCCGATCGAAACTCTTCCGTTACGCGAAAGACGCGACGATGAAGGGAAAATACTGGGCCTACCGCGATCGCAAGACCCGCAAGCGCAATTTCCGTATGCTCTGGGTGCAGCGGCTCAATGCCGCCGTCCGCGCGCAGGGTCTCACCTACAGTCGTTTCGCGGAAGGTTTGAAAGCGGCCAACATCGGCCTCGATCGCAAGATTCTTTCCGACCTCGCGATTACCGATGAGATCGCTTTCAAAGCGATTGTCGATCAGGTGAAGAGCGCGCTCGAGAAGAAGAAGCAGGCGGCGTGATTCGTGAATCGTTAAATCGTGAAATCGGATTGCCGATTTGACGAGCTAACGGTTTAACGTTCCAGCATGAGCCACCCGCTGGAAGAACTGCGCGCCGCCGCACTGGCGGAAATCGCTGCTGTTTCGGACGAGCAGGCGCTCGATGCCGTGCGCGTCCGTTATCTCGGACGCAGCGGGAGTATCTCGGCATGGGGCGAGCAGATGAAGACGCTCTCCAAGGAAGAGCGTCCCGTTGTCGGAAAACTGCTGAATGAAGTCCGCACTGCGGTCACCGCCGCAATCGCGCAAACCGGGGAAAAACTGCGGGCCGCGCAGGAGGTCAGCGCGCTCGCCGAGATCGACATTTCGCTCCCCGGCACGCCGCACGAGATCGGCGCCCTCCATCCGCTCACCCAGATGCTCGACCGCGCTATCGGCATCTTTCGTCGGATGGGTTTCGCGCTCGCGGACGGGCCGGACGTCGAGGACGAATGGCATTGCTTCGACGCGCTCAATACCGCGCCCGATCATCCGGCCCGCAATGAGCAGGATACTTTTTATTTGCCCGATGGCCGGTTGCTCCGGACGCACACCTCGACGGTGCAAATCCGCACGATGGAATCGGCGCCGCCGCCGATTCGCGTCATCGCGCCCGGAGCGGCCTTTCGCCGCGACGAAGTGGATGCGACGCACAGCGCGCAGTTTCACCAGATCGAGGGACTCTACGTCGACGAGCGGGTGAGCGTCGCCGATCTCAAGGGCACTCTCGAGTATTTCCTGCATGAACTTTTCGGACCGGATACGGCGGTGCGTTTTCGGCCGCACTATTTTCCTTTCACCGAGCCGAGCTTCGAGATCGACGTGAAATCGAAGGCGCTCAAGAGCGGCGAAAAATGGATCGAGGTCTGCGGTTGCGGGATGGTGCATCCGGCGGTCTTCGAGGAGGTCAATCGCGCGCGGGGCGATGCGGCCTACGATCCGGAAAAATGGACCGGGTTCGCCTTCGGCCTCGGGATGGATCGACTCGCGATGATCCTCTTCGACATCCCCGACATCCGGCTTTTTGCGCAGAACGATCTGCGATTTCTTGGACAGTTCGCATGAGAATTTCGAGGTGTGCGAATGTCGGAGGGCCCTCTGCCCTGATCGGGGAGACGCCACGAATCGGGGCACAAAAGCCTCTCCCATCTTTGAGCTTTCCGGAGGTCCGCGATGAAATTTTCGCTTAACTGGCTCGGCGAATTTGTCGAGTTGCCTAACGACGTCGAGCGCTTGACCGAATTGCTCACGCTCGCCGGCGTGGAGATCGAAGGAATCGAAACACGCGGTGCGAATTTCGAGCACGTCGTCGTCGCGCAGATCACCGCTTCGACGCAGCATCCAAACGCCGATCGACTGAGCGTCTGCCAGGTCGATGACGGCAGCGGACAAACGCGCCAGATCGTTTGCGGAGCGAAGAATTACAAAGTCGGCGACAAGGTGCCGCTGGCGCTCCCGGGCGCGATCTTGCCTAACGATTTCAAAATCAAGGCGAGCAAACTGCGCGGCGTGGAATCGCAGGGCATGCTTTGCAGCGCGAAAGAGCTCGGGATCGCGGAGGACGCGGCCGGTTTGCTCATCCTTTCGCCGGAGGCGAAAATTGGCGCCCCGATCGGCGAACGTTTTCCCTAACGACACCGATTCTCGATGTCGAAATTACGCCGAACCGCTGCCGATCTGCTCAGCCACTACGGGCTCGCGCGGGAAATTGCCGCGCTGACAAGAAAGCCGCTGCGGGCGCTCGAAAATCGCGGAGCCGCTCACCGTGACCGGCGCGACCGTGCAAATCAGCGCTCCTGACGAGTGCCCATTCTATTCCGCGCGCCGGATCGAGAACATCACCGTCGGCGCGAGCCCGGATTGGCTGCGCGCGAAACTCGAGGCGGTCGGGCTGCGCTCGATCAACAACATCGTCGACATCACCAACTTCGTGATGCTCGAACTCGGCCAGCCGCTGCATGCCTTCGACGCCGACAAGTTGCAGGGCGGAATCAACGTCCGTCTGGCTCAGCCTAACGAAAAATTCCTCGCCCTCGACGGCCGGACCTATCACGCTCAATCCGAGAAACCTGCTCATCGCCGACACCGAGCGCGGCGTCGCCATTGGCGGCGTGATGGGCGGCGAGGATACCGGCGTGACCGAGACGACGCGCCACGTGCTTCTGGAGAGCGCATATTTCCTGCCCGCCAGCGTTCGCCGCACGGCGCGCGAATTGAATCTCCCGAGCGACGCCAGTTATCGCTTTGAGCGCGGCGTTGATCCCGGAATGGTTCTGCGCGCCTCGGAACGCGCCGCCCAATTGATTCGCGAGATCGCCGGCGGACAGCCGCGCTATCGAGACGATCACGGCCGGAACATTGCCGGCGCCGCCGCCCGGATTCGCTCTCCGTTACGCGCGCTGCAACGAGTTGCTCGGCGCCTCCGTCGCGCCAGCGGAGGCGGATCGGATTCTCGAAGGTTTCGGTCTGGAAAAACTGGGCGGCGACGGACGAGCAATCAACCTGGCGCATTCCCAGTTATCGCTCCGATCTTCGCCGCGAAGTGGACCTGATCGAAGAGATCGTGCGGGTCTTCGGAATCAACCGCATCGTCGGGCGTCGATCGCAGTCGTTTCACGCCCGTTTCGACGGCGGATCGCCGCTATGATTTTGAAATGCAATTGCGGCAGCGCCTGGTCGCGCGCGGTTTTTCCGAAGCGCGCACCTCCGCGCTGGTCGGCCGGCAGACGTTAGGCTCGGGCTTTGTCAGGGAAGCGGTCGAGTTGCGCAATCCGCTGAGCGAAGATCATGTCGCGCTGCGGCCGAGTCTGCTTCCGGGCTTGATCGCGGCGCTTGGAGCGAAACGTTCGCGCAGGCGCGAAAAGCGTGCGGCTTTTCGAGATCGGCCGCGTCTTCCTTCCGCCTAACGGCGAGGAAATTCGCCGGCTTGCGTCTGCTCCTTTGCGGCGCGGCCGACGGTCGGGCGCACTGGCGCGGCGCGCCGTTCCCGGCAGCTCGATCTCTTTGATCTCAAAGGAGCGCTGGAGGCGATCGGTCTCGGCGAGAGTGGCGCTGCGTCGTTTGGAACGCGCGGAGTTCGCCTTGGCGACGGAAGTATTCTGATCGGCGAGGAGCGGCAGGGCATTGCCGGCCAGCTGGTCTCCGCGCAATCCGCCGGGCCAGCGCGCCGGTCTTCGTCGCGGAAATTGATTTGCCTAACGAATTCGAAGCGGCCGCTCGGCGCGCGGAAGTTTCACGAGTTGCAGCGCTTCCCGTCGGTCAGCCGCGATATCGCGCTGATCGCGCCGGCGCGGCTGACCCACGACGAAATTCTCGCCACGATCAATAGCGCACAGCGAACCGCTCCTCGCCGCGGTCGAGCTCTTCGATCTCTTCGGCGGAAAGGACGCCGAGAATATCGGCGCGGGCACGAAAATCCCTCGCGTATTCATTGACATATCTCGACAAAAACCGGACACTGACTTCCGACGAAGTGAGTGCGGCCCACGACCGGATTCGCGAGCGATTGAAAAGCGAGCTGGGCGTGGAACTGCGCGAATAGTTCTTTGAGAGTTCGGGAGTTGTTGATTGAGAGTTGAAGGTTCAAAGACCTTCTCGTGTCTACTTTCAGCTCTCTATCGACAACTTCCGGCAACCCGAATGTTTTCGGAGTAAAAAATTTACCCTGCGGTGTTCGAGATTACAGGTGTGATTCCCGGACCGATGTTGTTAGCACAGGGGGCTAGGTCGTTAGGGGAAGATGGCAGGCCTTAATTGGAAGTCAGACGCTCCAGCGGCGGTCACCCGCCCGTTACCAGAAGGGAACGGGATAATCCACCCAAACGGCACCAGTGGGGTAATACTTTGCGACGCCCGGATCAGTGATGGTCCGGGCGCTTTTTTTGACGCGCGGGCGCTTGGCGGCTACATCGAAGCGATGCCGCAGCCCGCTTCGCGTTCGCCCAAGGCGCTTCTCGCGCTGGAAGACGGCCGGATTTTCGAGGGCGAATCATTCGGCGCCACCGGCACCTGCTGTTGGCGAAATTTGTTTCAACACTTCAATGACCGGCTACCAGGAGGTGCTGACCGATCCGTCGTATCGCGGACAGATCGTGGCGATGACCTATCCGTTGATCGGCAACTACGGCACGAATCGCTGTCGATGCCGAGAGCCGCTCGCCGCACGTGCGCGGCTTTGTCATCGAGGAATTGAGCGAGATCGCGAGCAACTGGCGTTCGGAGATTTCGCTCGACGAATATTTGCAGCATTGGCAAATCCCCGGCATCCAGGGCATCGACACACGCGCTCTCACCCGCCACCTGCGCACGCGCGGCGCGATGAAGGCTTGCCTGACGACGGAGGAAATGTCCGCGGAGGAGGCAGTCCGGCGCGCGATCGAAGGCGAGGGGGTGATCGGGATGGATTACGTGCGCGAAGTCACCGCGCCGGCCGCCTATCAATGGGATCCCGATGACCAGAAAAGCGCCGCCTGGGCGATCGCAAACAGCAAGAACAGCCCTCTGCCGCCAATTCGGCATCGGATCGTGGCGTACGACTACGGCATCAAGGAAAACATCCTGCGCCGACTGCGCCAGAATGGCTTTGGCGTGACGGTCGTCCCCGCGACGACGACGGCGGAAGAAGTGCTCGCGCTGAAGCCGGAGGGCGTTTTTCTTTCCAACGGGCCCGGTGATCCATCGGTCCTCGATTATGCGCATCAGGCGGTGCGCGACTTGATGGGCCAGACGCCGATCTTTGGCATTTGTCTCGGTCATCAGGTGCTCGGATTCGCCTTCGGCGGGACGCACTTTCAAACTCAAGTTTGGCCATCGCGGCGGGAATCAACCGGTCAAAGACCTGACGACTGGCAAAGTCGCGATCACTTCGCAGAATCATGGCTTTGCGGTCGATCCCGACTTCGCTCCCGCCGGAAGTGGAAGTGACGCACATCAATTTGAATGACGGCACGGTCGAGGGAATGCGGCACCGCGAGTTGCCCATCTTCAGCGTGCAATATCATCCCGAGGCCGCGCCCGGTCCGCATGACGCCGGTTATTTCTTCGAGCAGTTTGCGCGGCTCATTGAGAGCGGAAACAACGGGTGACGGGACGAGACCAACGAATTGACCGTCGAGCGGTTCGGGCGGACGTTTCCTGCATGTATTCAACCACTGACAGAGTTCCGAAGTTTATGAAAATCGCGGTCGTGCTGACTTTCACGGCCGCGCTCGCCGCCGCCCCGCTGGCGCTGGCGGCAGAGCCGGAGAAGAGCCGACGCGTCGACGAAAGAAGTGACGGGCGAGATCGTCGACATGATGTGCTATGTCGACCACAACGCGATGGGCGAGAAGCACGCCAGTTGCGGTGAGAAGTGCATCAAGGGCGGCGGCCCGGTCGGCATCGTGAGCGACGGCAAAGCATATCTCGTGGTCGGCGCGCACAAGCCGATGAACGACGAACTCGCCCCGCTCGCCGGCAAGACCGTCACCTTGAAAGGCAAGATGGCGAGCAACGGCGGCGTCTCGATGCTGGAGAACGCCGAGATCGTCAAGAAATAGTTCGTTAGGCTTCGACGAGAGCGCGCGCTTTGGGTTTGCCCGGAGCGCGCGCTTTTCTTTTGACGACGAAACGGCTCGCCGCCGTGGATCTCACCTGCGAAATCGGACCTAATCTCGCGATTGTCGGCTTCGGAACTCGGACCCGCTCGCTGCTTGACGCGTTTACTTCGCCGTCACCGGCACGGGAATGACGAATTTGCCATCCTTTTCAGCAACAAAGCTCGAGCTTGTGCTCGATGAAGTATTGTCGCCGTCCTTCGTCTCGACGGTGATCTTTAGCTTCTTCGTCGGCTTGAGCGGCAGGCGCGTTTTCATTCCACCCGGTCCGTCTTGCACGCCTTCGGCCTCTTTCGTTTCCTCGGGAGTAAGATCGATCAGTTCGATTTTCGAGATCTTTTCGCCCGCGCCATTGGTCATCATCATTTTGTAAAACCCGAGCGCCATCGGGTTCGCCCCCTCCGTGTAAAGAAACGAGTAGAGGGTCGCGGTATCCTTGGCCTCGTAAGCGGCTTTGTATTTGGCGGTGAACTCCTTCTCCTGTTCCGGCGTGCCGGCACGGAGCGCGGTCGCGCTGAAACAGAGGATGAGAAGCGGAGCGATCAGAAGTTTGGTTTTCATATGGAATTTTCGATGGCTCAAGATTGTTAGTCCTTGGGGAGCGCCGGCGGCAAGCAAATATGATCCACCCTGCTGCGACGCGGCCGACGTGATGTGCGAATCGACGGGGAAAAATCCGTTGCTGGCCTGCGTTTCGCGAGCTAATTGCACGTCTGTCCAAGGCGCCGCCCCGATGAATATTCACGAATACCAGGCGAAGGAATTGCTGCAAAAATTCGGCGCTGCGACGCCGGCCGGCAAGGTCGCGACCACGGCGGAGGAAGCGGAACAGATCGCGCGCGAACTCGGCACGAACGATCTGGTCGTGAAGGCCCAGGTCCATGCCGGCGGGCGCGGGAAGGGGACCTTTGCCAACGGTTTCAAAGGCGGCGTGCACCTGGTGAAATCACCGGCCGAGGCGCGCGAGGTCGCCGGCAAGATGCTCGGCCAAACGCTGGTCACCCATCAGACGGGCGCGGCGGGACGCGTGGTCAACAAGGTGCTGGTGGCGGCCTCCGTGGATATCGAGCGGGAGATTTATTTTGCCGTGCTGCTCGATCGCGCGACCGCGGCGCCCTTGATCGTCGCGAGCACGGAAGGCGGCGTGGAAATCGAAACGGTGGCCGAAAAATCGCCGGAGAAAATCATGCGCGAGCCGATCGATCCGCTGGCTGGCTTGCAGCCTTTTCAGACCCGCAAACTGGCGAAGCAACTCGGCTTCAAGTCGGATCAAATCAAACCCGCGGCGAAGCTTTTCAGCGCGCTTTATCGGACCTTCATCGAATCCGATTGCTCGATGGTGGAAGTGAATCCGCTCGTCGTCACGACGAAGGGCGAAGTGCTTGCGCTCGACGCGAAATTCAACTTCGACGACAACGCGCTCTACCGGCACCCCGACATCGCCGCGATGCGCGACACGGCGGAAGAAGATCCGCGCGAGGTCGAGGCGTCCAAGCACGGTCTCAATTACATCGGGCTCGATGGCAATATCGCCTGCCTCGTGAACGGTGCCGGCCTCGCCATGGCGACGATGGACATCATCAAATTTTACGGCGGCAGCCCGGCCAACTTTCTCGACGTTGGCGGCGGCGCGACCGAAGAGCAGGTGACCGAAGCGTTCAAGCTTCTCATTTCCGACGAGAACGTGAAGGCCATCCTGGTCAACATCTTCGGCGGGATCATGAAATGCGATGTCATCGCCCAGGGGATCATCAACGCGGTCAAGGCGGTCAAGTTGCCGGTGCCGCTGGTCGTCAGGCTGGAAGGAACCAACGTCGAGGCCGGCAAGAAGCTAATCGCGGAGAGTGGCCTCGCGGTCATCGCGGCAGATGATCTGGCGGACGCCGCGCAAAAAGTGGTCACGGCGGCCAGCGGGAAATGAAGGCGATCCTTTTCCTTTCCGCCACTCTCCTGCTGAGCCTGAGCGCCCGTGGCGCAGGTGAATTGCCGCGCCGAGCGCAGGCGTCGGTCGAAACTTACCCGAAGGTCGATGTCATTTACGATTCGGTGGCCGGCCGGGCCGGCGAGAGACTGCGCACCATCGTGACCAGGCCGCGTGAAGCGAAGGGAAAGCTGCCGGTGATTTTCGTGGCCGGCTGGTTGAGCTGCGATTCGGTCGAAGCGCCCGCCGACACGAAGGACGCGACCGGGATCGTCTTTCGCGGTCTTGCCCAGATGCCCGGCTTTTGCCTTTTTCGAACGGACAAGCAGGGAGTTGGAGACAGCGAAGGCGATTGTGCCCAAAACGATTTCGAAGCGGAGCTGGCCGGGTATCGCGCCGCGTTTCGTGCTCTGGGTAAATACGACTTTGTCGATTCCAACCAGGTTTACATTCTAGGGATCAGCAACGGCGGCGGATTCGCCCCGCTGGTTCCGGAGTCGGAAGCGGAACGGGCAGGGATAAAAGGATACATTTCAGTCGGCGGTTGGGTGAAAACCTGGTTCGAGCACATGCTCGAGATCGAGCGGCGCCGGCTTGCCCTGGCGGGAAAATCTCCGGGCGAAGTGAACGATCGGATGAAAGGCGCGGCCGCGCTTTATTCTGAGTGGCTGATCAAGGGCCGCGACGTCGAGGCGATCGTAAAGGAGAAACCGGAGTTAGCGGAACTTTGGCCGGAAGGCAAAGATGTGGCCCATCTTTACGGCCGGCCGCTCGCCTTCTATGAGCAGCTCCAGAAGCTGAATCTGGCAGCCGCGTGGTCGCGCGTGAAAGTGCCGCCCTAATTATACACGGACAATACGATTGGATCATGAGCCGCGAAGATCCCGAGCTGATCGCGCAATACGTCAATGCGAACCGGCCGAGCGCCGCGCGATTCATGGAAGTGCCGGCGATGGGCCACACCTTTCAACATTATTTAAGTATGGCGGACGCGTTTCGCGGAAAAGAGGCGCCCTTCGATCCCAAATTCCTTCGCCTGCTAACGGATTGGTTCAGTGAGCGGGGAAAAGGCTAGATGAAGATCAAGGGAATCGGATTTGTCGCCATCCCCGTGACCGATGTGAAACGCGCCCGCTCGTTTTACGAGGAAGTGCTGGGCCTGAAAGTTTCAGACGAAATGATGGGTGGAAAATGGATCGAGTATTCCGTCGGTGATGAGACGCTTGCGATCGCGAACGTGATCCCGAACTGGACGCCATCGGATCAAGGAACGGGCGCGGCATTGGAAGTGGAAAACTTCGATGAGGCGATTCAGCGATTGAAGGATCGAGATATCCGTTTTGCGGCCGAACCGTTCGAAACGCCGTGCTGTCACATGGCGGTCGTGCAGGATCCCGACGGCAACAAATTGATAATCCACAAATTGAAACCCGAGAACGAAAAAGGAGAGTGCTTATGATCAAAGAAGTAGCATTTGTCGCCATCGCTGTTTCCGACAAGGAACGAGCGCGGAAATTTTATCAGGAAACGCTCGAACTGAAGCCGACCACCACCGCAATGGAAGGAGCTTGGGTGGAGTATGACCTTGGACGCGACGACCATCGGCGTCGGCTGCCATCCCGATTGGAAGCCATCGCGCGATGGCACGACGGTCGCCTTCGAGGTGGACGACATCGACGCAACAATCGCGCGGTTGAAAGAACGCGGTGTCAGTTTCGAGATGGAAAAAATCGAGACGCCGGTCTGCTGGATGGCGCAATTCCGCGATCCTGACGGCAACAAACTGGTCGTGCATAAACGCAAATCGGCCTAACGAAATGATGAATCAGGAAAGCAGGAAAACAGGAAAGGAAAGCAGATCCCAGCTTCATCCTGGCTTCCTCCTTTAAGATTTTTTCCTGCTTTCCTGATTCAAAATCTCTTATGTCCGTCCTCGTCGATAAGAATACTCGCCTGTGTGTGCAGGGCATTACCGGCAGCGCCGGTGGATTTCATGCGAAGCAGTGCATGGAATACGGCACCAACGTGGTCGCTGGCGTCACGCCCGGGAAGGGCGGTCAAAGGTTCGAAGGCAAGGTGCCAGTCTTCGATACCGTCTGGGAAGCGCGCCAGGAAACCGGCTGCAACGTCTCAGTCATTTTCGTTCCCGCCGCCGGCGCGGCGGATGGAATCCTGGAAGCGGTCGATGCCGGGGTCGAGCTGGTCATTTGCATCACCGAAGGCATTCCGGTGATCGACATGATGCGGGTGAAAGCGCAAATGGCCGGCAAGAAATCGCGCCTCATCGGACCGAACTGTCCGGGAATCATCACGCCGGGCGAATGCAAGATCGGCATCATGCCGGGATACATTCACAAGCCCGGCGACGTCGGCGTCATCTCGCGCAGCGGCACGCTCACCTACGAGGCGGTCTGGCAGTTGACCTCGCGCGGCTACGGGCAATCGACCTGCATCGGCATCGGCGGCGACCCGATCAATGGCATGTCGCATCTCGACGCGGTGAAGCTTTTCAATGACGACCCAAAGACCGACGCGATGATTTTGATCGGCGAAATCGGCGGCTCTGCGGAAGAGGAAGCTGCAGCCTGGATCAAGGAGAATTGCCGGAAGCCGGTCGCCGCGTTCATCGCCGGAGCGACGGCTCCTCCAGGCCGACGAATGGGGCACGCCGGGGCGATCGTCTCCGGCGGCAAAGGAACCGCGGCCGGCAAGATCGAAGCGCTCAAGGCTGCGGGCATTGCGGTCGCCGATACGCCAGCGACGATGGCAGACACATTGATTTCTGCGATGAAAGAGAGGAAGTAAGCCGATGCCGGTCACTGCAAAAGGTCTGGAAGGAATTGTCGCGAACAGCACGCGCCTGAGCGATGTCATCGGTGACAAAGGGCAGCTGATCTACTCCGGCTACGACATCAATGAGCTGGCCGGCAAGGTCAGTTTCAAGGAAGTCGTTTACCTCCTTTGGAAGGGAAAGCTGCCGAATCGCCAGGAGATCGATCGATTCATGGAGCAGCTGCGCGCTGAGCGGGAGTTGCCGGGCGGGGTAATCGACTTCATCAAGCGCGCGCCGAAAACCGCCGGCCCGATGGACGTGATGCGCACCGCTGTTTCCATGCTCGGGCTTTACGATCCGGAGATGGACAAGGAGGCGACGCGCGAAATCAACGAGCGCCGCGCCCGAAGCATCACGGCAAAGATCGGCGTGATCGCCGCCTATTTTCACCGGGCGCGCAATGGCAAATCGCTGCCGCCGGTCCGCTACGATCTCACCGAAGCAGAACATTTCCTTTACCTGATCAACGGCGAGCCGCAGTCGCAGGAGGCATCCGACACTCTCGACGTCGCCTTCGTCCTGCACGCCGACCACGGGACGAACGCCTCCACCTTCAGCGCCCGCGTCACGATTTCCACCTTGAGCGATTTCTACTCCGCCATCACCTCGGCCATCGGCACTTTGAAGGGCCCGCTCCACGGCGGCGCGAATGAGGGTGTCATCCAGATGCTGGAGGAAATCGGGAGCGAAGACAAAGTCGACGCCTACATCGAGAAGAAGCTGGCCAACAAGAAGAAGATCATGGGCATCGGCCACCGGGTTTACAAGACGCTCGACCCGCGGGCGCCGCACCTGCAGCGGATGGCGGTAAAACTGAGCGAGAAACTCGGCGACCCGAAGTGGATCAACATGTCGGAACGAATCGCGCAGTTGATGAAGGAAAAGAAGGACCTGAACGCGAATGTCGATTTCTATTCCGCGACGGTTTACTATTCGTTAGGCATTCCGACCGATTTGTTCACTCCCGTCTTCGCCATCGCGCGTTGCGCCGGCTGGTGCGCACACGTCCTCGAGCAGCTCGAGGACAACCGGCTCTATCGGCCGCTGAGCGAATACATCGGCGAACCAGTCGGAAAAAAAGTCATTCCGATCGACGAGCGGACGTAGTCGTCCCGGGTGCAATTCGAGGTTTGCCGTGGCGTCGCGCCGCGTTGCTTAAGCATCTTTCGCGCTTCGCGACCGATTTCTGGGCTGCGCCGGGGCACGCGTTGCGGCTCTACCCTTCACCGCGTATCTGTTGCTTCCGATGAGCGCCGGGACAAAACCTTGGGGAAGCGGGACGCTGGCGCTGCTGCGGCCGGGCCCCTTCCGTCGTTACATCATCGGCACCTCAATCTCGGACACCGGCACCTGGATGCAGATCATGGCGCAAGGCTGGGTCATGAGCACCCTGACCGATAAGGCGATCATGCTTGGGATGGTCAATTTCGCTGCCGGCTTGCCCATGATTTTTCTCACCATGTTTGGCGGTTCGATGGCCGATCGTTTCGACAAACGCCGGATTCTGATCTGGACCCAGGTGGTACAGATCGCCCTCGCGATCGTCGTTGGCTTGCTCATTTTTGCCGGGCGCATCCAGATCTGGCATATCATCGCCGTCGCGGGATTGTTAGGGATCGCATTCGCTTTCGAGCATCCGGCTCTTTCGGCTCTCGTGCCGGAGTTGGTCACACACGAAGAAATCGCCGGCGCGGTCGCCTTGGATCGGGCGGTTTTTCATTGTGCACGACTGGTCGGTCCCTCGGTCGGGGGACTGATCGTCGGTCTCTGGGGCGCCGCGACCGCATTTTTCACCAACGCGGTTTCCTTCTTCGCTTTCATCATCGCGCTCGTCTCTCTCCCGCCGCGGCCGATTGGGAGCCAGGAGGAGGAGCAACAACGCGCCAGCGGGATCAAGGATGGTTTTCGTTATGTGCGCGCCGATAAGCCGAGCCTCGCAATGGTCGGGATGATCGCCTCGATGACGATTTTTATTTTTCCGACCGTTTCGGTGATGATGCCACTCTATGTGCGCGACGTGTTACATTTCGGGCCCGATCGCCTCGGATATTTGATGGCGGCGTCGGGCATCGGCTCGGTCATTGGTGCAATTACCCTGGTTTCGATTGCGCGTTCGCGCCGACTCGGCTGGATGATGGCCAGTGCGCTGGCGGTGATGTTTGCCGTTCTCGCCCTTAGCCGGGTGTACGCCTTCGGTTTCGCGGCCGCGTCCCTTGTCGTTATCTCGTTTGGCTTATCCCTTATCTTTGGTCTTTCGAACACAATCGTGCAGGAGCGGGCGCCGTCACATCTCCGCGGCCGCGTTTCGGCCGTCATGGGTCTGAGTTTCTTTGGCTTGATGCCGATCGCCGGCCTCGGCGTCACCAGCCTGGCAGACGCGATCGGTATGCGCACTGCGCTTGCCATCTCGGCGGTTGGTTACGGCGTAGCGGCGCTTTTCATTCTCAGCCGGATAGGCAGGCGCTTGAACGAAACGCCCGCGCCGATCACCAGTTCCCCAACGCCGGAAGTAGCGGCCGCGTTGTAGGCATCGTTAGGCAAAACGAATGCTCTCTTTTTCCACCTGCTGGAATTCCAGTCGCCACACCGCGGGCGATGAAATGCTGCGGGAAATCAAAAACAAACTGGGCTTTGACCTTATCGAACTCGGACACGGCATCCGTATTTCCCTCATGCCTGGTGTGCAAAAAATGTTCGACGCCGGCGAGGTGCGCTTCAGCAGTCTGCACAATTTCTGTCCGCTGCCGGTGGAGGTGACGGGGGCGTCACCCGATTGCTATACCTTCTCGAGCACCTCTACGACACGAACGCCAGCGCGCCGTCAAGCAAACGCTCCAGACGATCGATTTCGCGGCTCGGCTCGGGGCGCCCTTTGTCGTGCTTCATCTTGGACACATCCCGATCAAGCCGGTGACCGAGCCGCTCATCTCGCTGGCGAAGGCCGGCGAGATGTATTCCCGCGAATACGTGCGCCGGAAGGTGGACGCAGTGGCCAGGCGCGAAGCGGCCGCGCCTGCTTACCTCGAAAACGTGAAGGAATGCCTCAAACCAATCATCGAGCATGCTGCGGCGAATAAGATCCGGCTCGGCATCGAAGGCCGACGCGGCTACGAAGAAATTCCGAGCGAGCGCGAACTCCCGACGCTGCTTGACGAGTTCAACTCGCCGCAAGTCGGCTACTGGCATGACATCGGTCACATCCAGATCAAGGAAAACCTCGGCTTCATCAATCACGAAGAATGGTTGCGCGCGATCGGACCGCGCACGTTGGGCTGTCACGTGCAGGATTGCATTTGGCCGGCGCAGGATCATCAGCCGCCCTTTGCCGGCGACGTCGATCTGGAGAAACTGGTTCCGCTCCTGCCGGCAACCTGCTTATTTGTCTGGGAAATGAGCCCGCGCAAAACGGTGGAGGAAATCCGCCGCTCCGTCAGCCTTTGGAAAGCGCGTTTCGGCGAATGAAGAAAATCCTCGTCGCTGTCCTCCAGATTGCGGTCACGGTCGCCGTGCTCTTCTGGGTCTTTCACGACCCGCAAAAGCGCGCACAAATGGCGGTCGCGCTGCGCATGGCCGATTACCGCTGGATAATCGCCGCGCTCATTTGTTATTTTTTGGTCGAACTGGCGGCCGGCATTCGCTGGTGGATCCTGCTCAAGGTTCAGCAAATTCACCTCAGCATTGCACGCGTCGCGGGACTCTTCCTGATCGGGATGTTTTACAATCAGTTTCTACCCGGCGGCACAGGTGGCGACATCATGAAAAGCTACCTCTTGCTCAAGGAAACACCGGGCAAGGCGACAGGTGCGCTCCTCGCCGTCGTCTTCGATCGCATGGTCGGTCTGGTCGCGCTCATCAGCATCACCGGCGCGCTGATCGCGCTGCGTTACGACTGGTTGACGCAACTGCAGGAGACGAAGCATCTCGTCTGGCTGCTGGTTGCGATTCTCAGCAGCGCCGTCCTGATGCTGGTTACTTCATTTGTGGTCAGCGGATTCCATCTGGCTCACAAATTGCCGGAACGATTTCCCGGCCGTGAAAAACTGATTGAACTCTCGGCCGCTTATCATCTCTACGCCCGTCACTGGCGTGCCACCCTGGCCGCCTTCGGCGCTTCGATCATCGCGCATCTCGCGACCTTTGGGACTTTTCTTTGTGTGGCCTACGCTTTTCGCGCCAGCGTCGCGGTGCTCGATTTTTTCGCCATCATGCCGATCGAGCGCACGATCTCCTCGTTGCCGATCAGTTTCGCCGGCGTCGGTCTGCGCGAGAAAATTTTTCAAATCATGCTCCATGGCCTCTGCGGCGTGCCGGAAGCGGTCGCGGTGTTGATCGGCTCGATGAGTTTTCTCGTCATGCTCGCCTCAGCGCGCCGGGCGGGATCGTTTACTTTCTTCTACAAACCGAGCGGCCAGGCCGGGCACGTGAAGCTGAGCGAGATGCGCAAGGAGGTTGCGACGCTGGAGCATGAGATCACCGAAAGCGAGTAAGGCCGCGAAGTTGAAGACGAACTCGTCGTCGGCGGGGCGAGACTCTGTCGAGCTGAAAAGGTGCATGGCCTGTGAAGCGGCATCTTCCATCGGGTCGACGGAGTCTCGCCCCACCAAGGCCAAGCCATCGGGGCACAAAGGCCCCTCCCACATTGCACCGCGCAAGCGGTCGCGCCCTTTCGTCGCCGCTACCTTTGCCATGACCGTCGACGGCAAAATCACCACGCGCACCTTTTCGCCAGTCGATTTCACTTCGCGCGAAGACAAGCTTCACCTTCTGCGCCAGCGTGCGTTAGGCGACGCCGTCCTCATCGGACGCAGCACCCTCGCGCACGATAATGTTCGCCTCGGTCTGCCCGACCCGACGATGCGCGCCGAGCGCGAAGCGCGCGGCCAGGCGCCGTGGCCGATTCGCGTCATCGTCTCCAACGAAGGCCGGATCGATCCCGCTTTGAAAATTTTCCAGACCGACTTCTCGCGCATTGTCATTTTCTCTACGACCCGGATGCCGCGGAAATATCAGGTCGCGCTGCGCGAAAAAGCCACCCTGCGGCTGAGCGACCACGCGCAGCGTCGATCTCCGCCGCATGCTGCAAGTCCTGCGGAGCGAATACGACGTGCGCCGGGTCGCCTGCGAAGGCGGCGCGGAGTTGTTCCGCAGCCTCCTCGAGTTGCAGTTGGTCGACCGACTTAATCTCACGATCGCGCCCTACATCTTCGGCGGAAAAGGCGCGCCCACTCTGACTGGACGCGGGTCCTCTTTTCTGTCGTCAAGCGTCCGCTGTTCGCTAGTCCAAATGCGGATAATTGGCCAAGAGTGTTTTGCCGAATACCGGCTTAAATATTAGTCGCCGCGGCGGGACGCGGCCGCCGCACTAGTTCGCCGCCGCAATTTGGGCAGGTACTGGCCAGTGCCTCAGTGCATTCCGGACAAAAGGTGCACTCGTAGCTGCAGATGTAGGCTTCATCGACCGGCGCGAGCGCTTTCTCGCATCTTTCGCATTTGTTACGAATTTCCAAGGCCATACTTTCGTCCATTGATTGCGCCGCGATTTTTGCAGCTTATCCTGACGCTCCTTTTTCTACGAGATCCATGCAAACCGGCAACTCGATCATCATGCACGCCCCCCGCGAATCCATTTTCGAGACGGCCGCCGATCTCGCGCAATGGCCGCGCATCCTGCCGCACTACCGCTACATCCGTTTCCTCGAGCAGCGTCCCGGAGCGCAGCATTGTCGAGATGGCGGCACTGCGCTCGGGAATCCCCATTTCCTGGACTTCCGAGTTTGTGGTCGATCGCGAGCGGATGGAGCTCCGCTTTTTGCATCTGAAGGCGTTCACCCGCGGGATGCGCGTGGTCTGGACGTTTAAGGAAACGCCGGCCGGTGTGCTCGTCGAGATCATGCATGTCTTGCGCTTCCGCCTCCCCGCGCTTGCACCAATTGCCGAACCGATCATCGGCGGATTCTTCATTCATCATGTGGCCAACCAGACGCTGCGGGCGATGAAAACGCACGTCGAAAAAAGCGCGGCTCCGGCCCCTCAAAGAGCCTGACCGCTAAATTCACAGGATGAGCCGATCAAAACGACGCGCCGTTATCACCGGGCTCGGCCCGATCACTTCCGTCGGCATTGGACGGGAGGGTTTTTGGAACGGTCTGCGCGCCGAGCGAAGCGGCATTCGCCAGGTGGAAAGCTTCGACAGCTCGATCTTCAACGCGCATTGCGCGGCGGAAATTCCGGACTGGGCGCCGGAGGAATTCTTTCCGCCCCATCGACTGAAGCGTCTCGATCGTTATGCGCAGTTTGCTGTCGGCTCGGCCAAGCTCGCGCTCGCCGACGCCGGCCTCGATTGGTCGCGGGAAAATCCGCAACATCGGGTCGGCGTCAGCTTTGGCACCGCGCTGGGCGGAATCGCCAATGCTGAATCCGAGCATGCGCACTTTTTGAAGAAGGGCAGCCGGGGGGTGAACCAGACTCTCGCGCTCCAGGTCTTTGGCGGCTCCGCCCACACCAACATCGCGATCGAGTTTGGTTTTCGCGGCGCGGGAACGACCAACTCGAACAGTTGCGCCAGCGGCACCATCGCGGTCGGCGAGGCGCTTCGTTACATCCGCGATGATTTTGCCGACGTCATCGTGGCCGGCGGTGCGGAATCGCCGCTGAGTCAGCTTACCTTTGGCGCGTTCGCCTTCATCAAGACGATGAGCCAATTCACGGACGATCCGACGCGGGCCTGCCGGCCGTTCGATCGGTTGCGCGACGGTTTCGTCATGGGAGAAGGCGCGGCCTCCTTGATCATCGAGGAACTCGAGCACGCCCGCGCGCGTGGTGCGCACATCTACGCCGAGGTGCTCGGTTACAGCCTAAATAACGACGCCTTTCACATGACTTCGCCTCTGCCGAGCGGGGAGTCGTGCATTCGTGCGATGCGGGACGCGCTCTCCGACGCGCGGCTCGCGCCGGAGCAGATCGATTACATCAACGCTCACGCCAGTTCCACCCAGTTGAACGACAGCACCGAGACGATGTCGATTAAGGAGGTCTTCGGCGCGCGCGCCGCGCGCATCCCGGTCAGCGGGACGAAGCCTTACACCGGCCATCCGTTAGGCGCGACCGGCGCGATCGAGGCCGTCGTCTGCGCCCTTGCGCTCGATCGGGGCTGGATCCCGCCGACGTTGAACTGGGAGAACCCCGATCCGGCCTGCGATCTCGACGTCGTCCCGCAACACGGTCGCGATGCGAGCATCGATCACGTGTTGAGCAACTCCTTCGGCTTTGGCGGGATCAACGCCTGCATCGTCCTCGGTCGTGTCCCGACCGGATGATTGACGCCGCCCTCGCGCGCTCCTAACATGCGCGCGTGCAAGTCGAATTGGAGCAACTGCTCATTCTGCAGGATCGCGCTCAGAAAATTCGGCAAGTCGAAGCTGAGTTGAGGAGCCTGCCGCTGGAGCGGAAGTCGCTCGATTCGCAGGTGGCCGCCGCCTCTGCCAATCTAGAAGCGACGAAGGATCGTGCCCGTCACGTCGAGGTGGAAAAGAAAAAGTTGGAACTCGATGTCGGCACGCGCAACGACAGCATCGCGCGATTGAAGACGCAGCAGTACGAGACGCGCAAGAACGACGAGTTCTCCGCGATCGGTCGCGAGATCGAGCGTTATCAGAATGAAATCAGCGCTCTCGAGGATCAGGAACTCGAGTTGATGGAGCAGGCCGATGTGCTTAAAGCGCAAATCGCGGCCGAGGAAAGACAGACCGCGGCGGCGAAGGATTCGATCGCCAAACAAATCGCCAATCTGGAGGCGAAACAGATCACCCTGACCGACCGACTGGAAGAGTTGAAAAGGGAGCGAGAAGAGCTCGCGGCCCGGGTGGACGAAGATTTGCTCGACCGATTCAACCGTCTTTTCGCGAGCAAAGGAGACGCGGCGGTTGTTGCCTGGAGCACGATGTCTGCACCGGCTGCCACATGAAAATTACGACGCAAACGGCCGTGCGCGTAAAAGGCGGCAAAGAGATCGTGAGCTGCGAGCAATGCGGCCGGATTCTCTATTTCGCGGAGTAGGCTGGGGACGGACCGGGAAAGCAGAAAAAGGGAGGATCGAGGAGATTGGAATTTTCGCGGAGAGCCGGCGCACGCCAGATTCTCTTTTCCTACGTTCCGGATTGATCCAGCCTTCTTCTCCTGATTTCGCGCCTTCCAGATTCGTCTGTTCTTTTCCTGATCAGACGTTGAAGCGGAACTCCACCACGTCGCCGTCCTTGACGACGTATTCCTTGCCTTCGATCCGCAGCTTGCCGGCTTCGCGCGCCTTGGCAAAGGAGCCTAACGATACCAAATCGTCGAAGTGCACTGTCTCCGCGGCGATGAAGCCGCGCTCGAAATCGGAATGGATCACGCCCGCCGCGGCCGGCGCCTTGTCGCCTTCGTGAATCGTCCAGGCGCGCGTTTCTTTTTCGCCGGTCGTCAGGTAGGTGCGCAGTCCGAGCAGGTGATAGACGGCGCGAATGAGTGCACCCACGCCGCTTCCCTCCACGCCGAGATCGCGCAGATATTCCGCCGCTTCCGCTTCGGAAAGATCGACCAACTCGCTTTCGATCTGCGCGCTGATGACCACGGCCTCGGTCGCGAAATGATTGCGCGCGTAATCCTCGACCGCCCGTACATGCTGCTGGGCGCGATGGCCGAGGTCAGCGTCCTCCAGCTACGAGGGCCGGCGAGATCGGACTCGGCGACGTTGCAGGCGAAAAGTGTCGGCTTGGACGTGAGGAGGAAAAATTCGCGTGCCGACGATCTTTTCTTCATCCGTTAAAGCGAGCGTGATCGCCGGCTTCCCGGAATCGAGATGCGGGAGCAGCTTCTCGATCACGGCCGTCTCGGCTTTCGCGATCTTCGATCCGGCTCGGACTTCCTTTTGCAAGCGGTCACGCCGTTTCTGCAAGGAAGCGAGATCGGCCAGGATCAGCTCCGTGTTGATGACTTCGATGTCGCGCACCGGATCGATCGTGCCGCTGACGTGGTGAATATCGCCGCTCTCGAAGCAGCGCACGACCTGCACGATCGCGTTGACTTCGCGGATGTGGCTGAGGAATTGGTTGCCGAGACCTTCGCCCGCGCTCGCGCCTTTCACGAGCCCCGCGATGTCGACGAACTCAATCGCGGCGGGGATGATCTTCTGCGAATGCGAAAGCTTTGAGAGCACCTCGAGCCGCGGGTCCGGCACGGTCACGACGCCGAGGTTCGGGATCGATCGTGCAAAAAGGATAATTCGCCGCCTGCGCTTTGCGGGTGCGCGTGACGGCGTTGAAAAGGGTGGATTTGCCGACGTTAGGCAAACCAACGATCCCGGCGCTTAACATAAAGAAAAAAGATAAAGGAAGAAGGCGGAAGGATGAAAGCGTCGGGCCGGCGGGATTCGAACCCGCGACCTCTTGAACCCCATTCAAGCGCACTACCAAGCTGTGCTACGGCCCGAAGGGCGAACTATTCGCTGCCCGGTTGCGCTTGCCAAATTTTTTTCCGGCGCGACGGAGGGAAAGGAAACAGGAACATTCGATGGCCCGAATCGTGAATGAAAGACCGCCCTGCCCGGCGAGACGCCGCTCGAGCGCCTCGCCAAGCCCTTTCAGGAATTCGCCAAGCTGGAAGCTTCCGGCGGAATTCTGCTCATCGCCTGCACCGTGGCCGCTCTCATCTGGGCCAATTCGCCCTGGGCAGCGAGCTACTTCGGTCTCTGGCATACCAAACTGACCTTCGGTTTCGCCGGCCGGCAGCTCTCCGAGGAGCTGCATTTCTGGATCAACGACGGGTTGATGGCGATCTTCTTTCTCCTCGTCGGCCTCGAGATCAAACGCGAGGCCTTGGTTGGCGAGCTCGCATCGTTGCAAAAAGCTGCGTTACCGATTGTCGCAGCACTCGGCGGCATGCTCGTGCCGGCGACCTTTTACTTTCTTTTCAATCGCACGGGCCCGGGCGCGGCCGGATGGGGCGTGCCAATGGCAACCGACATCGCTTTCGCCCTCGGCGTGCTCGCGCTCCTCGGCGATCGCGTGCCGGCTTCGCTCAAGATCTTTCTCGCCGCGCTCGCCATCGCCGACGACATCGGTGCCGTTTTGGTGATCGCATTCTTTTACACCGCCGAGATCTCCTGGATCAGCCTCGCCGTCGCCGGCGCGCTCTTCGTCGCCTTGATTGTGATGAATCGTATCGGGGCCCGACATCCGCTCATCTACGTCGTTCTTGGTCTCGGTCTATGGCTGGCGTTTCTGCAATCGGGCATTCACGCTACCGTGGCGGGTGTATTGCTCGCCCTGACAATTCCGGCACGGCAGCGGATCAATGCCGACGGGTTTCTCGCGCGCAGCGAAAAAATTCTCGACGAGTTCCGTCGCGCCGACGAGACGGGCGATCCCATCCAGACTGGCGCGACAAGAAGCACCGCGCTTAGTCTGCTTGCGGAAGATTGTCAGGATGCGGAATCGCCCATGCTCCGCTTCGAGCATGCCCTCGCCCCGTGGATCAAACACGTCATCATGCCGATCTTTGCGCTCGCCAATGCCGGGGTAATTTTCGGTAGTGGCGACGCCTTCGCAGCACTCGTTAGTCCGATCAGTGCCGGAGTGATTTGCGGACTGGCGCTTGGGAAACCGATCGGCATTGTCGGCTTCTCCTGGCTTGCCATCAGGCTCCGGCTTGCGAGCCTCCCCGGCGGCGTTGTCTGGCGTCAGATTATCGGAGTAGGCGTGCTGGCTGGGATCGGTTTTACCATGTCGCTTTTCATCGCCGATCTCGCCTTTGGCAGCGCGGCCGAGCTCGAAACTGCCAAGGTGGGAATTCTGGCGGCAAGCGTCGCAGCCGGGAGCGCCGGAATGTTGATTCTCGTCAAGAAAAGGCGGGTGGAAGAAGCGCCTCGTTAGGCACCGAACACGCTCGATCGCATTTTTTCGCCTAACGAACAGCGGATGGTTGCGTCCAGGCGACGAGAAACGCGTCGATCAGTTGCGGCAATTTGTCGCTGTAACCGCCTTCAAGAATCGCGCCCGCCGGGAAGCGAGCTCTCCCGTAGCCATTGCCCGAAAGAGCGCGAAATCCTCCGGCTCCAAACTCATCTGTGTGATGGGATCTCCGACATAGGCGTCGAAGCCGGCTGAGACGAGCAAGAGATCGGGCTTGAAATCGAGCAGCACCGTCAGAGCGCGGGCAACCGCGGCGCGATGCTCGGCCCGCGGGGTGAAAGGGGCGATCGGGAAATTGTGGACGTTGCCAGACGAACGGGTGCCGGTCCCGGGATAACCGGGAAATTGATGGACCGAGGCGAAGGCGACCCGCGGATTCCCAGCCACAATGGCTTCGGTGCCGTTGCCGTGATGCGCGTCGAAATCCCAGATGGCGACGCGCTGGGCGCCGCGGGCCAGTGTGTCGAGCGCGGCCACGGCGATGTGATTGAAAAAGCAAAAACCCATCGCCTGGTCGCGGGTGGCGTGATGCCCCGGCGGACGCATCAGGCTAAAGGCGGGTGTTCCACCTAACGACGCTTGCGCGACTGCGCAGGCCGCTCCGGAAGCGCGGGTCGCGTGGGCGAAGATATTTTCGTAGGCCGGAGTATCAGCGTCGAAGTCATGCGTCGCGTCGCGCACTCGCGCGACGTGCGCTTCGCTGTGCGCGCGGAGTAGCACTTCGTTCGTGGCCTCGTGAGGCTCTCGCCATTCCCAGCGGGCGTGCGCGGCCCGCAAGTAGGAGGCGCTGCGAACCACTCGTTCCGGGCGCTCTGGATGTCCGGTGACGGAATATTCCGCGCAGCGGGGATCGTAAAAGACGATCACCTTGGCTGCCGAACCAGATGTCGGTAATGATCCCAATACATCCCGACCAAAAAGAGCGCGAGGACAGCGACGCCGACGGCCATTGGCAGACCGCTCTTGGCCATCGTGACGTGGAAGAGGACGATGTTAAAGATGATCGGACAGAGAATGACCAGGCCGAGCACCGGGAGGAGGTTGAGCAATAGGAGCAGCCCTCCGATGATTTGAAACAAAAACACCACCTTCATATATCCTGTGGTCGAGACGGCGGCGAAGAACATTCCGGCGGGGCTGTCCGGCGCTGGCGGCGGGCCCATCGGGATGAAATGGAAGAAGCCATTGAAGCCAAAGACGACAAAGACGAGGCCCAGCAGGGTGCGCGCGATGATGGTGGCAATTTTCATGGACAAAGGCTGACGACTTTGTCCGGAAAAGACAAAACGAAAAACAATCAGCGGGGATCTGTGATGCGACCGAGAAAGAGGCACGCGCCGCTCGGGACGTGCTGGATCGCGTAGATGAACGGACGGTCGACCTTAACTTCGATCGGCTTGGGCGGCGTCATCGGTCTCATTGCGGTTGTCCTTACCATCGCCACGGCGGTGGCCGCGGCCGCCTCGGTTCCCTTTTCATCGAGGGCGATAAAGGTCCTGTGAAAAACGTCGGAGATCGCCAGGTAGTCGTTAGGTTTGCGGGGCGCCATGCGGTCGAAATTGGCGCTGCCTGGCGGAATATCGAAGGCGGTTTTCATTCCCAAACCCTGGAGCTCCGCCGCCAACTGAATCGTCGGCGGCTCGAATTTGAATTTCGGCAGATGAAGCAGGACTTCGGACGTGTTCATTTTCGCACAATCGTCCAGAAGATCGGCTGTTAGCTGTTTCTCGAGCCCGCCCAGTCCGTCGATCTCGTCGGGAATCAGAACGACGAATTGCAGGTCGCCGCCGCTGTAGGGCAGCGCGACGGCCGAAAATCCCTTGCGCTTCGCGTAACGAAGCTGGGCAAGCTTCTGCATCGTCGGAACGTCGACGGCGTTCTTGTCCGCGGACGTGAAACGGCTCCGGCTTGGTTGCGTCAGCGGAAAACTCGCTGGCCCAGGGCGCCTTGAGATAAAGCGCGTTTGCGAGGACCAGACGCGTGGCGGGAACGAGCGGTTGTGGGATCAAATCGCGGATTCGATCGCGCGTTTGTTGCGCCACCCAGTCGTTGATTTTTCTTGTCGCCGCGCTCGCGTCTTGCACGAAGTCGACGATCTCCGGTGCGGCTCCGAAGTTCTCTTTGACCTCGGCGAAAAATTGCGGCCGGAATTCATAGCCGGCCTGGGCAAACAATCGATTCGCGACCGCGATTGTGATCGGTTCACTCGGCCCGCCGTTTTGCTTTGATTCCCCGGCAATCCTAGCTGTTTTTGGGCCGATCTCGCCCAACGACTCTTGCAGTGCGGCAAAGGATGAATCGCTTTCGACTTTCGGATCCAGATGGAGAACGCGTGCCATTTCGCGGCGCGTTTCCCCATCGGCCCCGTCCAGCGTCATCGCCAGCGCGCAACTGATGGAATAGGGCGAGAGGCAGACGTTCTTCTCGCCGGGGGCAATCTTTCGATAAAGATCGATCCCAAATTCATTCGTGGCTTTGGCTGCGGGACCGAAACTCGCACCGTGGGTCGATGACGTGAAGAGCGCAACTGCCGCAGTTGCAAATACGAGTTTGTTCATGGCATTTTTGGCCTGTCGCGGCCGCCACCATTTCCTCTCTGTCGTCCTCGTGCTCATGATCGGAACGCGAATCGAGCACCTTGACGACACAGTAACCGCGCCTTCCCGTTCGCGCTGTTATTTCCCGAGCAGGATAAAGACGCCCGCGATTAGAGCGAGGATCGGCAGCAGGATGCCGGGGCCAATGCCGGTCAAACCGATAATGCCGACAACGATCAGATAAACCGCCAGCAGGAGCATTCCGATGTTTTTCGTGAAGTTCATGGCGGCATCGTGGGCGGCGTTCATTCGTGATGCACGCTTAATTTGTGGACCTTCCTCGGTTGTAACTTTCGGCGATGCGGCCCGCGACTGGCAAGGCAGTCGGTTCCGGCCATCCCGCTTGCCTGCCAGACTACGGTTTTTTTTCTTTGGGGCCAGAATTTGCTGTGCACGACATCGGCTCCCAACTAAAACGTAAATTGAGGGAACAGGGATTTTTGGGGATGGGAAGGATTTATGGATTTCGTCATGTCTGTCGCGCGCCAGCCCTTCGTTAGGCGGAAAAGCTGCTCGGCGGGGCGGGTGGCGACTTTAGTTGGCGTATTGTTTTTCGCTGGCCCGTTCGCCGACTCCGCCAGCGTTCCGGTCCCTCGCGGAGTCTTTTCGCTTGTTGCGGCCGGAAAACCCGCCGCTCAGAGCCAGAGGACGCTCGACAGCCCGGATGTGGCCGGGGTCTCGATCCGCCAAGATTGGGCCGATCTCGAGCCGAGCGAAGGAAATTTTGACTGGTCGTTCCTTGATTCCGAGGTGGCCAAAGCCGCGTGCGGCCGGAAAGGACGTGCTTTTGCGGATCAGAACGCAGGACGGCAAACCGGAGTGGGTGACAGCCGCTGTTCAACAGGCCGGCGGCCTCTTTTTCAATTTCGATGACGACGGAGTCCCAACGAGCATCCCGGTCTTTTGGGATCCGACCTTTCTGGCCAAGAAAAAAGCCATGATTACCGCCTTGGGCGGGCATTTCACCAACAGCCCGGCGGTGAAAATTGTCAGCGCGAGCTTTGCCAACGCCACCAGCGAAGATTGGAATGTGCCGCACACCGATGTCGACGTCTTGAACTGGTTCGCCGTCGGTTACACGACGGAGAAGTTATTGGATGCCGGGAAGCAGATCATCGACACCACGATGTCCGCTTTTCCCAACCAGTATGTGACCTCTCGACGCTGGCCATCGCCGGCAACGGTCAGTCGGTGCACCGGCAACCTTGATCCGACCGGGACCTACGTGGCGGCAAACGCCATCGCCGCGGCTCGCGCCTCTTGGCCCGGGCGGCTGATCGTCCAGATCAACAGTCTTTCGACGTTTAACCCCGCTGCCCCCGGAGAGGACGATTCCCCTTGGAATCTCCTCTGGAACAGCCAGCCCGATGTCGCGGCTCAGATGCTCTATCGGTGTTACGACGAACCTACCTATCGGGTTAACGGCGGAGTGCCCGGTGATCCCGCGGCAATCCTTACCTCCTCGGTGGACGCGGCCCTCAGCTATGCTGTTAACTACATCGAGATCTATGAAAACGATGTCCTGAACCTGCCGGCAGTCATCACCTACGCGCGCAACGCGCTCATGCGGCCGAGCCTGCTCAACGTTTCCACCCGACTACAAGTGGGTCTCGACGAGCGCGTGGCGATCAGCGGCTTTATTGTCGGCGGGACCGGAACGAAGAAAGTGATGCTCCGCGCGATTGGACCGTCGGCTCAACCAGTTCGGCGTGTCGGCCATTGGCTGATCCGGTCGAACGTGACGAACCGGCGCAATTGGGACACGTCGCATCACCTCAGCTCGGACATCGCGGGCCCGTCTGGCTGATCCCGGTCCTCGAACTGCAGCGACGAATTCAGCGTAACTTGGAATCCCGGAACGATATATGGCAAACGACGCTGCGCGGCGGGGTGATGGACAGCGGTATCAACAGGCGGAGATTCTACGACATCAGCACGATCTCGCCCGCTGACGATCGCCGATCTCAGCACCGGCGATTATGTGCGGACCTGAATACGACGTGCTGTATACGGCGATCGTACCGCGGAGCCGATAACGGAACCGATGACGGTCGTGTCTCGCGGACTTGGTCCGTACGCTTACCTCAGGCTCGACGGCTGCCGTGCTCGTCGATCCAGTCCTCGACTCTGCAGCGACGCCGACGGTTATGTCCGGACCGAAGACGATGTGCTCATCGGCGGTTTCATCGATCGGAGGACCGGGGTCGTTGACCGTCGTTGTCCGCGCGCTCGGCCCATCGCTTACCCAGGCTGGAGTGACTGACGCACTCTCCGATCCAGTCCTCGACTTGCGCGGCGTAGAGCGGATTGCCATCTGGCGTCGAATGACCAACTTGAGGCCGACACCCAGCAAAATCCCATAGACGGAAAGCGGTCTAGCGCCGGGCGGACTCGCGTGAAGCCGCCATCGAGCGAAACTCTCGACCCCGGGAGTCTATACCGCGATTGTATCCGGCAAAGATGGTGACATCGGCGTCCGACCCCGACTCCGAACTCCGACCCCGTACTCCGAGCTCCGACTCCGATCGCGACGCCGACTCCGACGCCGACTCCAACTCCGACATCAACCCCAAGGGATTAGGCTGGAATCGCCTATGAAACGTCGCATTGGTGTCGTCATTGTTGACAAGGCAGAGCGAAAATTATTAGAATCAACTTTTCGCGCGAATCTTAAGTCGAACACCCCCGGGGCTTGCCAGCTTTTGGGTCGCGAGGAGCCCGCAATGAACAGATGCATCAAACCTCGCTTCGTTAGGCTGACCAAACTCGAAGCGGCAAGGCGCCAGATCGAGTCTGCGATCTGGCTCTGGTTTGTTGGCGATGATCTGGTCTCGGTTCATGCGCTGACCGCGGCCGCTCATCGCCTGCTCCTTGAACTGGCGGCCCTTCGAGAGACTGCGGCCTGGCCTTACACCGCCGCCTATCTGCCGAAGCGGACTTACAAAGACCGCCGCGCCAAATCACAGAACCCGGTCACCTTCTTCAAGCATGCAAAGAAGAAAGAAACCTACGAGGTGAGCGAGCAGTGGACCGAATTATATCTCTTTGACGCAGTCATGGCCTATAGCAGCCTGGTCAGACGATCGTTCTGCCAGCGCCTTGATGTCCACTTTTGTGCTGCGACTTGGCGTGCAGAGACAGGATCTCTTTGTGCCCGATGCGTTTTCACTCCTGGAAAGAAGAGTTAGCAAGACCTTCAACCTTGAAAGACTGGAGCGGCTCTCGAAGATAGACTTTCTCAAGGAGTTTATCGGCGTGTTGAGCAGTGCACCTGGATAGAAGTCGACTACACCCTTCGCGTGCATCCCAAGCTCTGCGGCCGTTGCGTCCGCTGCGGTGACGTCATGTTTTGCGCCTGGCTCGACCCGGTCGAGTGCCTCGATTAGATCTGACCTCACTGCTTTAGAAAAAGTGAGGAACTTCCGTAATCGATGACGGCTTCCTGGATCTCGAGGACGTCAGCGCCAAGAACAACGTCTACTCGACCTTCACCCCGAAGCGCGAGGGCCTGATTAACGTGCGCAAGATCCATCGCCAGGAGCGCGCGCGGCCGCGGTTTGACCTCGCCCAGCATCAGCTTGGCATTGGGTAGATCGTAAATTTCCAGGCTCGCACCACCGGCTCCGCCGCCAGTCACCGCCAACTTGTTGGCCGTCAACCCGAGATCGGTGCCGAGCCTAGGTCGACCACGGTGCTGGCTGCGCCGGTATCGATCAGGACAACAACGGGATGTCCATTGAGCGAACCGGGGGTGTGGAAGTGCCCCAGACTGCTCCTTGAGAGCGGGACTCGTTGGTAATTTTCCTTGCCCAGGTAAGCATCAAGTTTCATCGCAGCGGCACTGATCGGAAAATCCTTTCGGTTAGATGCCTCTTCGTGCAAGGCCGGAAGTGCATCCGCCAACAGGAGAGATCTCACGAACCGTATGACGGCATGAGCGGCGATGCACTGCATTGCGGCGGCTTGACCGCTTCTCAGCGCCCCTCTAGAATGGCCGCTTAGCGCGCCTGGCGGGACGCCTGCGGCAAACGGCACCGGCTTTGCTCGATTTGTTCAGGACCGAAGCCGCGCATTCAAGACCCAAAGGAGAAACTATCGCATGGATTTTGCCTGGTCGGAGCAACAACGAGAGCTGCTGAGCGCGGTTGACCGCTTCGCCAGCGAGCAACTCAATTACGACGTGATCGCGAACGATCGCGACGCGGTTTTCAATCACGAAGCCTGGAAGAAATGCGGCGCCTTCGGCATCCAGGGGCTGCCCGTCGCCGAAGAGTACGGCGGGCTCGCGCAAGATCCGCTCACCACCGTAGCGGCGCTCGAGAGGCTCGGCTACGGTTGCAAGGACAATGGCCTGCTTTTCTCGATCAACGCCCACATGTGGACGGCGATTATTCCGCTCTTTTACAATGGCACCGAGGCGCAAAAGAAAAAATTCCTTCCCGGACTTTGCAACGGCTCTCTCATCGGCGGCAATGCGATGAGCGAACCGAACAGCGGTTCCGACGCCTTCAGTCTCGCCACGACCGCGGTCAAGAAAGGCGCCAAATACATCCTGAACGGGAGCAAGATTTTCGTCACCAATGGCCCGATCGCGGACGTAATTCTCGTCTTTGCCGCGACGGACAAAGCGAAGGGTGCGTCTGGCATCAGCGCTTTTCTCGTCGAAAAAGGCGCGCCGGGGCTCGATGTCTCGCGCAAGATCCAGAAGATGGGCGTGCGCACGTCGCCAATGGCGGAAGTGTTTTTCACCGACTGCGAGGTGCCGGAAGAAAATCTACTCGGCAAGGAAGGCGCGGGCAGTTGGCTCTTCACCCGGTCGATGACCTGGGAACGCGGCTGCATCCTGGCGAGCGCGGTCGGGACGATGCAGCGGTTGCTCGAGACCTGTATTCGTTATGCAAATGAGCGGAAGCAGGGCGGCCAATCGATCGGCAAATTTCAGCAGGTGGCGACCAAGATCGTCGACATGAAACTGCGCGTCGAAAGCGCCCGGCACATGCTCTACCATGGCGCGTGGGCGGCCGGTCATCGCAAGGCGGTTTACCTGGAGGCCGCGATGGCCAAGCTGCACATCAGCGATTGCTGGGTGAAATGCTGCGAGGACGCGATCCAGATCCACGGCGGCTACGGCTACATGGTGGAGTACGAGGTCGAGCGCGAGCTGCGCGATGCGATCGGGAGCAAGCTCTACTCCGGCACGAGCGAAATCCAACGTAACATCATCGCTTCGCTCCTCGGCCTGTGAGGAAGTCGAGCCGCTTGTCGGTTCCCTCCGTATGAAAATCCTCGTCGCGTTCAAGAGCGTGCCCGACCCCTACGCCGGCCCAGGGGATTCCGCGTCCAAGTCGGTCATCAATCCGTTCGACGAAATCGCGATCGAGGAAGCGTTGCGCATCCGCGAACGGGGCGAAGCGACGGAGATCGTGGGCGTAACGATCGGCGCACCCGCGGTGGACGAACAAATCCGCGCCGCCCTGGCGATGGGCGTCGATCGCGCGATTCGGATCGATGACGCCCGCGCGCTCGATCCCTACGCGGTCGCGCGCATCCTTCGCGCGTTGGTCGCGAAAGAAACGCCGCAGGTTGTGCTCATGGGCAAGCAAGCGGTGGATGACGATTCAAACCAGGTCGGTCAAATGCTGGCGGGATTGTTAGGCTGGCCGCAGGCGACCTTCATCTCGAAGATCGAATTCCTCGAGAACAAGACCCGCGCGCAATGCACGCGCGAGACCGACGGCGGCCTCGAGGTCATCGCGATCAATCTCCCCGCCGTCGTCACAACGGACCTGCGCCTGAACGAACCGCGCTACGTTTCGTTGCCCGGTTTGATGAAGGCGCGCAAGAAGCCGATCGAAGTCCTGACCTGCGATCAACTGGGAGTGACGGTGCAGCCTCTGACCACGACTCTTTCCACTTCGCGTCCGCCGAAGCGCGCCGCGGGCACGCGCGTCGAGTCGGTCGAAGAATTGATCGTCAAGTTAAAGCAGGAGGCGAAGGTGCTTTGAGCATGGCGGCGACCCTTGTCCTGATCGAACTGGATCGCCAGCAAGTGAAGCGTCCGTCGCTTCACGCGATCACGTTGGCGCGCCAACTCGGCGGCGACTACGCGCTGCTCGTCCTCGGTCACGATCTGGAGAAGATCGCCGCGACGCTCGTTTCCTACGGTGCGTCGACCGTGATTCGTGGCCGACGACCCGGCACTGGCGGAACCGTTGGCCGATCGTTACGCGGCCGTGATCGCGGAAGCGGCGCGCAAGCACGGGGCGACGACTCTCCTTGGCTCGTCCTCGACCTTCAGCAAAGACGTTTTGCCGCGTGCCGCCGCGTTGCTCGATGCGCCGATGGTGACCGACGTGCTCGCGATCGAGGAGGTGAACGGCGCGACTGCCTATCGACGACCGATCAACGCCGGCAGCATGCTGGCTACGGTAAAAGTGGAAGGCGACGTTTGCGTGCTCACGGCGCGCGCCACCGCCTTCGAGGCGCCCGCGGCGGACGCAGCGCCTTGTCCCGTCGAACGATTTGAGTTCGACGCCGAGTCCTTGCCTAACGGAATGCAATTTATCTCGCGCGAACAACGCGTTTCCGACCGGCCCGATCTAACCGAAGCCCGCGTCGTGGTGAGCGGCGGCCGGCCGTTGAAGGACCCGGAAACGTTCGAGCGCCTCGTCGGCGGATTGGCGGATGCGCTGGGCGGCGCGGTCGGGGCGACCCGCGCGGCGGTCGATGCCGGGATGGCGCCTAACGATTACCAGGTCGGACAAACCGGCAAGGTCGTCGCGCCCGAGCTTTACATCGCGATTGGTATCTCCGGCGCGATCCAGCATCTGGCCGGCATCAAGGATTCGCGGATCATCGTCGCGATCAACAAGGATCCCGACGCGCCGATTTTCCAGATGGCGACCTACGGCCTGGTGGGCGACCTGCATCAGATCGTCCCGCAACTCATCGAAGCGATTCGCAAAGCGTAGGCCAGAATGCCATCGCCATCCGCCATGAACAACGCGACGCGCGAGGTTTTCGGCAACATCGCGCCCTGGATGCAGGTGGTGTTCTTCGTCATGATCGCGGCGAGCATCGGCGCGATCGTCTGGCAGGTCATGGCCCATGTGCGGCTCTGGCGGAAAGGCCAGCCGGGCGGATTTGAGCGCGATTGGCGGGTCTGGATTCGAGCGGCTCATGACTTACGCGCTGGCGCAGAAACGCGTCCATAAGAAATCGCTCGGCGCGCTTCTTCATTTGCTCCTTTTCAGCGGCTTTGTCGTCCTGACCATCGGCACCACGCTCCTGGGGATCGCTCACGATGGTCCCTACAACTTCCATCACGGCTGGTATTACCTGATCTACGAACTGACGATGGATGTCTTCGGCGTGGCCTTTTGCCTCGGCTGCATTCTGGCCATGTATCGCCGTGCCTTTCAGCGGCCGGCGAGCCTCGGTCACAACTGGCGCGACTGGTGGTTGCTCGGGATTCTGCTCGCACTCGGTCTTACCGGTTTTTGGGTGGAAGCGCTGCGCATGCATTACACCCAGGTGCAGCCGGAGATTGCGCACTGGTCCGTCGTCGGGTGGTTGATCGATGTCACGGTCTTGCGCGGCCTCGACGTGCCGACCGCGCAGACGATGCACCTCGCCTCCTGGTGGCTGCACACGATTCTGGTCGCGGGGTTTTTCGCCACCATTCCGGTCAATCGGTTCCTCCACGTCATCACCGGTCCGCTCAACATCGCCGCCCGACCCGAGCGGCCCATGGGCGAGCTCGTTCCGTTGACGATGGAAGAGGTCGAACGGACCGGCCGGACGGGTGTTGCTGAGTTGCAGAATTTTAACCGGCAGCAATTGCTCAGTCTGGACGCCTGCATGGAATGCGGTCGCTGCGAAGATGCCTGCCCGGCGACCGCGACCGGCAAACCGCTTTCGCCGAAGGCTGTGGTGGTCGATTTGCGCAACTTAATGTCGTTAGGCGGCGGTAACGTCCATGAGACGATTCGCGACGAAACACTCTGGTCCTGCACCATGTGCCAGGCCTGTGTCCAGGAATGTCCGGTCTTGATCGGTCATGTTGATTTGATCAGCGACATGCGGCGCGATTTGGTCGGCGAAGGAAAATTGTCCGGGCCGCCCGCTAAAGCGCTGCAGCAGATCGGCAGCCAGGCGAATCCGTACGGCCGTCCCAATGGCGATCGCCTCGCCTGGGCGGAAGGTCTGGACATTCCGACGGTCGAATCGAATCCCGACTTCGAGTATTTGTTCTGGGTCGGCTGCGCGGCGTCCTTCGATCCGCGAGCGCAGAAAGTCGCGCGGGCGACGGCCCAGTTACTCAAGGAAGCGGGTGTGAATTTCGCCGTCCTGGGCAAGGAAGAGACCTGCACGGGTGATCCGGCGCGTCGGATCGGGGATGAGTTCCTTTTTCAGGAGCGCGCGCAGGCCAATGTCGAAACGCTGGGCCGCCGCAAGGTGAAGAAGATCGTGACTCCGTGTCCGCATTGTCACAACACCCTGAAGAACGAATACCCGCAGTTCGGCGGGCAGTACGAAGTGCAGCATCACTCGGCCTTGCTCGCAGAGTTGGTTAACTCTGGAAAACTGACTAACGACACTGGCAGCGGCGAACCGATCACGTTGCATGACCCGTGTTACCTGGCGCGAGTGAATGGCGAGGTCGATGCGACCCGCGCAGTGATCGGCGCGGCCAAGGACGAGCAATATCGGGAAATGCCGCGCTACGGAAAAAAGACGTTTTGCTGCGGCGCGGGCGGGGGTCGGATGTGGTTCGATGAACCGCCGGAGCAGCGGGTTTCCAATCTGCGCGCGCAGGAAGCGATCGAGACCGGCGCGCAAACGCTCGCGACGGCCTGCCCGTTTTGCTTGAACATGATGAGCGACGGCATGGCCGGCACGCCGGGCGGCGAAAAGGTCAAGGTGCTCGATATCGCGGAGCTGCTTCTCAGCCGCCAAACGCCGGTTCACGCAAACGGCGAAGCAACACGAACCAATGAGTGACGGCAGAGTCGCGCCGATGCACATACTGTTTACAAGATAGACTCACCTCGTGGCGAGGCTGCAGAACAATTCGCCCGGAACTGACTCGCTAGGGTAGAAGATCGGGCCGGTTCTCGCGGGTGCGACGCTCGGCTTCGCGTCGGCGCCAGGCGGCGATTTCGGCGTGGTGTCCGGAGAGGAGAATATCGGGAACTTTCCAGCCGCGGAACTCAGCCGGCCGGGTGTATTGCGGCGCTTCGAGCAGACCCCCGGTGAAGCTGTCATCGACCGCCGATTGCTCGTCACCGAGGACGCCGGGAAGCAGCCTGACGATCGCGTCAACGAAAACAACCGCGGCAATCGCGCCATTCGTCAGGACGTAATCGCCGATCGAAATCTCCGCATCGACCAGATGTTCGATGACGCGGTGATCGACCCCTTCGTAATGACCGCAAACGATGATGAGATGTTCTTTGGCGGAAAAAGTGTGCGCGATCGATTGAGCGAAACGGCGGCCTTGCGGAGTCATGAGCACGACTGTGCTCGCGTCCGTGCGGAGCGACTCGACTGCGGCGAAGATCGGCTCCGGTTTCATCACCATGCCCTGGCCCCCACCGAAGGGCGCGTCGTCGACGACATGATGCCGGTCGCTCGTCCAGTCCCGCAAATTGTGGATCCGCAGGTCGAGCGCGCCGGCTTCCTGCGCGCGGCCCATCATGCTCTCGCCTAACGGAACGCGGCAGATTTCAGGGAAGAGAGTGATGATATCGACGCGCACGTCGTCAATGTTCGTCCTGCTCGACCGGGACGAGCGGCGCCGGTTCGTTGCGAAACTCGCGATGGCGAATTTTCCCGCCGGCGTGGGCGATGTAGCCACCGATGCCAAGAACGACGAAGGAAAGCAGCAGGGTAAGGAGGGTCAACGACCTTGCCGAGGTCGGCCATTTCATCGGTGCCAGAATGGCGGTCGCCGCCACACCGGCGAGCACGTAGAAGGACCAGGCGAGTTCGTCCGCGCGATGTTCGTGCACTTTCAACCAGGCCTGTCCCTGATCGTCGGACATCGAGAGCACGCGATCGTAGCCTTCCTCGCCGTAGTGCACGACCGGCCAGGCGATCGCGCCGCTGAGCAGGATCAGCGCGAGGGTCGCGACTTGCGCGGGCCGGCTGCGCTGGATGAGCGCGATGATGAGACCGATGATGCCCATCGCGAGCCCGTAAACGGGCAGCGGGTTGATCAAAACATGAATGTATTCCGGCTGGCTGAGATCCTTAAGGAATGAGGCGATCATGATGGTTGTTAATTTGGGATCTGTTTGGCTTCGCGCATCGGTGCGTATTTCTTCCAATCATAGGCGACGAAATGCCACCACTCGCTGTGCATCCCGTAAAACCCTCCGTGGCGCATCGCCGCCTGAAGGATCTTAAGGTGCGACCTTACGATAGGATCGTCGCCTTGGTAGCGCAGCTTCGCCGCGGGCGTGAATTCGTCGAACGCAGTCGGCATGGCCACTTCGTGACCCTTTTCGTCGACCAAAGTCGCATCGACCGCGACGCCCCAGGTATGGAGTGAGCCGTTGCCGTCATACGGATCAGCGACAAAAGCGCCGTCGTGGGTGAGCTGCCAAAGCTCCATCTGGGCGGCGAGCGGCCGATAGGCGTCCCAGATCTTGAGGCCGTAATGACGGGCTCGCAGGAAATTCTGCGCCTTGGCCAGCCGCGCCGCGGTCGTTGGCCTAACGAGCGCCGGCAGGTCGGGCGGGTAGAGCGCGTGGCCGGTAATATTACGTCGGGTGGCGTAGCGCAGCTCGACGACGATCGTTGGATCAACCGACTTGATATCGACGAGATTGTCGTAGCGCGACTCTGCGGCGGCAACCGGTGCGTAAGAGGTGAACAGCGCGATGATGAAGAGTCTGCCCAGCAAAACCAGCAAGCGTCTTCTCCTGTCATTCCGCAGCTGAAAGAGAGGCCTTATAGTCGGCGCGCGACGTTTTTGAGAATGAAAACTCCAAGTTTGTCCGCGAGATTCTTCGAATGCGCTGTGCTCTGCTCAGAATGACGATCACGGTGTCGTCGGCGGTTGAACCTTCGCCAGCCGCTGCAAAAGCAACCGAGCTGCGCCTTCCGGAATGTCGAAGCGCAGATCGAGATTCTCGTTTTTCTGTTCCACTTTCGGCGCCGCAGTGGCGAGAACGAAATCCGAATCTGGAATGGTGAGCCAGCGAGCCGGTTCGTTTTGCAGGCCGGCGGCCCAACTCTTCGCCTTTGCCGCGTCGCTGGCGGCCACGATCAAATGCGCCTTGGCCGGCATGGCCAGGGTCAGCTCCAGAGCAAGCAATTCGGCCTCTTCGAGGAACTGGGTCGGAAGAATCGGACCAAAAAAGGTCGCCAGATCACTCGGCGTCCGGGAAACGAGGCGGAGCGCGCTATCCGGATTGAGCGCCTGAAAACGTTTAAGTAGCGGATCGTCGATCTTCAGGTCCGGCTGGGTGCCGAGCCGGACCTGCACCAAAGTATCCACTTCGCCTAACGAACCGACGGCGAGGGTTTTTGGGCCGACTCGGGCGACGGTGACATCCGGCCGCTGCCAGACGACCAGGCCCGTGACGGTTTTCCTGGTGAAGCTATCGTCCTGCGTGATCGCGCGCATCACCGGTGCCAGATCACCACGCGCTTCGACCAGGACATACTCCTGCTCCCGTCCGCCCTCCTCGATCGTGAGGGCACGCGTCACGCGTCGGCCGTCCTCGGCGAGATTGAGCGCTGGAGTGCGCGCGGCGGGTCCGAGCAGTCCGGCAGTGACTTTCTGCCAGAGTTCGGGCTGCTCTTTGCGCCAGCGATTCGGCAGCGCTCCCTTGTTCAACTGCTCGATATCCAGCGAGAGGATCGCCAGCGTTTCCTGCGGGAGCCATTCCCGCTTCGTCGGCGACTTGGAAACGAGCGGAAGGATGATTGCGAGCAGGGCAAGCAGCGAAAAGATCGTGAAATAGAACTTCCGCAGCTCTTGTTTGTCGATCTGGCTGGAGAGTTCAGCCAGTTCCTTCCTGTGCTCCGCGTGGCGGTCGACGGCGACCCGGCGCTGTTGCACCTCGGTAAGCAAATGCGGCGCGGTCGGTGGTGCGATCCCTTGCGAGGCGAGGTGACGGCCGATGTTCAGATAAGCCGGATTTTTCTTTTCCTCGACGGTCTGATGTTGTTGCCGCGCCTGCTTCACTTCCTCCTGCTGCGCCCGGCTGCCTTCGTGCGAGTGCGCGATCCCGCGCTTCGAACTCGCCGCGAACCCGGGCGATGTTCTTGTCTGCTTGAGCGACGAGCGCTTCGGCGGCGTTTAGTTTTTCGTGCGCGGAGCGACACGCTCCGGCGCTCCCGAGGCGGGCTTGCGTCATCTCGGCTTTTTCGCGCGGGAGGCGCGCCCGTTCCGTGCTGAGCCGATCCATCTGTGTTTGGAGGTCGGCCGGCGGAGGCTCGGTCGCCTGCAAGGCGGAGACTTTTTTCAGCAGTTCGCGATCGGCGGCTTCGTTTTCCTGAAGCCGGCGATCAACGGTCGCGAGTTCTTTGTCGCAACGTTCGGCAGCGGATTTCGCTTCGTCACGGCTTTCCACCAGCGGCCGTTTTTCCTCCTCAAGCCTGGCCAGCGCGGCCGCTTGCTCCCGGGAGTTTTCCTGCCGCTGCGCGTCGATGTGTTTGAGCGCTTCTTCGATCTTCGCGATCCGGACCGCGACCTCCTTTTGTTCCTGCTCGAGTTTTTTCAGGGCGACGATTTCGTTGCGCACTTCCGGAAACTTCGCCGCCTCCGCGGTGCCTTCCCGGCCGAGGGCGATCTCGGATTTTTGCAGGAGACGCTTCTCGTGCTTCAGCGCCATGCGCGTCCGTTGCCGGCGCACTTTCAGCGTCAGCTCGCGGAGACCGGTCGAAATAAAACTCACAAGACTAACCTAGGCGCGGTTATTCCTCCGCGCTGCCTAACTTTGCCAGAACGCTGAAATCTTCCAGGGTCGTCGTGTCGCCGGTGACTGTCTTGCCGCTGGCGATTTCCTTCAGCAAACGGCGCATGATTTTTCCGCTGCGCGTTTTCGGCAGCGCCTCGGCGAAACGCACTTCGTCCGGTTTCGCGATCGCGCCGATGTGCTTACCAACGTGGTCGCGCAGCTCTTCTTTCAGGCTCGGAGTGGCTTCACGCCGCTTTTCAGAGTGACGAAAACGACCACACCCTGTCCTTTGAGTTCGTCCGGGCGGCCCGACCGCGGCGGCTTCCGCGACTTCCGGGTGACTAACGAGCGCGCTTTCGATTTCCGAGGTGCCAAGGCGATGGCCGGCGACATTCAGCACGTCGTCGATCCGGCCCACGATCCAGAAGTAGCCATCCTTGTCGCGCCGCGCGCCGTCTCCGGTGAAGTAGTTATCCCGATAGCTCGCTCCAGTATTGTTTTTTGTAGCGCGGCTTGTCGCCGTAGATCGTGCGCAGCATGGCTGGCCAGGGCCGCCTGACGATCAACTTGCCGCCGACATTTGGCGGCACTTCCTTCCCCTCCGCATCGACCACCGCCGGATCGACACCGAAGAAGGGCAGCGTCGCGCTGCCGGGCTTGGTCGGGATCGCGCCGGGCAACGGCGTGATCATGATCGCGCCGGTCTCGGTCTGCCACCAGGTATCGACGATCGGACAACGCCCGCCGCCGATCGTTTCGTGATACCACATCCAGGCCTCGGGATTGATCGGTTCGCCGACCGTGCCTAACAATCGCAGCGACGAGAGATCGTGTTTTTTCACCCATTGGTCGCCCCAACGAATGAAGGCGCGGATGGCGGTCGGCGCGGTGTAGAGAATGCTGACGGCGTATTCCTCGATGATCCGCCAGAAGCGATCCGGTTCCGGCCAATTCGGCGCGCCTTCATACATCAGGGTGGTCGCGCCCGCGGCCAGCGGACCGTAAACGACATAGCTGTGACCGGTGACCCAGCCGATATCGGCGGTGCACCAATAGATGTCGTCCTCGCGCAGATCGAAAACGTATTTCGCGCTGGTATGAATGCCGACCAGATAGCCGCCGGTCGTGTGCAGAATCCCCTTCGGTTTTCCGGTCGAGCCGCTGGTGTAGAGAATGTAAAGCGGATGCTCGCTCTCGAGCGCGACGGGCGGGCATTTGGCGTCGACATATTCGAGCTCGCGATGCCACCAGACATCGCGGCCTTCTTCGATGTGAATCTCGTTGCCGGCACGCCGAAAAACGATCACACGCTTGATCGTTGTCCTGCCCTTGAGCGCTTCATCGACGTTCTGCTTGAGCGGAACGATGCGCGCCGCGCCGGTAGCCGCCATCCGCCGTGATGACGGCGGTCGCGCCGCAATCCGCGATCCGATCGCGAATGCTATCCGCGCTGAAGCCGCCAAAGACGACGGAATGAATCGCGCCGATCCGCGCGCAGGCGAGCATCGCGATCGCCGCCTCCGGAATGGTCGGCATATAAATGATGACGCGATCGCCTTTGCGGATTCTGTTTCGCTTCAGGACGTTGGCGAAGCGGCAGACTTCGCGATGCAGTTGCTGGTAGGTCAGGATGCGCTTGTCGCCCGGCTCGCCTTCCCAGATGATCGCGGCCTTGTTCCGGCGTGGCCCTTGCAGATGACGATCGAGGCAATTTTCCGCGACGTTCAGTTTTCCGCCAACAAACCATTTCGCGAAGGGCGGCTTCCATTCGAGGACCTTTTTCCACGGCTTCTGCCAGGTCAGCTCGCGGGCCTCGCGCGCCCAGAATTTTTCCGGCTGACGGATCGATTCCCGATACATTCGTCGGTAGTGGTCGAGGCTGCCAATACGGGCTTTTTTGGCAAAATCACGCGAGGGTTTGAAGATGCGGGTTTCCTTGAGGTGGGACTCGATGTTCTTTTCCATGAAGGCAACGGCACGCTAACAAGCGGCTCCGGAGTGCTCAACGAGAAGTTCATTGCGCGCAGAGAATCTGGAGAAGCGCACGTGCCGCGCGTGCGCTCGTCGGACGGGATGTGCGGGACTCGGGGCCTGCGGTTCGTTGCTTTCAGTTGTCATCCTTTCTCGGCTCACCGATGGTCTGCGGCATGAGCGATCACGTTTACAAGAAGCTTGAGCTGGTTGGTTCCTCCACGACGACGATCGAGGACGCCGTGCAAAATGCGCTTTCCCTTGCGGCCAAGACAATTCGAAACATGCGATGGTTTGAAGTGATCGAGACGCGCGGACACATCGAGGAGAACAAGATCAATCACTGGCAGGTGACGGTGAAAGTCGGGTTCACCCTCGAACGTTAGGCTGAGGCGGGCTGCAGACCCGTTCCCTGCGGGGCCGGCGACAAAACCAGCGCGACCTACTCGTCGGCTTTCATGACCTGATAAAGCTTGGTCGCGCCGTAAACCAGAATGGCTGGCTTGAATGCCTTCAGAAGAAGGCGCAGGAACGCCACCGAGGATGCGGAAGATCGGGAGCCGATCAAGGATGAACCCCGCCGCCACGCCGTAGAGCAGCGATCGGGTCGGGTTTGCCCGGACGAAGTCTTCGGTTTGCGCGACGATTTCGTCCCACTGGTCCTTGGTGTACTGAAGTCCTCGTTCGGCGATGTCGCCGGATGCACCGGTCATTTGTTCCCTGTCCATATAACTGTTGTTCGGATAGTGACGGCTCCTTGCGCGTCCTGAAATTGTTAGCGCAATATCATCCAAACTGAGCGCGCCGCCACTCCGGGTGGAAAATCAGGCAAGTGCGCTGTCGATTGAAAGCTTCCGGCGCGCCGCGTCGCCTTGAGACAGAAGCGGCCCATAATCTCGAGGGCGCGCTCGTCCAGCCGGGTGCAATTGGTCGAAAGCAGGATCCTTGCGTCGCGCTCCGCGACCTCGAGCGCGGCCAGGAGCAGCTTTTCGAAGTCATGCTCGACCTGCCAGGATTTGCCAGTGCGCGAGCGCGAGAAAGTCGGCGGATCGAGGATGATGGCGTCGAAGAGTTCGCCCTTTCGTGCGAGGCGCGGCAGAACACTCAGGACGTCGTCGGCGATGAAACGATGGCGATCGGTCGCGAGCCGGTTGAGAGCGAAATTGTCGCGGCCGCGGTTGAGCGATTTCTTGGATAGGTCGATGCTCAGGGTCTCAGCGCCGGCCAAGCCGGCGACGACGGAAAACGAACAGGTGTAGGCGAAACAATTCAGCATTCGTCGGAGCGCCATGCGCCTGACGAATTGTCGGTTTTCGCGCTGATCGAGAAACAACCCGGCGGAATAACCGGCCCCAAAATCGAGCCCGTAGCAAACGCCGCGCTCGAGCACCGTCCCCTGGAGCGGCGCCCTCTCATCGCCAGAGAGAAGCTGCGGTGGGTTGCGCTCCGCATTTTGTTTCGGCAAATAGCGTCCGAAGACGCGTTCGAACTGCTGGTTCGCGAGCAGCGCCCATTCCTTCAGCTCAGGCAGGATCTGTTCGAGCGCAGCCTCGGTTTTGTAGGAGACTAACGCGTCAGCGCCGTAGCGCTCCACCCAGCAGTCCGGCTTTGTAGAGAGTCGGTAGGCGGCGGTTTTTTCCGCGGCAAAGTCGCGCACCAATCCGAAATCGATCCAGTCTCTCATCGGCTTTTCCGCCCTGTTCTTGCCGTGGGAACGGCCCGCGTTAGTATCTGAGCGGCCATTGTTCGTTCGCCTCCATAGTCGGGCGATTTCCTTTGAAAAAGCAACAGATCACGGTGCGCGTTCCCGCTACCACTTCGAATCTAGGCCCCGGCTTTGATTGCCTCGGCGTCGCCTTGCAGATTTACAACTTGGTTACGGTCGCGCGCACGAACCGGCTCGAAGCGGGTGCAATGGCGCAACAAGCCGCCCGCAGATTTTTCCGCGCGGCCGGCTGCGAGGCCTTTGCATTTTCCTGCGTGATCGAGGGCGAGGTGCCTCGCGCGCGCGGGCTCGGCAGCAGTGTAACGGTGCGGCTGGGCGTGCTCCACGCGCTCAATGCCTTGCTTGACCGCCCGCTCAAGCGCGCCCAGATCTTCGAGCTTTGTGCCGAGCTTGAGGGCCATCCCGACAACGCCGCGCCGGCCGAGTTTGGCGGCTTTGTCGTCGCCCGCCACAATCGGCACCAAAAGTTTCCGATCGAGCCGCGCCTGCATTTTGTCCTTTTGATTCCCGCTTTTGAAATCAAGACGGCGGAAGCGCGCGGGGTCCTGCCTAACGAAATCAATCGCTTGCGCGCGGTTGAGTCCTGCGGCAACGCTTGCCTTATCACCGCCGCCCTGGCGAGCGGCAACTACGACAATCTGCGCGGGGTCTTTGTCCGATCATTTTCACCAACCTTTCCGAGCGAAATTCGTTCCCTTTCTCGAGCGAGTGATCGCTGCCGCGGAAGATGCCGGCGCGCTCGGCGGTTTCCTGAGCGGCTCCGGCTCGACCATTGTTTGCCTGACTCTTCGTTCGCCGGAGAAGGTCGCCAAGGCCATGCTCCAAGCTTCCGGTTTACCCGACGCCGAAACACGCGTCGTGACTGCGGATAACGACGGTGCCCGCATCGTCATTCCCACCCTGGCTCCCGATGCGCCGCTGGCTTGAGAATCTCGAACAGTTCGCGATCGAGGTCATCCTCGGGCGGCGACAGGGCGCGCGCGCGGCCATCCTGCGCGGTCTGCTTTTCGTTCTCTCGTTAGTCTACGCGCGCCTCGTGCAGCTGCGCTTGTTTCTTTACCGCAAACGCATTCTGCGCGAACGCGCGTTCGGTTGTCTGGTCATTAGCATTGGTAACCTGACCGTGGGCGGCACGGGCAAGACGCCGGTCGTGGAGAAATTTGCGCGGGCGTTGCAGATCGGCGGGCGGCGCGTCGCCATTCTGAGCCGCGGCTACAAAAGCGTGGCGAAACCGTCCAAACGCAGCTGGTTCGACCGGCTCCGCGGGGTGGCGCCGGATCCGCCGCGTATCGTTTCCGACGGACAATCGCTCCTCCTCGATTCGCTCACCGCAGGCGACGAGCCCTACATGCTGGCGAACAACCTGAAGGACGTGATCGTGCTGGTCGACAAGGACCGGGTGAAGAGCGGTCTCTACGCCATTCGCGAGATGAAAGCCGACACCCTTCTGCTCGACGACGGCCTGCAATATCTCCATCTCAAGCATCGGCTCGACATCGTCCTGATCGATCGGCAGGCGCCGTTTGGAAACGAGCTTCTCCTCCCGCGCGGGACCTTGCGCGAGCCGCCGCGGAATTTGCGCCGGGCCAGTTACATCTTCATCACCAAGAGCACGGGCGAGCCTAACGACGAGCTGATCGCGCGCATCCGGCGCTACAATCGCACCGCCGAGATCATCGAGTGCGCCCACCAGCCGCTCTATCTGCAGGACGTCTACACCGGCGAACAACTTCCGCTTGGCCGCCTAACCGACACCTATATCGGTTCCTTTTGCGGCATCGCCGCGCCGGAAAGCTTCGAGGACGGCCTGCGCAAACTCGGCGCCCGCATCGAGCTGGCGAAGCGCTTCGCCGATCACCATCGCTACAGCGAAGCGGAGTTGCAGAGTTTTATCAACCGCTGCCTCCGCCGCGACGTCGACATGATCGTGACGACGGAAAAGGACGCCGTGCGTTTCCCCCGCCTAACGAAGCCGGAGGTGCCGATCTATTTTCTGCGGGTGGAGATCCTCATCCTGAGCGGACACGAGACCTGGGAGCATTGCGTCGCGCGCATCTGCCAGCCGCAGCCGATGCTTTCGCCGGAGCGATTCTTTTCGTAACGGTGGCTATTGAACCGCGGATTACACGGATGACGCGGATGGGGGACACCGAAACGCTTCTTTTCCATCCGTGAAATCCGTGTAATCCGTGGTTAACAATGAGCAAGAAAGCTGAACTGATCGTCGAAGGCCGAACCCTCGCGGTTTCCAATCTCGACAAGGTCCTTTATCCGAAGGACGGCTTCACCAAGGGCGAGTTGATCAACTACTACATCCAGATCGCGCCCGTCCTTTTGCCGCATTTGAAGGACCGGCCCCTGACGATGAAGCGTTATCCGGATGGCGTCGAAGGCGAGTTCTTCTACGAGAAGAACTGCCCGAGCCATCGACCGAAATGGGTGCAGACCGCGAAGGTCTGGAGCGAAGGCAACCAGCGCAAGATGCACTATTGCCTCGCGCAGGATCTGCCGACCCTCGTCTGGGCCGCCAATCTCGCCGACATCGAGTTGCACACCTCGCTCTCGCGCAAGAAGGATGTGGCCCGTCCGACGATGATGGTCTTCGATCTCGATCCCGGCGCGCCGGCGGACATCGTGCAGTGCTGTCAGGTCGGCCTCTGGCTGCGGGAGATTTTGGCAGAGCATGAAACTGAAAAGCTGGGCGAAAACTTCCGGCTCGAAAGGCCTGCAGGTTTACGTCCCGCTGAACACCGCGGTCACCTACGACCAGACGAAGGAGTTATCGCATGCCCTCGCCGAACATCTCGAGCAGCGAACATCCCAGAGACCTGGTCGTTTCCAAAATGGCGAAAGCGCTGCGCAAAGGAAAAGTCTTCGTCGATTGGAGCCAGAACGACGAGCACAAGACGACGATCTGCGTCTACTCGCTCCGCGCGAGAGAGCAAGCCGACCGTCTCCACCCCGGTGACCTGGGAGGAAGTCGAGACGACGTTGAAAAAGAAGAACGGCGAAGCGCTCGTCTTTCGCTGCGAACGAAACCCTCGCGCGCGTCGAGAAAATGGGCGATCTCTTCGCGCAGGTCGACGACGCTCAAGCAAAAGCTGCCGAAGAAGTGGAAGCTGTAGGGTAGCGCAGCTTCCCAGACCGCCGGTCATTTCGCTGCAGCCTCAGGACAAGCTCGCCGCAGCGAGTCCGTCCGTTGGCCGACTCGAAGGCTGGGTTACGGAACGACCGTGAAGATGAGGGGATCGGCTCCAACGCCGTGCATCCGTCACCGATGTGATATGATATCGCATGACACCTGACTCCTCCGTCCGCTCGTGGTCGGTGCCGGGCCGGTTGGCCTAACGATGGCTAACGAGCTGGCACGTCACGGCGTGCGCTGCCGCATCATCGATCGCGCCGCGGAGCGGTCGCAGACTTCCAGGGCGCTGGCGATTTTTCCGCGCACCCTGGAGGCGTTCGAAACGATGGGAATGGCCGATCGTTTCGTTGCTCTGGGCCTTCGCTTGCACGGATTGTCGCTCCATCATCGGCAGGAAGAAATTGCGCAGATCGATCTCACCTCGGTCGCGAGTCCGTTTCCCTTCGCGCTCGGCCTGCCGCAATCGGAAACGGAACGACTACTGGGAGAGAACTCTGTCCAGCCTCGGGATCGAAGTCGAGCGCGGCGTCGAGCTGACCGGTCTTACGCAAACGAGCGATGCCGTGCGCGCGGTCCTGCGTCACGCCGATGGACGCGAAGAGATCGTCGAGACGCCGTGGCTGATCGGCTGCGACGGCGCGCACAGCACCACCCGGCATCTCCTCGAGATGGATTTCGAAGGCGCGCAGTACGACGAAAGTTTCATCCTGGCCGACGTGCAGTTGGAATCGACACTTGCCCGCGATCGCGTGCACCTTTTCCTCGGCGACGATGGCGTGCTCGGCGTCATTCCGTTCGCGCAAAATCGCTGGCGCATCGTGGCCAACATCCCGCCGGAATCGCGTGACCAGTCCTTACCGGATCTCACCCTGGCGGACGTGCAGGCGTTGCTCGATCGCCGGACGGTGCCGGGCTTGCAGGCGAGCGATCCGGTCTGGCTTTCGCGTTTCCATATTTCGCATCGCAAGGTGCGGGAGTTCCGTCGATTGCGCGTTTTCCTCGCGGGCGACGCCGCGCACATTCACAGCCCGGCAGGCGGACAGGGGATGAACACCGGGATTCAGGACGCGTTCAATCTCGCCTGGAAGCTCGCGCTCGTCGTGCGCGGACTCGCGCCCGCTCAACTGCTCGCGAGTTATCACGTCGAGCGGGAACCGGTCGCGCGCGACGTGCTCAATCTAACCGATCGGATCACGCGCATGGCGACGATGCGTAACTCCGTCGCGCAAAGCGTGCGCGATTTTCTGCTGCCGCGAGTCAGCGGGATTGACTTCGTCGGCGATAAGATCGCCGATCGCCTGGCGGAGTTGAATATCACCTACCGCACGAGCCCAATCGTGGAGAATCATGGCGGCGGGCGACTCAAGGCAGGCGATCGTGCGCCGGATGCGGAGCTGCGCGATGAGAACGGCCGGGCGCGCCGACTCTTCGAGCTCTTCCGCGAACCGCGGCATGTCTTGCTGCTATTCCTTGGCGCTTCGAGCAGCGCGGCTGCGAACTCGGAGGAACTTGGGAGCGCGATCGACGGTCTGCCCGACGGAACGATCGACAGCTATCGCATCGTGCGCGGCCAAAGCGATCTGCCGGCGGAGTTACGCGACACGAGCGGACTCGCCCATGCCGCCTACGGCTTATTTGAGGGAGGCGTTGTGCTCGTTAGGCCGGATGGCTACATCGGCTATCGAAGCAACAATTTCGATCTGGAGAACCTGCAGACTTATTTGGCGCGTATTTTTGCCCACACTTCCAGATCTGAAGCTCCAGCGCTGTAGATGCTTTGCTCTGCGAAACGTGTCCAAGCTTGGCCACTGCTAAACTTCCCCTGGCTCGACGGAGTCTCGCCCCACCAGTGACGGTTTTCGTTCGCAATCGCGACTTCGCGATTCTAAAATTCAGGCTCGCATGAGCCGCGTTCGCCTTCTTTCCGACACTCTCGCCAGCCAGGTGGCGGCGGGGGAAGTGATCGAACGGCCCGCGTCGGTGGTCAAGGAACTGGTCGAGAACAGCATCGACGCGCAGGCTCAGGCGATCGAGGTGATGATTCGGCGCGGCGGCATTTCGCTCATCCGCGTGACGGACGACGGCATCGGGATGGATCGCGACGACGCGCTGCTCTGCCTGGAGCGCCATGCGACGAGCAAGATTCGCACGGCGGCCGATCTCGCGACTGTCGGGACGCTCGGTTTTCGCGGAGAAGCGTTGCCCAGCATCGCGAGCGTCGCGCGTTTTCGCCTAACGACCCGGGAAAAGGAGGCCGTCGCCGGGACGGAGGTGATCGTCTCCGGCGGGAGAATCGAGACGGTGCGCGATGGCGGAGAAGCGCCCGGGACGCAGGTCGAGGTGCGCTCGCTCTTCTATAATCTGCCGGCGCGCCGGAAGTTTCTCCGCTCGGAGAATACCGAAACGCGCAACATCGAGCACCAGCTCAATCTCCAGGCGATCGCTCATCCCGAGATCGCCTTTTCGCTGGTCCGAGACGAGCGGGTGGTCTTTCAGCTTCCCGCGACGAAAACGCTGCGCGATCGGATTCGCGATCTGATGGGGAGCGAGCTGCTCGCGCGTCTTCTCGAGGTGGAACCGGCGCGAGCGGGAAGCTGCGGGTGAGCGGGTTCGTCGGACAGGCGGGAGTGAGCCGGGCGAGCCGGGCGCAGCAATTTGTCTTTGTGAATGGCCGCGCGGTCGAGAGTCCGGTGATCGGCGCGGCGCTGAAGGAGGGTTATCACACCGCGCTGATGAAGGGGCAATTCCCGGTGACTTTTCTCTTCGTCGAGCTCGATCCGGCGGAGGTGGACGTGAATGTGCATCCGGCGAAACGCGAGGTGCGCTTTCGTGATCCGGCCGGGGTGCGCGAAGCGGTCGTCGCGGCGATTCGGCGGACCCTGGAGAGCGACCGAAGCAGTTGGCAGGAGCAATTCCGCGGGCCGGCCGTTCCGCGAAGTTCCGTTCGTCAGGCGAGCGGAAACAATGACGCCGTCCAACGACGTCGCGCAGCCGAACTTTCCGGTCGAGATGCGGGGACGTCGCGGCGACCGACGATCGCTTCTCGCCTAACGAGGAACGGCGCCCGGTCGCGGAACATCAATTCCGGATCCTCGGCATCCTGAACAAGCTCTACGTTTTGATGGAGAATGCGGAGGGGCTCGTGCTGGTCGATCAGCATGCCGCGCATGAGCGGATACTGTTCGAGGAGCTGCGCCGCCGGATGGAAGAGAAGGGCGTGCCATCGCAGCGCCTGCTTCTCCCGCAGGTGATCGAGCTGGCGCCGCGCGACGCGGAATGGATCGAGCGCAACCTCGCGACGCTGCAAAAGATGGGGCTCGGCGTGGAGGAGTTTGGCCGGCACACCTTCAAGCTCGAGAGCCTGCCGCCGTTCCTGAGCGGCGCTGAGCCGGGTCGGCTCTTGCAGGATGTGATCGACAGTCTGAAATCGGCCAGCAACAGCAGCTCGCCGCTGCGGCTCGGCGAGGAGATGATCGCCAAGACCGTTTGCCGTCACGCGGTCAAGGCGAACGACCTGCTCCGCCAACCTGAAGTGGAAAAGTTGATCCGCGACCTGCTGGAGTGCGAACTGCCCTACTGCTGTCCGCACGGTCGTCCGACGATGATCCAGATTTCGTTAGGCGAGCTGGAAAAAAAGTTCGGACGCAAAGTGTAGGGGCGGCCGGGTCAGGTTGCTGGAAGTATGCGTCGCCGGCCCAAGATTGCAGGCGACAAGTCCGCTGTTACAAGTTCGCTAACGAATTCTGGCGGCGGACGGTGCTTCCTTCCAGTGCTTCGCGATCAGGGCTTTGATCGCGGGCGTTTGCAGCCGGTAATTTTCCTCCTCGTGGCTCGGCAATTCAGGGAACCATTTCCACCAATACATCCCGGCGATGGCCGGGCAGCGCCGCGGCAGATCGAGCGCCACCGCGATGCAACGCTGCTGGATTTCGTCCGCGTTGGCGCCACCCATCTTGAACGCCCACGGCTCGGCTGCGGCGCGGGCGCTAACGTTGTAGCCGATCTCGACGAAGAGAAATTTCTTGTCGCCATGCGCTTTCGAATAGCTGAGCAGTTCGGCACATTTCCGGTCCCAGGCGGCCGCGATTTCGGCCTGGCTCGGGTTAACGCTTTTCGTTAGGGGGAAATAAGCCAGGACGCCGATGTAATCGAGCGCGTCCCAGAAGGTGACCTCCTGGAAGCTGTCCCAGTTGCCGCCATAGGTAAGCTTCCCGTGATAGACCTGGCGGACCGCGGCAATGATCTTGCGCCAGCGGGCGTCGAACTTCTGCGCGTAGGTAAATTCGAGCCCAATACAGAAGATTCCGGCGCCATGGGCCTCGGCAACCCGCGCCATTTGCACGATCCAAGCTCGTAGTCGCCGAAGAAGCGATCCCACTCCTCGGTGGTTTGAAAATTGATTTCACCTCGCCAAAGAAATTTCGTGCCCCAATAGGCGATGTGCGGAATGAGCATGACCGAGAGGCCGCGCTCGCGCGCCCAATCGAGCGGAATGGAGATGTGCCGGAAATTATCGGAGGCGCGGAAACGAACGTGACCGTCGTTCTGGATTTGGGCATAGGGATGAATCGCGATGCTGTTTACGCCTAACGATTTCAGTTCGTCGAGGGTGCGGGCCATTTCCGGAGTTGCCCATTCCCAGCCGGAGGTCTGGCAGGAGACGGTCACACCCTTGATCACCCGCGGCGGCGCGTTCTCCTCTGCGACCGCGGGCCGGCAGAGATCGAAGAGGAGAACGAGGACGAGGACGAGGTTAGAATACGATTTGTTAGGCACGAGGAGAGGTGAGCGCATCCTTGGCCAGATAATAGGAGGAAAAGCAAGTTGAAGCGAACCGCTCAATTGCAGTCCGCGCGTGCCCCGGACGAGGAAGCATTCCATAGCAACTGCGAGGGTTGAAAGTCCGGTCTCGTCCGCTGTGCGGCCTGCGTTACGGCTCACCGCGCTGTGCCGGATCGGGACGACAGGCGAGCGGACGAACGGCTCCGCTTGCGCTAAGCGCCAGTCGGATGTTGAATCCAAACGCGGCGCTCGCCGCGTCTCACTCATAACGCTTATGAAATCCATGCTCACTTTCATCACGGCCGCCCTCTGCGCCGGTCCCGCGCTGGCTCAACCACCGTCCGCTGCTGCGCCACCTGCCGCGGCGGTTTCGGCCGCTGCCGCTGACGCAAACAAGCCTGAGACCGGCGCCGTTCCGCCGAAAATCCCGCTCCGCGATTTTTTCAAGAACCCGGTCAGCCGCGGCTACGACCTCTCGCCGGATGGCCAGACGCTTTCCTTTCTTCAGCCCTGGGAATCGCGGATGAACATTTTTATTCGTCCGACGGCCGGCGGCGAGGCGAAGCGTCTGACGAATGAGAAAGACCGCGACATTCGCAACTATGCCTGGAAAGGAAACGGGTTCGTCGTTTACGCGATGGACGACAAAGGCGACGAGAATTTTCACCTGAAACGCGTGGACCTGAAGAGCGGCGAGGTGAAGGATCTGACTCCGTTCCCCAAAGTGCGGAGCGAAATTATCGATGATCTGGCCGATGTCTCCGAGACCGACATCCTGATCACTTTGAACAAGCGCAACCCGGAGGTCTTCGACGCCTTTCGGCTCAATGTCGCGACCGGCGAGATGAAGATGGTGGCCCAGAACCCGGGCAAAGTGGATCGCTGGATCACCGACCACGCGGGCGTGATCCGGGCGGCGACGCAAACCGACGGAGTGAACACCAGCCTGCTGACCCGGCCGGACGAGAAAACGCCGTTCAAGATGGTGCTGACGACCAATTTCCGCGAGGCCGTGAACCCGCAGTTCTACACCTTCGACAACAAGAATCTCTACGCGACCTCGAACATCGGCCGGGACAAGGCGGCGGTGGTGACGATCGATCCGAGTAACGGCAAGGAGTTGGAGAAACTCTACGAAAACCCGGACGTCGATGTGGATGCGCTCGCTTATTCGAAGAAGCGCAAGGTGGTGACCTTTGCGGCTTTCGATACCTGGAAAACGGAACGCAAGTTTTTCGATAAGCAGTCGGAGACGATGTACAAAACGCTCGCTGAAAAGCTGCCGGGCTACGAAGTCGAAGTCGTGGCGAACGACAAGGCGGAAGACAAGTTCATCGTGATGGCGAGCAATGATCGCTCCCCTGGATCGCGCAATCTGTTTGATGCGAAGACCGGCGACCCTGACGAAACTGGTGGATGTCGCGCCATGGCTCAAGGAAAGCGAACTCGCGCCGATGAAACCGGTCGAATACAAAAGCCGCGACGGCCTGACGATTCACGCCTACCTCACGCTCCCGCTCGGCCGCGAGGCGAAGAATCTGCCGGTGGTGATCAACCCGCACGGCGGTCCATGGTATCGCGACACCTGGGGTTTCAATCCCGAGGTGCAGTTTCTGGCCAACCGCGGTTACGCCGTGCTCCAGATGAACTTCCGCGGCTCGACCGGTTACGGTCGCAAGTTTTGGGAGGCTTCGTTCAAACAGTGGGGCCAGGCGATGCAGGATGACATCACCGACGGCGTGCAATGGTTGATCAAACAAGGGATCGCCGATCCGAAACGCATCGCGATCTACGGCGGCAGTTATGGCGGCTACGCCACGCTTGCCGGCGTTGCGTTTACCCCGGACCTCTACGCGGCCGCAGTCGATTACGTCGGGGTGGCCAACATGTTTACCTTCATGAAGACGATCCCGCCCTACTGGAAACCGTTTCTCGACATGTTCCACGAGATGGTGGGCGATCCGGAAAAGGACAAGGCGATGATGGAAGCCGTCTCGCCTGTCATGCACGCGGACAAGATCAAGACGCCGCTCTTCGTCGCGCAGGGCGCGCACGATCCGCGGGTGAACAAGGACGAGTCCGATCAGATGGTCGCGGCGCTGAAGAAACGCGGGGTGGAAGTGGAATACATGGTGAAGGACAACGAAGGGCACGGTTTTCATAACGAGGAAAACCGGTTCGATTTCTACGGCGCGATGGAGAAGTTTCTCGCGAAATACTTGAAGCCGGCCGCCTGACCGTCCGGTTATTGTAGCGGCGGCTATGACCGCCGAGGCGTCCTGGTCGCGAATCAACGTGGTCGTGGCGGCGGAGCCGATCTTTGATTGACGCCCGCGGCGGTCACAAACCGCCGCTACAAGCATTCTGTGCCCTACGGCTCGATCGGCGGGAATTCGTTTTCGGTTTCGCCCGTATCGATTCCGCGGCGAAGCAGGCTGTGGCGCACTCCGTAGAAGAAATAAATCAGCAGTCCGATCGCGAGCCAGGCAATAAACCGGATCCAGGTTTCGACGAGAAGGCTGAACATCAGGCCCGCGCACATTAGGACGCCGATGATCGGAACCAGCGGAACCAACGGAACGCGGAAGGGCCGATGGCGAGTGGGATCCGTGCGACGGAGAACAATGACCCCGATGCAGACCAGACAGAACGCAAAAAGGGTTCCGATATTCGTTAGATCGGCGAGCGAACCGATGTCGGTGACCATCGCCACGCCGCCGACGATCAAGCCGGTCCAAATGGTGGTGACGTAGGGCGTGCGAAAACGCGGATGGATCCTGGAAAAGTATTGTGGCAGCAATCCATCGCGGGCCATGGCCATGAAAATGCGCGGCTGCCCAAGTTGGAAAACGAGCAAGACCGAAGTCATGCCGGCCAGTGCGCCCGCACTGACCAGAGCTTGCGCCCATGGTTTCCCCGCGAAGGCGGTGGCGACCGCCGCGGAATCTCCCAGATAAATCGTGTATTTCTTCATCCCGGTGAGCACGCCGGACATCAGCACGTAAAGCAGGGTGCAGATGATCAGACTCGCGATCATCCCGATCGGCATGTCGCGTTGCGGATTTTTTGTTTCCTCGGCCGTGGTCGAAACGGCATCGAATCCGATGAAGGCGAAAAAGACAATCGCGGCGCCGCTCATCACCCCCGAAAAACCGCTCGGCATGAATGGATGCCAGTTTGTCGGGTTGACAAAAAAAGCACCGAAGGAAATAAAGAAAACGACGACGGCGATCTTGATGATTACGACCACGCTGTTGGTGCGCGCGCTTTCCCGAATGCCGTAAACGAGCAAAATCGTCACCAGCGCGACGATGAGAAACGCCGGTAAATTGAGGGCGATGGTGTGGCCGAAAAGCACGGGCAGAGTGGTGGAGGAAAAATCCTGGAGCGCTTCGCCGCCTTTAGCGATGACATCGGCGGCCGTCTTATGATCGGTCACGGCCCAAAGCGGGAATCGGAGCGCCGAACAAGCTCCCGCATAACTTGACAAAATAGCCGGACCAGCTCGCGGCCACCGCCATGTTGCCGACCGCGTATTCGAGAATCAGATCCCAGCCGATGATCCAGGCGATGAGTTCGCCGAGTGTGGCGTAGGAATAGGTGTAGGCCGATCCGGAAACCGGGATCATCGAAGCGAGCTCGGCGTAGCAAAGCGCCGCGAAACCGCAGGCAATCGCGGCCACAATGAATGAGATCACAACCGCCGGCCCAGCGCCTGCCCGTCCCAAGACCAGATCGGAATGGGTGATCCAGGAGATGACGATATTGAGGATCGGCGTCTTCCAGATCGAAGAGACGGCTTCGAGTCGTTCCCCCGCCGCCGCCGTGCCGGCCAGCGCAAAAATGCCCGTGCCGATGATCGCGCCGATGCCGAGCAGGTGAGATCAAGCGCCGTGAGCGAGCGCTTCATCTTGCGCTCGGGCATCTCCGACTCGCGAATCAGAAGGTCAGGGCTTTTTGTCTGGAAAAGTTTGGATGCCACGCATTTTCTCCGGTTGTTTCGGCTCCGATGGTTAAAGCGGGCGCATCGTCGCACCCGGCGATTGTGCCGGTCAATGCTTTGTTTTGCATGCGGCCTCGAAGTCCGACGCTTTCGTTGTAGCAGGCGGCGCGGACCACGGCACTGGCGCGGATTTAGCTCCGAAAAGAGGATGCCCGTTGGTCTGGTCCCAATCTTTTCGCTGGTCTCCTCTTCAGCAGCATTGGTTTCGTCGGTTTCGTCTACGGCAAGCGGATGAGCGCCTGGAAACCGATGTTCCTCGGGCATCGCCTTGATGGCGTATCCCTACTTTATCGAGGACACGATCACGATCTGCGCCATCGGGCTGGCCGGAACCGCCGCGCTCTTCTGGGTTCGCAATTGATGCCACCGCTGGACGGATCGCTCCGCTTCCGGGTTGGACTTGGCCCAAACCGCTGAATAATCTGCGGCCGGATGTCCGATGAAACGACGCCGCTGATTTTTGGGGATGCCGCGGTTGCTGAGCTCGGCCGTCATCCGGGACGAAAATGGTTCGGTCGAAAGCGGAAATCACGTCCGCCCCTGACCCATTGCGAGAATTGCGGCGCAGCGTTGACCGGCCCGTATTGTGCGCAATGCGGGCAGCCGGCGGTTGATTATCACCGCTCCTTCGGGTCGCTCCTGGCCGACGCGGCCGACGCATTTTTCAATCTCGATGCGCGCTTCTTTCAATCCTTCGGCCTGCTCCTCTTCAAGCCCTGGCGCCTAACGAACGAATTCGTGGAGGGCAAGCGCGCCCGCCACGTTCATCCTTTGCGCGTTTATCTCATTGCCAGCGTGCTGTTTTTTCTCGTCATCAATTTCCTTTCGAAAAACACGCACCTGGAAGCGAATCGGAGCAAGACTCATAGCAATTTCTCGCTCACTACGACCGCGCCTACTCCGGGCCCGCTCTCGGCCTCAACTCCATCTGCCTGATTTTTCCTTAGGAATGTCTGCGCTGCCCTCGCCGACGACGGCGCCCGTCACCCGACGAGGACCATGCTTTCCTGCAATTCGACGACGACGAACACGAGTCCGGCTTTGGTCGCTGGCTGGAGAAGCGTGCCAGGGAAAAAATCGGGCCAACAGGCGATCGCGGCGATCTGTTTCTGAAGGCACTGATTCAAAATCTTGCGCCGATGGTACTCTGCTGCATCCCGCTCTTCGCCCTCGTCTTGAAAATTCTTTACGTTTTCAAGCGGCGTTATTACGTCGAGCACCTCATCTTCGCTCTCCACACCCACGCTTTCGTTTTTCTCAGCACCCTCATCATCATCGGGCTTGGCTTTTTGCTCGCCCTGAAATCAACCGCGCTGACCGCTGTCGCCTGCACCTTTTTGGGCTTCGCGGTCGCTGATCCAGTTGCTGTTCGCGATTCGCCGCGTCTATCGCCAGAACTGGTTTGCCACGCTCTTTAAGTTCGCTCTCGGCAGCCTGATCTACCTCGTCTTGTTGAGCATTGCATTTGCCGTGACCGCCATGATCACCCTCGTTTTGCCCTGAGGCGGTACCTGTGGGAGGGACGAGCGGCTGCTCGTCCCTCCGCCAGGCTCTCGTCGTTAGGCGATCGACTTGATCACGCCGCCGTCGGCGCGCACGGATGCGCCGTTCATCGCGGCTGCGAGCGGGACTGCAAACAAAAGCGACGACATTCGCGATCTCGTCAGGCTCAATGAAGCGCTTCAAGAGCGAGGTTGGTCGCGCGTTCTTGAAAAAGTCCTTCTCGAACTCATCCGGGCTCATCTTGTGCTCCTCTGCGAGCTGCCCGACGAACTCTGTTACGCCTTCCGATGCAGTCGGGCCGGGCAGGACGGAGTTGACGGTCACGTTCGTGCCGGCGCAGGTCTCGGCGAGGCCGCGGGCGACCGCGAGCTGCGCGGTCTTGGTCGTCCCGTAATGGATCATTTCGGCGGGGATTTGCAGCCCAGACTCACTCGAGATGAAAACGATCCGGCCCCAGTTGCGTTCTTTCATCCCGCCCAGGTAGGCTCGACTCAGCCGCACCCCGGAGAGGACATTGACGGCGAAGAATTTCTCCCATTCCGCGTCGCTGATCTTTTCAAACGGTTTCGGCTCGAAAATGCCGACATTGTTGACCAGGATGTCCACCTCGGGCAGTTGCCTAACGACTTCGGAGCAACCTTCGGCCGTGCCGAGATCGGCGGCAATTCCATGTAGTTTGGCGTCGCGGGATTCCTTTTGGATGCCTGCGATCGCTTTATCCACGCGTTCCTGGGTCCGTCCATTCACCCAGACCTCCGCGCCCTCGCGGGCGAGCCGGCTGGCAATGGCGAGCCCGATGCCGGCGGTCGATCCTGTGACGAGCACTTTCTTGTTTTCGATTTCGAGATTCATTCTGTTTCAATCTCATCATCGATCGGCTCTTCAAGGTCTTCCTGGCGCCAGCTCTGGGTCCGCGGAGCAGAGCCACCCGAGGTGCTCGAGGCAGGGCGACTTGCCATGCTCGCGCGCGATGGCTAATAAGGCGCATGGGTCGTCAATGGTTGCATGCCAAGCGCGAAGTGGCGGGTCTGAAGAAAGGCCAGGCCACCGGCAAACTGGTTAAGGAAATCATGGTCGCGGCCAAGCTCGGCGGCGCCGATCCCGCCGGCAACGCGCGCCTCGCCGCGGTCATTGAAAAAGCGCGCAAACAAAGCGTCTCGCGCGACGTGATCGAGCGCGCGATCAAAAAGGGTGCGGGAGTCGGCGGCGAAAAGCTGGAGCTGGAACAGATCGTTTTCGAGGGCTACGCGCCGCACAAGGTGCCGGTGATCGTCGAAGTGCAGACCGACAACAAGAACCGCACCGCGCCCGAGATTCGCGTTCTCTTCAAGCGCGGCCAGCTCGGCGCGCCGGGGAGCAACAAGTTTCTCTTCGATCACGTCGGCCTCGTCGAGGCGCACCATCCCGATGCGAACGCGGATGCTGAAGCGGCCGCGATCGAAGCCGGCGCGCAGGACTTTGTTCCTCTGACGAATGCCGATGACACCGAGATACCCGAGGGAACCAGCGGGCGCGCGTTTCATCACCGCGCCGACCGATCTGCATGCCGTTTCCCAATGGCTGGGCCAGAATGGCTGGACGATCGTGACGAGCGAGCTCGGTTACGTCGCAAAAACTTTCCCGGAATTAAGTGAGGAAGACCGTGAGCAGGTCGGCGAATTCCTCCAGGCAGTCGAGGACCACGACGACGTCCACCGTGTCTGGGCGGCGATTCGTTAGGCGAGGCCATGTCCGACGAGACGAGCCAGGCAATTTTCGGCGACGCGGTCGCCGCCTCTCTCGAGAAACCCGGGCGCAAACGCCGCGGACTCTTCCGCTGGAAAAAGCCGGCGGAAGAAAAACCGCCGTTCACTCACTGTGAAGACTGCGGCGCGGAATTGCACGGCCGTTACTGCTCCAATTGTGGGCAGGTGGCGGTCGATTATCACCGCTCATTCCGACACGTCGTTGCTGATGTGGCGGAATCGTTCCTCAACTGGGACTCGAAATTTACCAAGACGCTCCTGTTGCTTGTGATCTATCCGGGTTGGCTAACGAACCAATTCGTTGCCGGGCGTCGCACGCGTTATCTCCATCCACTCCGTCTTTACCTGCTCGTCAGCATCGTCTTCTTTTTGGGTGTTCGTTTCGCCCCGATTCAGACCAGGCCGGTGGTCGCAGCGGATATGACTCCGAAGGACCGCGCAGAGGTGGAGGAGGCGATGAAGAATCCGGCGATTCCCGCCCTCGTGCGCGAAGAAGTGCTGAAAAGCGTGGCCGAAAGGACAAAAACGCCGGCCGCGAAGAAAGCTGGCCCGACCCGGCCCGCCGAGGTTCCATCGCCGTCGCCCGCGCCGGTTGTTGGGGGCCATTCGAAGCTATTCGACGATGGATCTTCCCCGAGCTGGCTGAAACAAAGAGTGAAAGAGAAGATCGGTCCCCACGGAAGCAACGCCCAACTTCTGATCAAGACGCTGCGCGACAACATCTCGACGATGATGCTTTTCTGCATTCCGCTCTTCGCGCTGGTGCTGAAGGTTCTCTACCTCCGCCAACGCCGCTTTTACATCGAGCACCTCGTCTACGCGCTGCACATTCACTCCTTTTTCTATATCGCGACCCTGTTAACCGTCTTCAGCGCAATGGCAGCGAGTCGTTGGGCGCCGGCCCTGGAAGGGCCGCTCGTCTGGCTGTGCGTGCTTGCGATCGTGGCGCAGGTCTTTCTCTCGATCCGGCAGGTCTATCGCCAGCGCTGGTTCGTGACGACGTTCAAGTTTTTCTTTGGCGGCTTCATCTACCTGTTCGTCCTCATTCTGGCGTTGGCCGTCACCGCCGCGGCGACGCTCTTCCTTTCTTGAGCCTCGTTAGGCGAGCAGTTCTTTCGCCCGCGCCAGCGCCGCGTCGATCTTCGTCACGTCGGTTCCGCCACCTTGAGCCAGTTCCGGACGCCCACCGCCTTTGCCGCCGACGAGCGGCGCAGTTTCCTGGATTAATTTTCCCGCCTGATAGCGCGAGGTCAGGGCTTTGGGAACGGAGGCGATCAGCGCGACGCGGCCCTCTTTTTCCCCGGCAAGAAAAATGGGGCCATCAAATCGCGTCTTGAGCACGTCAGTGATGGCTTGGAGCAACTTGCCGTCAGCATCCGGCACGCGAGCGACACGGAAAGCCGCGCCATCGCTCGAGGCCATTTCATTGGCGATCGCCGCGGCCCGGCTTTGCATTCCTGCTTCGGTGGCCTTGGCGTTCGCCTTTTCCCAGTCGCGCACTTCCGCGTCCAGTTTTTCGAGATGCGCTGCGCGGGCGTCGATGCTGGCCGCCATCGCCGCGGCCGTCGTCGTCTCAAACGCGGGCAACGCCGCAAGTCCCGATTTCTTTCTGGCCAACGCCTGAAATTTTTCCTCCTGACGCGCTCGCTTCGGCCCGCGCCCATTCGCCGACGGCGTTGCCTGCGACCGCCTCAATCCGGCGAATGCCGGCCGCGATCGCACCCTCGCTCAGGATTCGAAACGAACCGATGTCGCCGGTCGCGCGCACATGGGTGCCGCCGCAGAGTTCCATCGAGTAACCGTTCAATTCGTTAGGCGCGCCGCCGATCTGCACCACGCGCACAAGGTCGCCGTATTTGTCGCCGAAGAATTGCATGATGTCGGTCCGCTGCTTCGCTTCCGGGTAGGGAATTTCCGTCCACGATACGGGCGCGTTCTCCGCGATCTTTTCGTTCACCAGCTTTTCCACCTCGCGCACCTGCTGTTTCGTTAGGGCGGCACTCGAGAAATCGAAGGTCAGCTTCTCCGGCCCGACGTAGCTGCCTTTTTGCGTCGCGTCGCGGCTGACGACTTCGTGCAGCGCCCAATGGAGCAAATGCGTCACCGTGTGGTGGCGCTCGATCGCCGCCCGGCGCGTGCGATCGAGCCGCACCGTGACGTGCTCGCCAATCGCCGGCGTGTTTTCACCGGCGATGAGATGAATCCAGGTGTCGCCAGTTTTCCGCGTATCCTCGATTTTCCAGGAGCCGCTCTCGCCGATCATCTCGCCCTGGTCGCCGACCTGTCCGCCCATCTCGGCATAGAGAACGGAATTGTTGAGAACGACGCCCTTTCGATCACCGACATCGAGAATCGCTTCAACATCGGCGCCGGTATGGTCGTGTTCGTAGCCGAGAAAATTGGTCGGCGGCTGTGCCGCCGTGTCTGCGACCTCGATCACACTCTTCTTCTGCGCCTTGCGCGCCGCGGTCGCGCTGTTCCTCCATCAGTTTCTCGAACCCTTCCGTGTCGACCGTGAGTCCACGTTCCCGCGCCATCAGTTCGGTCAGATCGAGCGGGAAGCCGTAGGTGTCGTAGAGCTGGAAAGCGAATTCGCCGGAGATTTTCTTCTCAATCGTCCATCGGCTCGCGAACAAAGGCACCGACGGATAATCTGTTTTCCATCCTTCGGTTCGCGACCTCTCGACGCTCGAAATTCCGCTGGGCCGCCAGTGTCATCCATTATCGAAGGAGCGATCGATCATTCGTGCACTGCTTCCTCGAATCGAGCGTCAGATGCCTTTATCGAGCAGTGTCGGTTGAAGGATTCTTCTTCGCGTTTGAGCGTTTCGTCAATCTGCGATTGTCTGGCGCGCAGCTCGGGGAAGACTTCGCCCATCGTCAGGGCGAGAACGTCGACCAGCCGGAAGAAGAACGGTTCGTGGAAGCCTAACGACCGCCCATAGCGGACGGCGCGGCGCAGGATCCGGCGGAGGACGTAGCCGCGTCCTTCATTGCTCGGCTGGATGCCGTCGGCGATCGCGAAACTGAGAGTGCGGATGTGATCGGCGATGACACGAAAGGCGATATCGATCTTTTCCTGCTCGGTCTCGCCCGCGGTCGCCAGGCCTTGGCAAGGTGCTGCCGTATTCTTTGCCGCTCAGTTTTTCGATCTCGTCGAAGATCGGGCGGAAAACGTCGGTCTCGTAATTCGAGATCGTGCCGGTGAAATCGGTGAAATTTTTCGTGCCCTGGATGATCGCGGTCACGCGCTCGAAACCCATCCCGGTATCGACGTGGCGCTGGGGCAGGGGAGAGAAGCGTGCCATCGGGATTGGCGTTGAACTGGATGAAAACCAGATTCCAAATCTCGATGCAGCGCGGATCGCCGGCGTTGACTAACGAGCCGCCGCGTGTCGCCAGCTGGGCGTGAGATCGACGTGCAATTCCGAGCACGGCCCGCACGGGCCGGTGTCGCCCATCATCCAGAAATTGTCTTTCTTGTTGCCGTTGACGATGTGAACGCGGGATCGAGGCCCGGCCGCGGCGAAGCAGGCGCGCCCAATGGTCATGCGCTTCCTGGTCGAACTCGCTCGGCTCGTTAGGCCCGGGTTGATAAACCGTGGCGTAGAGACGTTCGGGCGGAAATTTCCAGCGCCTAACGACCAGCTCCCACGCCCATTCGATCGCTTCCTTCTTGAAGTAATCGCCAAAGCTCCAGTTGCCCAGCATCTCGAAAAAGGTGTGGTGATAGGTGTCGAGCCCGACGTCTTCGAGGTCGTTGTGCTTGCCGCCGGCGCGGATGCATTTCTGGGTGTCGGCGGCGCGCGGCGGATCGAAGCTGGGTCGTTGCTGGCCGAGAAAGATCGGCACGAACTGGTTCATGCCGGCGTTGGTGAAGAGGAGATTCGGCGCGTCCGGCAGAAGGGATGACGACGGCACGATGGTGTGCTGTTTCTCGCGAAAGAAATCGAGAAATGATTGGCGAATTTCAGCGGACGTCATCGCGATGAGTTTAGCGCGGATCGAGCGGTTTTCATGCGAGGACGCGTCGCGGCGATTTCGCGCCAGGTAACGCGACCGCGAAGGCGAAACATCGTCGCGGCATCGGACTCTCGCGTTGCGCTACTTCTTCTCTTCGTCGAGCTTGGCTTTGACCGCGGTCTCGATTTCTTCGTAGAGCGCCGGATCGCTTTTCAACACTTCCTTCGCGGCGTCGCGCCCCTGAGCGAGTTGCGCGCCTTTGTAGCTCATCCAGGAGCCGCGCTTTTCGACGATCTGTTTCTCGAGCGCGAGATCGAGCAACGCGCCGGTCGAGGAAATGCCCTCGTTATACATGATGTCGAACTCCGCTTCGGTGAACGGCGGCGCGACTTTGTTCTTCACCACTTTCACCCGCGTGCGGTTGCCGGTGACGACGCCGTCGGTCTGCTTGATCGCTCCGATGCGGCGGATGTCGATGCGGACGCTGGCGTAGAATTTGAGCGCCTTTCCGCCGGGGGTCGTCTCCGGATTGCCGAACATGACGCCAATCTTTTCGCGAATCTGGTTGGTGAAGATGCAACAGGTGCGCGCCTTCGAGATGAGCGAGGTGAGCTTGCGCAACGCCGCGCTCATCAGGCGCGCCTGCGCGCCGACCGTGGAGTCGCCGATCTCTCCTTCGAGTTCCTGTTTCGTGACGAGCGCCGCGACCGAATCGAGGACAATGACATCGAGCGCATTTGAACGAACCAGGGTCTCGACAATCCGGAGCGCTTCCTCGCCGGAACTCGGCTGCGAGACGAGCAAATCGTCCATGTCCACGCCGAGCCGCCGGGCGTATTGCGGATCGAGCGCGTGCTCGACGTCGATGAAGGCGGCGAGTCCGCCGCGCTTTTGCGCCTGTGCGATGACCGTCAGCGTGAGCGTCGTCTTACCGGACGATTCCGGTCCGTAAACTTCCACGACGCGTCCGCGCGGAAATCCGCCCACACCGAGCGCGCGGTCGATCAGGATGTTGCCGGTGGGAATGACTTCGATGTCGACGATCTTCTCGTCGCCGAGCCGCATGATCGCGCCGTCGCCGTAATCTTTGGCGATCTGTTGGATGGCGAGGTCGAGGTTTTTGTTGCGGGCGGCGACAAGTTTGTCTTCGGAGGGTTTTTCTTCAGTTTTGGTGGCCATAAACGGGGTTCTTTAGGTACGACGCGGCAACGATTGCGCCAAGTAGAAAAGCGCGCCTGCGGCGAAAAAGATTGGTTTAGGAAAGGAAAAAGCCGCGGACCTGGCGATCCGCGGCTCTGGTTTCCTAACCGAATCAGAATTACGACACGGTGATTTTGCGCGGCTTCACTTCCTCCGCTTTGGGGAGCGTGAGGGTGACCACGCCCTGGCTCATGCGGGCGGCGATTTTCGCGCTGTCGATCGAGGGATCGATCTCAAACGAGCGGCGATAATTGTGCGGCCGGGATTCGCGATGGACCAGTGTTCCGTCGATCGCCGGGTTGGAGCGACGACCGATGATCGAGAGTTCGTTATTCTCGATCGAGATCTCGAGGCCGTCCTTATTTACCCCAGGCATCTCGAGCTCCAGGAGGTAGCCGTCGGCGGTCTCGCTGACGCTCGCCGGCGGAGTGATGAACTTCTCGCGTTCGCGGCGACCGGCCGCTCTTCCATTATTTTCGCGCACTAAGTTGGTGGTCATAGATTTCCTTTCTTGAATTGCGCCGGCGAACTGGGTCCGCCGACGGTGATTATGCGATGCTGACTTCGACTTTCTTCGGCTTCGCTTCCTCGGACTTTCGGGAGCGTGACGGTGAGAATGCCGTCTTTGTAAGAGGCACTGACTTTGCTCGCGTCGACTCGCGTCGGCAGGGTGACGCTGCGGCGGAATTTGCCACTGAAACGCTCGGTGCGTTCGGCGTTTTCACCTTCGCCCGCGGAGCTCTGGCGTTCACCGGCGATGGTCAGCATGCCGTCATGCAGGGAGACGTCGATGTCTTCCTTGCGCATACCTGGGAGCTCGACGACAGCGACGACGTTGTCGTTGTTCTGATACAGGTCGAGAGCCGGTGTCCAGCCGCTGAAGAGCTGCGCTTGCCGGGCAAGATTGCCCGTCGTTGGCAGATCGAAAAGGCTGTTCAGCTCGTCTCGGAGATCAGCCCAGCGATCTAACGCAGGCCAGGTCGATAGTTCAGGAGATTGATAACGAATTAGGCTCATTGTGAATTGTTCTTTCTGGTGAATGTTTGTTTCAACGTCAGAATGTTAAGCTTGTCACATGCCACGCAATAAATGTGAGACTAGATATGGAATGCAATTTACTGGAAATGTACTATTTAAGAAGATTTGTGATTGAGCTGACATTGAGGTGATTCGAGCCAAAACGGCGCAGATGGTAGCTCAGGTCATTGGTTGCTACCTGTGTCAGAATGTAACTCTCGAATTTTCCCTCCATCGTTGGTGATGAAAAGAGCGGAATCCATTGCCACTCGCGGCCCATTTGCTTAGCGTTCGGCAATGGCAGATTCCACAGACGAGGCTTTCATGCGGGCGGCACTGGCCGAAGCACGCCGGGGGATCGGAAGCGCTAGCCCAAATCCGGCGGTTGGAGCAGTTCTTGTCCGGGGCCAGCGTGTCATTTCCCGCGGCTATCATCGGGCCAGCGGCCTGCCGCACGCGGAAATCGAATGCCTGGCCGCCGCCCCGAGTGGCTCGCTTCGTTCGGCCACGCTCTATGTCACGCTCGAACCGTGCTCCACGATCGGCCGCACCCCGCCCTGCACCGACGCGATTGTGCGTGCGGGCGTGGGGCGGGTTGTGATCGGGGCAACCGACCCCAATCCATTGCATGGCGGACGCGGGATCGACCAGCTGCGAGCGGCAGGAATCAAAGTGACGACGGGTGTGTTGGCGGCCGAATGCAGCCGGCTGAATGAGGCCTTCAACAAGTGGATCGTGACCGGAAAACCATTCGTGATCGCGAAATGCGGAATGAGCCTGGACGGCCGCCTAACGAGACCGCCTAACGAAGGACGCTGGCTGACCAGCCCGGTGGCGCGTCGGCATGCCATGCAACTGCGGGCACAAGTGGACGCAATCTTGATCGGCGCGGAAACGTTACGCCGGGATAATCCGCGCCTGACCACGCGAGGGATACGAGGTGCGCGCCAACCGTGGCGCGTCGTTCTTTCGCGCTCCGGAAAATTGCCGCGCGATGCGCATCTTTTTGCCGATCGGTTCGCGGCCCGCACCCTGGTTTATCGAGAACAAAGCGCTCCGGCAAGTCCTGGCCGATTTGGGTCGGCGGGAGATCACCAGTGTGCTGATCGAAGGCGGCGGAAATGTGCTGGGCCAGGCTTTCGACGCCCGGCTGGTGGACAAGGTCCAATTCTACCTCGCGCCCGTGTTCACCGGCGGTCCCGTCCTGGCGGTGCCCGGAAAGGGCGCCGGCTCAACCGCGGGTGGCGCCAAACTCTCGCAGACGCGATTCGAGAGAATCGGTCCCGATTTGATCGTCACCGGCTATCCGCGATGGGATGGAGAAACGGGTGAATAATTTGCCAGGGACAGCGTCTCAATTTACGTTATTTATCGGAAAGGAGGTGAGCAAATGAACTGGAAGAAGCTTCTTTTGATCGCGGCCGTCGCGGGCGCATTCACTTTCGCTGCCGCGGCGAAATCGGAAGCCGGGGTGCGTGTCGGTATCGGCATCGGTTTCCCGGTCGGTTACGGGTATTCCTACGGCTATCCTTACGCCGGATATTACCCCTACGCCTACGGATATCCGTATTACCCCTATGGATACGTATCGTATGGCTATGCCCCGGTGGTCTATGGCCGTTCGTTCGTTTATACGAGACCGGTGGTGGTCCACCGCAACGGGCACCGCGTTGTCCACCACCGCCCTCGTTAGGCGGCAGGGGCGGGCGCCTTTGGGACAGTTTGGAGATCGGCAGCTTCGAGGAAGCCCTCAAGCTGCCGAATGCGCGTCGGGTGCCGCATCTTGCGGAGCGCCTTGGCCTCGATCTGGCGGATGCGCTCGCGCGTGACGCGGAATTGCCGGCCCACTTCTTCGAGCGTGCGGCTGTAGCCGTCGACCAGGCCGAAGCGCTGTTCGAGCACCTGGCGCTCGCGCTCGGTCAAGGTCTCGAGCACGTCGCTGATCTTCTCCTTGAGCAGCGCGATCGCGGTCATGTCGCTCGGATTTTCCGCGCCCTTGTCCTCGATGAAATCGCCGAAGTTCGTGTCCTCGCTGTCGCCGACCGGCGACTGCAGCGAGATCGGCTGCTGCGCCATCTTCAGCACGGCGCGCACGCGCTCGACCGGCAGCTGCATTTCCTCGGCCACTTCCTCCGGCGTCGGCTCGCGGCCGAATTCCTGGAGCAGCTGCTTCTGCACGCGCATCAGCTTGTTGATCGTCTCGATCATGTGCACCGGGATGCGAATCGTGCGCGCCTGGTCGGCGATCGAGCGGGTGATGGCCTGGCGAATCCACCACGTCGCGTAGGTCGAAAATTTGTAGCCGCGGCGATACTCGAATTTCTCGACCGCCTTCATCAGGCCCATGTTGCCTTCCTGGATCAGGTCGAGGAAGGAGAGGCCGCGGTTGGTGTATTTTTTGGCGATGGAAATGACGAGGCGCAGGTTGGCCTCGACCATTTCGGTCTTGGCCCGGAGCGCTTTGCGCAGCCAGCCGCGCAATTCCTGGTAGCGCTCGGTAAATTCCCCGGTCGAAAGCCAGAGCGTGGTTTCAATTTCCCGCAGCCGTTTGGCGTGCAGGCTGGGCCCGCGCTGTTTTCCGCGCTTCTTCATCTCCTCCTGCAGGGTGCGCAGGCGGGCATAATGTTCGTCGGCCAGGTGCACGAATTCCTCGGTCACCTTCTGCTTGAAGTAGAACTTCGGATAAAGGCCCTGCAGCTTGGCGACGGCTTTCTCAAACTTTTTCAGCCTTGGCGTCGTCGCGCTGACCCGCGCGGGTCAGATGCTCGTACTCGCGTTCCAATTCCACGCTCATCTTCTGCACTTTCTTGCAGAGCCGCGGGAGCAACTTCATGTAGCGCTCGCGGCTCTCGATTTTCTTGTCGAGGATCACGCGGTCGAAACGCTCGCCGCCTTCGACCAGCTTCGCCGCCAGCTCGAGGTGAGCGCGCGCGACGAACCCGAAGCGATGAACATGCTCTGCGACCCGCTCTTCGGCTTCCTCGATCCGCTTGGAAATTTCCACTTCCTGCTCGCGCGTCAGCAGCGGCACCTGGCCCATCTGCTTCAGATACATCCGCACCGGATCGTCGAGGATGTCGAGCTTCGGCTCCGGCTTTTCTTCTTCCTCTTCGGGATCTTTCTTGCCGTCCTTGTAACGATCCACTTCCGACGCCTCGATGATGTCGATCTCCAGCTTGCGCAGGCGCATCAAGATGAGGTCGAGCTCGTCCGCGTCGGTCAGGTCGGGCGGCAACGCCTCGTTGAGATCGTCGAAGGTGAGGTAGCCCTGTTCCTTGGCCAGCTTGATCAGTTCGCGAATCCGCGCCTGGGTGTTGCTCGCCGACGTTGGAGGCGAATCGCCATTCGTGCCCGCGAGTTCTCCGTTGTGGCCACTAATCGCGGCCTTGCTTGGAAGCCGGACAGCCGATTTTTTTCCGGGCGGACGACCACGTCCGCGCTTAGTGGGCGGAGTGTCCCGCGAGACGAGTTTGCGCGGGCGGCCGCGCGGTCGTTTGGCTTTCGCTACGACCTTTGCCTTGTGCGTTTTTTGTCTTGAGCTTGGGCGGGCGTCCGCGCTTCTTGGGCTTTCGCGCGGCGGCTTTGGCCGGCTTTTTCGGGCGGGCGGATGTTTTCGATTTTTTTGCCAAAACGATGTGCTGTTGAGCGATGGACGAAATAGCAGGATCCGCGCTAACCTCGCTTGCTCACCCTAGTCAAGACTCCAGCACGCGGGCCGGCGAAAACCGTGAAAAGTCGTCGAGTTGCCCCCGCAGGTCAACCACCTGTTTCTCCAGCGCCGCCGCCTCGCTTTCGCCCAGGCCTGGCTGTTGCATCTGACTTTCCAGCGTCCGAATGCGCAACTCAAAGATTTCTCTCTGCAACGCAATCTCTTCACCAATGCTGAGCTGCGGCAATTTCAACCGGCTTTCGGCCGCCTGAAGCCGGCGGCGCAAGGCAGGCAGACGCAGTCCGTGCCACCATTCACGCGCCACGGTTTCTGCATTGGGCGGCATTTTTTGCAACAGCCAGGCTGAGACTAACGACTCCTCGGCCGGGTCCAATGACGACATGAAGCGCGTTGAGCGACGCCGGGTCGTCCGGCCGGAGACCGCTCTCCAGGATCCGGGACAACATCTCGCTCCCGGGAGTTTCCGCGACCACCTCTCGCCAATCCTGGGTCAGCAGGAAATTGTGCGCATCGACATCGCGCAGCGCCAGCAGGCAGAGCATGGCAATCTCGTGCCGGGGCGCAGGCGCCACGGTGCGCGGCGTCGCCGACGGAGTCCGGCTTCGCTGCGGCTTGGGCAGAAGATTTGCGAAATCTGCCGCTCCCACCCCGAGGCGGGCAGCAACCTTGCTGACCACTTCGTTCCGCATCAGCGGGTCGTGCACACGCGCGACAGTTTCGGCCAGCTGCCGGGCGAGCTGCATCTTGGCGTTCAGGTTGGAAAGGTTCCTGGTCGAGACCTCCCGCTCGATCCAGAAATCGAAAAAATCTCGCGCGCCAGCGATTCGGGCGCCGAATTTTTCCGCGCCTTCTTTTCGGACTAACGAATCGGGATCCTCGCCCGGCGGCATTTCGGCGACGCGAACGACGAGATCATTTTCCAGGAGCGGCTCGAGCGAACGCTCCGCCGCCTTTTGTCCGGCGGCATCGGCGTCGAAGCAGAGCACGACTTCGCTGACGTAGCGTTTCAGAATTCGCGCCTGACCCTCGGTAAAGGCGGTTCCCTGCGGGGCCACGACGTTCGTTAGGCCGGCTTCGAAACAGCGTGATCAGGTCGAGCTGGCCTTCGCACACGATCGCGCAGTCCGCTTCGATCAGTCCGCGTTTCGTTTTGTGCAGACCGAACAGAATGCTGCCCTTGCGAAAAAGCGGCGTCTCCGGCGAGTTCAGATATTTCGCGGTCTCTGTGTCGCTCGTCAGGATGCGCCCGCTGAAAGCGATTACCTCGCCGACATCGTTGCAGATCGGGAACATGAGGCGCCCGCGAAAGCGGTCGTAAACGTCGCTCTCCGGCCGCTCTTCATCGCGCAGCTTGACGAGGCCGCTCTGCAAAATCGTCCCGCGCTGGTAGCCCTGGTCGAGTGCCCATTTCAGACAGGCGTCCCAGCTGTCCGGCGCGAAACCGAGTTGCCACGATTTCACTACCGCGCTCGTGATGCCGCGTTTCTTCAGGTAATCGCGCGCCGGCTTGCCGAGCTCGCGCTTCAGCAGGTTTTCCTGAAACCATTCCGCCGCTTCGGCGTGCAACTTCAGCAGCGTGCGCCGCGCTTCATGCTGGCGATCGTCCTCGCTCCTGCCGCCTTGCTCTTCGATCACCGGAATGCCCGCGCGGGCTGCGAGCCGGCGCACGGAGGCGGGGAAATCGATATGCTCGTAATCCATCACGAAGCGGAAAACACTCCCGCCGACGCCGCAGCCGAAGCAGTGAAAGGATTGCCGCGCCGGGTTGACGTGGAACGACGGCGTCTTCTCCTGATGAAACGGACAGAGCGCGCGAAAGTTCGCGCCCGCACGCTTGAGCGGAAAATAGGAGCCGATCACCTCCACGATGTCGTTCGCGGACGCGACCTGCTCGATGACGTGGGTCGGGATGGTTCCCATGGTGCGATGTTTTTCCTCGTGACGACTGCGGAACGCTGCCAGATTAACGCAGCGCCCTCGGGCCTCCAAATGATCTTGTTATGTTGCGCCGTACGACCCGTTTCCTAGTCTGCTTACTGGTCGCTTCCTTTTCGTTAGGCGCGGTCGAGGCGCGCGAAGTGATCGGCCGCGGGCGACGTCGTGGTCGTTCCGCTGCACGGGGAAGTTTCGCCGTCGCTCGCGCTCTTTCTCCGGCGCGCGCAAAAGGCGGCCGAGACGGAGGGCGCGGCCGCGATCGTCTTCGACATGGATACCTATGGTGGCCGGCTCGATTCGGCGGAGGAAATCACCGGCATTTTGAATCACGCCACGATTCCGACTTACACCTACATCAACACCAATGCCGGCTCGGCCGGTGCGCTCATCGCGCTTTCCACCAAACACATCTACATGGCGCCGGTGAGCGCGATCGGGGCCGCCGCACCGATTCTCTCGACCGGCGAGGATCTCCCGCCGACGCAGAAGGAGAAGACGGTCTCCTACTGGTCGGCTCTGATTCGCGGCGCGGCGCAGCGCAACGGCCACAACCCCGACATCGGCGAAGCCTTTATCAACAAGGAGAAGGAAGTGAAAATCGGCGACCGGGTGATTCATCCGAAAGGCTCGCTCCTGACCCTCAACGCGCAGGATGCGACCGAAAAAATCAACGGGAAACCGGTCCTGGCCGAGGGCATCGCCGAGTCGTTGCCCGACCTGGTCAAGATGGCGGGATTGAAAGGCGACGTCGTGCAGTTCGAGCCGAGCGGCTTCGAGCAACTCGCTTTCTGGCTGACCGCGCTCGCTCCTCTCTTATTGTTAGGCGGAATTCTCGGCGCTTACCTCGAGTTCAAGATTCCCGGTTTCGGTTTGGCCGGGAATCATCTCCGTCGTCTGTTTTGCGCTCTTTTTTCTCGGACACTATTTTGCCGGGCTCGCCGGCTGGGAGGTGGTCGGGCTTTTCGTCCTCGGGGTCGTTTTCGTCCTGGTCGAAATCTTGTTTTTCGGGCATTCCACGATCGTCTTCGGAGTCGTCGGGGTCCTGCTGATGTTCGCCTCGCTCCTCTGGGCAATGGTCGATCGTTACCCGGGCCAGAAATTTTTCCCGACCGGACAGATGCTAAAAATCCCGCTGCTCAATATGTTTCTGACCTTTGTCGCCGCCGCGGTCCTGATTGCGATTCTCGCTCGCTTTCTCCCGCAGACGAGCATCTATCGCCGTTTCATTCTCTCGACCACCAATCCGCCTGGCCCCTCGCTGGCGGGCGCGCCGCGCTCGTTTGCCATGTCGCTCCCGCTCGCGCCGGGAATGCGAGGGCGCTCCCTCACGATTCTGCGGCCAAGCGGGAAGGCGGAATTCGAGAATCACGTCGTGGATGTGGTGACCGAAGGCGAATTCATCGCGCCGGAAACGCCGGTCACGATCGTCTCGACGGACGGCATGCGGGTCGTGGTCAAGGGAGTCGCCGCGTGATCCGCGCGTCGGCTTCGCAGCTCACGCGGACGGTATTCACCTACCTCACGCTTTTGCTCGTCACTCTCTGCGGGATCTATTTCCTCGGCGCTCTTGAGGTGCCGAGGCATTCGGCAGCCATGCAATTCGACACTTCAGCCTGCGCTGCCTGGGAGAATCGAGCCTTGTGGCGCTGACTGTTGCGATCACCGGCCTCGGGCTTGCCTCCGCTGCCGGCTACACACTCTCGCGCTCCAGGTTTCTCCGTCGCAGCTCGACCTTTGGCGGGGCTTTGCTCGCACAGCTCTTGCCCGCGGCGATCCTGCTCACGGCGCTTTGTCTCGGCTTGGTCTGGCTCGGCCTGATCGCTTCCTATCTCGGCCTCTTCATTATCTATCTCGTAACGACGCTACCTTTCTGCATCTGGCAGATGAAGCGCAACTACGACGCCATTCCCATCTCGTTCGAGGAAGCCGCGGAAATCGACGGCGCTTCAGTGTGGCAATCATTTTCCCGCATTCTGCTCCCGCTCGGTATGCCTGCGCTGGCGATTACAGGCCTCTTCTCGCTTTTCGTGGCTTGGAACGAGTCTGTCATCGGCGCGATTCTTCTGGGCAATCCGGGGATTTCCGCACTGCGAGTGTTGCCGAACAGATTTCTGTCGCCTGCGCCGTGTTTCGCTGCCGTCTCGCTCGTGCCCATCCTTGGGGTTCTGATCTTTCTCCTCCTCAGCCGGTTTTTCGTTGCCAGCCTGCGTGCTGGGGCGGCGAACAATTGAGGCGACTCCGCTCCGACTTCCGAGCTCTAACCGCGATCCCTTTTGAAAAATGCGCCCGGCGCGGCTCGAACGCGCAACCTACGGCTTCGGAGGCCGTCACTCTATCCAGTTGAGCTACGGGCGCAGCGAGCGGCATTATAGCGGCCGAGGCCAAAATCACAACCCGCCCGCTGCCTCTCCTGAGACATTCGTTAGGCTGACGCCCAGGTAGGACGCGCGGCAGTCAAAGACAAATGTAACCGGCATCGGAAATTTCCCCGGCCCGGAGAGCCAAGCTTTACAATCCGCCCCGGTCGCGCTACCTATCCAGCCCCGTTTTTTCCACCGGAGGATCCACTTATGAACATCATCGATACCATCGCCAAGGAGCAGCAGAAGACCGACGTCACGAAATTCAAAGTGGGCGACGGGGTGCGCGTGCACACCCGCGTGCGCGAAGGCGACAAGGAGCGGATCCAGATCTTTTCCGGGATCGTGATCGGCCGCAAAGGAACCGGGCTCAACCAGACCTTCACTGTCCGTCGCATTTCCTATGGTGAAGGGGTGGAGCGCGTTTTTCCGGTGCATTCGCCGCGGATCGCGAAGGTGGAAGTGGAAAAACAGGGACGCGCCCGTCGCGCCAAGCTGAATTACCTGCGCAACCGCAAGGGCAAGGAAGCGACCGCGGTCCGGGAATAATTCGTCCGCAGATTGCGCGGATTGACGCAGATTCTTGGAAGAGGACGTTGCGTCTCTTTATTCTAATCTGAGAGACAAGATCTGCGGTCGTAACGGATGCGTAGCAACGGCCGGGCTTTTCAATCGGTGAAATCTGTGGATAAACTTCCGCAGAATGCGCTGCGGATTTCGGCACGAGAAAAAACTGCGCTCGTTAGGCATCGCGCGCATCGCCGGGATCGATGAAGCCGGCCGGGGTGCGCTCGCCGGACCGGTCGTCGCTGCAGCGGCGATTTTGCCGGAGCGTTTCCGGCATCGGAAATTGAACGATTCAAAGCAGCTTTCGCCGGAGCTGCGCGAAGAAATTTACCAGTACCTGACGACCCACTCCGACATCGTCTGGGCGGTCGGGATCGTCGATTCGGTCGAGATCGATCGGATCAATATCCTGCGCGCTGCGCACCAGGCGATGCGGATCGCGGTGGCTGGCCTTACGATTTCGCCCGAGCACGCGTTGATCGACGGGCTGCCGGTTTTCCCGTTCCCACTCCCACAAACCGCGATCATCGATGGCGATTGCCTGAGCTTGAGCATCGCGGCGGCGAGCGTGATCGCGAAGGTGACGCGCGACACATTGATGCGGGAATTTTGCGCGCGTTTTCCGCACTATTGTTTCAGCCAGCACAAGGGTTACGGAACCGAGCTGCATCTCCAGAAACTCCATGAACACGGTCCTTGCCCGATTCACCGCCGCTCGTTTGAGCCGGTGGCGCAGCCGGTTTTTGCCTTCTAAAGCCAGTCATCTGCGCCTCGGGGAGCGCGGCGAGAAACTCGCCGCGCGCTTTCTCCGCCGTCACGGTTTCAAGATCCTTTACCGCAACTTCCGCGGACGCCAGGGCGGCGAGATCGATCTCGTCTGCCGCGAGCGCGACACGCTTGTTTTCGTGGAGGTGAAAACTCGGACCCGGGAGGATTTTGGCCGGCCGCTGGAAGCGGTGAACCATCAGAAGCAGCGCCGAATTTCGCTCGGTGGCCTGGCCTGGCTCCGATTGCTGGGCGATCCCGATATCCTCTTTCGCTTCGATGTCGTCGAGGTGGTAATCGCGGAGGGAACAGCTCCGCGCCTGGAGCTGATCCGGAATGCCTTCCAACTCTCCGAGCCTTACCTTTACTGAAAAATCGAGGGCCGTTTTTTTTATGTTCTTCCCGGCTGTTTTCTGCTAGAGGCGGATCATGACTACGACGAACGGTAAAGATTTCGGCCTGACGAGTTCGATCAGTCGGGCAAACGCGGCGGTTCTTCCGCCTGATTGGGAAGCGCGGCCATTCTTCTGTTGATCGCGCTTTGCGGCAGTGGGGTGAAAGCGAGCACGACCGAGGTGATTTACTAGTTTCGCCGGTGACGAGGATGGTGAGTATACCGACACCGATGTGGCGATCGACGCCGCGGGAAATCTCTACGGGACGTCTGTTCTGGGCGGAGAGTTTGGCGGTGGCACGGTCTGGCAATTGTCACCAGTCGGCGGTGGCTGGGTGCATACCGTGCTCTACAGTTTCACCGGCGGCGCCGATGGCGGTGAGCCTTACAAAGGAGTTACGCTCGACGCCGCGGGTAACCTCTACGGGACCGCGGTGACCGGTGGTTCGGGCAGTTGTGAGGGCGGATGCGGGGTGACTTATAAGCTGACCAAATCCGGCACCACTTGGACGCAAAGTGTCATCCATGCCTTTACCGGAGGAGCAGATGGCTCTGGTCCCGGGGCGAGGGTGGCGGTTGACAATCGGGGCAACGTTTACGGAATGACTCCGACTGGCGGAGCAAATGGATTGGGAGCAATCTACGCACTTCACGCCAAGTCGAATGGCTCTTGGGCTTTTCGAGTCATCCACACTTTTACCGGAGGTTCCGATGGATCATCAGGCTCGGCCGGCAAGTTGCTTTTACGTGGTGGGCACATTTACGGCGCGGCGACGACCGGAGGGGCGAATGCAGCCGGTGTCGTCTTCGAAATGACACCGACTCGAAGCTGGCGAATGGGATTTCAAGACCCTTTATTCATTCAAGGGTGCTCCGGACGGGGTCTTTCCCTTACGGCGCTTTGCTTTTCGATGCGGCAGGTAATCTCTACGGCACGACTTATTACGGCGGAACGAATGGTTTGGGCACAGTTTACCAATTGTCTCTCAGCGGCGACCGGGGAATGGAGCGAAACGGTGCTCTACAGCTTCCAAGCCGGGAGCGATGGAAACAGTTCGATCAGTAATCTTGTGGCCGATGCCTCCGGGAATCTTTACGGGACAACGAGCGAAGGTGGATTGGGAAGCGGCACGATTTTCAAACTGACTCCTGGTCAGGGCGGGACATGGACCGAGAGTATAGCTCATAGTTTCCAGGGCTCTCCTGACGGAGCTTTTCCCTATGCCGGCATGGTCGGTGACGGCGTCAGGAACCTTTTACGGCGCAACCGTTCACGGTGGCGATGATGGCGATGGTGCGATTTACAAGTTTACGCCCTAGACTTTGCGCATAGCGCAAATTCGAAGCACGTCCTGGAGCGACAAAGTTGCTTGAGCGATGGCGCTGGCCAAGCTCCTATGAAGCATGCCACGCGAGCGAAAATCAAGTTGGTCGCTTACGCCGCTCGATTTGCTGCTGCTCGCCGTGCCGATCGCGATCGCGCTTCGATACGTGCCGGCGTGGCGGAATGAGACCCTCCTCTTCGTCGTCGCGGCGATCGCGATCGTGCCGTTGGCCGGCTGGATGGGTCGCGCGACCGAACAGCTGGCTACGCGCTCTGGTTCCGGCATTGGCGGCTTTCTCAATGCGACTTTCGGGAATGCCGCGGAGCTTATCATCGGTCTGGTCGCGTTGAGCAAAGGACTCACCGGCGTCGTCAAAGCGTCCCTCACCGGTTCGATCATCGGCAATCTCTTGCTCGTGCTCGGTGCATCGCTTCTCGTCGGCGGCGTTGCGCCATCCGAAACAAACGTTCAACCAGACCGCGGCGCGCGTCTCGGCGACGTCTTAGGGTTGGCCGGCCATCGCGCTCCTTATTCCGACCGTCTTTCACGCTGGCTGCGGCGGCCGCACCCGGCGGTTGGACATCGACGACGAGGCGCGGCTTTCCGTGGCCATCGTCATCGTCCTTTTCCTCACCTATTTTTTACTCGCTTCTTTTTCATCTTGTCACGCATCGCGAGCTCTTTGCGGGCGATCGCTGTCCGGGCACAAGCGCGACGAGACGCCATGGCCTCTCTGGCAATCGATCACCGCACTCGCCGTGGCGACCGCGCTGGTGGCCTGCTAAGCGAGTTCCTCGTCGGATCAATCGAGTCGGCACGTCATACTCTCGGTTTAACGGAAACCTTTGTCGGCGTGATCGTCATCGCCTTCGTCGGGAACGCGGCTGAGCATTCGACCGCCGTCTGGGCCGCGTGGAAAAACAAGATGGATCTTAGTCTCGGCATTGCGACCGGTTCCAGCTTGCAGATGGCTCTTTTCGTGACGCCCGTGCTCGTTCTGGCCTCTTACGCCTTTGGCGACACCGATGACTCTGGAGTTTTCCTTGCCCGAGATCGTTTCGATCATTCTCTCGATCTGGATCGTCGGCCAGATCGCGGCGACGGCGAAAGCAACTGGTTCGAAGGGCGTCCAGTTGCTCTCCGTCTACGTGATTATCGGCGTGCTTTTTTTCTTTCTGCCGGCGCCCGGCGTGCCCTAACGACGCCGCGCGATCGGCCTGGCACTACCGCCTGGGATTCGACGAGAATCCCGCGCGGCCTAGCGAAATTCAATAGCGGTAGTGCTCGGACTTGTACGGACCTTCGACCGGCACGCCGAGATACTCGGCTTGTTTCTCGGTCAGCTTCGTCAGTTTCACGCCGATCTTTTCCAGATGCAGGCGCGCGACTTCTTCGTCGAGCTGCTTGCTCAGGACGTAGACGCCGACTTTGTAGGTGTCTTTGTTCCTCCAGAGATCGAGTTGGGCGAGGACCTGGTTGGAGAACGAGTTCGACATGACGAAGCTCGGGTGGCCGGTGGCGCAGCCGAGATTCACCAGGCGGCCTTCGGCGAGCATGAAAATCTCGTGGCCGTCGGGGAAGGTGTATTTGTCGACCTGCGGCTTGATGTTGGTCCGCTTGACGTCTTTGCGGTCGTTGAGCGGATCGACCTGAATCTCGTTATCGAAATGGCCGATGTTGCGACGATCGCCTGGTCCTTCATCTGCTCCATGTGCGCGAGCGTGATGACGTCGACGTTGCCGGTGGTGGTGACGTAGATGTCGCCCCGGCCAAGCGTTTCTTCGATCGTCGTGACTTCGAAACCTTCCATCGCCGCCTGCAGCGCGTTGATCGGATCGATCTCGGTGACGACGACGCGCGCGCCCTGGCCGCGAAGCGATTGCGCGCAGCCCTTGCCGACGTCGCCATAGCCGCAGATGACCGCGACCTTGCCGGCGATCATGACGTCGAGCGCGCGATTCAAGCCGTCGACTAGCGAGTGGCGGCAGCCGTAGAGATTGTCGAACTTCGATTTCGTGACCGAATCGTTCACGTTGATCGCGGGGACGAGCAGCTGATTCTGCTGCTGCATCTTGTAGAGGCGATGCACGCCGGTCGTCGTTTCTTCCGAGACGCCGCGCCATTCTTTCACCAGCTCATGCCAGCGAAACGGATTCTCGCGCTGCACTTCGAGAAGCAGATCCTTGATGCACTGTTCTTCCTTGCTCTGCGGAGGGCGACTTCACCCAGTCGCTGCCTTCTTCCAGTTGATAGCCTTTGTGAATGAGGAGCGTGACGTCGCCGCCGTCATCGACCACGAGCTGCGGGCCTTTGCCGCCCGGAAACGAAATCGCCTGGTTGGTGCACCACCAGTATTCCTCGAGGCTTTCACCTTTCCAGGCGAAGACGGGCACGCCCGCCTTGGCGATCGCGGCCGCGGCGTGATCCTGCGTCGAGAAGATATTGCAGCTCGCCCAGCGCACATCCGCGCCGAGATCCACCAGCGTCTCGATCAGCACCGCGGTCTGGATCGTCATGTGCAACGAGCCGGTCACGCGCACGCCCTGGAGCGGCTTGCCTGGCGCGTATTTTTCGCGAATCGCCATCAGGCCCGGCATTTCCTTCTCGGCGATTGAAATTTCTTTGCGGCCCCAATCGGCCAGGCTGATGTCGGCGACTTTGTAGTCGTTGGTCTGAGTTTTGGTGATGGTTTTTGTGCTCATAAGTTTGATGAAAGGAATTTAGTGGGCGGCTTTTTTCAGCTCCGCGGCCTTATCCGTTCTTTCCCAGGTGATCTCCGGATCGTCCTTGCCGAAGTGTCCGTAGTTGGTGGTCTTGGAGTAGATCGGGCGCAGGAGGTCGAGCTGCTCGACGATGTCGGCCGGCTTGAAGGAGAAGAGCTGATTGACCGCCCGCTCGATCGCTTCCTCCGGCACGGTGTTGGTGCCGAAGGTGTTGATGTTCATGCTGACCGGATCCGGATAACCGATGGCGTAGGCGAACTGGATTTCGCAGCGCGTCGCCAGACCGGCAGCGACCACATTCTTCGCCACCCAGCGCCCCATGTAGGCCGCGCTGCGGTCGACTTTGCTCGGATCCTTGCCGGAAAACGCGCCGCCGCCGTGCCGGCCCCAGCCGCCGTAGCTGTCGACGATGATCTTGCGTCCCGTCAGGCCCGTGTCGCCCTGCGGACCGCCGATGACGAAACTGCCCGTCGGATTGATCAGATATTCGGTCGCGTCGGTCAGCATTTCGTTCGGCAAGACTTTGCGGATCACCTCTTCGATGACGAAACTGCGAATCTCGGAATGCTTCACGTCCCCGGCGTGCTGGGTCGAAACGACAACGTTCGAGATGCCGACCGGCTTGCCGTCCTCGTAAATGACCGAGACCTGCGACTTGGCATCCGGCCGCAGCCAGGGCGCTTTGCCGCTCTTGCGAATGCGGGTGAGCTCGCGGCCGAGCCGATGCGCGAACATGATCGGCGCCGGCATCAGCTCCGGCGTCTCGTCGCAGGCGAAACCAAACATCAAACCCTGGTCGCCCGCGCCCTGCTCGGCGTGCCCTTTGCCCTCCGCCTCTCTTGCATCCACGCCCTGCGCGATGTCCGGCGCTCTGGTCGCGTGATGATGTTTTGAATGTCGATCTTGTCGGCGTGAAAAACGTCATCGTCGTTCACGTAACCGATCTCACGCACGGCATCGCGCACGATCTCGTCGATTGGCACGACGACTCGAGCGGCTTTTTCTCCGCCAGATTCGGAATCGTGATCTCGCCGCCGACGATGACGATGTTGCTCTTGGCAAAAGTCTCGCAGGCGACGCGGCTTTTCGGATCCTGCCGGAGGCAGGCGTCGAGCACGGCGTCGGAAATGGTGTCGCAAACTTTGTCCGGATGACCTTCACCGACGGATTCGGAAGCAAAAATGAAACGACGAAGCATGAGCGTTAAAAGGTTAAAGGGTTGAAGCGTTGAAGCGGTTTGATGGTCTGTTCGGTTCAACGCTTTATCGCTTTAACGCTGCCACGTTCCAAACCGACATATTGACCAATCATGATACGTCGATATATCGTATCTTCACTTCATGGCGTCAACCATAAATTTCCTCCGTTTGCTCGCCGATCCGACCCGGCTGCGCCTGATTCTGCTGCTGGAGCAGGAGGAGCTTTCCGTGGCGGAATTGCAGGACATGCTCGGGATGGGGCAGTCGCGCATTTCGAGCCATCTCGCGCAGCTAAAGCGCGCCGGAGTGGTCGAGGATCGCCGCGCCGGGAAGAACGTCTATTATGGCCTGACGAACGGTCAGAAGCTCGACCCGCAGCGCGCGAAGGTGAGCGAGCTGACCCGCGCGCTCGCCCGCGAAATGCCGGAGACGGAGCGCGATCGCTCCGCGCTCAAGGTGGTCTTGCGTAAACGGCAGGACAAAGCGCGCGAATATTTCGACCAGCTGGCGGGCCGATTCGGTCGCAGTTATTGCCCGGGCCGCTCCTGGCAGGCGCTCTCGCACACGATGATCGCGCTTCTCCCGCCGCTCACGGTTGCCGATCTCGGCGCGGGCGAGGGGACGCTTTCGCAGTTGCTCGCCAAAAAAGCGCGCAAAGTCATCGCGGTCGATAACGCGCCGAAGATGGTCGAGTTCGGCGCGCAACTGGCGAAGCGCCACGGTTTCAAGAATCTCGAATACCGCCTGGGCGACATCGAGGATCCGCCGATCGACAAGAACTCGGTCGATCTCGCGTTCCTGAGTCAGGCGTTGCATCACGCGATCCGTCCCGAGCGCGCCATCGCCGCCGCCCATCGCATTTTGAAAAAAGGCGGCCGCCTCGTCGTGCTCGACCTGCTCAGCCATCGCTTCGAAAAGGCGCGAGAACTTTACGCCGATCACTGGCTCGGCTTCAGCGAAGTGCAATTGCACCAATGGCTCGAAGAAGCGGGCTTTTCCGGGATCGAAGTGAGCGTCGTCTCGCGCGAAAAACAGAGCCCGCATTTCCAGACGGTCTTCGCGACGGGCGTAAAGTAGCTTTCGCGGCTCCGCAGCGCTTTGGCAAGTGCTTTCGTCGTTGGCCGTTGTTTTCGCTCGACCAGAGCGCAGGAAGATAGAGATGGTTGACCGCGGGTTAGAGAGCCCCATGGCAGAGCAACTTTAGATGCTGGGGAAAGAACGGATCTCGCTCTCGAGATCGCGCATCTGTTGTTCATCGACGTCGTCGGGTATTCGAAGCTGCTGGTGAACGAGCAGATCGAGTTGATGCAAGAACTCAACCGCATCGTCCGCGGGACAGAATGTTTCCGGGACGCGGAAGCAAGCGAGAAGCTCATTCGCCTTCCGACCGGCGACGGGATGGTCCTGCTTTTTTTCCGCAGCCCAGAACAGCCGGTGCACTGTGCAATTCAAATCAGCGAGGCGTTGCGCGACCATCCAGAGATTCAGTTGCGGATGGGGATTCACAGCGGCCCGGTGAATCAGGTGGTTGATGTTAATGATCAAATCAACATGGCTGGAGCGGGGATCAACATCGGCCAGCGGGTGATGGATTGTGGGGACGCCGGGCACATTCTGCTTTCGAAACACATCGCCGAAGATCTTGCCCACTATCGCCACTGGCAGCCGCACTTACACGATCTGGGGGAATGTGAGGTTAAACACGGAGTCCGGCTCCACCTCGTCAATCTGCACAAAGATGGTCTCGGCAATCAGGCCATTCCCGGAAAACTCAAACGTGCAAAACGGTGGATGCGAACGACGGGTGCAGCAGCGCGGGCGGAGAGCGCCCTCACGTTGGCCCAAATTTCTAGGGGTCATAGCCTTGGTGTTGTCCGGGATCGCCCTGATTGTTAGTTTCTCTATCCTTTTGCGCCGTGGAGTATTAACGGCTCCGGACAACCCGCCGGCCTTGGTGCCGGAAAAAAGCATCGCCGTTTTGCCGTTCCAAAACCTGAGCAGCGACAAGGAAAACGCCTACTTTACCGACGGCATTCAGGACGAGATTCTCACGCGTTTATCGAAGATCGCCGACCTAAAGGTCATTTCGCGCACATCCACCCGGCACTACGAGAGCACGCCGGAAAACCTGCCTGAGATCGCAAGGCAGCTTGGCGTTGCCCACATCCTGGAAGGAAGCGTGCAGAAGAGCGGTGACGCTGTGCGGGTGAATGTGCAGCTGATTCGAGGCAGCCAATGATTCCCACCTTTGGGCCGATACGTTTGATCGCAAATTGACAGACATCTTTTCGGTTGAGAGCGAAGTATCGAAAGCCATTGCCGACCAACTGCGTGCGCACCTCACAGGCCGGGAAGCCCAAGATATCGCAGCCAAACCAACAGACAATCCTGCAGCTTACGATGCCTATCTGCGTGGCCTCGCTTATACATTGAAGGCCGCAACGACATCTGCCACGACCCTTGGCGCCCAAAAGTATCTCAGGGAAGCCGTGCGGCTGGATCCGAAGTTTGCCCTTGCTTGGTCGCTGCTGTCCTACGTCGATGCGCTCAGCTACCTCTCGTTCAATCTGCAGCCGACGGACGCCCTTCGCGAAGAGACACGTCACGCGGCAGATACCGCGCTCGCTCTTCAACCGAATCTCGGCGAGGCACTGCTGGCCAAAGGATATTACGAATATGCGTGCCTTAAGGACTACGACACAGCAGTGCGTTACTTTGAACGGGCACGTCAGCTTATGCCCAATAGCAGCCGGATTCCCGAGTCGCTGGCCTATGTTGCCCGAAGACAGGGCGAGTGGGACCGAAGCGAGTCGTACTTCAATGAAGCCGAGCGGCTCGACCCAAGGAATGTTAGCCTTCTTACCCAACACGCGCTTTCCTATGTCCAACTGCGACGTTTCCCAGAGGCATTGCGTAAGCTTGATCAGGTGCTCGATATTGCACCAGATGACGTCGACATGCTCGCTTTAAAAGCGGCTGTCGCACAAGCCGAGGGCGATCTCCCACGGGCTTCTACCATCCTGGCGCCGCTTCGGCCAAGCGCAGGCGAGTCCGGCCCACTGGAAACACAAGTTTATCAGGCGATCTTGGAACGTCGCCCCGCAGAAATAATCGGTCGCCTCAAGGAATTACTGGCGAAGCCTGATCCAGCGTTGGGTTACATCAACGGCGAACTGCGTTTTTGGCTAGGTTGGGCTCAAGAAGTCGGCGGTGATGAAGCCGGCGCGCAGCAGACCTGGCGGCAGGCGCGCCTCGAACTAGAACCTTTCCTTAAAGAACAACCGGAGAATTACATGTTGATCGCCGCCCTCGCGCTAACCAATATGGGGCTTGGGGATAAAGTTGCCGCGATGGCGTTAGTGGACCGGATTGCAGCTGCAATGCCTATCGAGAAAGACGCGTTAGGCGGGCCGTTTGCCATCGAAATCCTCGCCCGTGTAGCGGCAGGTATCGGCGACCGGGACCGCGCGATTGCGGCATTGCAAAAGTTACTCTCCATACCGTACACTGGGGCATTTGCTACAGGAGTGCCGCTCACTCCCGCACTCCTCCGGCTCGATCCAATGTTCGATTCACTTCGCGACGATCCGCGTTTTCGGCAACTGGCGAACGGAAGCTACCGCACTCCGCACCACTAACTGTCTCCGCGCGCGAACGGTTCAGCGTTCTCATAAACGACATAATGTCGTTTATGCCCTTTGTTTAGTCGCCTTCTCCTGTTGTTCAATGCGCCGATACAAATACTCCTTGATCAAAGCGCGACGGAAGGCACCAAGGCTCGTGTATCCCAAATTGCGTGCGTACTTGGCCGGATCGTCCGGGATTGGCTTTCCCAGAAACTCTTCAAAATACCAATGCAGCAGTTGGTTCTCGGTCAGGGCTGCATTCTCCAGACACGGATTTTTCAGTCCGATCGACTCGAGCGCTCGGTCTTTCGCGATCGCGCGCGCCATCAACCGATGATAGTCACCGGAGAGGCGAAGTTGTTCTGGTAAGCGGCTAGTCGAGATATACTGAGCGAGCTGGCGAACCCAGTTCACGCGCGCTTCGTCATTCATCAGTGCCTCGAATTCATGATCGTCCAAATTGTTGTCATTCATCCAGCATTTGAGTTCTGCATCATCAAGCAACTTGCGCTCTCGACGGAAGGCAATTTCCGTTTTCTTTCTACGTTCGGGGCTGACACTTATTCCCAGCCGTTCCGCCTCCCGAGTAACAAAGAACCGTTCTAGTGCCTTCTGCGCGTGTCGCTTGTATTGGTCACTCTCGAGTCTGAGTTCCTCCAGAAGTGACTCCAAAACGATGGCCCTTGGCTGAGCATTTGCATCGAACCGAAGTTCTCCGCTTTGCCGCCAAACGGATTCCCACATCGCCGTGTGCTGAAAACAAAAGGAAATCTTCTTTGGCTTGAGCCCTCGCGCCAGTTGCCGACGCATTAGTCGCAGCATGGCAATCGCGTCTTGTTTTTTTTGGTTGACGCGGTTCTTAGTCAACCACTGCCGCAATCGGGCCAGATGAGTTTCCGGTAGCCCACTTTCCGATGCGCAACGAAGCAGCAGTGAATAATTCCTATCTGGATAAAACAGTTCCTTTCCGATCTTTTCGAGCGCAACGCGCAAGCTCCGTTGAAATCACATTAAGTAACTCTGCCTTCTGCAGAGTCATCCGAATGTTAACCATAGCTTCAGACGCAGCTTGGAATCCGATCTCAGCAGGACCATGAGCAATCGCAACCTCGTCATCATCCTCCAAAACTTCATCGCGATATTGTTTGAAAATGATTCCAACTCCCACCATTCCCAAAGCACCCAGTTCGGCTGCACGAAGGGCCCCGATGCTTGCGCTGCCGAAGACGTGGACTCCCCGGCTCATCGCCCACAGGATCTCTTTATGTCGTACCGTTGGCAGGGACTGGAAGTAGCCGTCGATGATTCCGATTGCCTGCGGACGCTGCAGAGTTACCCGATAGACATCGCCTTCGGCGGCAGGCGGCAGATACACGGCTTCCAGTTCAGAGCGAGCCTCTGCCGCAGAAATCGTCGGGCCGGTGAAGATATAAACGCTCACGGTTTTTCTGCAATGACGCCCTGCGCCCGTCGGCCCGGGACGTAGTCCGACACAAGGATTGGCTCTAAGCCGGGCACGATGACGCGGACAACGGGCAACGCGAATTCTGGCTTGGTCAGGTCGACGACCACGACTTGTCGGCCACGGGCCTTTCTAATGCATTTCAGCTCCCACGCGACGTCCTCTTCGAAGGTCGCTCCATCTTGGGTCGGAACATCATCAAATCTTCGCACCGCCGTCGAAGCCGAGATGGCGATGTCGAGCCGCTCCTATTACTTCTGGATCCAGCAACTCCTCGTACGTATCGCGGCGAAAGTCGTCGCGCAATCCCGATATGAGAGTCAGCCGGGTTTGTGCCGCCTCTGTTAGGGCCCGGATCAGCGCGATCTCGCGGGCTGGGTGGCAACCAAATCCCGACGCCACTGCGCGATGCCAAAGCGCGTTATCGTCTCGTGGCACAATATTGCAGGCAAATGTCGCGATCCTTATGTCGCTAGTAATATCCCAAACAGCAACGGACAACCCGGCGCGCTCAAGTTTGCGAAGGATCTCCTGACAAATCGGGGCATCCACGCTATCCAAATCCAGCCGATCGTTCTGCTTCTCTTCCTTACGCAATTTCCACAAGGTCGTTGCGTCGCGCTCCACAACCTCGCAGATCGCGTGACTAATGGCTTCGATGAGTTCGTTGCCCGAGGCCAGGCCATTCGAACTGGCGAGAAAGCATCCGTGGCCGTCCGGCAACGGAGTAGTATAGTTCGTGTGAACCAATTCATAAGGCACCAAGACGTGGGCTCCGCTCAATAGTTCGCGTCCTTCGCACCATAGAATGCGTAAGTTTGGGTGAAAACGGGAAGTGGAGCGACGCGGCAGTTCGTGAACCTCGACCATGCTGTGTTGGTATCTTAGTTCTTCGTAGGTCGCTAAACGGAGCGGCAGCGTTATCGTCTCCGCGTGGTAGAGTTCGACGGCCTCCATCACGCCCGACGCCCGAGCGCTGGCGAGATCGATCCCTTTTCCTTGGGAAACCGCCACCGATCGGGAATTGGGACGACAGACCATGACGACCGGAATTCCCACCGTGTCCAATCCGGTCACGTTGGCTATGCGCGTAATCCCCATGACCGGCGCTAGGCGCAGCGCCCGTTTCAGGGTGTAATCGAGGCTTTCCGATCTATGCGTCCCCTGTCGCAGGACTTTCGGTGTGCCGTTCGCAGCGGCCGATTCGCCGACAGAACGAGTGGCTCGGAGCCCCCTCGGCATTAGGCGCTACTCTGGGAATACGTTTGTCGTGACGACGTGTACACCCGGGCCGCCTCCGACCCAGGTTTGTCCGAGACAATCTGACAATTCTGTCTCAAACGCATCGAGAGCTTTTTCTACACATTTTTTCTGATGCTGATTGAGTCGTTTTGGCTTGTCTTTCGTATTGATCAAATACAGCCCTCCATTTGATCCTTGCACAAGGGAGGAGTGTGAATTCGTGCCTTTTTGGCGCGCCGGTTTTGCTTTTGATTTTGCTCTTGTTTTAGCCATGGTCTCTTTCCTTTCTGGTTGGATTGACTCCTTTTATCCAGGTCCCACCGGATGTGTCCAATCATTTAATCTCAATTCGCGAACACGCGGGTCCCGAGAATTTCGATGATTTGAGGAAAACTCTGTCCATGCCTCATATGTTTCGCGCCTGCGGGACTCTTTTCGGATACGGCCCAATAATCCAGCATTGGCGAAGTTGCAGTTCAACGAATCGATCTTGCCGTGTGCCGATTGAGGGAAAACTTGCGTATACGTCATTCGGGCGGCGAAATTGAGCAAAGAGTGGGTACACTTTTTCGAGGATCTGAAACGGCGCAAGGTTTACCTGGTGGCGGTGACCTACGTGATCGCGGCGGGCGGCTGCGCCTGACCGTCGTCCTGTTGCTCATCGGCTTTCCGGTCGCCCTGGTTCTCGCCTGGGCTTTCGATGTCACGCCGACCGGCATCCAGGCGACGCCCGCGCTCTCGACCGCCAGCGGGGCGGCGACCACGCATCTTCGGCGCAACATCTCTTTCGTCGATGGCATTTCGTGAAAGAGAAGCCGCAATTCCAGACGGATTTGGATCGCGTCTGAAGTAAGAGCAGCAACGACAGGGAAAAGCAGAAATCGGGCAACGAAAGCGCCCTCGCGCTGTCTAAGCTCGGAGAGGTCGCAAGCTTGCCTTTGCCGATGTCGACCAATGCCATTTTTTTGACTGGGTTCTTCGACGAGTTAAAGCGTCGGAAGGTCTATCGCGTGGCGGTGGCTTACGCCATCGCAGCTGGCGGTGTCATTCAACTGGCTTCGGCGGTCTTTCCGGCGTGGGAATTGCCCAACTGGACGCTGCGTCTCACGGTGCTGCTGCTGTTGGTCGGGTTCCCGATCGCGCTCATCCTCGCCTGGGCCTATGACGTGACGCCGAGCGGCATCCGGATGACGCCGAATCTCGCCCTGGCCACAGGCGGGGTGTCGAGTCACGCCCATCACCGGCGGAATGTTTTTCTGCTCGGCCTTTCCGGCCTGATTCTGGCCGCGGTCGCCGGATTTTTTCTCATGCCGCGACTCACCGCGCTCAACGTCGAGAAATCCATCGCGGTCCTCCCGTTTGAAAATCTGAGCGCGGACAAACAGAACGCTTATTTCGCAGACGGCATCCAGGACGACATCTTGACCAACCTCTCGAAGATTCGGTGACTTGAAAGTGATCTCACGCACCTCTGTGATGGGCTACCGTGGCAATCCGTCCAGCGCGCGGGAGATCGGCAAGACACTGGGCGTCGGCGCGGTCCTGGAAGGAAGTGTGCGCCGGGAGGGCAATCGGGTGCGCCTGAACGTGCAGTTGATCGATGCCGAGACGGACCGGCACCTTTGGGCGGAAGATTATGATCGGGAGCTGACCGACGTATTCGCAATTCAAACCGATCTGGCGCAGAAGATCGCGCAGGAGCTCCAGGCGCAACTCTCCGCGAGCGAGAAGGAGCAAATCCTGCGCAAACCGACCGAGAACGACGAAGCCTATTTCGCCTTCGTGCAAGCCAGTTCCTGGCATACCTCACTGGAAAGCTTCGACAAACTGAAGGCGGCTGAGCAGCTCTACCAGCGCGCCATCCAGCTCGACCCAAAGTTTTCGCTGGCACTTGCTAATCTCTCGATCTTGGAAAGCTGGATTTTTCACGCCTTCGAACCTGTGGAGGTGCGACGCGAGCTGGCCCGGAGCTATGCGCAGCGGGCTCTCGATTTGCAGCCAGACTTACCCGACGCGCATCTCGCCCGCGGTTACTCGCTTTATTACGGCGATCGCGAATACGACGCGGCCCTGCGAGAGCTCGCGATCGCCCAGCGCGGGCTGCCGAATGACGCGCAGGTCAGTCTCGTGATGGGCGCGATCCAACGCCGGCAAGGGCAATGGCAGGAATCGACGGCCGACCTTGAAAAAGCCATTCGTCTCAGTCCGAACGACGTCTGGGTCCTGGAAAATCTGGCCTACAACTATCAGATGCTGCGCGACTACCAGGAGGCGAATCGGGTGGTCGATCGCGGGTTGGCGATCGAGCCGAGGTCAATCAGTCTTTGGTTGTTAAAGTCCCGTCTCGCGATCGACGAGCGGGGAGATTTCGGGGTGGCAGAAAAAGCGCTGAATCTACTCCGGCAGCCCGCTACTGGGACGGGCTTGAAAGGAAAGGAGCGAACTGAGCGCCGAGGACAGGACGATCCTCTTACTCTCGAGCGCGAATGTTGCCTTGCTCCAGGGGAAATATGAGGAAGCCCTTGCCACCCTCGAGAGCGCAGAAGACGATGCGTTCTCAGGCAAACCGGGCGGCGTTTTCGAGAAGCGTTTTATGGCGGGCCTGGCCCACCGGAAACTGGGCCACGAAGCCGAAGCTCAGGCCGCTTTCTCGAAGGCGAAAGAGCAGGCCGAAGCCGAAGTGCGCGCTGCACCTAACGATGCTCCGCGGAATGCCAACCTGGCGCGAGCCCTGGCCCGTCTCGGGAAAAAAGACGCCGCCATCGCTCAGGCAAAACACGCCACGGAATTGCTCCCCGAATCAGTCGATGCTTTTGCCGGGCCGGACATGACGGCGGTGCTGGCCGAGGTTTACGCTGTTACTGGTGAAAACGCGAATGCGATCGAGTTGCTCGACGGCTTACTGAGCCGGCCCAGCGGCGTGACGGTGGCTTTGCTCCGGATCGATCCGGCGATGGATCAGCTGCGCGATGATCGCAGGTTTCAGGAGCTCCTACAGAAATACGGAGGCAGCACATAGCCTTCTCGCTGCTCGGCTCTCGTCCGTGCTTGAATTCTTCGCGGAGCGACCGGATTGATTGCCGTGACCTTTCTTGACGAGCTGAAGCGGCGCAAGGTCTACCGCGTCGCGGTTGCCTATGTCATCGCGGCGGGCGGCATCATTCAGCTCGCCTCGGCGGTCTTTCCGGCTTGGGAGCTGCCCAGCTGGGCCTTGCGACTGACGGTGGTCTTGTTGTTGATCGGTTTTCCGCTCGCGCTTTTGCTCGCCTGGGCGTTCGATGTGACTCCGCAGGGAATTCGGGCCACCCCGGCCTTGCCGATTGATCCTGTCCCCGAGTTTGCGCACCGCCGTCGCCGGCGAAACATCACGCTCCTTGTGGGATCTGGGGCATTGGTCTCGGCCGTCGCGGGCTTTTTCCTTCTCCCACGCGGCGCCGACGCTACCAGGATGGAAAAGTCGATCGCCGTCCTTCCTTTTGAAAATTTTAGCGGTAAACCGGAGAACGCCTATTTCGCCGATGGCATCCAGGATGACATTCTAACGAACCTCTCGAAAATTGGCGACTTGAAGGTGATCTCGCGCACCTCGGTCATGGCATATCGCGGCAAACAAAAAAGCGTGCGCCAAATCGGGAAGGAACTCGGGGTGGGCGCAATTCTCGAAGGCAGTGTGCGGCGCGAGGCTAATCGCGTGCGGGTGAATGTGCAGCTGATCAACGCCCAGAACGACGAACATATCTGGGCGGAAGATTACGACCGTGACCTGACCGATGTCTTTGCCATCCAAACCGACCTCGCGCAAAAAATTGCTCACGAATTGCAGGCCCAGCTTTCACCGAGTGAAAAGGCGGGGATGACTCGCAAACCAACCGAGAACGGCGAAGCCTATCTCGCCTTCGTCCAGGCCCACGATCTTCAAGCGGCGGCGGTCGAAGACCGGGCGAAAGCGAATGAAGCGGTGCAACTCTACAAGCGGGCCATCGAGCTCGATCCAAATTTCGCCCTGGCGATCGCCAATCTCTCGATCACCCACAGCTGGATCTTTCACAACTTTGATCCGAAAGACGAACAGCGCGTCCTGGCCGCAAAATATGCCGAGCGCGCACTCCAGCTTGCGCCCGAAATGCCGGAAGCGCACCTCGCCCAGGGCTACGCGCTCTATTACGGCAAGCGCGACTACAAGGGAGCGCTGCAGGAATTCGCCATCGCCCAGCGCGGTTTGCCTAACGATTCCCAGGTCTATCTCGTTATCGGCGCCATTCAGCGCCGGCAGGGCGAATGGGAGCAGTCCACGGCCAATCTCGAAAAGGCGGCCAGCCTCAACCCAAAGGATACCTGGCCACTCCAGAATTTGTTTTTCAATTATCAGATGACACGAAACTTCGAGGCGGCGAATCGGGTTGTGGACCGCGCCTTGGCGATTAATCCGCAATCTTTCAATTTCTGGGGATTCAAAGCTAACCTGGCCTTCGCGGAACGCGGCGATCTCACGGTTGCGGAAAAAAGTCTGGAACGGCTCGATCAGGCAATCGCCAGCGGCCAGATGAAAGAGCTTGACCCCGAGATGACGGCGGAGGTGGCGCTCGGCAAAGGCGGCCTCTTTCTGTGTCGCGGCAAAGCCCAGGAAGCGGTGGAAACACTTCGCCAGTGTCCCGCCGGAAGTTTTCGCCGCCAAACCGTCCGGGTTGGTCGAGGCTCTCCTTCTCGAAGGCAGCGCCTACCAAAAGCTCGGCCAGACGGCGGAGGCGCAGTCCACACTTATGCGAGCGAAAGACGTGGCTGAGGCGGCGGTGCGCGAGGCACCTGACCAAGCCTCTCGTCACTCCCACCTGGCGCAGGTGCTCGCCCGGTTAGGCGAAAAGGAGGCGGCCATCGCGGAAGGGAAACGGGCCACGGAACTGTTGCCGGTCTCGGTGGATGCCTTTGAAGGCCCGATGTCGGTTGAAGCCTTGGCCGAGGTCTACGCCGTTACCGGCGAAAAAGCGCAAGCGATCGAGCTGCTCGATGGATTGCTCAGCCGACCGAGTGATCTCACCGTACCGATCCTCAAGTTCGATCCCAGATGGGAGAGCCTGCACGGTGATCCGGCCTTCGAGCAGATGCTTTCGAAACACGAGAGCCGCACCTGAGCCGCCGCGCGCCTAACGATTCGCCATCCCTGGCGGGTTGCATAGATTTCGCGCTGGAATGAAATACGATCTGATTGTCATCGGCGGCGGACCGGCCGGCTACGTCGGCGCGATCCGCGCCGCGCAACTTGGCAAACGCGTCGCCTGCGTCGAGAAGGAGCGCGCCGGCGGCACCTGTCTCAACTGGGGCTGCATCCCGACCAAGTCGCTCCTGCGCAACGCCGAGCTTTATCACCTGATGAGCCATCGCGCGGCTGACTTCGGCTTCAAGATCGAGGGGCTCAGCTACGACTGGAGCAAGGTGATCAAGCGTTCGCGCGACGTCTCGGATAAGAACGCAGCCGGGATCGAGTTCCTCTTCAAGAAGAACAAGGTCGATTACATCCGCGGCGAAGCCTCGATGAATAAGCCCGGCGAAGTGGTGGTAAAGCTCGCCGACGGCAAAACCGAAACCCACACCGCAGCCAAAATTCTCGTCGCGACCGGCGTTGTTTCGCGTCCGCTGCCGGGCCTTCCATTCAACGGCAAGACTGTCATCGGCAGTCGCGAGGCGATGATTCTCGATCCCCAACCGAAGAGCATGGTCATCATCGGCGCAGGCGCGATCGGGGTCGAGTTCGCCTATTTCTACAACGCCTTTGGCACCAAAGTGACGCTGATCGAGATGTTGCCTAACGTCCTGCCGGTCGAGGATACGGAGGTGTCGCAGACGCTGGAGAAAGCCCTGACGAAACAGGGAATCAAAATCCTGACCAACACGAAGACGACGAAGACCGAGACGACCAAACAAGGGGTTCGGATTACGGTGGAAGGCAAATCGTCGGAAACGATCGAGGCCGATGTTTGCCTCGTCGCGATCGGGGTCGTGCCGCTTCTTGCCCGGCGGAAAGCTGAAACTGAAGCTGACCGAGCGCGGTTACATCAAGACCGACGACCGCTACGAAACCAGCGCCAAAGGCGTCTACGCCGCGGGCGACATCATCGGGCCGCCCTGGCTCGCGCATGTCGCCAGTTGGGAAGCGATTCAGGCGGTCGAGGGCATGTTCGACCGGATCAAGCCGCGCAAGATTCGTGACTTTCCCGGCTGCACCTATTGCCAGCCGCAGGTGGCGAGCATCGGCCTAACGGAACGCGCCGCCAAAGAATCGGGCAAGAAATTCCGAGTCGGAAAATTTCCCTTTAGCGCCAGCGGCAAAGCTCGTGCCATCGGCGAAACAGACGGCTTCGTGAAATTGATCATCGGCGAACCGCACGGCGAAATTCTCGGCGCGCATATCATCGGGCCGGAGGCGACGGAGATGATCGCGGAGCTCGGCCTGGCGATGACCCTCGAAGCCACCTATGAGGAAATCGAGGCGACGATCCACGCGCATCCGACCTTGAGCGAATCGATCCATGAAGCGGCGGGCCAGGCTTTCGGCCACGCGATTCATATTTAACGAGGTCGTGTAGCCGAGGATGTTGACCCCGGTCAGGGACTAGCAGTCCTCCGGCCGGGGTCAACGCCCCCTGCAAGACAGCGGGATCCCGCACCGGCGGCTATTTCCGGCTGCCGACGATTACGAAGCACGATTCCGCCGGCGATCGCCAAGCCGCCGAGGACCGGCGGAAGCGGGACGGTGTGCTCCTCGGTATGACCGATCTGCACCGGACCGATATCGACATCCTTTTTGTGCTCTTTGAAACTGAATCCGCCGTAGGCCAGCGCGATGATGCCCACGACAATAAGAATGATGCCGATAATGCCAGCCGGTTTCATGAAGCGCTGGCTATATCCCGCGTCGACCGGAGACGAGGTTAATGATCAGCACGACGACGGCGATCACGAGCAGGATATGAATGAATCCTCCTAATGCATATCCGCTGACCAGACCGAGCAGCCAAAGAACCAAAAGAATAACGAATATTGTCCACAACATAACTTTCCTCCGCTTAAGGTTTAAACTGCTTCGTGCCCCGCAGAGCGAGCGCGCTTGTTTTTTGTGGATTTTTTTACCGCCAGAGAAATCTTCCCACGCTTCTACGCGCGTCGGTTGCCGAAGCGGACGGCTCGCCCAGCGTGGCGGTGCCAGATTGCCGTTTTCGCTGCCGTTTGTATGATCGCTCATGGCGGAACCGGAAGCCTCGGCGGCAAAACGCATCGCGGCCTTGCGCGCGGAAATCGAGGAACACAACCGCCGCTATTACGAGGAAGCCGCGCCGACCATTTCGGATCGCGATTACGATCGTCTCTATCGCGAGCTGATCGAGCTCGAGGAGCGTCACCCGCAGCTCATCACGCCGGATTCGCCGACTCGCCGGGTGGGCGGCGAACCGCTCAAGGCCTTTTCCCAGATCACGCATCGCGCTCCGATGCTCAGCCTCGACAATACCTATTCCGAGGAAGAGGTCGGCGCGTTCTACCGGCGGATCGAAAAGCTCTTGCCTAACGAAAAGGTTCCCGTGGTCGTGGAACCGAAGGTGGACGGGGTGGCCATTTCGCTTCTCTACGAGGAAGGTCGCCTGAAATACGCCGCGACCCGTGGCGATGGAACGACGGGCGACGACATCACGCAAAACATTCGCACCATTCGCTCCGTGCCGAAGCAACTGAAAGGCGATGCTCCACGGCTCTTCGAGGTGCGCGGCGAAGTGTTCATGACGAAAGAAGGCTTCGCCAGGCTGAATGCCGAACGAAGCGAAGCCGGACTTCCGGTCTTCGCAAATCCGCGCAACTCCGCCGCCGGTTCCCTGAAGCAGCTCGATCCGGCGATCACGGCGCAGCGTCCGTTAGGCGTGATCTTTTATGGAACGGGCGCGGTCGAGGGCATCGAGCTGACGCATCATTCGAAGCTCTTCCCTTTGCTCAAGAAGCTCGGATTGCCCTGCAGCGAGCGGTGGTGGTCGGCCGATTCACTTGACGAAATTCTGGCGCGATTCGTGAGCTGGAACAACTGCGGCACGATTTCGTCTACGAAACGGACGGCGCGGTGGTGAAGGTCGATTCCTTTGCGCAACGGGAATCGTTAGGCATGACGGCCAAGTCGCCGCGTTGGGCGATGGCCTTCAAATACGAAGCGGAACGGGTCGAGACGAAGCTGCTCGATATTCTCATTCAGGTCGGCCGCACCGGCGTGCTGACACCGGTCGCCGCGCTCGAACCGGTCGTCGTTTCGGGTAGCCGAGTGGCTCGCGCGACCCTGCACAACGAGGAGGAAATCGAACGCAAGGATATCCGGATCGGCGACACGGTGGTGATCGAAAAGGCGGGCGAAGTGATTCCGGCGGTGGTGAGCGTGCGCACGGATCTGCGCGACGGATCGGAGAAGAAGTTTCGCATGCCGACGAAATGCCCGGTCTGTGGGAGCAAGGTGGTAAAGGACGAAGGCCAGGTCGCGGTGCGCTGCGTGAACGCGCAATGTCCCGGCGCAGTTGAAGCGGCGGGTCGAGCATTTCGCGTCGCGCGGCGCGATGGATATCGAGGGCCTCGGCGAAGCGATGGTCGAACAACTGGTCGAGCAAGGTCTGGTCCGCGAGGTCAGCGACATTTATCGCCTAACGAACGAGCAGCTGGCCGGCCTCGAGCGGATGGGCGAGAAGAGCGTCGCGAATTTGCTCGCCGCAATTGAGCGGAGCAAGCAGCAGCCGCTCTGGCGCCTCTTGTTTGGGATCGGAATTCTGCATGTCGGCGTGAGCGCGGCGCGCGCGCTGGCCGATTATTTTCCCAACCTCGACGCGTTGATGGAAGCGACGCCGGAGGAACTGCAGCGCATCCCCGATGTCGGCGAGGTGGTTGGTGCGAGTATCTCGCAGTTTTTTCGCGAGCCGGGCAATCGCGAGATGATTGCGAAGCTGCGAGCCGCCGGCTTGCGCCTAACGAGCGAACCGAGGAAGAAGCCGGCCAGCGATTCGAAAATCAAGGGAACGACGTGGGTCATCACCGGAACGTTGAGCCAGCCGCGCGACGAAATCGCCGAGGAGATTATCCGGCAAGGCGGGAAGGTCAGCGGCAGCGTGAGCAAGAAAACGAGCTACGTCCTCGCAGGGGAGGAGGCGGGGAGCAAACTGGAGAAGGCGCGCAGCCTCGGCATTCGCATCGTCGACGAAGGCGAGTTTCGCGGCATGCTCTAGATGCTTCGCGCTGCGAATCGCGGGGATCAGCTGCCGAGGCAGGTTGAGCGCGTCTACAGGCCACCGGACGCGCGCTACCTTGGGGCGCGTCGAGGCGGAGCGGGACGGCCGATTTCCTGCTCGGGCCTAGCGCCATCGCCTCCGGTTCGCTTGAAGTCGGCCTGGACGGTGAAGGTCAGCTTCTCATCTCCGCGCATGACGGTGATCGGGACGGAGTCGCCCGCGCTGATGAAAAAGGATGCGTCGATCACGTCCTCCGCCTGATGCACCGGGACTTTGCCGACCTGCAGAAGAATGTCGCCGGCTTGCAAGCCCGAGCCCGCAGCCGGCGTGTTCTCCCGAATTTGCGTCATCTCCGCGCTGCGAGCCTGCCACGGTTTCGTCCGCCTCCTGCACGTCGATGCCGATCCAGCCGTGGCGCGCGTCGCCGAAGCGCACATAGTCGCGGCGAATTTTTTCCGCGGCATCGATCGGCAGCGCGTAGCAGGCGGATCCGCTGTCCACGCTGCTGACGAGAATGCCGACGACTTCACCTTTGAAATTGAGGAGCGGCGCGCCCGCTTCGCCGCGTTGCGTCGGAAGGTTGACCCGCAGATGGGTGGTCGAGAAGTAGCGGCCAAGATATTTTCGATCGAAGCCGGCGATCATTCCGAAACTGGGCGACTCCGGGCAAATCGAGCGGATAGCCAATCGCCACCACTGGCGTGGCCAGAGCCGAGCTCGGCCGATTTGCCGATCGGCAAGAAACGGCGTCGCAGCATCGATTTTCAGGAGCGCGATGCCGCTGCGCAGATCCGCCATCAACTGGGTGGCGTGATATTTTTTCCCTCCAAATTGAACGGTAAAATTATCCGCTTCGCCGCCGACGGAATAGGAGGTGTAGATCGTGCCGGTCGGATCAACGAAAAACCCGGTGCCGGAGAGTTCGCTGTGTTCGTCGACCGCGTGAATTTTGACGACCGCGTTGCCGCAGCGTTCGAAGATGGCCTTGACCTCGCGGCTGATCGCGCCGGCCGTGTCCTCCTGCGCGCGAAGACGCGGGCAGACTAACGAGAGCGAGCAGAGCAGCGAATCCCGCTGTCCGCCCCGGCTGGAAGAATGAGCGCCGCGCGGTGCTAAAAATTGAAAGACGGCTCATAACTCACGGGCAACCGGTCGAGCACATAACGCGGCGGCGTCGAGGCTCGGTGAGTGTAGGCGCTTTCACTGACTTGACGGGAGAGATCGGGCCCGAGACTGCGGGTCGAGAGCGGCGAGCTGAGGGTGAAATTATCCGCCACCCGCTCGGTCGAGAGCTGATCGATCACGCTTTGATGGGACGGAAAGCGCGGCCGAATCCGCCATCGCGATGCCGGAAGACGGCGGCGCCTGATAGACCTTCAGCGAAATGACCGCCGCGCAAACCAGGACGGCCGCGACCGCCGCCGGATAGGAGGTGAGCGAAGGAATGTTTAGCCGGAAGAGCGAATCGGAGAGCCGCTGCCAGAGAACGCTCCAGACGGGCTGACGCAAGAGTTCGTCCCGTTGGCGGCGATGAAATTCATGGAGGAAATTTTCGAAGTAACCCGGAGGCGGTTGCTCATACTTTTTCAAGCGAAGCAATTTGCCGATTTCGTTATCGTCGAAGTTGTCCATGCGGCGTTGCGAGTCTCTAACCAACGGGGTTTTTTCGGAATTCGTCCAGATAATTTTGCAGTTGGCGATTCGCGTAGAAGAGCCGCGATCGCACTGTTCCCTCGGAAACGCCAAGGATTTTGCTGATTTCCGCGTGTGGCATTCCTTGAATATGAAACATGGTGACGACCGCCCTGTGTTCATCAGACAGCTTCATCATCGCCTCGTTCAATCTTCTCTGGAGCTCGGCAAGGTCGGCTTCCCGCACCGGACTGCTCGTCGAGGTCAGCTCGATGAATTCCTTGTCGTTCTGAATGCTCGCGTCGACGTCGTCGAGGCTGAGGTGATAACGGCGGCCGCGCTTCTTCAGGAAATTGAGCGTCATGTTGACCGCGATGGTGTGAATCCAGGTGTAGAAGGACGATTTGCCGCGGAAGCCCTTGATCGCGCGATACGCCTTGGCGAAGACATCCTGAAGCATGTCGTTCGTGTCCTCGTGATTCGAGGTCATGTTGTAGACGAGGCCGTAAAGGCGCGGCGAATATTTCACGACGAGCTCGTCGAAGGCCGCGGCGTCACCCGATTGGGCGCGCGCGACGAGCGGCTGATCTTCGTCGGTTCGCGGTTGATCCATCGCCTCCCGGCTACGTTTAGCACGCGCCGGAGCGCCCGACGATAACAAATCGGTTAGGCGGCGGGAGACGGGCAGGGCGAGAGCCGGAATCATCGCTTATCGGCGGTCGCGCACCGAAAGGAGCCAGAGCAGGTTGCCGAGGGTCGCGATGAAGGCGGCCACGTAGGTCCAGGCGGCCGCGTTCAGAACCTTGTTCACGCCGACGGCTTCGTCGCCCGGCTGAATGATGCCCATTTGCTGCAGGATGATCTTGGCCCGCCGCGAGGCGTCGAACTCAACCGGCAGAGTGATCAATTGGAAAACGAGCAGCGCGAGGTAGCAATAGATGCCGATCGTGATCAGCCCGGTGATGTGGAAAAAGAGACCGCCGATAATGGCGAAAGGCAGAATGCGCGAAGCGATCGCATGTCACCGGCACGATCGCCATGCGCGCTTTCAGCGGCGCGTAGGCCCTGGCGTGCTGGATCGCGTGGCCGGTTTCGTGCGCGGCGATGCCGAGCGCGGCGACCGACGGCGTGTTGTAGACGTTGCTGGAAAGGCAAAGCCGCTTCTGCGTCGGATCGTAGTGATCACCGAGGTAATCGTTGATCTCGACCACGTTGACGTCGCGAATGTTGGCCGCCTGCAAGATTTCGCGGGCCGCTTCCGCGCCGGTAATGTTGGAACTCGCACGCACCGCGCCCCATTTCTTGAAAGCGCCGCTGACGCGGAATTGCGCCCACATACCGATGAGGAGCGGGATGCCGACGAGGATAAGATAGTTGGACGAGAAAAACATCCCGCCGCCGTAACCGAAAGGTGCGTACATGTGAGATAGATAAGGTAACGTCCTTGGTTTAGACGCCGGAGGCGTCGGTTCGTTCATTTCGCCGCGACGTTCGCGTCTTGCTCTGCGAGCCGCGACCTCGGACGCTCAGAGGGCGCGTTTACAACTCCAGCTGATTTTCGAAGCGCGACAGCATCCGGATCCCACTCTTCGTGATCGCGACGACGTCTTCGGTCCGCATTCCACCGAGGCCCGGATAGTACAATCCCGGTTCTACCGTCAGCACCTGGCCGATCTTGAAAACCGTTTTCTGAAAACGCGGAAACTCATGAATCTCCAACCCAAGCCCGTGACCGGTGCCGTGAAAAAATCCCGGTCTGCCGCCCATCGCGGACTTCGGTCGGATAACCACGATCGGCGAAAAATTGTTGCACTTCCTTGTGCAGCTTCAGGCCATCGACGCCGGGCTTCATTTTCTTCAGCGCCAGCGCCTGGCCTTCATTGACCGTTTCCCAGAGGCGCCGTTGCTCGTCGCTCGCGCGACCGCGCACCACCGTTCTCGTTAGGTCGCCGTAGTAACCGCTCGCCGCCGAGCGCGGGAAAATATCGATGATGATGAGGCTGTTCGCTTTCAGCGGTCCGTGACCGCGTTCGTGCGGATCGCACGCCTGATCGCCCCCGGCGACGATCGTGTTCGCCGGCAAACCTCCGGCGCGCAAAACGGCGGTGTCGATTTCCGCGCGCAAAAGCTCCGAGGTCAGGACGGTGCCCGACCATTCGAGCTTTTGTCGCCTTTCCCGGCTTCGATCGTTTCAGCACTTCGATCCCGCGCGCCATCCCGGCTTCGGTGATCTCGAGCGCCTTGCGCATCAGGCGCAGTTCCGACTCCGATCTTCGCTTCGCGCTCCGGCCAGAAGAGGCCGTTGGCCGGCTGGAGCCGGATTTTTTTCGACTCGAGCTCCCGCGCGTAACCGAGCGGAAAATTTGCCGGCACGACCGCGGAGCGGACCTTTCTTTTCGCTAGAAAATGCGCCAGCACTTTCTCGTAGGCCGGAGCCTTGGCACTCTTCCCTTGCACCTCTTTTTCAAACTCGCTGTAGGGCAAAATCTCATCCGCCTCGGCTTGCTTGCGTCCGCGATCGATTTCGAGATCGCTCAGGACGAGCGTTCGTTTGCCATTTTGCTCGAGGAAAATAAAGGCATCGGGCGCGAAGAAATCGCGTCGCGTAAAGCATGTCCGCGTCGTTCTCGCTCGCCGCGACGATGAGGCGGGTTTTGCTCCTTGGTTTTGGTCATATGGTTCAATTCCTTCGCACTTCCAGTTGGCGGCGCAAGATCCAATGGAGCAGCCAGAGCAAGAGGAGGCTCGATCCGATCAGCACCGCGGTGTTGAAGGTGAAGACGCTCACGGTAGGAACGCTCTTTTCCGCGCGGGTTGGCGGCGCCGAAATAGCGTTTTTCTGCGCCAAAGAACACGTTCGGCTTGCCGCCGCGCCGGTAGTCGTTTTGCTCCATCTCGGCGTTCGCGATCAGGTCGGAGATTTTCTGGTTTACGTAGAGTTGCTCGGCCGTGATCGGGCCGTTCGCATTCTTGAAAGCCGCGCGATCGAAGGACATTTTTCCGCTCAGAACGCGATCGATGATGACCAGGTATTGATTGAGTTCGCGCGGGCTGTGCGCTTCCAGACCGGAAAGGACGGCGAGCGTTTCCTTCAGGTCGTCGAGCCGCTTCGGATCGCCCGGGCGGGACTCGTGCCGCGCGACGATGGCGTCGATCTGCTCGCTGCGCGTCGTCCTGGCGTTTCGTGAGGGGATTCAGCTTCGCCTGGGCCACGACCAGCTCTTCGTACGACCAGCGCATCGCGACGAATTCGCAGATGAACGGCACCTGCAGACGGCTGTCCATTTTCTGCGTCTCATCACTGTTGGGATGCTCGTGGAACCAGCGCGAGAAAGTGTAAACGAGTCCGAGATTGCGGTTCATGTCCTCGTACTTGATCAGCGCGCCACCCATGATGATCTGCGGGATGAGGACGAGCGGAACGATGTTGGCCGCCGTCTTCGGATCGGCCACGAGCGAGGAAATGACCAGGCCCAACGACACCCCGCTCATCGCGGTCATGAAGACGATCGCGAGGTCGGGCCAGAACATCCCGCGGATTTCGAGGATGTAATTGCCGATCAGGACAAAGAGGATGCACTGGACGAGGGCAAAAACGCCTAACGAAATCGTTTTGGCGAAAACGTAGTAGGTCAGCCGGACATTGAGATTGCGCTCGCGCTGGAGGACGGCGCGGTCGCGAATGATGTCGTCGGCGCTGTTCGTTAGGCCGAGGAACATGGCCACGATCAGGGTGAGGAAGAGGAAGGTCGGGATGTGATAGGCGGAGGCGAAATCGTAACGCCCGCTGTCGGAATAGCGCAGGATGGTGGCGATGAGGAGCGCGAGGAGCGGCGCGACGCCGATCGTGATGATGAGGTTGGCCGCGGTTGCGCAGCTTGCTCATGAAAGCGCGCCGCAACAGAGTGCGCAGTTGCGTCCATTCGTCGTGCCAGCGAATCGGCTCGCGCACCTTCTGCGGCGGCGCGGGCGGCAACGGCAGCACCGGATCGCGCCGCAACGGCACCTGCTTGACGTCCTGAATGAGGCGAAACGCCTCGTATTTGTCGCGCCAGAACTCCGGCGAGTAGCGGCGCGCCGGCATGAGCTGGCCGCGATTATTTTCCTCGTAAATGATGTCGCCGCTCAGATCGCGCAGCGGCGTCTCCAGCACGTCGAAGATGAATTCCGGCCGGGTCGTGCCGCAGGCCGCACAGGCGCCGAGGTCGGCGCCGAACTGATGCTGATGTTCCGCCTCCGCGAAATAGCGCAGCATGTCGCTCGGCGTGCCGAAGAAGACGAGCCGGCCGCCCTTGTCGAGCAGGATGGCCTTGTGAAACATCTGGAAAATCTTCGAGCTCGGCTGGTGAATCGTGACGATGATGATTTTGTTGTGCGCCATCCCGCGGATGATCTCGATGACGTGCTCGGAATCCTTCGAGGACAGGCCGGAGGTCGGCTCGTCGAAGAGGTAGACGTCGGCCGAGCCGATCATGTCGAGGCCGATGTTGAGGCGCTTTCGCTCGCCGCCGCTGAGCGTTTTTTTCACCGGGCTGCCGACGATGCTGTCGCGCCGTTCGCTCAGGCCGAGCTCGATCAGTTTGCCTTCGAGGCGCCGCGTCCGGTCGCGCCGCGAGAGGTGCGGGGAGCGAATCGCGGCGGCAAACTGGAGGTTTTCCCCGATCGTCAGGTGCTCGTCGAAGGCGTCGTCCTGCGGAATGTAACTGACGTAACGCTTGAGCGTGTCGAGGTTGTCGTAAAGCGGCTGGCCGTTGAGCAGGATCTGCGCCGCGGGCCGGCTGCAGCTGCCCGCCGAGCACCCGCATGAGCGTGCTCTTGCCGGAGCCGCTCGCGCCCATCACGCAGACCAGTTCGCCGCGATTGAGCGAAAAGCTGATGCCTTCGAGCGCGATGTCGCTGTTGCTGAAGCGATGGTTGACGTCGACCACTTCGAGACTGCGGATGATGTTGCGTTCTTCCTCGATGATCCGCTCGGAAAAATCGCAGCGCAGGAATTGACCGACATCGATCCGGATGGTGTCGCCATCCGCCAGGGGCGCGGTCGTGCGCACCGGCGACGTCGCCGACCATGATCGGGCGATCGGCCTCGAGCACTTCGAGAACGCCGACCCGCTTGTCGTAGTCGCAGGAAATCTTGAGCAGGACGTCGCCGGCGGTTCCCGGCGAAAGCAGGATGTCGTCTTCCTCGAGCAGGCTCGGATTATTCGAGACGAGGTATTCCGATTTCGAAGCTTTGAGCTGAAATCGTCCGCCCATCGCGCGCGCCCGGCGCCGCAGATCGAAAAGATCCAGCTCGGTGTCGTTGTGAAAAGACAATGCGGTCATCGAGCGACGCCTCGACTTGCGTGTTGGCCTTGAGTTTGACGCCGTTGAGCGTCGCCCGGACATCGCGCAAGGCCTTGACCTGCACCTTGAGGCCGAAAGTCACTTCGAGCGAGCTTTCGCGCGAGCGCGAGCGTTCGAGTTCCACCTCGTCGGAATCCCTGTTCACCCGCACGAAAATCTGCGGGAGCGAGACATTCTTCTTGGCGTTGAAATAGTTCGCCAGATCCTGGAAGGAAAGCACCTAATCGCCGATCAGGATGCGTTGCCCGGGATAGATCCGGCAAAATCCTCCGCGGACGAGCGGCCGGCCGCGGACCGAAACCGCCTGCGCGCTGTAGTTCTTCAGCAGGATCAGATCGTGATAGCGAAAGGCGAGGAGCCGATCGTTTCCGGAGAGACTCTTGAGCGCAACGTCGGCCGCCCCGTTCGGCGCCGAAGGAGATCGCCTCCAGCGGCGAAGCGCCCCGCTGATAGATCTGCTGGTCGGAATCCTCCGAGGCATTGAGTTGATAAACGATGTCGATCGCCTGCGCCGCCATCCCGAGCTGCGACATGAAGGAGTAAAATGCGACGACCTGTTCCTGTTTGAGACCGGCCTGGGAAATCAGGTCGTAGAGCTGCACCCCGAGCATGATCTTGCGATCGGCGCTTAAGGACGCCGCGAGCTTTTGCGCCATCGCGGAGAGATCCTGTTGCTCGTAAAGCGCCTGGCGGAAAAGCATCCGCAGCTCGGAATAGACCGCCTCCGGATAATCGTAACGCAGGAAGCCGAGGCTGGAGTCGATTTCTTCTTCGAGCAGGACGCCGTCCGCCTTGGAGAAGCTCGCCAGCACCTGGATGAGCAGCGGGAGCAGGTTCGGTCCCTCGGACACGCTGCGCGGTTTGCGCAGGGCGCGTCGCATCCAGCGCTGGCCTCGTCGCCGCAGCCGGTAGGCAAACGGCGTTACACGCTGGACGGCGCGATCGATTCTATCGGCAAAGCTGGGAACCGGTTCTGACATTCAAATATGGCGGCCAAAGCTAAATCCGTGCGGCGATCGGTGCAATGTGGCGGCCCGGGTCCTGCTTTTGCAATGGCCAAGGCTTCATGATAGCTTCGCGCTCGCGCCTTTCCAAGCGTAGTATTCCCTATGGCTCAGCCAGATCGTAATTCTCAAAAAGACAACAAGCGAAACGGCGACCCGAATTTTAACTGGCGCGGCGTCATCCTCTTCGCGATCGCATTTGCCTTGATCGGTCTGGCCGTCCTGTTCCGTGGCGGGACCGGCTACGGCACCGAGGAGGACGTGCCCTACAATCGCTTCCTCGACCTCCTCGAGCACAAGCAGATCGTCAACGACCCGAAGTTTCCGCTCCGACTGGTCGTCGAGGAAGGCCGGCCGACCCAGAGCATCCGCGGCGCTTATTCTCGTCCCGGGGTCGGCAATGCCCCGGCGCAGCAGGTCCCGTTTCGGACGACCATCTATCTGAATTTTACCACCGATCTGCAGGAGAAACTGGCTGCCGCCAAGGTGCCGATCGCGATTCGGACCGAGTCGAACGTCCTCGCCCAGGCCGTCATCGGCTTCGTGCCGATCGCGCTCTTCCTGCTCATTCTCTATTTCCTTTTCCGGCAGCAGATCCGCATGGCCGGCAAAGGCGCGCTGAATTTCGGCAAATCGAAGGCGCGCATGCTGGCGCGGGACAAGAACAAGATCACCTTCAAGGACGTCGCCGGCGTCGAGGAAGCGAAGGACGAAGTCCAGGAGCTGGTCGAGTTTCTGCGCGACCCGAAGAAATTTCAGAAGCTCGGCGGCCGCATTCCCAAAGGCGTGCTCCTCGTCGGCCCTCCCGGCACCGGCAAGACGCTGCTCGCCCGCGCCATCGCCGGCGAAGCGGACGTGCCGTTCTTTTCCATCAGCGGCTCGGACTTCGTCGAGATGTTCGTCGGCGTCGGCGCGAGCCGGGTGCGCGACATGTTCGAGCAGGGCAAGAAATCCGCGCCCTGCATTATTTTCATCGACGAAATCGACGCGGTCGGCCGGCATCGCGGCCACGGCGTCGGCGGCGGTCACGACGAACGCGAGCAGACGCTCAATGCGCTCCTCGTCGAGATGGATGGCTTCGATACCCAGGAAGGCGTCATCATCATCGCGGCCACCAACCGTCCCGACGTGCTCGATCCGGCGCTGCTGCGCCCGGGCCGTTTCGATCGCCAGATCACCGTCAATCTGCCCGACGTGAAAGGCCGCGAAGAAATCCTGCGCGTCCATTCCAAGAAAGTGAAACTGGCCGAAGGCGTCGATCTCGCCGTCGTCGCGCGCGGCACGCCCGGCTACTCCGGCGCGGAGCTGGCCAACGTGATCAACGAAGCCGCCCTCCTCGCCGCGCGCCGCGGCCTCAAGGGAATCACGCTCGCCGAGCTCGAGGAAGCGCGCGACAAAGTGCGCTGGGGCAAGGAACGCCGCAGCCTCGCGCTGAGCGAAAAGGAAAAGACCAACACCGCCTATCACGAAGCCGGGCACGCCTTGTTGCTCGAGCTCCTGGAATTCACCGAGCCGCTGCACAAGGTCACGATCATCCCGCGCGGCCCGTCGTTAGGCTCGACCATGTGGCTCCCGCTCGAGGACAAGTATACGCAGCGCCGCAACGAACTGCTCGACGATCTCGTCGTCAGCATGGGCGGCCGGGTCGCGGAGGAAATTGTCTTCGGCGACGTGACCAGTGGCGCCCGCGGCGACATCCAGATGGCGACGCGGCTCGCGCGCAAGATGGTTTGCGAATGGGGCATGAGCGACAAGATGGGCATGGTCGAATACGGCGAGCACGAAGATTACGTCTTCCTCGGCCGCGACATCTCGCGCGCCCGCGATTACAGCGAAGCCACCGCCGAACAGATCGACCAGGAAGTGCGCAAGCTGGTCGATGACGCCTATGGCCGCGCGAAGGAAATTCTGCTCGCCAACCGGGAGAAACTTGAAGTCATCGCGAAGGCGTTGCTCGAATACGAGACTCTCGACGGCGTGCAGATTCGCGAAGTGATCGAGCACGGCCGATTGATCAATCCGCCGCCCGGACCGCCGCCGCCCTCCGGCCCGAAACTCGCGCCGGAGAAGCCGCCCAAGCAGGTGGTCGTCGCGCCCGACGTGACGCGGCCGCTGCCCGGCGGATTGAGCGGCGCGCCGGCCTAGAGGCGACCGCCCTCGCCAAGGAGCAAAGCGAGCACCGACCCGGGCGGGCGGATGGACTCGGGAAGTTGAATCCACGCGTCGCCACCGCGACGGTCTCGTTAGGGTGAAACTGGAAAACTGGGAGCGCGCTCTGCCCGACCGCGGCACCTATTGGGTGACGCGCTTCATCATCCTGCGACTGCTCGGCGTCGTTTACGCGATCGCCTTTCTTGTCGCCGCCAACCAGATCCTGCCGCTCATCGGTTCGGACGGACTCCTCCCGCTCGGCAACTTCATCGACCAGGTCAGCCGCGTGCTCGGCGGGTCGTTAGGCGGGTTTCTCCGGTTGCCGTCGCTCTTTTGGCTCAACCATTCCGACCACGCGCTCGTCCTCACCGCCTGGCTTGGTTTCGCCCTCTCCTGCGTCGTGGCCTGCGGCTACGCGAACGCGCTCCTCCTCGCCCTCCTCTGGATTCTTTACATGTCGTTCGTCCACGTCGGCCAGGATTGGTACGGCTACGGCTGGGAAGTGCAGCTCCTCGAAACCGGCTTCCTCGCCATTTTTCTTTGTCCGCTCCTCGATGGCCGGCCTTTCCCGCGCCGCCCGCCGCCGCTCGTCATCATCTGGCTTTTTCGCGCGCTCATTTTCCGGATCATGTTCGGCGCCGGGATGATCAAGATCCGCGGCGACGAGAGCTGGCGCGATCTGACTGCGCTCTATTATCACTTCGAGACGCAGCCGATCCCGAACGGGCTGAGTCGCTGGTTTCATTTCCTCCCACGCGGCGTTTTGCGCGGCGGGACGTTCTTCAATCATCTCGCGGAACTGGTCGCTCCGTGGTTCGTCTTCTGGCCGCGTCTCGGGCGAAACATCGCCGGGATCGTGATCGTCGGCTTCCAAATCACGATCGCGCTCGGAGGCAACCTGTCGTTTCTCAACTGGCTCACGATCATTCCCGCGCTCGCCTGCTTCGATGATCGAGCCTGGGCCAAAGTCCTGCCGCGTCGCCTGACGAACCGGGCGCAGGCCGCACAGGCAGCGGCGGTCATTTCCCGGCCAATGCTCGGGACCTCGTGGGCGGTCGCGGCGCTCGTCGCGTTCCTCAGCATTCAGCCGGTCATGAACATTTTCTCGTCGCACCAGATCATGAACACATCATTTGACCCACTCGATCTGGTCAACACCTACGGAGCCTTTGGCGCGGTCGGGAAAGAGCGTTTCAATGTCGTCTTCGAAGGCACGAACGACCGCGAGCCTAACGACAGCGCGAATTGGAAACCGTATCCCTACAAAGGCCTGCCGGTTGCACTCGACGAGCGTCCGCCGCAGGTCGCGCCCTATCAGCTTCGACTCGACTGGCAGATGTGGTTCGCGGCGATGGGTTCGCCTAACCAATATCCATGGACGCTCAACCTGATCTGGAAATTGCTCGACAACGATCCTGGAGCGGTCGGACTCTTCCGATCGAATCCGTTCCCGGGAAAGCCACCGCGATACATTCGTGCCGTCTTGTATCGCTACTCATTCGTTAGGCCGAATTCCGCAGGGACTCTGGTGGAAACGCGATCGACTCGGCCTCTGGCTCCCGCCCCTCTCGGCAGACGATCCTGACTTCAAGCAACTTCTCCGTCGTGCCGGCTGGCTACACGATTACTGACGGAGGGCGTGCTTCTGCACGTCCGACTTCTCAGGACGATTCGCATCGCTCGAGATCGTGCGAGATCCTCTACTTCTTCTTGGCCTTTCTCGTCGGCAACCCCTTGCGCTTCGTGCCGGCCATTTCCTTGAGCTCCTTTGTGCTCATCGATTTGGCCATTCCCTTTGACGCGCCTTTGAGCGAAGATTTCTTCGTCTCACCTCGTTTGGCGGCGAGCGCCGCCCCGGCAGCCATTTGCTGTTTCTTGGATTTCGCTGGCATACGACTGATTTACGCAGCAAGCGATTTGGTCGGCCGTGTTCGCCTCTGAGTTTTTACGGAGAGCCATGATTTTCGTTGCCGGAAGACACGACCTACTCCATAATCGCCGCCATGCTCAGTTGGAGGAAAGTCTTCCTCGCCGTCCTGACACTTCTCGCTCTCGCGAGTGGTGTGCCTGCGGCTTCCGATTGGCAAATCGTCAAAATCGGCGGACGCGAATACCTCACGGTCGATAACATTGCGAAGTTCTACGGCTTCCCGACCGGCGTCACCCCGGTCGAAAAGCGTATCCGGATCGACAACGGCACGAATTCCGTCGAGTTCCAGCTCGACAGCCGTGAGGTGATGATCAACGGCGTGCGCAGCTGGCTCTGCTTTCCAGTCACGGAAAAGGACGGCCAGTACCTCGTCTCGCGAGTCGATCTGGCAAAGACGCTCGAGCCGCAATTGCGCCCGCAGATGATCCCGAACCTCGGGCAATTCAAGACTGTCGTGCTCGACCCCGGCCACGGCGGCTACGACAAGGGCGCGACCAGCGGCTACGGGTGCGAGAAGGATTTCGCCCTCGACGTCGCCCGCGACATCAAGCCGCTCCTCGAAGCCAAGGGGATCAATGTAAAAATGACCCGCAACAGCGACGTCTTCGTGCCGCTGGAACTGCGGGCCCGGATCGCGAACGCCGCCAAGGATTCGATCTTCGTCAGCATTCACTTCAACGCCACCAACGCGAATCCGGCCGCCCAGGGCTTCGAAATTTTCTCACTTACACCGCGCGGCGCGCCGTCCACTGCGGACGACGCGCTCGCGCTACGGTTTATGAACATGGAGGCCGGCAGCCCGGTCGACGCCCCAAGCCTTGCGCTCTCGATGTGCGTTCATCATTCGGTCGTCGGGCATTTCTCCGAGTACGACCGCGGGATTAAACGCGCCCGTTTCGCGGTGCTGCGCCTGACGAAAATCCCCGCGGTCCTGGTCGAGGGCGGATTCCTGACCGAGCGCGGCGAAAGTCGCCTCATCGCGCAGAGTGCCTGGCGCGAAAAGCTCGCGCAGTCGATCGCGACTGGAATTATCAGCTACAAGGGTCTCGTCGATCACAAGACGCGTCCGATGATGGTGGCCGATTACCGGCATGAGTTTGACGGTCAGCTCGTCTTGAAGGACACGAAAACGCCGGTCAAACCCGAGGCGGTATCCGCTCCGGTCGTCATTCCCGCGAGTAATTGACCGCTGTCCCGGCGGGCATTCGCCACGGGCCTGCGTTCGTTCGCCTCAATGCCAGTGGCCCATCGGTTCGGTCGCCGGCTCTGTTGCAGCTGAGCATGTAATAGCATTGACCGTTTTCTTTGGGTTGTTCAGCCTGCAGATCGTTTGAATCAACCAACAGAAAGATCACCAATGAAAAAACTATTCAGCTACACAATGATTGCCTTGCTCGCGACGATCGCCGTTTCGATCGCCGCCCCGGACAAGGACGAGATAATGGCCAAGGAAAAAGCGGCCTGGCAGGCGTTTAAGGATAAGAACGCCGACGACTTTAAGAAGGTCGTGGACGGCGACATGGTCGGGGTTTACGCCGACGGCATAGCCAACATGGCGAAGGAGTTGGCCGACATGCAGAAATGGGACATGAAATCGTTCAAGATCAGCGACTACAACGCCATCTCAGATGAGCCGGATGTGATGGTAACGTCCTACAAGGTAACGATCGAGGGTACCTTTGATGGGAAAGACGCCTCCGGCACCTACAACGCCGGGTCGGTCTGGAAAATAGAGAATGGCAAGTGGCTCGCCATTTTTCACACGAATGTGAAGCAGCAGCCTTCGAGTTAGCTTGCGTTTAGCCGGCCGAATTACCGCAGTGCGCTCCGAGTCCGGGGCGCGCTTCGCCGCGCGGCCTCGGTGCGTTTGACCTCAATGCCGGCGCGCGTCCACGGCGTCCGGCCGCAGCTTTGGTGGCCTCGCAGTCGAGCATGCAAAAGGCATTGACCACTTTGTTTAGGTTGTTCAGCCTGCGGATTGTTTGAATCAACCAACAAAAGGAGCACTGATGAAAAAACTAATGAGCTGCACAATGATTGCCTTGCTCGCGACGGTCGCCGTTTCGATTGCCGCTCCGGACAAGGACGAGATAATGGCAAAGGAAAAAGCAGCCTGGCAGGCCTTCAAAGATAAGGATGCCGATGCCTTCAAGAAGCTCATCTCCAGCGACCTCGCAACGGTCAATCCCGACGGAATGCACAACCTGCAACAGGAACTGGACATGATGGGAAAGACGGAGATGAAGTCATTCGACTTGAGCGATTTCAACGTCACCTTTCCGAACTCGAAGACCGCGATCGTGACCTACAAGGCAACGGTTGAGGCGACCTCGGAGGGAAAGGATGCCTCCGGCACCTACAATGTTGGTTCCGTTTGGCAGATGGCTAAAGGGAAGTGGCAGGGAATCTTTCACGCCGAGTCCAAGGCAGAGTCGGCCGCGAAGTCCGGCGGATAAATTCTGCCCTGGCAATCCAACCTTAGGCGGCCCGATGACGATCGCGCCGCCTGCGACCCGAGCCGGCAGTCGAGCTGCATGCTGCGTTGACTTCCGACGCTCGGGTTCTATTCTGAAACAACAGAGCGGGGGAGCCAATGGCTGAGAGGTCCGAAAGGTTTCGGACGACCCCTTAAACCTGATGCGGGTAATGCCGCCGTAGGGAGCGAGGAGTTTGAAATTTCAGCCATGCGTTTTCCGCGCATGGCTTTTTTGTTTTTGCACTCGAGACAAAACCAATGAATCAGGAAAGCAGGAAAACAGGAAAAGAAACTGTCCGGATACTGAGACAGCGAGGCCGGGCTTTCAAAGCAGGAAAAGGAATCACTCTCTTCAACCTTCCTGCCTTCCTGCTTTCCTAATTCATACTACTTCATGATCGCATCCAAAGACACCCTCGAACCAAAATCCTCCGACTACGTGATGCCCAATTCGCAGCGCGTTTACGTCGAAGGCGAAATCCATCCCGAAGTGCGCGTCCCGTTCCGCGAGATCAGCCTCGCGCCGACGAAAGATTTCAACGGCCAGCTCGAGCCTAACGAACCCGTCCGCGTCTACGAATGCAGCGGCCCGTGGGGCGATCCGGAATTTGCCGGCGACTCGAGCCAGGGCATCCCGGCCCTGCGCGAGGAATGGATCCGCGGGCGAGGCGACGTCGCCGAATACGACGGCCGCGAGATCAAACCCGAAGACAACGGCTATCTCACGCGCGGCCACGAAGAATTCGCCAGCCAGGCCGAGCGCAAGAACCGCCTCGACCATTTCCCGGGCGCGAAACGCAAACCGCTCCGCGCCAGCGCCGGTCATCCCGTCACGCAACTTTGGTACGCGCGCCAGGGCATCATCACGCCCGAGATGGAGTTCATCGCCATCCGCGAAAACCACGGAATCGCAAGGCAGAAGGAAGAAGGCAGAAGGAAGAACGAGGATTCCGAACTTCTTAATTCTTCCCTCTTACTTCATCCTTCGGAGCGGAACTCGCTCCAACACGCCCACCCCGGCGAAAGCTTCGGCGCCAGCGATCCCGAAAGAAATCACCCCCGAATTCGTCCGCACCGAAGTCGCCGCCGGCCGCGCCATCATCCCCGCCAACATCAACCATCCCGAGCTCGAGCCGATGATCATCGGCCGCAATTTCCTCGTCAAGATCAACGCCAACATCGGCAACAGCGCCGTCGCCTCCCGCATCGAGGAGGAAGTCGAGAAAATGCGCTGGGCCACCAAGTGGGGCGCCGACACCGTCATGGATCTCACCACCGGCAAAAACATCCACGCCACCCGCGAATGGATTCTGCGCAACTCGCCCGTGCCCATCGGCACCGTCCCCATTTACCAGGCGCTCGAGAAAGTGAACGGCAAGGCCGAGGACCTCACCTGGGAAATCTTCCGCGACACCCTCATCGAGCAGGCCGAGCAAGGCGTCGATTACTTCACCATCCACGCCGGCGTCCTGCTGCGCTTCATCCCGCTCACCGCGCGCCGCATGACCGGCATCGTCACCCGCGGCGGCAGCATCATGGCCAAATGGTGCCTCACCCATCACCAGGAAAGTTTCCTCTACACCCATTGGGACGACATCTGCGACATCATGGCCGCCTACGACGTCAGCTTCTCCATCGGCGACGGCCTGCGCCCCGGCTCCATCGCCGACGCCAACGACGAGGCGCAATTCGGCGAACTCGAAGTGCAGGGCGAACTCACCGACGCGCGCCTGGGCCAAAGGCGTGCAAGTCATGAACGAAGGCCCCGGCCACGTCCCCATGCACATGATCGAGGAGAACATGGCAAAAGCAACTCGAATGGTGCCACGAAGCGCCCTTCTACACGCTCGGCCCGCTCACCACCGACATCGCCCCCGGCTACGACCACATCACCAGCGGCATCGGCGCCGCCATGATCGGCTGGTACGGCTGCGCCATGCTCTGCTACGTCACGCCCAAGGAACACCTCGGCCTGCCGAACAAAAAGGACGTCAAAGACGGCGTCATCACCTACAAGATCGCCGCCCACGCCGCCGACCTCGCCAAAGGCCACCCCGGCGCGCAATACCGCGACAACGCCCTGAGCAAGGCGCGCTTCGAGTTCCGCTGGGAAGACCAATTCAACCTCTCCCTCGACCCCGAGACCGCCCGCGAGTTCCACGACGAAACCCTCCCGCAGGAAGGCGCCAAGACCGCCCACTTCTGCTCCATGTGCGGCCCGCATTTCTGCTCCATGAAAATCACCGAGGATGTCCGCAAGTATGCCGCCGAGCAAGGCATCGCCGAAGAAGAAGCGCTCGAACAGGCATGGAGGAGAAGTCGAAGGAGTTCGTGGAGAAGGGCGCGGAGGTTTACGCGAAGGCGTGATGTCGTCTGGGTAGCGCACGCGATCTTGGACGACATCCTGCGCAGGTATAAGTTGCAACTGCCAAAGTCATGAGAACTGATATGCGTCGCGCGTTGGCTCAACAGCCGTTCGAGCAGAAAATTCGTCAGGTCGGCCAGCTGCTTCAACTCTCCGCAAAAGTAAAGATTCAGCGCGGATCCGATAATGTCGATTCCATTGCGCGTGGGCATCGCGGTCATAAGAACGCGTCCCCAAAGATTCTGGCGGCGAAACGGCAACTGGGAATTCGGCGTGACCCGCTCATCATTTCCGCCATTCGAACAGAAGTTAGTCCTACAGTTCATTTACAACGGAAAACTCCGCACCGTTGAACCTCAGACCTATGGGCTCAGCACGACCGGCCGGGAAGTTCTCCGCGCCTACGAACGGACGATTCCGAACGGCTCAAAGCGCTCCGGAATGGCCAAGCTGTTTGATTTGAACAAAATCTCCGGCCTCCGGAAAAGCGGCCAGAGCTTTAGCCAGGCATTACCGACGCACAATCCCGATGACAGTGCGATGGTGGAGATCTTCGCCACGCTGCCCGTGCCAGGGAAATGAAGCCGTAGGCGGCGCCGAGTTGGGCCGGGATTTTACGCGAACGGGGACCGCCCCGATATATAGGGTTGGCCATGGCGACCTCGCCATCGCGAACCTTGACGGCACTGAGCGAGTCTACTCTCGGCCGCGATGGGGACGTGGCGAAAAGGGAAAGTCCAGCTGACCTGAAACCTTAGGAAAGAAACTCAGCAGGCGGCGAGCTTGACTGCGCACTCTCGCATTGCCTAAGCTTCTTGCCGTGAAGAATCCCCCCGGATGGAGCGCAACGTTTCTTTGGTTGGCTGTCAGCATCACTCTAACCTTCTCCGTCGCGGCGAGAGATGAAGATCGCGCGGCCGCGAGTTCGAAGGCGGAGAAGGAAAGCCCGCACCTGTTACTCGCAAATGTATGGAATCCATCCATTGATCCGACCGGCTGGTGGATGAGTGAGAAATACGACGGCCTCCGAGGCTACTGGGATGGCCGCCAGCTCTGGAGTCGCAAGGGCAAAGTGATCCACGCGCCCGATTATTTTCTCGCGGAGTTACCCCGCGACATTGCCTTGGATGGCGAGTTGTGGATTGGCCGGGGACAGTTTGAAGAGACCGCCAGCACCGTGCTTTCCGAGACGCCTGATGATCGCTGGAAAAGCGTTCACTTTATGGTCTTCGATGCCCCAAAGGCTAAGGGCACCTTCGAAGAGCGGATGCAATTTTTGCAGGCGACTCTGCCCAAGGGAAACCGCTTCGCCAAACTAGTGGTGCAACGTCGCTGTCAGGGAACGGCGCAACTCCTCGCCGAGCGCGATCGCATCGTCGAGTTAGGTGGCGAAGGATTGATGCTACGCCAGCCGGAATCGGAGTACGAACCCGGGCGGTCGCCGACGTTGCTCAAGGTCAAGCTCTACGATGATGCGGAAGCGACGGTCATCGCCCACCAACCAGGAGAGGGAAAGTTCGCGGGCAAACTCGGTTCGCTCCGTGTGCGGACGGACGATGGCAAGGAATTTTCCATTGGCAGCGGCTTCACCGACGCGCAGCGGGAATCGCCGCCGCCGGTTGGAACGATCATCACCTATCGGTTCCGCGGATTAACCGCGAAGGGCCTGCCGCGGTTTCCCTCTTATCTGCGTGTGCGCCGGGATTGATTGGACCCCAAGATAGGGTGCTCGACGAAAATCAGAAAATAAATGCTGCCGTTTCCGCGACCGGCACGCTATTAGACCAGCATGAGCAAATTCCTTTTCGGTCTGATCCTCGGAATCGTTCTGCTGCTGGTGGTCGAATATCTCTTCGTCGCGCACGGCGGACTTTACATGGGGACGAATGGTGACCGATTGCCGATGGAACAGCACCTGGCGAACAAAGCCATTGCAGCCTCGATCGGCCAAAGCGCGCGGGAAGAGTCACCCGTGCCCGCGGACGAGACCAATCTTCTCGCCGGCGCTCACATTTATCAGCAGGGCTGTGCCGGTTGCCACGGCAGACTGGATCAGGATTCCGCCACCATGTCGACGCGGTTTTACCCGCGGCCCCCGCAGCTCCTTCCTCCCGGCCAAGGCGTCACCGACGACCCCGTCGGCGCGACACATTGGGTGGTGAAGAATGGTATTCGTTTCAGCGCCATGCCAGCGGCTGGAAAGCTGACCGACCAGGAGATCTGGCAGGTCAGCCAGTTCCTGCACAACGCCGACAAATTACCTGCATCCATTCAGGAGTTTCTGCGCCAGAAGGAATAAACCCTTACGTGCGCCGTTGGTTCCGAGCTCCAGGCGAAGGCGTGATCCCATCAGGGGAGCGCATGCGACCCGCGACCTGGTGACGGCGACCTCGCCGTCACGAACTTTTCCTGTTACAATGTCGGTCGGTGAAATCTACCTTTGATCCTGCCGGCTGGCAGCAGGTCCTTTTCGTATGAACAAGATTAAGAACAGCAGAAAGCAACTGCCATCGGGAGAACGCGAAGAGCTACTCAAAGCATTGGAAGCCCGTTTTGAGAAGAACATGAACCGCCATAAAGGTCTTGAATGGGCAAAGGTAAAAGCAAAGCTGGAGGCTAATCCCGAAAAACTGTGGTCACTCAATGAGATGGAAAGAACCGGCGGCGAGCCGGATGTGGTGGGTCAGGATAAGAAGACGGGCGAATACGTCTTTTTCGATTGTTCAGCGCAAACGCCCAGTGACCGCGTAAGCCTTTGCTACGACGATGAAGCGTTGGAGGCGAGGAAAGAGCACAAGCCCAAAGGTAGCGCTCTCGGCATGGCCGCGGCCATGGGTGTTGAACTCCTGACTGAGGAGCAATACTTCGAGCTGCAGAAGCTGGGAGAATTCGATACGAAGAGATCGAGCTGGATAAAGACGCCGGCGGACATCAGAAAGCTCGGCGGTGCGCTCTACTGTGATCGCCGCTACGGCCGCGTCTTCGTGGGGCACAACGGCGCGGACTCCTACTATAGCGGCCGGGCGTTCCGCGGCTCGGTTAGGGTCTAAATTGCCAGAGGTTGACAGGTTCTTATGCCGGATCGCACTTACGAATTCGTCCAGCTTGACGTCTTCACCCAGACGCCGCTGACGGGGAATCCGCTCGCCGTTTTCACCGACGCGCGCGGCCTGGATGATGGGGAAATGCAGGCTGTCGCGCGTGAGATGAATCTTTCGGAGACGACCTTCATCCTGCCGCGCGATCCCGCCACCGAAGCTCGGGAAGGAAAGAAAGTCCGCATCTTCACCGTGGCGGAAGAGTTGCCCTTCGCCGGGCATCCGACGCTCGGCACGGCGCTGCACTTATATGCATCGCAGTTTTCTCCCGGTTCCGAACAATCGGCGGAGATCACGCTGGATTTGAAAGTAGGAAAGGTCCCGGTGCGTTTCACCGCCAATTCGGAGAATGCCGGCCGTAACCGGGTAGACGGCCAGGTGTTCGGCGAAATGCGCCAACGCGATCCGGAATTCGGAGTGACGCTTGCGCGCGAAGAAGTCGCGCGCGTGATTGGAATCGCGGCGGACGAGATTCCTCCGGAGTGGCCGATTCAGATCGTCTCGACCGGGTTGCCCTTCGCGATTCTGGGCATTCGCAGCCAAAAGACTCTGGCGAATCTAAGCTTCTCTCACGCGCAGGCCGCGGAATTTCTGAAGAACACCGAAGCCAAGTTTTTTTATCTTCTCTGTCCGGAGCGGCACGAAGGCCGGCTGGAAGCCCGGGCGCGCATGTTTTTTTACGGCGGTGAAGATCCAGCTACGGGATCAGCGGCCGGTTGCGCCGCGAGTTGGATGGTCCAACACGGGATCGCAAATAGTGATGAACAAGTTGTGATTCGACAGGGCGTCGAGATGGGTCGTCCGAGCGAAATACATGTGCGCGCCACACGCGACGGCGAACGTGTCACGAACGTTCGCGTGGGCGGATACGCCGTGGAGCTGCTCCGCGGAACGATGAGTCTTTAGTTTTCGTTGCCTAGGCTTCTAAGCCGAAGCGAGTGAGAACGAACGAGTCACGCAAGTTCAGGAACGCGGACAAAAGACATCAAACGTCACGCGCAGGCCAAGGTTCGCGGGCAGACGAACCCGTCGAAAGTATATCGCACAAAGTGAAAGTCCTTGGGGGCCTGGTTCGTTCGTCGTAATCATGGACGAACCAAACAAAACAACCAACGCCTAAAGCAGGGATGCGGCGGCGGTGACCAGAGATCGCACCGCGCCCTCCCTGACCCGAAAATGGAAAGAAAAATCATATGAGCAACATCGCTTCCGAAATGGTGAAACCACAAGGGTCCACGGGAAAATTTGGCCGTTTTATGCCGGCCGTTGTCCGAGTTCTGTTGGGTTTGATGTTCCTCGTGTTCGGCCTGAACGGTTTCCTGAACTTCATGCCGGCCCCGAAGGACATGCCCCAGGAGATCATGACGGTGGTAGGATCTCTGATGCAGGCCGGATACATAACGGTAGTGTCTGGCGCGGAAGTGGTCATCGCCGTCCTGTTGCTCTTGAACCGCTTCGTGCCGCTGGCGTTGGCGCTGCTCGCGCCGATCATCGTCGGCATCCTCACCTTTCACATTGCCATGGCACCGGCCACGATCGGGCCGGGCATCGTCGTCGCAGTCATGGAACTCTATCTCGCCTGGGCCTATCGCGGAGCGTTCAAACCAATGTTCGCCGCCCGGGCGAAGCCGGGCGCGAACTGAGCACCGACGAAACTCAGACTCCTTCTCGGTGAAGTACGTAGAGCGCGAACCCGAATCGCTCCCCTTTCGTCACTTCTTGATCGTCATCGGCCCGCAGCCTTTTCGCAACGCTCGAGCAGCCGCGGCGCTTTCATCCGTTCCGCCCAGGCCGCGAATGCCGGCGTCGCACCGCGCCAGCGCAGCGTCTCGACTTTCTTGAAGAGCGGCGCATCGGTGCGCAGGGTCGCGAGCTTCTTGAAGAGCAGTGCGAGATCGCGCCGTTCGCCGAGAACGTTTGCCGGGAAGTTTTCGATCGGACCGTAGCGGTTCAAGAGCTGGGCGGCGGTCCTGGCGACCGATCCCAGGGATGCCGGGGTAGCCGTCGGCCGCATCGCCCACAAGCGCGAGCAGGTCCGGAATAAGCGGCGGATCGACGCCGAACTTTTCGCGTACCCCAGCCGCATCGCGAAGCGTTTTGCGTCGGCTGTCGATCTGCACGACGCGCGTATCTCGCACGCATTGCGCCAGGTCCTTATCGGGCGTCCAGATGGCGACTTTCTGGACCTTCTTGTCCTTCGACGCGATATGCGCGGCCGAAGCGAGCGCATCATCGGCTTCGAGCTCGATCATCGGCCAGACGACAACACCCATCGCCGCAAGCGCCTCCTCGAGGGGATGGAATTGCGCGTGCAGCGCGCGCTCGATGCCGGCGCCGGTCTTGTAGTCCGGCCAAAGCCGATTGCGAAACGACTCGATTACATGGTCGGTGGCGACGCCGATGTACGTCTCCCCGCTCTCGATCATTTGGAGGACGGTTTGCAGCACACCTACGACAGCGCCGTAGGGGCGGTCTTTGCCTTTGGTGAACCGGCGCAAGCCGTGGAAATGACGGAAGAGTTCGTAGGTTCCGTCGACGAGATTGATGATCACCCCTCAGGATAAAACAATGAGACCGCGTAAGGCGAAGCCTTTTACGCGGTCGTGATTATCGATTATCAATATATAGCTTGACGATAATCGATAAATTGTTTATCGCTTAACAATGAATAAATTATCCGCCGCGCTGCCAATCGCGCGTATCGTACTACGAATCCTCATCGTCCTGAACTGGCTAGGCGGCGCAGCGATCCTCGCCCTGCTGGTTGCCATGCCGAACGAGCAATGGATCATGAGCGCGTTCAAACTCTCTCCGTCGCCAGACGCGGACCGGCTGGTCATGGGCCTGCGCGCAGTCGCCGTGCTCGGCCTCGCCACAATCCCGCTGAACTACGTCGTCCTCAAACGGCTGCTCGCGATCGTTGAGACCGTTCGTGAGGGCGACCCGTTCGTCGCCGCCAACGCGTCCCGTTTGCAGACGATCGCCTGGTCGCTGCTCGCGCTGCAGCTCTTCAGCCTCGTCATCGGCGCGATCGGCAAGGCCGTTTCGACTCCGGCGCACCAGGTCCATCTCGATGCCGGCTTTTCGATCAACGGCTGGCTCGCCGTACTCCTCACGTTCCTGCTGGCCCGCGTGTTCGCGGAAGGCACGCTCATGCGCGAAGACCTCAAAGGGACCGTGTAACATGGCGATCACCATCAAGCTTGACGACCTGCTTCACGACCGGCGGATGACGCTGACCGAACTCGCGGATCAGGTCGGAATGACCCTGGCCAACCTCTCGATCCTCAAGACCGGCAAGGCGCGCGCGATTCGCTTTTCGACCCTCAATGCGATCTGCGGGGCCCTCTCATGCCAGCCTGGCGACATTCTGCGGTTCGAGCCAGACACAAAACCCCAGCCCGGTGAAGCCGCGTGAGGCGAAGCCTTTTACGCGGCGGTTTGAGCCGGGCGCAGAACCCGAGCCCGTGCCTAACGAGGAGAATTGCAAATGAAGCACACCCCGTAGACGAGGAAGCCCGTCTCGCTGAAAAATCAGCCCAGTTTGTGACGCCGAGGTATGTCTCGCCGTTCTCGATCATTCTGAGCGCTGTCTGGAAAACACTGACCACGGCGCCGTACGGGCGGTCCTTACATTTGTTGAACCGGCGGAGCCCGCAGAAATGACGGAAGAGCTCGTAGGTGCCGTCGATGAGATGCGCCACGTAAAAGCGTTCGCTCACGTGGCTGCTGCTAAAAGGCTGCGCCTCACGCGGTCTCAGCGGCTTCGCCTCACGGCACGGATTAGTGGGCCGCGTAAAAGGCTCTGCCTCACGCGGTCTACTAGTGGACATTCTGATTGGAGCCGCGTGAGGCGAAGCCTTTTACGCGGAGGTAGTGACGCAATTGAGCGCGGAGGAAACGCCTCCCGGCCCCGCTCTTCAGGAATTTCTCTCGTCCTTCGGCGTCTTCGCGCTCCGTGTAAGCCTCATAATAAATCAACTTCCACGGACCTCGCGATTTCGTGGCGAGTGAAGCGCCCCGCCGTATGCTCCGACAACCGCCTCTTCAAGTCCGTCGAGAAACCGATGTAAAACCCATTGTCTTTCGCGGAATGCAACAGGTAGACGTAGAACATCCCGTAAAACTAAGATGATCAGGCCGCGTGAAGCGAAGCCTTTTTACGCGGAAACGTCCGCTATCCTTCAACCGCGACAGCCGCGTGAGGCGAAGCCTTTTACGCGGCGTTACCGGAGCAACTGCTCGGGGAAATTCGCGTGCTGTTCACGTTGCAGAATGCGCCGCTGACGCCATCGCAACGTCCTGCCCGGCTTCGTCGGATCCCAGCCTTTCGGATTCGGCAGGACTGCCGCCAGCATGGCCGACTGCTTTCTCGTGAGACCGCGCGCGCTGACGCCGAAATAATGCTGCGAGGCTGCTTCGACCCCGTAGATCCCGCGCCCCATCTCGATCACGTTTGCATACAGCTCCAGGATGCGCCGCTTCGGCAACAGCATTTCCATCCAGATCGTGTAGTACGATTCCAGTCCTTTCCTGATCCAGGATCGGCCCTGCCAGAGGAAGATCGACCGGGCGCATTGGTTCGTGATCGTGGACGCTCCACGAACCGGTTTCTTTTTCCGCTCCGCTTCTTTCACCGCGAGTTCCATCTCCTTCCAGTCAAAGCCCTCGTGCTGGAAGAATCGCTCATCTTCCGATATCCAAAGGTGCTTCAGGAACATCTCAGGGATCTGCGGCAGATCGATCCAGCGATAGAGGAGCGGACGCTTTGGCGCTTTCGAGAACGTCGCGCCGCCCTGTTCGATCAACATCGGCAGCGTCCGCGGAGGATTGACGAATCGCACCACTGCCACCTGCATTGCCGGGATTAGGAGCAAAACCACGAGCAGAATCAGAATCCATTTTTTCCCAACGCCGCGTGAGGCGGAGCGCGCCGCAAACATACCAAATGCGTACCCTGAGGACCGCGTGAGGCGAAGCCTTTTACGCGGGCCAAGAGACTGTGGTAGGGTGCCAGCGCAACTCGCTGTGATGACGTGTAGTATTATTCATTGGCAACCCGTCGGCACTCTTACAGAATCTCCCTGAATGGCTGTAAGACTTCGCGTTATCCTGAGCGTTTTTCTCGTCACGGCTGCCGTGGTTGTCGGCTCGACGCTCATCACATTTTGGTTTGGAAATCGCGTTCTGGAGGTGAGCGCCCGCGAGCAGGTCCGACGGGACGGGATCACTCGGCTCGAGCAATTGGAATCGGTCCTAAAGGACGCCGAGACCGGTCAGCGCGGCTTCATCATTACCGGCGACGAGAGCTATTTGCTGCCATTTAATCAGGCGACCGAACGGCTGCCGGCGGACCTCGAGAAACTGCGCAAGCATCCCAGCGTCGTTATCACTCCGGAGGAAGTCGCGAAAGTGACGACCCTGATTCAGCAGAAAATGGCGGAGTTGAATTCGACCATTGAAGTTCGCCGGAGTCGGGGATTCGACGCGACGCTTCCCCTTGTCCGAGCCGGCTCTGGGAAGCAATTAATGGACGACCTGCGCAGTGAAGTAGGCCGGCTGAGAGAAAGGCAGGCCGCCGCGCTCAACGACGACGCGACCCTCAGCAATACGGCCGACGCAAACGCGGACATTGGTATTCATTCTTTGCGGCCTGCTCAATCTCGGGATTCTTGCCTGGGCCTATCGACGGATCACGGAAGCTTTGCGCGAGCGTGACGTCGCGCTTCATGAAGCGCAGCGCGCGTAGCTTGGAGTTGCAGCGGCAAAAGGAGTTACTCAGCGTCACCCTCTCTAGCATCGGCGATTGCGTCCTGGTTACCGACAACGAAGGCCGTATTACGTTTATGAACCCGGTGGCCGAGGAAGTTACCGGTTGGAAATTGAGTGAGGCGCTAGGGCGCCCGACGACGGAAGTCTTTCGGATCCTGAACGAGCACACTCGCGCGCCGGTGGAGAGCCCTGTCGATAAGGTGATCCGGGAAGGCGTGATCGTCGGTCTGGCGAATCACACCCTGTTGATTCGGAAAGACGGCAGCGAAATTCCGATCGACGACAGCGGCGCTCCCATCCGCGACGGCCAGGGCGGTATTCGCGGCATCGTGCTCGTCTTCCGCGATTTCACCCAGCAAAAGCGGGCCGAGCAGGAAGTGCTCGCGGCCAAAGACGCGGCCGAGACCGCGAACAAGGCAAAAGACCAGTTTCTCGCCATGCTCTCCCACGAGTTGCGCACTCCCCTTACGCCTGTCCTGGCCACGCTGAATCTTTGGGAAGCGAGCGAGGAAATTCCTCCCGCGTTGCGCGCCGATGTGGGAATGCTGCGGCGCAGCGTCGAACTCGAGGCGCGCATCATCGACGATTTGCTCGATCTCACCCGGATCGCGCGCGGCCTGCTCTCGTTCTCTCCCGAAAACACCGACGTCCATTCACTCATCGAATTCCTCGTCGGACTTTCCCAGAGCGAGCTCCAAATCAAAGTCCTGAAACTCGCCCTCAAACTAGACGCCCCGCGGCACCATGTTCACACCGACGCCGCACGGCTTCAGCAGGTCTTATGGAATGTCCTCCGCAACGCCGTCAAGTTCACCGACCAGGGCGGCGCCATTACCATCATCACTTCCAACGACGCGCAGGACCGCCTCGACATTACGTTCCACGATACCGGAATCGGCATGACGCCCGATACACTCTCGAAGCTTTTTATTCCGTTCGAACAAGCCGATCCCACGATGAATCGGCGTTACGGCGGCCTCGGTCTCGGCATGGCCATTTCCAACGCGCTCGTCGACCTGCTCGACGGAGAAATCCGCGCTGAAAGTCCCGGCCTTGGTTTAGGCTCCACCTTTACCATTACATTTCCCACGGTCGACCCGGCCACGAACGGTAGCGAGCCCACCAGCGCGTCCCGGAAATCGCAGGACAAAGTGCGGCTGTTACTCGTGGAAGATCACGGCGACACCGCGCGCGCCCTGGCGCGATTGTTGGAAAACCGCGGCTTCACGACAAAGACCGCCCCAAGTATCGCCACCGCGCTCGAAGCCATCGGGCGAGAGGATTTCGATCTTTTTCTCTGCGACCTGGGTTTGCCCGATGGCACCGGCATCGACTTCATCAGGAAGGTAAGAGAAACCCGGAAGACGCCAGCCATCGCGCTCACCGGTTTCGGCATGCAGGAAGATATCGAGCGCGCCCAGAAAGCCGGCTTCGACGCCCACCTGACGAAGCCTGTCAATCTCCAGAAGCTCGAAGCCACCATGTGGCGATTGCTCCAGGATCGCCCGTGAGTGGTGGACTTGGACGACGAGCCATTCACCGGTTCGCGACTGGGATCGATTCTCAATAATGGACTACAGCGACGAGACCGCGTGAGGCGAAGCCTTTTACGCGGTGGCGATTGCTCCAGGATCGCCCGTGAGTGGGTAAAACGACGAGACCGCGTGAAGCGAAGCCTTTTGCACCCGACCCAAGCGAGTATCCTTGGCGCATGAAACCAGCAGTCCACTTGCGCGACGTCGAACCGGACGATCTGCCCATCTTTTTCGAACATCAGCGAGATCCCGTGGCGGTCGCGATGGTCGTATTCCGTTCGCGCGATAAAGCTGAATTCGACGAGCACTGGGCAAAGATCCTGGCAGACGACGCCTGCCTGAAAAAGACAATCGTAGCCGATGGCCAGGTCGCGGGGAACATCGGCAGTTTTGGGCGAGATGGGAAACGCGAGGTCGGCTACTGGATCGACCGCACACTTTGGGGGCGTGGCATTGCCAGCGAAGCGCTCGCTGCGTTTCTCCGCCTGGAACAGAGCCGGCCACTCTACGCCGGTGTAGCCCCCCACAACATTGCGTCAATACGCGTCCTGCAAAAATGTGGCTTCACCTTATGCACGAGCGCGATCGATGAGGAACCCGAGCTCGCCGGCGAGTCGCATATTCTTCTCAGGCTTGCAGCCACGTAAAAGCTCCGCTCACGTGGGCAAGCCCTAAAGTCAGCGTTTAAGCTGTCGGGTATTCAGGGTCGGTTCTTGATAATGGCTACTCCCGGCCGGATTTCCTCTGGCGATAGACCCCTTCCCCCCTCTTTCTACCGCGACAGCCGCGTGAGGCGAAGCCATTTTACGCGCGCCTACTCCGAGAGCCGCGTGAGGCAAAGCCTTTTTACGCGGATTCGAGTTGTGCGGCGGAGGGCAAGGCCCTGGAGTTCAGCAATGGCAGGAAGGCAGAGATATACGCGCAGGCCTTATTCAAACTGACCGCCAAACGCAGTCGCGCCAGGCCGAACTCGGCGAAGCCGGGTCTGGTTCAGAGCTGCGAACTGAGTTCACCTTGAAGACTCAGGATTGCGTGCTTGGCATGCGATCACTAGCGGCCGAATCCGTGGATCTGTTGTACATCGCCTCCTTATAATCTGGGCGTCAAATACACGAACTACAACGATTGTACGAAATCGCGATGAGTATCTCGTGTGGTCTCTAGAATGGGCAAGCGAGGTGCGGCGAGTCTAAGAAGAACGGATCGTTCTTCCTGAATTTGGGCGCGGCGCCATCGAACCCCTTGAGTGCCTCATGAACTGATAGTAGAGCTTAAAGAAGCTATTTGTATTTCAGAACACCTTTCACTGGATCAAGTCAATCACGGTCCAGAAGAACTCAGGAGAGCACATCTCGGTCGGGCATTTTAAGCCATTGCACTCGAAACGATTTGTAAATGACTGTCACGAGTACGTGTTTCATCTGACCAAGGACGGTTCGACACGTATCGATCGGCTTGCGGTAGGGGTGCCGTATTCTGACAAGTCGAATATCAACCGTTGGAATCACACCGCGGGGCGTGATTTGCGCTGTCGCGGTAATAACTGGTTCATCCCGTATAAAACAATCGTGAGCCGGTCGAAACAAAGGCCTCATCCGGCGACGTTCCCGAGTGGCACTCGCAGTTAATTGCGTCAAGCTGCATGGCGGCAAGGCATCAACTGTGATGCTAGATCCGTTTCTCGGCATTGGACACGCGGCTATCGCGGCAAGGCGTGCAAGGTTAGGACGCTTCATCGGTTTCGACATTGACCCGGAGTACGTTCGCGTTGCGCGAAGCAATGTTCGCACAGCTGCCGTTGCCGAGGACAGGCTCCGTGGCAGACGAAGCGGGCCGGGATCCTCAGCTGTTTCAGATGTAATCGTCTCGACCCAGCGCCTCGCCGAGTACTCGACCGAAAATCCGACGAAGTTGGTTCTGCCAACCGCCCTGCCGGTAGTCGAACGCGAGACGTGCAATTCGCTCCAAATCAGACCACGTTAGTTCCAAGTCGCCGGTGGATCGGTTAGTTTTCTCTTGCAGCTTGACGAGAAAGTTTTGGAAACCGCCCGCATTACGAGAAGCGGGATCTTGTTCAAATAGCAGCTCAAGCTCTTCGCCGTTAAGTTTAACCTTCGTGATCCCGATCGCCTCGTAAGTTTCCAATACCTGCTGGTCGACGTCGGAGGGTGAGGTTTCGACCGTCCCTGCTGGCTTAAAGCGCACCCAATCAGTATGGACCTGATGCGACGCTGTCGCACGGATTCCGAGACAATAAGCTGCCCGGCCTTCGCATTTCGTGAGATAGCTGCCGCGGTTCGCAGAATATCACGCACAAGTCATCGAAGGTTTCACTGTCGCTCGGCCCTAACTCCGTATAGACCCATGCGAGCTTTGGCTATTTCGCCCTGTCTACGAATAGGATTTGCAGCCAACTGCTTCTGCATTGCGAAGCCCACATCGAAGCGCTCTTGGAATGTCGGGAACCGAAATATGTAAGAATCGTCGCTCGATAAAAGGATTTCGCCGTCTTGATCACGGGCAATGCGTGGTTAGCTGCTCTCTGATGCTAGTGAGCCACGAATCCTGTTCCGACGAGGAAATCATTTCACCCAGTGCAGTGCTCTTATCGGGTTCGACGAGGAGCACTGCTTGTTCTGAGGCACTTTCAATCTGGTCTGTAATAGGTGGGTTTCGATTCAGCTGCTGAACGTAGATATCTAGCGCGATTTCGCAGCAATTGATCCGCGAAGGCCAGGTCGTTACCAATTAGTGCGGCCACGGATTCATACGCGTAGCCTAGCCCGGCAGGATCGGTTGTACCCCTTGCATCGACGCACTGCGAGTTTCTCTCCGAAACTGAAGTAGGGAATATAGGGGATTTTGCTGCTTTCGAGAAACTTGCGTGTGTCAACGTCCACGGGGAGCCATTCACGACAAATTGGATTGAGCTCTTTCGCGAAGCGGTCCAGCCAATCCTGCGAGATTTTGAGCTCGGTTGACGTATCGAATCTGCTAGCGATCGGAAGGCAATTCAGACTCAGGCGATCAAATGGTAGTTTCTGTCGCTGCTCACCAGCTCTGCGAGCAACGTCGATGACGCCAGCGAGACTCTGCTCGTGTTGCCGTGAAAAGTAGCACAAGCATATCGGGAAGGTGGATCGTGCAGATACCGCCGATATCGGTAATGCCTGTTCTGCTGTCGAGGAGGACGTAGTCATACTGCTCTTTCCACCAATCCCGAACGCGCTCCAGCAGTGATGCCCGCCCCTTGAACAGTGTAGAGCTGGTCGATGTCCAGTGAGCGGAGGCGCGAAAAATAATCGGCGTCTCTGTTACCTGAGCCGAGTAGTTCCAAACTCCCTGCTCCCTCATTCAGTGGAATCTCGCAGAGGCGCCAGTCGCCATGCGTCGATCGATGCAGAGCCGCGCTCTGTTGCGGCCTCCGACAACAGGTCCAAAACTCCAGCTCTATTCGTCAACAGCTGCTCGGATCTATGAAATCACTGAAGTAATGCTCCAGTCCGGGTGCCTCTAAATCCCAATCCACCACCAACACTCTCTTGCCCCACCGGGTAAGTAGGATGGCAATGTTTGCTAACGCCATCGTTCGGCCAACGCCGCCCTTGAAAGAGTAAAATGTGATTACCTGGCCCATAGTCAGTGTAAGAGTGGCGCAGAGAATTCGACGGCGGGCTGGTCAGGGCGAAAGACCGACGCCTTGTCGAGCCACGCGTCAGTCAACCATTCATCACGCCAAGCAGGGGCGCTCTTGATTGCGGCTGCGAGGTCGGGCACCCGTTCGATCATCTGATCTTGAAATTCGATGTATCGTTGGGAGTTCTTGAAGACCTCTGCCTTACGCACGTAGTACTTTAAATCAAGCCACTGCATATCTTTTGCGTATTGCGGAAAGTGCTCGCCGTCGAAGGCACGCACTGGGAACACGAGGCCACCCGGGTTCGCGATTGTCCGGTAGCCGAGCTCCGTTTCTCGGTAGAGCATGATTGAGGATTCGATCCGACACCACTCCGAGTGGAAATATTGTGGAGACCAAACCGCTACAACGCAGCGAGATTGCGTGACCTCTTTTTTTAGGCGCTGGCGCCAAGCGTCTCCGGTTCGAATGCCGGTGCGGTCGACGAAAATATTAGCAGCCGGCGGATCGAGCTCCTCTGAGAGGTATTGATCCAGTTCAGGAACAAAACACTCCAGCACCCATGCTTCAAAGCGGTGTGGATAGCTCAAAAAAACGTCGTGTTCGTAACCCATTCAGGCATGCACCTCCATCGATTCGTCAGGCAATACTATGAATTCTCCGCGTCCTGTCGAGCATTGTGGCGCGCCCACGTTCACCCGCATCTGGTGATGCCAGCAGGGCCGTTCGTGTCCACGCTTCGGGCCCCAGTCGTCCAGATGGTGAGCGATCCCCCGCCTCGCGAGCACGGCGGTTGAAGGCAGTCGCCAGGGTCACTTCTTTGGTTTCGCCTTGTATCTCGATCGCTCCCGCGATGCTCGACCGCTAAAACACTCCTCCTGGGTCGCGATCCCGGCCCACCGGCCAAAAATACGAGTGCGGTTCGCACCTCATCCCCTTCGCTCCATTCTTCACCGCGGACTTCATTGAGGGGGCGGATTAGGATCAGTTCCAAGTATGCCAACGTGGGGAGTTTGGGAAAAGGGGTCAGAGCCAAGTATTGAGAGTAATCTTGAGGAGCCTGGCCACGAGGCAAAGCTTGACTGGAAATCGAGAACCGGTGTCAATACTTCGGCTCTGACTCCTATCCTGCTCTCATGTCCTTATGTCGAGACCGCTGAACGCTGCGTCATTGTCCGTAATTCATTTGATCGCGGCCGCTGCAGTCTACGACTATCTTGTCACCGGCGGGTGGTTGACCGCTCACTACAGCCTCGACGATTCCAATATTGTTAATCTCATCCTGGCCATCTTCGAACCCATCGCCATTCTGAGCGTCATCGCCTACTGGATTTGGCGAACTCCTTTTTTCTATCGGCTCCTCGTCATCCTCGGCCTGGCACCACTCGTCATCGGCACTGGGTTCGCGCTCTTTCATCCTCGTTTTCATGCTCACCTGGCATGCGAAAATGATCTAGCGATCTGGGACAACCACGGAGGATGAAGGGGTCGGTTCTTGATATTGGCAACTGAGGCAGCGCGGGCCACTCTCGCGTCATGGCCCGCAAGCTGAGAGTCGAGTATCCCGGCGCGATCTACCACGTCATGAATCGCGGCGACCGGCGCGAATGCGACCGGCTGAAGCGCGGCCAGAATGGTCTCGCGCAGCCTGCGCCCCCGCGCTTCGCGCACCAGATCAGCAACGATGAGAGCGGCGAGCGCGAGCGCGACAATGACAAATAAAAGGCGAATTGAGTGATGTTTCACCAGTGAAGCGGACTCAAGAATTTACTATCAAGATTTTGTGACCGTGACCACCGTTGAACACTTCGGTGCGCGAGCGGGTGCGGTGATTTTGCGAGCGATCGCCATGGCAACGAACAGATTCAACGCAGCGTTCGCAGCCATCGCTAGTGCTAAAACGTAAGCGGGAGACTTCGGACGAACGCGCGGACGATCACGCAAAAACGGGGCGTTCTGTGCAATGGCCAAGGAGAAAATCGCGAACTGGCCAAGGACCGCGATCAGAACAAATGCGCGGCTAAACGATCGGGTCACGCCAATCCTCCGGGAGCGGAGCAGATACCCGCTCAATGCGGCGACAATCGCAGTGGCCAGGAGCGGCACGGCGGTAAAAACGCTGAGAGCCAAGACAATGAAGAGAAGAAGGAAAGGCGAAAAGACGACTGTGCCCGCGCCCGGAGCGAATAGTAACCTGAGGCCCTCAATCATGTTCATGGTGGACTCAAGCCAACCGAAGAACGCGCAGTTACTCGCGAGAGAAATCAAAAACAAGGCACCGAAGACGGCAAACTTCACGCGTATTGAATAGAGCAAGCGCTTTGCCACTGATACCGGATAAGCTCGAGGATACGCGTTTCGAGCGGGCCGGAAAATTGCTCTGCTTGACGACATGCAAGAGTTCGCGATCGCGGTTGAGAACCATTCTTCCTGGATGCAATGGGCACTCTGGGGATTGCTCGTGAGTGTGATCATGGCGTGGGTGGCGAGGAGTCGCGGACGCACGAGGCCTGCGAGTGATGCTCATCGATTGCAACATCCGCCGAGCACTCTCGTTATTGGGATCTCAGGCTTCCTGTTCTTCGCCGCGATCGCGGTCGTTTCAAACGTCTATGCCAATGCCACCACGCACTGGTGGACCACTGCGATCTTCGTCGGTTTCGCGTTGCTGGCGCTTCCGGTCCTCGGCGATTATTTCGCTGCGCGCCACGAAGTTTCTGAAGAAGGCTTGCGCTATGGCCGGTTACTAGGAGCCGGCGGCTACATGCGTTGGGCGGAACTAACGAACGTCCATTTTAGTGATGCGATGAAATGGTTCCGGCTGGAATCGAAATCCGGCGAGGTCGTGCGCATTTCGGTCATGCTGATGGGTCTGCCAAGCTTCGCACAGCTTCTCCTTGCTCACACACCTGCGGAAGCGATCGATCGGCAAACGCTGCCAGTTTTGCAAAACACGGCAGAAGGAAATCCGCCCTCCGTTTGGGGTGCGCCGGAAAGCGCAGTCCACCATTGAGCAGGCAGCCTTGCACGCATCGGGAGGATGGGATGGGGTCAGTTCCGAGTGTCACCAACGTGTGACGAGACTAGGAAAATAGGGCTCGGCTCCGAGTATTGAGAGTTGATGGGTTGATTCGCTAGAATAAGGTCAATTTTGCAGTCTCAGCGAATCGAGTATCCGGGCGCGATCTATCAGGCGTTCGATTTCATCCTGGTGCTGTTCTCGTCGGTCTTCGTGTGCCGCGATCTGCTCGCGTCCCGCCGCCGACAGCACATCGTCTTCGGCCGACGGAGACTGAAGCTGATTGTTCGCCGCGATGAACAGGATCGCGAAGCTCGTCGGGTTGGCGGTGACGCATGTGCTCTCGACGGTGGGCGCCGTTAAGAAGATGGCCGGAACCCGCGAAGGATTCCGGCCTCTTGCTACTTGGAGCTTGATCAGGCGGCCTTGGCTTGCTGCAAGCCGTGCACATCTGCAGCGGTCAGGGTTTTCCCTCCGACGGCGTAGTCGCTTTCTTTCACCTCGGCGATTCTCACGACGGTATAGGGGCGGAGGGCCTCGCCTTCGATCCTGACCATCGTTTCGGTCACCTTTTCGAGGATCTCCTTCTTCTGTGCAGAAGAGAAGACGTTTTCGATAACTTCGATATTAATAAGTGGCATATGTGATTTCTATTTTGGTGTTGGTTGATGGGAGTTTCCGTCCCGTTTGCATGCCTTAATAGACCGCTGGTCGGGCCAGATGCCTGCGACATAGAGTGTAGTAAGCAGCTACTTTTAATGTAGTGTCCGAGATCAGATGAGGAGCATTCGTTATGGCCAAATGTGCCCGATCTCGAAAGCGGCGGAGGTCCTGGGCGAACGGTGGACCATCCTCATCATCCGCGAGCTTCTCCTCGGCACGACGCGCTTTAGCGATTTCCAGCGCGCCCTTTCGCAAATCTCGCCCACGCTCTTGACCCGCCGTCTCCACCAGTTGGAGGAGGCTGGTTTGATCCTGCGCCGCAATATTCCGGGGCAGCGGCGCACCGAGTATCAACCAACCGCCGCGGCGAAAGAGCTCGAGCCGGTGGTGGTTGGGCTCGCCGAGTGGGGGATGAAATGGGCTCGCGGGCAGATGAGCGACGACGAGTTGGATGTCGAGCTGCTCATGTACGATCTCCATCGCCGAATCGACGAGAGCCAGCTCCCGGGTGGGCGCACGGTGGTCAAGTTCCATTTCCCGAGGCTACCGAAATTCGCGCACTGGTGGATCGTCTTGGAAGGTGATGGCACGCGCGAACTCTGCGTCGATAATCCGCATCGAGAGATCGACGTGGAAATCATTACCGACTTGCGCACGATGACTGAAATCTGGACGGGCGACACGGAGCTTCGACATGCGAAGGAAGCGGGCAAACTGCAATTGAAAGGTAAGGCTCCCTTGATCCGTAGCGTCTCCGCCTGGCTGCGGCCGGGGCTGTTCTCTCGCATCCGCCCATACACTACTGCGGCAACCTGACTCTTGTCGGGCGCGTAGAGGCGACACGATTGTGGTCGGGTTGGCGGGCGCACGTGCCTTGGCGAAGCCTTGTCATGCTCACTTTTCGCCGAAGGCAGTCGCCACTGCCGCTAGGCCGCGTGGCGTAGCTTTACGCGGTCACTTCTTTGGTTTCGCCTTCTTCACCGCAGACTTCCGCTGAACTGTGCGGCGGACAAGCCTCATGCACCGCACCGCCGCTCTGCCTCAAGTGCGGGTCAAGCGGATAGCGGTGCTGGGTTGTCGAAATCAACCTAGAGCCGACGCATACGGGGCGCGTCAGACCGTTTGCGCAGTGAAAGCGCCGATGGCCTGGACGCCGAAAGGCGCCGTGTTTACGGTGAGCATATGGACCGTCTTTCGGGCTTCGTGTCACTTCATCCCTACTTCAAGGTGCCTCCGGACAAGCTGAACTCCCTCAAGGCAATCCTGCCTGAATTTGCTGCGAAAACTCGGGACGAGACGGGGAACCTCTTCTATGAGTTCAGCATCAATGGCGACGAGGTTTTCTGTCGGGAAGGCTACGTCAATGCCGAAGCGCTGCTCGCGCACCTGGAGAACGTGAGCGGCATGCTCGAAGCGGCGCGCAACCTGGCTGAGCTTGTGCGCATTGAAGTGCATGGACCAGCGGAGGAACTCGCGAAGCTGAAGATACCTCTCGAGCAGCTGAATCCCGCCTGGTTTACGCTGCACCGCCTCAGCTGGGGCGACACATTTTGAGCAGGCAGCCTTGCACGCATCGGGCGTTAGCGATTCACCGTAAGTTTATCTACCAATCGCAAGGGCAGGCGAACGATGGAAACACAGAAGCCGCTCCGGATAAGACCCGGAGCGGCTTTGCGTCGAAGTTCGTGGTTTGTTAATTAACGTCTTACTTTGCCCAGTCGCCGGTGGTGCGCAGGCTTTCGAAGTTGATCAGGAACTCTGGCTCCACTGGTGTGCCATCGGTCTTCAGCGGAAGCGCGAGGAACTGGTCAATGGCAATGCCACCATCGGTCGGGTCTTCAATCACTGGGCAGATCGCATAGCGCAGCGGATCGCGTGTCCGGCCGAGTTACAACCGTGATGTAGCCTTTGCTCAGCAGACTGTCGATGTCGCTCTGGGTCGCAATAATGGGAGTGCCGTCGAACGACTTGCCGTTCTGTCTCGCCAGCCCATTGAGGAATTGCTTTCCCGCACGCGTGGTCAATGCCTTCGGGGTGAAATTCACCCACTTATGAATCCAAAGACCAAGCGGATCTTTGCCGAAGTAGCCGTTGCGCATGTCGAGCAACGATGATTGGCGAAAGGTGAAACCAATCGGATCGGTGCCTGCTTGCGGGAACAGGTACTCGGTGAAGCTGTCCGCAATTGCGCGGGCATTCCGTCCAGCTGAGTTAGCCGTGAAGGCGTCCGCGCTGATTCCACCGAGAACGGTGAAATAATTGATGTTGCTGCTATGATCGTAGGCCGAAAGGGTGAGCAGCGCGCGCACATTTCTCTGGTAAGAAAAGATGGGCGTGTCGATGACTGCGATGCCGGTGCCGGCTTCCATTCGTCCGCCGATGAGAGCGGGGTTGACGCCGTTTTGGAGATAATAGGCGTCGGTGAAGTCGTAAAGCCGATCCTCAACGTCGGCTTTGGTGAAAGATGGGACTGCAAACAGTGCCATCACAGCGAGAGCGAGTAGTTGTTTCATGCGACAACTGGTAGCTGGGCTCGCCTAGGGAACGCGAACGCTCAATGTTTACACGCTTGTAACCTTTGGTCACGCGGCTCGGCATGCCGTGGAGCAGCGGTGCACAGAAGGGGGCGGATGGTGTCAGTTCAAGCATCGCCAACGTGCGAGGAGCGGACGAGGTCGCGTCTAAACGCGCGATGCTATTGTCCTGAGGGTTTGCATTTGCAAGGCTTGACGCGGCGGAACCGACGGGAGGCGCCAATTCGGAGTGTTTACAATTGTCGTCGCAGTAGAGTCGGCGTTGGTTGCGCCCCTAATGCGGGAACCTCTTTGTCGCATCGTTGGAGCAGGTCGAGGTGCCAGCTTCACATACCCGATATCGGTAGCTAGCCCGGCCGGTGTCGCCGGTGGAATCGGTATAGACGCCAGTGTTCGGGACCGTCGCGATCGGCGGCGCGCCATTCCGGTAGATGTCGATGTTGGTTGAGTTCGCTCCGCTCCAGGTGAGGCGCACCGTATTTATTCCACCCACCTTGCGCCCCGAGACGCTGAGCGTGACCTGTTGTGGTGTAGGCGTCGGTGTCGGTGGCGGTGTCGGGGTTCCTGAGAAGTGGCACCAAACAACGTTCGCTGTGTCAACGCGCCAGCCTTCGCTCGAGCCAGTGTTATCGCTCGCCATGCGCCAACGCAGCACCGCATTCAGAAGCTCTGACGGCAGGTCGGCTACCGTCGTGATGAAACCTCCGGAGTTCCCGCTCCAGGCCGGACGACCGGCAATCGGACTGCCTCGGTTGGTTGCAATCGTGCGGTTATAACCACCAATCTCAAAGAAGCCCCCCCATACCGTGAAGTCTTGAAATGTATTGCCGCCGTCGATGCTAAGCTCCAGAACGCCCCCGTCGAAGCCGAGGTTGGGATTCTGTTCCGATGCTTCAAGGTTGTAGTTGTGCCGGAAGGTCAACCGCACGTACTCGGATTCCGTGGCGGAAACGCCTGGCGCATCGAGGTACTTGTCGCTGATAACAGGCGGATCATTAACCCACGCTGAATTGGGTGCCGTATCATAGGGCGGACTCGGCAATCCAGAAGCCGAAGTTTGCCACAAAACACCATCGGGATCGATCGCATTGATCGCCGTCCAAAAAGGGGGCAGAGCCGGTGGGGTCACGGCATCGAACTTCTCATCCAAGGCCGTGATCACCTCGCACGGCGGAGGTGCAGGTAGCGCCACAGCAGAAATATCCCTGTGGCCCCGGCGATGGTCTTCAGGAGAAGTCGACTCACGTGCGCGTTGGGCAATTGCGCGTAAGGAGCCGATTTCCCCTACTACGGCTATGCCGGCTGCAACAAAGAAGAGTGAGCAAAGAACATTTCGCAATCGCGGCCGCCGCGTGAACGCGCTTTTTGGATTTGTCATCAGAGAGCTCCTGTCCCGCCGTTTTTACCCGGAAGTACTTAAGGTCGTCAACATTTTCCGGCAGCGTTCACGATCGAAGCCCACGTCTCCTGCGCTGCGAGACGGCCCTGACTTTGCGACGCATCGCCGAATTACTGCACGTGGGCGCGCCGACCCATGTCGCTCACCTGCTCAACCACCCGCGGGACGATGTTTAATTGGCGATACTTGGAACTGACCCCGTTAACCCGGTCCAAGAACCCGTTCCATCCGCAACCACGCGACGACCCCAGCATGAGAGTGCGCTGCGGATTCCGTTGAGGGTCCCTGGCGGAGAAATAACGGAATTTGCGTTCTTGACAGCCGTCGATCCACTGCTCAAAACCGGCGATTATGAATAAGAACAGTGCAACCCTCATCGTTGTTGGTCTCGTCGCGCTTGTTGTAGGGGTGGTAGTCGGCCGTTTCCTTTTCGGTCCTCACACGCTGACTGATCCGGCCGCGAAGTATGTCTTGGCGTTCGGAGATCCCGCTGACAATTCATTGGTTACGGTCGCCAATCTGGCTAGTTTCCAAGCCGCCTTGGCCAGCCCGGTGCCAAACTGGAGTACGCTTCAAGAAGTGCCCAGTGAAGGGGCCACGCCAACGCCAGTTCCCATTCCTACGCCTACCCCGGCAGGCGTTAACACGGCGCTCATATCCAGGATTAAGATAACTCAGAACAGACTTAACAACGCCCCGTGCACCATGCACGTGACCCAGAGAGTCGGGCTAAACAATCAAGATCAAGTGCAAAGAGTGTTGGCTACTTTACTGCCGGAATCTACTCCATCGGCGTCCCGGAAATAATTGGTTGGAACGCTCTACGGGTTAGGTTGGAGCACGTTCAGTAATTTCGCAAAACTGGGATCGTTCCTCAAGTGGGTCCAGTAGGGGTGCAAACTGAGCTGACCGTAACTTAGATAACCGGGCATTCCGACAAGTTGATTTAAAACGTCAAAAGCTGCTTGCTTTTCACCTGTCCAGGCATAGATCACGGCAAGGTTTTGTAAGAGAATTGAGCCAGTAATTGCATCTTTACCGATCGGAAGTAGATCGACCGCCTTGCGTCCTTCGGCAATGGCGTCGTCCTTATTCCCCAGCGCCGCATCGATCATACCCAGGGCCGAGATCCCAGCCGCGAAATCAGGTTGTTCGTGAACCAGACGGTCAACTCGCACCCGCGCTTCGGTGAAAGCGAGTCGCGCGGCGTCATTATCGTTTTTTTCCCGCGCCACCAGACCCTCACACCACGATCGGGGATAAGGTAAGCCCTCTTCCTGGCAACCGTTTTCGGTCATGGCCTCGAGGGCTTTGCTCGCAGCTGGCATGTCTTTCTCACAAAGCGCGAGGTAGAGCCACTGGTCGGCGATCGTCGCGGCCTCGCTTGGATCGCGCGCCAGAATCTGATCGATGGCGGCATGGAGCGGCTTGGTGTCAGCATGCCAATCCAGCTCCACGGCCGCTCGTTGGGCGATAAAATTCGGATCGTTTGGAGCAATCGCAATGGCACGATCAAAGATCCTGATCACATCCGGATACCGCCGCAACATGGTATAACTCAAAGCAACCTGCTTAAGGAAAAGAAGATTCCGCGGATCGAGGCTCAGAGCATGTTCCAGCCTTTGAGTCGATGCATCCCAATGTCCTTGCCGGCGATCGATATAACCCAGGAGCAGAATCGGGTAAGGGTCGTTAGGCAACTTGGCCCGCGCGGCTCTCAGTTCTAAGCGGGCCCCGTCATAATCAAGGTAACCAAAATAATAATGCGCCGCGGCGGCGAGATGGACCTCGCCTACGTCTGGTTGTAACTCTCTGGCCTTGTCCAAAGCGGCCTTGGCCAGAGCCAGCCGCGCATCCGTATGATCGACGCTGTTGAAATAAAGTTGGTCGTGGACATAAGCCAGTTTACAAAAGGCGAGAAAGAACGTCGGATCGCGCGCGGTCGCCTGCTCAAGAAGTCGTTCAGCTTCCCACAAATCCTCGATGAGATAGGAATCGTAGATCACTCGATCGATGATCGCATTCGCTTTCACATACGATTCGTAAGCCTGAATCTCCTGTGTTGGGCGAATTTCAATCGCCGCTTTCTCCTCGGGAGTAAGACGCGCCTGTAGCTGGGTGACAATCTGCTCTGCGATCTCACTTTGGATCGCGAAGACATCAGAGACTTGCCGATCGTAATGCTCCGCCCAAACCAGGGCGCCAGTTGTGGCATCAAGCAACTGGGTGTGGACGCGGATACGGTCCCTGGCACGCTGCACGCTTCCTTCCAAAAGGTAGCGAGCATCGAGAGCATACGCGACACGCCTCAGGTCCAGGCTGGCGAGGTCGTGATACTTGGCTACGGAAGGTCGACTGATAACCTTTAGGTCCGCGATCTTGATCAGGCCCCGGAGAATTTCGTCCTGCATTCCGTCGGCAAAATACGCGTCACGATGCTCGTCGCTCAGGCTTTCAAAAGGAAGCACGGCGATGGACTTCTCCGAAAGCGTAACAGAGAAGTCAGTGTTGCGTTCATTGGGTGCAGAGGAAGCCTCTGTTTCTGGTGAACGCGCCGCGGCGAAGCGCCAGACGGATCCGCCCCCCAGAGCCAGGACCAAGCCAATAACGATAAGCTCCTTCCCGGTAACTCGTTGGGCGCCGCGCTCACCATGATACCAGGCCAGGACCAAGGCCACAAAGAAGCCGACGACTAAGGCCAGAGTAATGCCACGCCGCACGCCTTCCGGCCAGGCAAACTGTTGCGCGACGACATCGATCCCTTGCAACAACGCGAACGCCGCTCCGATGTAAGCGATCGCCCATTGCTACCAGCTTCCGTTGCTTCAATCGCTGGAAAAAGTCGTTCACTGCGATAAGCCCGTCTTGGAAGCGACGGAATAACCCAAGACATCGACCAACAGGATGCGGGCGATTTCAGGCCTAAGGGTTGGCTTTGCGTGTGCGGGCATTTCGCAACCTGATTGCGCCTCCATTATGCTTCAAATTCCTTCGGCAGCAATCTTTTCCGCACCTAAGGCCTGGGCAATTTGTGATGGCTCTAAATTGGCAGTTGCGACTTCGGACGGAGTACTTCCTTCTTCATAGGGCCAAAAGGCAGCCAGGTTGAGGATGATCATGATCGCGCCGAACAGGACCATTCCCATCATCATCGCGATCCCAAGATGCATGGCGCAGATCGCAACCAGCGCGGTCTTTCTTGACTGACGCCTCCAAATGAAAAAAGGGTAAGTCACCTCAAGCAGGCAGATCGTTATGCCCGCTGCCGGGAGAAGGAATGCAAAGGATGCAACCCAATCAATCGGAAGAACGTCGAACGGTGGAATGGTGAGCGAACGCCATAGATTGGCGCCGTTCCACCAGCCAGCGCCGAGACATTTCGTTAGGCCACCGAAGAAGTAAATCAAACATAAGTGCAGTTGCAGGACCCTTCGGTGAAAGCCGAGTAAGTGCGTGTCGCTGGCGGGTCGCCGCACAAGGACTCTATCGACAGACCATGGATCAGGAAACGGTGCGATCATGAGATAGAAAAGCCCGATCGTAGTCATATTATCAGCGCCGTAGGAGAGGAGGCCGCCACTCTTGGCGCACGCCAGTTGCAGGAACCAGGCCGTCACCGCTACCGGGCGACAAAATAACCCAAGTAACATTAGCCCTCCCAGGGCTAAAAAAGACCACCAGACCAGCGCGAGCGCAGCGTTTTCATTCACGCCTGCCTTTGATAGAAGGGAAACGATCCAATCCAGGTTCGGAATGAAAGGACTTTGAACAACGGTCATCGCATCGCCGACCTCCCGTCCAAGCAAACCACTATGTCCCCCGCCAAAGACCAGGCGCCAATCCGCTCGCAGGAACAGGACACTAAACAGGACTTGTAGTCCCAGTCCAATGCGCAGAAACGAGAGCCAGCGACCAGTGTCAGATCGGAAAAAAAATTCGCATGTGTTTTTGCCTATGCTCACTGCGCCCCTCCTTCCTTGCGCAACGCCAGCGTGAAGTCATAGACATATCGGCAAGTAAAGATACGTTCGTTCTTGCCAGACTTATACGCAGTAACGGTCGGTGGCGTAACCGAGCCAAAGAAACCACGAATCGAAATTGCTTCCGGGTGCCTTTGCCAGGTTGAACGCGCCAGGCGGCGGATCAATTCATTCCGCCACGGGTCAGAGTCTGTTCGTCCGATCTGTTCGATCAGACCGGTCAGACGCAATTCTCCTTCATGACTAGCGACCAAAGGCACCTCGTACTCGAGATGTTCATCGTGGTACCGAAGTTCAAAGACTAAAGCATGGGTTTCGGATACATTTGGAGCGAAGTAACCGTAGCCAACTTCGATTCCAGCGATGTTCGTGTAAGTGTTAACGAGTGGGCGGAGGACGTTGTCGGCTGCCGGGTTGTCGCCGTTCAGTGTCCTCTGCCCGTTCTCAACATCCTTCCGGAAATGCGGCGTAACTCCGGGCAGAATGGTCAGCTGTTTCCCAACGAGCCAGACCGTTTCACGTGTGCAAACGAGCGCAACCAGGAGAAGGTGAAGAAAGAGCCAACCAATACGGGCCCAATACCGAAAGGAAATGATGAAATGGCGGATCAAAGGCATTCTTATGAAACAGAGAAATAGGGGTCAGTTCCGAGTATTAATAGTTGTTGGTTAAATCGCTCGAAGACTCATCTTAGGGTCGGTTCTTGATAATGGCTACTTCCGGCGGGATTTCCTCTGGCGATAGAGCAAGTGATTCAGGTAGACCGACTCCCCATCCCCAGGCGTTCTGCGATCCAACCCAGCGTCATCGTAGTCTCCGCCCGCAACCGGCCGCTGACGCCACTTTTGCCCGATCCCCATGGTCTCGTCCTGAGAGCAGCCTCGTTCCATCCCCGCCGTTTCAATTCCGCCGCTATGATTTGTTCCGCCATCGCTTCCGCTGTCTGCGCCCGCTCTTCCCCGACGTCTCGCGTATTTGCGCCGGCAATTCCTGCCGAAAAGTTTCGTCGCCCAGACACCAGCCGCGCCGTACCAGGTTGAACTCCGCGTCGCCTTCCCTCGCGTAGCGCTTCCAACGCCCGCTCGAACGCGTGCCAAAAGCCAGCCCGACGAGTGGGCGCCAGCTCGATTTCACCCTGGTGCTACGCGGCGGCGGTGACGCATGTGCTCTCGACCGCAGGCGAGAAGCGGCGCATTCAGCGCCGTTATAGAAGTCTTCGGAGGTGTTTTTCTTTAGCCGTTAAATCTGATATGGAAGGCATCGCAACTCATCACCCCGACGAATGGATCGTAGGGCTTGCTTTTGCACGTTCGCCGAGCATGAGACCGCGGGGGTGAATCGGGGTCAATCCTAGAATCGCGGCATCTGCGCCTGGCAACGCATGTTGAGCCCGTAGAAACGAACGGATACCGCCCAAGGCAGGGAGGGCGGCGCCCGATGGATTTGCGTTGTGTGGCGGCTTCCCGACAGATAACGTCCGTTGTTCGACGAGCCGGATTACGGCGTCGAGAATTCGCCGTGGGAGACAGACAGAGATCGTCAACTGAAAGGTAAAAAGCTATGAACACACCTAGCAATTCCCGCATCGTCACCGCCACCAAGTTCGTCCCGTTTCTTTTCCATCGTGCGGCAGTTATCCTGGCCATCACAGTGGTCTGTAGCTCTGTGCGAGGGGCAAATCACCCGCTCGATCCGCTGGATGCGACAGAGATCGTTAGCGCGGCTCAGATTCTCCTGGATGGCGGGGCGGCCGAGCCAGGAGCGACGTTTCAAAGTGTTGAACTGCGAGAGCCCCGCAAAGACGCAGTCCTCGGCTTTCATGCTGGCGATCCCATCGAGCGCCGCGCGACAGTCGACTTCCGTCAGAACAAGAAAAGCTTTCGGAGCATTGTGAATCTTTCCCAGGAAACGTTTTCACCGCCGGTTGAAATTCCAATTTCTCAAGGCCAGCTCGGCCTGACGATTAGCGAGCTAGTGGACTTCGGCTTTCTGGTCGAAAACGCGGACTTCAAGGCCGCGCTCGCCAGGCGCGGCATCGATACTCCCGAGGAACTGGCGAAAGTCCTTGTCACACCGCTGACCTCCGGTTCCTTCGGATTGCCCGAGGAAAAGCGCCGCATCGTCAAGGCGCAGATGTATTATCTCGAAGGCGCCGGGATTAACCTTTACGCGCGGCCGATCGAGGGAGTGCAGGCCATTGTCGATCTGGATGAGCAAACGGTCATCCAGGTGCTTGATTCCGGATTCGTTCCCTTGCCCTCCGACAATCATAACTTCGATGAAGCGACCGTCGCCGCTCGTTACGGATTGCAGCCGGAGATGAAACCAATTCGAATTACGCAGCCGCAGGGTCTGAATTTTTCGATCAACGGAAACCTCGTCCAGTGGCGGAACTGGCGTTTCCATCTGCGTTTCGAGCGCCGCGCCGGAACCATCATTTCCCTGGCCAGTTTCGATGGTCGCTCGGTGCTTTATCAGGGCGCCCTCGCGGAGGTATTCGTTCCCTATCAGGATCCCGATCAGAATTGGTTTTATCGCACCTTTATGGATGAGGGCGAGTTTGGCCTCGGGGCACTTTCCTCGCCCCTGGCCCGCGGCCTCGATGTGCCGGAAAACGCGGTGCTGATGAATGCCACGATCTCGGCGGCGATTCCCGATCCCGATATTCCCGTGGTGCCGCTCGAGCTGGAAAACGTGGTTGGCATTTTCGAACGCGTCACGGGGAATCCCGTCTGGCGTCATTATGAGCAGTTTGCCAGCGAGGGTCCGCTCTATGAAGGCCGTGCCGAAGTCGAACTGGTCGTCCGAATGATTGCCCAGGCCGGCAATTACGATTACATGATCGACTGGGTGTTCACCCAGGCTGGCGCCATCCGCGTGGACGTTTCCCTTACCGGTATCGACGTGGCCAAAGGCGTGCGCAGCAGCACGCTTTCCGACCCGACCGCTGCCGCCGACACCGCGTACGGCACTCTCGTCGCTCCCAATCTTTCGGCCATTAATCACAGCCACCATTTCAACTTCCGCCTCGATCTGGATATTGACGGGCGCCAAAACAGCTTCGCTCTGGGAGGCTTAAAGGTGATTAAAGCTCAGGGGAGTCCGCGCAAGAGCGTCTGGATCGCCGATGATAAGGTCCTGCAAAAGGAAAAACAGGGCCAGCTCGACGAAGGAGAGATTTGGCGCGTTTTTAATCCGGAGAAAAAGAACGCGCGCGGTTACCCCGTCAGCTACGTGCTGGAAAATCACGCGCACGGCGAACCGTTATTGGACCAGGAGGATTACCAGCGCGCCGGCTTTATCGGCCATGACCTTTGGGTCACAGCCTATAATCCTGAGCAACGATACGCCTCGGGAGACACTCCAAATCAAAATCCAGGAGAACCCGGATTGCCCCAATATATCAAGAATGACGAATCCATTGAGAAGACCGACATCGTGTTGTGGCACACCCTTTCCTTCCATCACGTTCCCGTGGCGGAGGATTACCCTGTTTTGCCGCGTGAGAAACTCTCCTTTGAGCTAAAACCGGCAAACTTTTTCGACCGGAACCCGGCCCTCACTCTGAGGAGAGCGCCCTTCGAGAAGCCTTGATCCACCAAAGGAAGGCTTCGGGCGCGGGCGCGGTACCGGGATCCCGCGTTTCTCCAAAAAAGTCGTGACGGGTCGCGAACGGAGCGAGGAGCGCGACCTGAGGTGAGAAGCCGATGTAGCGTGGCGCATCCTTAGAGAAAATTCTCGCCGGTCACTTTCCGGCCGCGAAGGTATGGTTGGCGAGCTGGAAGGTAACGTAGGCTGTGGCCTTAGCTGGCAAGGGCAAGCACCGCCGGGTCGTTATTGGAAAGGTCATCGCACCAGAGGTTGGGCCGGTCCACGCAGCCGCCATCGAAGCTGGGGATGTTACCTTCGTAGTTGCCGAGATATCCCCCCCAGAGAGCTACTTCGTCCGATCCCTTGCAGCAGTCCTGGCGCGTCAGAATGCCGGTGTTGGGAATGCCAATCAAAGCGAATGAATTGGAGTCGGTGCCAAAATTTCCAAATGGCGCCGGCAGCGAGGGCACACCGACGGAAGCAAAAAAATCCGCGTAGAATTGGTTACCTATCTGAGAGTCTGGGACCACGTTGGGCGGGAATTGGTGGACGTTATAAGCAAACGCCGGGTCGGCAATCTCATAGTCATAGTTCGGAGTCGCCGTGACATCCGCGTCGATGTCGAAGTCGATCAGATCCCGCTCTTCCTGAGTAAGGTTATTGGTGTAGTAAGCTGATCCCAGGAGACCGAGTTCTTCACCGCCAAACCAGATGTAGCGCAACTGATTAAGGGTGGGCGTTCCCGACATCTGCAACGCGATTTCCAAAATGGTGGCAGACCCGGAGGCGTTATCAAGCATTCCGGGACCGAAGATGGAATCCAGGTGAGCATCCACCACCACCACATGATTGGGATCGCCGAAGGGAGAGTCGGCAATCAGGTTGTAGTCCGTTCCACTTGTGGTCTGCATGCGGATCTGGAGATGTGCAACGGCGGATTCGCCCGCGGCGTTCCGCCCGAGAAGGTCGGCCGCGAGTGCGGAAGAGGCGACGGCGACGACCGGAATCTTTGCCTGGTGGTAGCAGACGCGGGCGTTGCATCCCGCGGCCCTCGATCGCGCGGTCTTCTTTGCTGCGAGCCTCCGGTTGGGACGGTAGGTCGTAGAGAATGACAGCGGATGCGCCGGCCTGTTCCGCATTCGCAACCTGCGCGTCGTAGCCGCAATCGCCGTGGCGCAGGAAGGCGATATCTCCGCGTCGGAAATTCGCAAATTCTTCGGCTGAACAACCCGTTCCAGGACCGGTCACCGGTCGCACGCGGGCCGTGACGTCTGCGCCGCCGGAGAGCCTTGCCATCACCCAGTCTTTTTCCACAGGATAATCCCGACCGGCCAGACTAAGCGTGGGGACACCCACGACGTGAGGTGTGCGAAAGGAATAAGTTTGGATGGTAACGTTATAACCGGCCCGCCTCATCAGCTTCGCGACGTAGTCCACTGACGCCCTGTAGCCGGAGGTGCCAGTATCGCGATTGCCGTGGCCGTCCTGGCCGGGATTATTATCTGCGATGGCCTGGAAGCGGGTCATGTGCTTCCAGAGGGCGCTATGCTGGACGGCGGCGACCAGCTGTTCCGGCGTCTCCCGAACGGGAGCCCGAAGGTCGTTAGGCGTAGCTTCGCCGTTCGCTGCGACGGAGCCAGGCGGGTTCGCAACTTGCGAAACGGCCTGTTCGCCAGTCACGGCGATCATGGCGATGGCAAGAATCCTACTCAAGACAACACGGTCAAAGAATCCGGTACGTTTCATCTTGGAGCCAGTTTATCGTTTTGGTTGCAGCGGACAAGCTGCGTTTTCTGTCGCACACCGGGCATCGCGAGTCGGTGCCCGTAATATGGCCGGGTTATCCCGACAAATTCTTCGGGATAAATCGGAACATCAAGTCGGCCTAACGAATGATCGCTGAAGGCAGTCGCCACTGCCGCTAGGCCGCGTGGCGCAGCTTTACGGGGCAGTGTCGCTAGGCCGCGTGGCGCAGCTTTACGCGGGTTTCGCCTTCTTCACCGCGGACCTAGTGCAACTTTAGCTTGGAGATTATGGGGCGGCAGCGACCCTTGAAATGTTGAATATCTCGAAAGCGTTCGTGGTGCCGCCGCCTTCAACGATGAAAGCGTAGTTGCCCACGACGAAGATGTCGTCCGGCTGGCCGCTATGGGCCAGCGGGCTCTGGCTTACTCGTAAAGGAGTGGCCGGGTTCGAGACGTCGAATATCTCGAACGCGTTGGTCGTTCCCGCGCCCTCCACTATGTAAGCGAAGCCGTTCCTGACCCAAATAGCGTCGCCGCCGCCCGTGTCAATGGTGCCCGCGTTGGCAAGGTCGGCCTGGCCTGCCAAAACCGGGGCCGATGGGTTGGAGACATCGAAGATTTGGAACGCGTTGGTCGTTCCCGCGCCTTCAGCGATGTAGGCGTAGTTGCCTGAGACGAATATGCCATCGTCCGGGACCCCGTAATTCAGGTCGGTCGCGCTCTTAAGGATCGGCGCCGCCGGGTTCGAGACGTCGAAGACGTCGAAGCCTTTGCTCGCAGCTCCGCCGATAGCGATGTAGGCGTAGTTGCCCTGGACGTAGATAGACGCCTGGTCGAACGCCGTGAGATTGCTCTGACTTACGCGCACCGGCGCCGCCGGGTTCGACACGTTGAATATCTCGAAGCTACTGGTGTAGCTGCCGCCCTCGACAATGTAAGCGTACTTGCCTTGGACGAATAGGCGGTCGCCGGCGTTATTGGTCAGGTTGGCCTGGCCGACCAGCACTGGCGCGGCCGGGTTAGTGACGTTGAATATTTGGAGGGCATTAACCGTGCCGCCTCCCTCGACGATATAAGCGAAGCCGTGCTTAACCCATATGTCGTCGGTCGAGACCCCGTTGCCGCCGTTGGCCAGGTTGCTTTGGCCGATCAGGACCGGAGCTTTAAGGTCGGATATATCGAATATCTGGAAGGCGTTGGTAGTGCCGCTCCCCTCGACGACGTAGGCGTAAGTGCCGCCTATGAAGACGCCGTCTCCGCCGCCATTAACGTTGCCCTGCGCCAAGTTACTCTGGCTGACGCGCCGCACGAGAGGCATCGCGCGAGAAGCGAAGGGAACTAAAGCGATGCCGAGAACGAGCAAACCGAGTATCGTTCTTTTCATGCGATCTATATCGTTTCTTACGATTGATATGGACGCATACTCCCGCCGCTAACAAAACGTCACTCGAACATCAGCTTTGCTCCGCGCGCGGAACGCTTCTCGATAATTAGCGCCGATTGAAGTTCCGGACCGGAGCAACTGCTTCCCCATCAGCTTGTCTCGCGGTAGCTAATCAGCCGCCGCTATAGGTCTTTTCCTACTTTTCAGATCGCGTCGGCGGCGCGTAACCGCTTAGCCAGCGCCTGCAGGAGCTTCCATGCGATAGCGCCGTTCCTTTCGATCAGCGGGCGAAACTCCCAGAAAGTGAGCCCGTAGCAAACCAGGTCGGTCGCAGCGGTCACCGTGGCCGAGCGGGGACCGCCGTCAATCAGGGCGATCTCACCGAAGTAGTCGCCCGGGCCGAGGGTGGCGACGTGGACGCCCTTGCTCGAGACTGCAGCCTCCCCGGAGTCGATCAGGAAGAAGGCGGCGCCCCCGGAGCCTTCCATGATGACGATTTCGCCCTTCGCAAAGGGGCGCAGCTTGAGCAGACGGGCGATTTGTTCGGACTGCCTCCGGTCCATATCGGTGAAGAGCTGAACGCGCCGAAGAGCCGCCACGGGATCACGCGGAGGCGGGCCGGGCGGTGCTGCCTCGCTGCGTGCCTTCCCGGTAGTAACGGCGCGACATTGGAGGAGGTTGAGCGTCCCATCCTGGAACGCCCATTCGATGTCTCGCCGTGGGCCATAGACCTTCTCACACTGCAGGGCGAGCTCGGCCAGGGCCGCGAGCTGGGCATCGTCGAGGCAGAGCTGGTTCACTTGCGCGGGTGCCACCGGCTCCTCGAACGTGCCCCCGTTTGGGAGCGAGCGGATCGCGATGCGTTTGCGCCCGGCCTTGCGCTCCAGCACCTGACCGGAGCGGTCAAGGCGGAAGTGGTCCGGGACGACGAGGCCGGCAACCACCGCTTCACCAAGGCCCCAGGTCGCTTCGATCAGACGTTCATCGGCGCCAGTAACCGGGTTCTCGGTAAACATGACCCCGGCGCACGTGGGATTGAGAAGCGTCTGGACGACGACGCCAACGCTCGGTCGAGTAAAGCGTCCAACACGTTGGCGGTACGTAATGGCCGAGTCCGAGTTTGCAGACCACCAGACCTCGCGGACGGCGCCTGGGACATCTGCCGCAGAATGGACGTTGAGCACGGTAAGGTGCTGACCGGCGAAGCTAGCTGCCGCGCCGTCTTCGTCGACGGCGGACGAACGCACGGCAAACGGGGACGGCAACACCGCGATGGCGCACGCCACCTTTTCAATGGCCTTCTCGTCCCCCGAGGCAACGGCCTCGACCAAGTCACCCGACAACGCCACACCGGGTGGGACCGGAAGGCCCTGGCGCGTAGCATCGCCGAGCCCCACAGCCTTCGACCCATAGAGCGATATCTCGCGAGCCTTCTTAAAAGGGACGACCTTTTTCATCCGACCAACCGTACTTCGCCGGCATCCCCGTCGACACGGACAAGGACTCCGTCGGCGATGCGTTCGGTAGCCTCACGGGTCCCGACGACACCGGGAATGCCATACTCTCGCGAAACGATCGCCGCATGCGAAAGGAGGCCGCCGTTGTCGGTGACGATCCCGCCAAGCAGCGGGAGGAGGATGTTGAAGGCTTCGGTCGTGGACTCGGTTACAAGCACATCGCCCTTTGCGATTCGGCCGAACTCGGAGGGCCCGGAGACGCGGCGCGCAGGCCCTTCGTAGACGCCCTTGCTCGCCGCGAGACCGTAAAGGACCTTTTCCTCGTGCTGTGCCTCGGAGCTCCCGAAGAGGTGGCCAATGGCTATGAAGATTGCGCGCATGACGCGGCCAACCGGTGGAGGCAGCGCCGCGAGATCAAGCGGCGGCGGCTTGGGCGTGCCAAGGAAAGGCGGCGCGTCTTTGGCGGTGTGGGTCGTTCGGTAGTCGGCGCGCTTGGCCAGTTCGTCATTCGATGGGCCACCGGTGCCGGCAACGAGCGCGGACATCTCATCTAGAGTGGCCTCCAGCATGTGCTGAGAGGCGTCGATACGGCCGCGAGTCGCGACACGACGGCCAGCCGCAAGAGCGGCGCGCCTCATGAGTCCCGAGGCCCAGATGTCGCTGTAAACGCCGCGCTCGTCGCGGAGGCGGTACATGAGGCGGGCCTCGCCGAGCAGTTCGTCAAACTCGGCTTGGTGCGCCGCGGGGACCTTTGCGCGGACTGACGCAATACGGGCATCTACGTCCGAGGCGGCTTGGGTTTCACCAGCAAGGGCGATGCGAATGGCCCTGAGGAGTGCATCCGGCATTTCGAGCGCCGAGGGCTCGGCGATGTCGAAACCGTCGATGAGGCGGTTGCCCACCAGGTCGAGGTAGCCGGAGAGCGCCGCGCCTGCTTCGCTCCCGAGAGAACGCAGGCTCGCGAATACCTGTGCGGGGTCGCCGTCGGAGGCGAGGACCTCGCGAGCCGCGGGGTCCTGGGCGAACGCCCGCTTCAAGCGCTCCATCTCGTCGGAGCCACCCGCGGAGACCTCTGCCGAACCACGCATCAAGCCCAGCAGCTCGGACTGCGGCAGGCCCGTCCAGTCCCCAACGTGTGCAAGGAAGTCCCCGGTAGGGAGCAGCGCACCGGCGGTGAAGCGCATGTGCTGGGCGATCATGGCTGCATGATGGTCGCGACACCGCGTCAGATAGGCGACCAGCTCCGCATCGGAGAGGGCGTCTGGATTAACGGCCTGCAATTCCCGGTGGGTGGCAATCGCGGACGGTTTACAATTCTGGTCCCAGTCGCGAAGCTGCTCTCGCCAGAGCTTTTTCGCGAACACTTGTTCAGCGCGTTGAAAGCGCTCGGGGATTTCGGCCTCAGGAGCCGGGAGCACCTGGTTGTAGCCGAAGCCGTTCACGTAGCCGTACTGGATACCGTCGATGAGCAACCCATAGAAGCGGGCGAAGTCGTTGGTGCCCTTCTTGCAAGGCGAAGGATGCGTCTCCTGGAAGTAGCGCGTCATCGGACGCGGGAAGTGCACGGGGTCTTGCTCCCACGATCCTGGCCCTGGCGGTTCAAAACGAAGTTCGGTCGAGGTGCCTGACGTGGTCATGGCTAGATTTACTCTATCTTTTGCCGGCTGCGATACCATCTTATACGACTTGCTCTTTCGGGGCGCAAACTAATTGCAGGCAATCGCCGCACCGCCACTGTCACGTCCTCGGTTGGATCAGGACAAGCCGGAGAGAGTGGCCGCCTTTCCGGCACCAGCTGCTGTTTGCAAGCGAGAGGAGCGAACGCATGGAGCGATCCGAGGTTACACTGGACGCGCATCGCTGTTGGATTAGAGGAGTGTGCGTCGCCACGTCTAAGTCTCAAACTCGAAGAGATCTTCTTCCTTTTGCATTCTTGCTTCTTAGTTTGCCAAGCGGCGGGCCTGCCACCAGACTCTTGTTGCAAAACAATCTGTGCCGCGTCAGTTTCAGAATTGGTGGCATCTGGGCGTAGACTAACAACAAAAGGACGCAAAGATGGTTAACACGAGTGATCTATCTGAGAAAAAGCGCCGCACGAAAATGAACAACGCGGCTTTGGGACCTATCAACGCGGCAAAGATACTTATCATGACAGCACATGGTATCCATCACGAGAGAAATGATTCCCAAGCACCTGCGCCTCGGTCGTCTTCGGGAGCGCGGAAAACATGCGCACTATCCGAAGCGCGAAAGCCTTCGTCCGATCGCGCAGATCCTGTTGAAAGCCCGGCCGTTGCTTCGCATCCGTTACGGCTTCCTTCTGCATTCTTCCTTATTACTTCACCTTGCGCGCCCTCGCCGCCCGGTAATTGGCCATGTGCTCCTCCACGGACACGCGCGCAACGGTGCGGCCGACCACGTCGAGAGCCAGGTCCTCCAACTTTTTGAAGCGGACGCAACCTTTACCCATGTCGAGCTTCTTGCCGCTCTTCTTGTATTCGCTGGTGAACCAGGTTGAGAGAGTGGGATGACCGTAGAAGCACAGGAAATGCAGCACCATGCCCGACTTCTGCGATGCGAGCGCAACAAATGACAGCGGCACTTTGGGATTCTCGCCATAGCCCGCCGGATACAGGGACAGCGGGACGTACCAGCCGATCATCCCGAACTGCATGCCCTCCTCATATCCGTCCGGCAGGTTCTCATTGATCACCTTGCGCACGGCGCTGAGCGCGGCGCGGCGATCCGCGGGGAGTGCGGCGAGGTATTGGGCCACGGTGGAAGCTGTCATGTTGGCGACGATACCCGCTGAACAGTACGGCGGACAAGCCCTCGAACGGGCCGGAAAGGATAGCGTCCTCGTCGCCGCCGGGCCGATCATTTATCGGAGAAGATTTCCTCGATTGGGATCTTGAAGAGCCGGGCGATCTTGAAGGCGAGGGGCAGGCTGGGATCGTATTTCTCGGTCTCGATCGCATTGATGGTCTGCCGCGAGACGCGGAGTTTATCGGCGACGTCGTTCTGCGACCATTCCCGCGTGGCGCGGAGTTCGCGTAGATGATTTCTCACCGGTAGCGAAAGGTCGAGATGGAAACGCCGACGCTCCAGAGGATGAACATGGTCAGGTAAACTCCGCCAATGCCAAGACCCTGCGGGTAATTCAGCAGCGCTATCCCCTCCGCCTTGAATATGTTCACTGCGGTCAGCACGACGAGGGTCCCGACCAAGGCAAAACCGAACCCTTCGACTTGAATTCGACGCTGCAGCTCGTCCATCTGCCAGAACGATTTGAGCAAAGTGCGCAGATAGAGGATGCCCGGCAGCAACGGAACCAACGTGATGGCGACGCGGACCGCCGGCGACCAGTCGGGATGATGTTTCAGCAGCCAGAGCGAGATGAGGTAAGTGAGCGTCGCCGCCGCCAGCCAGAGGATTCCGGCGACGGTGCGATGACAAACGGACAAGCGCGCGTGGCTTTGATCTGGATTCGGGTTTGTTGTAGTGATATTCATTTAGAGCTATAGTAAAGCATGCTTTACATATGTCAAGCACGCTTTACACAAAGAATTTCCCGGAAACGGCGTCAAAGATGGTGCCTATCCATTCGACATTTGTTACCGCGAGGTGCCGCAGGTTGGGCGGTGCCAAAACCTCTGTGTGGATGGCAGGTCATGGTCCGCCAGTGCCCACGGAGGAAATCCTTGCCGCTCTCAAGACGGGAAAAGAGTTCGTCGACACCGCCGTCGGTTCGCCTGCGGATACCCAGCGTCGGGACGCTGCGGCGAAGCTGCTTGATCAGTGAGGCCCGTCTGGGGGCGGCAGTCTCTTTACCCTTATGCGGGTGCAGTGGGCGCCGTTGCGCGAAACTCCGCAATTCTGGGCACTCATGCAGCTTAAAGGCGTGGTGAAATACTGGCACGATAGCGGCCAGTGGACGGACTTCTACGGCAACGAATCGGTTTGCCAGAAGTATCACTAGACGGGTGGAAAAGGGGACTGGTGAAGCAGGTGGAGAGAGTGGGATGAACGAAGAAACGATCTCAAAACCAGGGAAGGGTTGCGTTACCACAGATTGGCCGTCGCCATCGCTCGCCGGGTGCGCGTGCGTGCCTGGGTGCGGCCCCATTCCAGGACTTCAAATTCTACCGGGGCCGACATCCCTGGTTCGGTAGCACGTCTGAAGCGTCCGAGGCCGAAAACAGTGTTTGCTCGAAACTCCGTTCCCGACCAGATTCGGCAACGTTCATCGTGATAAAAAGACCTTCCCCAAACAATCGCGCAGCATCTAAAAGGCGAATTCTTTTCCGGAAACATCTGCGCGGTTTCGCCTGCAGCCTCCTTCTGGCAACCGCAACCCTCGCCCTCCCGGTCAAAGCGGCTTCCCAAAAGGATTCCGAGGCCAGGGCGAACGCTACGGTTACCCCCACGCCCAAGCCCAACTCCACGCCCGCCGCCCACTTCAAACCCGAATCCAGCAACAGCACAGGCAGCGTAACCGTCGAAGGCGGTCGCATCGATTATCAGGCCGTGGCCGGGACACTCGTCGTCCATCCCAAAGGCTGGGATGACGCAGCCTCGACTGAAGACCAGAAAAGCAAGGAGAGCGAAGACGAGTCTAAGGATGACGAGGAGTCCAAGAATCCGACGGCTGAAGCGTCGATGTTCTACGTGGCCTATACCAAGCAGAATGCGGAAGCGGACAAACGGCCCATCACGTTTCTCTTCAACGGCGGGCCCGGCTCTTCGAGCGTCTGGCTGCACATGGGCGCGTTTGGACCCCGGCGGGTCGTCACGGCGGACGACGCGCATACGCCGGCCGCGCCGTATCAAGTCGTTAACAACGATTTCAGTTTGTTGGACGCCAGCGATCTGGTCTTTGTCGACGCTCCCGGCACCGGCTTCAGTCGCATCGCCGGGAAAGACAAGGAAAAAAGACTTTTACGGCGTAGACCAGGACGCGCACGCGTTCGCGGAATTCATCGTCGCGTATCTCAGCAAATATGGGCGCTGGAACTCGCCCAAGTATCTCTTCGGTGAAAGCTATGGCACGCCGCGCTCCGCCGTGCTGGCGAACCTGCTCGAACAGGAATACAACCTCGATTTGAACGGCGTCATGCTGCTCTCGCAGATTCTTAACTTCGACCTGAGTGTGGACGAACCGGAAAACAATCCCGGAATCGAGGCGCCCTACGTCGTGGCGCTGCCGACCTACGCAGCCACCGCCTGGTATCATCACAAGTTGCCCGGACCGAATTCTCCCGCCGCGCTGGAACCTTTCCTCAAGGAAGTGGAGGATTTCGCGACGAAGGATTACGCGCACGCACTGGCGGAGGGAGCGACCCTGCCGAAAGCCGAACGCCAGGCCATCGCGGAAAAGCTGCATGGCTACACCGGCCTGCCCGTCAGCTACATTCTGAAGGCCAACTTGCGCATCGACGGCGGCGAATTCGATAAGAACCTCCAGGACGATACGGACACCACCACCGGCCGGCTCGACACGCGCTTCTCGGGCCCGACCATGGACCCGCTGAGCAAGGAGGCCGAATACGATCCGCAGTCCGCCGCCATCAGCTCCGCCTATGTCTCCGCTTTCAACGACTACGTGAGAAAGTCTTTGCACTACGGTCAGGACAAAACTTATCTGCCCGAAATCGAGTTGTGGAAGAGCTGGGATTTCAAGCACCAGCCGCCGGGCGCGGACCGGCCGCTGCAGCAGGCGACCAACACCATGCCGGATTTAGCCAGCGCCATGAAATACGATCCGGATCTTAGAATCTTTCTGGCCGGCGGTTATTTCGATCTGGCCACGCCGTTTTACGAAGGTTGGTACGAAATGCATCACCTGCCTATTCCAGACCGGCTCCAGGACCACATCGAATACCACTACTATCAGTCGGGTCACATGGTCTACGCCCATCAGGATTCGCTCAAAAGCCTCCACGATGACGCGGCCGCGTTCATCCGCTCGACCGATCACCTCGACAAATAATCTCCCGGCAATCAGTCGCATTTCGCGCGGAGGGACGGCAGCCAACCGCTAGCCATTTTGATTCTGGAGCGGTTTGCGAGTGACCAGAGTCGGACAAAAGATTTCCAGAATTTCTTCAAACTTCGTTTCGCTGCTCCCGTAGAGTAGTGTTGAACACGAGATCTGGACCTGGCGCGGAAGCTTTATCCCGGGAGCTCCCTCCCACTTTCAGACCTGCAGTTGCAGGCAATTCTCCCGGGCAAAAGAAAGCTAAGAAATGAAAAACTTGAAACTGGCACTTCTCACCTGCCTCACCCTGAGCTTCGCTTCGGGCGCGATGGCGCAAAATCAACACGCCTTCATCTGGGACAGCGGCACCGGGATGACGGATCTCGGGACGCTCGGAGGTAACACCAGCGTCGCGACTTGGCATCAACGATAGCGGCCAGGTCGTTGGCTATTCATACCTCGCCGATAACGTCACCGTCCACGCCTTCATCTGGTCGACGGCCACTGGCATGGTCGACCTCGGGACAGATGGCGGGGCGGGTAGCCGAGCCTGGGCGATTAACGCCTCCGGGGACGTGGTGGGCGATAATGACTATTCGTTTAACGGATCCCAGACACCGTTCTACTGGTCGCCCGGCGGTGGATTCAGCCTTATCGGTCGCATCCTTAATTACGACTTTGCCTTTGGCATCAACAACAAGAGTCAGGTCACTGGACAGATCTACGGCCAACCCAGCGTCCACGCCTTTCTCTGGTCTCCGGGCATGACGAATCCGATCTCTCATTAGCCAGTTAGCGGTGGAACTCTGAAAGTGTCGGCAACGCCATCAACAATCACACCCATATTACGGGCACTGCTAATGGCGCCGATGGCCGCCTTCGTCGCCTTCCTCTGGCAGAAGGTCGGCGGAATGGTTCAAATTGCATCTATCGCTGGCGATAATTACACAGCAGGTGAGGCCATCAACGATCACGACCAGGTTGTCGGCGTCGGGATTGACTCCGGTGGCCAATGGGAGGGTTTTTACTGGAGCCCGAGCCACTGGGACAGATCCTTCTCCAGACGCTGGGAGGCCAGCACAGCGCCGGCTTTGGGATTAATAGGAGCGGAGTGTTTACGGGTGAAGCCAGTAACGCGAGTGAAGCGCTTCACGCTGTTGTCTGGAATAGCGCTACGAGCGTGCCAATCGACCTCGGGACACTTCCCGGCGGAACCAATAGCATCGGCCGAGCGGTCAACAATCTCGGTCAGGTAGCCGGCGCTTCGGACGTGCCCTGACAAGGCGGCTTTGCTCAGACTCGAAACTCAACCGTAAAAGGCAACGACGGCGGCGATGTGGTCGATGAGGGTCTCGATCGATTTGCCGGCGAGGCCCCTCTCCTGGATGCGCTGCGGAGGGCGAGCATCTCCTCGTCCGAGCAGCCTCTCAGAGCACTCCGGGAATGAATCGCTTCACCCGGTTTGCATATTCCTCGTAGGCAGTGCTGAAGGCGGTGCGGAGGAGGCGTTCCTCGATCCGTACCCGAATGGCCGTGCCCAGCGCGTAGAGTGGCACCGCGATCAAGAGACGGGCCACATGCCCGAGCCCGATTGCCAGCGCGATCATCATGAGGAACATGGCGGTGTAGATCGGATGGCGAATCCAGGCGAAGGGCCCCGCGGTCACGAGCGCGTGGTCGCCTCGCGTGCGGGCAACGATACTCCAGTTTCGTCCCATCGTCCGCGACGCCCATGCGAACAACCATACGGTCGCAGCCATCAAGAGAGCGACCGCTGCCGCCTCAACCAACGCCTTTGCGCTGAGCGGATCGAGCGTGGCGCGCTGGATGCCAATGCTGGTGAAGCCAATTGCCAACCCCTGGATCGCCACGCCGACGATCGAAGCGCGCGAACGGCGAGCAGTTGCCTCTCCTTCAGCAGAGGCGCGCTCACGTTGCGCGACGATGAGCGTGGCAAGGAAGGCGAAGAAACCAACTCCCAGCGCGAGAAGCCCCGGCAGCCCGACCGGATCACCGGCCATCGATAACGCACCGCTCATCGCATCGCCTGTCGGATCGCTTCGTCGTCTAAACGCCACATCTCGTTCACAAACCTCGATCTACACGATTGATTGCCTGTTCGGCGACTGAAAGAGCAAATCATAATTTTTGTTTCAAGTTCACCGGCGAAATAGGTTCACCTATCCCATCGTTGAATTTGGGGTCGGTTCTTGATAATGGCTACTTCCGACCGGCTTTCCTCTGGCGATTGAGCTCTGCCGCGCTGGATAGCTAGGCTGGGCTTTGCGCGAACCGGAGTGTCAAAACCAAGGACTGACCGGACGGAGACCCGAAATCCTGTGCTCAATGTAATTGAGACGGTTGTGGCCGATGGTGATGCTTAGCTGCTTGAAGGCGTCTCACCGAGTTTGGCAGCTTCGTGCGAGCGGGGCGGACGCACTCTGCTAGGTTGGTCTATGGGAAATGTTAATCATTCGCGCACGTCTGCGCTCGCGCCGGCAAACCTGGTTGGTTTGACTCTTTCGCCCCCGCTCAATCGGCCTTTGAAGGCCCGGCCTTGCCTACCGCTGCGTTACGGCGGCTGGTCCATCCATGTCGCGGCTCCCCGGCTCGCTCCATTCCGTCTATGTCGCTGCTTTCCGCGCCGCTCCATTCTTTATGCTTTTGTTCTTGCGCTAGTCGGCTCGGCCTTCGCGGAGCTGGCGCCGGTAGCCGATCGCGTGGCGGAACAAAATAGATTGTTCGACGAGTTTTATGAGACGGGGCTGAAGAACTCGCCGGAGCGGGCGACGGTGTACGGCGACTATCGCTACAACAACTTGCTCAGCCAGTATTCGCAGAAGGAGATCGCCCGCCAGCATGCGGAGGGCGACGAGTTTCTGCGTCGGTTGAAAGCGATCTCTACAGACGGCATGGACGACAAAGACTTGCTCAGCCATCGCGTCATGCAGCGGCAAATCGAGCGGGAGGATACTAACTACGAGCTGAAGAATTATGAGATGCCGGTGAACCAACAAAACGGCGTTCACACCCGGCTGGCCGACTTGCCGCTGGCAGTGCCCTTCGATTCTGTGCAGCATTACCAGGATTACATTTCCCGGCTACGCCAGATCCCGCGCGTGCTGGAGGAGACGACCGAGGTGATGCGGCAGGGTCTAAAGGACGGATTGATGCCGCCGAAGCTCGTGGTCGAGAAGCTGCCCGGCCAATGCGACGGCATCATCGCCGCGAATCCATTTCTCATCCCGTCGAAAAAGTTTCCCAAGGAATTTTCGGAGCAGGACAAGAAACGGCTGACCGATGAGATGACGAAGGCGGTGAACGACGAGGTCTTCCCGGCTTACAGAAAGTTCGCGGACTTCCTGCGTAACGATTACGGCCCGAAAGGGCGCGCGCAGCTTTCGATTGAAGGTTTATCCGAGGGCAAGCGGCGTTATGCCGAAGCGGTCAAGATGATGACGACCATGAACGTGACGCCCGCGGAGGTGCATGAGATAGGTTTGAAGGAAGTTAAGCGTATTACGGCGGAGATGACCAGGCTCGCGCAAGGGCAGGGGTACAAGGATCTCGCCAGCTTCCGCGAGGCGATTAACAATGACCCGAAGTGGAAGCCGACCAGCGAGCAGCAGATCGTCGATGATTTTTCCAAGTACATCCACCAGATGGAGCCGAAGCTGCCGGAATTATTCGACCTTTTGCCGAAGGCGCCTGTAAGGGTGGAACCAATCCCGGATTTCGCCCGGGCTGAATCGACGCACTACGTTGCGGGCACACCGGACGGAAAACGGCCCGGACGCGTCGTGGTTGCGGTTGCTGATCCGACCAAGCGCACGCTGATCACGGACGAATCCGTCGCTTATCACGAAGGCGTTCCCGGTCATCACATGCAGATTAGCATTGCCCAGACATTGCCCGACCTTCCGAAGTTTCGACTGCACGGATCTTACTCCGCTTACGCCGAGGGTTGGGCGCTTTATACCGAAGAACTAGGTAAGGAGATCGGCTTCTATAAAGATCCAGTGTCGGACTATGGCAGGCTGAACTCCGAGCTATTCCGTGCTGTGCGACTGGTGGTCGATACTGGCATTCACGATATGAACTGGAGTCGCGAAAAGGTGATCGATTACATGCACGCCAACGACATGAACGACGCCCTCGCACAAACCGAGGCGGACCGCTACATCGCCTGGCCCGGACAGGCGCTGGCCTATAAGATGGGGCAGCTCATGATTCGTAGATTGCGCGACGAAGCCAAGGCGCAGCTAGGGCCGAAGTTCGACATCAAGTCATTCCACGACGAAATCCTGAACGGCGGAGCGATGCCACTGGACCTGTTGCAAGAGCGCGTCGAGCGATGGATTGCTCACGCACGGGAGCAAACTGAATAAGAATCGACCGGGAAACGTAGCACTGCAGACGGCGTTACCGGGATGATGGTCTCGAGGGGGCACCTTTTCTGCTCATGGGCTTGCGGCTATGCGCCGGCAACCGCCAACTTTCTATACACATCCCGCGGAGGTGACCACTCTCGAGCTTGAGGTTCCCCCGGACGTGGCCGGGCCGACCCGAAGGGTTTTGCTTCTTGAGGATCGCGACGATTTCCGGGAGGTTCTCCGCGATCACCTGGTCTACCGCCGTTTTCAGGTAACCTCGGTCCCGAGCGGCGTCGAGGGTCTGCTCGAGATCAGAAAGGATGTCTTCGATCTCATTATTTGCGACATGTTGATGCCGTGGATGGGAGGCGAAATGTTTTACTGGGCGGTCACACGGATACGACCGGCCGCTGCTCAGCGGTTCATTTTTTTTACAGGCCACCAAAACAATCCGGCGATCGAGTTTTTCTTCAAGCGGGTGAACGCGACCGTGCTCATGAAGCCCTTCAGTCTGAGGGCGCTTGACTCGACGATCGACGATGTCTTGCGCAGGATAGTTTGATACGCATTGGCGCTTCGCCGACGAAAAAGCTCGCTGCGAAGGGGTAAGAATCGGGTTGTGTCTGACGATGAGGGCGATTTTTTCTCAATGTGTGATTTGATCCTAAATATGTCGTCGCAAGCTCTCGTAATGGATGGCTGCGCTTGTCTGACCACAGCCGCCTCAGCATAATTGCGCCCTGACGGTGCACGCATTTGATTCCATCCTGGTGCTGTTCTCGTTCGTGTACGCAGCGGCGACTGACGCATGTGTCGCTTGCTTTCCGTTTTCCTAGCCACACGGTACCTTGGTTGTGGTCGTCGAATCCGTTAGTCCATGAAACTTCCCACCGACACTGAGAATTTCTTCAGTGCTTTGCGGCAATCGGCAAAGCTGAAACCGATAAATGCAATCGAAAAGCTCATCCACGACGCGCCGGACCGCGAGCTGTGCCGCATCAACGCCCTCGCCTTTGCCGCCAGGCACGGGCTCGATGAGGATGATGTGCTTGCGGCTTTTCTGCACGGCGCGCGACTCGGCGTTTTCGATATGTCGTGGAACATCCTTTGCCCCGCTTGCGGCGGCGTTCTCGATTCCGGCGCGACGCTTAAGACCGTAAGACAATCTGAATACCGATGCGTCCTTTGCGCTATCGGGCATGAACCGACGCTAGACGAAATCGTCGAGGTCACGTTCACCATCAGCCCGCGAGTGCGGAGAATCGCGGCGCACGATCCGGGGACACTGTCGTGGATCGAATACTACCGACAGATCTTTTGGAGTTCAGGTGTCGATTTGCCCGATAACGAGACGTTAGCGCAATGGGTTAAGGAAACGACTCTCGACAGCCGCGAGCTTTTACCTGGCGAAAAGGTGGTGCTCTCGCTCCAGTTGCCTGAAGGAGAGGTGGACATGTTCGATCCGGTCCTTCACATGTCGCAACATCTTGAGGTGAAGGGCGAGCCTGCGCGTAAGAGCCAATCGCTCTCCTTCGTTATGACCAGGGATCACCCATCGGAGGGAACCGTTCAGATGCGTCCTGGTCCTCTGAAGCTGACCTTGGAAAACCGCTCAAAAAAACGGACGTTGCCGGCTGTCTGGGTCGTTAGCGACAAAATTCACGATTTCATTAACAAGCGCCGCCCCTTCCTGACTGCAAAACGTCTTCTGACCAACCAAACGTTCCGTGATATTTATCGCACCGATACGCTGGACGTTGATCAGAGGCTAAAGATTACCAGTCTCACTTTTCTGTTTACCGATCTCAAAGGGTCAACGGAACTTTACGAGCGAGTGGGAGATCTGGCTGCCTACGATTTGGTGCGCGCTCACTTCCGGATCTTGAATGAAATCGTGGCGGCCCAAAGCGGCGCCGTGGTAAAGACAATCGGCGACGCCGTCATGGCCACGTTCCCGACACCAGACGGAGCGATGACGGCTGCGCTGAAGATGCGAGAAGCGTTGAAGGACTTGAAGGACGAGTTACTGCTTAAGATTGGCATCCACGAGGGACCTTGTCTGGCTGTTTCGCTGAACGATCGACAGGATTACTTCGGACGGACCGTAAACATCGCATCTCGCGTTCAAGGACTCGCGACGTCACGCTCCATCTTCGCAACGAGACGGGTAGTTACTGACAGCGAAACCTCGAAGCTGTTGCAATCGAACGGGATCGCTGCGACTCCGGAGAAGCGCTCACTCCGGGGCATCGCCAAGCAGGTCGAGATTTTCGAAATACCCTAGGGAGCCTGATACTTAATAGGGTCAGTTTTCACTATTTGCACTTGTTCGTGAACAACGCCACAGCCGGTCGTGAGATGGATGTCACAACTGGCGCGGTGATTTCGGTGCTCGAACCGACAATATGAAGAAAAACGGCCGAACGTCTTCACGTTCGGCCGTTGTTAATTCAACTTATCGTCGGCAGAAAATGCGCAGGCATTTACCGCCGAATCACAGGTTACGACTTATCGTACGCTAACGTGCTCGTGACCTTCACGCCCTTGGCGTTCGTCATCGTGCTTGTCACCGTGCGCGTTTTTCCATCTGCGGCCACGACGATCGTTCCGTCACCAATAGTCTTGCCATCTTTCTGAGTCACCATCGCGATGGTGTTTTTATCACTCTTCTTGAATGAGCGTTGATCGGCCTGCGGATCGCCAGTGATCGCATAGAATTTGCCGTTCAGCTTTCCGGTCCACTCGCTGTGAGTTTTCTTACCGTCAGCGTCAGTCCCGTCGACCGTGCATTTTTGCTGGTCGCCAACTTTCTCCCACACCACCAGCGTGCTTTTACCGGCGCCGTCGCCGAAAGTGGATTTGCTTTCGTTCAGTTTCCACGTGCCCAACGTCGGGTTACTCGCGAAACATATTGCGGCTGCCGCGACTGAAAGCAGCACGCCCAAACCAATTGTTTTTGTTTTCATTAATTTTTTCATTTTCTATCTAAGGACGAGGAATACCCCGTGTGTATGTGAGTGGACCATGCCCAATGTTTAGACCGCGACGAACAACGGTCGTTGCTATTGCCGCCGAACCGGTTGAGAAACCGGATGCTCGCTTGCTGGGCGTTAGACCCAGATAGTCCACAACACGCCGAAGTCAATGTGTTTCGCTAATATCGAACCCTACTTGGTTCGAGAATTGATGTTGAGGAAAGGGCTCAGAGCTTACTATCGACACTTTGCCGCGCCGCAACTTAGCTGGCTACGCTTGTCTAACCATAGCGACCTCAGCATAATCGTGCGCTGACAATGCACGCGTTCGATTTCATCCTGGTGCTCTTCTCCTTCGTCTACGCGGCGGCGGTGACGCATGTGCTCTCGACCGCGGGCGAGATCATCATCGCCTCCAAGCGCATCCGGCTCTCGTGGTTCAATGCGGGCTGGATGTTGGTTGCGCTGCTTTTCACCTGTGCGTGGTGGATCGGCCTATGGGATCTCCACGCGGTGAGGTCCTGGGGCATCGGGTCGATCGCGTTCTATTTCGCGATGGCGGCGGGCATTTATCTGAACGCACGTCTCGTCTCGCCGCGCATTCCGGAAAAAGGCGAGATCGACCTGCAGCGCTTTCATTCCGAGGAAGGCCGAAAATACCTGATCGCCTACACAATTCTTGGCGTGGTCACAGTGGTGACCAATGCCATGCTTGGCCAAGCCGCCGGCGCGTCGCAGTGGCCGGCGCAGAATATGGTTATCGCTCCGATGACCATCGCGGCGGGCGTGGCGGCGATTTTCATCAACAGTAAGCGGGTGCAAACTTTGGCGCTCGTGATCCAAATCGGGGGTTGGATCTGGTACTTTGCCGCACTGCAGACAGCGTTATCGGGATAATGTTTGGCGTGGGATGTAAAACTAGGGGTCAGTGCTTTTTTCTTGGATTTGCCGTTTCCAAGCCTCAGAGAAGATCGCCATGGCGAGGAAAGTGCGGGTGGAGTTCGAGGGTGCGATTTACCATGTAGTGTGTCGTGGCGATCGCGTAACCGAATTGAAAGCTAGTCGGAAATGAAGAGTTGGATTCGCGATCTTGTTGGATTCGAAATCGTCCTTCTCGTAATCATGCTGGCCTCCGCGCCGCCGGCTCAGGCGGAGGAGACCGGGGTGCCTGATGATCCCGATGGCCGCCTTCATTTTACCGAGAAAGATTTGCCGACGCGTGAGAAGGATCCGGCCGGGCCGTCGGAGATCGAACAATTCGCGCGCGGGCGAGGATTCAATTACGCCGCGGACACCCGGCGCGCGGCGCGCGGCGACGCCAAAGCGCTGAAACAATTTTTCTCGCTCGCGTACGATGCCGATGGTGCGGCGGCGGAAAGTATCGCGGGCGTTCCGACAGTGGTGTATCACATTCTCGGCGACGAGAAGTTCGCGAAATTCCTGGTCGCGCAGCCGTTGCCGTTTCGGATGATGGTGCGGAACATGGTCGTGGGCGATGGATACACGCCGCACGCTGCCGATTATCTGAGGCGGCATTTTCCGCAGACGGCCAGTGCTTTATTTCACCGTGAGATGGTCGATTGGTCTTCGCCTAACGACCTTTATGCGATCCGCAAAACCTTCAACGACGAGTTCGAGTTGCGCGGATCGAAAGTCGTGCGCGCGGAACTAATCGAGAAGAAGAGTGGCCGCGTGTTGTGCGATCTGACGCCTGACGACATCGGCGCCGGTGCGCAACGCGAAGGCGAAGCCTTGTGGTCGTCCGATTCGAAACGCGTCGCCTGCCTGTCGAGCGACCTGACCGTAGAGCAAGGCAACCTGTTCAGCACACCGCGTCCCGCACCGCTCAAGAAGCAGACCGCGGTTTACCAGCTCTCCGGCGAAACATTTGCTCGCGTCGACCTGCCGCTAGGCGATGTGCCCGGTCGCGAGAGCGACAAGGAACTCGAGGGCGCCATTCTCGGTCACGAATATACCGAGCCGGTTCGGTGGCAGAAACCGAACGTCCTCGTGCTCCAGCGACACGAATATTGCCGGAAGATGATGCCCACCAAGGTCGATAACCAGACGTTTGATTCGATACACGACTTATCTCGTCTCTATCAGATCACCGCCACGATCGATCCGGATGGAAAGGCGACCCTCGCCTGGAAGCTCCGCAAAGACTGACCGGGCGTTAAGGGCGGTGACGCGAGCAACGATCGGGGATTGTCCGACGTAGTTCTCTGGATACAGCGGGGCGATCGCGTTCTATTTCTCGATGGCGGCGGGTATCTATTCGAACGCACGTTCTGTCTCGCCGCGCATTCCGGAAAGAGGCGAGGTCAGAGACATCATCGGCAGGCATCACCTCGATCTGCCAAAGGAGAATCCGCCACAGCTAATTCATTGGCGATGCGAATAGAAGCGACCATCTTGAAAAGCGAGTAGCGGACAGGGGTCAGAGCTTGCCTTCAAGGATCTTCTTGAGCGATGAGCCGTCATCGTAGCGAATGTCGCTGATCTTCCAGCTATTGGCAGTTCGGTTGAGCATGAATACGACCCGCGTCGGTTTACCGAGGTTTTTGAAATTAACTGTCACGCGCGCTTCGGCGCCGGCCATTTCCGGCGCGGAAACGGAGAAGTCCTTGATTTCCATGTCCTGCGCATTGTAGAGCGGATCACCGTCGAGCCGGCCGACTTCGCCCTTCGCCTCGCGCTTGTCCTTCAGGTAGAGATTCAGGAGCGCGGGGTCGAAATAACGGCCGAGCAAGGCCGTTTCGTCGAGCGGGTCGTGTTTTGAGTTGTGAGCTTGATAAAGCTGCGCAACAACATCTTTCGGCGACAGGTCTCCCGCGATCGAGATCGCGGCAGCGAGAGCGGTAAGGAGCAACACGAGTATAGCACGCATGCACGTTCTTACGTGAGAGCTGACGCAAGGCAAGTCGGCGCAAAGGCGAGAAGCAACTAAATCGACTTCGGCCACAGCCAGGCGAATGTTCCCGCGGTCAGCAGCGCGTAGATCATGCTATCGAAAAGATGCTTGAGCGTGACCACCCAGCTTCGGCCGCTCCAAATCGATTCCTGGGCATGGGCTGCGCCGTATCCTAACCAGGCGACCGTCCCAACGACGCGGAATACCTGCAAGAATGCGGTCCCAGGTGCCAGCAGACGGCCGGAAAGATAGGCGGCAAAGATGCTGATCACCAGACAATACAAGAACCATTGGGCCAGATTCTTTCCCATCGCCGGCGGCCCACTGGGCAGCACAGTCACTAACCCCACCGGTCCGCGTTTCATTTTCTCGATCACGGGTGCCGATTTCATCTCCTTGAATGAACAATACGGAAAGAAATAGGCGGGCCCCCGTGTCACGCCCGCACTTCGCATTGCGTCGGTCACACGGTCTTCATCCGGCAGTTTGCGGTAATCACTTTTGTGGTAGGCGAGCACCATGTGCATGATGGCGCTGGCGAAGAAGACGACCACGGCCGAAACCAGAATGGGAAGCCACAAGGCAGTTAGCGGAATCATTCCTACTGCTTTACTCCTTGTGTGATCCTAATGTCAAAACAGAGATTCGGGACAGTGCACCAGCAGGTGGAGATACTTCGATTCCTCGTCCTTCGTCCCGTCTGGCAGCGAAATTAGTGGGCGTTCTGCGCGTTCGTTAGGCACGACATTGATAAGTTCTTATGGGCGCATGGGCTCGACGCCGCCGGCTCAGGCGCAGGAGACCGGGGGCTACCAGATCGCGGTGCGATCTTTGCGCACCATTTTGCTGTCGTCCGGCAGATTGAACGCTTTTTGGAATTCCGGCATGTTCGAGAGCGGTCCGTTGCAGCGAAATTCCCCGGGCGAATGCGGGTCGGTATTGACCCGCAGCTTGAGATCTTCGTCACGCTGGTTGGCCCGCCAGATTTGCGCCCAGGCGAGGAAGAAACGCTGATCGGGAGTAAAGCCGTCGATCTTCTTGTTCGCTTCCTCGGGATGCTTGGCCAGCGCCTTCTGGAAGGCGGCGTAGGCAATCTTCAACCCGCCGTTGTCGGCGATGTTTTCGCCCTGGGTGAGTTCGCCGTTGAGGTGCAGGCCGGGGAGCGGTTCGTAAGCGGCGTATTGCGCGACGATCGCCTTGGAGCGTTCGGTGTAAGCCTTAGCCGAGGCCGGCGTCCACCAATCGCGCAGGTTGCCGACCGGATCGTATTGCCGGCCCCGATCGTCGAATCCGTGCGTCATTTCATGGCCGATGACAGCGCCGATGCCGCCGTAGTTGACCGCGTCGTCCGCGTTCGGATTAAAGAAAGGCGGCTGCAAAATGCCGGCCGGGAACACGATCTCGTTCAGGTGCGAGTTGTAGTAGGCGTTGACGGTCGGCGGTGACATCCCCCACTCGGTGCGATCGACCGGTTGGTCGATCTTTTTCAGCTCGCGATTGGTCTCGAACTGATCGCCGCGCAGGACGTTGAGGACGTAGGGGCCGCGATCGATTTTGAGCGCCGAGTAATCGCGCCATTTATCGGGATAGCCGATCTTGACGGTGAAGGCGGCGAGCTTCTTGAGCGCTTCCTGTCTGGTTTTTTCGTCCATCCATGCGGCGGCCTTGATGCGGTCGGCAAGCGCTTCCTTGAGATTGTTCACCATCTCGAGCGCGCGTTCCTTGGCCTCGGGCGGGAAATGATCGGCGACGTAGAGTTTGCCGAGCGCTTCACCCAATTCTTCGTCCGTCGCGGTCACGACGCGTTTCCAGCGCGGTTTGAGCTCCTGCGCTCCGGTCAGGGTTTTGAGATAGAAGTCGAAGTTCTCATCGACAAAGGCCTTCGAAAGTGCCGGCGCCGTGTCACGGATGAGATGCCAGCGCAGGTAAGTCTTCCAATCGTCGAGCGAGACGGTCTTGAAAACGGTATTGGCGGCCTTGAAGAATTCCGGCTGGCCGACATTGATGGCTGAGGGCGAGGCGACGTTGAGCGTTTTGAAATAGTCATCCCACTTGAAGTCGGGCATGAGCTTTTGCAGCTCGGCCGCCGTCATCTTGTTGTAGTTCTTCTGCGGATCGCGCAGCTCGACGCGGGTGCGCGCCGGCTTGGCGAGCGAAGTCTCGATCGCCATGACGGTCTTGGCGTGCCCGGCCGCGGCCTCGGGCGATTCGCCGAGCAGGCCGAAGATTTTGGTGACGTGCGCGAGATAAGCGTCGCGGAGTTTCTTCGAGGCCTCGTCGTCTTTCGTGTAGTAATCGCGATCGGGCAGCCCGAGCCCGCCCTGGTAGGCGTTGGCAATCACCATCGTGCTGTTCTTATCGTCCTGACCGGAGCCGAAAGCGAAGAGGGCGTTCACGCCCATGTCATGGAGGCGGGCGATCTCTTTCGTCAGGTCGTCCCGGTTTTTCAGCGCGTCGATTTTTTGCATCTCGTCCTGCAAAGGTTTCACGCCGGCGGTGTTGATCTCGGCTTCGTTCATCCCGCTGGCGTAGAAGTCGCCGACCTTCTGCACGTCGGGGCTGGCCGATTTTTCGGCGGCGGCTTTCTCAGCGATCTCGTGGAGCGCGTCGTTGTTCTTCTCGATCAGCTCGTTGAAGCTGCCCCAGCGCGAATACTCCGGTGGGACGGGATTGTTCTTCAACCAATTGCCATTGGCATAAAGGTAAAAATTATCGCCCGGCTTGACCGACGTATCCATGTTGTGCGGATCGAGCGGCGGCGGATTTTTCTCGGCGGACGGCGATTGACCCGGCTCAGATTGGGCGCGCAAAGAGGCGGCGCAGAGCAGGCTGAAAGCGGCAATTAGGATTTTTTTGGTCATATGGCAGAGATTAGAAATAGGCATAGCCGGGCAAGGTGCAACTCAGCGCCGGCGTCCTGAGCGTTGACTTCTGGCGTCGTCCCAGTTGCCGGCCTTTCGAAGTAGGTCGTCACTCCCCTCGCAGGCAAGAGAATGTGCCCGCCACGCTCTAGGGTCCAAACGTCACAAGATTCGTCATATGAAAGCATGTCGCCGCCGCGGCATCTTTCCAAACGAGTGCCATGGGTGTTGCCCTTACTCGGAGAGTAGATCCGTCGGCATTCTCTTTCAGGAGACTCGTCTGTAAACTTGTTTGTACGTGATAGTTTGAGAGAGTCGGGGGCTTGTTTCTGTCACTTGCATGGTCAGTGTCCGCCCATCAGGGCTTAGAGTGTAATCATTAACTCTGCGGCCGTTAGCTGATGTGAATGTCTGCGCCAAACGCCGCCCTGCCAACTGCATGCTGGCGTTCACCTTTCCTCCGTCAGGACCAACCCAAGCGACAGGTGCAACCCTTCGCTGGTGTTCGTAACGGCGGCTGGTTATCCACGGTGACGCTGATTTCATTCGGAGAAGAAGTGATGGCTACCTGCCGGTAAGCGGGGTTCAGCTTCTTGAGGCGTCCTCGAGCGATATCTCGCGTCAGGAAGTCCTGCTTCCTCATCGCGGTTTCGATCACCTGATTTATGTTGTCGCTGTCCGTTTGGTCTAGGATGTAGGTTCCATCCAGGCGGGACTCCTGTGCTGTGGCTAGTGTGCTTGAGCCGAGGAAGATCGCACTGCACAGCAGGACGGGGCAAAGTGTCGACACGAATTTCGTCATAGCCATTTTTCTCCTGGGCCGGTGACGAGCGATATTCTGCCGTAAGTTTTCATTATTCGAGTATCAGAAGGTATTCGCTGAAGCCAACCCGCCGCTACGATGCGATCGTGGGATTTTGAAATGCCGCTCGTGAGATGATTCGAGCTCCCTCTTTCGAGATAGAGGCACCCTGACTAATCAGGAGCAAAGGCCGAACTGCGGAGAACACGACCCCCACTCGCTTTGAAGCTTTCCCCCACGAATTTGCCCGTGCCTATGCCGCTGCGTAGGAAAGAATGAAGCCGCTTTCCAACAGATGAATCGTTTGATCTTTGTCCTGACGTTCGCATCAGCGATTGGTTCAGGACTCGTCGCCGGAATCTTCTTCGCGTTCTCGACCTTCGTCATGAAGGCGCTGGCCCGCCTCCCGTCGGCACAGGGCATAGCCGCCATGCAATCGATTAATGTCGTGGTCCTCAACCCATTGTTTTTTGCTGTGTTCTTCGGGACTGCAGCAATTTGTGTCGTGCTGGCTGTTCGCTCGCTCTTCGTGTGGCAAACGACAGGAGCTGTTTATCTGCTCGTCGGGAGCCTGCTCTATCTGGTCGGCACGATACTGGTGACGATTGTTTTCAACGTGCCGCTTAACAACGCATTGGCGGCTGTCGATCCGGCGAGCGCCGATGGCGCACGTCTATGGACTGAGTACGTCACAAGCTGGACGTTTTGGAACCACGTGCGGACGGTCGCAGCCCTGGCCGCGGCGGTTTCGCTGACCATGGCGCTGCGTTTGCCATGAAGCCTGTCATCTTCGAATTGACCTGCGCGACGTTAGCTTGAAGGAAACGAACTTCTAGCTACTACAAGAGTCGTTTCGATGCCCAGCCATCACTCTGAATTTATTTGATAAATGGCTCAAAAGGGACGCGCCTAGTGAGAGAAGTTAGGCGCGTACGGCTCCTGACTCCCGACGTTGCTATCATGCACGCTGTCGGGAGCACGATCAGGCGCGGCAAATCGAAACCGTCGCCGATGCGCGGGGTCTTCTTGCTGCTCATTGGCGGACCAGCCCTGGCTTACCTTTGCTTTCGATCTCGGGGTCTGATACAACAAACCGCGATCGCAAAGCAATGAATCTGCCCAAAACAAAATATGCGCGCAGCGGCGATGTTCGCATTGCCTACCAAATCACGGGCGAGGGAGCCTTCGATGTGATCTGGGCGCCCGGTACCATGTCGCATCTCGACCTGGATTGGGAAATCCCGCAGCGCGCCCTCTTCTTCGAGCGCTTCAGCAAGTTCTGCCGGCTCATTCGCTTCGATAAACGCGGCACAGGCCTCTCCGATCGCCCTGTGCACATGGCGACACTCGAGGAAAGGACGGACGATATCCGCGCAGTGATGGACGACGTCGGATTGAAGAGCGCTAACATACTCGGTGTGTCGGAGGGCGGCTCGATGGCATGTCTCTTCGCCGCCACTTATCCCGAGCGGGTGGAGTCGCTCTTGATCTGGGGAGCGCAAGCGCGCTGGGTCGCGACGGATGATCACCCTTGGGCGCAGACTCCGCAGGAGCACGAGGAAATGCTCGCAATGGTGCAGGACGATTGGCCGTCGATCGCCTACATCGTCGGTCCCGGTGCCGGCATGGGCCCTGATGCACCGCCCGAAGCTGTGGAAGCGGTCGCTCGCTACATGCGCGCGGCGGCGAGTCCTTCGGCCGTGTATGCCTACGAGGTGATGAATGGTCAGATCGATACCCGGCCGATCCTGCCGACGATTCAGGCGCGTACCTTGGTGATGAATCGCACCGGTGACCTCTGCGCTCGGATCGATGCTGCGCGCGACATGGCCTCGCGCATTCCCGGAGCAAAATTCATCGAGTATCCTGGCAACAGTCACTCCGCCATGCTCGACGACATGGATGTCGTGCTTTCCGACATCCACGAATTCATCACCGGTGAACGACCGATCGACTCCTTCGATCGCGTCCTGGCAACGGTGCTCTTCTTCGATATCGCCTCATCGACCGAACGCGCCGCGGCCATGGGCGACACCGCGTGGCGCAATGTCCTTAACTCCTACTACGCCGTCGTGCGTAAAGAACTGGCGCGCTATCGGGGCAAGGAAACCAACACCACCGGCGATGGCTTTCTCGCGACCTTCGATGGCCCCGCGCGAGCCGTGCGTTGCGCGATCGCGGTTGTACTCGCGGTGCGCCAACTCGGGATCGAAGTCCGCGCCGGCGTGCATACCGGCGAGTGCGAACTGATGGGAGACAACATCGGCGGGATCGCGGTCCATGCCGGCGCGCGGATCATGGCGAAAGCCGAGCCGGGCACCGTGGTTGTTTCACGGACGGTGAAGGATCTTGTCGCCGGTTCAGGAATCAATTTCCAAGACCTGGGCCCGCACGAGTTAAAAGGCGTGCCGGGCGAGTGGCGACTCTTCTCGGCGAACTAGATCCGCTGAACTCCTGACGGGATAATCGAGAAGCAAAACTTCACGGATGGGATCAAAGACAATTGTCGTCATCACGGGCGCAAGTAGCGGAATAGGCGAGGCGACTGCGGCGATTCTGGCTGAGCGCGGCACGAAGGTCGTGCTAGGCGAGCGGGTGTTGCAGCAGCGTGAGGCTCTGCCGTTGCAGCGCCAGCGCCGGGGCTTACGGTGACACACTCGAACATGAAAACCAAAAGAGAGCGTACGACGTCTACAACACTGCCAGGAGGCACATTCAAGCTCGCCGATGATTTGATCCTTACTCGCACGGGGTACGGTGCCATGCAGCTGGCTGGTCCGCACGTATTCGGGCCGCCAGCAGACCACGACGGTGCACTCGCGGTCCTGCGCGAGGTTGTTAACCTCGGTATCACCCACATCGACACCAGCGACTTCTATGGCCCGCATATAACCAATCGGCTTATCAGAGAAGCATTGCATCCCTATCCGGAGCAGTTGCGGATCGTCACCAAGGTCGGGGCGCTGCGGGACTCGGAAGGAAATTGGCCTAGAGCGCTCGCCCCCGACCAACTCCGCCAAGCCGTTCATGATAACCTCGCGAACCTTGGTCTCGATACACTCGATGTCGTCAATCTGCGGGTCGGTGGCGTCGATGCGCCGGAGCCAGGTTCGATAGCGGAACCGTTCAGCGTGCTCGCCGAAATGCAGCAACAGGGTCTGATAAAGCACCTCGGTGTAAGCACTGTTAGCGCCGAGCAAGTCGCAGAGGCGCAATCAATCGCGCCGGTAGTCTGCGTTCAGAATTTCTACAATATCGCTCACCGGCAGGATGATTCGCTTATCGACTCGCTTGCCGAACAAGGAATTGCTTATGTGCCGTACTTCCCACTCGGAGGTTTTTCACCGCTGCAATCCGATACGTTGTCCAGAGTTGCTGCCCGCTTGGATGCTACCCCGATGGCCGTCGCCTTGGCATGGCTGCTGCAACGTTCACCTAACATTCTGCTCATACCCGGGACATCATCTGTTGAGCATCTGGGAGAGAATGTAGCCGGCGCCGGCCTGCAATTGCCCGATGACGCGATTAAAGAGCTGGACGGCATCGCCGGTTAAGGCTTTTCGCCACTAAACCGCAGAAGAAGAGCGAAGTCTTCGCCCCGCCGGCAGCCAGACGTTTGGCGATTGCGGTCGGGGGCGCGTTGTGCTCGCAGAGCGATGTTCGCCAATTCTGGGATTTCGCTTTGCAGAGTCGTCCGTCCGCCGAAGGTGAACGCGGCCAGGCTCAAGCGCTCCGCGTGTAATCGATCTGCACCGCGAGATCTTCCTGCGCCTCGGGAGAGATGTTGTGCATCACAATCGTGAACTCTTTTGGGGAGACGGAGCGGATTGTTATGCGCCAGCCCCAATCCGGTCCGGGCGGCGCTGCATAGGACCCGCTCAGTTCTGCCGATCCGTCGACCGCGCTTCCGGCGCACGACATGATTTTGGTGCTCATATGAAAGGAATCGACCCAGGCGGCGCTGGCGCCGTTCTCCTCGTCGCACCCGAACAGGAGTACGCCCGCTTGTTGTTCGCCTTCGTAGGTCCAGTCGTAGTCGAATTGAAGAAAACTTCCGCCGGCCACGGGCTTGACGGACATTTTCGAGGGAGAAGAGACCGGAGGTGCCGGCGGCGGTTCGAGGTAGAGCTGCTTTGTTCCCCGCCATTCGCCGATTAGTGCTCGTTTCAATTCGTCGAATTTCATTCTTCGATTTTTCTCAGGTTAAGAGTGGAGGCGCAAGAACTTCGGCCTTGAGTTGAGTTTACTATGGAACTCTCCGGAGGAACGGTGCAGCCGGAGGATTCCGGCGGGCAACGTCTTCGGAGTTCTCGAGGCGGAGTAAAGCGGCCTAACGTGTGCCGCTACCGCAGCTGAGTTCGCCGTCGCGCGTGGCCTGGTTCGACAATGAAAAGCGATGGGCGCCGAAGCGGACCGTTCCGTAACCCTCGATTGAGACGGACTTCGACTCGCAAGTCGTTGATTAAATGAGATTGTCACCTGCCAATGCAGACCGCACCGCTCCCAAGCAACGAGTCAGAGCGCCTGCAAGCGCTTCGTTCCCTCCACCTCGATGATCAGTCGGAGGAACGATTTGATCGCGTAACACGGCTGGCCGCCGAAATTTTCAAGGCACCGATCGCATTCGTCTCGTTTATCGAGCGCGATCGCCAGTGGTACAAATCCAGAATCGGGCTCCCTGTCGTGGAGACTCCGCGCGATGTCTCCTTTTGCGCGCATGCCATCCTCGGTGAGGACACGCTGGTTATCCCGGATACCCATGAGGATCCTCGCTTTGCCGACAATCCGCTGGTGACCGGCAATCCATTCATGCGCTCCTACATGGGCCAACCGCTGCGGGCCCCCGATGGAGAGAAGATCGGGACCCTCTGCATCGCGGATCATGAACCGCGAAATTTTACACCCGAACTTGCGGGTGTGCTGCACCGGCTGGCGGCGCTGGTGGAGCAGGAATTGCGAATGGGCGATCTCATTGCCGCCCAAGGCCGGTTGCTCGCCACGCAAGAGGCGCTTTTGAAGACGCAGGAGCGACTCCATGAGGAGCTGGCGGCGGCGGCGAACTACGTTCGCTCGCTCATCCCGCCGCCGCTGACCGATCCGGTGACGCTCGACTGGCGTTATTTGCCTTCGGAGGAATTGGGTGGGGATTGCCTCGGTTACCATTTTCTGGGCGAGAACAAGCTGGCGGTCTATGTGCTCGATGTTTCTGGGCACGGCGTAGGCGCGGCCTTGCTTTCGGTCGTGCTGCTCGATGTGCTGCGCTCGCGCTCGCTACCGGGTGTCGATTTCTCGGATCCCGCGGCAGTGCTGGCGGCGCTCAACCGTGAATTCCCGGTCAGCCGTCACGGCCGGTTCCTGACCATCTGGTATGGTGTGCTCGATCTCGACGCGACAGCACTGACTTTTAGTACGGCGGGGCATCCGCCGGCGGTGTTGATTCGCCGCGAAGGGGAACCGCTTTTGCTCTCGACAAACGGTATCGTAACTGGATGCGACGAGGGTGCGACGTATGAGAGCATGCGCTGTCCGCTTCGAACGGGCGATACCCTTTTCATCTATAGCGATGGTGCTTACGAATTGGGCCGCGAGCCGCGGACAACGGTGTCGTTCGGCGATCTCGCCGTGGTTTTCGAGCGCGCTACTCACGGCGCGAACCCGCTGGATGAGATTCTGACGGAACTAAAACGCCGAGGCGAATCCGAGGGCTTCGCGGACGATGTCTCGTTGTTGGCCATCAAGACGCACTGACTTGCAGCCGCCCTGTTGCCTGACGCGCGGTGCGCAGGGTTTGAGAAAACGATTTTCGATCTTAGTCGATGCCTCAAAGAGCCGGTGTCGAGCCGGATGCGTTTGCGTAGTCCCTGGTGAAGAAAAGCCGGAAGCAAGACCGCAGGATTGCGGTTTATTAGAAAATCGGTGGAACTGAGGAGCGATGGACACAAAGGACTTGGAGGAACATATTCTCCAAAACCAAAGGAGGTTTCTATGAGCAAATTGGTCTTCGTGCTGATGGTAGTTAGTCTTGCCACCGCATTGGGTGGGAACGAGGTAGACAAGAAGGCGGCCACCTCGGAACCAAGTGCAACGCCGATGATGGTTTCGTTTACGGAACTAAAGTGGACTGAGCTGCCAGAAAGAAAGGGGATGCAGTTCGCTGTGCTTTCGGGCGACCCGAAGTCGGGCGAGTACACCCAGATTCGGAAGGTTCCCGCTGGAACTGATAATCCGCTCCACTCCCATAGCAGTGAAATCAAGAATGTGATCATCAGCGGCGTCTGGTACACGGGGACATATGCCGCGTCGGCGAAGGACTTCGGTCCGGGATCGGTCGTGGTGATGCCTGGCGGCTGGGTGCACGTCAGCGGTTGTCGCCCCGGAAGCGAGTGCGTGTTCTACCAGGAGGGAAAAGGGAAGTTTGATTTCGTGCCGGCGAAGTAGTGACCTGTGGCCAGCGGCGAATCAAGCGAACTAACTTCTTTGACCGACCCTTTCATGACCATGACAGATCAATGGGTAGTGCCTTTAAGCACGACGTTGTTCCAATACGCACAGGAACAAAATGATTAAGAAACCAACTAACAAATAAAAATATGAAAATATTGATGATACTGACATCCCACGACCAACTCGGCAACACAGGCCGCAAGACTGGCTTCTGGCTTGAAGAATTTGCGGCACCGTACTTTGTGTTTAGGGACGCTGGAGTCGAGTTGACGCTGGCCTCACCAAAGGGCGGGCAACCCCCGATTGATCCAAAGAGCGATTTGCCAGAAAATCAGACCGCCGCAATGACGCGATTCAAGCAAGATCAGGCGGCCCAAAAGGCTCTCTCCCAGACGGTAAAGCTTGCCGATATGAGGTCGCAAGATTTCGACACCATTTTCTATGTTGGCGGACACGGCCCAATGTGGGACCTGGTCGATAATCCGGACTCCATTGCCTTAATCGAGTCTTTCTACAATTCCGGCAAGCCGGTTGCCGCCGTCTGCCATTCCCCCGCGGTGTTTCATCGAGTGACCTACAAAGGCGCTCCTCTGGTGAAGGGTAAGCGCGTGACCGGGTTCACTAATAACGAAGAGGAAGCTGTTCACCTTACCAAGGTTGTACCGTTTCTGGTCGAGGATGAGTTGAAAAGAGTGGGCGGCCTTTATGAGAAAGCTCCCGATTGGGAGAGCTTTGCGGTCGTCGACGGCCGTCTCGTTACCGGGCAGAATCCCGCGTCCTCGACTGCAGCAGCACAGGCCCTTCTGCATTTGCTGGCGCCGCAAGCTGCCTGAGCAAAAAATCGAATCGAATTCTCAACCGAGTGCCCATGGAAATGATGATCCGAACCACGTTATCCCATGACATCCAATTACCCTTCGAACCTTCGCTTTGCGAAAATACCCCTTAACTTTGGACTGGTACCCATCCCGGCTCTGGGTTTTGGAACTTTGATCCCGGGTCCTGCTGAAACCAAGAGTGCAACCACGAACGCATTAAGGGTTGGATTTCGTTAACCTGGGCGAGCGCGAGAACTGCAACGAACACGCGAGCAGCAAAGTTCGCGCTACGATCTGCCCTTCTTAATTAGACACTTCGAAAATCACGTCCAGTTCGACCGGGGCGCCAAGCGGAAGGCTGGCAACGCCATAAACCGAGCGGCACGGGTTCTTGTCCTCTCCGAAGACGTCCTGGAGCAACTCCGAAGCACCGTCAGCGACTTTCGGCTGATCGCGGACATCTCCAGAAGTCGCCACGGACACGCCGAGCCGGACGATTCGCGTCACCTTGTCGAGTGATCCCAAATATTCTCGTGCGACCGCGAGCAGATTGAGCGCCGCAAGGCGAGCGGCTTCGCGTCCGGCTTCGACATCGAGCTCGGCGCCGATCCGCCCGACGTATTTGGCCGCGCGGCCTTCCGTGGGAAGCATGCCGGTCAGGAAAAGCAGATTACCTGTCTGGACCGCTTCCGCATAGGTGCCGAACGGTTGCGGGGGGACCGGGAGTTTGATGGCAAGTGCCTGCAAACGCTGTTCGGCGCCACTCGGATTGGAATTTTCTACCATTTGCCAATGTGCGCACCACCGTCCACGTGCAACACCTCCCCTGTGATTTGACGAGCTTCTGTCAGATAAACGACCGCGCTGACGATGTCTTCTACCGTCGTGATTGAGCCCATCGGCGAAGCGCTTTTCAGCGCGTCTTCCGGAGTATCGGCGTGCAGCGGGGTGGCGACGACGCCCGGCGCGACGGCGTTGAATCGAATACGCTCTTTCGCGTATTCCAAAGCCAAACTTCTCACCGCCGCGTTCAGGCCGCCTTTGGTGATCATGGCCACGGAAGCCGGCGCGTCGGCAATTGGATTGTCGACCAGCGCTGCAGTGATGCTCACGATGCTGCCGCCACTCTTCTGCGCTTGTATCTGTTTAACCGCCAGCTGCGTGATGTAAATGAAACCTGCGAGGTTGGTCGAGACAAGAGCGCGAAAGTCCTCGGCTCGTATATTCCGTGAACGGCTTGGCGATGAAGATGCCGGCGTTCGCGACCACGGCATCGATCGACCCGAACTTTTCGAGCGCCATTTCGGCCACCTTTTGCGCCGTCTCAAATTCTCCAATATCACCGTCGATCAAGACGAGGTGGTCGGAAGCTGAAAGCGCCTTCGATTTCGTTGCGCTTCGCGCGGTCGCTACCACGTCATAGCCGCGCACGAGAAACGCCTGGGCAATGCCCGCGCCAGGAAAAAAAAGGAGCATCATCATGGACATGAAACTGGAAGTCTTAGTCTTAGCCGTTTCCGACGTCGATCGCGCCAAAGCATTCTACGAGAAACTGGGGTTCCGATTAGATATCGATTACGCCGCGGATGAAAACTTTCGGGTTCTCCAATTCACTCCTCCTCATTCCGAGACGTCGATCATCTTCGGCAAGGGAATCACGTCGGCCAGGTCTGGCTCGGCGGACAGCCTGGTCCTCGCCGTGGATGACATCGACGCCGCCCGCGACGACCTGATCGCTCGCGGCGTCAAAGTGAGCGAAGTCTTCCACTACGCCGGCGGCCCCTTCAACAACTCCGTGGACGAACCCGCGCGTCGGCGGGCGCGACCCGCAAGGTCGTTCCTACTACTCATTTGCCTCGTTCGAGGATCCAGACGGGAACGGTTGGCTGCTCCAGGAGATCACGACGCGGCTTCCCGGCCGCGAATGGAAGTTGACGCAAGCATCGGCCACAAACGTTGCCACTCTTGCAGAACTCCTCCACGAGACGGAGCAGCACCACGGCCAGTACGAGAAGACGCACGCCGAGCATCACTGGTGGGACTGGTATGCGCCCTACCTGAGCGCGCGTCAGAACGGCAGCAGTCCGGAGGAGGCAGCCGCCGCCGCCGATCGCTACATGGCGGAGGTCCATCAGGTTCCTTCCCGATGACGCCGTTCGAGTGATTCAGGAAATCGGGAAGCACGCGAGGTAGTTAACTGCGACTACGCGCAGGCATCGTAAGCGGCTTATGATGTGAGCGGTCCAACCGGATTGGCATTCAGCGCCCGACTGAGGCGACGACCGAAGAGCACGACAAGAAGGCCTCCGCCGGCGGCGATGGCCGCGTGCATTGCCCAAAACTCAGCGGGGCGCATCTTTTCGTAGAAGCCGCCGATCCAGCCGATGAGGTTGTTCGAAATGAACAGGCTCATGAAGGCCAGTCCCATCAGGGTGGAGTTCAGTTTGGCCGGCGCCGCGCGCGAAACCAATGCGAGAAGCGTGGGCCAGTAGTAGAGGAAGGAGATTCCCAATCCTGCGCTATAAAGAAACGGACAGATCGGATGAACAGGTGCACCGCCGGAAGCGAAAATGGCGGCGACCAAGATCAGGTTGCTCGCAGCGGCGATCCAGGCCCCGATGCCGATTTTTGCCAGTTCGTTAGGCTCGCGACCTCGCGATGCCTGGTGACGCCAGAGCCAGAACAGAAGCGGCACGCACAGGATGCTAAAAACCGAATTGATCGATTGGAACCAGGGGACCGGCAGGCGGAAGCTGCCAAGGTTTAGCGCGACATGCTGTTGAATCCAGATCGGATTCACGTTGAAGACTTGGTAGAAAGCCGTTGACTGAAAGATCGTGATGATCATCACCGCGATGAGCGCGTAGACAATGCGCCGCTCGGCGGCGGTGAGTCGAGTGCCCTCGAAGCTTGCGCCGCTCCACCCGCGCCGGCAGGTAGCGGTATCCGTAGAGATAAGTGGCAAGGCCGACAAGCATGAAGATCGCGGCCACGCCGAAGCCATAGTGCCAGCCATAGACTTGCGCGAGCAGACCGCAAAACAAGGGTCCGGCAACCGCTCCGACATTGATTGCCGTGCTGAAGATGATGAAACCGCGGGTCCGCCTCGCTTCGTCCTCCGGCGGATAGAGGGCGCCCACTTGCGCCGAGATATTGCCCTTCAGGAAACCCGAGCCGATCACGAGCAGCAGCAGGGCCAGGAGGAATGACTTGTCAAAAGTCATGGCGATATGACCGGCACTCATCGACAGGGCGCCGATCACGACACCATTGCGCTGTCCGATCCAGCGATCGGCGATCATGCCGCCGAGCAGCGGTGTGAAGTAGACGAAACCGGAGTAGAGGCCGAAAATCTGCGACGCGAGCGCCTGCGTTGAGAGCGGGCCGACGAGCGATTCCACCGCAGCACGAAAGCGCGCAAATCCAGCGATCTGCTCAATATGTCCCGGCAGCAGCAACTGATTCACCATGTAAAGGGCGAGCAGCGCCGTCATTCCATAATAGGAAAACCGTTCCCATCCTTCGGTGAACGCGAGGTAGAATAAACCCCTGGGGTGACCCATGAAGGTCGCATCGCCCCTGCGCGCCGGCGTCTCTTGGTCAGTGGTCATTACAGCAGCCTAACAGACGAAGGCGCGCCATCGCTGTGCCAATTCATGCCAAACCGGCTTGGAGAAGAAAGGGAAAGGCGCCGACCGACGCTCCCAGCGTGGCAAACCGGGATGCCCGCCGTACGGCATTGGGAATCAATAAACGGGAAAACCTCGTTCGCCACGTAGGCGTCGTACTGTGCCTGCATCCAACTCCGATGAAAAGGATGCGCCACCTACCTCTTAGGCCCGATCAGCTCCTTGCCGGCAAGGAGTTGCTGGAACGCAGGAACATTGCGGATCGGGTCCCAGACTGGATCGATCCTTAGCCGGCCAATCGACACCGCTTGGCCGGCGGGAACTGTCAGGAGTTTACGCAGGATTTCGACTGCTTCGGGCCAAGCGCCGCTCTGGCCTGCAATCATCGCCTCGCCGACGAGAATGTGATTGCCCACAGCCAAGTCTTTCTCGGGTGGCAGCAAAGCGGCGGACTGCTGCGCGAGTCTCATTGCATCAGCATTCCGTTTCAGGGCAAGATAGATCCAGCTCAGCTCGGTATGAGCAAGGATATCTCCCGGCTGAGCACGCAGTCGCTGCTCGAGGATCGGTCTGGCTTTTTCCGCCATCACCTCTGCGCCAGGCAAATCTCCCGCAATCACCTGGATGGCTGCGCGGGCCGCGAGTTGTCTGCACTCTTCGGCTGGGGTTGCTACGGTGGCATTCTCCCAAGTCCTGAGCGCCTCCGGATATGCTCGGGCGAGCACGTAAGTGTAGGCACGATCGCCAGTCACACCCGTAATGTCACCAATTGTGGAGTTGACAACGAGCTTGCTGTCGGGTGGATAGGTTGCCAGAACCCTTAGTGCTTCATGAATGTCGCCGCTGCCGTTGAGAATAGTCAGGAGCAATCCCCGCATCGAGAGGACATTGTGTGGATCAAGCGTGATCGCCGCCTTTAAAGCCGGCTGCGCTTCCAGCCATTCTCGCCACTGAACATAAATGTCCGCTCGATTTCCGGCGAGCGCTGCGTCCCGCGGATTCTGCTCCAACGCTTTTGTGAGCTCTTCCAGAGCGAGCTCCAGCTTACCCTGCCGCCGGTGCACATAGCCTACAAAAACGAGCGCTTGAGAGTTGTTCGGCTGCAACTCCACGGCGCGCGAAAACTGGGCCAGCGCCTGTTCGTATTGCCGATATCCGTAGTAATAAACCGTGCCGAGCGCGACGTGAGCCTCGGACAGATTCGGTTGCAGAGTTAGGGCGCGTTCGGCCATGCTTTTGATCTCTGGCAACTCCGCTTCGTTGAAGGCTTCAATAAACCAATGTCGAAGCATGCGAGCTTCGACCAGACGGGCCATGGCGAGAGCAAAGGTCGGATCGCGACTTATGGCTTGTTCATACCAGCTCGCAGCCTGATTCCATGATTGTTCGCTGAGAGAACTCTGGGCAACCCGCGCCTCGTAATCACCTTTCAAAAACAGGTCATAGGCGACAGGATCGTTCGTGGGAGCGCTGGCCAGCTTGTTTACTTCGGCCGGTGAGAGCTTCGCTCGAAGTGAGTCGGCGACCTCTTGTGCCACTTTGCTTTCGACGGCAAAAATATCTTTGGCATCGCCGTCAAAGCTTCTTGCCCAGAGGTGCGAGTCGGCCTGGGCATCGATCAGTTGGACATTCACACGCACCTTATCGCTGGCTCGTTGAACCGTTCCTTCCAGGACGGTAGCGACCCCAAGTTCCTGCGAGACTCTGCTTAAATTGTCGGGCTTAGCCTGGTAATTCTGGGTCGACGTTCGCGAGATAACCTTAAGGTCGGCGATCCCGGCCAGTTTGGTTAGAATTTCATCCTGCACGCCCTGCGCAAAGTAAGCATTCTCCTTGTCGCTGCTGAGATTTTCGAATGGAAGAACCGCGATGCTTTTCTTCGGAATAGGCGCCCTCGGCTTTGGGAGAGACTCAGCTGCGGCGTGCGACGACTCCCTTGAGTTAGTCGGCCGTTGTAGCCACCACCAAAGAAGAGCAACGCCAAGCACCACTGTCACTCCGAGCGTCGCCGGCAAACGCCAACGTCGTGACGGGGGGCGCGAGATCCGCCGCGCCGGCCGGCCGGCGACAGGTTTGGCTTTGCGTCTTTTCCGCAACCTTTCAGGAACGGCAAGATTGCCCGCCTCCTCGGTATGGAGATTGAAAAGGTGCAGGCGAACGTTGTGTTTCACGTCGCACTCGCCCAGGTCATGCAGACGTGCGCTCCATTGGCGATATTGCCCGAGGTCGCCGGCCACTCGTTCGGAAACAAGAATATGCCCCGCGTCGCCGCAATCCATCACGCGCTGCGCAATGTTAATCCCGGGGCCGGCGATGTTGCTGCGGCCAGTCACATCGCTGACCTCACTCACTGGTCCGCTGTGAATGCCCATTCGTACCTGAATTTCCGAATGTTTCTTCAGCGTCCTTGCTATCTCGAGCGCACATTGCGCGGGCTCCTCCGAGCTATTGCGAAAAACCAGCGCCATCCCATCACCCGTTGGCAAGGTCACGAGCTGTTCGTTTTGCGCCTTAATCACCTGCGCTGTCGTCAGAACGATCTCGCAGAGCGCATGCAACCGCTCCTTTTGTTCTTCGAGGAGGAGCTTGGAGTAACCAACAATGTCGATGAACAAGACGTGGCCGATCTCGAATCTCGTGTCGGACGCGGATTCGGCCGTCATAACCACCTATCGACCTCCGACCCTCGCCTTCAATAGTGCTGGCCGACGTATTCCCACATCTGGTGATGCCAGTAGGGCCATTCGTGCCCGCCCTTCGGTCCCCAATCGTCCAGATGATGATCAATCCCCCGGGCCGCGAGCACCGCGGACATTTGGTAGGTCGGGCCGCTGTTCTCCCACGGACCAGTGCCGGTCGCGAGCCGGATGTCGCAACTCCCGTACTGGTGCAAAAACCAAGGGTCATTCTGGTTGGCCATATAGTCCACCGGGTTGTTGAAATAAAAGTTGTCGTCGTACATTCCGTCCATGGAATCCCGCATGTCGTAGACGCCGGAGAGCGCGTAGCAGCGCTTCACGTGGTCGGGATGCTTGAAGAGGGTGTTAGCGGCGTGATAGGCGCCGAGCGATGCGCCCAACGTGGCGATCGCGATGCCCGACGTTTGGCACTGGGAATCAATGAACGGGAAAACCTCGTTCGCCACATAGGCGTCGTATTGTGCCTGCATCCAGCTCCGATGGAAGGGATGCGCGCCCTTATTGCTGAACGAATCGCTTTGGACTCCGTTGATACAGAAGATGCGGATGCGCCCCTGGTCGATGTAAGGGCTGAGGGTACGAATCATCCCCTGACCTTCCATCTCCGACTCGTCGCCCATGCTGGTCGGGAAGGCGAGGATGGGTGCGCCGTAGTTTCCGTAGATGGCGACCCCCATATCGCGGTTGAGACGGTGTGAGTACCAATGTTGATGGTCGTGATGCATGCCTTGCGAGGATAGCGGGTTGACGGTCGGGCTCAAGCCCGATGTGCACGGCAACCCATTCGAGCGGCCCATGCGCATTGTGCTCGCCGCAAAACACGTCGGGTGTCGGAACACCCAGCCCGTTAGGACCCCCTATTCAGGCCTTCCTGACTCGCCGACCTAACGATCTAGTCGCACGCCGTCTTTGTCCAGATCGCCGGGACGGGGTTGCCGTTGGTGGGGGTGGGACTCGAGGAAGAACCGACGATGGTCCCACAGCTATTTATCGCAGTCGGGCCCGAGGCTGGGGGCTTGTTCGGCGCGAGATCCGGAAGCACTTCCGGCGGGCCGTGAAACCGGGTCAACCCGAGGACTCCCTGGTTAATGACACGTAAGCCGACGGACCGGCCGAGATCGTTGATTGCGAACGCCTGCGAGTTCGCACCCATGCTGAGGGACCGCATGCCGGTGGCGGGCCTCCAAATGAAGGCGACCGGAGGGAGTGGCGAACGTCGGTCGGAGACTCCGACGATAGCGAGATTATTGTTTACGCCGAAGGCCTGACTCCCCGGACCTCCGAGAGTCCCGAGGTCGATCTCTACGCCGTCGTGCCGCCACAGATAGGCATGAGAGGCAGATCCACTCGCGGGAAAGACCCATCCGACAACATCGCCTGCGTCGTTAATGCCGAGCGCCTCACTAATGGCCCCCGCTGGATTGAGGTCGATCAACGACCCGGACGGGTCCCACTTCACTGCGTGGAGCACGGCGCCTGTATCGAACGACCAGCCGACTGCGGTCCCATCGGCGTTGATCGCCTGCGCGAGGCTGGCGTTGCCTCCGAGGTCGTCAAGGGCTTGGATGCCAGTGTCGGAGTGCCAAATGAAGGCGTGAGAGATGAGGAAATCGTTGGTGAACGCGAATCCGACGATCGTGCCGGCCTGATTGATGCCGTTCGCCAACGCAGACGGAAGACCGGGGAGCGTGCCGAGAAGAGTGAGTTGGTTATCGGCGCTCCAGCTTGCGGCCGTTGATCCGTTGTTAGTCTCGTACCAGCCCGCGGAAACACCGGCGTCGTTGATTGCGCTCGCCTGGCCGGAGAACGCGTTCCGCGGTATGGTCAACGCTTGCACCGTGTAGGTGTCGGCATCGCCCGCGGCTAACGTTCCAAGACAAAGCGATTCGAGGAGGACGGCTAAGAGGCAGCATCTCATCAAGCGCCTGCTCGGCAGAAAAAGTTCATGAAGATGTCTCATGGCTGGATTCTTTGTCCACAATCATGAGGTCTCAAGTAGTCAATGGTAACAGAACAGTTACGTGAGGTTCTGGAAAAGAAATTTGACTTGCGTTGCCGGTCTCATCTCGAGCTTCGCAAACGAAAAGCTATAAGAGGCGCGCAGCAGTTTGTTCCAGTGCCTAGGCTGATACAAGTGATCAGTCAGGCTACTGAGTAACATGGTTTCAAACAACGAGCCCGAAGTCTTTTCTTCCATGGTTTCCGCGGCGAGGGCGGCTCGACTCAGCCTTTTCTTTCCCACAACTCAGCGAGGTGGGCGCAGGCGGTTACGGCTGACTCCATATCCTGCACCGCAACCCATTCGAGCGGCCCATGCGCGTTGTGCTCGCCGCAAAACAGGTTGGGGGTCGGAAGGCCCAGCTCGGTAAGGCGTGAGCCATCGGTGCCGCCACGCACGACGTGGTCATAGGGTTTGAGTCCCGCCGCCGCGAAGGCCTCGCGAGCCAGCTCAACCGGGCGCATGTCCTTGCGCAACCAGTAAGCCATGTTGCGATATTGTTTGCGGATCTTGCAGCGGACGCGCGCCCGCGGCTCGGTGGCTTGTAACCCTCGGCAAAGGCCCTGCAAAATTTTGCCCTTCTCCGCCAACCCCTTCAGCTCGAAATCGCGCAGGATGAATTTCACGACGGCCCGCTCAGTCCGGCCCTCGACATGGATCGGGTGAATGAATCCCTCCCTTCCCTCGGTTGTCTCCGGCGCGCAGCGTTCGCGCGGCAGCGCGGCCAGGAGCTTGCCCGCGAGATAGGCCGCGTTCACCATGCCTTTGGCCTTCGCCTCCATCGTATGAGTGGTGATGCCATCGATGATGACCTCGGCCGCATCGCCGGAAAAGGTTTCCCAGCAAATCTCTCCCGGCGCACCGCCGTCCAGGGTGTAAGCCACGTCCGCTCCGAGCATTCGCAGATCCAGTTTGTCCACGCCCCGGCCGATCTCCTCATCGGGAGTGAAGCAGACTCGAATCAGCCCGTGCTTCCGCTTTCGTCTCCCGGAGCAACCGCTCGACCAAAGTCATGACGACCGCCACACCCGACTTGTCGTCGGAGCCGAGCAAGGTGGTGCCGCTGGCGGTCACAATGTCTTTGCCCACGGCCGTTCGAAGCTCCGGCGAGGTCGCAGGATCCAGAGTCAGGCCAGGGTTATCCGGGAACTTGATGACGCGGCCATCGTACTTGCGATGAACGATGGGTTTCACGTCTTTGCCGGAGCAGTCCGGCGCCGTATCCACGTGGGCGAGAAAGGCCACGGTCGGCACGCGGGCTTTGCGCGTGTTGGCCGGTATGCTGGCCATGACGTAACCGTGCTTTGTCATCTGCACGTCCGCCGCTCCCAATTCACTCAGCTCCTGCTTCAGCATCTCCAGCAGCACCAACTGACCTGGCGTGCTCGGAAATGTGTTACTGGTCTCGTCCGACTGCGTATCCACCCGGACGTAGCGCAGGAATCGTGAAAGAAGGTTGTCACTCATGTCCGACTCTCCACGCCGGCTGTGAACGCGCAACTCGCTCCGCTCACGGACTCTTTAGGATCGGGATGATCTCCGTTTGGATCGGTTGTCCGGTGACTTCGATATCCTTATCCGAAACGTAAACGTTAATTTCGGATCGAACACCAAACTTTCCTTCAAGATAGATTCCGGGCTCGATCGAAAAACAAACACCGGGAATGATACGCCGCGAATCGCGCGTCTCGAAATCGTCGATGTTGACGCCATTGCCGTGAGTTTCTTCGCCAATGGAATGGCCGGTACGATGCGTAAACTGTTCCCCAAAACCTGCGCGTGTAATTACGCCACGCGAGACATCGTCCACTTCGGCGCCGCGGATCGGCTTACCGGCGCGAACATTTTTGCGCACGAAATCGACCGCAGAATCGCGGGCTTCGCGCACAATATTGAAAATGCGTGAGTACTCTTCCGGGACCGTTTCACCGACATAACCAGTCCAGGTCTGGTCAGTCGCGACGGCATCGGGTTTGTTCAGTTTCGTAGCGGCATCGATAAGGACAAAATCGCCGCGCTTGATCGGTGAATTCTTTTCCTTTGTCGGCATGTAGTGCGGATTGGCGGCATTGGCGTTCACCGCGACAATCATCGGCTCCTGCTGCATTCCTTCGTCGCTGTAGCGACGGAGCATGAACTGCGCGATGTCCCACTCAGTGGTTGGTTCGTTGGCGCGCATCCGGCGCGCAATCTCCGCAAACGCTTCCTGAATGATGCGATGCATTTTGTCGGAAGCGTCCACATGCATCTCGTGCTGAGCAGGAGAAAAAACGGCTTCGAATCGTTGCACTAGTTCCGCGCTCGTGACCGGTTCGACGCCGAACGAGCGGACGAGCTCAATCGTTCCGGCATCGACTCGTGAGATGTAGGGGATGTCGTTCATGGGCGAATACTGCATGGCAATGCGGCTCTTTGATTTCTTCGCCGCCGCGCCCAGCACTTCTCGTAGTCGCGCGTGCAATTCCTGCCAGCCGCGGAACACAAGTTTCCTGCCGGGAAGCGAGTCGAGTTTGAACTGCTCGATCGACTGCACAATCTTCACCGGCTCGCCCGAGGCTGGGACGTAGTAGAACCAGCGGCGGGAGGCGAACATCTTTTCGTCCAGCTTCAAGATTCGATAAGCGAGCGGGTCGCTGTGCCGGAAATCGTAAAAGAGCCAGCCATCGAGGTTGGTCTCGCGCAATGCAGCCTGAATTTCAGCCACCCGTTCTGCTGGAGATTGTTGGGCACGCATTGGTTCGATAAAAACGAAGCAAAGAACGGCGGCGGCGAAGAAATAAACCTGGTTCGATTTCATTGAGCATCGAAGTATCAACTGGGCGCGTAACCGCCGCGAGCGTTAACTGGCATAAATGACCTCGTGCTAATTAAGTAAGTATCTGATCACCCACTGAGCTTGGACGCCAGGTCATGTACTCGGGGATACCGCCAAGCGGGTGACTAAGCTCCCGCGTAGACCAATTTTGTAAAGACGTCGCCAGTAAGGAAAGAGGTCGCCCATTTGCTGTCGTAGGCGGCCGTCACTTTCGCGGCGATCGTTTCTTCCAACGTTTTGCCTTCTTTCTTTAGCGCGGCCACTTTGTCGTGAATGGTGACGAGCATGTCGCGGTATTCGGTCAGCTCGGATTTGCCGCCGATCTTGCCGTGGCCGGGAATGACGATCGTTTTCTCCGAGGCTTTGGCCAGGTTCCACTCGGCCGCCTTGATCATGCCCTTGATATTGCCGCCGGTGGAATAATCGATGAACGGATAATGGCCGTTCCACCAGGTGTCGCCACAGTGCAACACATCCGGTTCGACAAAGTAGGCGGAAAGGTCGCCGTCAGTGTGGCTCGGTCCGTAGCAGGCGAGCACGACGTTAGTATTATTAATAGAGAGCGTTTTTTCTTTGTCGATCACTTCGGCGGGAATTGAGCCGGCGGGCGCGGGCGGAAAGGTGAAATCCCAGGCCTCCACCCGCGTGGTCGTGGAGAGATGCTTTTTAGTGTTCTCGTGGGCCAGGATGATGGCGCCATCCGAATGCATCCATTCGTTGCCGTCGGTGTGATCGAAGTGCCAGTGGGTGTTGACCAGATGCTTGATCGGCTCCGGACTCAGCCCGGCCAGGGCTTCGGTAATCTTGCCACGCGAGGTTGAGTAGCCGGAATCGATAATTAGTTTGCCATCTTTGCCGGAGAGCACGCCGATGTTTCCGCCTGAACCGAGGAGCGCAGTCACGTTTCCGCGCAGATTTTGAACGGTGATGGTGGCGGTTTCGGCGCGTTTCCGCGCCGTCAGCACGATGTTTTCGCTTTCGGCGAAGAGCGAACGCGGGCGGAAGCAAGTGGCGACGGTCAGGATGCCGGTAGAAACCAGGAAGTGTCGGCGGGAAAAGTTTTCGTGAGACATTGTTTCGCTACGAAAATAAGAGGCTAACCATAAATTTACGCAACCTTATACTAATAGACACCCTTTGGCCGTTGAACGAGGTCGATCTGACGTCGAACCAGGGATGTTCAGTCAGCCCCTTCCTGTTTTTCAAAAACCGCTGGTGTTGAGGCGCGAGCAAAGCTGCGCTTTCGAAGCCCGGGCGCATGATGGCTTGGCAGCTCGTCATTTCTCTGCTGAGATGTCGACATTCGAGCCGCTTTCAACCTCAATTGGAGAAGCTTTTTTATGACGAGAAGAATTCATCTGTCTGCTGATAGCAGCGGCGAGCGTGATCGGCGCGGTCCCGCTCTTTGCCCAAGAAGGAGCCGCGGCGGCGGCGGGGACGCTGACCCTGGACAAGAAGACCTACACGCTGAAGCGCGCACTGGCCTACGAGACGACGATCGACGATGAGGACGCGATCGCGGTGGTGTTGAGCGGCCAGCCGGTGACGAGCGAGATGTTGAAGAAAGCAAGAGACGCGGAGAAGGAGGGCGGGGATCCCGATTTCAAGCGGCCATTCCTCCGGCTGGTATTTAAGAAGACGGGGGAACTCAAAAACTGGAGCGCGGCCGCGGGAGGCACCACGCTCGGCCGCCGTAGCGGGGAGGCGACGGGCGAGCTGAAAGCGCAGGACGGCCGGGTGCAAGGGCAAAGCCAGCCAGCCGACCGAGACCGAGGGGATGTTTCCGAGCGGCTTCGATGCGCATTTCGATGTCGCGCTGCTGAAAGCGGGCCAGTCCCCTACCAGCATCGACCGCGAGGAAAGGTGGTCCAGCCGCCAATGTGAAACCGACGGTGAGCGGCGTCTTCCGCGGCAACGGCAAGGAGGCCAATCTGGGCTATGTCTCCGCGCGCTGGGTCGAACCGTTTTCCGATCAGACTGGCATCGAGTTGGTCTTCACGGAGAAGGATCACTCGAAAGAGAACAAGCCCGACATGGGCGCGATGTTTGGCAAGTTCGGCAGCGCACTCATCATCTCGCTCCACGAAGACGGCCAAATCTATAGCTGCCAGGTCGTTCATCGCGCCCACCAAAAGCAGGGTTTCAGCTCGATCGGCAACATCGAGGCGACCGAGTTCACCTACGAAGACGGCAAGGTGGAAGGTGAACTCACCACGAGTGGTCAGGTGGAGACGTTCGGTGAAACCTGGGAGGTGAAGATCAAGTTCGTCGCGCCGCTGGGCGAGACACCGAAAGAGTTTCAGGTCGCGGAAGCGAAGAAGCTCGAGACGCCCGCAACCAGCGACTCAGCTGACGATAAGGACGATGCGGAAGAGCCCGCGAAATCCGACGAGAAAACAGCGACTGCGAGTGGAGGATTCAACGCCAAGAATCTCGCTCTCACCAAGGACGCAACTGACGTCGAGTACAAGGCGCTGGTGGAACAGCTTGTCTTCAAGAGCAAATCGAATGTCAAGAGCGTCTGCGCCGAGCTTGCCGCGAGCCTGAAGGCGCAGGGCTGGAAGAACGACGGGATGGACATGGTCAATCCGCAATCCTCGATCCTGAAGCGGAAGCAGGGGGAAGCGACGCTCACGATTTTCGTGAAGCCGGACAACGGAGGCAGCGAGGTAAAAATGCTAACTGACGGTCTCTCCTGGGACTAACGCTCCGGAGCCTCAACCATGAAGCTTTGAGCGTGGCCGAGGCCGGGCAGGGTCGGTGCGCGCCTAGGTGCAGAATCCGGTATTGCCGCTTGAAGAAAGCTTTGCCAGACGGTAAGCGACGAGGGTATGCCGGACGACCCAACTTATCTGGACAAAAAGAGAGGTACTTTGCGTGCGCGGCTGACACATTGGACGGCGGAGGTGGTTCTCGTCTTTCTCGGCGTGTCGGCGGCGTTCTGGCTTAACAACTATCAGCAGCATGAGCAGGAGGCGAAGCAACGCGATCGGATTTTGGCTTCGCTTGAGCGGACTTTGCGGAAGGGGATTGCGAGCGGAAAAGTCAACGCCGCGCAAGAGGAGCGACAGCGGGCGGAATTTCAGCGCGCGCTCGAGGCCGGGGAGATGCCACCGCTGCGGCCGTATGTTTTCACGACAGACTACAGTCCGGGCGATTTCGCCGCGCTCCTGCAATCCGGTGGTGTTGAGCTGCTCGATGTAGAAACACTCACCGCCTTGCGCGACGACGAATCGGTGATCCGCTGGGGGCTCAGTCGGCTGCAACGTTATCAGAAGCTAAGCGACGAGTTGATCGTGCCGAATCTGGGGCAGGACACTTCTTTTTTCTACGATCCTGGCACGAGAAAATTGCGAAAACCCTTCGAGATGTATCCCGAAGCTCTGCAAGCCACGGTACAATTCGCGCATGATCTGGATCGTACCCACAGCGAGTTACTCAAACGCATCCAGGCCGAGCGGCATCGGTAGGGGAAGGCCCGCTGCGATCGGAAAGGCTGACTCAGCAGCGACGAAAAGGCCGGGCGGGAGCAGGATTCCAATCCGGATTTCATCACGGTCGACTCTTCAGCGCAAGGTACGCAGATAGGCCGTCAGGGCACGGATGTCGGAATCGTGCAGTTTCTTCCCGAACGAAGGCATCTCGCCTTTGATGCCCGCGGTGACGACCTGATGAATTCGCGCGTCACTCTTGTGCAGATTGTGGAGGTTGGGACCTTCGTCGCCGAGCGCGTCATCACCGTGGCAGTGCGCGCAGTTCAAAAGAAAGAGATTTCGGCCCTGGCCCACATTGGCAATGAGCACATCGGTGGCAGGCGAGGTCGAGAATTGCGCGGGTCGAATGGCCGTCGCCAGGCCGAGCGTGGCAAGCAGCGCGGCACCGGCGGCGATCGTGGCAATCAGAAACGCTCTCCGTTCGCATATCGCTTTCATTGTGAACAGTGATCTCCGCTGTCACTGACCCAGGAGCAGTTCGCCGCCGAAGAATCCTGCGCCGCCGATGAGCGCGCAGGCCACGCCCATCGCACACAGGTAAATGGCAAAGCCGCGCCGGGATGGTTGCTGGCCCACCACCAAACGCCAGGTGGCCGCGCCGACGATGGCGGTGAACGCGGGCCAGACAAAGAGATGATGCCGCAGGATGAGACCCGTCCCGCCGACCGTCCATTTGCTCAGAGCCAGCCCGGTAAAGACCGCCCCAAACGAACCGAGCGCCCCCAGGATGACGAGCCAGTAACCGATGGCGTTGAACTCGCGCCGCGTCGCTGAGCGGGGCGAGAAGAAGGCCAGCAGGTCGAAGAGCGTCGCGCCGAGGATGAGGGCGATCGGAAAATGGGTCGCGCCACCGTGGGCACGCGACCAGAAGAGCGAGTTCATGCCAGGCGGGTCCTTCTTTCGTTAGGCCAACGTGCTGTCGACGACCGCGAGAGTGTGTTTCCCTTCCACATAATTCACGTCCGTGATGCCGAGGACCGAGCTGAGTCTGCCCGCCTCCACTTTCATCGGGCCGGGTTTTGGCGCGGTGCCGGGCGCGGGCTGGGGGAAGGCGGTCGACATCGCGGTGTGAAAGGTGATGTTGCCTTCCACCTTCTTCACGACCTGGTGGATGTGACCGTTCAGGACACTGACCGAGCCGAAGCGCCGCAGGAATCCGAGCGCCTGCTCGGCGTCATCGGTGCCCCAGCCCCATTGCGGATAAACCGCCCAGAGGGGGATGTGCGCGAAGACGACGATCGGGGTGCTGGCCGCGAGGGGTGCGAGATCTTTCTTCAGCCAATCGAGTTGCTCCGTGCCAAGGACGCCTAGTCCGCCTTCATGAATGTTCACCACGTTGACCAACCCGATGAAATGCACGCCGTTTTTGTCGAAGCTATACCAGCCCGACCCGAGCGTGTTCTTTCCGAAACGCTCCGGTATTGGGCGCCGTTGTCGCTCAGCACGTCATGCTCGCCCGGCACATAGAAAATGTGGCCGGTTTTGATTTGTTTCAGGTTCTGCTCGAGCGCGTCGAATTCTTCCGCCTCCGACAGGTGGCTCAGGTCGCCGGTGTGCAGGATGAAGTCGGGCGGCTTGGGCAATGCGTTGATTTTGGCGATTGCCTTTTGCAACGTGCCGATCACATCCTTGTTTGCGTCCTTGTTAAACCCGATGTGGCTGTCACTGATTTGCACAAAGCTAAAATCACCGGCCGCCGTATCAGCCGTCGCGCCAAGGATTTTCGAGCTGAGCAGACCGCCGCTCATCGTCCAAAGCACGCCCGTCCCGGCCCAGGCCATGCATTTGAGAAAGCCGCGCCGATCGATGCCGTCGACGTTGTCGTTAGTCAGGATGAATTCGTTCATAGTTGTTCTTTTCATTCTGATGACCTCTACCGCGCGACCGGTGCGCTTATTCCCGTTTCGGGCGATTTTCGGGGTTCGGGAATAAAATTTCGAGATGCGCGGTCTGGTTCCTAATGATTGAAGACGAGATGTGATTCGGTTCACTCAGCCAGGGCCCTTAGGCGACTTCGAACGGCAGATCATGCCGCACCTCGATGCCGCCTTCAGTCTCGCCCGCTTTCTCATGCGCAACGAGCACGACGCCCGGGATGTCGTGCAGGAAGCCGCCCTGCGCGCCTTCCGCTTTTACGAAAGCTTTCGCGGCGAAAACAGCCGCGCCTGGTTTCTCAGCATTGTCCGCAACGCCTCCTTTACCGCGCTCAAGCGCCAACGCGCCGATGAAACCAATGTCGAATTCGACGAAGAACTGCACAGCGCCGGTGGGCTACCGGTCGATCCCGGGAAGGAGATCGACCGCGAGCTGGATCGCCAGACCGTGCGCGCGGCGATCGAGCAATTGCCGCCTGAGTTCCGCGAAGTCATCATCCTGCGCGAGCTTGAGGAATGTTCCTACAAAGAGATCGCCGATATCGCCGGCGTCCCTATCGGCACCGTCATGTCGCGCCTGGCCCGGGCGCGACAGCATCTTCACCAGATTCTTTGCGAAAGCTACGAGCGCGAAAAATAACTCATGACTCACGAAGAGATCCGCGAGCTGATACATCCCTACGTCGATGGCGAACTAGACGTCGCGAACGGGCGCGAAATCGAACAGCACCTGGGCGGCTGCGACGATTGCCGCCGCCTCGAGCAACGGGTGCGCGCGCTGCGCGCGGCGCTCAGGAAGAGCCTCCCCTCCTACTCCGCGCCGACCACTCTAAGAAGAAGCGTTCGTACCGCGCTGCGGCGTGAAGCCAGGCCGGTCCATCCGTTCCTGTCGCCCTGGGCTCTGTTTGCCACGGGCGCGGCTTGCGCCCTTCTCATCCTCGCTTTCGCTTTTTTCCAAAACGCGCGCGCCAGCCGCAGTACGCTTACTGATGAGCTGGTCTCCAATCACATTCGCTCGCTCCTCGCGACTCACCTGGTGGATGTGGTTTCTTCCGACCAGCACACAGTCAAGCCCTGGTTTGATGGCAAGATCGACTTCGCGCCGGAAGTGCGTGACCTGTCGGCGGCTGGCTTTCCGCTTGAGGGCGGTCGCCTCGATTATCTCCATGGCCGCACTGTGGTCGCGCTTGTTTATCGCCGGAACAAACATCCCATTAACCTGTTTATCGAACCCGCTGCGACGCGGGACCACACCGACCCGGCGACAAGTACGCGGCGCGGTTACAATCTTCTCCACTGGACGCGGGGCGGGATGGATTACTGGGCTGTCTCGGATCTGAACACAGCTGAGCTTCGGGAATTCGTCGCGCTCTTTACCTCCTGAGAGTGCCGGCGTGGCTCCTTTGGGAGACGAGTACATGGAAAGGGCTCAGAGCTTACTCTCGACACCAATTTTCAGACGGGATTCGCATCTCACGCGCGAAGCGGAGCCAGGATTTTCAACCCATATGTGCTCGCGATCTCCCATCGGCGAAACGACGTCTGATTGGTGATATACTTGGAGCTGACCCCACGGTGCTCCCCAACCCCTTTTGCCTCCCGGGCGATGCTTGGAACGTGAGTCGCCATCTCCGCCGATTGTGATAGCCTCTGTAAACCGAATGGGCTCGATCTTCCTCAGTTACAGGCGAGAGGACACTGAAGGTCAAGCTGGTCGTCTCTACGACGACCTTGTTGCCGCCTTCGGTTCCGATTCAGTATTTATGGATGTTGCGGCCATACAACCTGGGCGGGATTTTCGGAAGTCCATTGATCAGAGCTTAAACTCCTGCGGGGTGTTTTTGTCTTTGATCGGCAAGAGTTGGCTGACGGCAAAAGACACTTCCGGTCAACGCCGTCTCGACGATCCTGCCGACTTCGTTCGTATTGAAACGGGCGCTGCTCTAAAGCGCGATATCCCGGTCATTCCCGTTCTGGTGCAAGGCGCGTCAGCTCCCAAGACGGATCAACTGCCAGACGATTTGAAGGAACTTGCGTTTCGCAACGCAGTCGAACTCACGCACCCGCGCTGGGACTCCGATATCCAGGTGTTGATAAAGCGCGTTGCGTCCTCACGTCTCTCAATCAAGCCCCAAAACCGAACCAGAACGAGTTCAGCCAGGCAGTAAGCTAAGAGCGACTAAGTCCCTCGCCATAATTGCGGTTCTTCTCGTCATTGTCATCGGGCTTGCGTTCTATCTCCGGCCCGTCAAGAAGGCAGGGGATAATCCTGCCAACCAGCCGATGGAGACCAGCGAGCGATTCATCCGTGTCCGAGCCCATAAAGCGAAGTCCAGAAAAAGTAGCGTCTCCGGATACAAAAGCAGATGCGGCGCCCATCAGAGCCGAAGAATTTTCATTGGTCGCCCGACGGGAGCCTCTCGCAGACAATCCCAAGCGTTATACATTCACGTTGTCACTTGATGCTCCGGCATTAGTCGACGACATCGCCCGCGTTCATTACGATCTTGTCTATGACCCGAATCCCCTTTCGCTTGAAGGCGGGGCCGCGCCTTCGTTCAGCGCCGTGTATGAAGGCTGGGGCTGCTACGAAACTGTCGTTGTAACCGTGTACTTGAAATCACCCGGATCGCAGCCGCTCAAAAAAACTTTCAATATGTGTAAGGTCCTGACTTACTAAACTTGCCCCCTGACTCTCTCAATCTCGCTGTCCGCCGAAAAGAAATAGCTCAAGGGGCAGGAAAGATTCGTCCTCATCACTTTTTTCCCTCCACTACGCATCAGGTCCTGACCGTAGGCGTCACAAATTTGAGATCAACGACGTTGAAGTATTTCGCAAAGCGCCCGAACGCCCGGCAGACTGACATGCATGTCTCATTTCCGGATGAGCAGAAATTTACTCTCCAAGGTAGCGCGTCAGGGCAAAATCTAGCCCCTGTGTTGGTGGCGATGGGAGCCGAGTCATCATGATCAAGGATCCTGCGGGCAATTCGCTGGCCTTCGCCCAAACGCTCGACAGGTCGATGGCTCGTTAGGCTAAGTTGGGTTGCTCGCCCGGTCGTGCAAGGCCTGGGCGAAGCGCGCCGGCGCTCCTGCATCCATGCGCAGGTAAAGCGAAGGTTCGATGAGTTCAAGCTCGATCAACCAAAAGCCGTCGCCATGATTCGCCCGCACGAAATCGGCGCGGGCATAGAGCGGAACGGCGTCGAGGCCGCGTAAAGCGGTGTCGCCGGCTTCGCGCAATTCGCTCTCCGCCTGGACAGCCCGAATGACTCCGCCGTGCTCCTCCTGCACGCGAAAATCGCGCGCCCTCGGCGTTTTCAGGATGGTGTGACTAAGTTTGCCGTTGAAATAAGACAACGAAAACTCGCCTTCGGTGATTACATGGGAAAGAAACGGCTGCGCCATGAATTCGCGCTCCGCGTAGTGAGCGCTGAGTTCAGCGGATGGCCGCCGGGCGCTACGGGCATTCGCTCGAAAAACTCCGTGCGCGTTCAGCCCGACAACTGGCTTGAGCACGACTTCGTCGGTGCCGACTTCCTCGATCAAGGCCGGCAGCTCTCCTGGAGCGAGCCGCTCACGCCAGATCGTCGGCACGACTGGAACGCTACGCTGGGCCAGCTCGCGCAGGTAAGTCTTGCGAATGTTCCAGCGGACGAGATCGAGCGCGTTGAAGAGCGGTGTGCCGGCGCGCTCAATTTCGGCCAGCACGGCGAGGAATGCGTCGGGATCCTCGATGTAATCCCAGGTCGAGCGGATGACAACCGCATCGTAGGCGCTCCAATCGTATGACGGCGTGCGCCAGGAGATCGCTTCGACGCGCCAGCCGAGAGCAACCAGCGGCGGGTAAGCCAATTCATCGTCGATGACGAAGCCAGTCGAGTCGTCGAGGGTGAGGAAAGCGCAGCGAAGCATGTCTTTGGAATGCGGAAAGTGGATATTACGGAAACCATGCCGCAGGCGTGCCCGGTTCGCCAATCCCGACGTATGGCAAGAATGGTCATATTTCAATTGGGCCTTGCACCAGTTGTGACGAGAGAGCAGCAGCGACTACATCCAGCCAGTCGAATCGAGACAGTTATCGCGACACTGGCTTGTTTCTTGGCCTTGTGGTTATCCGGTTACACGGTTTATGTGCAACGCCAGCAGGTGCTGCGGCGGTCTGGTCGGTTTTGGAATACCACACCAGTAACGAGCCCGACATTCACTTTTCTTGGCCAACAAAGCTGTCGGGATGGCCGGCCGGTGTGTAACTGGCGTGAGGCCGTCAAATTGCTCGGGCCCGGAAAAGGTCGCTACTCCGAGAGTGACATGACCGCACATGTCTAACCGGTCGGTAAGCCGATGACCGTTCTCACCGCGAGCGATAAGAGGGGCGACCCGCTAGCCTTGGGATAAGAAGGACCCGGTTTGGCTGAGGCTGGACAAGGGTCGTGCCCGGTCTCGGTCCAGAGCTGTTACTGCTCGATCCTCGGCAAATGCTGGACTTTGCGCGCCGACGGCTCGAGCGGCAGCACGATCACTGCGACCGCGCCGTGCCCGAAGCCGTCGGCGATTAGCTTTCAACCGTAGCCGAGCAAAGCTAACTCATTTCTAACCATTCTGAAGCGGGCCTTAACTTGGACCTAACCAACGGCACAGGGTTATTCCGGCGTCAAAAACCGCGTTTGGCGCGGTCTGCATCTTGTGCCAGTTGGGTCATGTAGGCAAAGAACGCAGTCGATTGGCCAATGAAAAGCCCCATGGCTGTTAGAAACGCGAGAGCACCCATGGCGGCGCCTTCCGTGTTCGTTGGTCGAATGATCGAAACGATGGGAAGGCTTCGATCCAGAAACGGACACGGCTCGGGCATGATCAGGGCCTTATCGAAGAGCTCGTTCTCCACCTCCAAATCGGGAAAGGTCACACTAACACCCGTTACCGGATCGACCGCAGTCAGAGGAGGCGCATTACCGGCCGTGTCCGACCAGGTTTGGAAGTGCATGGTCTCGGTCGGGCCAATGCTCATGAGGATACGCAGCACTTCCACATTGGTAGCTCTTTGCGCCAGTGATGGGTAAAGGCTATTGCCACCCTGTTCAATGGTCGGAAAGTGGAAAGCCGCAGTATTCGCGATCGCCTGCAGGAAATTGGGATCGCTTGTATCGGCGTCGGTTCGAGGAATGGCCGTGTGCTGGTTTACACCCAAGGTCGGGACGGCCTGCTTGAAGACAAAGTTTGGATCAAGATCCGGGTTATGCTTGTCGTCGCGATAGCGCGTCCACCAGCTGGTGTCGATGGTAAGTTGCGTCAGGTTAGTGAGCCGCTTTCCAATTAAGTCCGGATTGACTCCGGTCGCGGTGCTGCCCATCAGCGTGCGAAACGCATCGAGATTTGCCGGTGCAGCTCCCTTGGAGACCAGGTAGGCATTAAGGAACTGGTGATGAGTGATCTCATCATCGGTGTTGTCGTGGATGTAGTCTCCCATCTCGTCATCCATGACTTCAATGGCCTCGGTATAGTCCGGATTGCCACTGCCGCCTGGCACTTCGTTATCCTGGACGCCGCCGAGTTCGTTGTATTGGATCCAAAAGTCGGCCTCGATTAGCTCCAGCGCCGCTGTGAAGCGAAGCAGTGCCGCGTCTCCCGGTGTAAGACTGCCACTTGCTTCTGCGGCTTCCGATGCTGGTCAACAGTCCCGTGCCGCCCATGGTTCCTGCTCCCAGGGCGATCGTTTTGCCCAGGAAGGAACGGCGGCTGATATAACTTCTTCGAGGCGTGACTCTGTTCTCAAGAGTCTCGCTCTTGCTAGAATCATTTAGTTGTTTTCATGTCTTTGTATCGTAGCGATTCGCGCTGCGCGCTGCATCGGAAACGTAACGATATTGTTACGTGCGGAGATCGCGCAAAACGACACGTGCAACCTAAATGTAATAAAATTGTTACGTTAAGAGATAGCGCAAAGACGCTCCCCAGATCGTCTCATAGCGTTCGATTCCTGCTCGAAGACTGGAGTTTTGATGCCGAGGGGTAGCCGGCCCGATGATTGGCACTGAAAGGCGAAAAGTGAGGTCAGCTCTAGAATCTCGCTCTCTGTCGGGTCTGCCGGTCGATGCTGCCAGGGGAAGCGCAGAGAGGTTCGTGTCCGAACGCGCGTTCGGACTGAGCAAGGGCTCAACTGATCCGCGAACCGCGCATCGGGCATGCGCACCTGAAGGTGGCGGCTCTGGAGCGAGCGATCGCTTTTTACCGGAATGTGCTCGGATTCGAGCTGACGCAACGCTATGGGACGGGCGGGGCGTTTCTCGCGGTGCCGATGCCAGAAGATGACCTGCTTTCCTGTTTTGGGTGGTGCCGAATCTGCGTAATCTGACAGCCCCCATGGAAGTGATTCTCGAGACCGACCGGCTCGTGTTGAGACAATATGTGGAAGAAGATGCGGAGGCGTTCTTCGAGTTGAATAGCGATCCGAGAGTGTTGCGGTTCGTTCCTGATAAGCAGCTACTCAATGTCGAACAGGCGCGCCAGATCTTGATCGATCATCCAATTGCCGATTATCGGAAGCATGGGTTTGGCCGTGGGGCCTGCATTCTTAAAAGCACGGGCCAACAGATCGGCTTTGCGGGGTTAAAATATCTGGAGGAGCTCGACGAGGTCGACGTTGCTTATCGCCTCCTGCCGGCTTTCTGGGGACAAGGATTGGCGACGGAAGCGGCGCTGGCTTCGGTGCGTTACGGCTTCGACGAGCTTGGCCTCAAACGAATCATCGGCCTGACCATGCCGGAGAACCTCGCGTCGATCCGGGTGTTGGAAAAAGCCGGACTGCATTACACCGAAGAGGTGTCCTTTTGGGGCCACCGGTTTTCAAAATATGCGATCAGTCCATGAGATTGAAGAGGGAGTGGGGTCGGACATTTGAGCCGGGGCGCCGACCGAGTGGGGCAACGTCCGCCAGAGTCGCACACGAGCCGTATTTTGAGTGGCCTTTCCTTTACTTTCGGGAAAGTATGGAGTCGGTCGTAGCGCAACCCAGTATGCGAATCCTCGAGAAGACAGCTCGCTTTGCCGCAATTGCCCTTGCGGTGCTGTTCATTGGCCTGAGCCTTTTCGGCATCGTCGGTGCGTGGTTCGTTAGTCGCACGGCGAGCGACGTCGCACTAAAGGCATTTGGGGTTATCGAGATCGGCGTCGGAGTGGTCGATGCTGGAGTGGGACGGGTGGACACTCTCGTCGCGACGAGCCGAACGGAAGTGCGGCAGGCCGCCGAGACCATCACCGTCGTAGGCGGACAGGCGTCGGCGAACAGCCCCGTTCTCAACGCGCTGAACGAGCGCCTGGAGACAGATCTGGCACCCCGCATCGCGCAGATGCAGCAGGCGCTGGGTCCGGTGCGGGATGCGCTGGGGACCGTGAGCAACGCGGTGAGCATGGTGAGCTCGTTGCCGATGATGGCCGAGCGCGCGCCGCAGCTGGCGGCGCTGAACGAGACCTTTGATCGGCTCGAAGGGTTGTCCGCGGACGCGACGCAACTGCGCAGCACGCTGCGCGCGCTGGTCGTGGAGCAGAAGAGCGATATCACCCCTGAGACCGTTGCCGCGCTTAAAGGGCTCACCCAGCGCATCGACAACCGGCTGGGTGAAGTGCAGGCAAAGGTTCAGGCGGTGCGCGCGGACGTGGACGCGCTGCAGGTCCGGTTGGACAAGCGAAAGTCGCGGCTGCTTTTCATGTTCAACCTGGTGGCGCTGCTCTCGACGCTAATGCTGGCCTGGGTCGTCTACACGCAAGTCGTCGTGATCCAGCACCACTGGGCGCGGGTGCGACGGCCAGTAGCCTAACCCAGCGGAAATTGGTATACGAAACGGCGCCTAATGCGGAGGCGCGGGTGTATCTTCGAGTTTCAAATCCTCCGCCGGTACACCGAGCCAGACGGCGGCCTTCTCGCGGTCGCGAAATGCGCGCGCGTCGATCACCGCCGTTTCCTTCATCAGACCTTCGTACATGCAGGCAATGCCAAAACCGATCCAATCTTCGCCAAGCAAGGCCGACTTCACCGGCGTCACCCCATCGGGGAATTGTTCTGCCCGCTTCCGTGCAAATTCAAAAACATGACTGGTGCGAACTGCCACCTCCGTTAATCGACTGAAATCAACGAATCTCCTCAACGGCGACCACGCTTTTTCGATATCACAAAGCCATTCACCAATCTCGTCCAGCAGACGATCATCCAGGACACCTTGTGGTTGCCAGGCCACCAGATCATGAGCGGGATATGTCCGCAGGTGAGCCGGTCCAGGCAAAATTCTAGAAACTGGCAAAGATTTCGAGTCGTCAGTCGAATCGTCAGGCATAACGGCTAGTTCTTAGCATAATAACTAATCCGACGCGAGGTAGCCCGAATATAAGACCTTGGTCCAATCCAATACGATGCCGCAAAGTTGTGGATTATTGGCCTCCCTTCACATTGGCCGTGTGGCTCCTTCGAGCAGATCGGAACCTCTTGAAAGCCCGTCAGGGCAGTTCCTCAGCCCGACGGCTTCGCCACCGGTAAAGTAAAATAGAAGCGGGCTCCGCCATCGGCAACGTTCTCCGCGTCGATTTGACCGCCATGAGCTTCTACAATCGAGCGCACAATTGCCAAACCCATTCCCAGCCCCTGCTCTTTGGTGGTAAAGAACTGGTCGAACAAGCGGTCGTGCACTTCCGTGGGAATACCTGTGCCATGATCGCGCACGCTCAAGCGCACTTCGCCGTCACCATTGCCAGCCGTGCTAATCTCTACCTTGCGCCGGTCCGGTGGCGTCTGCTGCATGGCATCAAAGGCATTACTGACCAGATTAACCAGGAGCTGCTGAATCTGGACCGGATCTCCCTCGATCAGTGGCAGATCCTCGGCCAGCAATGTTTCAACCTCGCAGGAGTAGGCCAATGCATCCGGTCTGACGGCATGCGCTATTTTGGTGACCAGCTCATTCAGATTAAGCTGGTGCCGGTCAGGATCGCCTTTCTTAATTGTGTTGCGCACGTTCTGGATGATGTCGTGGGCGCGATGGCCGTCTGCCACCACCTCGACGAAGATATCGCGCAAGGTCTCAGGATCTTCCTTACCCCTGTCGATAAATCGCATGCCAGCATTCGCATTACTGATGATGGCCGAGAGCGGCTGATTCAGTTCATGGGCGAGTGAGGCAGTCATTTCACCGAGTAAGCTAACGCGACTCAGCAGGTTGATTTGTTCGCGATGATGGCGTGCCTCCTTTTCAACTTCGTGCAGCGCATGCAGTGACCGTTTTTCGTCCTCCAGCACTACGGTTAGGAACATGAGCGGAGTGCCCGTGACGATGAGAAACATCTGCAAGGCGAGCGCATTTTCCGCCGGACTCTGGAGCAGAAACGGACCACGTCCGTGCATCGCCCCCCAAATCGCTTGGAACGTGACCACCAGCATGGCCGTGCTGATTCCGCCCAACCCGAAACGCAACGACGCCCAAATGAGCAGCGGGATCGGCGCGTAGAGTAAAGCCGGCGAGGTCTCCGGTCCGGCCGGCACCTTGTCAAAAACAAACGCGCCCACCATCACGATTCCCAAGGCCAGCAAACTTCCCTCGATTATGTGCGCGCGCGTCACTCTGCCTCCGTGGCGCGACAAACGGTTGACGGCCAGTAACAGTGCCGGGACTAACACGACCGCCGTGACTCCGTTGGAAATCGCCAGGTTACGCCATTCAACCCAGTAGTGAGTTCCGAAATGGTTGGAGATGGTAAAGGCCGCGCCCCAGAACGCCGTGCCGAAGGGAACGATGATCACGGCAATCAAAACGAAAACGACGGCATCGCGCAGCGTAATCTTCTGCAAAGGCGACTTGATGAAGAGGCGAATTCCGGCCGCGGCCAACATGTTTTGCACGGCATCGAAAACCTCGCAGTGCAAAGCGTAAAGCACCGGCCAGTGCGCCTGCTGCGTGGCCACGAAATGAGCGAAGACGGTGGCCAGAGTGTAGGCCCACCAATGCCGCGCCGGCACCAACAGCAGAATAACGACCAAAACAGCGTGCGGCGGAAAAAGAAGCGAAACTTTACTATTGGGAAAGCAAAGGGCCCACGCAAGCTCCGTCGCCACATAGTAAGCGACGCCAGTGAGGAAAACCTGGAGCGCGATCTGGCCGAACGATCCAGGCTTTATCTTTGCCGTGTTGCTCATTCGACTGGATGAACGGTCAGTGGGGGAACGGCGCCAGCAAACGAATCGACCGTCAGAGCACGCTTCGGCGCTGCTGCCGACATGTTGTTCGTGAAGAGTAAGGCGATTGCCGCCACCGTCGCGTCGACCAGAAGGAACGCGCGCCGGGCTTTTCCGATGTCACGCAACTGTAACATTTCGCGCACCGTCCTCCTTGCCGCTTCTCTCGTCGCAGCATTCGCCGGCAGTGTCCCCAATGCACAGAGACTAACCGCCCAAGCGTGATCGTTCCAGTTCACGGGAAGGCTCTGATGTGCCTCACCTCTAACATGCACGGGGCGGCGTGAGAAGCACGTTTTCAGTGATGCCACACGTCGTCCTCCGAATTCGCCCATCACTTGCCCAGTTTGTGCGACTGGGTGAGACGCCCCCAGCAAGCTCAGCTCTGGTCAGCGCCAAAGAGATGAACAACCGTGAAAAAAGATAATGCGTCGAAAGAGTGAGGCGATTCTATTTCTTCAGGTCTTCCAGGTCTTTTCGAAGTTAGCGGGTTCGGCTTTGTATCAGGCCAACCCAGGAGGTCAGTCAAGCACCATCTGCAGGCGCCTGTCAGTGCCGAAAATCAAATGCGCGAAAATAATCTGCCCGTCCATCGTCTCTGGACGGAAGTGGCAGAATTGACGTTCGGCGAAACGCATTCAAAGGTGGCATATGGTTACTTCAAATATGTCGGTGCAACCTTATCTGTTCTTCGGCGGCCGTTGTGACGAGGCGCTGGAATTCTATCGTAACGCGCTTGGCGCGGAGGTCGTGATGCTCAGCCGCTTCAAAGACGCCCCCGATCCAGGGATGGCGCAGCCGGGGATGGAGGAGAAGGTGATGCACGCGAGTTTTCGCATCGGGGAAACAATCCTGATGGCATCGGACGGCAGATGTGAGGGTGAGCTGCGCTTCGAAGGCTTTTCGCTCTCGATCATCGTCCCGGACGAAGCGGCAGCCGATCGCACCTTCAATGCGCTGGCAGATGGCGGCAAAATCGAGATGCCTCTGACGGAAACGTTCTGGGCCCCGAAATTCGGCATGCTGGAAGACCGTTTCGGCGTCGGCTGGATGATTTCGGTTCAACACAAGCCGTAAGGATCATCGCGGAGTCAATCGCGGGACAAGATCGGCAAAGAGGGTCGCTTCGCGCCGCTGCGCCTTTGATCGTTAGGCTTCAGGTTACACTGCGGAGCGCCGAGTCTTGTCGTCGCGAGGCTGGATTTACTAACGTCCTGCGCTACTGTGCATCCAGCGCGTAGAGGTACGATTGCGCCTCGAAGGTCGAAGTGTAAGGCCCCGCCGTGCCGAAGTAGAGCGTAGTTCCGGTCGCGTCATATTCCATCAGGGACCAAATTAGGTTGCGGAAAAAAGCTGGGGAAATTTTTACAAGAGTGTAAACCGATTCTCGATATGAGGAGGTGGCGGTGATCAGCAAGAAGGCAGAAGCGTTCTGGGCCCTGCTCAAGAGGTTTCCGAAGCAGATCGAGATGCCGCTCTCCAAGGCACGCGAATCTGATCTGCTCGCCGAATATCTGACCAGCGAACCGAGCGGGGTTACTTACTCGCCGGCGCCGGAAGTTGATGGATTCTGGGCGACGATTGAGGGTGAAAGTTCGGGGCGGACAATCCTCTACTTTTTTGGCGGCGGATACATGGTCGGTACTCCGGCCACCCGGAGAAAGACGGCCGGTCATCTCGCTCTCGCCGCCGGCGCCCAGGTCCTGGTGCCGAATTACCGGCTGGCGCCCGAGCATCCATTCCCAGCGGCGGTCGAGGATGCCCTGCTAGCCTACCAGTGGCTGCTCGACCAGGGCCGACAACACCCCAAAATCTTCCTGATCGGGGACTCCGCCGGGGGCGGCCTGGCTGTGGTCACGGCCATCGCCTTGCGCGATCGCCACCTGCCGATGTGCGGGGGGATTGTCGGAATCTCGCCTTGGACCGATCTCACCTGCAGTGGCGAGAGCATGACCAGCCGCGCCGCGGTCGATATCGAAATCACCCGTGCCGGTTTGCTCGACATGGCCAGCACCTATCTGCACGGTGTTGATCCCACTCAACCTCTCGCCTCGCCCGTCCTCGCCGATCTCACCGGACTTCCGCCACTCCTCTGTCTCGTCGGCGGTGATGAAGTCCTTCTCGACGACTCCGTCCGACTCGTGCGCAATGCCGGCATTGCTGGAATCGACGCCACCCTTTCGATCACCGCGGGGATGCAACATGTCTTTCCGATCTGGGCCGGCTCCTTCCCCGAGGCGGACGCCGCGATCAGGTTGATTGGTAACTGGGTCCGCACTCGCACGGAAAAAAATGCCGAATAGGGAATCGGCAGCTCAGGGCGAGAGCGGGTGTGTGAGGGTTTGGACCTCGAACCGGATCTGGATCTCTAGCGGGGAACGAAGGTCTCGTAGAGGCGGTTGTTACCGAAACCGAGGAACCAGACTTTGTTGCCAACGCCGGCAGTGATGCCGGTGGGCTCGCTATGAACAAACTCCACCGATTCGGTGACGACGCCATCGGTTGTGATGGAGGCGATCTTGTTCACGCCGAATTCCGTGAAGAGCAGGTTGTTTCTGTTCCCCGGCCGAATGTTTGACGCCGGGCTAGGGATTGAGAAGGTGGTGGTGGCGAGCGTGGTCGGGTTCACGCGGGTTACCTGGGGCAAGAAGGCGCTCGTGATCCAGAGATTGCCATCGGGCCCCGCGGCGATCGAGCCCGGTGAGCTAAGGCCAGTGAATTCGGTAATCACGCCATCCGGGGTGACGCGGGCGTACTTATCGACCGCTTGCTCGGTCACCCAGACGTTGCCATCCGCGCCCAGCGTCATATCTCCCGGAAAGGAATTCGATGTGGGCAGGTGGAATTCGGTGAAGCTGCCGGTGGAAAGACTGTAGCGCCAGACCGCGCTATCGGTCTGGTCGCTGAACCAGATGTTCCCATCCGAGCCGGCCGTAATGCCGACGCTGACGCCGAAAAAGGAAAACTGATGTTCCGTGATGACGCCGGCCGGGGTGACGGAGGCAATCTTGCCGGTCGAACCTTCTCCGAACCAGACGTTGCCATCCGGGCCGAGCGTGATGTAGGCCGGATTGCTCAGGGTTGGGGTCACGAAGTAACTGATGCGCCCGTTGGGAGTAATCTTGGCGACTTTATTGCTATTGGAAAGCGTGAACCAGTAATTGCCATCCGCACCCGCCGTGATCGCGAAGGGCTGGCTGGCGCCGCGGATTGGAAATTTGCGACTGGTCGCCTGAGCGTGGCTTGTCGAATGCGAGGTCAGGATGAGCCCGGCAAGGAACGTGACTCGGAGTGTGTGCTTAAGAAATTTTTTCATTACGCCAAACTGTATGGACGTCCTTTAGCCGAGCGAGCTGAGAAAGGTAACTCGGTTGTTACTTTTGCAGTGTCCGCCAAGGGTATGATCGACCCGAGGATGCCGCTGCGCAGTTGCTCAAACTGCTGTTCGTACCGGCGCGAGAAGACCAAACCGATCCGATAAAAAAATTCACTCTGGCGAAACCGGATGGAGTCGTTCTGCCGCGAGATTTTCGCGACAAATAACAACCTGACGGCGCTCTACTCCAGGAGCTCGACGGGATCGCCTTTGCGCAATGTCCCTTCGACCAACACGGCGCCGTAAACGCCGGCGTTGCCTTCGTGGCCTTGGGCGACTTGTTTCAAGATTGCTGGCGTTTTTTCGGCAGTGTCGGGATCGAGCACGATCATCATGCAACGCGTATCACGCGCCAGGACAGAGACGACGACTTTCGATCCGATGCGCAAAGTCTTGCCGACGAATTGATCTTCGGCGAAGCCGTCGGAAGAAGTTAAATCCAGATAGACGTTGGCCCGGAAGCGGCGCTTATCGACCGCGACGCCCACTTCTTCACCAAGTTTTTTTGCAGTTTGCACGGCGAAGATCGACAGCGGACAGCAGTCGGTCATGGCCCGGTCCGAGCGAAGCAAAGTGAGTTCGTGTTTGTCTTTGAGGCCGTCACGGATTGTCTCGATCAAGGCCGGGTCATCGATCGCGAAAGTTTTTCCGTCCGGTGTTTCCACATCCACCATCAGTTCGGCTGGACTGGCCGAGATCGGATTGACCAATGGAGACAAGGCTTCCGCTTCGACCTGATTAATCGGCCGCGCGGCCTTGTCCGGATTTCGAAACCGCGGTCGATATCGCACCATCTGACGTTGCTCGCGTCCGGTGAGGAAAGGAAATCCCTTTGGGCTCGCCGAGCTCGCGAAAGCAAAAAGACGATCACCGTAAACTCCCGCGTAACCGGCAAAGAGTTCGCCTAACTCTTCGCCGCGCATGCTTTTTACCGGATAACGCCAAAGGCTGTCCACCGTTCCGACGACTCTCATGGCGGAAGTAAGAAGTAAAAATTATGAAGTAAGAAGTACAATCGACATTATAGCAAAGAAGGTTGCTATCGGCGACGCCTTCAATTCCAAAACCATAATGGTAATGAGAATGGCAATCACGCCATCGCTCAAGGCTTCGAGCCGGTTCGTTTTCATACGAGTGATTACAGTGGCTAGTCTCCAATTATCTTCACCAACACTCGCTTCCGCCGTCGCCCGTCGAATTCGCCGTAGAAAATTTGTTCCCACGGGCCAAAATCCAGGTTGCCCTTGGTAATTGCGACGACGACTTCGCGGCCCATGATCTGACGCTTGAGGTGGGCGTCAGCGTTGTCTTCGCCGGTACGGTTGTGTCGATAGGCGGTGGTGGGCGCATGCGGCGCTAGTTTTTCCAGCCACAGCTCGTAATCGTGATGGAGACCCGACTCATCGTCATTGATGAATACCGAGGCAGTGATGTGCATGGCGTTGACCAGACAAAGACCTTCGCTCACGCCGCTCCGATGAACGAGTTCCTCGACCGTCGGTGTGATGTTGACGAACCCGCGTCGATCCGGGACTTCGAACCAAAGATGTTCAGTAAGCGATTTCAATCTTGGTGTCCTAGAGATTAGATGCCGCCCCGGCGCGGACAATCTTATAAATAAGCGCCGCTCGGATCGTTGATCTCAGCATGCGCGTCGTCCGCTAAGACTTGTGAAATCCGGTCGCCTCGCCGGGAAGGGCGGCAGGTACGGCTTCGTTACTCCTTCACTTCGATCTCGCGTACCATCCCGAGGTCCTGGTGCGTGAGATGCTTGGTGGTCGTTTGAGCGTTGGCGGTAACCGGCATCTCGCAGTGCAAGAGGTAACGCCCAGGCGAAAAGTTTCGCCGGAGCCAGACGACGCGGCGGATGTCGTGACTGTCGAGCGCGCCGCCTAACGAATCGAAGGGAGCGGGCCCCGGTCCGCTGTTCTTGCGCCACTGATGGATATCAGCCACGGTCTTGCCGGGATGGAGGCGAAAGATATCCATCTCGTGCATGGATGGACCGGGAGTCTCGATGCGCAACACCTGCACTCCTTTTTGCAGATCCTTGGAGAGCTCGTAGCGGTAGTCGATCAGCTTCACTACCAGGTCTTCGGGCGGCACCTCGTCATTCACGACGGTTTCCGACACGACGAAGGGGTGGACCGGTCGGGTTGTGGCGTGCCAGTCGTTCCCCGTATCGTTCCAGCAGATGAGAATGTAATTGCCGGGATCGAGCCTGGTCCAGACTTCTGTGCTCTCGCCCGGCGACGTCAGCCCCGGGCCGGAGTAATCACGCCCGCCCGTCGGGAAGAGCGCTCCTCTTTTCACCTGCGCCACGTAATCTTCCGCGCTCGTCCCGGGTGAAAGCTTCACCAGCATCGATTCGTGGATTTCAGCGCCGTGGTTTTCGAAAAGGATATGACGCAGCCCGGCTGGAACCTCGGCGGGCGCTTCGAAGGCCGCGTCCGTCGCGATGATATGAAACGACGCCTTCTCTTTCTCGCCCGCCTGCGGGCGGCAGCCGACACTAGCAAGACAAACCGCCGCTGGAATCAGCACCTGAATGCCAGTCCGAAAGGTCATGACCGACTTTTCCGGCTGCCGTGCCTAACGGCCTTCAGGGTCCACATGGCGCGAGGATGTGCTTTTCCCGCCGGGCATGCAAGGCGCAAAAGATCCTGAAAATCCAACCAACTCTCGGTGACAAGAGACCTGTTGGAAGTTGTTGCGTATCCGGTTTCGTTGGGTGTTTCCGGCGGGCAGCGACGACGCGAGTTGCCGGGACCCGGCATCGAGCGCGACATTGGTGCATGACGGCGAAACCGATTCATCCCGCCACCCGAATTGGCCACGTGCATTTGAAGGTGGCGGACCTGGAGCGAGCACTTGGGTTTTATCGCGATGTGCTTGGGTTTGAACTGACGCAGCGCTTTGGAACGTCGGCCGCGTTTTTGTCGGCGGGCGGGTATCATCATCACATCGGGTTGAACACTTGGGAAAGCGCCGGCGGCCGCCCTCCGGCGGAGGGAACGACGGGGCTGTATCATCTGGCGATCCTGTATCCGACACGGGCGGAGCTGGCCGATGCCTGCGCCGGTTGATGAAGGCGGGTATTCCGCTAGAGGGAGCGTCGGATCATGGCGTGAGTGAGGCGCTTTACCTGCGCGACCCGGATGACAATGGCGTGGAGTTGTATTGGGATCGGCCGCGGGAAGAATGGCCGCGCACCGCGGACGGCGGTCTGGCGATGTTCACCCGGTCGCTCAATCTCGACTCGCTGCTGAAGTGACACGCGATGCGGTTCGTAGCGGCGCTGGCGGAATCTGAGAAGTCCTAGACGTTGTCGCTTTGGCCGAGCCGACCTTCGTCGGCGTCGATGCATTCGAAGATGGTTGCAAGCTCCCCGCCCAGGCCTAGCCTCTGATTTACTCGCGCGACGGTGCGCGCGGCGGGATCACGCCAGCCCAGCTTCTCCGCAAAGGCGTTCCAGACGCGCACTTGCATCTCGTTAGGCCGGTGGCCCTGCACGAAACACCATTCCAGAATTTCTTCGTCGGAGCCGCCTTCCGCGGTTCGCTCGACGATCTCACTGTGCTCGAGATTAAGGAAACGTGCGAGGAAACCGTCGAGCGCGGGGTTGCTGCCAAAGTTCTCCCGGTAGTCATCGGGAAGTTCTCCGCCGAGGTGGAGCCGGATCTTGTCAATCATGCGCCCGAAGTAAACGAGACCTCCTACTTTGTCGCGTGGGCTGCGGAGCGCTGGATGTTTCACGTCATCACCTTGTCGCCGGTTTGAGGTAACGCAACGGCCGTGATCTTAGCAGAGGCCGCCACTCGCGACGAGGTTTTCCCTGGTTAGCCAGCGGGATTCGTTTCCCTGGTTTAATCGCGGCCAATCGTGACAGCGCACAAAATCCAGCCGAAGGGTAAGCCCAAGGTCGGCGGAAAGCGGAAATCCGTCGCTCAATCACGCAAGAACCAGCGTGACTGACGAAAGACTTGGCAATCACCTGGAAATAATTAGCATCGCTCTTGTGACGAAAGAGGAGGAAACGCGCGGAGCTTTCCGCTATGGCGCGGTTGTTGCGACATTCGTCGGAGTCTGCGCGCTCTTCGTTTCCGGTTACACCGCTTATGTGCAGCGCCAGCAGGTGCGGGCCGCGGTCTGGCCCATCCTCGAATTCGACAGCAGCAACGCACCGGACATTCGCTTCACCCTGGCCAACAAAGGCGTCGGCCCGGCGATCATCCGCCATGTCCTCGTGACAGTCGATGGTCAGCCTGTGGTCACCTGGCGCCAGGTACTCGAGAAACTACTCGGGCCGGAAATGTATCATGGCTCCGAGAGCGACATGAGCGGCCATGTTCTCTCGGCGGGTGAATCGCTGACCGTCTTCGCGCCACGCCCCACTGAGAACAACCCGCTCATTTACGACAAGTCCAATCCGCTCTGGGTCGAGATGGACAGAGACCGCGAACGTATCGCGGTCGAGATCTGTTATGGCTCGACGCTGGGTGAATACTGGATCTTACGCAGCGGCGGGAAATCACGCAGCACCACGACTGAAGTCCGCCGTTGCCCGGGTCCGTCGGCGACTAGTTTCGAGGAGTAGCGACCATACCAAGGGCGGAATCGGAGAGGTGGTCTCGCCTCATGAAGAGCCCGACCGAACGGCCGCGGCTGCCAACGGAACTCGCCGGTATGGAGTGGCCGCTGAAAGGCGCTGATCGCAATTGGCAAACTTCTTTAATGCGCAGCCACTTCCGCCTGCTTCAAATACTTATCGAACCACGCCATTGTCTGATCGAGACGATCGGCCTGGTTTTCCGGTTTCACAAACATGTGACCTTCACCCGGATAAACGATAAGTCTGGTCGGGACGCCGAAGGTCTTGAGGGCGTGCCAGAATTCGTAGGACTGCGGCGCGGGACATTCCGCGTCGCGTTCGCCGACAATGACCAGTGTGGGGGTTTTCACCCGCTTGATAAATTGAATAGGTGAACTCTTTGCGTAAACCGCCGGGTCATCATAGACCGATGCGCCGAAGAACGGGATCATCCATTGGTCGATCAAGTTCTGGCCGTAGTAACTCTGCCAGTTGGCGATACCGGCACCGGCCACGGCCGCGTGGAAACGATCGGTCTGCGTGACCGTCCACATCGTCATGAACCCGCCGTAACTCCAGCCGGTGACACCAAGGCGGGCGGGATCGATCGGGTATTTCTGGAGCGCGGCGTCGATCCCGGCAAGGATGTCGCGCAGGTCGCCACCGCCGAAATCCTTCACGTTTGCGCGGGTGAAATCTTCGCCCTGCCCATAACTGCCGCGTGGGTTGGGGAGGAAAACGTAATAGCCGCGGTTGGAGAGGGCGGCGATGATGGCGCGCGACATTCCAAAACCAGCCGGCCACTCGGGCGTGGTGACGCTTGAAGGGCCGCCATGGATAAGAACGACTAGCGGATATTTCTTGTTAGGCTCAAGTTTCGCCGGCGGGAGCAACCATCCCTGAATGTCATGTCCTTCGTTCGTCCACTCGAGGCTCTCCGCTTTTCCCCAGATAGGTTTCAAATCGGCATTGTTGTGTGTGACTTGGTGCCATTGCCCGATTGGTCCGGCCCAGACCTCAGGGGGCGTCTCGTAGCTGGTCCGGACGAGCGCCGCGACTTTGCCATCGCGCGCGAGTGCGAAATCGGGAAAATTTCCGAAGGCGTGAAAGCCTTCCGCCGCTTGCCAAAGGGTGCGGACGGTGTTGTCGGCCAGGTTGAGTTCCGAAATGGCGCTGCCGCCTCCAACATACTCGGTCAGGAGAATCCGTTCCGGCGTTTGCCAGAAGAACGAGCTGATTGAACTTTTTCGTTTCGGTGTTCGATTCGTTAGGCGTTGGCCGGTGGCGGAGATGGTGAAAAGATCGCCACCGTGAAAGCCCTCGTCGCTCATGAGCCCTTCAATAAAGGCGACCGATTTTCCGTCCGGCGACCAGCGCGGGACCGCGACCTGCAGAGAGGGTTTGTAGATGGAGGTCGCGCTGCCTTTCTCCAGATCGATGGTGTAGATCTGCGCGAGCCACCAGTTGTTATCGCCCGGACCGGGCGCGGCGCTGGCGACGAAAGTCTTTCCGTCCGGCGACCAATCGAAATCGTAAATGTGCAGATCAGCCGGTGAGACCTGGCGAACCTGTTTGGTGGCGAGGTCGAGCAGCCCGATCCGCTGGTTATGAATCGCGGTGTCGACCACGCCGGTCGTGCTCGGCGCCGCGACCAGCGGCCCGCCGCCACCGGCGCCTTCAATGTAGAGAAAAGCGATCTGTTTCCCGTTAGCCGACCAATGCGGACGCGCGGCATAGCCCTGCAGCATCGTTAGTTTCTGCGGGTTCGAGCCATCCGCGTTCGCCATCCAGAGCTGGCGCTGGTCGTCCTTTTCGCCCGCGGTGGAAAAGAAAGCGATGGTCTTGGAATCCGGTGCCCAGGCCGGATCGCTATCGGCTCGCTCGCCGTTCTCTCCGGGAAGAGATAACGGGCTCGCTGCGGCGCTGCCTGCGACAGGCGAAAGATATAGCTGCTTCGGCTTGACGGTGGCAGCGGTCGATTGCACCCAGGCCACGCCCGCTCCGTCTGGCGACACCGCGATATCGCCATACAATACCGTTTTCCCGAGCTGCTGAGTGAGTTCCATTCTTTGGGCAAATAGCAGCGTTGGGCAGAGCGTGACGAGGAGAAAATGCTTTATCATGCCTTCGCAGTTTGAGCGCCCGCGTCGGCAGGAGCAAGCCGTTTGGATTACTCAGCCTTCACCCTTCCCATGCGGGTTTTCAAAGCAGGCGACGGCCATACGCGTTCAGTTCGTCACACGTGAGCGAGTCACGCGCGCCCAGAAGCTCATTCGCGCCGTAACGGCTGCGAAGCAACGGCTCGGGCTTTCAAACGTCGCGCAGCCTGATCGAGATCGCGCTCGATGTCGGCTACACGAGTTCGAGCCATTTCGCGCAGGTCTTCCGGCGTGTCGTGAGGCGTAACGCCGACCGAGTTCCGCAGCGCTCTGTAAACTGCCAACCGGCTCGGACTTTACCGCAAGAACGCGACAGGCGGCGCACGATCGCGAGATTAGCGGCGCGCGAAATGTCTGATGTTCCAGTTGCGCCTCGATGGTTCAGGCGCAAGAAGATTACTTATGACCAAGACCAAAGCTTACTCCGCCGCCAGCGCGACATCGCCGCTGGCCTCCGACCACGATCCCGCGACGCGATCCGACCGAACGCGACGTGCAGATCGAGATTCTCTTCTGCGGCATCTGCCACTCGGACCTTCACTACGTCCGTGACGAGTGGCACGACGTCATGCCCACGGTCTATCCATGCGTGCCGGGCCACGAGATCGTCGGCCGGGTCACCAAGGTCGGTTCGGCCGTCAGCAAGTTCAAGGCGGGCGACCTCGTCGGCGTCGGCTGCCTGGTCGATTCGGACCACACCTGCCCCAACTGCCAGGCCGGGCTTGAGCAATTCTGCCCGAACATGGTGCTCACCTACGGCTCTCCCGACAGGCACAAGACGGCGCCGTCACCTACGGCGGCTACTCCGACAGCATCGTCGTGGATGAGACGCTTCGTCCTGCGCATCCCGGCCAACCTCGACCTCGCCGGGGCCGCGCCGCTTCTCTGTGCCGGCATCACGACCTATTCGCCGATGCGTCACTGGGGCGTCACGAAGGGCAAGAAGGTCGGCGTCGTCGGCCTCGGCGGGCTCGGCCACATGGGCGTGAAGTTCGCGCACGCATTCGGCGCGCACACCGTCGTCTTCACCACGTCGCCGAACAAGAAGGAGGACGCGCTCCGCCTCGGCGCCGACGAGGTCGTCGTCTCTCGCAATGCCGACGAGATGAAGAAGCACGCGGGCAGCTTCGACTTCATCCTCGATTGCGTCGCCGCCGAGCACGACATCAACGCCTACATCAACCTGCTCACGCGCGACGGCAACATCACCCTGGTCGGCGCGCCCGAGAAACCGCTGTCGGTCGCGGCCTTCGGCCTCATCTTCGGCCGCCGCAGCCTGTCCGGCTCGCCGATCGGCGGCATCCCCGAGACGCAGGAGATGCTCGACTTCTGCGGCAAGCACAACATCACCGCCGACGTCGAAGTCATCCCGATCCAGAAGATCAACGAAGCCTACGAGCGGATGGTCAAGTCGGACGTGAAGTATCGCTTCTCCATCGATATGGCTTCCCTCAAATCTGAGTAAACAGCGTAAGGGCTGGGAAACACATCGGATTTCTGAAATGGCTGGTTTCAAAGCTTGAGAAGAAATGGAACACAAACAATGCAAAAGCGAAAACTTGGAAAAAGCAATCTGGAAGTCTCGGCCATCGGGCTCGGCTGCATGGGCATGAGTTTTTCCTACGGCCCGCCGAAAGACAAGCAGGAGATGATCGCCCTTCTCCGGTCAGCCGTCGAGCGCGGCGTCACCTTCTTCGACACCGCCGAAGTTTACGGCCCGTTACATGAACGAAGAACTCGTCGGCGAAGCCCTCGCTCCGTTCCGCGAGCAGGTGGTGATCGCCACCAAGTTCGGGTTCGACCTTAGTGGCGGTGATACGCGGCCGGGAGCGGCGGGCCTGAACAGCCGGCCGGAGCACATCAAGGAGGTCGCCGACGCCTCGCTCAAGCGGCTCAAGATCGACGTCATCGATCTGTTCTATCAGCACCGCGTCGACCCGAACGTGCCGATCGAAGATGTCGCCGGAGCGGTCAAGGAACTGATCCAGCAGGGCAAGGTGAAGCACTTCGGCCTCTCGGAAGCGGGCGTGCAGACGATCCGTCGCGCCCACGCGGTGCAGCCGGTCACCGCCCTGCAAAGCGAGTACTCGCTGTGGTGGCGAAAGCCCGAAGCCGAAGTGCTTCCGACGCTGGAGGAACTCGGCATCGGCCTTGTCCCCTACAGCCCGCTCGGCAAGGGCTTCCTCACGGGAAAGATCGACGAGAACACGACGTTCGAAAGCACCGACTTTCGCAGCACTCTGCCTCGCTTCACGCCCGAGGCCCTGAAGGCAAATCAGGCGCTGGTCGATCTGCTCGGCAGGATCGCCGAGCGGAAGAAAGCGACGCCGGCCCAGATCGCGCTCGCCTGGCTGCTTGGCGCAGAAGCCGTGGATTGTTCCGATCCCGGGCACCACGAAGCTGCATCGCTTGGACGAGAACATCGGCGCAGCCTCAGTCGAGCTTAATGCGGACGACCTGCGTGAGATCGACGATGCCGCCTCCGAGATCACGGTGCAAGGTGCTCGGTATCCCGACAAACTGGAACAAATGACCGGCCGCTGAGCGCCGGCCACCAGACTTCATTGCAGAGATATGGAAATCAAAAGAAGTGGCTCACAACCGTCCGGCAAAGGACCTGCCGATTGGTTTACCGGCGCGGTCCGCGTAGACCCGCTATTCGAGACACCAGAACCGGCGCGTGTGCGTGGCGCCAGTGTCACGTTTGAGCCGGGAGCTCGCACGGCCTGGCACACGCATCCGTTAGGCCAGACGTTGATTATCACGGCGGGCTGCGGACGGGCGCAGCGCGAGGGCGGGCCGATCGAGCAGGTTCGTCCCGGCGATGTAGTCTGGTTTGCGCCTAACGAGAAGCATTGGCATGGCGCGACGCCGACCACGGCCATGACGCATATCGCCATTCACGAGGCGCTCGACGGCAAAGCCGTCGATTGGATGGCGAAGGTCAGCGACGAGGAATACGAGGGCTGATCAGAGGTCAGAGGACGGGGGCCAGAGGGCAGGTTGGCTTCGCCTCGAATGGCGGCAGCTGGTAGCGGCTTACGACGCACGAGCGCTGGAGATTTCGTCCGGGTCCTCGAGCCCGATTATCAGTTCGCCGCGCTCATCCTTCCGATTCTTCGAAGCAGTTTGTAAGAAAGGCGCGCGATTCGGACACTAATGGCGCAAATGGAAGTCCGGATGATGGAAGTAAGCGAACAGAGTCGAATTTTCGACGAGTGGTTGAGCCGGCACAAAGGTTTGCTCTTCAAAGTTGTTCATGCTTACAGCTTCAGGTCGCACGATCGCGAGGACTTGTTTCAGGAGATCGCGACGCAGGTCTGGAATTCCATTCCGCGTTTCCGGGCGGAATCCGCCGTTAGCACCTGGATTTATCGCGTGGCGCTGAATACGGCGCTGGCCTGGTCGCGCAAGGAGCGGAAGCACCGGGACCAAACGCAACCGTTGGAAGATCACGAACCCGCCCTGCGGGAAACGTCGCGGGCGAAGGATCACCGGCTTGGCTGGCTCTACGAGCAGATCGGGCAGTTCGACCATGTCGATCGGTCGCTGACTTTGCTCTTACTCGACGGATACAGCTATCGCGAAATGGCGGAAACGGTCGGCATCTCCGAGAGCTACGTCGGCGTGAGAATCAATCGCATCAAAACACATCTCAAGAACCTGACAAAGGAGGAACAACACCATGGAGTTTAGTGAAATGAAAATGATCTGGGATTCGCAGAACCAGGAACCGCTGTATGCCATGAACGAAGGTGCCTTGCAGGCGATCGTCCAACGCAAGAATCAGGAATCGGAGCGCTGCTTATCGCGTTGCTTCGCGACAGAGATCACGATCGGAATGATTTGCGGCGCGTTGATGTTCCTTTGCGCAGGGGCGCTGCTCGTTAGCGGTCCGGCCTTGCTCGCTGCGCTGCCGCGGATGAAGGCTGCCGCCTCGGTGTGGGATATCCTGGCTCTGGTGGCGGCTGGTGGAATTTGGTTTTACTACTCCGCTTATATGTATCTGGCGCGGAAGCGGCAGCAGCGGCGCGTGGAGACATTCGATTCCTCACTCCGGGGTAATTTGGAACGCGCCCTTTCCCAGACCGACTTTCAGATCGCGCTCGCGAGGGACATCGTGTGGTGGGGACTGGTGCCGGTGTGGCTGGCGGGTGCGCTGTGGGTCGTGACGCTTCTTCATCTTAAGGCCGCGCCCCCCACTTGGGCCTACGTAGTGATGGCGGCTCTCCTCATCGGATCGCTTGGAGCCGTAATTGTACGAAAACAGCGATCGATCACGAACAGGTTTGAACCGCGCAAGCGTGAACTGGAATCGCTTCGCGCCAAACTCGCTGATCCCCAACGCTAATCGTAGTCACGCCAGGCCATATGGTCTGGTTTCCGCAGGGGACAAGAAAGGGGCCATCATCCGAAATGTCATTGTGAGGTGGATGGCCAACTGATGAGCGACTGGGCGTAAGCGCTCGAGAAATCCTTGGGCCGGAAGCGAGGGTGACTGCGGTCAGTTGCCGGAGCGATTAGGCGTCTAGGGCTTCGTTACGGTAATGTCGGCGGTTTCGACGCCGCTGCCCCAAAAGGCGGTGATGGTGACGACGGTCGTGTTCGAGACCGGGAACGTGGTCACGGTAAAGTTTCCTGAGGTTTGACCACCGGCCACGGCGACAATCGCCGGCACCTGAGCGACGGAGTTATTGCCCGACGACAGAGTGATAAAGATCCCGCCGGCCGGGGCCGGACCGCTGAGAGTGACGGTGCCGGTGGCGTTCGTCCCGCCCGGCACACTGCTCGGGGTAATGGTGAGCGACTCGAGCAACGGCGGATCATCCGGATTGGGGCTGACGTTGAGGAAGACCGACTTGGTCACACCGCCGAGAATGGCGTCGATGCGCACTGAAGTCTCGATCGGAACCGGGCTCGTCGTGATGTTGAAACTATTGGCGCTATTCCCCTGCGCGATGCGAACCTTGGCGGGCACCTGAACGACGCTCGGATTACTGCTCTTTAGTTTGACCGAAGCTCCGCCGGCCGGAGCGGGCGCGAAGATTCCCGCTGTGCCGCGGACAGTGTCTCCCGCGGTGACAGTTGAATCTGCGACGCCGACAGCGAACACGGTCGGCGGCCCCGGCGAGCCGGGATTGATCTCCAATGTTGTCGCCTGATTTCCGTTAAAGGTTCCGTAGTTGCCCTGGATCACGACCCAGTGCGGTTCCAGCACATTCGGCGCGGTAACGGTGAAATTCGCGCTCATGCTCCCGGCTGGCACGGTCACGCTGGGCGGCGTGACGACTTCACCTTCCAGGCTTCCGCTCAGCGGAATGACCGCACCGCCTGCCGGAGCCGGCGCAGTGAGGGTCACAGTGCCGGTGGTTGTGGTGCCACCGAGCACGCTTGATTGACTCAGGGTTAACGAGGCAAGGCTGGGGGGCAAAGTTGCGCCACCCGGGGGAGTGAGAATAACGAAAAGCCGAGCGGCGCTAAATCCGTCGCTATCCGTGCCTGAGGCGAGCGAGACGATGATTGATTGCGCAACCGGGCTGGTCGCGATCGGGAACGTCGCGCCCGTTGAACCTTCCGGAATCGTGATGGTGGCGGGCGGGCGCAGCAGAGCGGTGTCGCTGCTCACGAGACGGACGATTAGGCCACCGGCTGGCGCTCGTTCGAGCAAAGTGATTGTCCCATTAAACGAGTTGCCTCCGACTACATTCTCGGCCGCGATCTGGGTGCCGAGGAGTAGCGGAAACAGTCCGATCGAACTCTGTTGAATGCCGCCGCCATAGGCCGCGCGCAGCGTACTGATCGTCGCACCCGAAACCGGCTCAGTCGTAATGGGTGTTACGACGGCATCGGTTTTGCCCTGCGGGACAAAAACACTTCCGGGTAAATTCGCTTGCGGCAGATCGCTCGCCACCGTCACCGTCGCGCCGCCTGCTGGCGCGGGCGCATTCAAAGTCAATCTAGCCTGGGTCGGATTTCCGCCCGCCGCGGCACTGGGCGAAGCGATTAGCCAGAAGGGAACCAAACCAGCGGGAGTGGGCGGTGCTTCCGTGACCGTGATGGCGCGCCCGGCCGACCACGGACCGGCGACGGCGCCGTGCAGCGCGCGCATTCTCCAGAAATAGCTGCCGGGCGGAAGATCGGAGGCGAGCATGTAATCCGAGCGCGTGATGCCTTGGATCAAAAGCACACCGAACTCGCCGCCGAAATTTGGGTCGGTATCGACGTCGAGATCATAACCGGCGACCTGCGGATTTGCCGTATCGGTCCAATCAAAAGTGAAGGGGAGCGAAACCGATGCCCCCGCGGCTGGTGCAACCTGCGTCGGCGCGGCCGGAACGGGCGCACTATTGGTGATCTGGACGGCGACCGTTTTGGAAGGAAGCCCCCGCACGTTATCCGACGAGACAGCGCGGACGCGGTAATAAACCTTTGGGATTTCGTTACCCCAACCGGCGTCGGCCTTTGTCCCAAAGGTGAGCGCGTTTGTCGTGAGGGTGAGGGGATATGAGAAGGTGGGCTCGTCGGCTACTTCGAGCAGGTAATGGTGTGCATTGGGAATGGCCGACCAGCGGATCGGAAATGTTTCCAAGGCGTGAAACTTGGTATTGTTCGCCGGGGTTGTGATTTGAGGTTTACCCTGCGGCGCCGGCCCGAGGCCTGTTACCGTAAAGGTGCGCACCACCGACCAGGCCGAGTCGCCAGCGAGTCGAGGTCGCTTTCACCCTCCAGAAATAGGTCCCATTGGCTAGTCCGCTTACCTGATCGCTCGTCGCCGCTTCAACACCTTCGAAAAGCATGTTGGTAAAGCCTTCCAACACGACGGTTGTAAACCCGGCGCTGGTTCCCACCTGCCAGGTGTAACTTCCGATTGGCCCATTCGGATCCACCACGGGATTCCAGTCGACCGTGATCGGCTGACGAATCGATGCACCGTTAGCCGGGGCGACAAGGACAGGCGCGGGCGGCGCCGCCTGAGCTACCGTGGAAACGATCACCCCAAGCGTCGCAATAAGCGCAGACCAAGTCTTTCCTGAAATCATGCCGCCTTATAGACAGACTTCCGAGCAAGAGTCCATTCCGGAAAGGTAACGGAACTGTAACCTGTCGGAGAACAGGAAGTCTTGCCGTTGCGCCGTTATGAGTCGCGGCGACTCCGGGGTTCCAAGCCGGCCACGTCGGGGAAAATCACGGCGGGCGACAGGGAGAGAGCGGAAGCAAGACCCGAAACGGCAGGCTCGAGCTCACCGAATTTCCTCCGACAAGGGCCGGCAATGTCTCTTTTGGAACGAGTAGAAGACAACTATTGCTCCTGTTCCAAGCGTCGAGTTACGACACGCTGTCTAGATCTTGTCCCGATCACGATCCGCATTCAGCATTCAGAATGCATCAACTGGCTGAGACTTCGCCCCGCGATTCGCGCGTGCTCAGCCGCGGGGTGGGCAACATGCTTCTCGCGACGTTCGCCTTTGCGGTCATGAACGTCTTCGTGAAGCAGCTCGATCGCATCCCGGCGATGGAGATCGTCTTCTTTCGTTGCCTCGTCTCGGCGCTGATCTGTGGCGTCGAGGTCTCACGCCGGCAGCTGGATTGGAAAGGCAACAATCACACTCTCCTGATTGCGCGCGGCACGCTTCGGCACGCTGGCCCTCTTCACCTTTTTCGTCACCCTGCAGCACATGCACCTCGCCACCGCCGTCACGATCCAATATCTCTCGCCGATTTTCACCGCGCTCATTGGCGTCTTTGTCTTGCGTGAGCACGTGCCGGCGCGACAATGGTTTTTCTACGGAATTGCTTTCGCGGGCGTCTTCGTGCTCAAGGGCTTCGACTCGCGCGTCTCCGCCCTTTATCTGCTCATCGGCATTATCTCCGCCATCTGCTCGGGCATGGCCTACAATCTCGTGCGGCGGCTCCGGGAACGCGAAGAGCCGATCGTCGTCGTGCTCCATTTCCAGCTCGTCGGCGTCGCCGCCGGGCTCGTCTTCATTTGCTTCAACTGGCGAACGCCGTTGCCGTGGGAATGGTTTTGCCTCCTGATGTGCGGCGTCCTCACCCAGGTCGGCCAAATCTGCCTGACGAAATCCCTCCAGGCCGAGCGGATCGCGAAGGTCGCGGTGCTGAACTACATCGGCCTGGTGTACGCCCTTATCTTCGGCGTCACGATCTTCGGTGAACACTACACCACGCAGACCGTGCTCGGTATCACGCTGGTCGTCGCCGGAGTGCTCCTGGCCGTCCTTTACGGAAAACCCAAGCCGCCCGAAGTCATCGAGGAGACCGAAACGGCGATCGTGTGACGCGCTCGAGGCGAGCGGACGGGCTCAAGTCGCGCATCCTACCGACTGGGCGAACGATCTGACGACCGTTTTAGGAGGTCCGGCGCGGGTGTGCGTGTTACTGCAGCGCTGACGTGGGCGGACGGGACGGAAAAAATACGAATTTAGAACAGAGCGACTGGTTTACACCACAAAGACGGGGTTGCGCGGAATTTGAGGCGAGAATTGGCTCTTTGCCGCGGCCTAACGATGCCTGTCAGGTGCGCCATTTCCCGACGAGGAAATAAATCCCGGTGGAGGAATGGGAAAGGATGGCTTTCTGAAGAAACTGAAGCCGCCACCGCCTTGGGGGTCTTTCTTCGGCGTTAGATCCAGGAGTTTGATCTTCGCTTTCTTCGTTGTCGTTTCTTTCTTTTGCACTTACGTCGGGCCTTAGGTCACAGGTGAATTGTTCGTGGCATTTCTTTTTGCCATCACCCTGAGAATGCGGAAAGGGCGATTCGCGAGGCGAGATAATTTCCTTAGAACATCAATTTATTCATGCAAATGACATCATTATGTAATTTTTGTCAGAGCCTTAGCGATTGCCATTCCGCCCCCAATTCGCCCGGGTCTGCCTCGCAGACTATGGACGGCGTTTCGCCCCGTTCCGAATCACTTCGAAGTGGGTAGAGCCTCGAGCCGTAAACGAAGATCGTGCGCCACTCCGCCCAATCTTCTTAGGTCGGCCGCGAACTCTTTTTGCAGGTCCATATGCACCTGAAAAATCGGAAGCAGCTTGCCATCGGTCCCATAGAACGCATCCGGACCGCTGGCTAGGCGCGGCAAAATTTCTCGTTCCGTGAATTGGTTATAGCGGTCGTAGTTCTCGTGGATGCCGACGAATTCGCTATAGAAGTAGCCGAGGTCCATCCTTAGATTCGGCTCGAACATTCGCGCAATGCCGGAGGTGACCGCGCTGTTCCAGGCTGCGGACGGCGGATGGGGCGCGCCCGGAATGCGGTAGTAACCAGGAACAGCCCGGCGCCCTTCCCGATCCGCCGCGGCCCAGCGCTCGATGGCAGCATCGAAAGCATCGGAGAACTGAACCGAACGCTCCTCGTAATGCTTCAGTTCGGTGATGATTCCAGTTACCGCCTGGTGCAACTCCTCCCTTTGGCTCAGGGTTTCACGGTAGTTCTCGACCACAAAAGCAGCGCTGACGCCGAGGAAGATGACGAACAATTGGCCCGCTAGCCAACCGAGACGCGAACGCCAGCTTTGTTTTTGGTCGGGTCGGCTCATTCCTTCGCCCGACGCGACATTACCCAAGCGCAGGCGATTCCGATCACTAAGCCGATTGGCCCGGTGAGGAAGACGCCGTAGATGCCACAAAGGTTGCTGGTGGGAATGAGCCAGTCGCAGGCCAATTCCACGCCGGCGAAGTATCCAACGATAAACCCAAACAGCCCGCCAAGCAGAACCAGAAATACCCGTCGCACCGGTCTCTGGATGGCGATAATCGTGGCGCCTCGCAAGGCAATTGTTGTTAGTCGCCGCCAGCGAGTCTGGCTTCTGCAACTCTCCTCTTAAGGTCTTTCCGAAACGTTAAAGAAGTTCCATTCCCAGGACTTGCCGCTGTCGGCCGAAAACGCCTGACCCCAGACTGGGCGATTCTTGTTCCGCGCGTCCCACCGGAAGACGACGATGATTGGCTTCCCCTTGAAGGTGTCTTTGCCAAAGAAATGTCCGACACCATTCTCAAATGAACCCACCACCGGCGGGTCGATCATGCCGGTATCGCTCGCGATCCAATACAAACTCCACAACCGGGTCTTGGGATTAAAGAGCCGCAGGGTAAGACCTTCGAAGAGTTTGCCTTCCTGTCCGGGAAACTGCGTGGTGGAATAGGTATCCATATCGGCGTTGCCGCCCAGGATTTTGGTGTTCTCGTCCGAGGAATCGAACTCCGTCCATTCCTTGCAGTTTTCCAGTCTCTTGTTGAGATGGCGGTTATGCATCTTCCATTTGCCGACGAGAAAATCGAAGTCAGTCGGAGACGACGTGGCTGATGCGGTAATGACCAGGTCGCCCTTCGCATCGAACGCCACTTTTGGGATCGGAATGGATTCGTCGGCCGTGAGCATGGGGGTTTCAGCCAGGCCAAGTTGGCAAACTGAAAGCAAGAACATGGTGACCAAGTATTTCATGGAAAAGATGATGGTATCAGCCCGTGAATCGCGCAAGATCACCAAGCTAACTGACTGCGTTGGCTTGATTACACGGCCGGCGCGGCTCGGAGCCGATCATGTCGAGAGACATGAGCGCGCCGAGGACGTTTTCGCGGCGGGGATCGACGACAAGCGCTTCCACGGCGATAAATGCATTGTCCGCAGGGAACGCCTTGTGGACGGCACGCGTAAGGCCGCATCTCACGCTCCAGATTCCCGCCGTCGGATCTCTTCCACTTGACAGTCTAGGTGAGCTGCGCCAGACTCGCTCACCCAGACGTTCTGGGTGAAGTATTTTATGGCTAAAGAAAAATCGGATCTCCTTTACGGGACGCTCGACATGTTGATCCTGCGCGCCCTGCAACATGACCCGCGGCATGGGCTCGCGATTGCCGATCGTATTCACCAGATTTCGCAGGACGCCCTGCGCGTGGAGCAGGGCTCGCTCTATCCCGCGCTTTACCGGTTGGAGGCGCAAGGCTGGATCAAAGCCGAGTGGGGGCTTTCCGACAACAACCGCAAGGCGCGTTTCTATCGATTAACGGCGAAGGGACGCAAGCAACTGGCCGCGGAACTTGAGCACTGGGCCCGCATCGCTGCCGGTATCAATCGCGTGTTGGCTCACGCCTAACGAACATGAGTGGTCTCGCGAGCTGGTGGCGGCGCATGGGCGGGCTCTTCCGGAAGGGACGGACGGACAGGGAAATAAACGACGAGATGGAACAGCATCTCGAGCGCCTAACGGAACGATATTGCGCGGAGGGCATGTCGCCAGAGGAGGCGCGGAATGCCGCCCGTCGTGAATTTGGTGGGTTGGAACAAATGAAAGAGGCGGCGCGGGGCGAGAGAATCCTGATGTGGCCGGCCGAATTTTTGCAGGATATCCGCTACGGTTTGCGGACGCTGGCCAAGAACCCCGGGTTCACGATCGTGGCGGTTGCCGCGCTCGCGCTCGGGATCGGAGCGAATACCGCCATCTTCAGCGTGGTCAATTCCGTCCTGTTGCGGCCTTTGCCGTTCAAGGAACCGAACCAGCTCGTGATGGTGTGGGACGAGCAGACCCATCTCGGGTTCCCGAAGGACACGCCGACGCCGGCTAATTTTCTCGATTGGCAACGCCAGAACAGCGTCTTCGCGGGGATGGCCGCGATGGCGCAGCGCAGTTATAATCTCACGGGGAACGGGGAACCCGAACGTCTCGATGGGCGCCGTGTTTCTGCCAATCTCTTCGATCTGCTTGGCATTCAACCGCAGCTTGGACGCAATTTTCGACCGGAGGAAGACACGCCCGGGACGCGCGTCGTCATCTTGAGCCGCGGGTTATGGGAGCGGCGCTTCGGAGCCGACCCGCGCATTATCGGTCGGGCGATCAACCTCAATGGCGAAAGCTACATCGTCGTCGGCGTGATGCCGGCCGCCATGGAGTTGCCGAGGATGATGAGTGACTGGCGCGAGCAGCTCTGGGTTCCGCTGGCTTTCTCGCTGACGGAAGCGGCGGCGCGCTCCAGCCATTACCTCGAAGTGATCGCGCGCATGAAACCCGGCGTGACGCTCCAGCAGGCGCAAACCGAGATGAGTACGATCGCCGCCCGGCTCGCACAGCAATATCCGGCAGACAACACGCGGGTCGGCGCCACTGTGACGCCGTTGCGCGAAGAATTTGTCGGCGAGATCCGCCCGGCTCTGTTAGTCCTACTCGGCGCCGTTGCGTTCGTGCTCCTTATCGCCTGTGCCAACGTCGCCAATTTGCTCCTGGCGCGGGCCGCCGTGCGACAGAAGGAAATCGCCCTTCGGCTCGCGCTCGGCGCGACCCGCTCCCGTCTCGTCCGGCAATTTCTCACCGAAAGCCTGCTCCTCGCCGTCGCGGGCTGTGCAGTGGGGTTGTTTCTCGCGATCCTCGGACTCGACGTCCTGAAGAAGTTCATCCCCGCCACGATCGCCCTCGCGCAGGGGATCGCGATCGACGGAAAGGTGCTCGGTTTTACCGCTTTCGTCGGTCTGTTCACGGGGCTGGTTTTTGGCCTCGCCCCCGTGGCGCAGGCTTCCCGGTTCAATCTCAACGAGAATCTGAAGGAGGGCGGCTCGCGATGCGAGTGTGGGTGATCGGGGCAATCGTCTGCGCAGTCTGCTCGTGATCGGAGAAGTGGCCGTCTCTTTCCTGCTGCTCATCGGCGCCGGTCTTTTGATCAACAGCTTCATCCACCTCCGCAATCTCGATCCTGGCTTCAATCCCGATCACGTGCTTACCGCCAAGGTGGAGCTTTCCGAAACAAAATACCCTACGAAAGAGAAGCGCTCCGCTTTCTTTCAGGAGGTGGTGCGGCGGGTCCAGACTCAGCCCGGCGTGCAATCGGTCGGAGTCGGCAACAATTTGCCGCTCACCTACGACGGCGATTCCTTTGCGATCGGAGTCGAGGGCCGGCCTGACCCACCGTTCGATCAGCGCCCGGATGTCGTACTGCGCGTCGTCGGTCCCGGGTATTTCAACACGATGCAGATCCCGCTGGTGAAAGGCCGCGATTTTACCGATGCCGACCGCGACGATGCCGCACCGGTGGTCGTGATCAGCGAGAAAACCGCCGCCCATTATTGGCCCGGCCAGGACCCGATCGGCAAACGCCTCAAGCCCGGTTCCGCAGCCGAAGATACTCCGTGGCGCACCGTCATCGGAGTCGTGAAGGACGTTCGCCAAAACGACTTCATCAAGCAGCCAAAGCCACAGATGTACTGGTCTTATCACCAAGTGCGGGACTTCCCGCCGAACGCGCTCGTCATTCGTACGCAGGTCGCACCGCTCAGCCTCGCCGCCTCGGTGCGCAACGTCATCTGGTCAGTGGATAAGGATCAACCCGTCTCCGAGATCAGGACGATGTCCGACATCGTCTCGCAAGCGGTAGCGCGACAACGTTTCAGCATGCTCTTGCTCGGCTTGTTTGCCGGGCTCGCGCTCCTTCTCGCCGCCGTCGGTATCTACGGAGTCATGAGTTACTCCGTTGCCCAACGCACGCGCGAGATCGGCATCCGGATGGCGCTCGGCGCGCAAAAGCGCGACGTCCTCGGAATGACTCTGCGCCATGGATTACAATTGGTCGCGATCGGCGTTGTTATTGGTATTGCTGGCGCCGTCGGTCTGACTCGTCTCATGGCGAGCCTGCTCTTTGGAGTGAGCGCAACCGATCCGGGAACGTTCGCAGCGATCACGATCATTCTCGCCGGCGTGGCGCTTCTCGCGAGCTACATTCCGGCCGTGCGCTCGATGAAGGTCGATCCTGTGATTGCGCTGCGTTATCAATAGCCGCAGGAATTGAGGGAGCTGCTCTGCGTGGAGTGCGTGGAAGTGTGATCGAGCAGCTTCCGGATTCAGCCACTTCGGCTAGAAATTAAAAATGGCGCGCTTAATCGGCGCGCGACGTGGCTAGATCGTCGGCGTCTAACCGCGGTTGGCCGCCGCGGCGAGGGCAACCTGAACACCGGCGATGGCCATACCGCCTTCGCCGACAGCGGCAGCACACCGTTTGACCGAGCCGGACCGGACGTCGCCGGCGGCAAAAATATTGGGAACGCTGGTCTCGAGCGGGCCCGGTTGACGTTCGTTCTCTTTCCAGGCGGAGGCGTTTTCCACGGCTGTTCCCGTCTTAATAAATCCTTTTTCATCGCACTCGATCTCGCCCGGCAGCCACGCCGTGCACGGGTTGGCCCCGATCATGGAAAAAATCGCCGGCGTTTGGACGACGCGCCGTTCGCCGGTCTTGGTATTTTCCAGCTCGGCTTCTTCGAGGATTTTTCCGCCCGACATTTTTCGAACCTCGGTCTGAAAGAGAATCTCGATATTCTTCTGTTTTTCCACTCGGCGCGAAAGATAAGTCGACATCCTGGAAAGATCGTGGCCTCGGACGACGAGCAACACTTTGGCGGCGCCTTCGGAAAGGAACATCGCGGCCTGGCCCGCTGAATTGCCGCTGCCCACGACGATGACGGTTGCCCCGCGACAAATCTTACCTTCGAGTGCGGTCGCAGCATAGTAAACGCCCATACCTTCAAATTGTTCGCGCCCGTCCGCATCCAGCCGGCGGTAATCCGCCCCGGTCGCGATCAGGACGGTTTTTGCCCGGAGCACGGCGCCGCACCCGTCGACTTGAAGACAGGTGCGGTATTCATCGGTGCCATCGTAATTGAGCGAAAGCGCTTGTGCGGGTGTGGAAAATTTCGCACCGAAGCGATAGGCCTGAAGCTGGGCCAGCCAGGTCAAATCGCCGCCGCTGATTCCGGTGGGGAATCCAAAGAAGTTTTCAATCAAAGAAGAGGAACCAGCCTGGCCGCCCGGCGCGTAACTTTCCAGCACGACCGTTCGCAATCCTTCGGAAGCGGCATAAACGGCAGCGGCAAGACCCGCCGGACCGGCGCCGACGATCGCCAGGTCCGCCAAGATTTCGGTTTCGTTCTCGAACGCGAGCGGACGAAGCAGACCTACCACTTGCGCGACTTCGCGTAATGAAGGTCTGCGCAAAGGAGTGCCTGTCGGCGTGATCAGCACCGGCAAATTGCGATTGGTTATGTGCAGACGTTTGGCCAGGGCCTGCCCCTGTTCACTCTCAAATTCGATGAGCCGATGCGGAATATGATTCTTGTCGAGGAAATCATCGAGCTCATGGCCTTCGCGCGCGCCGCGAGCCGTAAGAACACGCAATCCGGCAAATTCCCGATCGCGTGCCAGCCGGCGGCGACGCATGATGAGTGCAGAGACAATGGTCGAGCTAACCCCTGGCAGTTCGGCAAACGTGCGCTGAAGCATCGCCGTGGGAATATGAAGGATCTCGCATTCGGGTGACGACGTCACACGTACGCTGGCCAGGGCTGATGTTCCCTGCAACATGGCGACGTCTCCGACAAAGTCGCGCTCATGTGCGGTGGCGAGAATTTGTTCGGTCCCATCGCGTTGTTCGAAAGCTTCGATCTCCCCGCGCAAGACAACCGTCAGGCCAAGATCGCGCTGCCCAGCTTTGTAAACCAGCTCACCGCGCTTCAGAACACGTCGTTCGCCCAATGGTTCCAAGAGAGCGAGCTGTTGATCATTCAGCTTCGGGAAGGCAATGCTTTCCGTGTCGCGATAGAACTGTTCGTCTTGCTCTTCGTCGGGCGTCACTTCCGAACTTTATGCGCGGGTAATGAGAATGAAAATAGGGGAGGGAGAAACGGGAGAAAAAGGTCCATACGTTTGGCATTTTGTTCCAAGTCGATGTTTCGGCCAGCTGCTCTCGTCACCAGTGAGATGCTACTATCGGTGGCTGCCTGAGCTCGGCAGCGAGCGGTTTCTGGGAATTGAGAAGAGACTCTACCTTACCCAGCGCACCGCTTCGGGCCCGAGGCCATTCTTCAGTTCCCAAACCCGCAAGGCGGCGAGCAGCAGCCTCTTGGTGCGATAGAGCGTGTCAACAGGCGGTTGCGCAATGGTTTCGTCTTCCTCCACTACCGTGCGCGCAGCCTGTGGTGCGGAAAGGCGCGATTTCGCGGCCGAGAATTCAGTCTTTCGGAGCTTTGAAGTTGTCTTTCTTTTCACAATCGACTGGAATTCACTGGGAAAGCTGGAATTAATACGTTTTACCAGATCGCCTTGGACGCATGTCTGCGCGGCTCGTTTTTCAAGGCAATTGCCGCTTCATGAAATAGGTAAAAGACCTAGACCAGGTGCACTTCGTTGGACAACAGGCCTTTCTCACGGTTGGCGGCCAGCTCGCCGAGGCTCTCCCGCATGCTGATCTCGACTAAGCCGCCTTTATCACCTGGGTTAACTGGATTCAGCCCAGAGGCCAGATGGGGAATCAACCGCCAAGCTCATTCGCCTGCGGTTTACGGACCTGACGATGTGTTTGATGCCGCTGATCTGGCACGGTTCCCTGGGGAGGGCGTGCAGGTGTGAGCAGGGCTGCTTCTTTGCTACTTAATTTCCGCGCTCCAAATCGTTCCGGTATACTTCCCTTCGCGATAGGTGATTTCGACATGGTCGCCTGGCTTCACCTTTTCATATTGTCCCCGGTCGGCGTGGACATCGATTTTGCGTCCACCGGAAATCAACTCCACCCGCACGAGCCATTGCTCATTAGTCAGCGCGCGCGGATCCTTGCTCGTGCCGCGAACGTCCTTCTCCATCAAATATCCATCTACGACGATCTCACCTGGCTTGAGGTCGCGCGCGGTCTCGGCTTCATCGTTGGCCGCGGATCCGGGTGCCTCTTGGTGAAGTGATTGAATTGACCGGTGCCGCAGAAGGTGTTTCACGAATCTCGGCGGCGGCAATGTGCTCCTTCTCGAGCACAACGGCTTCGCCGCTCTTTCTCGAGCAGCCTGCGAGGGCAAGGAGAATCATCCCGGACATAATGATCCGCGCGGGGCGGAAAGCAGTCTCGCGGAAGGTCATTGCTCCGTTCTACACTTTGCCGACGAATATGGCGAGTCCCCGCCGCCACCGTTCCGGGTAGGCACTTCGATGTTGCCTGGGCAAATCGGGGCCTCATAATTGGGGGCAATGACGCCCCGGCCGGTCGGAACGGTGACATTTCTCTTCACAGACATGGAGGGATCGACCCGGTTGTGGGAAGCGGCCCCTAACGAGATGCGGGCGGCGTTGCAACGGCACGACGAGATTATGACGCGGAAAATCGAGGCTTTCAGTGGCGCGATTATCCTGGAGCGCGGCGAAGGCGACAGCGTCTTCGCGGTCTTCGCACGGGCCAGCGATGCGGTGGCAGCGGCCTGCGAAATCCAGCGCGAAATGCGCGAAGAAGCCTGGCCAAGCCAGGTGCCGATGCGGGTGCGAATGGCGATTCACACGGGCGAAGCGGACTCCGACTATCGCAGTCCCCACGTGAATCGCGCAGCACGAATCCGGGCCATCGCGCACGGCGAACAGATTTTGATTTCCAGTGTGACGGCGGGAATTGTGCGCGGCTCGTTGCCAGAGGAAGCCTCTCTGATTGATCTCGGGCAACACCGCTTGCGCGATGTCGCGGAGGTGGAACATGTTTTTCAGCTCCTGCACCCCGGCCTGCGGGCAGATTTTCCGCCGCTTAGGGCGCTCGGCAATTTTCGGCAGAATCTGCCCGTGCAACTCACTTCGTTCGTCGGGCGCGATCGCGAACGTGAAACCGTACAGGGGATTGATTGAGGGCAATCGCGTGGTCACTCTTGTCGGCTCGGGCGGATGCGGCAAAACGCGGTTGGCGATTCAAGTAGGAGCCGATTTGCTGGAAGAGTTTCTGGACGGTGTTTGGTTTGTCGATCTCGCCCCGCTGAATGATGGCTCGCTGGTGACGGGTGCCATCGCGAGCGCAGTCGGGGCGAAAAACGAACAAGGTATCTCCACGATCGAAACGTTGGTCCGGAGTCTGGAAGGGACGAAAACGCTGATCATTCTCGATAACTGCGAACAGGTTACGCGCGCGTGTGCGGAAGCGGTCGGGAAGCTTTTGCCAACAGGGCAGACCGTGCGATTACTCGCGACCAGCCGGGAGCCGCTCGGTTTGGCTGGTGAAATGCAGTGGCGCGTGCCGTCCCTTTCCCTCCCGGATAACGCGATGAGCATCGAAGCAGTTGCACGCTGCGAAGCGATCCGGCTTTTCGTGGATCGGGCAACGGCGGTTCGACCGAGCTTCGCCATCACTGCGGCCAACGCCGAACCGATCACTGAGATTTGCCGCAGCCTGGAAGGCCTGCCGCTTGCCATCGAGCTGGCCGCGGCGCGGACCAAGGTGCTCACGCCCCGGGAGATCCGCGATCGTTTGTCCGATCGCTTTCGTTTGTTGACCGGCGGCCGGGGTCGACATCAAACGCTGCGATCGACCATCGATTGGAGTTACGATTTGCTCTCGGAATCGGAGCGAAAACTTTTCCGCAGACTTTCGGTTTTTTCCGGCGGTTTTGATTTCGCGGCGCTGGAAGCAATCGGCGCGGAGGGCGATCCGCTCGATCAGATCGAGCAACTCGTCGACAAGTCGTTAGTCACGGTCGAGCAATTGAGCGACGACAGGTCGCGTTACCGGTTGCTCGAGACTTTGCGCCAGTACGCGGTCGAGCGACTCGCGGAAGCGGGCGAGGAAAACGACGCCCGCGCGCGTCACTATGCGTTCTATCTTGCCGCGGCGGAGCAGGCATATGCGCGACGAATCGAAGAAGAGGCAACTTCCCTTGCCGGGCTTGAACTCGATCACGACGATTTTCGCGCGGCGCTGACCTGGGCACGTGCAGACCGGTCGAAACTTCTCCGGCTTGCCTCGGCGCTGGGCTGGTTCTGGCATCTGCGTTCCCACTATCGCGAAGGAAGAACATGGCTCGAGGAAGCGGTGAGATTGAATCCGGACGAACGGTCGCCGGACAAGGCGCGAGCCTTGTGGGCCCTCAGCATGATTCTCAGCTGGCAGGGTGATGTGGCGGCGGCGCGTCCCGTCGCAGAGCAAAGTTTGGAATTGAGGAGAGAGAGTGGAGATCCATTGGAACTGGCTCTTGCCTTGGAAGGCATCGGATGGATGCACTTTGCCGCGAACAATTATTCCGAGGCGTTGCACGCGATGGAAGATTGTGTCGAGTCTTACCGCAAACTGGGTTCGGCCAAGTTAATTACGCGCGGTCGCGTCGCGGTCGGGCAGATGCTGATAGCCCTGGGAGATGTCGACCGCACGGAACCGCTCGCGCGCGAAACGTTGGCGGAGGGTCGGGCGCAAGGGGAGCCGAAGTTTGTCCATTATTCACTTCATTACCTCGCTGACTGTGCCTTGTGGCGCGATGATGGCAGGAGTGCAGTGCAGCTTTATGGCGAGAGCCTGCGGGCTGCGCTCGATTACGGAAACGAGATGGAAGCGGCAATGGAGATGCAGGGAATGGCGATGGGCCTCATGGGTTCGGAACGCGAGGAGGAAGGGCTTCGTTTGTACGGCGCAGCAAACGCGCGCTTCAAGGACCTGCAAACGACCATGGCCGACGAGGTCGCATTTTGGATGAAGTTTCGCGAACGCTACGTTCCGCCAGCGCGGGAACGAATGGGAGCGACCGCCTCGGAGAAGGCGGAAGGAGAAGGGCTTGCCATGGGTTGGCAGCAAGCGTTGGCGTCTGCTTTTCGAGTTAGCAGTCAGCAAGGACTAGAAAGCGAGGGGGCACGACGGCTTGAGTAGGAAGTTCGGGCGCCGCGATCTTTACATTGGTTCGGCGTGAAGAAAGGTAATGAGCATGGACGAAATCATCGAAAAACGACGGCTAGCCTCGCCGACTGTGACGCCGCAGGCGCTGGCTTGGGATGGAAAGCAGCTTTGGCTGAGTTCGCGTGATCTCGGCACCCTTTACAGGATCGACAGCGACGAGTGGAAGATCGTCGAGGAATTCGATCCGCCCGGAGTCGTGTGGGCGGGAGTATCCACGAATGACGGCTGTCGGTTCACGATTGGCGAGGGGGTCGATGATGACCGCTACGTCTATCGCTACACGACGACTGACGGCTTCGAGAAATTGTTTGCCTGTCCGGAGTTTACCGGCTCCTACCTCAGCTTCGACGGCGAACACCTTTACCTGAGCCAGTGGTATAAAGGGCAGATCCATCGAGTTGACGATGCGGGAAACGTTTCGCGCACGATCGACGCCGGTCCGGAAATCTGCGGGCACACATTCGTAGACGGAACGCTCTATGTCTTGCGCGGGCGAGAGAACAAAGATGTTCCGAACAAGTCGGAAGAGTGGCGCATTGCCAAAGTCGATGTGCGCCCGGAAACCGCCGGTGGTCACGGACCTCGCGACCATTCCCTTCGCCTCTCGCTCGCTGACTTTCGACGGCGAGAACTTTTGGTCGAATCACCGTGCCGCGAACGAGACGGTGGCGTTTGCCCTTCCCGGCTAGCTGACAAGGTTCTAGATTCCGTCTCCGCACTGATCCCGGCCGGCCCGATCAATGTGCGCATCAGGAGACATCGGCCGGCATCAAGAAATAGGCTGGCTTGCAGGGATGCCGGACACATCCTGTTTTCCAAGCACGTGGCCGAAGATCTCGAACAAGACGATCGTTGGCGGCCGCTCCTGCATGATCTTGGCGAATGCGAAGTGAAGCACGGGGTGCGCATCGGCCTTGCCAACCTTTACGACGGCGAAATCGGTAATGCGCAGCTTCCGAAAAAGCTCCAGGCGGTTAAGAGACATCACGCCCAGGTGCGTTGGGCGGCAGTGGCGATCGGGCTGCTGGTGGTGGCCGCCCTCGCCGCTGTGGGTCTCTCTTTTTTGCGCAAAGGACCGGCTCGTTCGCTCGCCGCTGCCGTGGAAAAAAGCATCGCGGTCCTTCCGTTCGAAAATCTGAGCAGCGACAAAGAGAACGCCTATTTCACCGATGGAGTGCAGGATGAGATTCTGACCGACCTCGCGCGGATCGCCGATCTGAAAGTGATCAGCCGCACTAGGGTAATGCAGTACAGGGAAGAGCGGCGCGCCGCGCAATCTGCGCGAGATCGGCCAGCAACTCGGCGTGGCGCATGTCGTGAAGGCAGTGTGCAGCGGGCGGCAAACAAAGTCCGGGTCAACGCGCAGTTGATCGACGCGCGGACTGATGCGCATCTTTGGGCGCAAACCTACGATCGCGACCTGGCCGATGTCTTCGCCATCCAAAGCGAGATCGCCAAGGCGATTGCCGACCAGTTGCAGGCGAAGCTCTCGCCTAACGAGAAGAAAGCCGTCGAGCAGCCGCCCACGACTGATCTGGCGGCTTTCGACCTTTACAGCCGGGCGAAGTCACTTCTCCTCACGTCAGGATTCAGGCTGTCGAACCATCCAGACCGGCGGAAGGCAATTGAACTTCTGGATGAAGCGGTCAAGCGCGATCCCTCATTTTTCGACGCTTACTGCCAGCTCGCCTTTGCCCACGCTGGGTCTGAACACACGCTCGCGCTGGCTGAAGCTGCTCTGCAAGCCGCGACACGGCTGCGACCGGATGCTGGCGAAACGCATTTGGCGCGCGCACAATATCTCTACAAGGGGCTGCGCGACTATGCCGGCGCCCTCGCTGAATTGGAGATTGCGCGGCGAGCGTTACCCAATGATCCGCGTCTCTTCGAACTCACCGGCTACATACTGCGGCGGCGCGGCCAGCAGGAGGAAGGTCTGCAGAATCTGCAGCGCGCGGTGGAGCTGGATCCGCGCAATTTTTTTACTCTGCAACAGATCGCGCTCAGTTACGAAACCTTGGGGCGCTACGCCGAGGCGATCGCTGCACTGGATCGGGCGTTAGCGATCGTGCCCGACAACGCCGAAACGTGGGGCACTCGTGGACTAGTTTATCTCTGCTGGAAAGCGGACAGCCGGCCACTCCACCAGGCGATCGATGCAATCCTCGCGCAAGGAGCGGGAGCCATCGCCACCGCCGCGGACGCCTGGTTCTTTTGCGCTCTGGCCGAACGCGATCCGGCTGCGGCCGAACGAGCACTCGTCGCGGTGGGCGACGATCCATGTTCGGCCGAAGACGCGATTGAGCTGAGCCGCAGCTTTGGTGAAGGGCTGCTGTCGCACATGACCAAAGACGAGGCAGGAGCGCGCACCGCGTTTGAAGCGGCTCGTGCACAGCAGGAAAAGATCGTGCAGGCGCAGCCAGAGAACGGACCGGCGCTTTGCGTGCTCGCCATGATCGACGCGGCGCTGGGACGTAAAGATCTGGCCTTGGACGAAGGCCGTCGAGCGATCGCGCTCACGCCGGTGGAAAAAGATGTCTTCAACGGCAGCCTCGTCGTTCAATATTTCGCCATCACGGCAGCGTGGGCGGGCGAGAAGGAGCTTGCCCTGCAGCAACTGGAGGCTGGGCTGCGCGCTCCCGCCGCATCATCGATGCTGAGCTACGGTGCCTTAAAACTGCACCCCTTATGGGACCCACTCCGCGGCGATCCGCGGTTCGAGCAAATCGTCGCGTCGTTAGCGCCGAAAGACGCCAAGTAGAGGATCCGCCGTCGCCAAGGCTATGGCGCGACAGGGAGTTGAGTTCTCTGAGGCACCACCGGTTGGAAAGTTAGAAGTAAGAATTAAGATTTAAGAAGTGGTCGGCGTCGCGAAATAGTGATCGGAGTTTGTGTGTTTACCGCCAATCTCATTATTACCCTTCGATCGGTTTTCCGCATGGCGTTGGTGGTTTCTGTGATGCTCGCATCATTTCAATTGCTCGCCCAAGGGAAGGAACGGCCGATGGAACACCCGACTTTTTATCGCACGATACAGGTCGATGGACTCTCCATTTTTTACCGAGAGGCCGGCCCGAAGGACGCGCCGACGCTTCTCCTGCTGCACGGGCTTCCCTCTTCATCGCGGATGTTCGAGCCTCTCTTCGCCCGGCTTTCCGATCGCTATCACCTTGTCGCGCCCGATTACCCGGGCTTCGGACACAGCGACTGGCCGGATCCGAAAAAATTCGCGTATACGTTCGATCACTACGCCGAGATCATGAATCATTTCACCGAAGCGCTCGGGCTCTCGCGTTACACTCTTTACATGCAGGATTACGGCGGCCCGGTGGGTTTTCGCATGGCCCTGGCCCATCCGGACCGCATCGACGCGTCTCATCGTCCAGGACGCAGTGGCGCACAACGAAGGACTGGGCGCGAATTGGAAAACACGGCGGGCCTTTTGGGCCGATCGCGCGCCTAACGAAGACGCGCTTCGCACAAATCTCTTGTCACTGGCGACGACGCGGACGCGCCATGTCGGGAACGATCCCAACGTGGAGCGCTACGACCCGGATCTCTGGACCGATGAATTTTACTTTCTCAACCAGCCCGGCCAGGCCGACATTCAAAGCAACCTCTTTTACGACTATCGCACGAACGTCGACGCCTACCCGAAGTGGCAGGCTTGGATGCGCGAGAAGCAGCCACGCTTGCTGGTGATTTGGGGCAAGTATGATCTCTCGTTCGACCTCGGCGAGCCGGAACGCTACCGCAAGGACGTGCCGAAGGCCGAAGTCCACGTGCTCGATGCCGGTCATTTCGCGCTCGATACGGCAGCGGATCAGATTGCGCAGCTTGTCCGGGGCTTCATGAAGTAGTGGCGGCAAAAATGCACCGCCGCCTAGGGATTGACGATCGCGGCCCGGCTTAGAGACTCGGGTTATGTTCAAAAGCGAGGGCTAGGGGAAGGCTTCGCAGTGTCGTCGGTTTCACGCTTGCCTTTGGGCCGCTCGCGCTGGCCGAGCAACGCGGCGTCATCGACGATCCGGCCGGTTACGTCAACCTACTTGCCGAGAAGAGCGTGGACGCTCTGATCGTCGCGACGGTCGAGTGGAACAAGAATGCGCATCCCATTAACTTGGTTTATTCGAGACGCGGCGCGACCCGTTGCGACTGCCTTTTCTAAGAACCAATAACTGCGTCGTTAGGCGCTGAGCGCGGCCATTTGCCCGTCCGTCAGCTTCAGCTTCCGGGCGGCTTCATTCTCTTCGAGATGCGCGACCGACGATGTGCCGGGGATTGGCAGCATCACCGGCGAATGGGCTAGGAGCCAGGCGATTGCGATTTGGTAAACGCTCGCTTTCTGCTCTTGCGCGACCTTATCCAACGCAGAGTCTTTCAGTGATCGGTTGCCACCCACTGGCGCCCAGGGCATGAAACCGAGTCTTTCCTTCTCGCAATACCGCAGCACGTTCTCCCACTTTCGATCCGCAAGATTGTAACGGTTCTGCACCGTCGCGATCGGCACGATTTGGCGCGCCCGCGCGATCTCCTGGCGTGTCCACCTCCGAGAGCCCGAGATGCCGGATCTTTCCCGCGTCGCGCATCTCCTTGAGCGCGCCAAGCGAATCCTCCATCGGCACCTTCGGATCCACCCGGTGCAACTGGTAAAGCTCGATCCGCTCCGGGCCGGCAGCCGCTTCGACTGGCATCGACACATTTCTTCAGATACTTCGGGCGCCCGTCCGGCACCCACTGGTCGGGGCCCGGCCGAGTGTTTCCGCCCTTTGTCGCGATGACCAGGCCTTTCGGATAAGGATAAAGCGTTTCCGCGATCAGCAGCTCGCTTGTCTCCGGTCCGTAAGCATCGGCCGTGTCGATCAGGTTGACCCCAAGTTCGACCGTCCGTCGGAGCACCTTTTTCGCCTCGTCACGGTCCTTCGGCCAACCCCAAATGCCGGGGCCGGTAGCCGCAT
>CAWGFS010000008.1:0-241452 GCA_963821915.1 uncultured Verrucomicrobiae bacterium
ACGCGGTCGCCTCACCACGCGCGAGCCGGTTCCGGATGTGCTGGTGATGACCGCGACGCCAATTCCGCGCACTCTGACGATGAGCCTCTACGGCGATCTAGATGTCTCGACAATCGATGAGATGCCGGCGGACCGCGGACGGATTGCGACGGCAGCGCGCGACGAGGGAAAATTGCCGGACGTGCTCGCGTTTTTGCGCCGCGAACTGGAAGCGGGTCGGCAGGCTTATGTCGTTTATCCCTTGATTGACGAGAGCGAAAAACTTGAGGCGAAAGCGGCTTCCGTTGAGTTTGAGAAATGGCGCGAGCGCTTGCTGCCATTCACCTGCGAATTGCTCCATGGACGTATTCCCGCGACGGAAAAGCAGGGAATTATGGAACGTTTTCGTCGCGGCCTGACGAGCGTACTCATCAGTACTACTGTCATTGAAGTAGGCGTCGATGTGCCAAACGCCACTGTCATGCTGATTGAAAACGCGGAGCGCTTCGGGTTGGCGCAATTGCATCAGTTACGCGGACGGATCGGGCGTGGTGAACAGAAATCATATTGCGTTTTGCTGCGGTCCGATCCCTCGAAGGAAACGATGGCGAAACTCGCGGTGTTGGAGAGGACGAGCAACGGCTTCGAAGTGGCGGAAGCCGACTGGGAATTGCGCGGTCCGGGCGATCTGCTCGGAACGGCGCAAAGCGGATTGCCGGAACTGAAACTGGGGAACCTGCGGTCAGACGCAAAGCTAATGCAGCGCGCTCGGGCTGCTGCGATCAAGATCTACCGTGACGATCCGCTCCTGGCTAAACCGGAAAATCAACGTTTCCGGCGCTTGGTTGTCGAAGAAGTGGGAAAAACCTTCTCCCACGTTAGTTGATGAAAAATTTACTCAAATTTCTATTGTTAGTCCTCGTTCTAAGCGCCGGCGTGTCACTGCTTTACGATTACCAATTGCGTCACGGACGTCTTAGTTTGACCGACCGCTCGATGCCGGAAAAATACACGCTGGCGGACGGTCCGGCGGTGGATTCGAAGCAGATCGCGAGTCTTGCTTCATTGAGTAACGAGCGTCGGAAATTGGTCGCAGGGGTCATTCCTTCGGTGGTGAGCGTCAAGACTTCGAAAAGGATTCAGCGGCCGCAATACGGTCTTAATCCGTTTGATTTCTTTCGCGGGAACTACCGGCAATTCCGGGGACCAGCGGATGAAGCGCTGATCCAAAATTCCCTTGGTTCGGGCGTCATCGTGACGAAGGAAGGTCACATCATGACGAACAATCACGTGGTCGATCAGGTGGACGAAATCGAGGTGGTATTGAGCGACGGCCGTACCCGCAAGGCCCGCTTGATTGGCGCTGATAAGGAGCTTGATCTCGCGGTTTTGAAGGTGGATGAGCTCGGCGTTAAACCGCTCAAGCTCGGCGACTCCGACGCGATGCAGGCCGGTGATTTTGTACTCGCGATCGGAAATCCGTTCGGCTTCGACGAAACCGTAACTGATGGCATTATCAGTTCGAAAGGACGGCCAAATCGAGTCGACGGGTTTTCCGATTACCTGCAGACAAATGCGGCGATCAATCCAGGGAACAGCGGCGGTCCGTTGATCAACCTGCGCGGCGAAGTCATCGGCATTAATACCGCTATTATTTCGGGGAGCGGCGGTTCACAGGGCATCGGGTTCGCGATACCCTCGAACACCGTGGCAATGGCGCTTGAGAGCCTCTTGACGAAGGGTCGAATCATTCGCGGCTACCTCGGCATCGAGACGACGGGAATTCAGCCTGATCAAATCAACGCCCGCGACGATTCCGGAGTGCCAGTGGTGGCGGTCGTGCCCAATTCGCCCGCTGCCGATGCCCAGATACTCCGCGGAGACATTATTCAAAAGTTTAACGGGCATGACGTTCGGAGCTTCACGGAGTTGCGGCGGCTTGTATCGCAAGCGGAGCTGGACAAGAAGGTGGATGTGCAGGTTGCGCGCAACGGCAAGCCGGTGACGCTCTCGGCGAAGATCAAGGAAGAGCCGCCCAATTATGGACTGGCGCGCGCGCTAACGCCGGGTACGCCCGGGCAACCGGCACCTTCGCCTGACGAACCGGATGCGAATGAACCAGAGCAGTCGGGCGGAAGCGTGCTTGATTCCATCGAAGTGAGGGAATTGACACCGCAACTAGCGCAGCGACTGGGTGTGCCGGGCGAAGTCCGCGGGGTGGTAGTCGCGCAAGTCGGCTCTGAGATCGGCGGAGGACAGTTGCGGGCCGGTGACGTGATCGAGGCGATCAACCAAGAATCGGTCACATCGGTGCAGGATTACCAACAGGCGATTCAGTCGCTCGACCCGAGCCAGCCGCAGGTCCTCTCTGTCTGTCGGCAACGTAGTCGGTCATTCGTGGTGGTGAAGCCGCGCTGATTTTTCTCGTCGCCACTGGGATCCATTACGAGGGCGCCAACGCCAAATTTTGGCTTGTCCTTCGAGACGCGCGCGTGGGCGAAGGGACTTCCGAACCAAATGAATAGCCACGGGACCATTGAAGTCCAAGCTTCAAATTAACCAGAGACATGAAACGAATCCCACTCGCACTAACGATGGTTGGTCTTCTCCTTCCTCTCGCTCCGCGGGTCGAAGCGGACACCGAGGTCTCATTCAACTTCTTTTACGATAATCTTTCGCCCTATGGCAATTGGATCGACGTGGCTGGCTACGGTTACTGTTTCCAGCCGAGCGTGGGAGTCGACAACGTCGATTGGCGACCTTATGCCGACGGTTATTGGGCCTACACTGACGTCGGCTGGACCTGGGTTTCCTATGAAGACTTCGGTTGGGCCACTTATCACTACGGACGCTGGACCGACCTTGCTGACTACGGCTGGGTTTGGATGCCCGGCTATGAATGGGGTCCAGCCTGGGTTTCGTGGCGCACCGGGGGCGATTACGTCGGCTGGGCTCCCTTGCCGCCCGCCAGTAATGTCATTTATGAGGGTCGCACGATCACCAGTCAGGTCGATGTCCTATTCGATATCGGGCCACTCTATTACAACTTCTGCGACGTGCGCTACATCGGTGAACCGGTACTCCGCGGCCGGATTTTCGCTCCGTCACGTAACGTCACGATTATCAATCAGACCATAAATGTTACGAACATCACCTACAATAACTCGACGGTTTACAACTATGGCCCGAATTACAACCGCCTGAACCAATACTCGGTCCGGCCAATCCAACGCCTTACCCTCCAGCGCGAGACAAGCGGAAACTTAGACCAGGTCGGTAAACGCGGAAACTTTAACCGCGTGAATGGCAATCAACTGACCGTTGTGGCGCCGACGATCCGGAAATCGCCGCAGCAAATCGCGCCGAGACAGGTCAAGACGAAAGTCGAAAATCCAAAGGTCGAACGCGGATGGCAGGGTGTTCAGAACCGGAAGGAGCTCCAGGACGAAATGAAGAAAGAGAACGCGAAGAACGTTCGGCCGCCAAGCATCCAGCCGCAGAAGGACCGCAATCGCGAAGCTATGGCGAAAGGCACGGAGGCGAGCGCTGAGGCTGACGAAAATGTGAAAGCTAGAGAGCCGCACAACGTCCAGCAGCCGAAGATCGATCGTACGTCGGGCCAGCCCCAGAAAGGTGGCAAACCCGAAGCGGTTACGGCGGATCGAAATGGGCGCGTTCAGCCTGAAGAGGCGAACCAGGGAAATGGCCGTGAACCAAAGGGGCTGCAAGCCGGGCAGCAAGGCGCAAACCGCTCCGGGAAAGAACGGGAAGCTGGGCTGAAGGACATGGCGGCCGACAAACACAAGAACCAGCAGAACGCGCAGCAAGGTGGAGACCAAGTTGGCCGCCTGAGCAATAAGCCAAACGCTCGACCGATTCATGACGATGCCACTCAGGACTTGAGAAGCGTGGCCGTCGGAGCACAGGAGAATTCCGTCGAACAACCGAACGAAGAGTCTCGGCCACCGCAAAACCGTCAGACGAGAAAAGCGCAGCCGCCGCCCCAGCGTGGCGGCCAGCCTGAGCATCCGCAACACGAGCAGCAGAGTAAGAAGAAAAAGAAGCCGGAAGACAACCCTCCGGATCAGTAACCGATTCGTTAGGCAAAATGTGGCGGCTTCGGAGTGATTCCCGAGCCGCCGTTTTATAACTCAGGGATCCTGCCGGATTCGTCAGTCAGGCTTCGAGCTTGATGACTCTCGCTCTCGGAATCGACGAGCAAGATACGTCGACCTACAACTCAGGCTTGAAATCTGAGTTACAGAAGCTCCGCGATCTGCACGGCGTTCAGCGCCGCGCCTTTCAGCAATTGATCGCCCGAAACCCAAAGCCCGAGACCGTTTTCCAATGCGCAATCGAGGCGCAACCGGCCGACCTGACAATTGTCTTTGCCCGCGGCTGCGAGCGGAGTGGGATAGCGATCGGAAAGCGGCTCGTCGATCAGGTCGAGTCCCGACGCTTTCGCCAAAACCGTCCGGGCTGCTTCCAACGAAACAGACCGCTCGAACTCCGCGCTTATCGCGACCGAATGCGCCCGATAAACCGGCACTCGCACGCAGGTAACAGAAGCGCGAAAATCGGGCAGATGCATGATCTTGCGGCCCTCGTTTTGCATTTTCATTTCTTCCCGGGTGTAGCCAGTATCGAGAAAAGAATCGACGTGGGGGAGGACGTTGAAGGCAATCGGGTGCGGATAAACGCGCGCCACTGCCTGGCCACCGGCCACGGTTGCCTCGACCTGCTGCTTGAGTTCCTCAATCGCACGCGAACCGCTGCCAGAGACAGCCTGATAACTGGAAGCAAAGACACGGCGCAAACCGAACGCGCTGTGCAGCGGATGGAGCGCCATCAGCGCGACCGCGGTTGTGCAATTCGGATTCGCAATGATTCCACGATGCCTGCGAATGTCCTCGGGATTGATCTCTGGGATGATTAACGGGACGTGGGTGTCCATTCGGAACGCCGACGAGTTATCGATCACCACCGCTCCAGCCCGCTGCGCGATGGGTGCGAATTGCTTTGCCGTCCCGGCGCCGGCGCTGAAAAAGGCGAGGTCGATGCCCGCAAAGGAATTTTGTTCGAGCGCGGCGACTGAAAGATCCTGTCCGCGAAACTCTAAGCTTTTTCCAGCAGAACGTGGCGAGGCCAGCAGCCGCAAGTCTGCGACCGGAAAGTCGCGCCGTTCCATGGTACGGAGCAGCTCGATTCCGACTGCCCCGGTCGCGCCGACGATCGCGACGTGATACTTTTTGGACATCGCGAGCGCAGTCTATCGCCCGCGCCTTGAGATGCAAATGTCCGATCCGATCATCCGAATCTCTGTCCCTGACCAGCGACTCGACCTGCTTTCCGGGGACTCGCTGCTGGCCAGTTATCCCGTGTCGACTTCCCGCTTCGGTCTGGGTTCCGAGGAGGGCAGCATGAAAACACCACTTGGGAAGTTCAGAATCGGTGAAAAGATCGGCGCCGAGGTTCCCAGCGGGACAATTTTCCGCAGCCGCGTCCCATTCGCGCCGGACGACCTACCGTCGCCGACCGATGATCTCATCCTCACGCGCATCCTCTGGCTCGATGGCCTCGAGGAACACAACACCAACACACGCGACCGCTTCATTTACATCCACGGTACGAACCACGAAGAGGAGATTGGCCAGCCGGCCAGTCACGGTTGCATCCGGATGAAGAACGCCGATCTGATTGCGCTCTTCGATCAGGTGCCACTTGGTGCCGAGGTCGTGATCTCAACCTAAAAAAAGGCCGAGAATTTCGTTGCACACGCTGGTTTCCCCGCCTAAACAGTCCGCAGCAACCTGCTAAGGAAGGAGGCGAGTTTATAGTGAAATTTGTCAAAATGATCATGATCGCGGCCGTGGCGACCAGCGTGTTGAGCCTGGGTGCTTGCGCGCAACATAAAGAGGCACCACCGCCAGCACCGGCGCCGGCATACTCGAAATAGTCGTCACCGGCGGTTCGCCTCCGACCGGACAACTTTAACCCAAGAGGCCAGGTCGTTTGCGCGGCCTGGCCTTTTTCTGGGGACGTTTCGCTCCCTCGAGAGAACGAGCCTGTTCGCCATGCCCCTCAAGAGAGCCATCATTGGCTCTGCCAAAGAGAGCGAGTGGAATTCTCGGCCTGTTCTCGTAGTATTCGCTCGATGATGCAGCTCAGCGGTCGTCGCTTACCTCTCGCGGAAATCGCGAGAGTTGCTTTCGCTCGTGAACCCGTCGAGATCGCAGCCGCGGCCGAGAAGGCGATCAGTGCTTCGCGCAGCGTGGTCGAGGAGATCGTTGCACAGCACGCCATCGTTTACGGTGTCAGCACCGGCTTCGGAAAGTTGGCCGACGTGCACATTCCCTCCGACAAACTGGAGCAGCTCCAAGTCAACCTCGTGCGCAGCCATTCCTGTGGCATCGGGCGTCCCCTCTCTGAGCCGGAAGTGCGCGCGATGATGTTGCTCCGTGCCAACGTCCTAACCCTTGGCTTCAGCGGGATTCGGCTGGGGGTCATCCAACTCCTGATCGGAATGCTAAACAAGAACGTCTACCCAGTGATTCCCGAGAAGGGCTCGGTTGGGGCCAGCGGGGATCTCGCGCCGCTGGCGCATCTTGCGCTTTCGTTGCTTGGAGAAGGGGAAGCTTTCTTTAATGGCGAGCGCATGTCGAGCGCGGACGCGCTTGAAAAAGCCGGGCTTCAGCCGACCGATCTCCGGGCCAAAGAAGGCCTTGCCTTGCTTAACGGGACCCAGGCGATGCACGCGGTTGGCGGGCTCGCCCTCTTCCGGGCAAAACGGCTGGCCCGGGTCGCCGATGTCGCTGGTGCGATGTCTCTGGAGGCTCTCAAAGGCACGCCCGTCGCTTTCGATGAGCGCATTCACAACGCCCGCCCTCATCCAGGGCAGCGGGCGGTCGCGCGCCATCTCCTTGCGCTTTTGCACGAAAGCGAAATCCGCGATTCGCACGCGAAGGACGATCCGCGAGTCCAGGATGCCTATAGTCTACGCTGCATGCCACAGGTTCACGGCGCGGTCCGCGGTGCGCTCGGGCATTGCGAGGAGATTCTGGCAATTGAATCCGGCTCGGCGACGGACAACCCTCTTGTTTTTACCGACAACGGCGACGTCCTTTCGGGCGGCAACTTTCACGGCGCGCCGCTGGCCCTTGCGTTCGATTACGCGGCAATTGCGACGACGGACTTGATGAGCATTAGCGAACGGCGAATCGATCGCCTAACGAACCCGGATCTGAACGAAGGATTGCCCGCCTTCCTTGCGCAAAATCCAGGCATGCAATCCGGCTTTATGATCGCGCACGTCGCGGCGGTTGCGCTTCTCAACGAGGCCAAGGTCCTCGCTCATCCGGCGAGCGTCGATAATCTGCCGACTTCGGCTGGCAAGGAAGATCACGTTTCGATGGGAATGACTGGGGCATTGAAGCTGCGCACCATTGTGGAGGACGCGGAGAATGTCCTCGCGATCGAGCTTCTCGCGGCCGCTGAGGGATTGGAATTTCGGCGTCCGCTCAAGGCCGGTGTCGGGGTCGAACGTGCTTTCGCGACCCTGCGGGGCATCGCGCCGCGCGTGGACGAAGATCGTGCACTCTCGACGGATATCGAGCGCGTTGCGGAAGCGATTCGGAACGGCCACTTCGACAGCGCAGACGACCCACTATGACCGAGAAAAGAACGATCCGCGCTCCACGCGGGAATGAACTCAGTTGCAAAGGATGGCATCAGGAAGCCGCGTTGCGGATGCTGATGAACAATCTCGATCCCGAGGTCGCGGAAGATCCTGACAATTTGATCGTTTATGGCGGCACAGGCCGGGCCGCACGGAGTTGGGAAGCCTTCGACGCCATCGTTAGGTCGCTGCGCGAACTGGAGAATGACGAAACATTGCTCGTCCAATCGGGCAAGCCGGTCGGCATTTTCCGCACGCACGACCAAGCGCCGCGGGTCTTGATTGCCAACTCGAACCTCGTCGGGCAATGGTCGAACTATCCGGAATTCAATCGGCTCGAAAAACTCGGCCTAACGATGTACGGCCAGATGACGGCCGGCTCCTGGATCTACATCGCCAGCCAGGGCATTGTTCAAGGCACCTTCGAAACGTTCTCGGCCGCGGGCGAACGCCATTTTGGCGGTTCGCTTGAAGGTAAACTGCTCGTGACCGGTGGCCTCGGCGGAATGGGTGGCGCGCAACCGCTGGCCGCGACGATGGCCGGCGCGCTCTGCCTCGGGATAGAGGTCGACCCGACGCGAATCGAGAAACGGTTGCAGAGCGGTTATTGCGACAAAATCGCGCGTTCGCTCGATGAAGCGATGCAGTTGCTCGACGCGGCGCGTGCGAAAAAAGAGGCGATCTCCGTCGGACTCGTCGGCAACTGTGCCGATATCCTTCCGGAAATGGTCAGGCGTGGCATCGTGCCCGACGTTTTGACCGATCAGACGAGCGCGCACGATGCGCTCAATGGTTACGTGCCTAACGGAATGACATTGAGCGAGGCGCTCCAGCTGCGCGTCGAGAACCCGGATGAATACGTTGAGCGGTCGATGGCCGCGATGGCGCAACATGTTGACGCGATGCTGGCGCTACAAGAAAAGGGCGCGATCACTTTTGATTACGGGAACAACATTCGCACTCAGGCCAAAAAAGCAGGCTGCGAAAAGGCCTTCGATATTCCCGGCTTTGTTCCTGAGTACATAAGACCGCTATTTTGCGAAGGGAAAGGGCCATTTCGTTGGGTTGCGTTGAGTGGCGATCCCGCCGACATCGCGCGGACCGATCGTCTGGCCCTCGAGCTCTTCCCGGAGGACCGAACGCTCGCGCGCTGGATGAAACTTGCCCGGAAGCGGATTCAATTTCAGGGATTGCCGGCGCGCATTTGCTGGCTCGGCTATGGCGCGCGCGCCGAGTTCGGGGTGGCGATGAACGAACTCGTTAGGCGCGGCGAGCTCAGCGCACCGATTGTGATCGGTCGCGACCATCTCGACACCGGCTCGGTCGCGTCGCCTTTCCGGGAAACTGAAGCGATGCTCGACGGCAGTGACGCGATCGCCGACTGGCCGCTGCTCAACGCGCTCGTCAATACCGCCGCAGGCGCTTCGTGGATCTCGATTCACAATGGCGGTGGCGTCGGGATCGGCTATTCGCAACACGCCGGAATGGTCGTGGTTGCCGACGGAACCGACAGCGCCAAGCGTCGCCTCGAACGCGTTCTAACGAGTGATCCGGGAATGGGAGTCATCCGTCATGCCGACTCTGGTTATTCCCGGGCGATCGAATTCGCGGAGGCTCACGACGTGAAAATTCCGATGAAGCCGAAGGCGCGGGATTGAGAGTCGAAGATCCAAATTGGCCGCGCGCTTCGCAGTGGCTCGGTGAATCTCCGCGAGCGCGGGGCGATCAGTCCCTCGCGATTATCGGCGTGCCGATGAACAGCTCGATCACGCCGGGACACTGCGACCTGGCACCGGCGGCGATTCGCAAAGCGCTGGAACGCTACAGTCTTTATGATCCTGATCAGGAGATTGATCTCGACCACCTCCGGGCAAAAGACTGCGGCGATTTCGATTTCGCGAACCAGTCTTGCGAACAGGCTTTCGCTCGCGCGATTCAGTTTATCGAGAAAGCGGCTGCTGACGGCACCTGCGCAGTCTTACTCGGGGGAGACAATGGTATAACCCGCCCGGGTCTACATGCCATGGGGCTGGATCTGCATGATTGTGGGCTGCTTACTTTCGATGCGCATCACGATCTGCGCGACTTGGAGCGAGGCCTAACGGCTGGTAATCCCATTCGCGCCCTTTTGGGAGATGGACTGCCGGGGACAAGCGTCGTTCAGATCGGGATTCAAGCGTTTACAAACTCCCGGGCCTATGCGCAGGTTGCTCGCGACGCGGGAATCGACATCGTCACGGCAGACGAAGTTTACGCGAAGGGGATCGATGCGGTGGTCAAAAGTGCTCTCGAATATCTGGGCTCGAAGACGAAAGCGATTTACGTCGATCTCGATGTGGATGTGCTCGATCGGGCTTTTGCGCCTGCGTGCCCGGGTTCGCGGCCCGGCGGGCTCCAGCCGTGGATGCTGCGAAGGGCAGCACACCTTTGCGGGCGGCACCAGAGTGTGCGGATGATGGACATCGTGGAAGTCGATCCGACAAAAGATATCGCGGATGTTACCTGTCTGGCCGCCGCTTCGTTTCTCCTGACTTTCGCATCCGGAGTGGCGAGCCGGTCAGAGACTTGAGAATGTTCGCAATCTCATACGTTGCGCAGTAGCACTTTTTTCTATGCAAAAACTCATCGAATGCGTGCCTAATTTCTCCGAAGGGCGTGACCTCAATGTCATCAAACAAATCACCGCCGCGATTGAAGCGGTGGATGGCGTCTCGCTGCTCGACGTCGATCCCGGCGCGAGCACGAATCGGACGGTCGTGACCCTTGTCGGCAACCCGGATGCGGTCGTGGAAGGTGCTTTCCGCGGGATTCAAAAAGCGGCGGAACTGATCGACATGCGCAAACAGAAGGGCGCGCATCCGCGGATGGGCGCGACCGATGTTTGCCCGTTCATTCCCGTGAGCAACGTGAGTTGGGAGGAGGCGATCGCCTGTGCGAAATCGTTAGGCGAACGTGTCGCCGATGAGTTGAAAATCCCGGTTTATCTCTACGAGAAAGCGGCGCAGCGATCCGGCGCGGTCGAACCTCTCGATCATTCGCGCCGGCGAATACGAAGGATTCTTCGAGAAGATCAAACAGCCCGCCTGGAAACCCGATTTCGGCCCGGCAGTGCTCAATGAACGCTCCGGCGCGACCGTGATTGGCGCGCGGGATTTCCTCGTCGCCTACAATGTGAACCTGAACACCAAGTCGACGCGGCGCGCCAACTCGGTTGCTTTTGATGTTCGGGAAAACGGCCGGGTCAAGACGGAGGACGGCAGCCCGACGGGCAAAAAGGTGCTCGACGAAAACGGGGAGCCGGTGCGCATCCCGGGAATGTTAAAACACGTGAAAGCCATCGGCTGGTATGTCGAGGAGTACGGAATGGCGCAGGTCTCGATGAACCTGACGAACATCGCCGAAACTCCGTTGCACGCAGCGTTTGACGCCTGCAGTGAAGCGGCTGCGAAACGTGGACTGCGCGTCACCGGTTCAGAGGTTGTCGGCATGCTGCCAAAGAAATGCCTGGTGGAGGCCGGCAAATATTTTCTCCGCAAGCAGAAATGGTCCGAGGGCGCCGCGGAAGAAGAACTGATCGATCTCGCGGTCCGCTCCATGGGATTGGGCGAGCTGAGGCCGTTCGATCCGAAGGAAAAAGTGATCGAGTTCAAGATCGAAGCCGCGACGGCAAAATCGCTCGTCAAAATGAATCTGCGGCAGTTCTGCAATGAGACGCTGAGCGATTCTCCGGCGCCGGGCGGTGGCTCGGTGGCCGCGTTGATGGGTGCGTTGGGCGCATCGCTCGGCGGAATGGTGGCTAATCTTTCCGCCGCGAAACGTGGCTGGGATGATCAGCTCGATTACTTCAGCGAATGGGCGGTGAAAGGGCAGCAGCTCAAGGACGAATTGCTCTTCCTGGTCGATGAAGACACGGCGGCGTTCAACAAGGTGATGGCAGCATTTGGGCTGCCGAAAGATTCCGCGGAAGAAAAAGCGGTCCGCTCCAAGGCCATCCAGTCGGCCAACACATATGCCGCCGAAGATCCCGCTGCGAGTAATGGAAACCGCCAGCCGGGTCTACGATTTGCTGGCGATGATGGCCGAAAAGGGGAATCCGGCGTCGATTTCCGACGTGGGCGTTGGTCTTCTCGCGACCCGCGCTTGCATTGATGGAGCGGCGATGAATGTGCGGATCAACCTGTCCGGTCTGAAGGACGAAAAAGCTGAAGGCGACTCTGCAGGAAAAAATGGAGAGATTGGTCGCCGAATCGGAAGCGCGTTATCAAGAGCGTTCGGAACATGGTGGAAAACAAATTGTAGTCACCCGGAGTCGAGAGATCCCGTGACTCAATGTTTCGCTAACGCTAACTCACGTGGATCCCTCGACTCTGTTCAGGATGACGGCAGATTGAGCGCGTGAATTCGATCGCCGTCTTGCACGCCGCTCAACTGGTGACTCTGGCGGGCCCGCAACGGGCCCGGGTCGGTCCCGAACTGAGCGAACTCGCCATCATTGAAGATGGCGGGATGATCGTCCGGGATGGCGTGATCGCGGCTGCCGGTCCTTCGGACGAGATCGAGCGCGAATTGCCTAACGACGTCGAAGATCGTCGACGCGAGAGGTCGGATCGTCCTGCCGGGTTTTGTGGATGCGCATGCTCATCCCGTTTTCGGCGGGAACCGGGTCGATGAATTCGAGATGCGCGCGCGGGGCGCGACTTACGAAGAGATCGCCGCCAGCTGGTGGCGGAATTCGCTCGACCGTGCGCAAAACACGCGCCGCGAGTGAAGCCCAACTTCTCGCGCTCGCGCAAACGCGCGCAAACTGGTTTCTGCGTTGCGGGACGACCACGATGGAGGCCAAGTCCGGTTACGGCTTGTCGCTTGACGAAGAGCTGAAGATTCTGCGTGTCATCCGGCAACTGAACGAGACGACGCCGATTGAATTTGTGCCGACGTTTCTCGGCGCACACGCGATTCCAGAAGAGTTTCGCGGCGCACCCGGAGCAATATGTCGCGCTCGTCATTCACGAGATGTTGCCGTCCGTGGCTGAGGAACAACTCGCCGAAAGCTGCGACATCTTTTGCGAGCGCGGCTACTTCGACCTCGCGGATTCGGAAAAAATCCTGATGGCGGCGCAGGAGCACGGTCTGCGCATCCGGATGCATGTCGATCAGCTGACGAATTCGGGCGGAGCGTTCCTCGCGGCGCGACTGCACGCGGCGACGGCCGATCATCTCGAACAAACGAACGCCGCCGAGATTGCTGCCTTGGCCGAGGCGGGCGTTCAGCCGGTGCTGCTGCCTGCTTCCGTCTACGCTCTCGGGAAGACGCGTTATCCGAAAGCGCGCGCCATGATCGAGGCCGGTCTCGCCGTCGTCCTGGCGACGGATTTCAATCCCGGCTCATCGCCGACTCCTTCCATCCCGATGGTTCTCTCGCTCGCGGCAACGCAGATGAATATGACGCCGGCCGAAGGTGTGACGGCGACCACGATCAACGCCGCCTACAGCCTTGGCCGCGGCGACAAGATAGGGTCGCTGGAGGTTGGGAAATTAGCCAATTTCTGCATCTTCGATTGCGCGGATTATCGCGAAATCGCCTACTGGTTCGGCCTGCCGCAGACCGACTCGGTTTACGTCCGAGGCGAGCGCGTGTTCCAGGCATGCTAGAGTTGTCATCCGAAGCCCGAAAGCTTTCGGATCGAGCGACGTTGCACGCAGTCCGCGCGTCCGCGCTATCAGGAAAGCGCATATTGCAACTGTGAGGTCCTTCGCCGCGCGGCGCCGGCTCAGGATGACAGAAGGGGAACAGCAACGCCCCTGGTTTGCGAACAACTCCACGCACCCTTAACGTGACTTCTCCATGAAGGTCGAAGTCGAAAATCAGCCGCACTGCGTCGCCACGCTTAAGATCGAGCTGCCGCCGGAGCAGGTTTCCAAGGAATGGGACGCGATCGCGAACAGTTTTGCCGCGCAGGCCCGGATCCCGGGATACCGACCGGGGAAAGCGCCCCGGCGGGTGATCGAGGCGAAGTTCCGCAAGGACATCCAGGACGAGTTGACCAAGAAACTCGTTTCCAAAAGCTATCACGAAGCGATCGCCGAGAAACAACTGCGGGTCGTTTCCCTGACGAACCTTGAGGATGTTGAGTTTGGCGATGATCGCTCCATGCGTTTCCGCGCCACGGTCGTCACCGCGCCGGAATTCGAGCTGCCCGATTACAAGGGTATCCCGCTGCAGTTGCCTGACACCAAGGTGACCGAGGCTGAGGTGGACGCGGCGGTTGAGCGGTTGCGCGAGCAATCGGCGGAATTCGTCGATGTCCCTGAACGCGGCCTCGCGATGGAGGATTTTGCGGTGATCGATTTCGAGGGTACGATCGACGGCAAACCGATCGCGGAGCTGGCCCCGAAGGCGAGCAAGAATCTACAGGGCGGGAAGAAGTTTTGGCTGCGTCTCGCACCGGACAATTTCCTGCCGCATTTCGTCGAGCAGATGCTCGGACAGAAGCCTGATGAGACGCGGACGGTCAAGGTGGAATTCCCGACGAATTTTCCAGTCGTGGAAGTTGCGGGCAAGACCGCCGAGTACGTGGTTACGCTGCATGAAATCAAGCAACGCGTCCTGCCTCCGCTCGATGACGCCTTCGCCGCGAAATGGATGCCGGACAAAACGCTGCATGATCTGCGGCACGCGCTCGAGCATCAGATCGAGCATGAAAAAGGTCATGAGCTGGAGCGGGCCCGTGAGTCGCAAGTGATCAAATTTCTCAGTGAGCGAATCCAGTTCGAGCTTCCGCCGAATCTATTGAAACACGAAACGCGCACGGCTCTGGCCGAACTCGTGCAACGCAACCGTGAACGCGGTGTCCCGGACGAAACGCTGAAGGAGAAGGAAGAAGAGCTGATTCGCGTGGCCGGCGGCCTGGCCGCGCACCGCCTAAAAACCAACTTCATCCTGCATCGCATTGCGGAGCAGGAAAAAATCCAGGTGACGCGCGCGGATGTGGATGAACGTATCCGCCACCAGGCCATGCATCATAATGTGACCCCGGAAAAAATGCGCCAGGAGATCGAGCAACACGACGGCATGAACGGCCTTGTCGAGCAGGTCTTGCTCGCCAAGACGATTGATTTCCTCGGGTCGAATGCTACCATCGACAGCACAGCCGCAACGCCGGTTCCCGAAGCTTCCGCCGAATCAAAATGACGACAAATCGCGACTCCAATTATTCTCAATCCGTGCTCGTTCCGATGGTCGTCGAGCAGACCGGCCGGGGCGAGCGCAGCTACGATATTTATTCGCGCTTGCTGAAGGACCGGATCGTTTTTATCGGCACGCAGATCGACGATCACATCGCCAATCTGGTCATCGCGCAGCTCCTCTTCCTGCAAATGGAAGACGGGAAAAAGGACATCAACCTTTACATCAATTCGCCCGGTGGCTCGGTCACGGCGGGATTGGCAATTTACGACACGATGCAGTTCCTGACCTGCGACGTGACCACCTACTGCCTCGGAATGGCGGCGAGCATGGGCGCTGTCTTGCTCAGCGCCGGGACGAAAGGCAAACGCTTCGCGCTCCCGAACTCCGACATCATGATTCACCAGGTCTCGGGCGGCGCGCAGGGTCAGGCGAGCGATGTCGAGCGCACGGTCGAATACATGTTTAAGCTGAAAAAGCGGCTCATCCGCATCCTCTCCCAGCATACTGGCAAACCCGAAGAGCAGGTGCAGCACGATTCTGACCGCGATTATTATATGAGCGCTTCCGAGGCCAAGACCTACGGCCTCGTGGACGAGGTCATCAAATCGCGCAAGGAGGCCAAACTTCTCGACGGCGTCAGTGCCGACAAGGGTCTCAACGACCGTTCCACCGCGGTTGCGGAGGCCGCTCTGCCGCAGAAAGTCGAGGAATAGGAACTGCTTTCAACGGGGAGACGACCATGGCGCGCGCCTCGAACCTCACGATGTGCTCCTTCTGTGGCAAAAGCCACGCGGAGGTGCGCAAGCTCATCGCCGGCCCCGGCGTCTATATTTGCGACAGCTGCATCAACGTCTGCAAAAGCATTCTCGACAAGGAGCTGAACGAGGATGCGCGGCGGCAATCATCCACCATCCGCGTGCCGAAGCCGGCGGAGATCCGGCATTCGCTCGACCAATATGTCGTCGGTCAGGACATAGCGAAAAAGACACTTTCGGTGGCGGTGCACAATCATTTCAAGCGTGTCTTGCAAAGCTCGCCGCCGGCCGATACATCCGCGGCTTTTCAGCCCGATCCTTTCGCCGATGTCGAGATCGAGAAAAGCAACATCCTCTTGATCGGACCGACCGGCTCGGGCAAGACGCTGCTCGCCAAGACGCTCGCCAAAATCCTCGACGTCCCGTTCTGCATCGCCGACGCCACGACGCTGACCGAGGCCGGCTATGTCGGCGAGGACGTGGAAAACATCATTCTCCGTCTTCTGCAAAACGCCGATTACGACGTGAAGCGCGCGGAAATCGGCATCGTCTACATCGACGAGATCGACAAGATCGGCCGCAAGACCGATAACGTCAGCATCACGCGCGACGTCTCGGGTGAAGGCGTGCAGCAGGCGCTCCTGAAAATTCTCGAAGGCAGCACCTGCAACGTCCCGCCCCAGGGCGGGCGCAAGCATCCGCACCAGGAATACATTCAGGTGAACACGGAAAAAATCTTGTTCATTTGCGGCGGCGCGTTCGTCGGGCTCGACAAAATCGTGCAGAAGCGGATCGGCAACAAGACGATGGGCTTCAGCAGTCCGATCGCTCGAAGTCGAGGAAGCTTTGCGCCGCGAGGCCGTCCGCCAGGTAGAACCGGAAGACTTGTTAGGCTTCGGCATGATCCCGGAATTCATCGGCCGACTTCCTGTCCTCACCGCGCTCGATGCGCTGACCGAAGAGGAGATGGTGATGATCCTGACCGACACCAAGAACGCGATGATCAAGCAGTATACCAAGCTCTTTGCGATGGAAGGCGTCCGCCTCACGGTCACGAAAGACGCGTTGCGCGCCCTCGCCGCGCAGGCCGTGACGAAGGGGACCGGCGCCCGCGCTCTGCGCTCCATGCTCGAGCGCATCATGCTCGACATCATGTATGACGTCCCGAGCCGGGAAGACATCGCCGAGGTCACGATTAATCGCGCCGTCGTCGAGGGGAAAAAGGTCCCGCTCATCCGCAAGAAGCAGGACAAGGACGCCGCTTAAGCAGAGGCGCTTCGCGCCTAACGTTCAACGCTCAACTCTGAACGTCCAAAGTTTGACCAAAGGCGGTAACCATCCGCGCTGCTCGATTCCTCCCAAGTTGAAACGTTGGACGTTGAGCCTTGGACGTTGAACGTTGGACGCGTTCCTCTTCCCACACATGCGCGTCATCGTCTTAAACACCGGCACCGAAATCCTGCTCGGGGACGTGATCAACACGCACCTCAGCTTCATCGCACGCGAGATTCTTCCGCTGGGCCTGCGCGTGGAACGGCAGATTGCGGTCCCGGATGGGAGTGCGATTCGCGATGCATTGCGGGAGAATTTCAAGTGCGCGGATTTGATTTTCGTCACCGGCGGTCTCGGTCCGACGACGGACGACCTTACTCGCGAAATCACCGCCGAATTAATCGGTCTGGATTTGGAGTTCGACCCAGCGCTGGCCGCGAGCATCACCGAGCGCCTCACGACGCGCGGGATTCGTTTGACCGATCGCATTTTGCGCCAGGCCCAGGTGCCGCGAGGAGCGCTGGTTTTGCCTAACGAGAATGGAAGCGCTTCCGGCCTCTATCTCGCGGCTGGCTTGAACCGAGCGGTCGCGTCGCCCCACCTTTTTCTTCTTCCTGGACCGCCGCGTGAGTTGCAACCGATGTTTCGCCAGTCGGTTCTGCCCCTCCTGTCGAAGGATCGTTAGGCAGGAGGAGGCCGTCGCCTATCGTAACTATCGCATCGTCGGGATGGGCGAGTCTTATGTCGAAGAAGCGGTCGGCGCGGACCTGCTCGCCATCTCCGGGCTCGAGCTGGGCTATTGCGCGCGCATGGGGGAAGTCGATTTGCGGGTGATCGGCTCGGCCGAGACCGTCGAACAGGCCGATGCCATCGTCCGGGCGCGCCTGGGAAAATTTATCTTCTCCACGGAGCGCGAGGATCTCGAAACCGTCATCGTGCGTCAGCTCGGCGCGAAGAAGGCGACGCTGGCCGTGGCCGAATCGTGCACTGGCGGGTTCCTTGCCCATCGGCTGACGAACGTGCCCGGCGCCTCGGCGGTTTTTCTGGCCGGTTACGTCACCTATTCCAACGAAGCCAAGGTCGCGGCGCTCGGGGTGGATGCCGGCGGCGATCTCCGAGCACGGCGCGGTCAGCGAATCGGTGGCCCGCGCCATGGCGGAAGGCGCGCGCGCGAAGTCAGGAGCGGATTTTGCTCTCGCCACCACCGGAATTGCCGGGCCCGGCGGCGGCAGCGCGGTCAAGCCGGTGGGCACTGCTTACATCGCTCTTGCCGGCGGCGGCGAGACTGTCGTCAGGCATTTTTTTTTCCCGACCGATCGGGAGACCTTTAAACAGCTCGTCACGCAAACCGCGCTCAATCTTTTGCGCGAGCGGCTGAACGGTGGCGGCGGTCTGTGACCGCCGAGTCGAGCGCTGTCCGAGGCAGGCACGACACTCAGACAGCTCTGCCGCTACAATTAGTCGCCGACCACGACCGGCGTCCCGACCTTGACGTGATTGTAAAACATCTCGGCCGTGACCGACGGCATCCGAATGCAACCGTGCGAGGCCGGATACCCCGGTAGGAAGCCCACGTGCATCCCGACGCCCTCATCCGTTAGGCGCATAAACCATTTCATGTCGGCGCCAACGTAATGCGTGCCGCTCGGCGCAGAGTCGATCCGGCTACTCACCCCGCGGCGGACAATTCGGCCGGACGAGTCGACGAAATCGCCGTAGACACTGGATTTGTGATTCTTGTCCTTCTCCAGGACATGAAAGCTGCCTTGCGGCGTCGGCCGGGCGCGTTTGCCAGATGAAATGGGCGAGTCGATCACGATTTCGTCGCCCATCATCAAATAGGCACGTTGCTTGGAGAGCGATACGCGGACGTGCGAATTGTCCGGGGTCAGCTGCTCGAGCAGACGCGCCGAGACGTTAATCGGGTCCTGCGCGACGAATCAGCTCGTTCGCTCGTTTCATCGCGGGGGTGGCCCGCGGCTGGGGCGCGGGCGAAAGGACGCGCCGTCGAGCGCGGAACCTGGGCGCTCGCGTCGAGCAAGGCGAGCCCGCCAAGCAGGAATGTGGTCAAGAGAATTGAGAGCCGGTTGATCACAAGAATCAGTAGATGGGCGATTTCTACCTCGCACCGCCTGCAAAATGAATAATTCGCAAGCCGGTGGCAATGTGGAAATTGGTTCGCACCGTCGCACGCCGCGGATTGATTTGCCACTGGCAAGCGCCAACGGGTTTCAACGACAGGATGGAAACCTGCTAGCCTCGTCATCGAAGGAGAGTGAACGACAAGATCTCGCCCGATTGCCAGACGTTGCGCGGCCAGATCATCTGGAACGGCCATAACGCGGACAGCGACGGCACATGCGGCTTCGCCCAGCACGGACATATCGGGTGCCCGCCTAACGATACGAGGCGACCCGGTTCAGCCAGCCGGAGAGCCAGCGCTGTTCATTCCGCCCCGGAGGCGCGTTCTCCACCCGCTCGCGCAGAATCCGCGCCGCGGATTCGGCGAACTCGGCTGTGGCGCGACCTGTCGCTCGCTGTCGACATGCCTTCCAGCACCTGCAACAAACCCCAGCCACGACCCCGATAGCGTTCGGTCAGCAGCACGCCTTCGCCCTTGAAGTTCACGTAGTCGATCAGCGCGTAGCAACCCTGCGCGCTGCCGGCGAGACGGTTGAATTGCTCCTCGACCTGCCCGCGTTTCTCGTCCGAGGCGGCGGCGAGCATTTTCGGCAGCGCCTCGTGCAGGCGCTCCACCAGGAAGTCAGCCTGCAGATCAATCGTGTCGACGAGAAAGATCCGCAGCTGTTTCATTTTTGGGCTCGACGCGGCGGCGAGAAATTCCGCGCGCGAATTCCATGGGCAGGCTTCGTCTTTTCGCCCGAGCAACAGTTCTGGCAATTTTGCTCCGCGCCGCTCCACGTAGCGAACAAAGGGAGGAAAGCTTTCCTCGAACGGTCCGCGCGCCCCCGCTGGGTACCAGATGAAATGCCCGATCCCAAGCGACGCAAAGTTTTCCCCGGCGTTCCAGGAGGTCAGGCCGGCGACGGTCCCGCCGCATTCGTTTTGCCAGATCTTGCGGCCGATGCGCATGGCGTCCCGGTGCGATAAGGAAACGGCGGCGGAAAGAGGAAGCGAGGGGAAAGCATAGAGCGCAACGATGAGCGCAGAGATTATCGCCCGCGACCACGCCCCAGCGGGGTTGGAATTACGCCCGCTTGACGAGAGCCCAATCCCCGTGGATGAATTCAGCGCGGCAGGCCGAGAACCGGACCGGCCGCATTTAAATTCACTGAAACAATTTATGAAAACTTCGCTTCTCATCGTCGCCGCTTCCATCGCTCTCGCCTCGCTTGCTCCTGCTGCTCAGACCGAGCTGAAAGATCAGAAGGACAAGGTCAGCTACAGCATCGGGCTCGACATTGGCACCACTCTGAAACGCCAGTTGATCGACGTCAACGCGGAGCTGCTGAACAAGGGCATTCAGGACGGGCTGAGCGGTAATAAAGCGCTCCTGACCGACGAGCAGATGAAGGAAACGATGGCTGCCTTTCAAAAAGACATGATGGCGAAGCAGGCTGCCGCGAAGAAAGCAACCGGCGAAAAGAATGCCGCGGAAGGCAAGAAATACCTGGCGGAAAACAAGGCCAAGGAAGGCGTCAAAACCACGGCCAGCGGATTGCAATATAAGGTGCTCAAGGAAGGGACCGGGCCGAGTCCGAAAGCGACCGACACGGTAAAGGTGAATTATCGCGGGACGACGATCGACGGGACGGAATTCGACAGTTCCTACAAGCGGGGCGAACCGGCTACGTTTCCGGTTAATCGCGTGATCAAAGGTTGGACCGAAGCGCTTCAGCTGATGAAGGCCGGCTCGAAATATCAACTCGTCATTCCTGCGGATCTCGCTTACGGCGAGCGCGGCGCGGGTTCCGACATCGGGCCGAATGCGACGCTGATCTTCGAAGTGGAGTTGGTCGGGATCGTCCCGCCAGGCACGACTCCTACGCCGAAGCCGGCGACCTACGACTCGAGCCGCCCCGCGGGTCAACCGGGTGCTGCGATTCCGCCCAAGCCAGCTGCGCCGGCAGCTGCGTCCCCATCACCGGCGAAGCCGTAGTCAGAAGCTGGCGTCGTCCCGACGGACCCGGGCGCAAGCTTGCTCCCGTGTCGCCTAGCTAATCCCGGCGATCGTTAGGCGGGGAGCGTCGCTCCAGAGATCTTCCAAGCTGTAGAAATCACGCTTCTCCTGATGGAAGACGTGCACGATCACCTGCAGGTAATCGAGCACGATCCACTGGCTGGTCGGGAAAACCGTCGATCGCCGCCGGGCGTACGCCATGATCTTCCCGCAGCCGCGTCTCGATTTCGCCGGCAATCGCTTTCAGGTGCGGTTCCGACGTCCCAGAGCAGATGACGAAGAAATCCGTGAAGGTCGAAATTTCGCGCAGATCAAGGACCACGATGCCTTCCGCCTTTTTGTCGGCGGCGAGTTGCGCGCAGGTTTTCGCTAGCTCTTCGGGTTCGATTGGTTCGCTTCCTGGTAAAGTTTTTCGCGGCGGATGATTTGCTCGACTGCTTCCGGCACGAGATAGCGAATGGACTGGCCGCTGGCAACTCGATTCCGGATCGTCGTCGCCGAAATGTCGATTCTTCCGCCGCACTACTCGGTAGCGCTCTTCGAGCGCTCCTCCGGAGCGGTCCAGCACGACGAACTGGACGAGCCGGCTTAGTTCGTCAAAGCGATGCCAACTCGGAAGCAGCGGCAGGTTGTCTTCTCCGACGAGAAAGAAGAATTTCGCGTCTGATTTCTCCGCACGCAGCCGTTCCACCGTGTCGATCGAGTAGGAGGGCGGCGGTCGATCAATCTCCAGCCGGGAGGCGGAGAAGCACCGTTCGCCGGCGATCGCAGCGGTCGAGCATTTCCCAGCGAACTGCGGCGCTCGGTTGGTCGCGTTAGCGCCTTGTGCGGCGACTGCGCGGCCAGCACAAAGATCACTTCCGCGAGATCCAGGGTCTCGAGCGCCTCGCGCGCGAGAATGAGATGACCATGGTGAATCGGATCGAAACTGCCGCCGTAGATGCCAATCTTTTTCAAGCGCGTCTCAGTAGAGCAGATACTGCGGGCGCGTTCGCTGACGCTCGCGCGGTCGCGGCATACAGCAGGAGCGCGCCTAGCCTAACGATCCAATTTTTGTTTCGCACGCTGTGCATCGATTCTAAGGTCCGACGTTATGGAGAGCGCTTCACCGGGTCAACTGATCCTTACCGGCGTGCCCGGAACCGAACTCGATCCCGAGACGGCGGCGCTTTTTCGACAGGGTGCAGCCGGGTGGGTTCATTCTCTTCGGGCGAAACATCGAAAGCGCGGGACAGCTGCGGAAGCTGATCGACGACCTGCGCGATCTGAGCGCGATCGAGCCGATCATCACGATCGACCAGGAAGGGGGGCGCGTTTCCCGGCTGCGCTTGATTGGCAGTGAGCCGCCGAACGCGCAACAACTGCGCGAGAAGGGCGACATCGAGCTCGTTAGGCGACATGGCGATATCACCGGGCGATTGCTCCGCTTGTTCGGTTTCAATCTCGATCTCTGCCCGGTGCTCGATATCTCGTTTGACGACGAGGCCGACAATTCGCTCCGCGGCCGCTGTTATGGTCGCGACGTCGCAGAGATCGTTCGATTGGCGGGCGCATTCAACGATGCGTTGCGCGGAGCAGGGGATCGCGAGCTGCGGAAAACATTTCCCCGGCTACTCCGCCGCGACGGTCGACGCGCATCACGACCTGCCGGTGATCGAGCGGACCCGCGCCGAGCTGGATGCAAACGAACTGGCCGTCTTCCGTCAGTTCGCCGATCGGGTCGACAGCATGATGATCTGCCACGGCTGGTATCCCTGCTTCGAGCCGGAGAAAACCGCCGCTTCGCTCTCCCGTCGCATCGTTACCGATCTCCTCCGCGACGAGCTGGGCTTCGAGGGCTTGATCATGACCGACGACCTCGATATGGGCGCGATCCTGAATGAATACGGCTTCGAAGAAACGATCCGCCGCGCGATCGGCGCCGGGAACGATCTCGCGATGATCTGCCATCGCGTCCCGGCCATTGAAGAAGCCGCTCGGCTACCTTGAAAAGTTGCCGGCAGATCAGCTCGAGCGCGCGCTGAGCTAACATTGCGAGCTGCAAAGCAAATCTCGCCGCGCCGGAAGAATTTTCCGAGTCCGCCTTCGCTTCGTTAAACGACGAGATTTGGGATCTGCGCGTTGCCGTCCTGGGCGAAGAGCGCGCCAGAGGAACGCAGCCCCGAAGATGGCAAACGCTCGCCGGTGGAAAGCTACTGAAGCGCTGTCAAGTCTCGGCTTGGAGGGAAACGCCCGTCGCTTTCTCGAGCGGTAAGGACGATTCGTTGCAGCGAACCGCCCTCAGCACCGACGCGCAGTGCCTCTAGGTGTCATAAGGGTCGGCGGTTAGCAGGTAGAGCCAGTTGCCGGCGAGGAGGGCGATCACGACGCCGCGGGCGAGAGTTTTTCGAGCGCGAGAAATTTCCGAAGCGGAATCGGGGTGCGCGCGTAGCGAGAGACGAAAGCGTAGAGGTCGAAGGCGAGCACGCTGCAAAAGGCGAGGAAGGCGAGGGGATTGAAGAACAAGGAAGCGACGAAATGGCCGTGGAGGAATTGGAAGGCCGAGCGAGTGGCGCCGCAGGTGACGCAGGGTAGTCCGGTAAGGGTGTGAAAGACACACTGCGGCGTGGGGAGACGGGCGGCAAACCAGAGCGCGAGGCCAAGGAACGTGCCTAACGAGACGAGGAGCCAAATCAGCTCGTGATCGATCTCCTGCGCCGTGATCTGATGACGGTAAAGCTGCATCGCGCCGCTGGATTAGTGATGGCCGGCGAGACCGCCGAAAATACCGCCCATCACTGCGAGGACAAAGCCGCCGCCGCAGCAGACAATGATCGGCAACGAGACAGCGAGCACGGCGCGACCGGTGGTGGTCTGGTGCGCACGGGCCAGCCCGATGCATTCCACCACGATGCACCAGATGCCAGAGATGAGCCCGCCGCAAACCGGAAGGATCATGAGCGGATAGGCCGACCCGACGGCGAAACAGACGACGCGGAAAGTTGTCTCAAAAGGCCGTCTCGCGCCACCGACAAGGGTGAGGCACAGATGCAGGATGGCCGAGCCGATAAAGAGGCCAAGGGCGATCAAAACCGGCATGAAGATTACGAAAACAACCGCGCCCACGCCGACGCCCAGGACGCCGGCGAGCGCGTTGCGATTGCCCATGAGGCCGAATGAACTCATGAACAGGCTGAAGAGGAAATAGACAACGAATCCGACACTGCCACCGATCACCGCATAGATGAGGGGCTCGCTGAGTCCGCCCTCGGTTTTCATGGCCGAGAAAGCGGTGGTGGGATTGAGCAGGACGAGTTTGAGCGTTTCGACGAAAGCGGGGAAAGGGCCGAGGTCCTGGCGACGGTCCCACGGCAGCCCAGCTGGTACGACTGCCGCGACGTCCGGAGTCTGACTGAGAGGTGGCGTGGCAGCCGGCGTATCTTCGCCAGCGAGCTCCGGAAATTGCGCGAGCGGTCGCCACGCGGTCATGCCTTCGCGCCAGCCGAGATCGGTCGGAGCGAAGCGGCCCGTTCGCAGGCCTTCCTTGATTTCGTCTTCGGGAAAAATCCCGAGTTTCGTTTCGCCGCGCGCGATGTGGATGTTGGCCATGGCCCGCGTTTTAGCGGTGTGCGGGCCGCGCGTCAATTCTCGATCGCAGGACGTGCCTAACGAACGGTCAGGCTGTTTTTTTTGGAACGAGCTTCGGGCTGCCGCGATCGAAGAGTGGTCGCGAACGAGGCTGCGACAAGACTCCCGCAGCCGAGGTGCGATTTCGCTTCCCCGAGGGAATGGTCACTCGCAGGCTGTCGATCACAGCGCCTCGCTCGATAAAAAAGCGGCGCAGGTTTTCATCGAAGTATTGGCCGTCGTTTTCCCGATTGAATCCGAGCTGGATGCGACCGCTCGGACGGAGGTGCGACTCCAAGTCGTCGAGGAAGAAGCGCCATTCGGCGGTGCCCCATACCGCTTCGCTCTTATGACCGTTAAAGCAGATCATGAAGCAGGTAATGAGATCGAAAGGCCGTCCGAGGTCAGGTAAGGGTCGGAAGGGCTCGATCTCCCAAACGATTCGTTTCAGGCCGAGTAACTGCATCATTTCGCGATACATCGGCAGAATATCGATATCGAGGCCTACCACATCGTGGCCGAGGAAGCGGCAGATGTGGAGGAAGTAACCCGTGCCACTGCCGATATCGAGAATGCGTTTGCGGAAGCCGTAGTCTAGTCCCAACTCTTGCACGCGGCGCAAGTTGATCCGCATCCATTTTTCGAGTTCGAGATATTTTGGCCAGTCATGACCGGGCCGGACAACGCCGTAACGCTGTCGCATGCGATCGAACTTTTCGCGATCAATCGCGGCGATGAGATCTTCAAGGTTTAACCCGGAAAAGGGACGGCGGCCAAGGACGGCCAGACCGAGGTGGCGCTTGGCACTCCGGTAGGTGTGCGGGACGCCGATTTTTTTTAGTTTATGAGCGAGGTTCATAGGAATTTAGGTGCGTTGATGTGCGTGAATTGGCTCTCCCAAGCGTTGGGGACAGCGGCGCGGCCCAGGCCGGAGCCCATCACGGCACGCGATAGACGCTGACAGCTAGCCGCGACTACTCAGCACCCGCTGGAGCGGGCTAGAGACGGGCAGAATGAGGCCTGCTTGGCCGGGGCCGCTGCTTGAGACTGGCGGCCTAGGAGTGCGCGGGCGGTGCGTGCTCGAAGATCGACGCACCAAGGAAGGATGCTGAAACCCACGCCGGGGTGAGGATCAGAAGGTTCTGTATGGGAATTGCCGGACACGGCCGGACGATGAGCGGAGTTGCGTCACTAAGGGGACAGGTGCCCATATCGAGCAAAGTAACGGCGCATTGATGAGTGGGATGGTCCGTCAGAGGATGGACCCGCTGGTGAAGTTGAGGAGATCCGGCAAGGGCAAGAGCGGCGGCAAAGCAAATCGCCAGAGTCACCCCGGTGAGGCGATGGAAGGAGCAGCTATATCGCAGCGCGCCTTTGATGCTCATCTATAAGGTAAATGTGGTGCTTCGCCAAGAGCCCGCAAGGACAAATAATGTCCTGAGACCAACTCCGCGGGAGCACCGAATCACTGACCTCGTTGCGTAAGCTCTCGAAACGATGAGGCAACGCCTGCCAAGACGAAAATAGTCCCTGGATGGGCGCCGGGAGCGCGCAGCTCACGGGGCAGATAACTTTTCCCGACCGTGGGGAGCAGTGAGTTCGAGGATCGGTCCAATCGGGACGATGCGGGTCGGATTGATGGCGTCGTGCGTCATGTAGTAGTGGCGCTTGATGTGATCAAAGTTCACCGTCTCGGCGATGCCGGGTTGTTGGTAGAGGTCCATCAGATATCCCTGCAAGTTCGGGTAATCGAGAATGCGGCAAAGGCTGCACTTGAAATGGATGTAGTAGACGATATCGAAGCGAATGAGGGTGCAAAAGAGTCGCCAGTCGGATTCCACGATGCGATCGCCAAAGAGGTAACGGCTTTTCGTTAGGCGGATCTCGAGTTGATCGAGCGCATTGAAGAGCGCGCGGCAGGCGTGTTCGTAGGCGCGCTGTCGGCTGGCGAAGCCAGCTTTGTAAACGCCATTGTTCACATTGTCGTAGATGAAGCCGGAAAGCTCGGCCTGTTCCGTCGCGATGTCGTTAGGGAAAAGATCGACGTGGTGTTGTGCGAGCGGGCGGAACGCGCCATCGAACATCCGGCAGATGTCGTCTTCGGAGTTGTTGACGATGCGGTGCGTTTTCGTGTCCCAAAGCACGGGAACGGTCACGCGACCGTCCCAGGCAGCATCGGTTGCCTCGTAAGCTTCCTGCAGAAACGAGAAGCCATTTACCGGGTCGCGGCTGTAATCCGGCCCATCGCGAAACGCCCACCCCCTTTCATCGCGGACTGGATCGACCACGGTCACGCCGATGACCTCTTCCAGTCCCTGAAGCTGCCTAACGATGACGGTGCGGCTGGCCCACGGGCAGGCGAGCGAGACGTAAAGGTGATAGCGCCCGGCGATGGCTGGGTAGGGCGTCGACCCATCGGCTGAAACCCAATCGCGAAACGCGTCTTCCTGCCGCTTGAATTCTCCTGCCGCCGATTGCTCGGCCGCAAACTGCGCTTTGGTTACCATGGCTTTCTTTAGCGCGACGCGCCTCCGGCCGCGAATGCGAGTTACGCGGATTCCTGCCACGCCAGCTTGTCTTCCCGAGCCGCGCAGACGGCGAGGGATCCCGCAATTGCATGCTGCTTCGCCGGCTCAGAATCACAGTGGAAGCGTCCGCGTCCTCAGGCCATCTTTCCTCCCAACCGATTCACTCATGCTGCGCGAATCGCCGCAGCGAAAGAAATTCGATCTCATGTCGCGTGCCCTGTTCCAAGGCGAGGTCGGCTCCGATCTCGCCGATCACCGGCGCAAACTTGAAGCCGTGCCCGGAAAACCCTCCGCACAAGACAAGGCGCGGGTGCTCAGGATGCCGGTCGACCACAAAATGGCCATCCGGCGTGATCGTATAGAGGCATGGTTTGGCGGACCGCAGAGCCGTTGCCGCGCCCGGCATCCAATCTTCCATCGCGCGCATAATCGGTTCGATATCCCGCGTTGCGTCCACCATCCTGTTGAAATTCGCCGCGTCGGTCAGGTCGCCGTAGGAATGGAAGGCTGCTTTCACTCCGTCGCCGAAATCAGGAAAGCCATAGAGCGGCGCGGGCAAACCTTCCCGGTCGAGGAGAAACGGCGGGAAATTGGGCGCCGCGTACACATCCGAGGCGGACTCAAACCAGGTCTGGACATTCCTCTGGACGCGGACAGTGACGCCGAGTTTCTCCAGGGCATTCTTGAACCAGGCCCCTAACGACAAGACGAGCGCGCGTGTGGTGACGGTCGTTCCGTTTGCGAGGCGAATAGTGAAGCCCGCGGCGGTCGGCTCCCAGCTTTCCATCGCCGCTTCAAAACGGGTCTGCGCCCCGGCCGCTTCTGCGACATTCAAGTGAGCGCAAATCGCTCGCTCCGGATCGAGCACGCCGCCGTCAGGTTCGTAAATTCCCATTTCTTCATCCAAGACTTTGAGCATCGGGAAGCGCGACCGGATTTGAGGTGCAGTGAACGATTCGAAAGGCAGGGAATGCTCGCGTGCCGCCCGAGTCGCGCCTGCGATGATCTCGCAATCCTCTTTGCCCACCATCAGCAGTCCGGTCAGGCGCAGTAGTTCCTGGCTGGTCTCGCGCTCGAGTTCGCGCCACAAGTCGTAGGCGCGGAGGAGCAGGGGCACATAGGCGGGATTCTCGAAGTAAGCTTTGCGGATCATCCGGCTCTTGCCGCTGGAGGAACCGAGGTCGTGGCCGCGGGTGAATTGCTCAAGACCGATCACAGAGGCTCCGCGTTTGGCGGATTGGGCAATGATCGCGCTGCCCATTCCGCCCAAGCCAACAACCGCGACGTCATACCGCATCCTCCCACTTTGACTCGCTCCGCCAGATTCCGCCACGACTCTTCGCCCTTGGCTAAAGTTTACGATTTAAGAGAAATTAACTTAACCTTGAGCATCGACGCGAGCCGCGGCGGCAGTCCGACAGCGTTCATCAGTCACACGCGGATGGCGACCAGCTTCAGTCGCGCTGCGCCAGTCGGTTGCAATTCTACGCGCTGCGTCCAATCCAGCTGGCAGAAAATCTCCCTGTCGCGAAATCCTTAGCGGGCTGACAGGTACTTGGGTCGCCTCGGGTTATGGCTGAGCGAGGCACATCGCGAAGCTGGGCGTCAGTCCCAGTTCATAAAATCGATTTCACGAGAAGGAGGTCGCTTGTCGGTGTGCCCGTGGTTACGTGCGCCCCCTTTAGCATCTTTCCTCGGCTTGAGGTCGCGCAGTTCCTTCAGCTTTTTCTTGTCCTGGGCCTCCGGATTGTCTTTTTGTTCTGCCATTTATCCATTCCAGTTATCAACCCATCCTCGTCGGGAATCTTGCTGAACGATCGATCCGCATAATCAACGTTTGAAATCGTAAGATTGCCAGATCAGGAGGCACGGAGTCGAGCAAAATCGATTCTTCAGCGATGAACTCTCGTGAAAAAGTTGTGGTCATAACGGGCTGTTTGCCTTTGCAGGTTAAGCGGTGCAGTTCCTCTATATGTACCATAATATCGCGCAATTACCATGCCTTTTACCTCGCGAGCCGAAGAGCATGTTGGGAAAGGGGACGTGCCCGTTTTTCTCCTGATTTTCGAGAGCTGCCGCATTTGATGACCAAGTTCCTAATTTGTAAAAAATTCGCATCATGAAAGTAAGCGACTGCAAATTTTCGACGCCCGGGGTGCAGCTTTTTCCCGCCGGTCGCGCCTCTGGCTCGTTCCTGTGTCGCGATGACCCATGACGCGGCGAGCCAAGAGCGGTCTTAAGCTTGTTCTCGACCTTCGCGAGCGAGGATCCGAGATGTCAGTTCAAAGACGATCGTTCGTGTCTACCGGACCGACGAGAGATGATCCGGCGGTGATTCAAATCTGGGCCGAATGGCGCAAGGATGGATCCGGCTTGAGACAGGGGAGCCGGGCGTGCTCGTCTCAGTCACTGTTCTGAGCACATGGTTTATCGTGTTGATTTACGGACGGTTAACTTTGACCTGGGGCTCGGCTTTGGCTTGCCTTTTTTTCGTGACGCTTTGCTGGCTTGCAAGCTGCTATTCGACCACGTCGTTATGGATTCGAATAATACGAATTTCAGAGAACTTACGATGCGTGTTCCGCGGACCAGCCGGCTGTCGCGCAACGGGGCGAAGCGCCGCCGTGTGAAAGTCCCGCTGTCGTCAGGAGGGGATCGACGGCGCCCTGCGGTCGGCACGCTGACGCGAACGCGGAATCTGATATTGGCGGCATTGCGCGTCTGGGAATTGAAGCAGGGGATTCGAAGCTAGGCGGCTGCTTTTGAAACGGCGGGGTGGTAACGAGAGCCGCCAATCCAGGAAAGAATTCTCAAGCGGCGTATAGTTTACAAAACTGCTCCATTTTTGACACACGGTCGTAACAAGCGGTTGACAGGTTGTGTTTCGCGAAGCGGCATCCGCGCTTCGGATAATAGGGTTGAGACTCCTCCAAGGACCTCCCAGGGCGTTTGTTAATGATGAATCAGCCTACTTGCAACGAAAACCCACCTGCCGATATAGCGACGTTCGGACGTCGATCTTCCGAGGTCGCGCCAAGGCGGCGGCCGAAGCGAAAAAGCCCGCGGGAAATCGACGCGCTATCGGACGAACCTAGGCTGCCTGGAATTGGAACGATGGCACGCACGAAACGGTTGATCCTGGCGGCATTGCGCGTCTGGGAGTTGAAGCAGGGTATCCGCGAAAGCTGATTTTCGCGCTCCCGGGGGACAGCCCGGGGAGCTCCCTTGGCATTTTGGAACTTGGCGTTTTCGCCACTGTCGTGCGAAAGTAAGACGTTCCAAGGCTTCCGACTAGGGCACAATTGTTCAGACTTCGCCACATGAGTAAGGTTGCAATTCTATCTCTAGCACTGCTTGGCCTTATACCCTGCCTCGCCTTGGCCCAAACACCACCAATCCCTGCTGCGGATGGCTCCGCCGGAGTCGAAGGGACAATCTCAGTGACTCCCATTCAGGGTGGGCCAACGAGAAAAGGCGAACCTGACTCGAAGCCATTGGCGAATATCACGTTTGAAGTAAAACAGAACGGCCAGGTAACCAAGTCGTTTCAAACCGATGATCGAGGCCAGTTTCATGTTGAACTAAAACCGGGTCACTACACGATTGCGAGGAAAGATCGGAAAGGAGTGGTTGGTTTCTACGGACCTTTCGAGGTGGAGGTGGCCCAGGGTAAGATGACGAAAGTCGAATGGAAGTGTGACAGTGGTATGAGATGACCGCGGAATCGGATGATCAGCGCGCGTTGATCGTTCGACCCGCTGTGTAGAACGGCGCGCTATTCGATCTCGGGCGTTTGGCAGGAAGCGAGTGCCACGCCGATTGCGGCCTCCGCCAAGTAGATGGCGCGAGCGGTCTTCGGGTGTTCGGCGAGTTCTTCCGTGGCCGCGCGGGCCAGTTCCGGACCAAAATGCCAGAGCAGAGAGTGCCAGCGCGGCTTCAATAGTCCCATCACGCCGTCACCGATGAGAAAGAGCGCGCCCAGCTGAATCAAGCGCCGGAATATCAGATTGTTGTTCATCAAATTCTATCGAGTGTGTCGGAGGAATTTTCAAACGGTTCAGATCTCTTCCGCGTGACCGGTCACTGCTGAAGATCGCGCGCGAATGCGTCGCTCTTTTTTATGGTCTGGTTCTCCTGTTGTTGTTGCTGCATTTGTTCTTCGATACTCGGAGAGTTGGCACATCCGCTTTGGAACAAGAGGACAACGAAGAGAAAAAATAATAGGATATGCTTCATTAATGTCGGCTAACTTGCCTCGTAATCGCTTCCGGTCTACCCGGGTTTCTTAATGTGATGGGAGCTAGTGCGCAAACTCCGCGGGACACTCTCAGTCTTTCCTCAGATCTTCGTCCGTGAGCACCAACCGTTCAACACGCTTGTTCTGCGCGAGTCCGTCCACAATCTCGGGCACATCCGCCAATGTGACTCTACCGTAAAAGAAATGGTCCGGCTCGACCAGAATCGTCACGCCGCTCGAGCATTGATCCAGACAGCTGCTGGCACAGACTCGCGCCTTTAAACTGGCGAGCCCCGTTGCGGCGAGTTGATCTTTCAGCGCCTGGCGGACTTCTGCCGAGCCGCGAAGGGTACACGACCCGCGAGGATCGGTTTCGTCTCGACGATTGGTGCAGACGAAGAGATAGTGTTCTCGCTGTGACATATCGTTGTCTGGCCTAACGAATCGTAATGGCGCTCGGCGTGACCTTCAGGGCACGCGAGAAAGCTTTTCCTACTGAGCCGTGGCGTGGAGGCCTTGCCGGTGATACGCGACGAGCCGGAAGCCCCATCCGATTAACGTCGAGAGATCCTTGGTCGTCGCTTTCTTGGTTTCGAGAAACGCCTGTACCTTGCGCTTCAGTTCGGGCTGTTCCTCGGTTTCATCGAGTATTTCGAAGATCTCCATCGACAATAGCCAGTCGGCGGGGTGCTCGGCCTGTTGGGTCTCCCAGATTTCGCCAAGCCGCTCATAACCGACTTTGCTCTCCCGAATCTTGCGCGTCTGTGCGTAGAGGTTTTCGAGCTTCCTTCGTCTGGCATCCGAGGGACTCTTGATCGTGCGTTCTTTCGGCACGAGCGCGACCTGGTTGTAGGCGTCTTTATCGGCCGCACCGTTGAAGACCGACGCGATGCGTTCGCCCACCGCCATGTCGAAAGTGCCCCAAGCCGGATCGAACAAGACGCGATTCTCCGAGCCGGGCGGTGCAATCGGAAAATGTGATCAACTGCATCTTGTCGTCGCGTCGCAATATTTTCTCGATCCTGCCTTCGACGAGAACACCGCTCTCGAACTCCAACCGAACCTTCCGTCCTTCGCGAATTTCGGTTTCTTTCCACCGCCCGATGGGCGAACCGAAGCCATCCTTATGATAGTCGCGGTCGTGCCCCGGCAGTTCCTTGTCTCTGTAGGCGAGTGCGGTCGGTCCATCCGTTCGCAGATAGATCGGTTGGTTTCGAGAATCGGTCAGGACTTCGGTAAACGTCCCAGAGACCTGGAGCCCGGATGAGTACTCACAGGTCGCAGTGTTATGGCAGGCGATCGCTTTGTTGATGCCTTCGAGACCGCCAACCATAAACGCCATCTTGCTCGCAAATTCCTCGAGCACGTCCCTGAGATGCTGGAAATCGCGGCAGACGAAGAGCTGCGGCTGTTTCGTCGTGATATCGAAAGCCGTCTGTGCCGCCTCGATCGAATATGGGATTTTCTTCACGTGCGGCTCGAGACAGCTGACCGATTCGCCAATCGAAGAAAGGAGGCCGGCACCGTAAATCTTCGGTTTTTCCAGGGTGCCGATCAGGCCGTATTCAACCGTCCACCAGTGCAACCGCGAAAGCAGCGCCATCTCCGAGGGGTTGCCAAGGTTCTGCTGGCCTTCTTCCACCTTCCGAGTCGCTTCTTCGACTTCCTTCGGATCGGAATTCGGCAATTCCTTGAGGATGGAAAGATGCCGGATCGCTTCGTAGAGCTCGAAATCCTTCTTCGACGACATCGCTCTCGCGCCCACTTCACCGAAACGCTGGAGATAGTCGGAATATTCGCGATCGACAATGATCGGTGCGTGCCCGGCCGCTTCGTGGACGATGTCTGGCGCGGGCGTGTATTCAATATGATGCAGTTGGCGCATGTCGCACGCGATCACGAGCACCTTGTAGGCTTGGAATTCCATGAAGGCCGCTGGCGGAATGAAGCCGTCAACCGCCACCGCCCCCCAGCCAATCTTGCCGAGGATCTCATTCATTTCGCTGATCCGCGGAATGCGCTCGAAGGAGATCCCGGTATCGAGCAATCCTTGGAAATAAACCTTGTGGGCATACTCCTTCAGGAAAAATATGTTTTGCCGCATGATGAAGCGCCAGACCGCGTGATCGACCGGGGTGTAATCGTCGTAGCGCTGATCGACCGCGAACTGGAGCAGGTGTTTTGGAAGCGCGGCGACAGCCGGGTTGTTCATCGGGATTCCGTTTTCAGTTTTCATCGTCGCCTCCAAAGCCGCGTAGGACATCGTGCGCACCTAACGATAGTCGCCACTTCATGAATTTTATGACTGAACCAGCGGACGGGCAAGCGGGATTGAGCAGACCGCCCGATTGCGGAGATTGGCGACGCTGGATAGGTTCGATAAATGTCCAATCCGCCCGAGCTCGTGGCCGATGTTTCGCCTCCTGTCGCAGCCCGCGCCGCTTACTCTCCGGTTGTCTGGCTAAACCTCCTTTGCCTCGATGCGCCGATTGTCGCGGTCAGCTGGCAATGGCTCTTTGCCCATACTTTCCAGGCGCATCTTGACCTCGCGTTGCGCGGGCTGCTTTTTCTCACCGCCTGGCTGATCTACCTCGCCGATCGCTTCGCCGACACGATTAAGTTGCCCGCAAACAGTCCAATTTCCCTTCGCCATCGCTTTTGCCGCGAACACATGATCGGATGGTGGGTGGCGGTCGTGGTGATTTTCTTTCTCGATGTCGCGCTCGCCTTGCGCAGCCTCGATCTCCAGATGCTTCTCCTCGGCGGCACGCTCGCCGCGCTTTGCCTCCTCTATCTATTTATCAATCACTCGTTGGACGGACGGTGGCGGCCGATTCCGATGAAGGAAAAAGCCATCGGCATTCTTTTCGCGGCCGGCACGACTTTGGGAGTGATTGGTCAGTTGCCGGCTCTCACGGTCTCGTTCGGCGTGGGAGTGATTCTCTTCGCCATCCTTTGCACGTATAATTGCCTCTCCATCGCCGCTTGGGAACGCGAGCTCGACACCGTGCAAGGCAAGACATCGTTCCTGACCGGCTGGCCTGCGGTCGCCGGCGCGCTCAAGCTGGTCGGCTACGGTATCGCCCTGGCCGCGCTCACATGCGCCGTTCTTCTGGCGCTTCGCCTTTTCGCTTTGGTTTTGTCTCGCGCTCAGCGCGCTCCTGCTCGTTAGGCTGAATCTGGCGGAGCGCCTCCCACGCGACAACCGCACTGCGCTGGCGGACCTCGTCCTGCTTACGCCTCTACTCGCGTTGCTCTTCTCGTCTCCGGTGAGCTTCGATCGCGTCGCGCCGCATTATCGCTGGCTCGAGACGCTCGTTTTTGGGAATCAGCTCCAGCAGGCGCGAGTTGCGTTCGTTAGGGAAATCGAGTCGCCGCTTCGTATCCTCATCGTAGGCGAGGGGAATGGCCGTTTTCTTGCCGAGTTAATGCGAACCGGCGAACCCCGGGTCGACTGTGTCGAGATGAGCGCGCGCATGATTGCTCTGGCACGGAAGCAAGTGCCTGACGCACACGTAAATTTCATCCAAGCCGACATTCGCGATCTAACCCTGTGCCAGGCCCACTACGATTTGATCGTGAGCCACTTCTTTTTCGATTGCTTTACCGAGGGTGCGCTTGCTGAAATCATCGCCCGACTGGCAAACGCAGCGGCGCCGGATGCGCAATGGCTGGTCGCCGACTTTTGTCATCCGCCGCGCGGCTGGCATCATTGGCGAGCGCGCGCGTTGATCGCGGCGATGTATTTTTTCTTCCGCGCGACGGCAGGAATCGAAGCCCGCCGGCTGGTGGATTACAGTCCGTTCTTGCGGGCGAATGGCTTCAGGCTGAGGAAGGAGCTTTTATCCCGCCGTGGCGAAGATCCGTTCGCAGCTTTGGCAACGCGTCGTCCCACGCTTCGCTCAGGATGACGCCGCGCCTACCGACTGCGGCGCTTCGCGAAGTGAGTGACCAGCCAGCCGAGCAACCCAAGCGCCAAGCGCCCACGGTGCGAGGAAGGCGATCGCCACTCCGATCATTCGCGCGCTCCACATCAGCGCCGCTACGCCTTGCCCCAGCGTCCGTCGAATCGTGGCGCCGAGACCGGTTTGATCGGAAACGATCTTGCCCGGGTTGTAAATTTGCACGCTGATATCGGCCGGCGCGGTCTCTGGATTGGCCGTTGTGCCTGGCTGATCATTCCGCTGCACGTTCAAGTCCTTGACCTCGCCGAGCTGATCGAAGGTCGCGACGAGTCCCGCATAATTTTTCATCGGAACACGCAGGGTGAGATTTGCGACCTCCTGACCATCGGGGTTGCGCGAGAAGGTCGAACTGCGCAGCGCGCCGTCAGCTTTTGCGACCACCGCTTTCAGTTGCTCAACCTTTTCGCGTTACCGACGCCGTCAGGATGCGCAGGCTGGTTTGTTGTACCGCCTGTTCCTCGCCGGTGCGCGAGATGACAAGGTTCAGCCGCACTTTGTCGCGCTCGACCTTTGCGCGTCTCCGACATCCCCGATCCGTTCTGCGCTACGCGCTCGGTTTGGACGTTGAAATTCTGCACTCGCCCCATGCTTTTGATCCGCGAGATCACGGCCTCGCTCTCCTCCGGTGCGAGCAGCAGCGTCATCCGCGCCGTCGCCTGGCCAGAGTTATCGCGGTCGAGCGTTGATTGGACGATTTGTGCCTTGGCGTTTTGCAGGGCATTCTTCACTTCGCCGAAGGTCTTCTCCACGTCTGCCGAGAAGAGCGAAAGATTGGCGGTCTCGCGGAGCAGGAAGGCGGCGGGCTCATCCAGATCTTTTTCCGCCAGGGAAATCGTGACCGTCGCGTACTGCACGAGCGCGTCGTAATATTTCAGCTCGCCCTGCATCTGCTCGATCTGTTCGCGCACGCGCCCCAGTTCTTTTTCCACCTGGAGCAAATCGGAAACTTTGCCGGTGTTCTTATCCAGCATTTGGAGAAGGCGTTCTTCCATCCGCTTGGCGTTGCGCAGCCGGGCGTCGGTGTCGAAGTAGGCTTTCGTGACATCCTCGGTCCCGAGCGTTTGGTTCTTCAGTTCGCCGAGGCCGCGCGCCTTTTCCAGGAAGCGATCGAGATTCTCCGGTACGACTTTCACCACGACTGTTCCCTGCAGCTTTCCGTTAGGCAATTTCGAAGAACTCTGGGTGGCGACGAAGCCCTTTTCTTCGTTCGCGAATGTCGTTAGGCGTTGGAGCGCAACTTCGTAATTTACCACCTGGAGGTCGAGCTGCGCGTTCCGGATCAGCTTGCGCGAATCGGCGGGAGCAACGGGTGCCGGAACTGCCGGGCTTTCGATCTTGCCCGCGCCGGGCGCAACCGGGGTGTCGGGCCGGTCGGCTTCCTGTCGGTCGCTCTTCGCCGCAGACGCGGCGATGGATCCGGTTTTGTCGTCCAGACTCTTCTTCAGCTCCATTGGCGCGCCGGCGGCAAACGCGTCGGTCACTTCGTCCTCCTTCGCCTGCGGAGCGGCTTGCTCCGCTGTTGGCCGGTTGGACAAGCTTGTGAGCCGTCTGATCAATCACGTCCTCGTCTTTGGCGCGCGGCGCGAGCGCCAGAGCAATGGACTGCTGCGCATCACGGTGGAGCGGTTGCTCACCGGTGATCATTTTCCCAACCTGGACAAGAGTCAGAAGCAATGCGGCGGCTGCGGTGATTTGCGCCGCACGCATTCGCATCAGGCCGGCGAGGAACGATGCTTAGACCACGGTTAGGCGCAGGGAGCTTGTCACGGAAACGGCTCACCATTCTTTGTTCAAACGCCGGGTCAGCGCTTTCCGTTGCGAGTGTGTTTTCGAGCAGTTGATGCATTTGTTTTTCCTCCTCCTGCAAAGCCCGGCACGAGGTGCAGGCGGCCAGATGTTGCTCGAACGCGGCGCGTTCCTCATCGGCAAGCTGGTCGTGAACGTCGGCGGCCAGCCATTCTTCAATCTCATTGTGAATCGTCTCGTTAGGCATTTGGTCACTCCAGGGTGGCAAGAGCCGGGCGGAGGCGCTTGCGCATGGTCTCCATCGCGCGGCCGAGGATGCCGCGGAGCGCGCCGTTGCTCAGGCCGAGGGCGCGTTCAATCGCGGCGTAATCCATCGCTTCGAAATAGCGGAGGGTGAGTGCGGCCCGGTGCAACTCGGGGAGGGTCGCGAGCGCGACGCGCACCTGTTCGTTGATCTCCTCTTCTTTTGAAAGTCTGGCCCCCTCTTCGAACTGCGGATCGATCGGCTCGTCTGCCTCCGCCGGGAACGGGACGGTGCGATGCCGGCGTGCCACGTCGCGAGCCCGGTGTCGCGTGATCGTGCCCAGCCAGGCCGGGAATTTCTCCGGATCTCGCACCCGCCAGCGGGTCTTCCACGCTTTCACGAGCGCGTCCTGCACAACGTCTTCGGCTTCTGCGCGATTCTGCAGAATGCCGTAGGCGATGGCGAAAAGAGCGCGGCTTTGGCTGCGGATGATCATTTCAAAAGCGTCGCGATCACCGTGAATGGCCGCTCGATATGTGTCGTGCTCGGTGGAATCCATCGGTCGATCTAAAGCCTAGACGCGCGAAGGTTTGAATCCGCGCGAAAAATTTTCGTAGAATTTACCGGGAAGGTTTGCCGCGTCCGATCCTCTTCTGCTTACCGAACGACGCAGGCAGACTGAGAGTCCTTCGCCGGCTACTCGGCTCAGGATGACAGTGTTTTTGCGAGTTGCTTAATCCGCACCCACGTTTTGTCTCGCGCACTTTGCTCGATTGCCGCGAGCACTCGTTGGTTGGCGAGGCCGTCGGCGAAGGTCGGTGGTGCGCTCTTTCCCTTAACAACCGCCTTCACAAAGTCGGCCATCGTGTGCACGAAGCTATGCTCGTAACCAATAAGGTGGCCAGGCGGCCACCAATGTTCGAAATAGGGATGCGAGGGTTCGGTCACGATGATTTCGCGAAACCCGCGTTGTTCTTCCGAATCATGGGTGCTGTAAAACCCGAGCCGGTTCATCTGTTCGAGATCGAATACCAGGGATCCTTCGCTGCCGTTGATCTCGATCGTTAGGGCATTTTTTCGCCCTGGCGCGAAGCGTGTCGCCTCCAGGGTGGCCAGCGCACCGTTGCGAAATCGTCCAATGACCGAAACAGCATCATCGACCGTCACTTTGCCGCGGCTTCCTCGTTTTCCCGGCAGGGGTCGCTCTTTCACGAACGTCTCGAGCGTTCCGCAAACTTCCCGGAATTCACCCACCAGGTACCGCCCGAGGTCGATGATGTGGGAGCCGATGTCGCCTAACGAACCCGAGCCGGCATCCTTTGAGCGCAGACGCCAGACCAGCGGAAAGTTTGGATTGGCGATCCAGTCCTGCGCGTAGCGCGCTCGAAAGTGGAAAAGGCGCTCGCCAAGCTCGCCGCGAACAATCATCTCCCGTGCCAGGGCGAGCGCCGGGACGCGCCGATAGTTGTGGCAAACCATGTTGACGACTCGCGCCCTGCGCACCGCCTCCGCCATGCGCTCTGCCTCGCCGACGTCGCGCGCGAGCGGTTTCTCGCACAAAATCGCCTTGCCCGCTTCCGCCGCCGCGATCGCGATCGTGGCATGCGAGTCGTTAGGCGTGCTGATATCGATGATGTCGATATCCGGATCGTCCACCACCGCGCGCCAATCGGTCGCGGTCTTCTCCCAGCCAAACTCGTTGGCTGCCTCCTGCACCGCGCGCGCATCGCGGCCGCAGAGCGTGCTCATTCTAACTTCCGCCGGCAGCTCGAAAAAGCGCGGCGCCTGGCGCCACGCATTCGAATGGGCTTTGCCCATGAAGCCGTAGCCAATCAAGGCGACTCGAAGTGTGGGGCGCCTGGTCATGCGTATCTCGGACCCGCCGCGGCGAGTCCCTCCGGGGGACGTGCTTCCGCTCGTCCGGGAACGTGTCGTGGCGTTGACTCGCTGCAATACCGTTCATTTTCTTCCGGCTCGCGCCGCTAGAAACGAAAGATATTGAGGAACGCCACTTCGATCGCGAGCGCCTCCTGGATGTTGCGCCCGAGGTGATCGCGCAATTCTTCGAGCCGCCGAATGCGGCGCAGGATCTCGGGTGTCGTCAGGCGGCGTGCGATGGCCTCAGTGCTGGCGCGGGCGGCCGCCAGTTGCCGGGTTGCGATGCCGGTGCTGGCGCGCAGAATGTCGCCCCACCAGAGAAAGAGCGTCTCAATCAACTGAGAGCGTTGCTGCAGATAAGCGCTTTCCGTCAGAGCCTTGTAGTGGTCTTCACGATTTTCGAGCCAGGTCCCGTCGGTTGTGTTCCGGTAACGCGCTTCTTCACGCTTGGCTGCCGCGGCATTTTCGTCCTGGATAGTCTGCCGCATTTGGGCGAGCAGGCGCTGGACACCCTGCGCCAGCCGATAGGCCTCGTGCACGCCACCCGTAGAGACCGGCGCCAGGCCATCGAGCAACTCAAGCAGTTCCTCCTCCTCCGTCGAGAGCGCTTTGTCGGTCGGAGAGGTGAGGGGAATCTCGATGCAGCGCGAGAGGATGGTCTCAGGCAAAATTTCCGGAATCGAACTGAGGAGGAGGAGCAGGGAATTGTTAGGCGGTTCTTCCAGCGTTTTTAGGAACGCATTTGCAGCCTGAGGCACCATTCGGTCGGCCTCGAAGATGACTCCCACTTTGCGCCTGCCATCGCTCGCCCGCATCTGGAGCGCGTGTTCGAGACTGCGAATTTGCTCGATCACAATCCGGCGCGATTTCGACTCCGGGCTGAGCGAGATGAACGTCCGGTGCGCTGCCCGCAAAGATGTGGTCCACCGGCGCGCCGTTGACCAGATGAGCAAGCTTCGCGGCGAGAGTGCGTTTGCCGCTGCCGGCCCCGCCAGTGATTAAGTAAGCGTGGGCGAGCCGGCTACGCTTCTGCGCGCCGGCCAGGTAATCGAGCGCGATTTTCGGTGTAACAGCCACAGCTCAGGAATGCCGGAGGCGGCTGCGCGATTCACACATCCGTGCGAGATGGCTGAAGCGCGTCGCAATGATATCCCAGATTTCCTGTTCGATCTGCTTAATCGATCGCGTGGCATCGATTGTTCGGATGCGATACGGCTCGCGCGCCGCCAGTTCGCGGTAGGCGGTACAGACGGCTTCATAAAAGTTGGTTGGTTCCTGTTCCATCCGGTCGATTCCGGCAGCGGGACGAACGCGCCGCATTATGCGCGTGCGCGCGCGGTTTTGACATCGATATCAAGGAGAAACGTGAGATCCGGCCAGCATTTGCCGACCGCGAATGCGTTCAAGCGGCCGACCACCTCATGGTTAAGGCGTCGGGCAACCCCCTGGTAAACGGTGGTGGAATCGGCGAAGCGATCGGAAATGACCACGGCGCCACGGTCGAGCGCGGGCTGAATGACTTCCCGCACGAGCTGGCTGCGGCTGGCTTCAAAGAGGAGCAGCTCTGTCTCCGGCGTCATGGCCACGCTTTCTGGGACAAACTGCAAGAGATGGCGAATCCTTTCACCAATCGCGGTTCCGCCCGGTTCGCGCGTCACAAGGAGGGGCACGTTGGCGTTCGTCAGGCGGGAGGCCAACAGACCCACCTGGGTGGATTTTCCGCAGCCCTCGGAGCCTTCGAAGGTGATGAAAGGCAAGCGCGGCATGTGGTTGATTTTCAAGCAAATCGCGGTGCTTGTCGAATCTCCACCGCCCGGCTGGTTTTCCGGCGAGCACAGGCCGACGGCGCGCGCTGAGTTAATGCTCGGATCGTTTCAGCAAATCGACTAGCTCATCTTTCCACAGCGCCGCCATCGTATGGCTCCCGTGGCCGCGCGTCTTCTCGCTCAACGGGAGCACAACCGCGCGTCCATTCGGCACCCGCTTGATCTCGCGCTCGAGGATACCGAGCTCAGGCGGGTTGATCAGGTCGTCCGCGGAATTGATCGCCAGCAACGGGGCGCGGATCTTTTCGAGATTCGGGCCCGGATCATAATCCCGCGACGCGTCCACCGCGTAGAGCACATCGTTCGCGTCGGCAGTCTTGACGTAATCGTTGACGAACTTGTCCAGCACCTCATCCGTCTTTGCGAGGGTCGGCGCCTCTTTCTGCCGCAGGATTGGATTGCTGCTCATGAACCAGAGCATCTCCGCCGCAGTGCGCAGAGCCGGCGGCTGGGTCTTGTAATCGCCGCCGTTCCACGCCGGGTCATTGCGAATGGCGTCAATCACGATCCGGCGCCAGGCGCGATTGCGACCGGAGATTTGGGTCGGCAGACTCGCCAGCGGCATGAGTGCGTCCATAAACTCAGGATGAATTTCTCCCCAAAGCCAGGTGTGCATGCCACCCATCGACGTGCCCATGATCAGCCGCGCATGATTGACACCGAGACCTTCGGTGAGCAGCCGATACTCCGCCTCGACCATGTCGCGGTAGCCGTAGCGCGGAAATTTTGCATGCATCCCGTCGCTCGGCTTGCTCGATTTGCCATGCCCGATGTCGTCGGGCAGAACGATGAAAAATTTCGTTGTGTCGAGCGGTTGGCCAGGTCCGAAGAGTTCGCCGGCGAACTCCGGCCGGATGAATTGCGCACCGCTCCCGGTCGTCCCGTGCATGATGAGGACGGCGTTTTGCGTTACGCCCTTCGCGTCTCTCACGGGCTTTCCGAGCGTCCGGTAATGCAGCCGCAGCTCCGGCATGGTTTCACCGGAGGTAAACTTAAAGTTGTGCGCGATGAAATCGTCGTCGTTAGGCGCGGGATATTCCGCGGCGCGCGCCGCGGCCGCAAGGAGAGATCGAAAAGAGCAGAACAGCCGGGTGTCGCATCATGTGCGGAAAGAATATCGAAAGGCACTTATGAGGCCACGACAAAAGAGACATCCGGCGAACAAAGGACGTCTCCTGACGTGCTCAGGATGACGCATCGCAGCGCGAGATTTTCTCCCAAGCGATGACTGTGTTATGGGATCGGGATGAAGAATTATTGGCTCGTGAAACAGGAACCGGAGGCCTATTCGTGGAACGATTTTGTGCGCGATGGCCTAACGAAATGGACCGGAGTGCGGAACTTCCAGGCGCGCAACAATCTCCGCGCGATGCGCAAAGGCGATGCGGTTTTGTTCTATCACAGCGTGAGCGACAAGGCGGTCATCGGCATCGCGGAGGTAACGCGCGAGGCGTATCCCGATCCGACGGCAAAGGAAGGAGATTGGAGTGCGGTCGACATCAAGCCGGTGAAGGCATTGAAGAAGCCGGTCACCCTCGAGCAAATCAAAGCCGAGCCGAGGTTGCGCGAGATCGCGCTCCTGCGGAATTCGCGGCTGTCGGTCCAGCCGTTAGGCAAGGCGGAGTTTGAATTGATTTGCCGTCTCTAAGGAGGGCCTGTTAAGGCTTCGATCGGCGAAGCGCTCAGAGTGAGCGCGGCGGCAACGCAACCAAGTTTCATCTTGTCCGATTTCGTGTCACGACGAGGCTACACCGTGCAGCGCGCCCTCGTCGTTTCGATTCACGACGTCGCTCCTTCGACCCGGGCGAAGGTCGAGAAAATTCTCGCGAGTCTCGCAGGCCACGGGGTGCACACCTGCTCGCTTCTCGTCGTTCCCGATTACCATCGACAGGGCCGCTCTTTGGCCGATCGCAGTTTCCGCTCCTGGCTGCACGCACTCGCCGCGAACGGACACGAGATTGTGATTCACGGGTTCTTCCATCAGCGCGCACGCCGCAGAGATGAAAACGCCCGCGCGAAAATTGTCACCCGCATCTATACGGCGGATGAAGGCGAGTTCTTCGATCTCGGTTATGACGAAGCGCTCCGCTTGATTCGAAAGGCCCAGGAGGATTTCAAAACACATGACTTTCATCCGACCGGTTTCATCGCTCCGGCCTGGCTCCTCGGCGCGGAGGCGGAGCGCGCGGTGATCGACGCCGGAATGAGTTACACGACGACGCTTCGCACGGTGCGCGATTTCGACGGAGACCGCACCATTCCGTCGCAGTCACTCGTCTATAGCGTGCGCAGCGGTTTGCGGCGTATCTCCAGTCTCGCCTGGAATCGATCGCTCTTTCGCCGCCTAACGAGCAATCCACTGCTCCGGCTTGGGATCCACCCACCGGATATCGACCGTGCCGCGATTTGGAAACAAATTGGCGAGATCGTCAGCGAGGCGCTCCTCGATCGCAGGGCAATGACCTATCGGGATTTGCTGACCGTCACCCCGAACGCAGTGGAGGGATCCCGCGGGATAACCAAACCGCCTAGCCGCTCTCCAATCATGCAGCGGGATCCGTCGACTGCGCTCCGTTCCGCCCGGGATGACCAATGAGCCGCTGCGATCTCCATCTTCATTCGAAGTTCAGTGATCGATCGGAAGACTGGCTCTTCCGCCGGTTCGATTTTCCCGACAGCTACTCCGATCCGCTCGAGTTGCATCGCGCGCCAAGGCGGCGGGGATGGACTTCGTTACCATCACCGACCACGACACGATCGAGGGATGTCTGGCCATTTCGCCATTGCCTGATACTTTTGTCAGCGAGCAGGTTACGACTTATTTTCCGCAGGATCCGTGCAAGATTAATCTGCTTGTCTGGGGACTTTCGGAGGCGCAACACGCCGAGATCTGCCGCCTCCGCGACAACATTTTCGACCTTCAGGCCTTCCTGCAACAACAGACGCTCGCGCACGCCGTCGCTCACCCGCTTTACAGCATCAACGGCAAGCTGACCACCTCGCATCTGGAGCGCTTGATCCTGCTTTTCCAGCATTTCGAAGGCGTCAACGGTTTGCGCGACGCCCTGCTTAGCGACCTCACGCAGCATCTCCTTACGCAGCTCACGCCGCGAAAAAATCGCCGAATTTGCCGAGCGCCACCGACTTGAACCGACCCATCCCGAGCCGTGGAAAAAAATCCTTGTCGGCGGTTCGGACGATCACGGCGGCATCTTCGTCGGCTCAGCTTTCACGGAGACGCCAGCCGCGAGAACGGCCGACGCATTTTCTCGAACACGTCCGTGCCGGCCGCTGCAGCGCGCATGGCGAAGGGCGGGACGCCGCTCGCGCTCTCGCACGGTTTCTACAACACGCTCTCGCGTTTTATCCAGGACCGCTTCACAGAAAAGCTCGGACCGAGCGCCGGCCTGGTGGAAAAAATGTTTTCGCGTTTCATGGAAGGGCTCGACCCGACCAGGTTCACCCTCGGGGAAAAAGCCGGCTTCATCGCGCAGGGCGTTCTTTCCGGCAAGATCTTCGAGCTTGCGAAACCGGCCAACATTTCGCTCTGGCACGAGCTCTCGGGCTACTTCGCCCAGCCGGAAGTGAAAGCAAGACTGGCCCGCGAAGTCGCGGAGGTGGCGGAACCGGAGCGTCGCACGTTCATCATGGCCAATGCCGCTTGCGAACAATTGGCCTTTCGCTTCTTCGAGAAATTCGTCCAGCAAATCCGCGCCGGGAAGGTGATCGAGAGCATCCAGGCGCTGGCCAGCATCGCACCCATCCTCGTTATCCTCGCGCCTTACATTTACGCCTTCCACAGCCAGGCGCCGTCGCGGCGCTGGCTACGCGAGATCTGTCGCGACTTCACCGGCGCGATTCCGCCCGCGCTGCAAAACAAAAAGCGCGCCTGGTTCACCGATACCCTCGAGGACGTCAATGGTGTTTCCACCACCATTCGCAAGATGGCGGCCGCAGCGCGTGACGCGGGCGAAGAACTGGTCGTCGTCACCTCGCGCGGCGAGCTCACCCTCGATGGACTCCCGATCAAGAACTTCAAACCGATCGGCGAATTCGAGCTGCCCGAGTACGAGCTGCAAAAGCTTAGCTTTCCGCCCATCCTGCAGATGCTCGATTACATCCAGCGCGAAAACTTTTCCGAAATCATTATCAGCACGCCCGGCCCGATCGGTCTCACCGCGCTCCTCGCCGGCAAGATGCTCAACCTCGAGACGAGCGGCATCTATCACACCGACTTCCCGCAATACATCCGCATCCTGACCGAGGACAGCTTCCTCGAGAGTCTCGCCTGGAAATACATGCACTGGTTCTACGGCCAGCTCGACACCATCTTCGTTAACTCCGAGCAATACCGGCAGAGCTGGATCGAGCGCGGGATCGACCCCGGGAAGCTTAAGATCCTCCCGCGCGGACTCGACACCCGACTCTTTACTCCGGGGCGAAGCGACCCCGACTTTTGGAAACAATTCGGCAGCAACGGCCGAGGCGTGCGTCTTTTCTTCGTTGGGCGTGTCTCGAAGGAGAAAGACCTCGACATTCTTGTCCAGGCCTTCCGCAACCTGCGGCAGGACAACGTTCCGGTGGAGCTTTCCATCGTCGGCCACGGACCTTATTCCGCGGCGCTCGCCAAAATCCTGCCCGAAGCCTGTTACACCGGCTACCTTGAACGGCACCGAGCTGGCCAGGGCCTACGCTTCCTCTGACATCTTCGTTTTCCCGAGCACCACCGACACTTTCGGCAACGTCATCATCGAAGCCCAGGCCGCCGGTCTACCCGTCATCGTCTCCGACATCGGCGGCCCGCGCGAGCTGGTCACCGACGGTGTCAACGGCCTCATCACCAAAGCCCTCGACGTGGCCGATTTCACCAGCGCCATCCGCCGCCTCGTCGAAGACGAACCCTTGCGCAAAGAGATGGGCGCCGCCGCCCGCCGGAGCGTGGAAGACCGCAGTTGGCCGAGCGCCTTCCGGAAATTCTGGGCCGCGACCGAGATTACCTAACGAGAGGCGGATGGTGACGTTAGGGAGATCCAAGTCTTACCATTATCCCGCGGCGCGTCTGCTTGGTTGGTCCGTCTTGTGCCGCCCGGGCGTCTTTGAGGTAACCGCCTGGGAAATAGGGAATCACAGCTTGCTTTTGGGGAGGTTCACTGATAGGTGGTAAGTAGAAAAGCGAGCATCCGGCCCGCTATTAGACAAGGAACCAACATCAAATGAAAACAGCTCTCTTTCTCTGCATGCTGATCGGCGCGGTGCTCGTCTTGGGCGGCTGCGCTGATCAAAACACTGCTGATGTAAATGGCACGGGGGCCAACCGAGGGACTGTCCCTGGCGTTTCGGGTAGTCTTGGCGGTGGGGGCGGCCACCCGCCCAACCAAGCCGGTATCGCACACATACCATAGGCAGGTCGGTAGCTCGCCTACCAATTCGTGGCCGGCGAGAACTGCCGGTATCGCGATGGTCGGCGAGGCAACTTGTAGCTTCAACCTGGCATGCCCGTGGTAAGGACACGCCGTTTGTCGCTCTAATGCGATGGAGCCCGCGGCTGGCAAAATGTTGGCTCGGGGAGATTGATCTGATGCTATTTCAACGGAAAAACGAGCGCCGTTGCCGCGTTCGCCGTGTTATGTTTTTCCCGAAAACGGGACCGATCCGTCTCGTTTTCGAAACGGCATCCCGCGTCGCAGATAGCTTGTAGCCGTGTGAAAAGCTTGTGGCATGCCCGTTGCTAACGGTGGCGTCATGGAAAAACTCAAACCACTTCATTGTCTCGCATTCGTTCTCATCACCCTGTTTCTCGCCAGTTGTGCTAGCCAGACGCAACCCGTCACCACCTCAACCACCACCCAGTCTCAGTCTCCCTTGGACCGAAACGGCGGTAACGGCCTCGCTTCCTTTATACATTAGCGAAACCGTCGAGGGCCCGCGCTCGGCACTGTCGTAGGTCTCGCGAAGATTCGCGCGTCGCGTCGGTTGCATATCGTGCACACTGGCACCAGTAGCGAAGAAGGTTGAGCGATGCCAATCTTCGTCCGGATGCAGGGGAAACCGAAGCCGCCGCGCGATTCGTCACATCTCGCCGCTGCAACGGTCGAGTAAGACAGGTCGGACCACCACCGCCTTTCAGGCTGATTTCGCTTCCTTCATACTCGAGGACCTGGGCTCCGGCCGCTTCCAGTCGCGCCCGGGTGATCGGGTTGCCTGCCATCATCACGCATCGGCGCGGGGCGATCGCGAGAACGTTTGCACCCATGCTCTCGAACTCGTCGTCGGGTACCTCGACCAGAGTCATGCCTTGTTCTACGAGCCGCTCGCGGAACGGAACTGGGATAAGCGGCGAATAGACCACAGCCAAATCGCGATCGACCGGACTAATGATCGACATAAGGTGAAACACGTCGTCCGCGCCTCGCCAGTGGGGTAGGGGGACGGTCAGTGAGTTCGTCGATACTGTCACCAAGGTGGGAACGAAGTTGCTGCGATCCCCACTTCGTTCGTACGATAACCGCGGCCGACTGCGACCGTGCGTTCATTCAGCCAGACGACATCCCCGCCCTCCAGCCGTCCGGGCGGTCGGATTGAGCCCAGGATCGCGCAGCCGAGCCGCCGCAACGCCATTTCGTGTGCAGCTGGTTCTCCCGCGCGTTGTGGCTTAGCCATGTTGCATAGAATCACTCCGCGATCACAAACGACAGATGCGTCTCTGACATAGATGGAATCAAGGCCCACGCCGTCCGCCTTCGGCAGCATCACGATCTCGCAATCCGCGCTGCGCAGAAGTCCGAGGAAGGCTTCGTATTGATCGATCGCTCGCGCGAAATCCGGCGCCGCGGTGAAGTTTAGCGCGCGCCATTCGGCTGCGATGGCTTCCGGCCCTTGGAACGCATCTCGCGCATGCTTAACGAGAAGACGCGTCAAGGTTCCCATTTCGGACTGCGCGGTCATGAAGGCGAAACCGCGGTCATGCATAACGAACAAAGAAAGGTGCGCTTGTCGATGAGCATTGACGCGGATTGTAGCATCAATCCGTGGCCGCCGAGAAAATTTTTGCGACGGGCAATTTTCTTTACTCAAAGTAAGGCGGCACTTTTCGTATTCTTCGCGATGCCTTGGAGGCAACGCAGATTGTCGGATTGGAAAATGATGTCCAGAATCTGCTGGAACGGGCGACTATTGGCTTGACATGGTAGATGAGGGTCGCACAGATATCATTCATGCACACGGAGCAGCCCGACAGGCTTGGCTCCGGTCACGGTAGCGTCACGCGACGGGGATTTGTCGGGACGACTCTCGCAGGCGGCGCGGCTCTTCTGACCGGAGGAATCACCTCACTCTTCCATGCCTCCTCAGCGGCGGCGGCTCTCCTTGGAGACGACGGGCCGATCATCGAGGCGACGATCCCCGAGCTCCAGGCTCTCATGGAGTCGGGAGCGTTAACCAGTCGCCAGCTTACCCGGAAATATCTCGACCGGATCACGAAGATGAATCAGTTGCTCAACGCCGTGATCGAGATCAACCCGGAAGCGCTCGCGATCGCTTCACGATTGGATGCAGAACGCCAGGCCGGCCGGGTGCGTGGTCCGTTACACGGTATCCCGGTGCTGGTGAAGGATAACATCGCAACGGATGATAAGATGCAAACGACAGCCGGGTCATTCGCGCTCGTCGGAAGCCAGGTGCCGTCGGATTCGATCATTGTGCATCAGATGCGGGCGGCGGGCGCTGTCATTCTCGGGAAAGCGAATCTTTCGGAATGGGCTAACTTCCGTGGTTTCGCTCCCTTCAACGGTTGGAGCGCGCGCGGCCGTTTTACCCGTGACCCTTATCGCCTGAATTTCGATCCGTGCGGATCGAGCTCTGGTTCCGGGGCCGCGGCGGCTGCGAATTTCTGTGCGGCCGCGGTAGGCACTGAGACAGATGGCTCGGTCGTCTGCCCCTCCGGTAACAATCTGGTTGTTGGTCTCAAACCCACGGTAGGGCTCGTGGCGCAGGACGGCATCATCCCGATTGCGCACAGCCAGGACACGGCCGGACCGATGTGCCGCACGGTGACGGACGTCGCGATCATGCTCGGGGTTCTGCAGTCGCCTTTCGGCGATGTGATTGGGCATAAGTTGCCGCGGGATTATACCAAATTTCTTCGTCGCGGCGCGCTTGCCGGCACACGAATTGGGATCGATCGCCGCTATTTCACGCCAGCCTACGGGGGAGAGGCTGACGTGATCGAGGTAATTAAGCCAGCCTTGGACACGATGGAGAAACTTGGTGCGACGTTGGTTACCACCGATACCGGGGATTCCAACGCTTACTTCGACGCGGAGTTCACAGTCCTGCTCTTCGAGTTCAAGGTACAGATCGCGGATTACCTCGCCGGTTTGCGGAATACGTCCATCCGCACTCTCGCTGATCTGATCGCGTTCGACCTCGCCAACTGCCCGGAGGAGATGAAGTATTTGGACAGGAGATTTTTGAAATGTCCGAAGCAACGAGCGGCGACCTGACGGATCCAGAGTATGTGGCCGCGCGCACCCTTTGTTTGCAATTGTCACGCGGCGAGGGGATCGATGCCGCACTGGAACGCGACGATCTCGATGCGATCGTGGCACCGAGTTACAGCTTCGCCTCGACTCCGGCGGCGGTCGCCGGTTACCCAAATATTTCCATTCCTGTAGGACTAACTCCCGTGGCAAGCCGGCGGGTATCTGGATGTACAGCACGTTCCTGCAAGAGCCCACGCTCCTGGCTTACGCTTACGATCTGGAGCAGGAAATCCAGCCGCGCAGCGTGCCGGAGTTTCTCGGCCGCGTTCCGCCGGAGCCGCCAGACGCCGGGATTTGTGATCAGTCCCGACCGAAAGTGTCCCTAAGTGCAAAGACATCTACCCTATCATCTCGGGACTGGTAAACCTTTCATCAGGTAAGGACGGGGCGCGCTAACGAACCGGGTTACGGAGGTGAATTCGCTTCCGTGGCGTCGTTCTTGTTATTGATATTCTGGCTCGCGTCCGCAGTAGCGCGGAGATGAAGACGCCCGACGCCGATGCCCCAGCCGCCGATCTTTTGCTTCTTCGCCTTGTGTTCCAGTTGGTTGAGTTTCCGCCATTCGACTTCCGGCGTACTCATGCCGGGCGGACCTGAAGCCGCCCCATAGACGCGGGCGAGCCCGTTGGCGATCAATTGCTCGCCAAGGTCGCCGGTCTCTGTTTGCACAACGGCAAAGTAGCGCGGACGCCGGCTACGGCCTCGGGCATCCTGCTTGCGGGTGCGGATGGTGAAGGGGCGCGAGAGCTTCTTCCGGGTGAAGCGCTCGGCTTCGAGTCCGATCTGGAGTGCACTCTGGATCGTAACATGAAAATACTTTGCCTGTTCGGCCACGCGATCCGGAATGCGCATGTCGGTCTCCGGGGCATCGACAAAGTAGAGCCGAAAAATGTATTCCCTCCCTGCGGCGCGGACGTGGAAGCTATCGCCATCGTTCGCCGCGTTCGGCAGGTAACGGCAGTCTTTGTAGGTGACCCAATGCTCGTCAGCCCGGGCGACCGCGACGCAGGAGAACAAGAAAATGAGCAGCCGCTGCGCAAGAGAGCTGTTCAACATCCGGGCCATTCGTAACGCGGTGCTCCTACCGGATCAACCGTCGAAACCGCTGGGAACGAACACGGCTAACGAATAAATGATGAATGCGCAATGTGAATTTCTAGTTTCCACCAAAGCTCCATTCCCAAGCGACGACAAACTGCCAGGAACGGTCGCTCGCGCGAGTGACGCCTTGCTCAAACTTCAGATATTTGTTGGCGTGCCAGGCGAGCCCGAGAGTGCCTTCCGTTTCATTCTGCGTTCCGTTGCCCTCCGTCAGGATGCCAGGGCCGGGGTCCCAAACGGTCCGCGAACCCCGCCCCTCCGATCGTCGTCACGACCTCCGCGATGACGTCGAAGCGATGGTTCAGGGGCCATTCGGCCGCGAGGGCGATTTGCAGGTTGTCCTGCTGAGCCGAGCCGCTGACGAACGTGTAAAGGAGGTTCAGGTCGACATCAAAATAAACCAAGTCTTTACTCGCGATGAGCCCGAGTGAGTAATCATGACCGGGTGTGCCGAGATCCGGATCGATGGCGGTGGGCCACCGGATCAAACCCTGGGCGCTGAGCGCTGGTCGATATCTTCGCTCACGAAGGAACTCATACTCGACCGATGTCTCCAAATCGCCCAGTCCGCCGACCGTCCGTTCATCGCGTGACTTGGCCGCGAGATAAACAAAATTCGGTTCGAGGCTGAGCTTGAGGCGCTCCGTGAAATTGTATTCCAGGAGCAAGGGAAATTCGTATTCGGATTGTTCATTGTCGGTCTGAAATTCCAATCCGCTCCCGATGACGATGGCTGACCACGGTGCCCAGGTTGATGAGGCGCTGGGCCTCGTCTTGAGAATGCGACCGCCAACCGGCGACGCGAGGAAAAGCATGACAGCCGTGGCCAGAAGGCGCCATGGAGAACGGCTTGTTGGGAACGACGGTTGGGTCCTGCGCCGAGTCCGGCTGAAGGGGGAAGCCAGCCTGCCCAGCGAGAGGCTCATAAGAACCAGGCAGTTTACTCGTGTTTGACCGTGACCAGAGTCATCACTTCCCCGCCCGTTGATTCGATTCGAACCAGACCTATCCCTTTGGCGTACCATTTCTTGTCGGTACCGGATTCCAGCAGGGACCATTCCTTTGTTCGCACACACCCTGTGAAGGAACCGAACGGCACTGTGACCGACTCGTTGAGCGCGATCACTTGCCCCATGTCTTCGGTGATATTGGGCGAGTACTCCTGGCGGTAGGGAGGCCCCGGAACAGGGTGCGCTGGCATAATGATTCCCGGCTGGCCATTGACGCCTGCCTCCCATGAGCCTTCGGTGCTCACTCGTCCGCCGCCTTTGAATTCCCGAGTCGCCTCCCCGAAATACCAAACCGTTCCCTGTTTGTCCTGAGCCAACCAGTCATATGTATCTTCCTCAATCTTTCCACCCGTCGCGACAACCTCATGGACAACAAGACACTTCACCCCATGACCGTTTTTGTGTGGTGTGTCACGGTCACTGTCCGGTTCCGGGTTTCGTCGCCATCTTTCTCGATGAAGGTCATAATGGTGCCTGGCGGAAGTGGGTAATAGGGATTGTTGACAACGTGTGAGAAGTTGGACGGGTCGATCTTCGGCTGATAAGGATCGTTTGCCTCGGCGATAGCGGCAAAGGTGCTGAGGGCAAGAATTACTGCCACTACTACCACCAGTCCGTTGATGTGTTTTTCTTCCATGCGACAATTTCAACAAAGGTTTTCCCTACTTAGGCAACCAGAGCGTGAATGCCACCATACCGTTCCCGCCGAATTGCACGCCGACTTTTCCTCCGAGAAGCGCCGCAAATTCCGCGGCCAGGGCGAGACCAAGGCCGTGATGGTGCCGGTCGCTGCGCGCCGTGTCTTTGCGCCAGAAGGGCTCGAAGAGATGCGGAAGATCGTTTTCGGTAAGGTCATCGGTCCGGTTCTCAAGCCGCAAACTGATTCCGTCGATCGTGCAATTGCCTTGCACCGTCACTGGTGAGCCTCGTGGAGAATGTTCGACGGCATTTCCGCAAAGGTTCCCGAGGACAACGGCAAGCAGGGTTGGGTCGGCCTCTACGCTCAGGTCGGACGGAAGCGTGACTTGGGGTTCGATCTGGCGTTCGGCAGCACGTCCGCTCCATGGGCGCCAGGCTGCGGCAAACGCCTGAGCCAGTGAAACCGTGGAGCACTGAAGGACAAGGGCGCCGTCTTCGGCGCGGGTCAGATCCAGAAGGCGCAGGGCAAGTGACTCCATGCGCAGCGTCGTTTCGAGGGCGTCGCGCCAAGACTGTTCGTTCTCGGTCGCGTTGCCGGGAGTGGTAAGATTTACTTCCGCGAGGGCGCGCAATTCCGTCAGCGGTGTTCGCAGCTCGTGGGCTGCGGTGGCGGTAAAGCGGCGTTGGCGGGCGAAAGCCGATTCCAGCCGAGCCAGGAGTTCGTTGAGCCTAACGACAATAGGTTGTAACTCAGCCGGCAGCGATGCGACCTGGAAGCGGGTGGCGAGGGAGCCGGCGTCCACCGTGGCCACGCTTCCACCCAGGCGATCAAGCGGCGCAAGGCCGGCGCGTACCCCCCAGTAAATGAACGCGCTGAGCACCCCGAGGGCGCCTATGCCAACCAGCAACAGAATCGCCCAGAGCGACGTGAGCGCGCGGTCGAGCGGCGCGCGACTAAGGCCGACGAAGAGCACGGCGTCGACCTGTGGAGGACGTGGCGTTTCGTCCTCGTACTCCGGGGTGAAGCGGACCCCCGCGCAACGCACGACACGCCCATCAGCCAGCTGGGCGTCCAAAAACTTCGGTGCCGCCATCGAACCCACCTGCAACGGCAGCCGGGCCGTTCCGAGCGATTGCGAGCGCGCGATCTCTTCGCCATCCACCGACCGGAGGAGCAAGACTTCTGTGCCATTCGGTCTGCTCGAGTTGCGAGACGTTCGCGCCGGTGAAATCGATACTAACGTGCCCCCGCTTTTGTTCGACCATCATGGTCATCGTGTTGAGCATGGCCACGAGCGATACATCGAACTCGGCGGTCAAGGCACGGCGCATTTGCCACTGCAGCAATCCGCCTACGGCAACGAGCAGTAAGGCGCCACCGATGAGGAGGCGCAGGGTGAGTTGCGCGCGAAGCGATTTCACTGCACCTCCACCACGTAGCCCAGGCCTCGGCGCGTGTGGATGAAATTGGCCCCGATCTTCCGTCGCAAGTTATAGACGGCCGTGTCCACCACGTTGCTCATTGGCTCGACCAGCTCGTCGTAAATGTGCGCCTCGATTTCCGACCGAGGAACAACCTGGCCACGGCGCAATACCAGATACTCAAGTAATCGCCACTCGCGCGCCGTCAGGTCCACGTCCGCGCCGTCGCGCCGGAGCCGTCGCGCGGATAGATCGAGCTCGAGCGAGCCGATGCACAGCGGACCAGACTTGTTTCCGTAGGCGCGGCGGCAGAGCACTCTGACCCGTTCGATTAGTTCCGCCAGGGCAAATGGCTTTACAAGATAATCGTCGGCGCCCTGTCGCAGCCCCTGAACGCGATCTGCCACGGTATCGCGCGCGGTTAGCAGAAGGACGTGCGTTGTGTTCCCCGCAGCCCGCAGCCGCCGCAACAAGCTAAGGCCATCTAGCTTCGGCAACATGATGTCGAGCACGAGAACGTCGTAGTCGTTCGTCTCTGCGGCAGCGAGGCCCTCCTCACCGTCCGCCGCTGTGTCCACCGCAAACCCGGCGTGCCGCAGCGCACGTCGCACGGTCCGCAGCAGAATTTTGGAGTCTTCGACAAGAAGGACGCGCATGTAGCTAACAAGAAGCAGGCCCCGCCACCTATGACAGTGTAGCGGAGCCCGTGGATCTGAGCCACAGTTTAGTTCTTTCTCCGAGACTCCTTTCGAACAGAGACTTGAATCCGGCCGGATTTACTCAGTTATGATCTGCACTAGTTCGCAGCGTTCGCCGGTATCCTCATCCACCGTCAAAACGTTTCCGACCCCTGACGCATAGAATTTATCCTCGAGGGCGTCGGGTTCCAAGGGAGTCGTCTCTTCTGATCTGAGACAGTGTTGGAACGAGCCATAAGGAACGGTAACCGACGCGTTCAGACCGAGCGTTTCCGCTTCATCCTCGGCATTACCGAGCGAAAACTCCTGCCGGTAGAAATCGCCGACTGCGGGATGAGCCTTCATGACAATTCCCGGTTTGTCGCCGTCCACGCCAGCCATGAACGTGCCGTCGATGGTGCTGATCAGGCCGTCCTCAAGCTCCGCTGTATTCTCACCGAAATACCAGACGTTGCCATCCTTGTCCTGGGCAAACCAATCGAGTGTATCTTCCGTCAGTTCTCCGTCGGTGAAAACCGAGTCGTGCACTTCGACGCAGGTGACGCCGTCGATCACCCTGGTGTTGTGAGTCACGGCGAACACATCGCGCATGAGACCTTCAGAGGTTTGACCCTTATAGATGAAGGTCGTGCCCGGAACCAAGGGGAAAAACGGATTATCAATTTTCGCGACAAAGTTCGCCGGATCGATTACCGGGTCGTATGGTGCCGGACCGAGCTTGTCACAGGTCTCCTCCCGCACGCCGAACCCGCCCTTGCAGGTCTGGAGCGCGTCGTCCAGATCCGCAGCTGCTTGTTTCTGGCAGGCTTTGCGCGCGGCCTGGTCAGAAACGTTTACACATTTGCCCAAGGCAATCTGGTAATCACTCTGCGCGCTTGCCCGACAGGCAGCGAGGACGTCGGTGGCGGTCTGCTGGCAGGCGTTTACCGCGTCGGTGGCCAATGCAGGACCAACCAGATTGCAGGCCAGGAATGCCGCCACGGCCAACCCGGCGCCAGCGAGCAATCGTCTTGATCTCTTGTTCCTCCACTCAAGTCTGATGTCGGGTCTTTTAGATTTTGCTTTCATTTTCGCTCTCCTCCTTTGGTGGTTTTTGTTTCGTTAATTGCTGGGCCCAATGACCCGGCAGACCAGACCCTGGCAGAGCGAAGATGATGAGAAGATGATGTCCGGGAAAAATCTTCCGTTAGGCGAGAGCCGGTTGTAGCGGGGGCGTTGACCCCGGTTGCCGCGTCTTCTCTGCCGGGGTCATCGCCCCGGCTACAACGAACGAAGCGCGACCCAGAATCGTTACTCGTAACGGAGCGCCTTCACCGGATCGACCCGTGCCGCAAAGTAGGCGGGGATGAGCGCGGCTAACGAACAAATGATGAATGCTGCGATGCAGATTCTAACGACGTCGCTCGGAATAACCTCGGCCGGGATCTCGGAGAATTGATAGACGGCCCGCGGGAAGATTTCGATGTGAAGGGTGCCGGCAAGCCAGCGACTGAATTCGTTTCGGAAGCGAATCAGCGTCATGCCGAGGCCGAGCCCGGTGATAGTGCCGAAGACGCCGACGACGATTCCTTGGAAGAGGAAAACGCCCATGATCTGCCCAATAGACGCACCAACGGCTTTCATGATGCCGATCTCGCGCCGTTTCTGAACCGTGACGGTGATGAGGGTGTTCATGATGCCGAAAGCGGCGACGATAACGATAAAGAAGAGGAGGAAGGTCATGACGGTGCGCTCCAGGCTGACGGCATCGAAATACTGCCGGTTCATCTCGATCCAGGTCTGGGCGTACTCGGGCGGCTTGAGATATTTTTGAATCGCCTGTTTCACCCGAGCAACGTCGTCGGGGTTGGTCGTCTTGACCGTAAGGCCGTGGAGCGCGTCGCCGAGGCCGTAGAGTTCCTGCCCGACGAAGACCGGCACAAGCAGGAACTCGGAGTCATGCAGGTATTGGCCGGTCTCGAAAATGCCGGTAACGGTGAGTTCTTTCGGGAGCACGACTTCACGCAGGTCGTCGACCGCCTTCTCTTTCTCCGCGCCCTTCTTTTGGTCGAGGGCTTTCAGCTTGTCGAGGATCTCGCCGAGGTTGCCCGGCGAATAGACAGTGAGCTTGTCGCCAACCGTGAGGCCGAGCTTTTGCGCCAGATCGACACCGATTACGGTCGAATCGCCCTCGAGGTCGAGCTTGCCGAGCTTGATGAATTTGCGGATCGGAATGACCTTCTCTTCCTCCGCGGGATCAATCCCGCGGATCATCGGCGCGAGGCGCCGGTTCTGAAATTCCACGATCACCGGCCCCTGGATGTAGGGAGCGGTCGCGACCACGCCGGGAGTGTTGCGGATCTTTACTGTGAGATCACGCCAATCGGTCATGACGCCCTCGGTCGTGACCAGGATGTGCGCGTCGAAGTCGATCACTTTCTGGCGCAGCTCGCGATCGAAGCCCGTCATGACCGAAATGACGAGGATGAGGACGGTCACGCCCAGGGTCACCCCGAGGACCGAGACGAGCGTGATGATGGAAATGAAAGTGCGCTTCGGTTTGAGGTAGCGGAGCGCGAGGAAGAGACTGAACGGAAGTTTCAAGGCAGCATACGTTTGCCGAAAACGCCGCTTTTCCAACGGGAATCGCCAGTTTTGGAAGATAGCCTTCGGCCGTCGGCCGCAGCCGGGTCAGGCGCGCATCTGTTTAGCGTCCGTAACTCCGTCGCAGACCGCGGAACGAGTGCGTAGCGATCTCAGGAGATAGCCCGGCACTTCAGTGCGGGTCTCCGAGCCAGTCCCGCGTCGCGGGCGACGGTTGAAGGCACACCCGCTGTCAGCCGTCGCTCCGCGACGAGACCTCAATTCGAGCAACCCCGGCTGAAGCGCCGGGCTATTTTCGTTGCGCTCCGGGGCTCTGCAGGCGACGCAAACAGATGCCGGCTGCAGCTGACTTCCGAAACGCAGGCAACCGCCAGAGTAACGAAACGCGATCATGATGTGATGCTCTGGACTATTGCGATCATTCTGCTTGTCCTTTGGTTGATCGGTTGGGTCGGCTTCCATGTTCTGGGCGCGGCGATCCACATTTTGGTGATCCTCGCGATCATCTTCATCGTCGTGGCGCTCGTGAAGGGAATGTGACTCGATTCGGCTACCCGGCGTCCAAATCATGCTGGCGCGGTTGAGCCGCCTGCCAGGAAAGGCGAGGCTGTGCGCCTGACGCGATGACGGACGACATTGTCGGGATTGATCTTGGGACGACGAACTCGCTCATCGGCGTGATGGAGGCGGGCTTCCCGATCCTGCTCGCCGACGCGAACGGCGCACGGCTCACGCCGTCGGTCGTGCATTTTCCGGAAGCGGGCGACCCGCTGGTCGGCGCGGCCGCGAGCCGCATGCGCGCGTTGCAACCGCGAACGACGGTCTATTCCGTCAAGCGCCTGATTGGTTTGCGCGGCGACGATGTTTCGCCCGAAGAATTGCCGGCCGATTACGAGGTCGTCCGGCAGACGGGCAGGCCGCTGCGCGTTCGGGTGCGCGACCGGGAATATGCGCCGGAGGAAATCTCGGCGCTGATCCTGCGAAAGTTGAAGCGCGATGCCGAGGCCGCCCTCGAACGTCCGGTCACGCGCGCGGTCATCACCGTCCCCGCGTATTTCAACGACGCGCAACGCAACGCGACGAAAGCGGCGGGCGAGTCGGCCGGATTCACGGTCGAGCGGATCATCAACGAGCCGACCGCGGCCGCGCTCGCTTACGGCCTCGATAAACTCCAATCGAAATCGAAAATCGCGGTCTACGATCTGGGCGGCGGCACCTTCGACATCTCGATTCTGGAGTTGGACAACGGCGTCTTTCAGGTGCTCGCGACCAGCGGCAACACGCACCTCGGCGGCGACGACGTGGATGAGGCGCTGATTGCGGATTGCGGGTTGCCGATTGCCGATTGGCAAAAGCGCGAGCTGGTGATCGAGGCGAAGCATCGCCTCTCGACCGAGACGAGCGTGCGCCTCGACGCGCCCTTCGTGGATGGGAAGAATCTCACTTACGAGCTGACGCGCGAAACGCTGGAGAAAATCGCCCGCCCGATTATCCAGCGCACGCGCGCCCATTGCCTGCGCGCTTTGACCGATGCGAAACTCGCCGCGGCCGACCTCGACGAAGTCATCCTCGTCGGCGGCATGACGCGGATGCCGCTCGTCCGGCAGTTCGTGGCCGATCTTTTCGGGCGCGCGCCCAACACCTCGCAGAATCCGGACGAGGCGGTCGCGCTCGGCGCCACGATTCAGGCCGGCATTCTCTCCGGCGCGGTGCGCGACGTGGTTCTGCTCGACGTCACGCCGCTCTCGTTAGGCATCGAGACCTTCGGCGGCCTGATGAACGTCATCATCCCGCGCAACTCCACCATCCCGGTCAAGGCCGGCGAGATGTTCACCACCGCGGTCAACCATCAGCGCGCGATGAAAATCAAGGTGCTGCAAGGCGAGCGCGAGATGGCGGCCGACAACTGGACGCTGGGCGAGTTCGAGATCGAGTTCCAGCCCGCGCCCAAAGGCGTGGCCCGCGTCGGCGTGCAATTCGAGATCGACGCCAACGGCATTCTCCAGGTCCTGGCGCGCGACACGAAGACCGGTTCCGAGAAAATCGTTGCCCTGACGAGCGCAGTGGATGTCTCTGACGAAGCGGTCGAAGCGATGATCGCCGACTCGCTCGAGCACGCCTTCGAGGACATGAGCGAGCGCGTCTGGACGGAGACCCGTCTCAAATCGGAGGAAATGCTGGCCGCGGTCGAGAAAGCATTCCACGCTGGCGGGCGATCGTCTGCCCGCGGAGCAACGCAAACAGATCGAGCAGCTGGCGAGACGACGTTCGCCGGGCGATTCAGACTCACGAAACACAACGTCTCAAAACCGCCAACGCCGCGCTCGATGACGCCACCCAGGAACTCGCCGCCCTCATCGTCGAGCAGGCCATGACAAACAAATTGTAGGGCAGGCGCTCCGCCTGCCTTGGCGGGATGTGCGCCGTCACATCCTGTGTTTGGTTCAATCCAGCGGGCTCTTCACCCCGATGACCCGGCTTATTCAGCACGTGGGTGTAGATCATGGTCGTTGAAACATTTCCTGCGGGTGGCGTTTGCCATGAAAAAGAATAAAACGGCGGATCCAGCCCAGATACGCCTCCTCCGTGCGCAAGCTGTAATGGCGGGTGCGCAAAATGATCCGAACTTGTTCGAGAAATTTGGGCTTGGCCGTTTCGTTTCTATCGGGGAGACTCGTTGCCATGTCTTCGTTTTATCCCCAACCTCTCCTCTGGAGCAACCGAAATAGGCGAATATCTATTTCGTATACTATCTGTTAGGTGATGTTCGCTTCGCGTCACAGGGCTGTGTTTGCAGGGGTGTTATGCGTCGTCGCGTTCGTCACCGGTCCCGCAAATGCGAAACGCACCGTTCCAGGCGCCGTTGAGCCTGTCACCGTGCATGGCGTTACCTACTCTGCGCCCGCCACTGCGATGGGCTTTGTCGTCGCGTTCGACGCATCGTCCCGTCGGGAGCTTTGGCGGCAGCGCATCTACCGGGTCCGCGTCGATCCCTCTCTCGAACGCGATGTTCAGGACGTGTTCATCACGTCACTCACGCTTCGCGGTGGTTCCCTCGTCATCGCGAACGAACGTGGCGAGCGTTACGCACTTGACTTATCTACACGCAAAGTCACTCATGAAAGCGACCGCCACACCTAACCATGCGATGCAGCGAACGACTGGCCGCTTTGCAGCAAGACTGAAAGAAGAATTAAGAATTATGAAACCAAAGACGCTCGCTCTCCGCCCGCCGTCGCTCATCTTGTTCTCGTTAGGTGGTTTGGTGGCGATCCCATTGAACTATGTCTTCTCTCGAATGGCTCTCGATCACGGTGGGATTGCTGGTCGTTGCTACGCTTATTGTGGTCCTAACGGTTCGGATGAGTCGTCAGCCAAGATGGAAGACACTGCGAACCGGATTGAAGAACATTCTAGATGCGATCTTCGGCATCGGGTAGCGTATTGCTGATGCAGCGCCGGCGATCTAACCGTGCGATGGAGTTGACCACGAGCCGTCGCACGACATTGCTTTCCGCAACTACTGCGCCTTCACCCGCTGCCACGCGCGTTCCCGCTCGTGGCGGCTGATCTTGTTCTCGTTAGACGTAATGCAACATGACCCCGCAATGGGACGATTACCTCCGGCGGCGAATCAGCTTCTTCGCTGCTTGGTTGGGAGGCGCTGGCCTCATCGTTTTTGCATCTCTACTCGCAAACTTCTTTGGCCACGCTCTTTGGTTTATTTTTCCCGCCGGGATCATTTGGATCTTGGCATTCTTCATCACGCGCGTTTGGGTAGAGGCGTTCAAATGTCCCCGCTGCCGGGAACGCTTTCTCCCTTCCATGTTTGGTCGACACCCAGAGAGGTTTCTTTACCCCAGGCAGTGCGCACACTGCGGTCTGCCCAAGTGGAGCACAAAACGTCTAACCGGACGCTGGAACTGACTGCGAGCCGCCGTCCGATCAACTTTTCCATGCCTTCCACCCTTTCACCCGCTGCGGTGCGCGCCAGCGCTCGCAGCAGCTCATCTTGGTCTCGTTAGACCTCTACCGAACGCCTTTCATTTATGCCCGTCATAGCTCGCACTGCTATCCTCCTCGTGATCTCGAACGCCTTCATGACTTTTGCCTGGTATGCACACCTCCGTAATGTCAATGACCGGAAGTGGTATGTTGCCGCTCTCCTGAGTTGGGGCATTGCCCTGTTCGAATATCTGTTTCAGGTGCCAGCGAATCGAATCGGCTATTCTCAGTACAGCCTTGGCCAGCTAAAGGTTCTGCAGGAGGTTATTACTCTTTCTGTGTTCGCGCCGTTTGCGCTTTTTTACATGCAGCAGCCGCTGAAGCTTAATTTTCTGTGGGCAGGCCTCTGCATGATTGGGGCAGTGTATTTCATGTTCCGGCCATGATTCGATGATAACGTCTAACCATGCGATGAAGCCGACCGCGAGCCGCCTTACGACCTTGCTTTCCGTGCCTATTTCCCGTTTACCCGCCGCGATGTGCGCTCTCGCTCGTGGCAGCTCATCTTGTTCTCGTTAGACGCTTAGCTTATGCGAATACCCATCCTCAAGGGCACGATTAAGCGACGCCTCCTTGTCAACTTCCGAATTGACCCGGCAGCTATTCAGCAAGTCTTGCCTTCGCCGTTCCGCCCGAAGCTACATAGCGGCTATGCCATCGCCGGCATTTGCCTTATCCGTCTGCAGCACATTCGCCCAGCCGTTCTACCGGCTGCGATTGGCTTTTCCAGCGAGAACGCCGCTCACCGCATTGCCGTCGAGTGGAGAGACGCGTCCGGCGTTGCGCGAGAGGGAGTTTTCATTCCGCGTCGTGATACGGGTTCACGTCTCAACAGCTTGGCTGGCGGTCGCCTTTTCCCAGGCGAGCACCACCACGCGAGTTTTACCGTGTCGGATGATGGCCAGCACGTTGACCTAGCGATGGATTCCGACGACGAGCAGGTTTCAGTGCGAGTCATCGGGGACGCAAGCAACACGGTACCGGAGACGTCGTGTTTCGACTCACTCGTTGAGGCATCAGCATTTTTCGAAGGCGGGTGCCTCGGCTACTCCGTGACTAGCGACGAGACGCGACTGGATGGTTTGTTGTTGCGCACGCTGGAATGGCATGTTCAGGCTTTCAACATTACGACAGCACGTTCCAGCTACTTCTCCGACCGAACCCGTTTTCCCGCCGGCACAGTCGAGTTCGATCACGCGCTCGTCATGCGGGACATCCTACACGAATGGCATCATGCAGAAGACCTCTATGGAGTTCCACAAAGCGCCTAACCAAGCGATGGAGCCAACGCCGCCCAATTTGTTTATGAGCTTGTTCGCAATTCAGCCCACTCCCGGCAGCCTGCCGCGCTCTCGGCGGCGCGCCTCATCTTGTTCTCGCTAGGCGGCGCTGGACGCCCCGGCTATCGCCGGGTACCTCTTACGCAATGCGACCTCTTCGGTATTCCATCAACGTCACATTGGACGGGTGCTGCGATCATCGTGCAATGTTCGCGGACGAAGAGTTGCATCGTCACGCGGTCGAGAACATCGTCCGGGCCGATGCCCTCCTCTTTGGCCGGGTGACTTACGAAATGATGGAGGCAGCGTTCCGGCCGCCGCCGCGGGCGGGAGCGAGGCCTGATTGGATGGAACCCTTCGCGCGGACGATCGACGCGGCAAAGAAGTACGTCGTGTCGAGCACCCTGGACCGGGTCGATTGGAATGCGGAGCTCGTGCGCGGGGATCTGGGGGAGGCCGTTCAGCAGCTCAAGCGGGAGTCGGGTAAGGGACTGTTCGTGGGAGGCGTGAAGCTCCCGCTGGCGTTGGCGGAACTTGGATTGATCGACGAGTACGAGTTCGTGGTGCAGCCCAGGCTAGCGGGCCATGGGCCGACGTTGTTCGCGGGGCTATCGAAGCCTGTCGACTTGAAGCTCGTGGGCCGGCTGGAGTTTGGCTCGGGGGCGGTGGCGATGCGGTATGAGCCGAGACGGTAGCCATTCCTTCTATAGGGCCGCCAGTGGTGACTTGCCGTGTTGCACTTGGCATGCGAATTCGTGCCGCCTAACCCGTCGTTGCAGCGGACTCGCTTCGCTCGCCGCTGAACTCCAATCGTTAGACGGCAACGGCGCCCATGACTTTCACCGAACATCCGCGTTTGCTCGCGCGCATTGCCGGTGCGTTCTACCTGACCATCACCGCATTGGCGCTATTTGCGTACATGCATGTCCGCGGCCAGTTGATCGACACGGGCGACATGGCGCGAACGGCGGACAACATCGTGGCGAATGAGCACCTCTTTCGCATTGGATTCACGGCCGCCGTGATCGTCACAATATGCAATCTGCCATTGGGGTTCATCCTCTACGAGCTGTTCAAGGTGGTGAATCCGCGCCTGGCCTTGCTTGCGCTGTTGTTTATCATCGCGTCGGCCACCCTCGAGGCTGTCAATTCGTGCAATTACCTGGCGCCCCTAATCACATTCACGCTCCCGGAATATTTCCACGCCTTTGACGCTGAACAACGACAGGCGCTGGCGCGCGCACCGATACGGTTATGGGCCTATGGCTTTAGCGTTAGCCTGATGTTCTTTGGCGTATTCTGCACGCTGGTTGGGACGCTCATTCTCAAGTCGAAGTTCCTGCCCTGGTTTCTCGGCGTGCTGATGGCGCTTGCCGGAATGGCCTATTGGATCGACAGCCTCAGGCTTTTCCTCCAATGGCCGGAGATCCCCTACATTCTGCGGGTCCCCCTCGTCGCCGAAAACTCGCTCGCCCTGTGGCTTCTCGTCTTCGGCGTGAACGAGGCAAAATGGCAGACGCAGGCCGGCCAAGGCGACACTAAGTGACATCTACCAAGCGATCCAGCTAATGCCTTTCCGTACCGCGTTCACATTTCATCACGACTAGTGTATTGTTATTTCAGTTCAGCCCCCGCTGCCGGAAGGCGTAGCTGATTTTCGCCTCGTTAGATGGTGAGAGCACCCTCTACCAGCGAGTAAGGAAAAATTTGCGATGAGCATAGCCGCAATGACAGAACAGGCTGGAAAAACGGCGCCGCGTCTTAGGGCACGGATCGCTGGCCTCTTTGAGCTGCTCGAGGCGCTCACATCAGGATTCGGCCAGGTGATCATCCCAGGAATGCTCATTGTCTCTGGTAATGCCGCGGCCACAGCGGCCAATATTCTGGCACATGGGCCATTATTTCGATTCTCGGTCCTGGCCGCGCTCCTTGGCGTCGCGTGCCACATCGCGTGGACATATCTGTTTTATGAGTTGTTCAAGCCGGTGAACAGGAACCTCTCTCTACTTGCGCTCTGCTTTAGCCTCGTGGGGATTGCTCTCCAGGCTGTCAGCAGCGCTTTACAAGCTGCCCCGCTCTTCTTACAAGGTGGGCCGGCATTGGCCGCATTCAACGCCCAGCAGGTCGAGACACTGGCTTTCGTGTTCCTCCGCTTGAACGCCAGAGTCTTCAGAGACCTACTTGGTATTCTTTGGATTCTGGTGCGTGCTGACTGGTTATCTTATTTTCAAGTCGACTTTTATGCCTCGAATCCTTGGCCTACTGGAGGCGCTCGCAGGTCTGTGTTGGCTTACATTTATCTGGCCCCCGCTCGCTCATTATCTATCCCCTTATAACCAGCTCGTAGCCGGCCTTGGAGAAATATCGCTGATGTTGTGGCTGCTGGTGATGGGCGTGAATGCTGAACAATGGCAGAAGCAGGCTGCCGCAGCGGCCGAATGGCGATTGGAGAACGGCAGATAACGCCTATGGAACCTGGTGAAGCTCCTAGCTACGGCGTCGCAACTGGCAATGGCGCTGGCTGGGTTTGCCAGGGTGGTCGTCGCCTTCCGCAGTGATGCCTTGCACGAATGGGCGCCGATCGATAAATTGCGACTCCAATTTTTGTTGGACTGTTCAGTTGGACCACTGATTTCCTGCATCGTGGCAATGTTGCTTCTGGGCGTGAAACCTCCTCCGTCTTGGATCTGGCGCGCGTGCAGCGACTTCTCGATCGCTCTTGCGTTGGCGTGGGTCCTATTTACGATGAAAGGCATCCGTGCGATTGTATCTGGTGGATCGGGGATTGTTGGCTCATCGGGATTTCTTTTCTATGGAATGGGGATCGTTGGGTTTGCCACAAACCCGTTGCTGCAAATTTACAACGTTGCGGCCCTCAACGCATTTTGGGCGTTCTTCGCGGCGATCGTCGTGCTCCTTGTCACAGGAATCGTTCAGTTCGTTCGGCTCATTCTTCTGCCATTACACCAAACGCCGTGACCATGTGCAGCATGGCGGCGACGGTGCAGACCATTTTCGTTTAGAAACGGATCCGGTGGTGCCACGCGGCCCATTTAACCAGATCTAGTTAAGAAGGCGGAGAGGGACGGCGTGCTTTGGCGGTGCGGGTAAACTCTACGCCTAGAAAGCAAGAACAGAAGGAGCAGAAGGGCAGTAAGGTAACGATCGGATTAGACCTGGCGATCGCAGGTACCAGTTTGTGTGCGGGGGGCGGCCGAAGACAAATTCAAGCTCGTCACAGAATATCCCAACATGGAGCCCATCAGACCCATGGATGCGGTGGTAGCCCTCTACTCGGAAGGCGATCACGAATTGTCGGAAGCCATCATCGCGAGTCTGAGCCGCGCCGTCTTTGAGGGAAGGCATGGCCGACCGGCAGGCCCGGCGCAGAGGGCCCTGGCAAGGATTAGCTACCGAGTTCTGAAATGGACCACGACCCGTCGGAAAGCCAATGACGAAGACTACGAGGGCGGGGCCTTCCGCAACCCGATTCTGGAGCGGAGCAGGCATCCCTACGGTCGGGCCTTGCTCGACTCATCCAGCAGGGAACACGAGTCATTGGTGGAGGGCGGGGATCCGATGAATGGTCCGTATATGATGATTTGCCCCGAGATCCTGAAGGTCAGCGACGTATGGGATCGGCTCTTTCTGCACTCGGTTCAGGGCAGGGACGTGCAGTTGCGATTTATCTGGGAGACACGGGCGACTTATGAAGCGGCCCGGTCTCGTCTGGAGAAAGGCGGTGTCGTCCGACTGAAAGCCGTGGCGGCTGGCACTGGCCTGAGCATGATCCTGGCCTACGACCGACTGATCAAGGAGGGCCATGACCCCGCCCGGATCACCGTCAGAATTACTGACCGGGATAAGGTCAGCATTGATAAGGCAGCACGGTTGCTCGCCAAATTGGCTTCCACCCGGACCAGGACCATCGGTGCGGAAGCCGAGGGCGGCATCTCCGCCGGAACCGAAGACCTTTTTGAAGGGGACTCCGGTCGGATACGACCGGGGGAGCAAAGTACCACGTGGTCACGGCCGTCGGCATTCTCGACTATCTTCAAGGCTTCACCTGCGACACGACAGAGCGATCCTCGAGTCTGCAGCACCCGGAGGAGCCGGTGAACGCAGAGCACCTGGCGGCGAGACTGGGCCACATGACAACGGACGCGGCCGACCTGATCGTCAATACCTACCGGCCCCACGCCAGCACCCGAATTCTCGAGCTCTTTGGCAGGAGGTTTGACTACCGGAACAGGGAAAACCTGACGGCGCTGCTCGCGACCGCGGATTTTGGGTCTCCACGCTTGGTCGGGTCCGGTAACATGTATGATGTATTGGTCTATGAGAAGAGTCCCGCGTAGAGGGTTCGACGGGTCGCAGACGCTGGAAAAGAAAGATTCTGGGACTACTGGGGCGAAAGCTCTCTACTGTGCTGACGCGCTCGCGGGGTGCAAGCTTGTGGTCGTGCGTCTCGGATCAATCACTGAGATTGTCACCCGTGAGATCTCGTTAGATGCTTTCGTATGCTTGTCTCGAGCTTCCTGAACCTTGCTGGACTTCATCGTCATGGCGATTGCCATCGTTGTGCTCGTAGCACCTGCGATCATTTTTAACCGGGCCGATGCAGCCAACCGCGGAAGTAAATTAGAAATTGAAAAGGCTAAAGAAACAAACAGTCTTTCTTCTTGCGCCGTTTTGCTTTTTAGTTGAAGTCTCGCCATGAAACTTCGGTTTGGCAGGTTGTTCGCTTTGTTCGCGCTTCTTTTTGCTGCGCCTACTGCGCCGGCAAGCCCGCGGATTGTCGATTTTTCAAGTTACGATGTGCCGCTTTACACTCAGATCGTAAATCGTATCAAAGCCAAAGTCTCGGCCCGACTGGGGGAGGGCACTAATACGCGCGATCGCTATTTTATCATTCCTTTTGCTTATGAAGACAAAGGAAACCACCCGGAATTTTCGCACTCGTTTATCTCTGTCATTCGAGTGTTTGCAGATAACAAGCAACCGAAGGTGACGCCAGGTCTGAAGAAGCGAACATACAGGAATCGGGAGTTTGAAGCCTTTACCATCAGCTGGTTGCCGCGCGATTTCATGACCAATCCGCATTTGTGTGTCTTTGACGGCGCGGGCAGCCGCGTTATTCCACAATACAACAAGTGTCCAATATCACCCGGGAGAAACTTTTCGCTCGAAGAAACGATCAAGCTCGCCGTCTATGAGAAGAATGCGGTGGCGATGTGGGGGCCGTACGAGATTGCCAAACAGGGCTTTGATCTCGCGGTGCAGCGCAAACGCCTGCTCGACGGAGGAACCATTAAATATCGTGCCGACGACCGTCTTTATCGAAGGGACAGAGTCGCTATCAGTTGCTTTCATGCCATGGCCGGTTTGGACCATCTTTTCCCCAATGGCGGAATCTTCGGGACGGGCTTTAAGATGTGGGGTTTGAATGGTACGGCGCGAGTGCTGATCGAATACAGGGAGAGGGCGGGCGATAAAGGCTTACTTCTTGAGCCGGTGGACGTAAAAAATGATCGCTACGGCTTTGTCTATGCGCCCACGCGAAATGGCGTTGTGCCGTACGATCCGGTTAGGAACGCATCCGCTTATCGAAGGTAGCGCCACGCGGGCAGCTCGGAAAGCACGTTCCACGTTATTCGCTGGCGTTATCATTCATATTTGGAGCAATATCGTGCTGAGCACCCCGAAGCATCCAACCAGGCAGCCAACCGCTGAGCGCTACGTGGCAAGGCTGAGGATAAATTATGGAAGGTGAAGTGAAAGCAAAGTCGCTGTCGCCAGCGGTGGCTGATCTGGGTCTCGTTAGACGTTATGCAGTCTTCTCGTCCGAATGCGATTGTTGCTGATGGCCGCGCGCGTGTTCTCACCGGCTCCGCTCGGGAAGCCGGTTCTCGTATGCGGTTACGTCTAATGCGGCGCACCGCTCTCTTGTTCGAGCGCGCCAGCTTGCCAGTGCGGCTGCTGATTCGCTTCCGCATTTGGCGGTTTGTCCAGCGACATGTCGCTCGACGGACGCCTTTAGAGGCGCTTTACTCTACGCGCAGGGTGCCATTGCCATCCGCTGAAGATAGATTGGTCGCTTCCCATGCAGCCACGCGTAACGTCTAACCGGGCGATGAAGCTGATCGACCACACCAAGCACATAAGCCGACCGCGAGCCGCCGTACTATCCAGCTTTCGATGAGTTCAAATCCGCAACCAGTTGCCACGCGCGCCCTGGCTCGTGGCAGCTCATCTTGTTCTCGTTAGATGACTCGGACGGCGTTTTTTTCGCAGAGAGAACGACAGAAAGGATTGTTGCAGTAACAAGCCGACGATGGGAACAAAAACGATCGCGGTGCTCGTCACGATTGCCTTCAGCGTGATCGGCGTGCTGGGTGACTACTTTCTCAAGCTCGCAAGCGGGCGCGAGCAGCCGCTGCGGACGGGTTGGTTTTACCTCGGCTTCGCTCTTTACGCCTCGACCGCGTTCGGCTGGGTATTCGTCATGAGGCACCTGAAGCTGGCCACCATCAGCGTCCTCTACTCTGTCTCCCTGATGCTGCTCCTCACCGCCATCGGCGTGGTGCTGTTCCGGGAGTCACTGAACTATTTTGAGGTGATCGGCATCGTGTTGGCTGTGGCCTCGCTCGTGCTGTTAATGCGTTTCGCCTAGTGACCCCAGGCAATGCTTTCACAAAGATCTACCGGTCGATGAACCAACGGTCCCACCGGGAGGCAACTTCGGCGGGCTTGCCACAGCACGCTGCCGTGGTTTATCTCTTTCTCGCTAAGTGCACCGCAGTAGCAGCGACAACAAACTGATGACGACATGATTACTTCAATTCATACGTTGATTTACTCCGACGATGCTAACGCAACGCGGGCGTTTCTGCGTGACGTCCTCGGGTGGAAGTACGTCGCCGAGGATTTCGATAACGATTGGCTCATTTTCAAATCGGGGCCGAGCGAGATGGGCGTGCACCCGACGCACAGCGAATGGGAAGGCCAAACCTACGACTACCCGCGTCACCACTCGATCGCGTTGATGTGCGACGACATCGATACGACGGTCACCGAGTTACGGGCGAAAGGAGCGCAGTTCCGAGGTCCTATCGAGCAACGCGAGTACGGCCGCGTCATCATGATGATCGTGCCCGGCGCGGATGACATCCAGCTGTATCAGCCGACTCACAAGCTCGCGTACAATCTTTAGAACACAGACAATCGCGTCATCGACGGATACGGTCTCATATGCGAAATGAGCGTCGCAACACCCTCATGTTGAGGGTGCTCGATCAGATCTACCTGCTGTCACCTCTGTCGCCCTCGCCGGCCAATTGAGCAAAGCCGGCTGGAGTTGGGCTGTGTTGCAAGCGCTACTACGAAGAAAAATACCAGCACAACCTCCTCCGCCGCTTCCAAAAACAAGCCGCCGCTTTTGGCTTCCATCTCACGCCTCAAGAGCCGAAAATGGCAATTGTTTCTTAGAGGATGGTGTGAATTGGCTTCTCACTGGCGTATCGAGATGCTTTCATAGCCTCAGATGAAAAAGGCGAAAAAGAAATCACCCGACGAAAGGGACATTTCCTATCAGAAACCAGCCCTGCGCAGCGAGGCGTTTGCCCGGGCACTCAACGAAGCAAAATTGCGTGTCGTCGGTTCCGGCGGTTTGCGTTCGCTTTTCGAAAAAGCCGCGAAAGAGGCGGCGTCGCTCCCCGGGCATCGGTTCAAGGCGAATTGGCCGTATCTTCAGACGATGCTGCGGCTGGTCCGCGCGTACGAGCGCGAGGAATACAAGCAGGTTTCGAATGAAGATCTCACGTGGATCGTAGCTGCTCTCAACTATTTGGTCGACCCGTTCGATTTGATTCCGGATAAGACTCCGTTTCTCGGCTTCGTCGATGACGCGATCGTTGTCGGATTCGTCGTGGATAAGACGCGGCAAACGCTGGACGACTTCATGATCTGGGAAACCTATGGCGTCAGCAGTCTTGGGTAGCTCGCCTGAACGACTTCGCATCCGGCCCTCCCGTTGCACCTGTGGCGCCGCTCTCGATCCGCCCCACAGATGGCGATGGGTCGGCGGTAGCTCACTCCACGGTCAAACCTAACCAAGCGATGGCATCGCACCGCAGGCCAAGGGCGATCGGCGATCTGCGGATTTGTCATTCACCTCTCGGCTGCGTATCACGCCTTACCGGGCTCGCGGTGGCTGATCTTGTGTCTCGTTAGGCTCTATGCGCGGAGTTCGAATTAGCTACTTGATTGACCACCCGGAATACGTCCCGCAGCTAGCGCAGTGGCTATTTGAGCACTGGGGCCCGATCCTTGACGAACAAACCCCTGACGCTCGCATCGAAAAGCTGGAAGCGCATATGAATCGAGTTAAATTGCCGATCGCATGGGTGGCGCATATTGATGGACAGCTTGTTGGAACTGCCGCCCTTCGCGTGCATGATCTTGAGGGGCGCGAGGATCTCACACCTTGGCTCGGTGGGGTATTTATCGCCTCACGTTTTCGTCGCCAGGGGATCGGTGCTGCACTTTGTGCGGCCGTTGAGGACGCGGCTCGATCGCGCGGCGTCCAGACACTGTATTTGTTCACGCTCGACTCGCAGGCCTGGTATTCGGGTTTGGGCTGGGCAGTTGTGGGTGCGTGCGTTTGGCACAAGCGCCGCGGCGACATAATGTCTAAACCTCTGCAATTGGCTTGACCATGCCATGGAGCCAACGCCGCCCGATTTAGTTATGAGCCTGTTCGTAGTTCCACGGGTCTTGCGGCCCGCCGCGTTCGCGGCGGCGGGGCCCATCTTGTTTTCGTTAGTTGCATGCTGGGCATAAAGAAGGCCGTACCATCATGACCAAGATAAAGAGTTTTACGGTCGGCCTGCCCGTCACAGAGCTGAAGCGGGCTGTCGAGTGGTATCGCCGGCTGCTGGGAGAAGTCGAGGAGGTCAATTCGGCCCCTGGAGGTTGGGAATTCCAAATCGTCCCTTCGGGTTGGTTGCAGCTCTTTGAAAGTGAAATCAATGAGCCAAATCAGTCAGTAATGCGCTTCGAGTCTCACGACATCGAAGCAAGTCGTATGCTTGCTTCGAGCCTCAGTATCAATGTTGACCAAATTGAAACTGTTCCAGAAGCCGTTAAATATTTTGAGTTCGGAGATCCTTTTGGCAACCGATTGTCGTTTTATGAGCTGCTGGCCTAACCATGCCCAGCAAGGCGCTCCAGTCGACGGCTGAGCTTGGACGTTAGACTGTAGACCGTTGCAAGACATTATGACAAGAAGACACAAAATAATTTATTGGATTGTCACAGCTTTATTGGCTTTTGGCATGTTGGCAAATGGCTTGGCGCAAATATTTCATGCAAAAGGGTTTGTTGAGATAGTTGCTCATTTTGGGTATCCATTATACTTCTTGTACATCATTGGTGTTTGGAAACTACTTGGAGTGATAGCTATCTTAATTCCACAATTTAAACTCGTTAAAGAATGGGCTTATGCGGGCTTTTTCTTTGCCATGTCGGGAGCGGTATTGTCGCATATCGCATTGGGCGATCCCATGAGTGAAATTGCTCCCTCGTTGGTCTTACTAATCCTGATTGTGCTATCGTGGTATTTCAGACCGGAGGATAGGAAAATCCTTTTAGTGAATCAATAACTGTTTGTGACTATGTTAGCGACCGATTGTTCCCAAGAAGGGTGCCCAGCTGGGTCGACTGCGGCCATAGCTCGCAAAACGCGTTTCCTAAATGGCGTCAGGAACTCCTGAGGGGCATGACGTTTGCGATCAAAGCCGAGGTTAGCGACCCGCGGGCGGGGACGTTGGCATTCAGCGCGCAGAAGACGATGTATGGTGGCAAGAAGATCGCCAAAGGCGATACGATCTATGTCTTCGCGAGTGAGAACGAAGGTGGGCCCGGCCTCGTCGCGAGCGGGGTGGTGACCTCGGCCAAAGCGATCGCAAGGAAACGCGGGATCGCTCGGCAAACCCCGCGCGTCAGCATTATCATCAGACGCACGGCGCGCGCCACGCGGCTCCTGGGGCGGAGCGAGCTCAAAGTTTTTTCCGACTGGAACGACGGCCGACCCGAGACCGAGCTCAACTTCAAATTCTATCGTCAGGCAACGAACAAGATTGTCGGCATCTCGGATGAAGCAGCAGCCTTCCTCCGCGGGTTCTTTTAACGCGGCCGATTTCGAGATGAACACGATATGGCCTAACCAGGCCTTACATGATCTCAACCCCGCCAATCCTCGACGACGCGGGTCCCCGCTCGCGGCGCCTCATCTCAGTCTCGTTAGCCGAAGCCATTCACTGTCCAAGAATGTCCTTCGTGTTGGGTGCGCGTGGCTGCTCGTCGTGCCTTGGGCTCATGCCCTCGACATCGGAGGATGAGCTTGCTCCACTGTCGGACTCGCCGCAATTCCTGGTTCGCCTAGGGCAACCCGTAAACTTCCACCAGGGCCACTCCGGTAACGTCGCCACTACCGGCTACAATCGCGGTGTAAGCGCCCGGCGCGAGCGTTTCGAGCACGGCTGACTCGAGGTCGTTCGTCGGTTGCAGGCCGGTCGCCTCGATTTCGGTCTGCTGAGAATCTTTCCAATTGTCATTGTCCTGGATCAGGACGCCGTTTCCGTCGTGCAATTCCAGGGTCGGATCTGGCAACGCATCGGTAACGCCAAATTGGGTGAGCGACGGACCAATTGCCCGTACCAGCACACTAATGTCCGCACCGCCGCCTCCCAGAATAAAGCCGCCGATCATGACATTGGTGCCGGTCCCGACAAACCCGCGTGTGCTGAGGTTGCCAAGCTGAGAAGTGCCGCTTACGTCCAAGTCATACGCCTCGACCAATCCGACGCCCGTCGCGCCATTCTTGCCATTAACGACCGCGGTGTAAGGCCGGGGTTGAGGGTTCTGATGATGGCAGACTCCAAGTCGTCGGAAGGAGCCAGACCCGTCGCCTCGATGTCCATCATCTCCGGGCTATCCTTCCAGTTATCGTTGCTCGTGATAAGCGTTCCGTCTCCAGCGTGCAACTCCAAGATCGGGTCGGGGAGCGGATCCGTAACGCCGAAGTTGGCGAGCGAAGGTCCGATCGCGCGCAAGAGAACCCTCTTGGCGTCACCCGATGTGATGATTATTCCCCCGATGGAAACCTTATCGCCAGTTTGCACGTCCAACCTGGTAGAGACGTTCAGTAACTGGGCAGGAACGGTCGGGTCCGGTGTCGGGGTGGGTGAGGGAGTTGGGTGGAGTGGGGGTTGGGGTAGCGGCCGCGACGGTGACGCTCCCAACCATCCCGCAACAAGCACCATGCGGAGAACAGAAGTATGGAAACGACCCCGCGGCGGGAAACGTGTGCGAGAAGGTGGCGCCCTGGCTCCGAACCCCAGAGTCCCAAAACCCGCTGGGCTGGCCAGGTGTGCCCGACGTGCTGCTATGGCCACTGCCGCTCCAAGTCCATGTCACAGTATCGCCGGGGTCGATTGTGACTGAAGGAGGGAAGAAGAAAAAGCCGCCATCCCCGACCGTAACTGTCATGGAAACTGCGTCCGCCGGTCTCGGACAAAGCGCGAGAAAGAGCCCGATAAACAGGGTCGCTCCGACTTTGCTGAATGAGAAGGCAGTGGTTTTCTGATCTCTCGAATTTGTTGGTAAGCTGTCCATCTCCATTTCGCCTCGAGCAGGTGATTCTTCGCCTGCGAATTGGCCCTCCTTGGGATTTCAATCGCGCCGGACTTTGGTTCGTGCAAGGTCTTCATCGGCAGGAAAAGGTAACGGTTTTGTTACCGTTTGGCCGATTGCAACCGAGGCCGTAGAACCCCTAGAATTGCAGCCATGTCCAAGCTCCATCTGTCCGGCGCCGATGGCGCAAGACGAATCGGCATTCAACGGGCCGCGGCTCGACATCGCAGCGTTCTTATTTTCCTCATATTGCCCGCGATTTGTCTGTGGATCCGAGGAGTCAGCGCGCTCGCGACCGGAGATGAGAAGCCGTGGCTGGCTCCCGCAGCACAAGCGAAAGTGCAGAATCCAATTTCCCCTAACGAGTCCTCACTCGCCGCCGGAGAAAAGATTTACATGAAACGTTGTGCGGCCTGTCACGGAAAAACGGGAAACGGCGATGGCCATGACGCGGTCGATCTCGGCATTCATCCCGCGAAGTTCTCCGATCCGAAACTCCGTGGAGAATCGGACGGAGCGCTTTTTTGGAAAATTACAGTGGGGAAAAAACCGATGCCCGATTACGGCAGCCGACTTTCAAAGACTGATCGCTGGAACGTGATCAACTTCCTGCGAACTCTAGCCGGGAGATAAGCCGAATCATGAAGCGCGGAACCTACGGTGTTGTCGCGGTCGTTCACATTCTCCTGCTCGCCGTCGTGTCTCCCGTTGCTCGCGCCGAAGACACTGCCGGTGGATACGTTACGAGGGAAGAATACGAAGAGCTAAAGGCAGAGATGCTGGCGCTGAAGAAGGAACTGGCCAGCATGAAGAAAGAAACACATGCTGTCGCAGGGGAAGCGAAAGCCGAGGACGAAGCCGCCGCGGACCTGCACAAGCAGGTTTTGGAACCAGCGGTGGCAGAAGAAAAAGTGGTGGCAGAACAAAAGGAACCGGCAATCGGTACGACGAACTTCCATATTGCCGGCTTTGGAGTAGGCACGTTTGAGGATCGTGAGGGAAGCGCTTCAAATTTCTCGGCTACCTTCAACCCAATCTTTCTTTGGGAACTGAGCCCGAGGCTATTATACGAAGGCCGTCTTGAGCTCGAGCTAAGCGGGAGCGGCACCAATCTCGAACTGGAGTATTCCCTGTTAACTTATCTGAGTTAACGATTACATAACTCTGGGCGCGGGAGAGTTTTTAACTCCAAGCAACGTCTTCGTCGAGCGCTTCGAGCCTCTCTGGATCAATAAGCTGCCGGACCGGCCGCTCGCGGTTTACGACGGCCTCTTGGGGGAAAGGTCAATCGGAGCGGAAGTGCGGGGTGGTTTCCCAATTGGCCCGACGCGCGCGAATTACTCCTTCTATGTTTCCAATGGCCCAAATCTAAACGTCTTCGATCCCGCGCGCGCCGGGACCCTCGACTTCAATAACTTCACCGATAACAACGATAATAAGGCGGTCGGTGGTCGAGTTGGCTTTCTGCCCTTTCCTGGAGTGGAGATTGGCTATGGCTTCGAGGTTTCGAACCCTGGAGCTCAGGGCAGCTCCTTTGCGGATGTCGGCGCGTTCCTGCAAACGGTTGATCTGAATATCACTCGCGGCTCAGACTTGCTGAAAGGGCGGGTTGACATTCATGCCCAATACGTCTGGAGCAAGGTTGATTCGGCGGTCTATGACCCCGACGGTGTTTTCGGATTTGGCCCGCTCGAATTCGAAAGCAAACGCGACGGCGGTTACGCCCAGATCGCCTACCGCCCGACCCAGGCAGGCCTGGATTTCCTGCGCGACTTCGAGTTTATCTTTCGCTGGGACCATCTCAGCCGCGCTCCTAGCGGACTGGGTGTGGGTGAGGAACAACGCTGGACTTTGGGAATTGATTATTGGATTACCCCGGGAGTGGCGTTGAAAACGGCCTATCAGTGGGATCAACGAAGTGGGGAACCGAATGCGAATGCCTTCTTTGTCCAGACGGCAGCGGGTTTTTAGATTAACGAACATGAAAATGATTTGGAAGTATCTCGCGGCGCTGATTCCGCTGAGTCTCGTTCTCACAGGCTCACTCTGGGATGCACTCGCGGGATCGAGCGAGAGTTCGGAGCACCGAGGCGAGAAGCGAATCGAGCAGCGGGCTCAGCGGAGAGGAGCTTTGGTCGAATAACTGCCAGCGATGTCACAACCTGCGCTCCCCCGCCATGCAGACGCCCGTGCAATGGCAGATCATCGTCCATCACATGCGGGTGCGGGCGAATATTACCGGGTCCGACGCCCGGGCGATTGCCGATTTTCTCAAATCAGCTTCCCAATAGTCCGCCCGGCCGACGATGCGCCGCCCGTGGCGCGGGTGATGTGGTGGCAGCCTGGGAAGCAATCATGGTCGACTAACGAAAAATGGTGCTTGGAATAATATTCCCAAGCCTCATAAACGTCGGCAACCAACACTCCAATCATATGTTCGATACAGGTACTACCGGCTTCATGCTTCTCGCCACCAGCCTCGTCATGCTCATGACGCCCGGGCTCGCCTTTTTCTACGGCGGGCTTGCGGGCAAACGAAACATTCTCGGGATCATGATCCAGAGTTTTGTTTCGATGGGCATCACCACCATCATGTGGTTCATCTGCGGCTATTCGCTCTGCTTCAGCGGGGATGCCCTGGGTGGACTGATCGGCAACCTCGACAAAGCGTTCATGCACGGGGTGACTTTGAATTCACCCTTTCCCGGCAATCATAGTCTGCCGGAATTCGTCTTCATGGCTTACCAGATGATGTTCGCCATCATTACGCCTGCCCTCATTACTGGCGCTTTCGTCAATCGAATCACCTTTAAGGCCTACCTTGCCTTTCTCGTCCTCTGGCAACTGCTCGTTTATTATCCTTTCGCACACATGGTCTGGGGCGGCGGCTTGCTTGCGCGGTGGGGCGTGCTCGATTTTGCCGGCGGCATCGTGGTGCATGCGATCGCCGGTTTTGCCGCGCTCGCTTCCGTGTTCTACGTCGGTCACCGGCGGGACAAGCAATCGCCGCCGAACAGCATTCCCTTGATTGCCATCGGTACCGGACTGCTTTGGTTCGGCTGGTATGGCTTTAACGCCGGGAGCGAGCTGGCGGTCAATGCCATTACCGGCCTGGCGTTCTTGAACACGGACGTCGCGGCTTCGTTCGCAGCCATCGTCTGGCTGATGATCGAATGGACGGTGCAACGCCGGCCGAAATTTGTCGGGCTGATGACCGGTGCGGTCGCGGGCCTGGCTACGATCACTCCGGCGGCCGGCTATGTTTCGTTACCTTCAGCGGCCATCATCGGGATTGCGGCGGGCGTGGTTTGCTATCTGGCGGTCCATTTGAAAAACAAGCTCGGCTGGGATGATGCGCTCGATGTCTGGGGCGTGCATGGAATTGGCGGCGCGCTCGGGATCGTGCTGCTCGGCGTCTTTGCCTCGAAGGCGATGAACGCCGCCGGCGCCGACGGATTGCTCGCGGGCGGCACCCATTTCTTCGTCGTGCAATGTCTCGCCGTCGCCGGCGCGGCGCTCTACGCCTTTCTCTTCACCTACGTGATGCTGGCGGTGATCAATCTCTTCAGCACCGTGCGGGTTTCGGAAGCGGACGAGGACCTCGGGCTCGACGCCTCGCTCCACGGGGAGCGCGCCTACGATTCCGGCGCATTGTAAGCAATCGGGAACTGGTCAATGGAACGCGAGAAAATCATTTTCCTGCGCAACCTGTTCCTCCGCATGTTTGTGGTCGGAATCGTCATTGCGCTCCTTCTTTTCGGCGCGACGCTGGCTTTCTGGAATACCGCGGCCGGCTGGGTGATGCATCTCTTCAGCGTGGACGAGAAAACGCTCGGAAGAATCGTCCTGACTTTCTTCACCAATGTGCGGATCGTTGTTCTTTTCTTCTTCCTTGTCCCCGCGATCGCGTTGCACTGGACGGCGAAGAAATCCTAGAAGGCAACTCGTGTCTTCTTAAGACGATACATGAAGTGCGGATGAGCCTAACCAAATGCCCGCATACCTTGCATGTCATCAGGGCGACGCAACCGACCGCGAGCGACGGGACTATTCACCCGTACGCGGGTAGGGTCCGCCGGGATGGACAAGTATTTTGAAGAGGTGTTGGAGCCGGTGCAGGATCGCTTTGGCCGCCATACCACCAGTTACAGACGCGCTGATTGGCCGCATGGTGGGCGCGGGGCCAAAACATGGAATCGAGTTTGTGTGAGACTGTCGCCACCGAGCCACGCAGCAGTGATCATTGGCAAACTGGCGTTTGAATTTCCCTGGACGCGCCGGGGCGAGCTTTCTGGTCGGTGTTACTCTCCTGATCGCAGGCGTGCTCGCGGCCTGATTCCACGGCCGGCTCGTCGGCGCTCAAGCCAATCGACCAGGCTGCGCTGCAGACCATGGTGGACACGACCGCCAAGGAACTTCTGATCCCCGGCGCCGTGGTCCTCTTGCGCACGCCCGAAGGCGAGTTCACGATCACCTACGGCACCACGTTACTAGGGGCTGCAAGCCCGCCCCGCGCCGACACCCACTTCAGGATCGCCTCGAATACCAAGACGATGACGGCGGCGGTAATCATGCTGCTGGCGCAGGAAGGCAAGCTCAGTCTCGACGATCCAGTCTCGAAGTACGTCCCGGGCGTGCCGAACGGCGACAACATCACCATCGCCGAACTGCTGAAGATGCGCAGCGGCCTCTACAGCTACGACGACGACCCCGAGTTCTGGGCGATCCTCGACCGTGACCCGACCAAGGTTTGGTCCCCAGCCGAAGTGCTGGCGATCGCGTTCAAGCACCCGCCCTACTTTCCACCCGGTACGGCCTTCCACTACTCCAACGCCAACTACGCGCTGCTCGGCCTCATTGCGGAAAAGGTCGACGGGAAGCCGCTGGCCAGTTGTTTCCAGGACCGTTTGTTCGGACCGCTGGGCCTGAAGGACACCCTGCTCCCCGCCATCAACCTCGAACACGATCCCGGATCCCTACTCGCACGGCTACTTGTACGGCGGCTGCTCCTTCAGTAACCTAGTGGACAAGCCGTACCCGCCCGACCTCCAGGCCGCGGCCCGGGCCGGAACCCTTAAGCCCGACGACTGCACCGGCCAGAACCCTTCCTACGCCACGGCGGCCGGGGGCGTCATCTCGACTGCCGACGATCTCGCCACCTGGATCCAGGCACTGGTCGGCGGCAAGGTGCTCAACGCCGACTATCAGCGCCAGTGGCTCGACAGCGTGCAGCTCGAAGATCCGAGCAAGCCCGACGGACTACGGTACGGGTACGGCATCACCCAGCTGCGCTGGGGAGCGAACACGGTCTATTTTCACGGCGGCGAGATGCCCGGCTTCAACTCCTTCATGGGCTACGACCCCGCAAGCAAAATGACGCTCGTGGTCTGGACCAATCTGACCGTATCGCTCGACGGAAAGGTGACGGCCAATGCCCTCATGTTAAAAGTGCTCGATCAGATCTACGTGGTGTCACCGCTGCCGCCTTCGCCATCGCCGATCACCTCGGCAACGCCGGTTGGGCACAGCGCTCCGACTCAGCCATAGATCCTCACGGACGAACGATCTTTTCATTGACCTGCACCGCGACGGCTCTACCCATCCGCTTCTTGCGACGTCCTGGATTTCCGCGACGACCGTGAGCCGCGATGGGAAAGTCTGAGGGATGTGTTCGCCTCTTGCTATGCTCTTTTCTCCGGTGTGGTCTTCATCTCCGCCACAGGCATTCTATTGGCACCCATGTTTCATCGAGTGCTTCACCGGTTTCATATCGAACAGAAGGACCTTCGGTGACCATTTTCACGCCACCTAACGCTGCGGTGCAGCCGCGCGAGGTTCGCCCAGGTCGCTGGTTGTTCGGTTAGGCAAATCTGACGACTCGGCGATGCGCAAATCATCTCATTCCAAAGTCGATCCTCGAATTGCTGATAGAAGTGGCCCTGGTCGGAGTGGGGGTATTTCTCGGACTCCTGGCGAATCAGTGGCACGAAGATCGGCAACACCGGGAACTGGCAGATGCCACTCTGCGTTATTTTCGGGAAGAAATAATGGTCAACAAGCAGGCGATCGAAAGGATCCGGCCGTATCACACAGCCTTGAGCAGGGACGTGGGAAAGTTTCTGAAAGCTGAAGGTCCCAGGACGACGCAAGTCTTCCAGTCGGCCGTTCACTTTCGCGGGGTTGAGCCCGTGGAGTTTGAACGTACGGCCTGGGATCTCGCCCTGGCGACTCAGTCGTTTTCCTATCTGCCCCCAAAGCTGGCCTACGCGATCTCGCGGGTTTACACCCGACAGCAGGCTTTTCAGACTCTGCAAAATGGGTTCCTTCAGGCGGTGCTGGCTCCGACAACTTTTGGGACTTCAGACGTGACCGGCCTCGCGACGTCGATAAATTTCTATTTGCTCGACGTAAACATCAAGGAGCCTCAACTCATTACGCTTTACGATCAGCTGCTTCCTCAAATCGAAGCCGCAATACCAAGGTCATAGACCTGCGCCAAACAAATTGCGTGACGGCCGCATTGCTTCGAAGCGGACGGGCCCTTCATCAGAACAGCACCAGCTACGGGATTAATTGTCTTGCATTCCGGCCGACAATTTGACCTAGATAAGCGCATGAAATCCTTTCGCACTTTGCCATGGGCGTTGGTGATGGTTGCATTGACGATGAGTGGTTTGCCGGCATTGGCCGACGACAACTATCTCGAAAGGCCGCTGATTCAGGCAACGTTTGATCGGTTGATTCCGACATCTTATCCGACAATCAGACCGGGGTTTAACCGGCTCATCCCAACGACCCTGCCGTTGATCCAGCCGGGTATCGCGCGAGTGCACATCACCGAGAATCTCGTTTACCCGCTCTACCAACCGCTTTTGATTGTGAATGAAAGACCCGAGTCCTGGGCGGCAGTCGCTGAGTCAGCGCCCCCGACCTCGGGCGCGCGCTCGTGCGGCGGTGAGCCCTGCCTGGTAGAACTCGAGCGGGAATTGCGGCCGCCCGACCGAGTGGCAATGACGAAATGGTTACAGCCGAGGCGCTCGTTCGATTGCTCGTGCTAACCTGGCTGGGGTCACGTCGATTTCCTTCTAGCGTGCCAGAGTTTCTGGACTAATCTTCCGCCACGCTTATGAAACTCATCCTCACTCTCTTTGTCCTCATCCTGATCGCTCTCGGCGGGATGGTCCTCCTGGCGCATCACGATGTGGCCGACCGTGCCAACATCGCCTACAAGAAACTCGCGCCCGTCACGGCCACATTCAGCCGCTTCCGCGGCGATAAGGAACATCTGGTCTCGGTTTACTGGCGTCTGCATTTCAGTCGTAAGACGGAACGGATGCCGGAAAACATCGCCTTCTGGTCGTTGCGGCCCTTTCGCCACGTCACCCTCGTGACGAAGTAGCCTCGAGAATTCGGCGTCGCGGCAGGCGCGACCCTCACCTTCCGGCTCTGCATTCCTCTACAGCAACGGCGCCAGCGGGCGGACCAGGCTTTCCTTCCACCGTTGCCAGCGGGACCGCCGCGCAAATTCCTCCGCGACAATGCGGTTGGAGCTTTCAAAATCCGTGCTTAGCACTCGCTCCAGATCGGCCGCGGTCGCCGGATCGCGCACCAGCGCGTTCAACTCGAAGTTCAATCGCATCGAGCGCACATCGAGATTTGCCGAACCGACCATCAACCATTCTTCATCGATGAGCGCGACCTTGGCGTGGTTAATTCCCGATTCGTATTCATAAATTTTTACTCCGTAGCGCAACAACTCTTCGTAGTAGGAACGCCCAACATTCACCAGCAGCGGGTGATCAGATTTGCCTGCCACCAGCATACGCACATCCACGCCGCGCGCGGCGGCCAGTTGCAGCGCAGTCAGAAGCGGCTCATTGGGGCCAAAATAACCAGCGGTCAGCCACACCCGGTGGCGCGCGATATTGAGCATCCAGACGAGTGACATCTGAATCGGATCATCCGGGTCATCGGGGCCGTCGGTCATCGGTTGCACGAGCAACTTCTGAGCACAGTCCAGCGGCGGATAATAACGCGGCGCGAGTAGCTTTTCCTGGGTTGCGAAGAACCAGTCATCGGCAAAAATCATCTGGAATTTTCGCGCCGCGCTGCCGGTGATTTCGATCTGGATATCGCGCCAGGGGCCAATCGCCGGATCTTCGCCCGCGTATTCGCGGCCCATGTTCATCCCGCCGACAAAACAGTGTGCGCAATCGATGATCTGGAGCTTCCGATGATTCCGCAAAGTGAAAGTCCATTGATTGCGCAAAGGATGCGCGGTGCGGAACCAGGCAAACTTACCTCCGGCCTCGACCAACCGCGCAAAGTGCGAGTGCCGCAGCCCGAAACAGCCGATCGGATCGAGCAACAAGCGCACTTCCACGCCTCGACGGGCAGCGGCGACGAGGCGGTCGAGCATTTCATTCGCCCTCGCATCGTCCTGCCAGATGTAAAACTCGATGTGGACATGATGTCGCGCTTCCTCGATCCGTTGCCCAAGCGCGGCGAAGAATGCGCCGCCATCGACCAGCAGCCGTGTCTCATCCGCGCAGGAGATGGCGTATTCGTGCAGGTGCAAGAGCAGTTTCGCATGCTGTCGCTCCTGCGGGGAGAGATGCTCGAGACTCGCTTCGGTGTCGGCACTAACGCGTCGCTCAGCTCGCCCTCCCGACGCGTCCATCTCGCGGGTCGCTCGCAGTTTTTGCCTAACGAGTCGATCTGTTCCGAAGACGAAGTAGAAGATCGTGCCGGCGTAGGGAAACAAAATGACGGCCCAGATCCAGGCGAGAGTCGAGGCCGGCGGTTTGTTGCGCAACAGAATGTGCGGAATCGTCGCCCAGGTCGCCAGATATCCAATCCAGAGAAGAGACCAATGCATTTCCGGCGAGCATGATGCACCGGTTGGTCTGCTTCCAGCCGATAAACTATTGATCGGGTTGGCGCTCCGCGCAGCCGACCTTTACGATAACCGGGAGGGCCTGCTCAATTCGTCGAGGGGCGGGGATAAACGCGCCCTGAATTGAAATGTGCGCCTATCGAAAATCAGGCAGGTTCAGCGGTGCAACGGACCCGACGGGCGGCGTAGTAGGATCCGATTACCACGAATCGCGGCGATCAGTTGTGCGATGAGTGTTTCGTAGGTCGGGAAGATGGCGAACCAGAGGCCGGCCCAATCGGGTATCAGACTAACGAGCCAAGGCACCGGCGTGGTTGAGATCCAGTGAGCCAGCTGCATTTCCTGCGCTTGTTCGCCGACCATGACGAGGAGCACACCGCCGAGCAACACGCCGGTGGTGACGAGCATGTTGCGGTAGGGGAGTCGCTGTTGCATAACGAATGTCAGGATGGCGACGAGACCGGAGAGGCCAAGGCCGAGGAGCGTCCCTTTGAGGACGACGCCCCCGCCCAGGCGCAGGTGATAGGTCTGCAGAAAGAGGACGACTTCGAAGCCTTCGCGGTAAAGGGAGGTGAACCCGAGCAGGATCAAACCCCAAATGAGGCGGGTTTGCGAGGCGTTGGCTTCAGCGCCGTTGGTGAGGAGAGTTTTGCGCCGGCGATTGTGCGCCCGGATCCAGCCGCCCCAATAAATCTTGTGGAAGAACCAGTTCATGATGACGAGCAGGACGACGACGGCGAGGAGGCCGGTGGCGGCCTGCAGGTTGAGCGCGGAGACGTTGTCGGCCAGCGCGCTCATGATGCGGACGGCGATCATCCAGGTGACAAGGGTGGCGAGGAAGGCGAGCCCGGCGCCCCAGGCGACCGGCCGGCGGCAGGCGCGGCGGGTGCCGGTCATGCTGGCGGTGATGGCGGCGAGGACGAGAATGCACTCGAGGCCTTCGCGGAAGACGAGAATGCCGATGTCGAGCACGGCAACGGCCGGGCTGGTGTTGGCGCGGGTGGGATCGGGCGAGCCGCCGGTCGTAAGCCCCTGCCAGGTCATCGCCAGGAGCACGCCGAACGCGGCGAGAAGGAGGAGTATTTTGTGAATCGGCCGGAGCCGAATTGCCGGCGCCGCGACGGAGATGGGCGGCGCGGGCGGCTGAACAGCGGACGAAATCACCCAGCGATTTTATCACAACGAATCGGAAACGCTGTCGGTGGATTGCTATTCTCTAGCGGTGAATTGCACTTTTGCGGGGACCGGGATGAATCATGGAAGTGCGGCCGAACGGATTCGAAGCAACAAAGCGCAAGAGGAAGGGTCTGGCTTGGAGCCGGATCGGCGTTTGCCCGCAGATTTCATCTGATCGTCGCCCGGCAATTGTTGTGATTTTCATGCACCGTCGTAAAATTCGCCCATGCAACGCCGTGCAGGTTTTACCCTGATCGAGATCGCCATCGCGGTCTTCATCCTGATGCTCCTGCTTTTGCTCGCCATTCCGAGCGTGACGGGAGTGCTCGCCAATCGCCGCCTCCAGAGTTCGCTCGATGCGATGAACCGGATCGTGCGTCTGGCGCAGGAACATAGCGTGCAGGAGCGCCGGTCGTATCTGATCGAGTGGCAAAAGAAGTCCGTCATTTTGCGGCCGGAATCGATCGCGGAAGGCGATCCGGACGTACCGACGGCGACACTCGTCCTCGACAAAGGGCAGGCCTACGTGCTGCGGTTGCCGGCGACGCTGGAGAAAAATCCGCCCGCCCAATGGATCTTCTGGCCCTCAGGCGCCTGTGAGCCGGCCAACGTCCGATTCAAGGGACCCGACGGCTCGTGGGAAGTGAACTATGCGCCGCTCACGGCGCGCCCGGAGATTGTTCGTTATGCCGCGAAATAAGAGTGCGCTCGGCTTTGCGCTCTACGAGGTGCTCCTTGGCCTGACGATCTTCGTAATCGGCGTGCTCGCGCTCGGCCGGGCAGTGGAAAATTGCCTGAATGCAAGCGCGTTGAGTGAGGAGGAGAATCGCGTCCGGCAGTTGCTCGCGAATCGAATGGCAGAGGTGCAGGCAAGCCCGGTCCACCCGGACGCGACCAAAGAGGACAAGGTGGACACCGGTTACGGGGTCGTTAGGCTGATTCAGAAAGCCGCGCTGGAAGAGCTCGTGGACCAGGACAACACCATCGTTAGTGGGATCACCCGGGTGACGCTGCGAGCGGAATGGTCGCGCGAACGGCACGAAGCAGAACAAGCAACTGGTCTTCTATGTCTATCGTGCGGGTTGATCGGCGGCGCGGGCCCGCCTTCACCCTTCTCGAGGTCACGCTGGCGGTGGCGATTCTCGGAATGATGGCGCTGGCCATTTATCGATTTGTGAGCACGAACCTGACCGCGGTGCGCCTCTCCACCGAAATCAATGAAACCGACGCCCGCTACGAGGGATTGGCCAACCTGCTCATCCAACAATTGCAAGCCCTGCCGTCCGGCCAGGGAGCACTGGCAGGCGAGCCTTACAAATTCAGCGGCCGCTCGCGTGATGAAATGACATGGGTCTGCGCGGCGGGGCCGGGAGTGCTGACTCGCTATGCGGTCGGCGAATTACTCCGTCACCTTGCGTCTGCGGCCGATCGAGGGAAGCGACAAGATGGAGCTGGGAATCGTGCGGGAATCGGAAGATGATGACCAATCCGGTGCCGGACGACCAAAGCTGGGTGACGCTGCTGACCGGCGTAAACAGCATGGAAATCCGCTACTTCGATCCCCGTCTCAATGCCTGGGTCGATCGCTGGACCGATCGCGGGACGCTGCCGCATCTGGTTCGCCTAACGATCGATCGCGCGGGCAGTGCGGTGCCATGGGAGGCGGTGCTCGCGTTGCGGCGCACACCGCTTTGATGATCATGCGACGCTCCGCCATCGCCCAACGTTCCGGCGCCGCTCTGATGCTCGCGCTCTGGGCGCTCTTTTTGCTCAGCGCGATGGTGATCGCGTGGGCCCTGGATGTTGATTCGCGTCTCACCCTTTCCGGAAATGCCAGCCGGGTGGTGGAGGCGGAAGCGATGGCCTCCTCCGGCGCGGAGGTGGCGCTCAGCCCGGCCGTTAAGGCCGGTTCGAGCGCGCTGCACGGCTCGTTAGGGCAAAACCAGACCTACAAGGCGCAGATTACCGGTGAAGGAGGACGACTGAATTTGAACTGGATCCTGGCGGGCGAAAATCCGCAGCGCCTCGCGATCCTGCGCCAATATCTCGAAGTCAAAGGAATCGATCTGAACGAACGCGACCGGATGATGGATTGCCTGCTCGATTACGTCGATCCGGACGACCTCCCGCGGTTGAATGGCGCGGAGTCGGAGCCCGGTTATCAGCCGAGGAATTCGCTCCTCCAGCGCGTCGACGACCTGAAACAGGTGAAAGGCTGGGAAAAATTCACCGCGCGTCCCAATTGGGACGCGGATTTCACGCTTTACACCAACCGGACCGGAATCGATCTCATCTGGGCCTCGCGCGATGTCCTGCTCTCTCTGCCCGGCTTCAACGAACAGATCGTCGATCGCTTTTTGGAGTTGCGGCGCGGCCCGGATAGAATCGACGGCACAGAGGACGATCCGACCTTCGAATCGCTCGATCAGGAAGGGCTTGCGCTCGGATTCACGCCGGAGCAATTTGCGCAGATTGAGCCCCTGCTCTCGGATTCAAAGAGCCAGTCGTTCGCGTCGTTAGCGTGGGAAAATCCGGCGATGTGAAACGAACGGTCGAGATGATCATTCAGAAAAGCGGTGCCTCGTCCGTGATGAATCGTTGGAAGGAATCTTAATATCGAACCCGCATCCGAACCCGTTTTTATCACACCTTCCGGCCGGGGCTGGAATTTGATCCGCCAACGCGGCGCCAATGGCACCTGGGATGTGCGCAACGTCGGCGACCTAAATGAGGCAGCCGGGTTGCTCGACGCCGGTGACGACATTGTTTTCGCGCTGCCGGTCAACGCCATCCTCGCGCAGCGTTTGCGCCTGCCAACGGTCGATCCATCGGAGTTTGGCGGAATGGTACGGCTGCAGGTGGAAAAGGCCTTTCCCTATCCGCCCGAAGAGGTAACGAGCGATTTCGAAGTAATCGAGCAAACGGAAAACGAGAGCGTTATTTCGTCGGTTGCGGTGCACAATGCAAAGCTCACCGAATTAGCCTCGCCGCTCTTGAACCGCGGACATATCCCGCGCCAGGTGACGGTCTATGCAGCGCAGCGGGCCGCGTCGCACGCTGCCACGGGGCGGGCTCTGATCATTTATCCGGAAGGAGAAAAGCTCGTTTCGGCGATCAGCGAGAACGGCAAGCTCAGTCTCACCCGCACGCTCGATGCGACGGAGGCGGGACAGTTGCAGCGCGATTTGCCACAACTGGCTTTGAGCGCGGAGTTGCAGGGGATCGATACCGCATTTCCGACGGTCCTCCTGGACGAAAAATGTCTGCCGCTGCGCGACACGATCGAGCGAGTCTTCGCCCAGCGCCCCAACCTGATGGGAATGGAAACGCCGCCGGCGACGGTGAAGTTGGACCTCGCCCCGGAGGTCTGGCGGAAACAGCGCGCCGCGCTCGTTAGGCAAAAGGAATGGCGCCGTCGTCTCCTCTGGGCGGGCGGAGCTTACGCCGCGGCTTTTCTCCTCTTCGCGCTCTACGTCGGGATCATTCGCTTCCAGGTCGGTCACCTCCAGAAAGCGATCCAGCGCGACGCGCCCAAGGTTGAGTTCATCAAGCGCACCGAGGCGGATTGGAAGGCCCTTTCGCCGGCGATCGATCCGCATTATTACCCGATCGAGGTCCTGCTGCATTTGTTTGAGAGCCTGCCCAATCCCGAGGTGCGGATCACGGTCTACGATCAATCCGCGCGCAACATTTCCGTGCAAGGCGAGGCGCCCTCCGCGGCGCTGGCTTATCAATTTGCCGAGAAAGTGAAGAAGCATCCCAGCCTGCAGGCTTTCACCTTCAACCTCGGCACTCCGCGGATCTTGCCTAACGACCACGCGCAATTCCGGCTGGAGGGGAAAACGAAATGATCGCCCGTTGGCTCGCCCAAATGAATCAGCGGGAGCGGATACTCGCCCTCTCCGTCGGCGGGATTCTTTTCCTTCTCATCAATCTCGCGATCTGGAGCGCGCTCTTTGGGATGAGCGCCGGGGCGCGGGCCGATTACGCCACGCAACGCGCCACCCGCACCGAACAAACGGTCTATCTCGGGGAAGAAAAGATGTGGAAGAAGCGCGCCGAGTGGCTCAAGAAAAAGCAGTCGCGCCTGAACAATCCCGCGGAAGCTTCCACACTGCTTACGCAGGTGAAGCAGATTGCCGGAAAATATAACGTCCAGATTGATAATCCGCAGATCGGCGCGGTCGAGACGACCCCTTCGCATCAGGCAGTCTCGGCCACCTTTGAGACCAAGAGCGATTGGGGCGCCGCTCGTGCATTTTCTTTACGACGTCCAGAGGCCGGAAGCGTTCACCGTTTTCGAGCAGGCCAACTTGATCGTAGACGCGAGCGATCCGACAGTGATGCGGGGCCGTTTCAAAATCGCGAAGTGGTTTGCCCCGGGGAAGAAATGATGAAAGCGAGAGAGTTCATTCTGGTTTCGACGGGGCTGCTTCTTTGCCTAACGACGACAGCATGGGCGAAAGACGACCTGCCCGACGACGGAAGAGTTCGCGCATTATCAGCCAATGTTGCAGCGCTCGCCCTTTGCCGTGGCGACGGCGGGTGCGTTGCCGAACACGCCGGATTTTGCCAAGGACCTTTACGTGGCCAATGCGGCCCATTCGACGGAGGGCGACTTCGTCACACTCGCTTCGACGACCGACAAGAATCGAAAGGAATACCTGAGCACCAAGGAAACGGTCCACGGCTATTCCGTTTCCAACATCCAATGGTCGGACCAGGTGGGCGAAACCAAGGTCACGATCACGAAGGACGGCCAGTTTGCGACCCTGACCTTCAACGAAGCGTTGCTTAGCCAGGCGATCCAAAACCCGGTCGGACAAATTCCGCAAACGCCGCAGCAGGGAATCCCGGGCCGGCCAATGTCGCAGATGCCGAATCCGCAGATGCCGATTCAGCGGCCCATGCCGGTGCCTCAGATCCCCACGCCGCCGCCGCATGTTCGCCCGGTTATCCGACGCGGTGCCACCCCTCAGCAACCGGTCCGTCAGGCACCAGCGCAGCCGACCCCCGACGACGACTCGGACCTCGACGAATCCTAGTCTTTGCTACTGCGAGCGCTCGTCGTCAGGCCGAAAGCGCGGAACACGACGAAGCTTCGACCTGAGCAGAGGGAAGAACCTCACAAGCTGCGATTGGGCGCTTCTTGTCGAACGATCTCGCATGCCAACAGAGAAGTTTTGGCTCCGTTCGGAATGACAAAACGAACGCGTCCTGCCGGACCCTACGAACCGCCCCAATCGTCGTCGGGCGTATCGGGTTTGCGATCCTGCCCGGCGGAATAGAGATCGTAACCGCTCGGATTTTTACGGCCGGGATTGACGTAAATGTACTTGTTGTTCCATGGATCGGTCGGCATTTCCTTGAAGAGTTGATACCAGCGCTGGGGCTGGGGATCGGTGCTCGGCTGCACGACGAGCGCCTCCAGACCCTGCTCGGTCGTCGGGTAAAAGCCGTTCATGCTCTCGTAGAGCTTCAGTTGGGTGGAAATACTCTGGATGTCGGCGGCGACGCGGTTGTGGCGCGCGTATTCGACGTTACCGGAAAGCTTGTAAATCGCGGTCCCGAGGAGCAGAGCGATGATCGTGACCACGAGCATGATCTCGAGGAGGGTGAAAGCACTTTGGTTCTTGCGCATAAATAATTGGCGACGGGGCTACTTCAGCGGCTCGAGCAGGTAATCCGACTTGTCCCAGAGATATTTCAACTGAATCTGCGTTTCCCTGATCGCCGAGGCGGAAGTTCCGGCGCCTGCGATAATAATCACATCATTCGTTCCCGCCTTCAAGATCGAGGCCGGCACGATCTTTTGCGCCCGCACCCAGCCGGTGTATTGGAATTGCATCGTCTGCAGGAGCGAAAGCGAGAGGCCGCGATAGGCCGGATCAGCCAGATCGGGCAGGACGAGTGAGGCCGGGCCAACGTCCTGACCGTTCACGTAGATCTCCGGCGGCACATCAATCTGCGGGCTCGCGACTTCGAAAGTGAGGAGCGCGACGAGCGGTTGCGCTTCGAGCCCGAACTCAAAGGCGCCGCCATTTTGCAGGCTCGATCCGATCGCAATCGTCTCGGCTGTGAGCGGCGCGGTCACGGTTCCGAAAACCTCCGCATCTTCCTCGCCCGCCTTGAGCGGGGGGGCGGCCGCGAAGGGTGCCGGGATCGAAGTCTGCGGTTCCTCGTGCATCGGTCGCATCACCTGGCTCGATTTCATCCAGTCGAGATACGCGCCGCGGACCGAGCGACCGTCGCCCGGCACTTCGACATCGATCGCGGTCACTCCGATCATCGGGACGATGGTGGTGGAGGAAGTCGCCAGGTCCGGTCTTTTGGCCTAACGGACCGGAGCGCAGAAGCTGCGTGCCCGATTCATCCCAGGCGATGAGCTCGGGCTGCTGCTCTGGTTTGTCGTCGAAATAAAGGCGAAAAAGCAGGATCTGGCAGTCCTCGTTAGGCCGGGTCAGGCGAATCCGGAAGACGCTTTTCGCGGGTCCGTCCGTCGCGTGCTTGCCCGGAGCGAAGGTCACAGATTCCACCCAGGCCGGCGCGGCCTGCACTTTGGAATGAGCGGGATTGTTCTGGCGCAGATCGAGCCACGCGCTGTCCGGCGCGGCCTCGGCGGATTGGCTGGGCTTGAGGATCTGAGAGCCGGCCGGCGGCAGAGCGTGCTGCGCGCGAAGCGCGGTCGCCGCAATGACAAAAAACGCGAGCGCAACGAATCGAAAGAGCATCCCGGCGGCGAGATTATGTTAGTGCGGGCGAAACTGCAAACTGTGCGTCATCTCGAAGACCGCCGAGAGGATGCTGTAAACAACGAAGCCGACCACGATCGCGATGAGCACGATGATGACCGGCGGAATCAAGGCCGAGATGATATTGACGGTGCGATCCAGCTCGCGCTCGTAAACGTCGGCGATCGTTTGCATGGTGCGCGCGAAGTGGCCGGTTTGTTCGCCGACCGCCATCATGTCGGTGAAGAGCTCGGGAAAAAGTTCTTCTTTCGCCAGTGCGCTCGAGAGATTTGCACCATCGATGACCGCCCGGCGCACGTCGCGGAGTTTGGCCTCGAGATATTTGTTGGCCGCGATTTCCGTCACCAAATCGAGTGCCCTAAGCAGTGGAATTCCATTTTCCATCAAGGTGCCGAGGGTGCGCGAAAACTGGGCGTAATACTGGTGCCGGCGGATACGGCCGTAGCCCGGGATGAGTAAACGAAATCGGTCCCAGCTCATCCGTCCTTCATCGCTCCGGACGAAGGCGCGGAAGCCGACCATCACAGCCAGCACCACGAGAATGAAGAGCCACCAATAGCCGGTAATGAGATGATTCGCGCCGAGCAGAATGCGCGTCGGCAGCGGCAGAGTGCCGCCGGTTTGCGACATGAAATTGGTCAGCTGCGGCACCATGAAGGTGATGAAAATGATGATGAGCGCCGAGCCGGCGAGAGCGAGGAAGGCCGGATAAATGAGCGCTTGTTGCACTCGGTCGCGGAGATTTTTCTCCTGCATCAGGTGCTCGACCACGCGCGACAGAATATCGGGCAGCGCTCCGCTCGCCTCGCCGGCGCCGACCATGTTCAAATAAAGCGGCGGGAAGATGCGCGGAAAATCGCGCAAGGCCTGCGAGAAACTCCGTCCGTCAATCAGCGACTGATGCAGCGCGCTCGTCATCTGCTGAACGCGCGGATGTTTCAACCGCTTCTCGAGCACGCCGAGGCTCTCGTCGAGGGTCATGCCGGCTTGCAAGAGGTGGCCGAGTTGCTCGGTGAAAATCAGCAACTGGCCGTGCGGAACCTTAAGGTTTTGTGTCGCAGCCGCGCCTCGGCGGCGCGACCTTACCGTCGAGCGACGACGGCTCCGCCGCCATCGCTTCGATCCGAATCGGGATGCAATTCTGCTGCTCGATCTGCCGGATGGCGACGGAGCGATCAGCGACATTGAGCACGCCTTCGACGAGGCCGCCCTGGGCATCGCGCGCGCGGTAAGAGAATTGGGGCATCGAGAATGGAAAAGCGAGAAACTAGCGCGCCCGATTTGCCGCGTCCAATCGGGCGGTTAGCGCGAGAAGAATTGATTCCATAATTCGGGGCGTCCGCGCGCGTTCAATCTCGGCTTGCGGTCGTCGCGGCGGTCCAGGTTGCGACGTCCTTCCGGCAACGAACTTTTGGCACCGAGCAAATCGTGTTGCTCGGAATCTCCTTCCTGGTCCGTTGAATCCGTTCTCCTTGCGATTACCCACCGTTTGGTTGCATGTGTTTGTGTGTTTCCCGACCGTCCTTCAGGTAACGACAGCTTGCCATGCTGCGATGACCTCCTCGCCCAAGGTCCGATTATGCGCTTTGGCGCGGCCTTTGAACAAACGATACAAATCAACTGGAACATTTCTGATCGTAAGATTTGCCATCGGCGCGACTATGACGACGAATGAGGTTGGCACAAGTTTCGTGTGCGCCTGGAAACGGTGACCAACGAATCGCTAGAGATACGGCTCGTTAACGGCCGCTCGGTCGCCGTCTCGGAATACGGTGACAAAGAGGGCGCGCCGATCTTCTTTTGTCATGGCTGGCCGAGCTCGCGCACGATGGCGGAGCTGACCGAGAGCGCGGCGCGCGAATTGCACTTGCGCATCATTTCTCCCGACCGGCCCGGAATTCGAAATTCATCCTTCCATCCCGATAGAAAACTTCTCGATTGGCCGCCACTCCTTGGGGAACTGGCCGACCAATTGGGCATTGGTGAATTCCGCATTCTCGGCGATTTCCGGCGGCGCGCCTTACGCCTTCGCCGCGGCTTGGGCAATGCGCGAGCGCGTCCGCGCCATCGCGGTCGTGAGCGGCGCGCCACCGCTGGCGGATTTGATGGATCGCGGCGGATTGCTCGCGCTGTATCGCTGGCTCCTCTTTTTTTATCCACGCCATCGCGAACTGTTGCGCTTCTCGTTTCACGCCGTGCGTCCTTTTCTTTCCTTGAAAGTTCCGGTGCGGATTCGTCCGCTTCTTCTCAAACTGCTCCAACCCTGCGATGCCAATGTGATGCGCGACATCGCCGCCTTCGAGGCTTGCTTCGAAAGTCAGCGCCAGGCCTGGCGTGCCTCCGCCGATGGTCTGATGGTTGACGCCGAAATTTACGCGCAGCCGTGGGGCTTTCCGCTCGAGGAAATTCAGGTGCCGGTTCGCCTCTGGCATGGAAAAAAGGATCGGAGCTTTCACTGGCAACTGGCCAGGTCGTTAGGCGAGCGCCTCCCCCAAGGCGTCGAGCATCTGGTCGAAGCGGAAGGACACTATTCGCTGCCGATTCGGCACATGGGCGAGATCCTGGCCGACTTGAGTCTTGCCTAACGTTTCCAATTTTCGCTGTCCGCCGGTACCAAATTAGCTGAAATTGGCGCGTGGAAGATTTTACTGGCAGCGCGGTGGTCGATCAACCGTTCCGCCGCACCTCCAATCTCGGGCCGGAATTCGAAGCCCGGATTCGGCAATTGGTCGCGGACTGGGGCGCGGAGAAATCTCCGGAGTTGATCGAGGAACTAATCGCCACTGCGCTCAAGATGGCGCGGGACAAGATGGGGACTGGCGACCTCAAGTTGATGAATCGGGCGCTCAAAGAGCTGCGCTACGCGGCCAAGGTTTTTGCGCCATATCGCGATGTTCGCAAGGTGACGATCTTTGGGTCGGCACGGACGGCGCTTTCGGAACCCGAGGCGCAGCTCGCCCAGGAGTTCGGTCGCCAGATGGTCGCGAACAAATTCATGGTCATTACCGGCGGCGGCGACGGAATCATGGGCGCGGCGCAGCGTGGGGCCGGTCGGGAAAACAGCTTTGGGCTCAATATTCGCCTGCCTTTCGAGCAGCGCGCCAACGAGATCATCCATGGCGATCCGAAGCTGATTAACTTCAACTATTTCTTCACTCGCAAACTGAACTTCGTGAAGGAAACCCATGCCTACGCGCTTTTCCCGGGCGGCTTCGGGACCATGGACGAAGGCTTCGAAGCGCTCACCCTGATGCAGACCGGGAAGGCGTTGATCATTCCAATCGTGCTGCTCGATCGGCCGGATGGAAGCTATTGGGAAAACTGGATGCGGTTCCTCAGGGACCACCTGCTCAAGCTCGGTCTCATTTCAAAGGAAGACTTCAACTTCATCAAAATTGCGCACAACGTGACGGACGCGGTCGACCATATTCTGCTCTTCTACCGGAACTACAGCTCTTCGCGGTGGGTCGGATCGCAGCTGGTATTAAGAATCTGTAAGCCGTTGACGAAAAAAGCACTAGTTGAGTTAAATAAGCAATTCACAGATTTATTTCGAACAGGGCGAATCGAGCAGCGAGAGCCGTTGCCGCAGGAGAAGAACCAGCCGGAAATCTGGCATCTGCCCCGCTTGATCCTGACCCCCCATCGCCACGAATTCGGGCGTTATCGACAGTTGATCGACGCTATCAACCTGTCGCAAACGGAAGCCTGAGATTGGGCACCGGGAAACTGGACGCGCGTTATCGCGTCCCTCCGGAGGGGACACGCTTCCGCATGTCCAGGGGGTTTAAGCTGCCGGCCGCTCGGTCTTCTCCACAATATAATCGTGCAGCGAATTGACCGTCTGAAGCGCCTTGCCGGCGACTTCAGAATTCGGTACCCCGACGCCGAAGGTCTTTTCCATGCTGACGACGAGCTCGAGCGCATCGATCGAATCGAGTCCAAGCCCGCCTGGACCGAAGAGCGGTAGATCATTCGCGATCTGGTCGGCTGGTGTTTGCAACATCAGACTCTTGACCAGCATTTCTTTTATTTCGGTGCGAAGATCGGGTTCAGGCATGACTCGGAAATTTTTTGGACGCTATGCTTAGACGAAAAGCACGCGGATGTCATCGCCTAAATCCATGAGCACCTCCTGCGCCACCGCCCGGGGCGGGCGTCAGATGGAGACGCTTCGTTCTCCCTGAGCCGTAAGCTCTTCCGAGCCGGAGGCTGCGAAGCGCGGCCTAAACCGACACCGCAGAATCAGACTTCGCGCGAAGTGCGCTCGTCAGTCGCCGGTTGAGCGCCTTCGCTCTGTGGCGGTACTTCCCTTGCCGTCGGAGCGTTATCGATCCGTGCCACGGTAGCCTCGGCCTGACGAACATCGGGCTTGGGCGGCGTGGCGTTGCCGGCATTGTGGAGCTCGTCGCTGAACTCATCCTTGGCCTTTTGGAATTCTTTGACTGCCTGGCCCATGCCTTTGGCGAGCTCGGGAAGTTTCTTCGCACCGAAGAGCACGAGGACGATCAATAGGATGATGATCAGGTCCGGTCCGCCGAAGTTCGACAACAAGGCGAGCAAGCTCATAATATTAACGAACATCGGACGATCTCCCCTTGTTGCAAGGCATTTCCCGGTTCGCCCATCGAAAGCGGAGGGGGAAGCTCGGGCGCGTTATATTCCCAAGACCAGGGCAACCCGATTTCGCCCCAAAGGAACTTGACCAAAGCGGGATAGATCGTTTCGGCCAGGATGCTATTCGACATCAACAACAGCCCGCGCTTCTTCGCCGGGATGCCGAGCGCGATATTGTCCGTCCATTCGTTATGTCCACCCTTGTAGAAGACGGGGCCGAAGGGACCGCGAAAGAGAACGCAGCCGAGTCCGGCTGAGAGTCCGATCCTGGCGTCCGCCGCCGGATTCTCGGCCGTTTCCAGAGTGGGAAATTGGTGGGCCGAGCGGATCGCGATCTGCGGGTGAAACATCTCGGCGCGCGCTTTGGCCGAGAGGCCTTCGCCGCGCAGAAATCCGGCGAGGAAATTCGCATAGTCCTGAATCGTCGTGTCCATCGAGCCGGCGGCCCGAACGCTCCCGCGCCGATCATGTGGCTCGCTCTTCCCATGTTCGTCGTAGCCGTCGGCATGGTTGGGTGCAAAATCTTCGCGCCAGGTCATGCTCGTGCGCTTCATGTCGAAGCGATCGAAAACGCGGCGTTGCATTTCCTGGCCGACGTCGAGCCCGATACCGGTTTCGAGCACGAATTGGAGCAAGTTGATTCCTTCGCCCGAATAAGCGTAGCGCGTTCCTGGGTCGAATTTGAAATCGAGTTTCCCGTCCGGGTTGATGAAACGGAAGTTTTGGAAGCCCGTCGTGTGATCGAGCAAAATGCGCGGCGTCAGTTTCCGCCAGCGCTCATCGCTCGCGAGGTCGGCATACTTCTCATATTCAGGCAGCGGCTTTGGCAGATACTTCGCGATCGACGTGTCGAGATCGATGACATGCTCGTCGACCAACTGCATCACCATGTAGGTGAAGGCCAGTTTGGTAAGCGACGCAGCGTAGAGGATCGTGTCGCTTTGCAGCGATTGTTTCTTTTCGACGCTGGCCACACCGTAGGTCTTGAGGAAAACCGGTTGGCCATCCTCGATCAAGGCGACCGCCAGGCCGGGCACCTGCCGCGCTTTCATCAGGCGCGCGATTTCGGCGTCGATCTGCGCAGTCGTCAACTTCTCGCCGTCGAGACGGTGGATTGGTTCGGACGATTGCCCGCACGGCCAACAGGCAGAGGAGCAGGACGAGGAGAGCCGGCGTGCCTAACGAATTCAGAAACTGGACATGCGGAAACATGTCCCTCCGAAGAGACGAGCTTCCGCTCGTCCAGTTTCGCTCACCAGTTCCGGTCGTGAACTAAACATCATAATACATCTGGAACTCGAACGGATGCGGGCGCAGCCGCAGCGCGTCGTATTCCTTTTGTTTCATCTCGATCCAGTTGTTGATGAAGTCGGCGTTAAAGACGTCGCCGCGAAGCAGGAAGGCGTGGTCGGCTTCCAGCGCTGCGATGGCTCCGCCTAACGAATCCGGCACGCTCGGCACATCCGCCAGTTCTTCCGGCGGAAGTTCGTAGAGATTCTTGTCGAGCGGATCGCCCGGATCGATCCGGTTCTGGATTCCATCCAGACCCGCGAGGAGGAGAGCGGCAAAAGCGACATATGGGTTCGCGGCCGCGTCCGGTGTGCGGAATTCGATTCGCTTCGATTTCGGATTTGCCGAATAGGTCGGAATCCGGATCGCGGCCGACCGATTCCGCGCCGAATAAGCGAGATTGACCGGCGCCTCGAACCCGGGCACGAGCCGCTTGTAGCTGTTGGTGGTCGGGTTGGTGATCGCGGTTAAGGCTGGCGCGTGTTTCAAAATTCCGCCGATGAAAAACAGCGCCATATCGCTCAAACCGGCGTAGCCATTCCCGGCAAAGAGCGGCTTCCCATCCTTCCAAAGCGAGATGTGGGTATGCATCCCTGAGCCGTTATCGCCGAAAAGCGGCTTCGGCATGAAGGTCACCGTCTTGTTATGTTTCCGCGCGACGTTGCGGACGATGTACTTGTAGTACTGCATGTAGTCGCCCATCGTCTTGAGCGGCGCGAATCGGATATCGATCTCGGCCTGGCCCGCGGTTGCGACTTCGTGATGCTGGCGTTCGATCGGGATGCCGGCTTTCTCGAGTTCCAGACACATTTCGTTGCGGATATCCTGCAGGGTATCGGCCGGCGCGACCGGGAAGTAGCCTTCCTTCGCGCGGATCTTGTAGCCGAGGTTTGGAAACTCTTCCCGCGCGCTGTTCCAATGTCCCTCGCTACTGTCGACCGAATAGGAAGAGCTGTTCCCGGCGTTGCTGAAACGCACGTCGTCGAAGATGAAAAATTCCGCTTCTGGTCCGAAGAATGCGGTGTCGGCGATGCCGGTGCTTTGCAGGTACGCCTCTGCTTTTTCCGCCACCCCGCGCGGATCGCGGTTGTATGGCTCGCGGGTAATCGGCTCGACGATCGTGCAAATGAGACTGAGCGTCGGCTCGGCGTTGAAAATGTCGATCCACGCGCTCGACGGGTCGGGGATGACGAGCATGTCGGAAGCATTGATCACTTTCCAGCCGCGAATGCTCGAGCCGTCGAAGCCGAGGCCTTCGGTAAAAATGTCTTCGTTGTACTCGGTGAGCGTGGTCGTGAAATGCTGCCAGGCACCGGGCAGATCGGTAAACTTGAAGTCCACGAGTTTGACCTCGTGGTCTTTGATCATCTTGCTGACGTCGGATGGAGTTTTGTTGGGCATCTTGTTAGGTTTGGTTAGGGCAGTTGAGTGGGTCAAAAATTGGCGTCATCCCGAGCAGCAGCCAGGGATTCTCGGACGCACTTGCAGATCGCTCCGCGGGATTCCTCGACTGTCTTTGGAATGACGGAAGCGTGCCGTGATTTTCTCACACGGCCTTCTCGCCGATTTCTTCGGTGCGAATGCGCACCGCGTGCTCGACTGGCAACACGAACACCTTGCCATCGCCGATCTTGCCGGTTTTCGCCGCGCTCACCACCACGCTCACCGCCTTGTCCACCATGTCGTCCGCGAGCACGACTTCAACCTTCACCTTCGGCAGAAAATCGACCGTGTATTCGCTCCCGCGATAAATTTCCGTATGCCCTTTCTGGCGACCGAAGCCTTTCACTTCCGTCACCGTCATACCCTCGATTCCGAGCTCGGCGAGTGCTTCCTTCACTTCTTCGAGTTTGAACGGCTTGATGATCGCTTCGAGTTTTTTCATGGGCGTTAAAGTGGTGGCGTTGGGCTGATTTTCAATCGGACTCGCTGTAGAGAATCAGAGATCGCCGGTACAGCGCAAGCGCCGATTTTGCTAGATTCAAATGTCGCCGCCCGCGGAGAGGATCCACCGGCCTTTGCCGCCCGGCTGCCGGTCCGATTCCGGGAAACGGCGTTAAGCGGGGTCAGTTTCTTGCATCCCGCTGAATTGGATCGGCATACTCGTGGATCGACCATTGCGCACCTTTTCGTCGCCGCTGCGGGCGCCCCTGCGGCCATGTCGCGGCGCGAACGATCATTATCGGCGGAGCCTTTGATCGCATCGTGCGACCGGTCGATCTCGAAGCGTTGCGCGAGAGCTGGCCGGGTTCCGAACTGCTCACGGTGCCGCAGGCGCATTTCGGGTGTGGCATGATCCCGGAGGCGGTGGAGTGGTTAGGCGCGCGCCACTTGCTGGCGCCGGGTCGGTCTTAGTCAGAACCTCGCGGAACAGTTACGGCCGCAGGATTGCGGCGAAGGCGGCCCAGTAGCGCCAGAGCAGGAAAAGGAAAAGAGCCGCGACGACGAGCGCGAGTGGAAGCCCTTCGGCGGCGAGGAAGATATGGAAGAGGACGATGTTAACAATGACCGGTCCGAGGATGGTGAGGCCGAGCGGCACGAAACGGCCGAGGACCAGGAAAAAGCCACCGATGACCTGGCAAGCGGCGACGGCATAGACGTAGTGGCTTGCGAAAAAGGCGTGCAGGAAGTCGCCCGTGATATTATGCGGCAGGGGCGGCATCGGGAGGAATTGCAGAAACCCGTTCGAGCCGAAAACAACAAAGACGAGCCCAAGGAGAATCCGGACGATGATGGTGAGTATCTTCATGGGATGATGTTTCCCAGAAGTCGCGGCGTTCGACCAGAAAGAAGCAGCGGTCCAAGATTCGAATTTCCAGCGATGTTTGTCACGGGATGTCGTCAGTCGCGGTTCCTGGCTGGCGGTCGCGTTTCGCAGAGCGAATCGACTACAGATATTGCGTAACGAGCAGCAACACGTGCTTTACATCCGCGGGGCGGAAGGGACGGCTCTTGGCGCGCTTCGCGGGCCGAGGAAGATCGCGCGCCCGCAGGAGTTCCCCATTTTTCCAAACCCATGCATCTCCGTTATAGGGGCCAACCTTGTGTGGATCGCTCCAGGTGTGGATGGAAATGAGGCGGTCGGTGATAGCCGCAGCGATATGCATCGGGCCCGCTGTCGACACTGATGATGAACCGCGCGCGGCGAACCAGCCAAATGAGTTGCAAGATCGTGGTGTGATTGAGCAGGTTGACGCAATTGTCAGGCACGGGGATTTCGCGTTTTGTGCGGCCCACAAGCACGACGCGAATCGGGGCGAGTGCGTGACAAAATTCTTCGACCGCCAAATCGTTGAGCGACTTACTCTGCCCTCGCGCGAAGGGATGGAGGAGAATGAAAGGTTCGTCTTCATCGAAGCGCGCGATCGAGTCACCGGTCGGGAGCGGGAAACGCAACGGGCGGCGGACTGGCACGCCGAAGGTTTCAACGAGCGAAAGGTAGCGCTCGACAGCGTGGGCGTTGCGATCGACTTGCGCGGTATGCTGATAAAAAAGGCGCGCCCCTTCCCGCGCGTCGCTCATTCCGTAGAACTCCCGCGGATGACTCATCTTGCCGATAAGCGCGCTGCGCAGGAGGCCCTGGAAATCGAGCGCGGCATCGGGCTGGAGACGTCCGGTTGCGCGCAACCACGGGAGCAAATGCGTCGACATGCCAAAGCCGCCGAGCTCGCCGCGCGGAAAAATGTGGGCATGGTCGACGCTTTTGTTGCCCCGCAAAAGCGGGGCCCATTCGGGGTTGATGACCCAGGTGATTTCGGCCTCCGGGTAGGCATCGCGGAGAAGCGCGGCGGCGGGCAAAGTGTGCACAATGTCGCCGAGAGAACTCGGTTTGATGATGAGGATGGAGGAAATGTCGGGTTTCAAAATCGGCTCGTCATCCCGGGTGCGGACGAAGGATCCGGTAGCGAAATGTTAAAGGAAACTCCAAGAGATCGCGCGACTCGCTGCGCTCCGCTCGGGGTGACAGTTACAGAAGAGCGCCTTGGCCTACCGGCCGACCGACAGCCGGTCGGCGAGACGGTCGGGAAGGCCTGCCTGACGGATTTTGTTCTGCGCGGTCTCGAGGTCGTATTCGACACGCCGTTGCTCGACGACCTGGCGGTCGGTGTCGAGGATGCAGTAGGCGGCGCGCCAGTCGCGATCGCGCGGCTGGCCAATGCTGCCGGGATTGATGAAATATTTTTTCCCGGGGGTTAGAACAATTCGCCCGACGGCGATACGGCGGACGGCGTCATCATCGCGCACGAAAGCGGTCGGCCAATGAGTGTGGCCAAAAAAACAGAGCGGGGTGTGCTGGCAGGTAAAGCTCGCCATCGCGTCGAGATCGTTAAAAATGTAGCCCCACTGGCCAGGGTTATCGAGGGTCGCGTGGACAATGGTGAAGTCGCCCACCTGCCTCGTTAGGCTGAGGTCGGCCAGCCAGGCTATGTCGGCGGCGGAAAGCTGGGCGCGAGTCCAATCGATCGCTTCCTCGGCCAGCTCGTTGAAGGCCTCGGTCGAGGCGACGATCGAGGCCTGCTCGTCGTGGTTGCCCTTCACCACCGGGCACTCGAGCTCTTGGATGAGTTTTGACGCACTCGCTCGGGTTGGCGTTGTAGCCGACGACGTCACCGAGGCAGACAAACTGCGTGCAGGACTGCGCGCGTGCGTCCGCGAGCACGGCCTCAAGCGCCTCGAGGTTGGAATGGATGTCGCTGAGAATGGCAAATCGCATCGCTAGAAAGTTACAATGATGTGTCAGAAGACGCGCTCATCCAAGGGGATGGCGAGCTTTTGTTCGAGATATTTCAGCCGTGTACAGCAAGGTCGGCAGGCGCTCGTGCTCGCCGCGGTCATAAAGTGCTGCGGAGCGCTTCGTAGGCTTCCCGCTCGTGACCGGGCGCGTAGGAAAGCTCGTAGGCGGCGAAGCGTTTGTCACGCTCTGGCGCGGACGGCAAGGCGGCGGCTCGCGCAAATAATCTGGCGGCCGCGGCGTGGTTGTTGAGCTTCTCCTTATAAAGCCGGGCGAGTGATTCGTAGAGCTGCGGACGGTCGGGGTTGTTCTTGATCCCGCGTTCGAGGAAATCTTTCCCAAGGGCGACATATTCGCGCTTGTGCCTTGCGACGCAAAGCATCGTTAGGCAGAAAAGGATCGTGCAGGGCGGCGACGCTGGCGTTCCAGGCCATGTGCCAGGCCGCCATATCCCAAAACAGGACGGAACGCGGCTGCAGCGTGGTCGCTTCACGGAACAAGAGGAGGACGCGACCCCACTCGGTGCGTTCCCAGGCAACGTGTGCCTGGATGAAGGCCACGTCTGCGACGAGCGAACGAAAACCGCTCAGGGCGGCGAGAAAACCGAGCTGGCCGATTTGTTCTCGCAGGTCGAGCCCGAGCCGGGCCTGATGGAAATAGGCGCTGCGATGTTGCTCGGTGAGAGCGGCCTCGATCGACAGGCGCAGCGCGCCGAAGACGAGCAGAAGTGAGAAAATGATGGCCCAGCGGATCACAATTCCTTCCCCTGAAAGGCGACCCAGGCCAAGAAAAGATAGATCGAAGTGTAAACGCAGCCGAGCACCGCGGTCTGAGTAAAGAGAGTCATCGGGATGGCGGTGCCGGCAACAATATCGTCGACAAGATTAAAGAGCTGGAGATCGGGAAAGGCGAGAGCGACGAGAGCGAGGAACGCTTTTACGAGCCAGCCGCCGCTGTGATCCTGCAGCCAGTATTCGCGCGCCGTCGCCTGGAGATGGCCAATGAAATAGATGAAAACCATCACCACGATGGTGAAGATGTTGGAGGAAGCGAAGGTGGAAATGAGAAGGGTGAGAGCGGCAAGCAGGGCCGCTTTCAGATAGATGATGACGATACCGGGAAACAGGTTGGCATTGAAGGCGGAGGCCTTGAGGCTGCGAAGCGCCTCCTGGACCTGCTCGGGCCGGAGGCCGGCGGTCGCGCGGAGTGTCTCGTTCAGCGAGGATGTGTTCCCTAACGAAAAGCAGGGCGAGAAAAAGCGCGCTCATGGCGAGAATGCTGAGCGCGAGGAGGAGCAGGACGCCGGCGAGTTTGCCCATGAGGTATTCGTAGCGCGGAACGGGCTTGGCCAGGATGGTGTAAATGGTGCGGTCTTCCAGATCGCGCGGGATGAGCTGAGCCGTCGCCACGATTGCGAGAAGCGAGCTGAAGATGCTCATCGCGCCTAACGAAACATCCTTCAGCACCTGGAATTCCTGTTGAAAACTAAGGCGGGCCATGAAGAGCGAATTGGCGATCAGGAGAAGGGCGAAGATGAGGAGAAAGTAAAAGACCTTCAGCCTGACGAGCTCGGTGAAGGTGTTGCCGGTGATGGCTGCGACCCGAAGGAAGGAGAAAGGGCGATGCTTCACGACGAAAGAATTAATCGCGGATTTCGCCAATGCTTTGCCGCCCCGTCGCTTCTTCTTCCCATCCCCCGTCATCCGTGCAATCTGCGGTTTTCATTTTTTGCGGAGAGTGGGTCGCATCGAGGAAGAGCCTCTCCAGCGTGGTCTGCGGCCGGCGTTGCTCGATGAGATGGGTGCTGGATTTGTCCAAAAGCGCCGAAATTTGCGCGAGCACCTCGGGCGAGGCGTTTTCCAGGATGAGCTCGGTTTGGTTTTCGATCGCGAGCAGATCGTGCACACGCCCTTCCCTAACGAGGATGCCATGCGCGAGGATGCCGACCCGATCGCAGATTTCCTGCACCTGCGCGAGGAGATGGGAAGAAAGAAGAACGGTGATGCCGCGCCGTTTCAAATCGAGAATCAGGTCGCGAATTTCGCGCGAGCCGGCGGGATCGACGCCCGCGGTCGGCTCGTCGAGCACGACCAGTTTGGGTTCCTGGATGAGCGACTGCGCCAGCCCGATGCGCTGCAGCATGCCCTTGGAATAGCCACCGAGCCGGCGATTGCGCGCATCCTGCAGGCGAACGAGATCGAGCAATTCGTTCGTGCGCGCTTTCAACTTCTGCCCGTGGAGACCGCAGAGTTTTCCGTAAAAGCGGAGCGTCTCTTCGCCGGTCAGGTATTTGTAGAAATAGGGATTTTCCGGCAGGAACCCGACTGCTTCGCGGCTCCGCACTTCGCGGCTGTCGCGGCCGAAGATTTTGCTCGTACCCGCCGTGGCTGCGACGAGACCAAGAATAATCTTCAAGGCAGTGCTCTTGCCCGATCCGTTAGGCCCGAGCAGGCCGTAAACCTGGCCGGGAGCCACCTCCAGATTTAATTCGCGCAGCGCGACCAGTTTCGTCCGCCGGAAGGGAATCGGGAAAACCTTCGTTAGGCCTTGGACGGCAACCGCCGGCTCAGTCATGGCGAATCTCGAAGCCGCGGGCCGCGGGCGGCTCGGGGAGGATGAATTCGGTTTGTTTGCGAATGTGCGCGCGCAGCTCGCTCTGGCCGATTGCCGCGATGAAAGCGCGGACCTCGGTTTCCTCACCGCTGGCCTGCAATTCGACGCGACCATCCGGCAGATTGCGCACCCAGCCGACGACGTCGAAGCCTTTGGCCACTTGTTTGACCGACCAGCGAAAGCCGACGCCCTGGACGTTTCCCTCGAAGAAAATTTGCAATGAAATCATGTGCGATTGGAACGAAAAGCTGCAGCTTGTGCGGGGGAATACTCGACCCAGGCGAGGTGTTTAGCCCAAATGGTAGGCGCCGGTGCGATCTTGTCATCCTGATCCGGTGCGACACGATGACGGATCTCGCAGTTGCAGTTTGCGCATACGACCGGGTGCGAAGAGGTGGATTGCAAGATGGGAGGTGCCTCGGCAGGCTAGACGGCGCGAGGTGGGAGGGTAGAATTTTCGCCTAACGATTGTTCGCGTCAATGATGCCGAAGCGGCAGGGAGCGGTCAATAGCGAAACTCGGGCAGGGGGCTCGCCTCCGGAAGTGGTTCCGCCGGAGCGATCAAACGCGGGTCATCGGAGTTAAGCTGAAACTGTTCGCCCTGATCGGCGACGGTTGGGGGAGGCGGCAGTTCCGGCGGCGGCGCGAGCTTCTCGGCGACGAGAGTCGCCGGAGCGGGACGGATGTCTTCATTCGCGACGTAGCCGTTTTCTCCATCCTGCAACTGCACCTTCACATACCCGAACGAGGGCCGAATCACTTTCATGATCGAATCGCGGGGCAATTGCATGTCGGGCCCGTTTCCCTGCTGCGGACCATGGCGGTAAAACGGTGTCTGGCTGGCTGCAACCGAATACCAACTGTTGGTCGTCCCGGAAAATATCTTTGGCTGCTTCGAAGACTCGCAGCCAGTCGTCAGGAGAGAAGCGGCCGCGATCGGGAGGAGCCGGCGCAGCTTCATTTGTAACTGTAGAGGAAGCAGACTCCCGCCGCCTCTCCCTCTTCCAGTCGCACTCTGACAAAATACTGGCCGCTGTTGGTCACAGAGAATCCCGCAGCGGCTTTCGTGCCGGAGTTAAATGTTTCCGCGGCGACCGGCGCGCCCGTTTCGTCGAACACATCCACAGTGAGCTTCTTTGCTTTCTCGGTCGCGCCGGCGGACAACCAATATTCATTCCCGGCGTAGAGATTGACCGCGATGATCTTGCTTTCGCCCGGCGCGAGGGTGCCGGCCCAATGTCCATCGCGGAGCTTAAAGCCGTCGTTGGAAAAGGCCCCGGCCAGCTCCAGAGCCACCTCCCGCGCCGCGACCTCCTGGTCGGTCTCAGCCAGCGCCGGCGCAGACAGGGCGAGAGCGGCAAGGATCGCTAGGCAATGGCGGGCTCGACGGCGCATCATTGATCCTTCTTTTGGATGTCCTGCATCAATTTGTTGACGCTCGCGTTCAGCTTCGTCACTTCCGCCGCCGAAAGCGCCTGGCCGAAGGGCGTCGCCACAATCTGCTCGATCGCGCCGAGCTGATCGTTGACGCTCTTGACCAGCGGATCGTTTTGCAGGTCCGGCGAGATTTGGGCGATCTTCGAGCGAATGAAACGGAGCAGCTCCGGCTGGCGCAGGACCTGGCCGAGCTTCTCGTCGTAATTCTTCGCCACCACGCCGCTGACGACCTGAGCGCCGCGAATCCAACCACCGAGGCTGACGAGAATAACAAGATCCTGATCGCGGTGCGACTGCATGGAAGCCTTCACTTCGTTCTGGGTCGCCTCCAGTTCCTCCTGCAGCGTGCTCCACTCGTCGTTCTCGGCGAATTGATTGATGCTGTTTCCGCGGGACAAGATGCTTTCGCTCACACCAAGCGCTTTCGCCATCTTCACGATGTCGCCGCCGATGTTCTTCACCTGCTGCGTGTCCTGGGCCTCGACGGCGATGAAGCCGTCGGCGATCAAACCGCCGATGTTGAGCGCGATCTGCGCGCGGGTCTTGTAATTCATCGCGATCGGCCCGCGATAGCGCCCGGCCCAATCCGGTTTTGCAGGTTTGGCCAGTGCGGCGAAAAGCTCGCCCGGGGTCGGGATGGTGACGGAATCAGTCTTGATCGCCTGTGCTTTCTCGGCGGGGGAAAGTTGCGCAGCGGAAGCAGTTGGCGCAGCGCTCGCGGAGGGAGAACCGGCCGCGTGTGTGGCCTTGGGTGAGGCACCCGGAGTGGATGCCGCGAAGACGCCGCTGGCCAGCAGGCAAACAATCATGACGCTTCCAATCCGTCCAAACACGACCGGCAGATTAGCCATGCCATCCGGCAATGCCAGCGCGAAATCTCGACGTCTGGCAACGATACCCCGGCGCATTCACTTCGGCTCGTCATTCACGCTCGAACATGGGAGACGTTTACCTAACGGGCCCACTGCAGGGCGATGAGCTCGCCGACGGACGATTCGGCATTGCGCGAGGCCGCTGCCTACGACCAGCTTGGATCAGCTCAGGCGAAATCCAATTCTCTCGGCTGCAGACTGAGGCGTGGGTCTGATCGCCTGGCGAAAGCGTCGTTCGCCGGCGAGCCGGTAATCGTTTTCGACAGCGTAGGACTTCCACCGCGCCAGCGAGATTTCTCGAACGAAAGGTTCTGCTCATCGGTTGGGACGCGGCTGATTGGGAACATATCACGCCTCTGCTCGAGGAGGGTCTCATGCCGACGCTCGATGCAGTTCATCAACCGCGGGGTGATGGGTAATCTTGCTACGCTGCAGCCGATCCTATCGCCCATGCTCTGGAACTCCGTCGCGACGGGTAAGTTTGCCGACAAGCACGGCATCCACGGTTTCATCGAGCCGGACCCGGTGAATGGTGGCGTCCGGCCTTACACCAGCACGTCGCGTAAGTGCAAAGCGCTTTGGAATATTCTCACCCAAAGCGGCCTGCGGAGTAACGTCATCGGCTGGTGGGCGAGTCATCCAGCCGAGCCGATCAACGGCAACGTGGTAACGAACGCGTTCGGCGGAGTGAAGTTCGATCCGGAGAAAGGATGGGTCGTTCCGAAGGGAGCGATTCATCCGCCGGAAAAGGGGCCGAAGCTGGCTCGTTTCAAGGTTTTCCCTAACGAACTCACCGAAGCGCACATTCTGCCCTTCATTCCCGACGCGGCGAAGATCGACCAGAAGAAGGACAAGCGGCTTAGCTCCTTCGCCAAGGTCTTAAGTGATAACGCCTCGGTCCATGCGGTGGCGACGGCCCTGATGGAAACGGAGCCGTGGGATTTCACCGCGGTTTACTACGACGGGATCGATCACTTCTCTCACGCCTTCATGGCGTATCACCCGCCAAAGCTGGACTGGATCAAGGACGAAGACTTCGCTCTTTTTAAAGACGTCGTGAACGGCGCCTACCGCTTTCATGACATGATGCTGGAGCGGTCTGCTCGAGCTCGCCGGCCCCGAGACGACAGTCATCCTTTGCTCCGACCACGGTTTTGAATCCGGCTCGCAGCGACCGCGCGGCACGCCGCGCGAGCCGGCGGGGCCGGCGGCCTGGCATCGGCAGTACGGCATCTTCGTCATGGCCGGCCCAGGCATCAGGCGCGATGAGCGTATCTACGGCGCGAGCCTGATCGATGTGGCGCCGACCGTTCTGACTCTTTTCGACCTTGCCGATCGGCGAAGACATGGATGGACGTCCTTTGCTCGAAGCGTTCGAGGAAGTTGCCGAAGGTTAAGACCATCCCGAGTTGGGAACAGGTTCGACGGCGAGAGCGGTATGCACTGTCGGCGCGCCGCAGCTGGATCCCGCCCAGGCGGATGAGTTGATGCAGCAATTTGCGGCCCTCGGTTACATCGAAGATCCGGGCGCGGATAAGGAGAAGGCCGCTGAGTCAGCCGAGATCGAAGCGAAGTACAACGTGGCTCGCACCTATCTCTGGAAAGGCCAATCGGATAAGGCGCGTCCGCTCCTGGAGGAGGTCGTTAGGCGACGACCGTGGGAGGATCGTTTCCTCATGCAACTCGCGCCTTGTTACTTTCAAGCCGGTTATCTGGCCCAGGCTGAGCGAGTTCTTTGCGCGATCGCGGATGGCGGCGAGCCCGACACGGCGGCGACAAAACTGCTCTGGGCGCGAATCAAACTCGCTGCGCGGCGATCTCGGCGGCGCTTTGCATGCCTTGCTCGCGACCGAAGCGATGAATCCGCAATTGCCGGGAATTTACATTCAGATCGGCGACACCTATGCACGTCTGCTGCAGTGGCAGAACGCCAAAAGTCGCCTACGAAAAAGCGATCGCTCTGGACGTGGACAACGCGCGCGCCTTTCCTAGGGCTCTCGACGGTTTATCGTCGGCTCGGGGACAATCAGCAGACGGTCGATCACGCCTTGCGCGCGGTCAGTCTGCTCCATCGGCTGCCGCTGGCGCATTTCAATCTCGGAGTCGCGCTGGTGCGATCAGGCGACAACAGAACGCGCCCGGCTGGCCTTCGAAACGGCGCTTCGCTTTCAACCGGAGATGGTGAATGCGCATCGTTATCTCGCGACGATTCACAAGATGGAAGGCGGCGATCCGGAGAAAGCCGCTCTTTCATCGCGCCGAAGTCCTGCGTCTGACTCAACGTCGCGGGCGTCGCGCAATCACAGGCTGACCCGAAGCGCGAACAGCTTTTCGATCTTCCCGAAATCCCGAAACGCGCCGAGCGGCTCGAGATTCTGCTCAAGGAGCGTCCCGATCCAAAACCCGAGGAAGAGAAATCGGGCAAAACGTTCGTTCTCGTTTCCGGGCTGCCGCGTTCCGGGACTTCGCTCATGATGCAACTGCTCGAGGCTGGCGGCCCGCCAGTGATGACCGACAAACAACGTGGCGCCGATGTCGATAACCCGCGCGGTTACTACGAGTGGGAAGCAATCAAACAGATCGCGAAAAAGCCGGAACTGCTCGACGGCGAATCGGTTGCGGATCGCGCGATCAAATGCATTTCCATGCTCCTGCCCGCCATGCCCGTGAAACACCAATACAAAGTGATTTTCATGCTGCGGCCGATCGCGGAAGTAGTCGCTTCGCAACACGCAATGACGACGCGACTGGGAACCAAGGGAGCAAGTCTGGAGCCTGAACAACTCGAGCGGGGATTGCGCGCGCACCGGGAAGAAGTGCGCAAATGGGCGCAGACCGCACCCCATATCGAGTGGCTGGAAGTCGAGTACCCAGGGTTGATACACGACCCAGCGCCGGCGCTCGCCAAGGTGGTCGAGTTTCTCGGGCGGGAGCGCTTGCCTAACGAGTCGGCGATGGCCACGGTGATTGACCCGGCGTTGCATCGTCGGCGGGCGTAGCTGTCTTTTCCTGGACGCGCGGAAGCGCGTCCCTCCGGAGGGATTCGCCGCGGCGAGTCCAGTTTCAAACCGTAAGAGCGGGTCGCGAAAGAGGGATTGCGCTGCGCACGAATAACGGCTAATTCCCTAACGATATGTCCGCGACCAGCATCAGCCGAATTCACGCGCGCGAGATTCTCGATTCGCGCGGCAACCCGACGATCGAAGTGGATGTCCATCTCGATGGCGGCGGGTTCGGGCGGGCTGCGGTCCCGAGCGGCGCGAGCACCGGCGAGCACGAAGCGTGGGAGCTGCGCGATGGCGACAAGAAACGCTACGGCGGCAAAGGCGTAAGCAAAGCCGTCGCCGCTGTGAATGAGACGATCGCGCCGGTTCTGATCGGCTTCGATGCGCTGGAGCAGGCGAAACTCGACGCGCAGATCATCGAACTCGACGGCACACCGAACAAAAAGAAACTGGGCGCGAACGCATTGTTAGGCGTTTCCCTCGCCGTCGCTCATGCCGCGGCCGATTCCGAGCGGCTGCCGCTCTTTCGTTACCTCGGCGGGAGCGAAGCAAAGGTTCTGCCCGTCCCGATGATGAACATTCTCAACGGCGGCGCGCATTCCGATGCGCCGATCGATTTCCAGGAGTTCATGATCATGCCGAAAGGCGCGCCGACTTTTCCCGAAGCGCTCCGTTATGGCGCGGAAGTTTTTCACGCGCTCAAGAAAGTTTTACACGATCGTGGACTTTCGACCGCGATCGGCGACGAAGGCGGTTTCGCGCCCAATCTGAAATCGGTCGAAGACGCGCTCGAATCGATTGCGGCGGCGGTCGAGAAGGCCGGCTACTCGTTAGGGGAACAAATCTTTATCGCGCTCGATCCGGCGTCTTCGGAGTTCTACGACAAGGAGCAAGGCGCCTACGTTTTCAAAAAATCCGACGGCTCGAAGCGGACCGCGGCGGAATTGGTTGATTACTACGCTTCGCTCTGCCAACGCTTCCCGATTATCTCGATCGAGGACGGCTGCGCGGAGAACGATTGGGATGGCTGGAAAAAATTGACCGATCGGATCGGCGACAAGGTGCAGTTGGTCGGCGACGATCTTTTCGTGACCAACGTCGCTTTCCTGCGCAAGGGCATCGAGCTCGGAGTGGCCAATTCCATTCTTGTGAAAGTGAACCAGATCGGCACGCTGACCGAAACCTTCGCGACGATCGATTTGGCGAAGCAAAACGATTACACGTCTGTGATCAGCCACCGTTCCGGCGAGACCGAGGACACGACGATCGCCGACATCGCGGTCGCGACCAACGCCGGGCAGATCAAGACCGGATCGCTCTGCCGGACCGATCGAGTGGCGAAATACAACCAGCTTCTGCGCATCGCGGAGGAACTTGGTGACAAGGCGGTCTACGGAGGTAAGATGCGTTAGTGGACGCCACCGGCTACGGCAATCTGCGGGCGCGACGCGAGGCCACCATCTGGCAACAGATGAACCACGTCCTGCGCGTCCTGCTCTTCATCGCCGTCTGGCTTCTCATCATCAGTTTCTTCCTCCCGCCCTACAAAAAACTGCAACAGAATCGGGCGGAAATCGAACAACTCCAGGCGCAGCTGAATGAACAGCAGACAATCCTCGCCCAGCAGACCAAGAAAGTAACGCTCTTGAAGACGGATCCGACTTATCTGGAAACGATCGCCCGCGATAGCCTCGAACTGATGAAAGAAGGCGAGACGATCTTCCGCCTCGAAACTCGGCGGACAGAACCAGTTCATCCAGCCAAGCCGGGTCCGTAGATCGTTAGGCTAGCGGGCCGTTAGCTGGAGCGTCCCTCTCACAGTGGGAAATCGACTTTCAATCCGTCGTACGCGAGTCCGGCGTGGGACGGCAGTTCGCTCTCGGCGCTTTGCGGAAGCTCGTGGCAGATGTGAGTGAAAAGAGTTCGCGCCGGCTGGACACGTTCCGCCACCTCCAGCGCCTGGGCTATGCTCAGATGGGTCGGGTGCGGCTTGTGCCGCAAGGCGTCGATCACGAGCAATTGCACGCCTTTGATCTGGCGCGCAATGTCGTCAGGCACAGCGCTGCAATCGCTCAGGTAGGCGATCAGTTTGCGGCCGTGGCGGGCGAAAAGATAGCCGTAGGTTTCCGAGCTTCCGTGCGGCACGGGGAGGGGAGTAATGGTTGTTTCGCCTAACGAAAAAGTGCCGCAAATAATATGGGGCTCCGGTTTTAGGTAACCGGGCCAGGGATTCGTCCCTTTGAAAGCGAACTCATAGACTCGTTCCAAATCCGCCATCGTCTCCGCCGAGGCGTAAACCGGCATGCGCCCGCCGCGCGGCGCGGCGAAACGCCGCAGATCGTCGAAGCCCATGACATGGTCGGTGTGCGAATGGGTCATGATGACAGCGTCGACCTGCCAGATATTTTCGCGCAGACATTGGGTGCGAAAATCAGTCCCGGTATCGACCACGTAGTTGCCCTCGGGCGTTTCCAGATAAATCGAGGCGCGGGTGCGATTGTCGCGCGGATCGCTCGAACGGCAGACAGCGCAGTCGCAGCGAATCATCGGCACGCCTTGCGACGTACCGGTACCGAGAAAGGTTAGGCGGAGTTGCGGCTGGACGGCATTCAAAGGCCGCAAGTTTCATCTGGCAAACCTTTGCCCTCAACTGTCAACTTCTCCCAATGGCTCCGGTGCTCAGTTTGCTGCGAATCAAGAATCTCGCGCTGGTCGAGGATCTGGAGTGGGAACTGACGCCGGGTTTCACCGCCATCACCGGCGAGACCGGGGCCGGCAAATCGATCATCATCGGTGCGCTCCAACTGCTCCTCGGTGAGCGCGCGGATAAATCGCTTATCCGCACCGGTGCGGAAGCGTGCACGGTCGAAGCGATTTTTACGGGGGATGATTTTTCCGCTTTGAATGCACGGCTCGAAGAGTCGGGGGTGGAGCTTTGCGAGGACGAGTTGATTGTGAAACGCACGTTTTCGTTAGGCGGAAGCAGCCGGCATTTCGTCAATGGCTCGCCGACCACACTCGCCTTGCTCAAGGCCATCGGCGACGAACTGGTCGACCTCCACGGGCCGCACGACCACCAGTCGCTGCTCGCTCCGGAACGACAGCTCGCCCTGCTCGACGGCTTCGCGCACGCGGAGGAGGCGCTGCGGGAGTATCAGGAGTCGTTTCGCCGCTTGCAGTTGTTAGTCGCAGAGGAACGGGCGTTGAGCAGCGCGGAAACAGTTCGCGAACAGGAGCTCGACCTGCTCCGGCACCAGGTGCAGGAGATCGCCGCGGCGAAACTCGAGCCTGACGAAGAAGAGGAGATCCATGCCCGTTATCGGCTGGCCAGCAACAGCAAGCGATTGATCGAACTGGCGACTTCCATTTCCCGGCAACTCTCTGAGGCGGACGACGCGGTCCTCAATCAGCTCGCCGAAACCCAGCGACTCCTGCGCGAGCTGGAGAAGATCGATCCGGGCCTGGCGGACAGTTCCGCGGCGCACGCCACCGCGGTGATCGAATTGACGGAAATCGCGCGCACCCTCGATCGTTACGCGGAGAAACTCGATCTCGATCCGGAACAGCTCGCGCAGCTCGAAGAGCGCGTGACGTTAATTGAGACATTGAAACGCAAATACGGCGGCTCGATTCCCGAGGTTATTGCCTTCGGAGAACGCGCGACGGAGCGAATGCGCAAGATTGAAGGGCGCGACGCGGAGCTGGAGCGATTAGCGGGAGAGATCGAAAGCGCAAGGAAAACGCTGGAACGCGCAGCCGCAGTTTTACGGAAAGTGCGGCAGACCTCGGCGCCGAAGCTGGCAAAAAATGTGCGGCAGCAACTGGTCGATCTGGGTTTCCGGCAGGCGGAATTCGAAGCCCGGCTTTCGCCTAACGACGAGCCGCGTCTCAATGGAACGGATTCGCTCGAGTTACTTTTTTCGCCGAATCCGGGCGAGCCGCTCAAGCCATTGCGCACAGTCGCTTCGAGCGGCGAAATCTCGCGGGTGACGCTGGCGATCAAGTCGGTCCTCGCGCTCCAGGATGCCATCCCGCTCCTCGTCTTCGACGAGATCGACGCGAACGTCGGGGGCGAAATTGCCAATGCGGTCGGGGCGAAGATGGGCGCGCTGGCCGCCCGCCACCAGGTGCTGTGCATCACACATCTGCCGCAGGTCGCAGCAGCAGCGGCGACCCAGTTTGTGGTCACAAAAGAGGTGGCGCGGGGCCGCACTTTCTCTGAGCTGCGCGAAGTGAAAGGCAAGGCACGCCAGGAGGAAATCGCGCGGATGCTCGGTGGAAAAAGCGAATCCGCGCTCAGGCATGCCGCCTCGCTCCTGCGAGGGGAGGAAACGAATCGATGAGAAATAGGCTAATAATTGCTTTGCTTCTGTGTGTCGGAGCGCCGGTAACATCGCCTGGCGAAAATTCGACCATGACGGAGGCCGAACTCGTTAGGCGAACGCAGGAGCTGTTCGATGCCGTCGTCCCAGGGGATCCAACTCCATGGAAAAAGTACTACGCTGACGATTGCCTTTACCACGATGAAAAGGGGCGCAGCTTGAAGAAGGCGGCGCTCGTCGCTGACATCACGCCCCTGCCGAAAGGATACTCCGGCACGATCAAACTCAGGAACCCAGAGAGCCGAATCACGGCTGATACTGCCGTCTTGAGTTACGACCTGGATGAAACCGAAACCATTTTCGGTCAGGAACTGCATGCACGTTATCACGAGATCGACACATGGCTAAAGCGTAACGGCAGCTGGCAAATCATCGCGGCCCAGGCCTTCCGATACTACGAAGACCCGGCTGTGGGGAAGGCGGATCCGGCGAAGTTTCCCGATTATGCCGGGAGTTATGAACTTTCACCCGATTCACCTCGCAGGACCACAATCACGTCCGAGGGCGCGAAGCTGTTCATGGAGCGGATGGACGGAAGGAAGGTGCAGCTCTTTCCAGAGTCCGGCGATCTGTTCTTCCGCAAAGGCGTGGAAGGCCGGATTCTTTTTCGCTTCGGAGTGGATGGAAAGGTCGATGCCCTGATCGACCGGCGAAACAACGAGGACGTGATCTGGAAAAAGATTCGGTAATTCGCTAGATACAATCTGCGCGCAACTCGTCATCCCGCAGCGCGACGGATGCGACCCGGGAAAAACGATGACAAAACTTTTCCGCCCGGCGGGCACCGCTGTTAAAGATCAGGCGTGTTGAATTACATCTGGCTTGCGCTGGTCCTGCTCGCGGTGACGATCGGAGGCTGGACCGGTCATCTCAAAGAGGTGACCGACGGCGCATTCGAGGGCGCGAAGACGGCGGTTACGATCGCACTTGGATTGATCGGGATCATGGCGCTTTGGCTGGGCGTGATGCGGCTCGCGGAACGGGCCGGATTAATCCAAAAGCTGGCTCGCGGTTTGCGCCCCGTAATGCGTCGTTTGTTCCCCGGTGTGCCTAACGACCACCCGGCGATGGGCTCGATGTTGATGAACATGGCGGCCAACATGCTCGGACTGGGCAACGCGGCCACGCCGCTCGGCCTGCGCGCGATGCGCGATCTCGAAACGCTCAATCCTCACCCTGGCACGGCGACCAATGCGATGTGCACCTTCCTCGCGATCAATACCAGTTCGGTCCAACTGATCCCAACGACCGCGATCGCGATCCTGGTGGCCGCAGGCTCGACTAATCCCACGGCCATCGTGGGCACATCGCTTCTCGCGACCCTGTGCGCGGCAACGGTGGCGATCACTTCGGTCAAGTTACTGGGCCGACTGCCATGGTTTCGCGAAAGCGAGGTGCGCCCTGCAGCCGGGCTCGGTGACCCCGGCCGGCGGGAAGACGAACGCTGAGCGAACGGGCGATCTCGAAGTCGGCCGTAGACTGGCGCGGCCGGGGTCAGCGACGCCAGCTACAGCGGGGCTGCGTTGCGACCGTGGGGGAAAGGAATTCTCGCGCTCCTGGCACTCTTCTTTCTCGCGCTTTTCGTTAGGCAGATTTTTCCTGAAGCGCTTGGCCTGCCTTCTGGTCCGACCGCGGCTGCGCCGAGTTATTTTGTGCGGAGCGTGAGCGCGCTTTCTCTCCTGGCGATTCCGATGCTGCTTTCCTTTTTCATTCTCTATGGCGCGCTCTGCGGCCTCAAGGTTTACGACGAGTTTGTGGAGGGAGCGAAAGAGGGGTTCGGTGTAATTCTGAAAATCATTCCGTTTCTCGTTACCATGCTGGTGGCGATCGGCATGTTTAAAGGTGCCGGGGGCATTGACCTGCTGGCTCGCGCGTTATCACCTGTCCTGACTCCGCTTCATTTCCCAACCGATCTGCTGCCGATCGCCCTGATGCGACCGCTGAGCGGCGGCGCGACGCTCGCCCTTTTTACCGACGTGGTGCATCGGCTCGGCCCGGAAAACATCGTCAGCCTGATGGCGGCGACGATCTACGGCAGCACGGAGACGACGTTCTATGTGGCCGCGGTTTACTTCGGTTCGGTCGGAATAAAGCAAACGCGGCACGCCATTCCGGCGGGTTTGCTGGCGGACTTCGCGGGGGTCGTCGCCTCGGTGATCATCTGCCGGGCCGTGTTGTAAATAGGCGCAAGATTTCCCTCGCCATCCGGTTGTCACATTCTCTATCGTCCGCTTTTCCGACATGATTCAACGTGACTATCTAATAATCGGCGGCGGCATCGGTGGCGCGAGCGTCTGCGAAGGCATTCGCAAACATGACAAGAAAGGGACGGTAACGTTGGTTGGCGGCGAGACCTTCCTTCCTTATCAGCGATGGATGCTTTCAAAGCAGTTCTTGCGCGATAAGACCGCGCCCTTGAAGAAGCTGTCCCATCTCGATGATCGCTGGTACCAGGCGCACAAGATCGAGACGCGCCTCGGCACGGTGGTGACGCAATTCAATATCGATCGCCGTTTGGCGGTGCTTGGGAATGGCGAGACAATTGAATTTAAGAAAGCATGTCTCGCGATGGGCAGCCGGCCCGTGCGGCCGCATGTCGCCGGCATCGGACTGGGCAACGTGATTTATTTGCGAACCACTCGAGACGCGCTGGCTTTGCGCGAGATGTCGATTTCGGAAAAAATGATCGTCGTAGTCGGCGGCGGTCTGCTCGCCTGTGAAGTGGCGGCCAGCCTGCGCCAGAGCAAGCTGAAAGTGGCGATCATGCATCGCCATCAATCGCTCCTCAATCGCTATCTCGATCCGGAGACGGCGGCCTGGGTGACGGAGCAATTCGCGAAACACGGTGTGACCTTGCTCATGGGTTCGAGCCTGAACGGCTTCGAGGGCAAGACCGTCCTGCGCAACATTCAAACCAAGAGCGGCGAGCGGGTCGCGGCGGGGGTCGCGGTGGTCGCATGCGGATCGGAACCCAATCTCGACATCGTCCGCAACACGCCGCTCTCCGGTCCGCACGGCTCGCCGGTCACCGATTATCTCGAGACGGAAGAGAAGGGGATTTATGCGGTCGGCGACCTGGCCTTTTATCCCGACCGGCTGATGGGCGGAATGCGCCGACAGACCCATTGGGAAAACGCGCGCGAGCAGGGCTTGATCGTGGGCGCAAACATCACTGGCAAGAAGCGTCAGCGCTACGAACAGATTCCGTATTTCTGGACAGAGATGTTTGAACTGAAGTTCGACTTTATCGGCGACTTCAACGTCCCGGCGACGCGAGTGCAGTTGACTGGGTCCTATGCCAAGGGCCGCTTCGCGCTGCGCTATTTCCAAGGGGAAAAGCTGCGTGGCATCGTGCTCTGCCACCACAGTCCGAACGACGTGCAATCAGCCAGGACCGAGCTGCGCCAGGCTCTCGGGAAATAGAAGCGTTTCGCCTGCTCGGTGCCCTCGGCCTCGGGGGCGCCGCTAAAAATCGCGATCCGATATCTCCAGCGCCGGGTTGCTCACCCTAACGAGTTTCCAATCCCACGGGCGCCAACTTTCGTGACGCCAGTGAAGCACGAAAGGCTCCGTCAGGCTGTTGACCCGGCTAATGATTTCCGGGGCGAAGTCAGTGCCGCTGCCTTGCAGCTTAACCTTCGCGCTCCACCACCCGGCCGGTGAATTCTCACTCACCTGAGGATTACCTTGGTCGATCGTCAGGGAAGAAAAGAAACGCAACACGATTCGGAGGCGATTCAGGACCGCCTGCCGGTCGTGGTCCCAGTCGTCGTGATAATCGTTGGCAATAAACTCGCCCGCCGCCGACCAATTTCGTTTCTCAAGTTGCTGGACGAAGTGCTCGCTATGGAGGCGGATCTGCTTTTCCGCCTGCCAAAGTTGCGCGAGCCAAAGCCCGATCATTACGGCAAACAAACCTCCAGCGCAGAAACTGATCCTAAATGTCGAGTGCATTACCTATGCGCGCCGGGAGGTTCGTTCCGCGGCGGGACAATTCATTTGACGGGTTCGTACGGGGTTGGGCATGAAACGTGCATATCCGCTCGGGTCCAATCATGCTCTCTCTCAGCTTTTTCATTATTATTCTTTGCGGCCTCGTTGGATCAGTCTGGTGGGCCTGCAGGGACGACAGAAACGAAACGTAACCGGAAAGCAACGGATGCTCGATCACGAAGACATGAAATGGCTCGCCGCGACCGCGACCGCGCTGAACGGGTTCCTGCAAAAGGCGACGCGTCAGGTCGAGATGGCGCGTCTATGCAAAGGCGGGGGCGAAAATCTCGACGCTCTCAATGAGCAGATCGAACTGGCCTCGCGCGCCTCGCAGGCCATCTTCGATCGCATCACCACACGCATCCTCGCCCGCACGGCTGGCGGTGTCCGCCCCGGCGAAGCGACTCCAGCCACGTCAGCGTCCGCTGCCCGCGCGAGCGTTTCTACGAAGATTCCGCTTGGCGAAGTCGCGGCCAACGCCGACACCGCGAGCGATGCTCTCATTCTCAATCCCAAAGGCGAACGCGAGCTCATTCTCCTGGTCGATGACGACCAGGACGTTCTCAAGTGTACCGGGGAGATTCTCGATTTCGAAGACTACCGCTTCATCCTGGCGAAAGATGGAATCGAAGCACTGCAAATCTATCGGCAGATGGGCGGGAAAATCGACCTCGTCCTCCTCGATTACTTTCTTCCGGTGATGGATGGCGACGCGGTCTTCGATGAACTCAAAGCCATCGATCCAAAGGTCCGGGTCGTCCTGAGCAGCGGATTCGCCGAACAGGCCAAAATCGGCAGCATGCTCGCCCGCGGGTTGCACGGTTTCATCCCGAAACCTTATACCCGCGAAAAATTGATCGAGCAGATTCGCTCGGTCCTTGACGCCTAACGAACCAGGCCGTTCTCCCTGGCGCCGGAGGCTTCCAGTGAATTTGCCGTCGCTGGCATCAATTTAGCTTTGATGTGGATTCGCCTTATGGCCCGCATCGACGCATTCTTCAAACTGATGTCCGAGGAAAAGGCCTCGGATCTCCACCTCGCAACGAACAACCCGCCGATGCTGCGCATCAACGGTGAGCTGGTGCGAGTCGACTATCCAGCGCTGCAGAATGACGACCTCAAGGCGATGGTCTATGAGATCGCGCCGGAGGGGAAAATCAAAGTCTTCGAAGAAACGTCCGATGTCGACTTCGGTTACGAGGTGCCTGGGGTGGCGCGTTATCGGGCCAACTTTTTCCAGCAGAAATACGGTATTTCCGCCGTCTTCCGCCTGATCCCGTCAAAGATTTTGACCGTCGATGAGCTGGGCCTCCCGCCAGTCTTAAAGAAGTTCCCGCTCCTCAAGAAGGGCCTCATTCTCGTGACCGGCCCGACCGGTTCCGGCAAGTCAACCACGCTGGCCGCGATGATGGACTACGCGAATCTGCAGCGGCACGACCACGTCATTACGGTGGAAGATCCGATCGAGTTTGTGCATCGCAGCCAGAATTGCCTCGTGCAGCACCGCGAGGTTGGTGTTCACACCCGCTCCTTCGCCTCGGCCTTGCGCGGCGCGCTCCGTGAAGATCCGGATATCCTGCTCGTCGGCGAAATGCGCGATCTCGAGACGATCGAACTTGCGCTAACCGCCGCCGCGACCGGCCACCTCGTCTTTGGCACGCTTCATACTTCCAGCGCGGCCAAAGCGGTCGATCGCGTGATCGACGTTTTCCCGGCCGATCAGCAAAACCAGATTCGCACGACGCTCGCGGAATCGCTTAAAGGGGTCATCGCACAAAATCTCTTCAAGCGAATGGACAAGCCCGGCCGGCTCGCCGCGCTCGAAATCCTGGTCGTCGACATGGCGATCGCGAACCTCGTGCGCGAGGGGAAGACGCATCAAATCCCGGGCATGATCCAGGTCGGCAAAAAGAAGGGCAATCAACCTCTGGACGACGCCGTCATGGACCATCTGCGCCAGATGCGCATTTCGCCCGAGGAAGCATACGACAAGGCGATCGACAAGAAGAAGTTCCGCCCCTTCCTCAAGACTCCGCCTCCGGACGAGTTCGAAGAGTAGGATTTTTCGCCATGAGAACGCCTGATCTGGACCGAATCCTCTCCGCCATGTTAAAGACACATGACGGCATCTCTGATCTCAATTTCTCCGTCGGTCGTCCCTTACAAGTCGAGGACTCCGGCGAGCTAAAATCCGTTTTGGTCGATCCGCCAATCGAGCGGCTGACCGCCTACCAGACCGAGCAGCTCGCGCTCGTCCTTATGCAGGGAGATCGGCGCTTGCTGCAGGAATTTCTCCTCCACGGTTCCTGCGATTGCAGCTACTCGCTCAACGATGAGGCCCGATTCCGAGTCAACATTTTTCGGCAGCAGGGACAATTCACAATTGTGATGCGGAAGTTGCAACCGGTCATTCCGACACTCTCCGCCCTTGGACTACCGCCGATTTTTGAGGAAATTGCCCGGGAAAAAACGGGACTCGTCCTCGTAACCGGCGCCACCGGTAGCGGCAAGACGACGACACTGGCCGCGATCTTGAACGAGATTAACGAGAAACAATCGGTCCATGTCGTGACCCTGGAGGATCCGATCGAGTTCATCCATCCGGCTGGTCGGGCCACCTTCAATCAGCGTGAACTCGGGCACGACTTCGATAATTATCCAAATGGCTTGCGTGCCGCGCTTCGCCAGGCACCAAAGGTCATCCTGGTCGGCGAAATGCGCGATCGAGCCACCGTGGAAGTCGCGCTCATGGCCGCGGAAACCGGCCATCTCGTTCTCAGCACGCTGCACACGGTCGATGCCGGCCAATCGATGAACCGGCTACTCGGTCTCTTCACGATCGGGGAAGAACAACAAGTGCGCCTGCGTCTGGCCGACAGTCATTCGCTATATCGTGAGCCAGCGGCTCGCGCCCAAGGTCGACGGCGGCCGGCAGCTGCTCACCGAGATCATGGGTCACAACCTGCGCACCCGCGAAGCGATCGCGCTCGGCGAATCCGAGAATCGCAGCTTCTACGAAATCATCGAAGCGAGCTCACCCTTTGGCTGGATCACTTTCGACCATTCGATCCTCGATGCCTACGAAGCGGGCACGATCAGCGAAGAGACCGCCGGCCTATTCGCCTCGAAAAAAGGACGCATCACGCGCGGGATCGATCTTATCCAGAAAACGCGCGGGATCGACAACCAGGCCGCCACCGGCTTGCGGCTCGATCTGCCCGTCGGCGCCGGTCGTTAGGCAAGAAGATGAACACTGAACAGGATAGCAATTCTTTCGATGTCGGGGACAAGACGGCGCTCGTCTGCGTCGATCATCCGGAATATCAGAAATTGATTGTGCCGCAGTTGGTCGATCTCGGTTACAAGATGCACCTCGGTCTTTTCGAAGACGACGTTCTTCTTAAGCTCTCGACCTATAGCTACGACGTGGTCGTCGTTTACGAGAATTTTAAGGGAGCGAGCGCAGGCGAAAATCCAATCCTGCGCGAGATAGTGCGAAAAGCCGGTCCGCTGCGGCGGGAACACTTCGTCGTCCTCCTCACCGACCGGAAGCCCGACGAACGACGCGATGAGCGCGTTTGTGCATAGCGTCGATCTGATTCTTAACGTCAACGACATCGCCAATTTCAAACCAGTCCTGCGGCGCGGCGTGGCGCAGCATCAGGATCTCTATCTGCCCTTTCAGGAGGCGATGCGGGCCGTGCAAGCGGGCTAGTGCTCTGCATCATTTAGAGGGATAGCAACGCGAACAGCGTTTCGCGGGATCGCACGCGCGCCCTTGCGAACTTCGAGCGCGCCTTCCAAATCCTCGACGGCGCGGAGCGGCTTGCCGGTATAGTTGCAACCGCACGGCGTGCGGTTGTGAAAGGCAATATAGGACCGGCCGCTTTACTTCCCTCGCCGGCGTTTCAGCGCTGAGACATTCTGGTTGGCGGCTTCGTCGAAGCGTCGTTGTTCAGGTGTCATGGAGTAATTTCATCTGCGGGTGGTTTCATCGTGACCTCAAAAGACGACTTTCAAAAATCGCGCGAGAAGTTCTTCCAACGGGATCATCGTCAGCAGCAGCGGCGCGAGGGGAAGCAGGGTGATCACCGCCAGTTGCAGCACGGTCTGGATGTTGAAGGGGGCTAATTTCATTTCCTTCACCACCGCGTAGCTATTGCCGAGATCGGCGAGCGACTGGATGTCCCCGCTGCCGAGCAGCGGCTCGTCCGCGGGCGCACCGCCGCGCAGCCACTTATGGTCGAACTCACGCGCGTAACGTTGCGCGAGGCTGCCGTATTCGCGCAGGCCCTTGCGCCGGGCGGCGGCGAGTTGCGGCAGGAAGACCAGCATCGGCCCGAGGACGGCGAACAGCATCACCGCCACCAGCCCGATGATTTCCAGTTTGAAGGCGGGCAGCTTCGCGCTCGCGAAAAATATCTTGTTGGCTATCGACCCAGCGAGCACCACGCCTTGGGCGACCAGCACCGGTGCGAACGCCTGACTGACCAGCGCGAGGAAGCTCAGCCCGCCGCAGCGGTCGGGATGCATTGGCATGAAGCTGAGTTCGAGGCGCGACACCTGCCAGAGGAAACGCGCCCACACGAACATCCGAAAATACCACCGCAGGAGCAGGAATTGGAAGATCGGCAAGCTCACGCAGCCCAGCCACCAGCCGGCGAGCGAGGGCTGGAATTTTCCGCCCCTGCCTACGCCATGCCAGGTCGCCACGTCGGGCGCGAAATGGGTGCGCCAGATGATGCCGACGCCCACGACATAGACGAACGCGATGATGAACACCTCCGCGGCGACGGAATTGCGCAGGCGCATGGCCGCCGTTACGGCCGCGTCGAACTTCGTTCGCGCCGCATCCGGGATCAGGCCGCGCGACAGAAACTGTCCCACCAGCGGGCGCATTCGCTGGTGGACGACCAGTTCCGCCAGAATCAATAGCGGTAGCGCCAGCAGCAGGCGCACCTGGATGTCGATGTCGTAGAGAAAAGGCAGAGCTGCACTTCCGCCCCAGGCGTGTCCTTCCACGACCGACAAGAGCAGCAGCGGCCCCCAGGCCAACAGTGCCAGGACGACGATGCGGCGGCGCAGCAGATCCAACGTGTTTCCGGCCAGCCGCGTCCGCCGCCAGAGCTGATACAACGGACCGCCGAGGACGAGCGAGAAGTCGGGCCCTTCCTGCAAGATCGGCTCGTCCGTCGTGGGACTTGGTTTACTCATGTGGCTTCCGGGGCACCTTGTTGCTCAGTGCTCATTTTGTGCTGGCGGCGGCTTCGTACGAACACCACGTCGTGGACAAAGTGGTCAGCGCCATTAGAACGGCCACGACGGGATCGATCCATTTTCTCCAGGGTGATTCGGCGGACTTCTCAGACATGGAAGCAAGATGCGCTCAGTCGGTTGTGGCGAAGCGGATTTCAGGTTGCGGGCGTGAGAAGCATTCGTTCACGGGGATTGCTGGCTCGTCAGGATAGGGCTTTGCCAACCGCCACTCGGCGTGACTCTCTGCTCAACCTCACTCGGCCCCCAGGTTTTCGGGTCGTATTCAAAGACCGGCGTGCCGGCCTTCAACACCGGGTCAACGATTCGCCAGGCTTCTTCGACGTAGTCTTCGCGGGCGAAAAGCGTGGCATCGCCGGCCATCGCGTCGCCCAGCACGCGCTCGTAGGCATCCATTTCGTCGGCGGCGGGATGACGGCTCGCCAGCAGTTCGACCGGCTACGCTCACCGATTCGTCCGTCGGCGAAATGGCGTTCAGGCCGAAGGCGAGCACGATGTCGGGACTGATGCGAAACCGGCAATAATTCGATTTCAGATCGTAGTCGCTCATACATCGTCGGCGGCTGGCGCAGCCGGACGAGTGATTTCCGTGCAGGTGACGGGCAGAGCATTTCCCGGCGCGGATATAGAAGGGAACGCCGCGCCAGCGCCAGGAATCGATTTCCAGCTTGAAGGCGGCAAAGGTTTCCGTCTTGGAATCCGGCGCAACGCCGGGTTCGTCTCGGTAACCGCGGAACTGTCCGCGCACGACATCCTCGGGCTTCAAGCGGCGGGATGGCTTTCAGCACTTTCACTTTCTCATCGCGGATGGATTCGCTGTCCGTGCGGACGGGCGGCTCCATCGCCAGGTTGGCCAGCACCTGGAACAGATGATTCTGCATCACGTCGCGGATGGTGCCGGTCTGATCGTAGAAAGCGCCGCGGCCCTGCACGCCGAAGTCCTCCGCCATGGTGATCTGCACGCTCTCCACATTGTCGCGGTTCCAGAACGGCTCGAGCAGGCGTTGGCGAAGCGGAAGAAGAGCATGTTGTGAACCGGCTTCTTTCCGAGGTAATGGTCGATGCGGAAGATGCGCTTCTCGTCGAACGCGCCGAGCAGAATCTGGTTGAGCTCGCTGCGCCGAGGCGAGGTCGCGTGCCGAACGGTTTTTCGACGATGACGCGCGCGCCTTTCCCGGCGCAACCGGCTTCGCCGAGTTGCTCCACGACTGTCCCGAACAGGACCGGCGGGATGGCCAGATAATACGCCGGCCGCTGCGCGAACCTGAGTTCCTTGCGGAGGGCCTGAAACGTCGCCGGGTCGTTGTAATCGCCGTCCACATAGCGCAGCAAGCCCGGACAACTTTTCGAACGCCGCCGGGTCAAGTCCGCCATGCTTTTCGAGACTGTCCTTCGCCCGGGCCTTGAGCTGATCGAGATTCCAGCCCGCCTTGGCGACGCCGATGACCGGCACGTTGAGATGTCCGCGCTTCACCATCGCCTGCAGCGACGGAAAGATTTTCTTGTAAGCCAGGTCGCCCGTGGCGCCGAAGAAAACCAGAGCATCGGAATGGGAATGCGTTCATGGCGTGGTCTTTACTTCGCGGGTTTTTCCAGGTGACCGCCGAAACCAAAGCGCATCGCCGAAAGCAGCTTGTCCTGGAAATCGGCCTCGCCGCGCGAGGCGAATCGTTCGTAGAGCGCGGTGCGTCAACACCGGCACCGGCACGCCTTCGTCGATGGCCGCCTTGATCGTCCAGCGGCCTTCGCCGGAATCGGAGACCCGGCCGGCAAATTGCGAGAGCTTCGGATCGTCCGCCAGGGCGCTCGCCGTCAGGTCCAGCAACCACGAGGCGATCACGCTGCCGCGCCGCCACACTTCGGCGATGTCGGCAGGTTGAGGTCGTATTGATAATGTTCGGGATCGCGCAACGGTGTCGTTTCGGCATCGGCTTGCTGGCTTTGCTTCTCCCGACATTGGCGGATTGCAAAATGCCCAAGCCTTCGGCATAGGCGGCCATGATGCCGTATTCGATGCCGTTGTGAACCATCTTGACGAAATGACCCGCGCCGTTCGGACCGCAATGCAGGTAGCCTTGCTCCGCAGTGCCGCCGAGCTTCTCGCGTCCCGGCGTGCGCGGAATGTCTCCGATGCCGGGCGCCAGCGTGGCGAAAATGGGATCGAGATGCTGAACCACTTCCTTCTCGCCGCCGATCATCATGCAGTAACCGCGTTCCAGACCCCAGACGCCGCCGCTCGTGCCGACGTCAACGTAATGAATTCCCTTCGCCGCCAGTTCCTTCGCGCGCCGGATGTCGTCCACGTAATAGGAATTGCCGCCGTCAATGAGGATGTCGCCGGCTTCCAGCAGCGGGAGCAGATCGGCGATCGACTTGTCCACGACCGCCGCCGGAACCATCAGCCAGACCGCGCGCGGCTTGTCGAGTTTCTTCACGAAGTCCGCGAGCGAAGAGGCGCCGTCGCCTTCTCCGTTTGCCAGTTGTTTCACCGCGTCCGCTGAACGGTCATAGACCACGCATTGATGGCCGTCCTTGATCAGCCGCCGCACCATGTTGGCGCCCATCCGGCCGAGTCCGATCATTCCGAGTTGCATCGTTGTATTATTCTTCATAATGGATTGTTTTGGTTGGTTGATTCTTCTCCTTAGGCAGGTCTGGCCTTTTCAAAAATGCCGACGAATTCCTGGTAGCGTCTCGCAATCTCCGCCACCGCGGCTTCGCGGGTGATCTTCTTCGCCCGATAACTCACGAGCGGCTCCCAGAAATCTGTCCGGCCCACCGCGAAGCCGATGAATCCTTGCACTCCGGCTGCCGTCGCCAGCCACTCGTGCACTTTTTTGTCGTCCTCGCCCCGGCCCAGGATGATGCAGCCGACTTTGTCGCGGCCACCGCGGCGCGCGGCGGCCACCATCTTCTCGCAGTCATCGCGCCGGTCGAGCCCTTCGATCTTCCAGACGTCCGGCTCAACGCCCGCGTCCTGCAGTTGCTCGATGGCCTGGACCATCAACCTGGGACGAAGCTCCAGGTCGTATGCCTTCTTATCACCCTTGAGCCGATCAAGCTGCGCCTTCTCCGCCGGCACGAGCAGCTCGAACATGAACCGGCTTTGACTCTGGTCGTGAAGGTAGTCAGACAGTTGTTTCAGCCTCGCTGCCTGCCGCTGGTTCAACGACGCATCGCCTTCCGGGTTGTAGCGCACGAGCACCTTGCAGAAGGTCGGGTGAAAGGCTTCGATGTGTTTGGCGAAATCGACGCCGTATTCGAAATCGAATTCGTCCTGGCCGCTCTTCTCGGCCGGGCACGCGGTGGTGTAACCGCTCGCGGCGGCATCGCGCAGAATGGCGGCGCCGAATTGTTCGTCCACCAGAATGCCGGCCTTCTCTTTGGGCACGCCGGCCGCGATGGCGGCTTTGAAGCCGTCGTAGATCACCTGTTTGGCGGCGGCGATTTCGGCGGTCTGCGCCGGCGTGAGATCGCCATGCCACCCAAACATCTTCGTCTCGAACGAGCCGCGATGGTCGAAGGGCAGGATGTAGAGCGGTTGGTCGTAGCCGATCGTTTTCATGACTTCTCCTTCATTTTCCGGTAGCGACGGATCAGATTGTTCGTTGAACTGTCGTGTTTGAGCTTCGGAGCTGCTCTTGCTTTCAAGTTCCGGAATGATTCGCTGCGCGAGAACCTTGCCCAATTCGACGCCCCATTGGTCGAACGAATCAATGTTCCAGATCACGCCCTGCGTGAAGACGCTGTGCTCGTAAAGCGCGACGAGCTTGCCCAGAACTTCCGGAGTGAGCCGCTCGGCGAGAATCGTGTTCGACGGACGGTTGCCTTCGAAGACTCGGTGCGGCACAAGCCAGTCCGGTGTGCCTTCGGCTTTGACTTCCTCCGGCTGTCTTGCCAAAGGCCAACGCCTCGGCCTGCGCAAAAACGTTCGCCAGCAGTATGTCGTGGTGACGGCCCAAGTGGCGTGAGCGCCTGGGCGAACGCGATGAAGTCGCACGGAATAAGCCGCGTGCCCTGATGGATCAACTGATAGAACGAGTGCTGGCCGTTCGTGCCGGGTTCGCCCCAGTAAATCGGACACGTCTTGTAATCAACTTTCTTCCCATCGAGCGTGACGTGTTTGCCGTTGCTCTCCATCGTCAACTGCTGCAGGTAGGCCGGGAATCGTTTCAGGTACTGCTCGTAGGGCAAAACCGCCGACGGTGTGCGCGCCGAGGAAATCGTTGTTCCAGATCGACAGCAGACCCATCAGCACCGGCAGATTTTTCTCGAACGGCGCGGTGCGAAAATGTTCGTCCATTTCGTGAAAGCCCTCGAGCATCGCGCGGAAATTATCCGGGCCGATGGCCAGCATCGTCGAGAGGCCGATGGCCGAATCCATCGAGTAACGTCCGCCCACCCAGTCCCAGAACCCAAACATGTTGGCCGTATCAATGCCGAACGCGGATACCTTTTCGGCATTGGTCGAGACCGCCACGAAATGTTTCGCCACGGCTTTCGCGTTGCCAGCGAATCCTTTGAGCAACCAGTCGCGCGCGCTCTGGGCGTTGGTCATCGTCTCCAGCGTCGTGAAGGTCTTGGACGAAACGATGAACAAGCGTTTCCGCCGGATCGAGATCGTGCGTCGCCTCCACGAAATCAGTGCCGTCCACGTTCGAAACAAACCGGAACGTCAGGTTGCGCTCGCTGTAATGCTTCAGCGCCTCGTAAGCCATCACCGGGCCGAGATCGGAGCCGCCGATGCCGATGTTGATGACGTTGCGAATGCGTTTGCCGGTGTGGCCTTTCCACGCGCCGCTGCGAACGCGTTCGGAGAAGTCCGCCATTTTGTCGAGCACGGCGTGGACTTCGGGCACGACGTTCTTGCCATCCACCATAATGGATGCGCCGCGCGGTGCGCGCAGGGCCACGTGCAGGACGGCGCGCTTCTCCGTGATATTGATTTTCTCGCCGCGAAACATGGCGTCGATCCGTTCCCGCAGGCCGGATTCGTCCGCCAGTCGAAGCAGGAGCTTAAGGGTTTGGTCGGTGACGCGATTCTTCGAGTAATCGAGGAACAGCCCCACCGCTTCGACCGTCATGCGCTGGCCGCGTTTCGGATCGGCGGAAAAAAGTTTCCGGAGATGCAAAGCCCTGGACTTTTTGTAGTGCGCCGCCAGGGCCTTCCAGGCCGGGCGTTTGGTGAGCGGTTTTATCGAGGTTTTCATGAGCGTGTTACTTGCCTTACTTTCTGCCTGAAGGTTGCTGACCGTGGCTGACTTCGTGTCCCCGGTTTTCCACAGGCGAAATCCGCCGACAAAGGCATAGGCATTGTCGCCAGGTCGGCAGCCGGGCGTCAGTTTCTTCAGATGTTTGGCATTGCCTCCAGCGATTACGACGTCGTTTACCTGAAGTGCGGAAACCAGCCGGTTCACCCCAACCGCGACATGTTCCTGCCACTTCCTTTTGCCGAGGCGTTTTAACCCGCGCAGACCGAGGTAGTCCTCGTAAGTTCCATTGCGGTATGAAAGGGATATACTCGTTGCCGAAGTAACTTGTCTGCAGGCCGGTCGCTAACACGAAATAATCGTAGGGCAGTGAAACTGGACCGCCCTTCACGACGCAAAGCTTCTTCTTAGCGTCCACGGCCATGACTGTCTCTTTGAGCACCTGGCGAAGCGAAGCAGCGATGTGCTCGGGCGACAGAACACCTGTCGCCACCTGGTAGAGAAGCGGCTGAAAGACATCATGATTGGACCTGTCGGTAAGGCCCACCTGAGCGCGCGCCTCCTTCAGCGCACGTGCAGACGGCAGCCCGCCTATGCCACCTCCCATGATGATGATCCGGGGCAGTGCGTCAGATTTAGTCATAAAATGCCGCCTCTAATGGCAAAGTAATAATTAGCTTATAAAGCCCCGGGTTATGTCGATATGAGACCTTCGTCCCATGCACGGTGTCGGGGTTTGCGAAAGGAAAGTCGTTAGGCCGCGGGCCGCGGGCATGAAGCAGGTGGATGGCGGCGGAAACGAACACCGCCACGGCGAAGGTTGCGGCCGAGACCGGCACTCGTGGCTGCTCAAACTTCCCCGCCGCTTGGTCGTACAATTTACTTCAGACCGGAGAGGGTCCGATCAAGGTTGTAAGCGGTGCTGATCAACGCCAGATGGGTGAACGCCTGCGGAAAATTTCCGAGATGCTCACCGCTTGGACCGAGTTCCTCCGAATAAAGGCCAAGGTGATTGGCGTAGCCAATCGCCTTTTCGAAAAAGAAGCGCGCTTTCTCAAGATCACCTGCGCGCGAGAGGCATTCCACAAACCAGAACGAACACATATTGAACGTCCCTTCCTTGCCCGAGAGACCATCCGAAGCCGCATCACCGATGTTATAGCGATAGACAAGTGAATCTACCACCAACGACTTTTCGATTGATTGCAAAGTCGAGAGCCAGCGCGGATCCGTCGGGCCGCTGAATTTCACGAGCGGCATCAATAAACTGGAGGCGTCGACGGTTTGCGCGCCTTTGTGTTGCACGAATGAACGAAGGTCGGCGTTCCAAAAATTCCGGTAGATATCGGTGTAAATCTCGTCGCGCACGCTAAGCCAGCGTGCGAGCGGCGCCGGGAATGATCGCTTTAGCGATAGCCGGACCGCGCGATCCACCGCTACCCACGCCATTAACCGTGAGTAAAGGAATTCTTGTCGTCCGCCGCGCACTTCCCAAATGCCTTCGTCGGGCTGCTGCCAATTGGCACAGAGCCAGTCCGTCACCCGGACGAGACTTTGCCAGAGATCGTAGGAGATCGGCTGGCCGAATTTGTTGTAGATGTAGACCGAATCCATCAGTTCGCCGTAGATATCGAGCTGCAATTGCCCGGCGGCGCCATTGCCGATCCGAACCGGAGAGGAGCCGGCGTAACCTTCCCAATGCGGCAGCGTTTCTTCGATCAGCTCGCGGCGCCCATCCAGGCCGTACATGATCTGTAAAGCGCCATCCGGGCTACAATCGTGGCAGCGATCCTCGATCCAGTTCATGAACGCGGCCGCCTCCTCGGTATAGCCGAGACGCATCAAACCGTAGACCGTGAATGAAGCGTCGCGGATCCAGGTAAATCGGTAGTCCCAGTTGCGTCCGCCTCCGATTTCCTCGGGCAAGCCGAAAGTCGGCGCGGCGACGACGGCGCCGGTCGGCGCATAAGTCAGAAGTTTGAGAGCGAGCGCCGACCGATTCACCATCTCGCGCCAGCGGCCTTTGTAGGAAGATTTGCGAACCCATCCCCGCCAGAAGTTCATTGTCTCTTTGAAAGCCGCGGCGACGTAATCCGGATTTCCCGCACCTCCATGGCTTTCCGCGGCGTTTTCCAGGACAAAGGCCGCGGTCTCGCCCGCTGCCAGCTTGAATTCGGCAACGGCCGCGCCGTTCTCGATTTTCACAGGCACACTTGTCCGCAATCGCAGCGCGAGACCGTCCCTTGCCTCACTGGTGAAGAGCACCTCGCCGCGTTGCATCTCGACCTTGTGGCTGGCACGCCCGTAATCGAATGCCGGCGCGCAGATCATGCGGAAGCTCAACTCGCCGCGTACCGTTTTGGCCCGCCGAACCAAGTGGTGGGCGTGTCCCTCTGTTTTAATCGGCATGAAATCGGACACCTCCGCAACCCCACCGGCCGAAAGAAACCGCGTCAGAAGCATATTTGTATCGGGGAAATACATTTGCTTGCGGCGCTCTCCCTTGAGGACGGGCGCGAGCTGAAAGCGGCCGCCCTTTCGATCATCGAGTAAGGCCGCGAAAATCGAAGGCGAATCAAAGTGCGGAAAGCACATGAAATCGATCGACCCGTTCATCCCGACGAGAGCGATCGTTTGCAGGTCTCCAATCACTCCATAGTTTTCGATCGGTTCGTACGCCATGGCGGAAAGTGCGCCGGTCTAAAACGCACTCCTGCCCTCTATCTCAAAAGAAGAGACGCTGCAAGAACGTCAAATCAGCCAAGATAATGAGCTATCCCTCAAGATGCGGCGATGGCTTTCCGCCGGGTTTCCGTGATTTCCTCAATGTTTATGCTTTCGAATAGCATGATGTTTGGTTGGGTTGGCGCTGTTGCCAATCTGGAATAGGCCGTGGAGAAAGACGGGCACGATGGAAATGGCGATGACGAGGAACATAGCTCAACCCGCCGAAAAGAACCCACGTCTGTTTATCCCGGTCCAAGTTGAAAATGCAGGTTGTGAAATCCGTTTTGCCACCCACGCCTTGCCTAACGAGAAAAGCTCAGTTTCGAAAGGTAACGTGAGCCGCCTAGCTGCTTTTCGCAGTTCTGAGCGGTGGCGGAGCTTTTGGGGCTTCGGGAAGTTTTTGCGGCTGGCCAGCTGGTGCTGGCTGAGGCATGCGCACCAGCAGCCACGTCTGGGTGCGGTTGGCGTCGAAATGAATCGCGAGCGGCGAAACATCCTGGGTCAGGTTCGCCAGGCTCGTCTCATAGATCGTTTTGCCATTATCGCCAACGCGCCAGGCCGCGCGCTGACTCGTCTTATCCACCTTTCCGGCGACCGGGTGGCTATCGCCGGTGAGCGTGCTCTGGAAGGCGCCATTGATGACGCCGTCACGATTGATCGAAAGCTGGAAGAACATGACGGGATCACCCCGTTCCTCCTGCGCGAGGGCGAAGACTCCAAGCGGCATCCAATCGCCCGGTTGTTTTGGATCGGGCGGCGGCAGGGGCGGCGGCGGTTGTTCGACGCTTGCGGCGCTTTCCAGAATCGGACCGTTGTATTGCTGGGCAGGCACGGGCTTGTTGTCGACGTAAACGGTGTCGCCTTCGTAAACGACATTCATCCCGTAATCGATGTACTCAGGTTCCGGTGGCATCGAGGTATAGGTCGCGACCGAGTTCCAAGTGGCAGTCCCCCACCACCACCATGGATCGAGCGGATAATAGCCAGGCCAGTAGCCACCCCATCCCGCATGTCCCCACCAGGCATCATCGAAGACGTCATCGTAAAAATCCTGCGCGTTGTCCCAGATCTCATCCGCACGGTCGGCTCGATAATCCCATAGGTCTTCGCGATGTTGTTGCCAGTCTTCTCGGTTCTGGTCGCGCCATTCCTGGCGATCATCGCGCCCGCTTTGCAAATTATCCCAACGCTGATCGCGATTGTTTTGGAACTGGTCACGCCGGTCCTGGCCTTGTTCGCTCCGCTTGGTCCAGGCTTCGCTGCGGTTATCGACCCGCTGACGCCATTGGTCGTCGCGATTTTGCGAGCGATCGCTCCAGTTCGGACGCTGTTCGGGCGGAGTGGGTCTCTCACCAACGCCCCGCCGATCTGCCGGGAGCTGGCTCGGGCGATTGGCAATTGCCCCGCCAAGCGCGGCCCCGGCCCCAACTCCGGCTGCCGCCCCGAGAAAATTACCGGAGCTTTTCGCCGGAAGCTGCGACGGTTTGTTGCCCGGCCGAGTTTCCGCGTTCCCCCGGGACGGCTTGGTTCCGCGAGACGGTTGTTGCGAGGGGAGAGTTCCTTTTCCACCGCTCGGACGACTCGCAGGTGGCCGATTGCCCGAAGGCAACTGGGTCGCCCCGCCGCCCGAGGGATGAGTGCCCGCCGAAGGACGTTGCGAGCCGCTCGATGGGACACGCCCGCCGCTGGGTCGCGATGCGCCCACGGAGCTTGAGAGGTCGCCTCCGGAAAAGTAGGACGAGGAAAAATTGCCTCCGCCGGAGGAGCGGGAAAAATCGCTCCCACCAAAATCGCCTCCTCTGGAGGAACGAGAAAAGTCACTCCCGCCACGACTGGCCCCGGATCGCGCCGAACTCCCACCGCCGCGAGAGTAACTGCTTTCTCCGCCGTAGTTCCCTCGTGAAACGCGTCCAGCGCCGCTATAGCTGCCCCCGCCGCCGCGCGAAAAGCTGCCGCCTCCATGTCCGCCTCCACCACCACGCCCACCACCGCCCCCGCGTCCACCGCCGCCGCCACCGCGTCCACCGCCACGGGCGAGCGCTGCGGTGCCATCAAGAACGATAGCGACTCCGATTAGCGCCGCCAAAAACAAGCCAAATCGCGGAGCGCATTATGTCAATTTCCCTTCACGCGGTTGATCTCGATGCGAGCAATGCCCGGCTGTGGGTCTCCATCGAGAGTGCGGTTGTTCGATTCCCAAGTGAACCGATCATTGTTGACTTTGGTGAAAGTATCGTCGGCAGCTGTCCGACTTCCATCAGGCGTTACGCCCTTTTCCCGCAGCAACCAGCGCTGCCCATCTTGGGTCCAACGTCCCTCGGAGAAACCGCCTTCGTCATCGAAGGTCCATGAGCGGATACAACTGTCGATCGGATCCCAGCCAATGATCTGCCAGCCTTCCAGCGTCGTTTCGCCGCCTCGTTTTACCGTCACATTGCGGGTAATGAAATTGCCGCCACGCGCCCAAACATATTGACTCCGAACAGTCAGATCGTCGCTCTTATCCGCTTCTTCCCAATCGCCCACCAGCCACGCGAGCGGCGACAACTGATCACGCGGCGACACGTCGGCCAGCGGAGTCTCGATTAGCTGGCTGATCTTCCACTTGCCGTCCTTTTTGACATAGACTGCGGCGTATTGCGCGCCGCTCGTGTCGCCATTCTTTTCCGTCACCGTTGTGGAACCTTTCTCCATCACGACCTCGGCCGAGAGGACACGAACCGAATCAAGGTTGATTGCCAGCTTCGCTCCTTTCCTCGTTTGGAACGCCGCCTTGATGCTGTTTTCGATCGCCGCGCGTCCATCGAAGGTCTGTCCATCATCCGACGTGTATTGGGCGTCCTCGGCAAAGAAGTCAGCCAACGCTTTCGCGTCAGCCTTGGCGTAGGCGGCTTCGTAGGCGCGATCGTTGGCCATCACGGCAGCTTTCTCAGGTGAATTGTCCGCGGAATCTTGCGCGAACGAGACACCGGTAAGTGCCGCTGAGAAAAAGACGAACAAGGCGATTGTTTTCATAGGCTGAAGCAGATTCGAAAGAGATTGGCTTGCGGCAGACATAACGCCAACAAGATCAAAGTGCCATGGATGCTTTGCTTTTCGGAGCCGCAGGAAACCTGTGACCCGATTACCCGCCCATCATGGAAATCGAGATGACGGTTCCGGCGTGCGGTCCGTCTGACAAATTGCGCTCCTCCTCTGAAGCAACACGGACCGGAGCGCCTGGTCATCTTCGCCCTCGACAATTTGGCCCACGATATGAGTGATCGAAGCTTTGTTAAGATGTGAGCGGCTAGGCCACCGAACTGACTCCGCGTGCTCCTAGGACAACGAGGTCGGAACCCAGCTGTAGGAGAATGAAACACGCGATGGCTGTGAAGAATTTTTTCACCGTAGGTTCTAGTTAGCCAGCCAGGCCGTCACCTGGCGTGCACCACGCTCGGGTTTCGGACGGCTGAGGTATTCGTCGAGAGTTTTCCGTGCGAGCGCCGGCTGGTCGGTGATGACACCGTCAATCCCAAGATCAAGCAGTCGCCGCATGTCTTCGGCGGTGTTGACCGTCCACGCATAAACCTGTTGACCGCGGCGGTGCGCCTGCTGGATGAAGGCGCGGTCCAGCCGCTTTTGCTCCACGCTAAGGAAATCAACCTTCAGCCGCGAAGGCTCGCGGGCGTTCAACGAGAGCAGGTAGCCGCCGGGCACCTCCGGCGCAAGCTGCCGCACTTCGAGCAGCGGCTCGTACTCGAGGCACTGGATCACTACTTGATCGAGCATCCCGCGCTTGCGCACCGCTTCGACAACCTTGCGCGCGAGGCCAGGCTGATGATTGCCATAGTATTTCAGCTCGATGTTCACCTTGATGCGGCCTTTGGCCGCCACTAGGAGCGCGTCGAGCGTCGGTGTGATCTCATTGCGAAACTCCGGCGTGGCGCGACCGCCGAGCGGGATAGCGCGAATCTCGTCGTAGGTCAGGTCCCAGACTTTCTTCGCTACGCCACCGAGTCGGGAGAAATCGCTGTCATGCGCGATCACGAGCACATCGTCCTTGGAAAGCTGTACGTCTGTCTCGACGTAATCCGCGCCGGCGGAAATCGCGTCGCGCACGGCGGCGAGTGTGTTTTCCGGTGCCCTCGTCGACACGCCGCGGTGCGCATGAATGGTAATCGTCCGCTCGCTCGAGATTGCGTCGAGGGCCAGCCAGGCGCCACTCGCTGCGAAAGTCAGCAGGCCCACGACCAACGCCGCTGCAAGCCAACGTGAGGGGGTGGCCCGATCGGCCCCGGCTGCGGCCGGCAAAGACGCCTCACCACCAACGCTCGCACGGCGCCGCCGATACAGGGAAGTAAAAACTCCCGCATCCACGCACGAGCCGAGAAAAGTGCAGACGGCACCGATAATGGTTCGGAGCAGGAGCAGCACTCCGAAAGAGATCGCCAGTGACGTCGCGTCGCTTCCCATCACCCGGAGCACAACCGAGGTGCAAGCGCCACCGAGCACTGCCGCGACGAATCCCAGCGCGGGCGAGAGGAGCGAGACGCCGATCAGCACGCCCGCCAACTTCCAGCGCAGGCCGCGGGTGAGAGTCGCACTTTCCGCAAAGGCCTGACCCACCTCCCGTCCCTCGAAGAGCACCACCTGCACCACCCAACGCCAGCGCACTACGAGCGAGAGTAGCGCCGCCGCGGTGACCAGCGTAACAACTCCGATCACCACCACCGCGGCAACGAACTCCGGCGGTCGCAGCTTCAAATAGTAGTTCACGTCATGCTGCGGTAGTAGCCGTGCTGCGAAGACACCGGCGACTGCGAGCACAGGCGCCAGCGTCAGCAGCCCCCAGCCGGCAAAGCGAGCGGATACGTGCACCAGCATCGGCAGGTGCCGTCCGACGAGTCGCAGCGCCTCGCGCGGTGAAACTCTCCGGCCATCGAACGCGCCAAAGAAAATCGCCGACAATCCCGCGTGCTCGATCAATCGCATGGTCAGCGCGGTAACCGCGGCGAATAGGAGGGCGAGGAACCCGCGCGGCGAGAGTAGAAAGGAAACCAGCGCCGTGCTATCAAGCACCGTCCGGCCGAGTAGCCACTTTCCCGTGACTGCCGCCACTGGCGCGAAGATCAGGCTTTCCAAGGCACGGAAGATTAGAGCGAAGCCAACGAGTTCGCGCCACCGCTGGCTGATGATCGAAAGCACTGTGTTTTTCATTTGAGTGTCACACGGCACCACTGTCGTTAGGGCTGGCATTTGCCTTCGTGACTGCGTGCGCGGGATCTCTGGTCCAGCCGAGCTGCGGTTAAAGGGAGCTTCGGAGTTTTAGGCCGCGGCATGAGCACGTCTCTCGCTGCGACTGTGCTACGCGAATCGTCGAGCAGCACGGAGGGGATGTCGACACCCTGACCGACTTTCGCGCGATTTGTAACGACGTGATTAAGTTCTAGGAACAGACGTTAGTGCGTTAAAGCGGCGGCTTAGCGCCGTTCAACGATCTGTTTGAGGGCCGCCAGCCCTTTCGGCTGCATCGGGCCCATGCCGGTTCCAGGCATGAACCATATGCCTTTCTCCTTGCCGTGGCAGTAGATAAGTTCAACGCCATCGTGTGTCGCCGCGTGATAGAATGTGGCCCCGGAGTTTTCCGCGATGAAGTCGAAGAACCTGTCCCGCCACGGGTCACCGATAAACGGGAAGAGCCGTTCGCCGAGCGTCTTCACCTCCTCGACGCTGATTGTGTGGATGGACGCCGCAATGGCTTTGTGCCGGGCTTCGTTGATTTCCTCAATGTTAATGGTTTCGAATGGCATGATGTTGTTTCAGTTGGTGGTTCTTGTTCGGCAGTAAAGGTTGGATGGAACGTTGCGTTTCAAGTGACCCACTTCGGTGACTTGATGTCGGTCGAGCCGCCGAGACCCTGCGAGACTGGGATGCGCGCGGGCACACGGTCTTCTGGTAGAACCTAAAGTTTCTCGAGCGTCCGATCAAGGGAGATCGATCTCCTGGTGCAACGCCGCGTGGCGTTCGACGGGGAGCGTATTGGCGAGATTGATGAGTCCGGTGACAACTTAGTTGCTGTCGATGGCTTTGCTTTCCGAAAGTGTACCGACCTGGTGCCTTCCGATCAGGCGCGCGACCGGCAACAAGATGAGGATCCCGACAAGCGTGGTGACTAGAACCATCACCGACACATTTGGATCCTTGAAGTTTTGCACGCTCACGACCAGCGCGGCGGGGATGTTGCGAAGTCCTGTCCCCAAGCCAAGGACCGTCCTTTGGGCCAATTCCGGCCCACCAACCAACCATCCCGCCGCCGCCGAGAAGATGGCAAAGAGCAGGGCGGCAAAGATGGCGCCCGTGCCGAAAATGCGAAGCACGCCTTGAAAATGAGTGGCCAAGACCAGGACAAGCACCAGAAGCAGGATGCCTGTGGACAGACCTTCGAAGACGGGTCTCACACGCGCGCCTATGGACGCGGCGCGTGCCCTGACGATCAAACCGGCGACGAGCGGAATGAGCATCAGAAAGCTAAGGAACCGGGCGATCTTCCACGGATTGACCTGCACACCCTTGATCACTAGCGGCAGAGCGACCGGCAGAAAGACGGTCGTGCCAACCATCAGCAGGACCATCAGCCCGACGGCTGAGGCGATATCGCCATTGGCGATACCGACGACTTTGGGCAAGAACGGCGCACCGGCCGCCAGCCCGAGCAACAAAAGACCAAGCGCGAACGGTTCATCCAACCGCAGCAGCCGTGCAGTGACCACCGCCAAAAGCGGCACGATGATGAAGTTCATGATCACCGCAAGGACGATGAGTTTCACGTTTCTGAGCGGGGCGATGATCTGCGACAGAGTTAGCCCCAGGCCAATCCCGGACATGCTCGAGACGAGAAATAGCAGAACCAGGAGGCGCGTGACGGCGGTAAGGGTTTCAGTCATGCCGGGATGCTGGCGAGCGCACTAGCCGCCATGCGGCCAATACCTCGCGAACACGGTGCTGTTTATTAGGGGTCCGTTCTTCGCCAGGGCCTGCGAAAAAATTCCATCTCATCTCGTGTGTGATATCAAACCTCTAACCCTGCCTTGGAAAGCCTCTTCCGGGAAAAGCAAGGTTTCTTCGACCATTGGATTTTTGCCCGCCCAGTGCAAGACCATTTTGCCCTAACCACGGTTTGCCATAGAGAAACGTGTGATAGGTCCGAACTTGGAATGTCGAGATCCCATCCGCAGTTGCTGAGATAGCCTCGATGTCCTTGTTCCAGTCGAGGGCGGTGCGTAGTACCACTCGTCCCAAGCCAGGCGGATAGGCAATACGGAGGGTGCGCCCAAGCAGGTTTTTGTCCGATAGACCTTTCCCTTGAAGCGCATGGGACTACTGGGCCGTTTGCCCAGCCAGCCACGCGGCGCGATTCTCCCGGATCAACGCGACCGTCTCTTCAATCGTGTTGACGCAATGCGGGATTGTGAAATCGACTTCGCTGGCCAGTTCGCTACCTTCGTGAAGCATCGAACGGCGACCCCATTCGACAAGCTCGGGCCACATTTTGCCGACGAGGATGAGCGGCGTGTTGTAGAGTTTGCGAACCTGAAGGAGTTGCCACACGAGTGACATCTCCAGAAGCGTGCCGATGCCGCCGGGCACGACCACAAAGGCGTCGGACAAAATGATAAAATGATGGAGCCGCGAGAAGAAGGTGCGGTGCCCGTAAGCCTGACTAACGAATGGATTGACCTGCTGTTCGAAGGGCAGCTCGATGTTGAGCCCAACGGAGCGGCGCAGGCCCTGGGGATCCACCGAGTGTGCGCCTTCGTTGGCCGCCTGCATCAGGCCGGGGCCGCCGCCGCTAACGATGTCGCACCCCATCGTCGTCAACTCTGCCGCCAACTGCTTCACACTCCCATAGGCGTCCGTGCCAGGTTTGAGCCGGGCAGAACCGAAGATGGTTACACGATAGTTGTGGCGGGTCGTACGGCGAAGACGCGTCAACTCATTGACGACATCCCATAAACTGGTGACCGCGCGCTCGAGCAACGCGACCGCGGCGTCTTCTTCGCTCAGGCGAACGATGTCGGTTTGTCCGAAGGATAATTCTTCTTTTGTGCTCATGTGGTTGCAGAAATTTGAGGAAGCTCCGCGCGCAGCAGCGCGAGGGAGCGGGCTTGCAAAGGAAACTCGCTCATGTGCTTAAAGACGCGGGGCGTGGCAGCCGGTGCAGCGGTGTCGAGGACACGGCTCCATTGCACATCACGCCGGCGCCCGCCAAGCCGGAACGAGATCGTCTCGTGATGAGCGTTGAAGAGAATGGCAAAGGTTTCCCCAATGATGCGCTCGCCCTGCTCGTCCGTTTCGGTGATCTGATCGCCGGGCAGGACCATGCAAATGCACCGCACATGTTGAGCATTCCAATCTGCTTCGGACATTTCAGTGCCGTCTGGCTTGAGCCAGTAAAGGTCTTTTGTCGTCGGTCCGTGAATCTGCCGGCCGTGGAAGAAGTGGCGCCGCCGAAAGACTGGTTGGGCCTTACGCAAGCGCATCACCTCGCAGACAAAGTCGAAGAGAGCGCGTTGTTCAGTGGAGAAATGCCAATCGAGCCAAGCCACTGGCGAGTCCTGGCAATACGCATTGTTATTACCGTGCTGCGTCTGGCCGAATTCATCACCGGCCAAAAGCATCGGCACGCCCTGTGAAAGGAGGAGCGTGGCCAGGAAATTGCGCTGCTGCCGCGCCCGTAGCGCATTGATGCTTGCGTCGGTTGTTTGGCCTTCAAAGCCGCAGTTCCAACTCTCATTATTGTTAGTCCCGTCGCGATTTTCTTCGCCATTGGCTTCGTTATGCTTCTGGTTGTAAGTCACAAGGTCGCGCAGGGTGAAACCATCGTGGGCGGTGAGAAAGTTGACGCTTGCACTCGGATGCCGGCCGTCGTCTGCAAACAGATCACTGCTGCCGGCGAGCCGCGTAGCCAGCTCACCGACCGTGCCGCCGTTGCCTTTCCAGAAACGCCTGACACAATCGCGATACTTCCCGTTCCATTCGCTCCAGAGCACGGGAAAGTTGCCGACCTGGTAGCCTCGCGGTCCGATGTCCCAGGGCTCGGCGATTAGTTTCACTTCGGAAAGAACCGGATCTTGTTGGATGATATCGAAGAAGGAACTGAGTCGGTCGACTTCCCAGAGCTCACGCGCGAGCGTGCTGGCCAGGTCGAAGCGAAAACCGTCGACATGCATCTCAGTTGCCCAGTAACGCAGCGAATCCATGACGAGCTGGAGCGTGCGCGGGTGACCGACATTCAAGGAATTCCCACAGCCGGTGAAGTCGATGTAGTTTCCCCGATTGTCGAGACGGTAATAGGCCGAGTTGTCGAGACCGCGAAACGACAACGTCGGGCCGTGCTCGTTACCCTCCGCGGTATGGTTGTAAACCACATCGAGAATGACTTCGATACCGGCCGCGTGCAGTTGGCGCACCATCTCCCGAAACTCTGTCACCGCGCCATTCGGTCCGCTCGCGGCGTAACGCGGATCAGGCGCCAGATAACCGAGCGTGTTGTAGCCCCAGTAGTTTGAGCGGCCACGCGTCGCGAGGAAATGTTCGTCGATATGATAGTGCACCGGTAGTAACTCAATCGCGGTTACACCCAGCTTTCGAAAATGGTCGATGGCCGCGACCGACGCCAGTCCCGCATAAGTGCCACGCAGCTCCTCCGGGACATCCGGATGCTGCTTTGTGAACCCTTTAACGTGCAACTCATAGATTACGGTTTGGTGCCAAGGCGTGCGTGGCGGCCGATCATCATTCCACGGGGAGGCGAGATCGGCGACACGGGCCAGTGGCGCAAAGGCGGCGGTATCGCACTCGGGATCGAGCACCGCATCGTCCCAAACGAGATCCCGCGCGATAATCTTGGCGTAGGGATCGAGCAAAACCTTGCGCGGATTGAAGCGATGCCTGCGTGACGGCTCGTTAGGCCCATGGACCCGATAGCCGTAGATTTGGCCCGGTCTTAGATCCGGCAGATAACCGTGCCACACCTGATGCGTTTTTTCCGGCAGAGCGATGCGGCACGATTCTGCCTTCGCCTCCGGCGAATCAAAAAGACAGAGATCGACCGCTGTCGCGTGTTCGGAGAAGAGCGCGAAATTCACACCGCGGCCGTCAAACGTTGCGCCTAACGGCGAGGGAGAACCCGGCCAGACGCGCAAGCGGGGAACTGGATTTTCAGGCCGAAAATTCCGCGCTCGGGGCATTCACCGTCTTCATAAAGCTCAATCGATAACGCTGACGATCTCTTTCATAAGCTTCAGTCCCTTTGCCTTCCCGGCAAGAACCCCATGAACATTACCGAATACGCAAGGCCGCTGTGACGATCGGCGGATGCCATGCGAGAACGCGAAGAACAGAACGGACCGACCACTTGAGGAAGAGCGCAATCGAAGCGCTCGGCTTCTTATTCCGTCGAAGTGCCACTGATCGTGCTCGCCTCGCGGCTATGTCGGATGAAAATGCGCCGCCGAAGGTCGCGTCGCAAACGCCCCAATTTTTTGAACTTCGGAAAACACGGTGAAGCCCCAGCATGTTCTCGTCGAATTTCCGCTTCATGTATAGCGCCGCTACGTGAATGATTGCATGTAAGAATTCGCTGTGCGCGACGTGGCTTTACAAATAGATTGGTTATTACGTGCCTGCGGCCCCTCTTTATTCTGGGTTCGTCCTAGCCGTGTGGATGATCGTCTTCCTCGGCTGCCTCAACCCGCGCTTCAGCGGCGAGACGACGCCGGGCAAAGCGGCAAGCAGTCCGTAGCCCTCCACTCATACTCAACCCACCACCATGTATGCTTCCTAGTTACCAACGCTCGATTCAATGCGTCGGCACATTGCTGGTGATGCTTTCACTCGGTGCGTGCGGCGGCCTTCCCAAGGGCGGCGAGCGCCCGCCTTCCACGGCGATGAAAAACAACGGGGGCACGGCGCTGGCGGCGGCGGTGCGTCCGCGTGTTGCAGCGCATCCGGGGCAGTCCGGCCTCCACACACTTCTGGACGGGCGCGAGGCCTTGGCCGCGCGGCTGGCCCTGGCGGATGCGGCGCAACGCAGCCTCGATGTGCAGTATTTCATCTGGAACAAGGACATGGCGGGCAAGGTCCTGCTCGAACATCTGTTCCGCGCGGCCGACCGCGGCGTGCGCGTGCGCTTGCTGCTCGACGATCTCGGCACGATGCCCTCCGACGCCACCCTGCTCGCCATCGACAGTCATCCGAACATCGAGGTGCGGATGTTCAACCCCGTGGCCCTGCGTTCGCCCCGGTTGCTCGGCATGGTCGCCGACTTCGGGCGCATCAATAAGCGGATGCACAACAAGTCCTTCACCGCCGACGGGCAGGTCGCGATCGTCGGCGGCCGCAATATCGGCGACGAATATTTCGAGGCGCATGCGGTGATGAATTTTGCCGATTTCGACGTGGCGGTCATCGGGCCGGTGGTGAAGGAGGTGTCCGACCAATTCGATCTTTATTGGAATAACCAGTCGGCGATTCCGATCGCCGCGCTGGCGCGACAAAACACGACGCCTGAGCAGTTCGCCGCGCAGCGGGCAGCGCTCATCGCATACCACGAGACCGCGGCTGATTCTGCCTACGCGCAAAGCCTGCGCGACAGTGAATTTGCCCGGCAACTCAGGAATCGAAACGTTCCCTACTACTGGGGGCGGGCCACGATCGTGAACGACCATCCGGACAAGGTGGCCACCTCCGCCGACAAGACGGAGACGCATCTCGCCCCGCAGTTGCGCGCGGTCGTCGATAAAACGAAGCGCGAGCTGTTCCTCGTCTCGCCTTACTTCGTGCCGGGGAAGCAGGGCGTCGAACTCCTGGCCGGCGTGCACCAGCGCGGCGCCCGGGTGGTCGTGATCACCAATTCGCTGGCTTCCACCGACGGGGTGCCGGTCCACTCCAAATACCAGCTCTACCGCAAGCCGCTGATCGAGGCCGGCGTCGAACTCTATGAGATCAAGCCGACCGCCGGCGCCCAGCTCAAGCGGCGCTTTCGCGAACCGGCCGGATCGAGCACTGGTGGTTTGCATGCGAAGACGTTTACCTTCGACCGCCGGATTGGTTTCATCGGCTCCTACAATCTCGATCCGCGCTCGAGCAAACTGAACACGGAGATGGGTGTGCTCTTCAACTGTCCGGCGCTGGCGAGGCGTCTGCCGGAAACGGCCGAGCGCGATCTCGGCCGCAATGCGTATCGCGTCGAACTCGCGGGCAACCGCCTCGTCTGGGTGACTCGCGAAGGTAACAAGCAAGTCCGCTACGACTCCGAGCCCGAGACCGGTCTCTGGAAGCGCATCAAAGTCCAAGTGATAAGCTGGCTGCCGATCGAGTGGCTGCTCTGAGCTCCCGCCAAAATCGATTTCATGCGTCAGCTTTTTGCTTCCATTCTCACGCTGCTGCTCACGGCTGCGATCGCGTTGGCGCTTGATCCGCAGACGAAGGCGGAAATCGATGAGTTGATTTCTTTCGTCCAAACGTCGGGTGTTCGCTTCATTCGCAACGGCACGGAGTATTCCGCGGCCGAGGGTGCGCAGCATCTACGCGACAAACTCGCGAAAGCTGGTGACCGCGTGAAGACGACCGATGACTTCATCGCCGGAATTGCCAGCACGAGTTATATCTCCGGCAAACCTTACCTGGTGAAATTCGCTGATGGCCACACGCAGCCCACCGGCGATTGGTTGAGGGCGCATCTGGCCGGGACACGGAAGAACAAAAGGTGAACGCCGATTCGTTGGCTCGGCGAATCGTCTGTGCTGGACCGGCGGAAGGCGCATCGACTGGAGGTGCTCTTCGGAAGCGTCGTTTGTCGATCCACCGGCGGAGCCGACCGACCCCGCGTGATCGATTACTCGTCCCGAAGCACTTTGCCTGGGAGTTCGATCAAACCCTTCACCGCCCTGTCGTCTTCGTTCTCCGCCTCCCTCTCCGTCCTGGTGGTTTTCTTCGGGGCGTTGATGATCGGGTGAAAGCCTGCCAGACCCTTGAGGCTCCAGCGCGCGCTACCCACCGGACCTTCGCCTTTGAATTCCAGTAGCCAGGTGAGCAAGACCGTGACGAGCCCCGGGAGTCTCCGCAGCCTCCCCCTCGCGGTGAACTGAGTGTATTCGCGTGCAAGATCGATGGCGCCACTCGCTTCGATGAGGGCCTGCTCGCTGACGAGTTTCAACTCCTCGAGATACAGCGAGCTGCCCGCGATCCGATGATTCACGGTCATCGTGGATGGCTCATCCTTGTGAAATCCTGGCGCCAGTATCCCGAACACGCGATACAGCGGACCGACAATCGGCATGCGACAGAACTCCGCCTCGTCGATGCTCAGCGCGCCTGAACCGGCGAGCGACGCCAGATCAAATTCACCGCCGCCCTTCCAATCGCATTGCACGACACCAGGCTCCGGATGAGTGCCGCCAAAACTGCTGATGATCGATTGCAGTCGGGCGTCCTTGAGTGTGATCTGCGTTTCAAATCGCGTTTTCTTCTTCGCCGAAGGCAGATAGACCAGCGTCCTCGGCGCGATCAGACTCCCCTCCCAGAGGCCCGCCTTGAAGTTGGAGATCGACACCACCTGCTTCTCGACGCGCACTGAAAAAGTCGGCTTCTGCAATGCGACGTTTGTCTCGCCGCTCGCGTAGCCGAGGTCACCACCGAGTGCCACATCGCCGTTCCAGCGGAATTTCTCAGGGTGATCCACCGGGATCTCTCCCGCAGCGCTGATTCGCCAGGCGCCCTTCCAGTTCAACCGAATGACACGAGGCTGCTTCTGACCGACGCTAAAGCTCTTCCTGACTGATCGCGGCTGCGCACCGTTGATTGTGAGCTGCGTTTCGAATCGCACCTTCTTCTCCTTCGAAGGCAGAAGGACCTTCATCTTCGGCACATTGAGGCTCCCCTCCCAGAGGCCCGCCTTGAAATCGGAGAGGGTCACCACCTGCTCCTCAGCGCGGACGGAAAAAGTTGGTTTCTGCAGTGCGATGTTTGTTTGGCCGCTTGCATAGACGAAGTCGCCATCGAGCGCCGCATCACCATTCCAGCGGAAGTTCTCAGGCTGATCCATGGGGATCTCTGCCGTCCCGCTGATTCGCCAGGCGCCCTTCCAGTCCAACGGCACGACAGCAGGCTGCTTCCGAGCCTCGCTAAAACTGTTGATGATCGATTGCAGCCGGGAGTCGTTGAGTGTGAGCTGCGTTTCGATTCGCAGTTTCTTCTCCTTCGAGGCCAGAGGGACCTGCAACCTCGGAACATCGAGACTCCCATCCCAGAGGCCCGCCTTGAAGTCCGAGATCGACAGCATCTGCTCCTCGACGCGTACTGAAAAAGTCGGTTTCTGCAGTGAGACGTTCGTTTCGCCGCTCGCATAAGCGAGGTCGCCATCGAGTGCCATGTCACCATTCCAGCGGAAGTTCTCAGGGTGATCCATCGGAACCTCAGCCACCCCGCTGATTCGCCAGGCGCCCTTCCAGTTCAACGGAACGACAGCCGGCCTGCGTCCGAGCTTCGCTAAAACTGTTGATGATCGATTGCGACCGCGCGCCGTCGAGTGTGAGCTGCGTTTCGATATCGCAGTTTTTTCTCCTTCGAGGGCAGATGGACCTGCAACCTCGCGACTTCGAGACCCCCTTCCCAGAGACCCGCCTTGAAGTCCGAGATGGTCAGCACCTGCTCCTCCACGAGCACTGAAAAAGTCGGTTTCTGCAGTGAGACGTTTGTTTCGCCGCTCGCATAGACGAGATCGCCATCGAGCGCCATGTCGCCATTCCAGCGGAAGTTCTCAGGGTGATCCGCGGGGAACTCTCCCGCACCGCTGATCAACCAAGCGCCGCTGGTGCTTACCGCGGACAAACCCTCGACGGCACCGGGCATCATGGCGCGCGCGAGTGCCAGCAGGTCGATCCCCGAATCAAATTTGCGGATGCGGATGACACGACTGGCGGGATCGAATGCCCCGGCGATCTCCGCTTTCCGGCCCGCATGGCCGATGCGCACATGATCGAACTCGATCGGTGAATTTGAATTCTTCTTGCCGACGGGGATCTTCACCGCCGCCTGCATGAAGTCCCACCGCTGCCCTCGCCATTGAAACTTCGCGCCATCAAACGTCATCGTGGACTCCATGCCGCGGTCGTCCGGAAGTGAATGCAGTTCCATCCTTAGCACCGGTTCATCCTTCTCCGGTTGAAACTTCAGCCCCTCCTTCACCGACTTCAGCCAGTCGAGATTCACATCGCGGAACAAGCCCTCGCGCTGCGTCACTTGTCTCGCTGCGGCAACCGCCTCGGCATTTCCAGCGTGAGTCGAGGCCAAAAACGCGCATTTCGCTTCGACACGCAATCCCTGCAGGCTCGCATGACACACCGGCATGTCCGCCTTCCCCGGCTGGACGAATAAGAGCATGTCCAAGTGCTCTAGTCTCGTCTCACCCGCTCCGCTGCCGAGCACGATCTGCGTATCCACCGCCTTGAAGTTCATCTTGTCCCAGCGAAGAAATGACGGCTCGGGTCTTCTCGCCGTGACGAGGCCAAGCAGTGCGAGTCGGTCGCGCCTCGCCGCATCACGATACAGGACTAGCCCATGCAGCCGGATCCCCCCTCCCGGCAACCAGTCGGCGGATTTCCAAGCGATGAAAACGCCGTCCTCTGCAAGCCGCTCAGCGAGTTTGCCCGCAAAAAACTCTCCGATCTGCCGCCGGGCGAAGAAAAACCCGGCAACCACGACGACCAGGGCGATCACAACCAAGCCGAGCAAAATCCACAAACCACGACGTCGGCGCGCCGGGGGCGCGCGAATGAGACAGGAGATTGCTCATATTATCTGATGCTACCTAACCACGCGCGACCGGACCAAGCGATTGGATGAGAAGCTATTGCCAAAGCAGACGATATCGGTGTGCCGTTGGACGCCAAAGCCTGCGGTCGCCTGTGCTGGTGTTGCGCCTTGAGGTGCTGCACTCCACATATTATACGCAAAAGGAGGCTAGATGACTTGCGACGAAATCATTGATGGCACTAAGAAAAGAAGAGGACAGGCCATTGTTTCATTAAGCATGGCGCTTGTTTTTTTCCTGGTTCTTTTTCCCAATGGGCTGGAGGCACAGGATGTGGCGTCCTCTCCAAAAATGGGTGCGACAGTTAAACGCAGGATGTTTGTCGATCCAAGCTCAACTACGGTTTCCCATAACAAAGTCAGACTGATCGTGGCGCCGCTGACTCACCAGGGGAAGTTCTATGTTGGTTCTTACCAGCTCAAAGTATTTCCGTATTTCTTCAAGAGCGAAACGGGCACATTGAAACTGGAAGCTCCAGATGAATCGGTCCGAAAGTTCGCGGAAGGAACTGAAATGAAATTCACAGGCAAGGCAACGAATAACAAAGGCGCAAAAGACAAAGTCATCACCGGAAAAGCGACGCCATCCGACAAAGACAAAGGGAGCCTGATCTTTTCTCTTGAAACGGACAATGGTCGAATGACCTTCAAAACCTTCTACCACTTTGCGAAATAGCGGTCGAGATTAGCTCTGACCTCTTTTGCGAAGCAAACTCAAAGGTTTAGGCGCGATCCCATGCGCTCCGCAGGTGTGCCCGCGTCGTTTGGCGACGGATCGGTGCTGGCCGTTGATTGATTCCATGTCCACGCGAAAAGAGCGCAGCATGTTTTAGGCGAGAGACGCAAAGGCAAGTTTTGATCTTGTAATCTGGACTCAGAGCTTTGTAGCAGTGGCGGCACGGGAACAATGAAGATTACTCGCCAGAAGACCCGCCCGGTTCTTCTGACAGGGCGTGGGCGGGTAGAAGACCGGCCACTCGATTACTTTCTGGCTCGTCTGTGTCGCCGAATCCGCGCGTAAGGCGGTGGGATGTTTGCGATTGATGCCCTGTCGCAAATATGCGGTTTGACATCTCACTGCAACGACCTATAAAAGTAGATTAACTTTTGTCAGGAGGTTCAGATATGCGCTTGAGAATACGAACTGTACTTTGTTGCACAGCGATCTTTTCCGCTGTCAGCTTTTTCACAATCACGTTTGCCGAGACAAATCCATTTTCAAAGGCTCAGGTGGCTGACAGCATCCGCAAAGTGGAAAACGGCGTGGATGATTTCGAGAAGTATCTGACCAGCCGCGGGGAAAACGCCAAGGATCAGGCCGGATCGGCGAAGAGCAGCGGAGCAGCAAAGCGCGGCCAGGGTGCAAACTCCGCGAACAAGGATGCGCGGAAGGATCAAGCTGGGCAATCAAAAGACGACCTTCAGAATGCCATGGACGATCTGAATCGCACGACAAACCGTCTGCGGCGCAAGTTCGATACAACGGCGAATTATCTGGAGACGAAAGTGCAAATGGAGCAGGTCATGGACAGCGCGCGCCGCGTTAATCAGGTGGTGGGGAAGGGGAGTAATGACGGCCAGGCACAACGCCTCTGGACTGCTTTGCGCGCGAGTATCAACGACCTGGCGCGCTGCTACAACCTGACCCCGATGGGCGCATAGGAAAGGGCAGGCGTCCGCCTGCTTCGTTCAAAAGCCACCACCCCAGCGGTATTGCCACGCGATGCCGAAGACTTCGAAGTCATGGTGGCGATCCGCGTTGTAGCCGGTGGCGGCATAGAACTTCAAGGATTGATACCGATTCACCGGGAGCGCGAAGGTCGCGCCAAAACGAGGCCCTTCCTGTTGATCGTTGTTCTTCACGCCATCGACCGTTGTGCGTCCACCTGCGAAATACGCCGCATTCACCGCCAGCCAGCAACTGGGTGCGAAGGTGTAGATCAGGTTCGCCTGGGTGGAGTAAATCGGCGCCTGTGCGCGTGTCTGACCACCGAAGAAATCGCCATTGTCCGTGTAGAAAGTAACGGCGGGCGCAACCTCGATCGTCCATGGTCCGAACGCTTTCGAGCAGCCGATTTCGGGTTTCAACGACCAGCGATTGCTGCCGATATTCACCAGTTTCGTGTCGTCGTACTGTCCGAGCGGAACGATAATGCGCAGGCTCGCGCCGAGGATTAGATCTTGCCGATAATTTTTGAACTCCGCCGCCGTCAGCGCGGGCGCACCGACGAAGTTCATCGAAAATCGGAACGCCGGGTCGCCGAAGCCGGTGACGAAGCGTTCGCGCGGCATGCCGAAGGCGAGACCTTTGGCAAACAATGAGCCGTACGGCACCAGGATGTCGAACTTTGCCGACTTGCCGAACACGTCGAGGCTTCTGGCGAAAGCGACGACGCCGACGTGTGCATCGTTAGTCACGTTGTCCAGCGGCAGAGCGGGATCGGTCAGCACGCTTCCTTTCGCGTACCCATAGCCAGCGACGAGGAAATTGAGGCCGATTGGCGAGTTGCTGTAAGCGCGCGGCTCAAGGTCCTGCGCGCGGAGCGTCAAGCACAACGCAACGGTAAGCGCTGCTGTGGCGGCAATAGAATGACGCACGATCCTTCCGGTGGTATCACAATCGCTGCACGCCTGGCGATTCTGTTTTTCCTTTTGACGTTTGGTGCTAGTTGAACTCCTCGGGCCGGCCGGTCGTGGCGAGGACGGAGCGCCACCAACCGCTCCCGGGTCGCGGCGCTTTTAGGTCGACTAGCGACTGGTTGTGAGTTCGGCGAGGCGGGAAGTGATCTCGGCTTTGAGCTTCTCGTCCATCAACGGGGCCTTCAACGCATCTTGCAGCAGCGCGGTGGCGTGTGCCTTGTCGTCAGCCGTCACCACATCCTTGATTGGGGCATTGCTTCGACCCAGCAAGCGGATGATCATCAAGCCGTCGCGCTCGCCGCCGGAGGCGCTGTAGGCAGCGAGACGGGTGAGCGGCCGCAGGTCGGAATAGACGTAGAGCGGATAGAGCAGGCTCGTGAGTTCCTGCGGCGTGAGCGGACTGATTTGCATGACTGCTTCCACCGCGGCATAGGGAGGTACGGCCGGGTCGTCGTTGAAGAAGCGTACGATGTCGAGGAGGTGCGGCTTCGCTGCAGCCCCGGCCGCGCCGAGCGCGCGGACGGCGGCGGAGCGGACGGTCTGATCCTCGTCTTTGAGCCGCGCGGCGATCTCGGCCACGAGTGCCGCATCCGTCCCGGGGTCGAGTTCGTGGAGGGTATCGAGCGCGGCCCACCGGACTTGGGAGTCGCGATCCTTGAGCAGCGGGCGCAGCGCTTCGCGGAACTTTTGCTTCGACGCGTCGTCGGTCACGAAGGCTCGCAGCGAAATGGCCGCGGCTCCGCGGACCGATGCCTCGGGATCCTTCACCAGGCCGAGAAGTTCCGGCAGCAGTGGGTCGCCGAGTTTGGCTCCCAGTTGGCTCATCACGAAAGCCACCCCGACACGGATGTCGGGATCCGGGTCGGTGAGCGCGACACGAACGCGGCCGACGTGCTTCTTCATCCATGCCAAGGATGCGCATGGTGATGGGCAGTGCCCTCACGAGCGTGGCGCGTACAGCGGGCGATGCCTTGGGATAAACGTCACGCACTTTGTAGGGGAAATTGCGGAGCGCGTCGCCAGCAGCGGGAAGCGCTTGCAGTGCCTCGTCGCGCACGAGATCGGATTCGTCGAGCAGGGCATTGGCGATGAGCACGACGTTGGGCTTCACCGCGGCCGGGCCGAGCGAACCGAGGGCGGAGATGGCCGCAGCTCGCACGATGGAGTCGGGATCTTTCGCCCGCTCTGTGATGAGTGAGACCTGTTCAACCGCCGCGTCACCGGCCTTGCCGAGAACGCGCAGCGCAGGCGGCCTTTATCTCAGGTGTGCCGGTGCGAATCTGTTTCACGAGTCTCGCAACGGATGCTTCGGCGGTGGCTTTGCTCTTCCCAGCGTCCTCGATGATTGCAGCCTTGATTTCCGGCGGTTCGATTTGGAACTGCGCGAGCAGAGCCTCGCTCAACGACTTCTCTCTTCTCGTCGGTGATCGCGCCCGCTGCCTTCGCGGCGTCGAGCCCATTCACTGTCGACCGCCCACGCGGCAATGCGTACCTCGGCATCATGATCGCGGATCAATGGAACGTAATCGCGTCAACGTCCGCGCACGGTCAGCCCGCCGATTTGCGCGAGCGCGTGCAGCACCGCGGCCTTGAATTCCGGACTGCCCGAGGTGGCGAGCGCATCGACCAAATCGTTGCGATGCGTTTCGGCGGCCTTGCCCGCCTGGCCGAGGCACTTCGCCGCGGCGACTCGAACATCGCTGCGCGAGTCGTTGAGCAGTGGTCGAATGGCGCCCACATTTTCCGCGGACGCCTGCGCCGCGAAGACGACGGCGAGGACAGCGGCGCGGATGTTTGGGTCGGGATCACTGGCATATTTGAGCACCTCTGACGACGTGTGGCTTCGCTTGCGCGCCGAGCCGAGCGAAAAATTGAAACGCCTCCATGCGGACAGCCTCGGGTGTTGCAGGCGCAAGCAGTCTTGCAATGTCTGCGGCGACCGACGCCTGACGCCAGTCGGCCAGCGCACGCACGGCGAGCGCGGCGACTTCATCGGACGAGTCCGCAAGCGCGGCGACGGTGCCTTTCACGACGGACGCGGAAGGTTTAAAGGGACGATCTTCGAGCGAGTTGGTTTGGGCACGGGCATTGCAGCGGAGCAGCGTAGCAGCGACAATATGCAAGAGCAGTAACGAGGTTTTCATGGCGTGACAGGCGATCGGTCAGTTGTTGATGTATTGACTGTAGTTTGGGTGTTTGTAGGCGCTGCTGCCGCTGTAGGAGTATCTCGGGATACACTTTTGGCCCACGACGCGATCGGCCTCGATGATCTCCGCCGTGTTGGTTGGATCGAGGATGATCCACGTGCCGCCATTCGACCAAAGCAGCCACACGTGCGAGATGCGCGAACGGGTTGTCGCCTTCCCGAGGACGTAGCGCACGCCGCGCGTGTCCATCTTGCTTAGAAGCCAGAGCGATTTCGCCTTACAGTCCCCTTGCTGGCGTGACTCGGTCACCTCGGGAAGCTGCGGCGTGTAAGGCTGCGCCGCGTCGAAGTAGTAGCGAAAGCGATAAGCGGTTCGCAGTTGCGAGCGCACATCGTTGATGGACGGCGACCCGTTTCTGAGCCGCGCGTAAGTCTGTCGCATCGGGCCCATATAGGAATCGTAAGGCGTGCCTCCGCATGGGCGGCCGGTGTCCACTTCGGCACGAACCAGCACGGAAGTCGCGATGAGGGTGATTGGAAGTATCAGGATGAGCTTCATAAGAATCGCTCGGGTTGGCCGGTCGCGGCGAGGACCGAGCGCCACCAACCGCTGGCTGGACCGAGACGCTTCGTATGCGTGCTGGGGAGTTCGATCAGGACGTGGATAAAAGGCTCGTGCAAAAAATCGATGACAACACCGGTCTTGCCAACCATCGCGGCGTGGACCGCGTTGCGCGCGAAGAGATCGCAGAGTAGCGCGTCCTCGCACTCAGGGCTACGGCTGCGGACCTGATAGCTCGGGTCGAAGTAGCGCATGGCTATCGGGATGCCCTCGGCTTTGAAATACGCCTCGATCTTCGCGCGAAGAAATGCACCAATGTCTTTGAGCTTCACGTTTCCCGAAGCTTCGCGCTCGGACGCGTCGGCGGCAAGCAAGTCCTGCCCTGCGGCCTCTGCGATGGCGATAACGACGTGCGATTTCATCAACATCCGCTGCTTCAACGCGGCCAGAAAGGCGGCGAGCGCAAAGGCGCTTCGGGGACGGGTGAAATTGAGCGTTGCCTACGTCAGGACCGCATCCGGGAGGAACGGTTGGCTGCTGGCAAAAGCGGAGATTTTCGCCACCGACACACGCGCGATTTCGGCCAAAGCCTCGTGGGTGAGACATGCCTGGTGCGCAGTGATGTCGGCCAGCGCTTCGAGGCACGAACGGTCGAGGCGGTCATTGACAAACGTGCAGACAGCTTGCGCCCCGCGGGCCGAGGCGGTCGTAGGGCTTAGTGTCGAAGACGACCGTCTGCATCATCGTAATGTGACTTTCAGCGCCAGCCGGGTTGGATCTTCCACACCCGCTCGCAGTAGTCGCGGATCGAACGGTCGGAGGAGAATTTACCCATGCGCGCGGTATTGAGAATCGATTGGCGTGTCCATGCTCGCGTATCGCGCCAGAGCGCGCTCACCCGTTCCTGCGCGTCGATGTAGGATTGGTAGTCAGCGAGGAGGAGGAAGGGATCATCGTTCAGGAGATTCTCGACGAGCGGGCGGAAAAGTTCGGTGTCGCCGCGGGCGAGTCCGCCGCCGGCGATAAAGTCGATCACCTCGCGCAGTTGGGCATTTTGCTCGTAATGATCGCGCGGGCGGTAGCCGCTCGCTTTCACTTCCGCGACCTCTGCGGCGGTGAGGCCGAAGAGAAAGAAATTTTCCGCTCCGACTTCTTCGCGAATTTCGACATTCGCGCCATCGAGCGTGCCGATGGTGAGCGCGCCGTTAAGGGAAAACTTCATGTTGCCGGTGCCGCTCGCTTCCTTGCCGGCGGTGGAGATTTGCTCGGACAGATCGGCCGCTGGGTAAACGAAGTGCGCGTTCTTCACGTTGAAGTCGGGGAAGAAGATGACCTTCAGCCGGTCGCGCACAATCGGGTCGCTGTTCACGAGGTCGCCGGTGGCGGTAATGAGCTTAATGATACGCTTGGCCATGAAATACCCGGGCGCCGCTTTGCCGCCGAAGATGAAAGTGCGGGAGGGCACGTCGGTCTGCGGGTCGTGCTTGAGGCGCAGGTAGAGCGTGAGGATGTGAAGCACATCAAGATGCTGCCGCTTGTATTCATGGATGCGCTTAACCAGCACGTCGAAGAGCGACTCCGGCGCAACCGTGATGCCGGTACGCTCGGCGATCAGCGCGGCGAGCCGACGCTTGTTCGCGAGCTTCACCTCGCGCCAATGCCGCTGGAACTCGGTGTTGTCAGCAAGCGATTCGAGCTGCCGCAGTCGATCGAGATGCTTCAGCCAGCGGTCGCCGATGCGCGCGGTGATCAATTTCGTTAGGCCGGGATTGCTCAGAGCCACGAAGCGGCGCGGTGTGACACCGTTGGTTACGTTGCAGAACTTATCCGGCCAGAGTTCGGCGAAATCGCGCAGCACCGTCTGCTTTAGCAGCTCGGAGTGGAGCTGCGCGACGCCGTTGATCGTGTGGCTGCCGACGCACGCGAGATGCGCCATGCGTAGGTAGCGCGGCCCGCTTTCGTCAATGAGCGAGAGCCGCGCGAGCCGTGCGTCGTCGCCGGGGAATGCGGCGCGCACTTCGTCGAGGAAGCGTCGATTAATCTCGAAGACGATCTCGAGATGCCGCGGGAGGAGCGAGCCGAAGAGATCGACGGTCCACTTCTCCAGCGCCTCGGGGAGCAGCGTGTGATTCGTGTAGGCGAAAGTCGCGCGTGTCACGGCCCACGCTTCTTCCCAGCCGAGCGCGTGTTCATCCACGAGCAGGCGCATCAGCTCAGCGACCGCGACCGCGGGATGCGTGTCGTTGAGCTGGACGGCCCATTTTTGATGGAACGTCGCAGGCTTGCCGCCGAGCAGCGCGTGGATGTGCAGCATGTCCTGAAGCGAGCAACTGGTGAAAAAGAACTGCTGCTTGAGCCGCAGTTCTTTTCCCACGGCCACTTCGTCGTTCGGATAGAGCACCTTCGTGATGTTCTCGGATGCCATCTTGTCGTGGACCGCGCGGTAGTAGTCGCCGTGGTTGAACGCGGCGAAGTCGAACGATTCGACCGCCTCGGCCTTCCAAAGCCGCAGGATGTCGCAGGTGCGGACGCGGTAGCCGGCGATCGGCGTGTCGTAGGCGACGCCCTTCACTACCGTCTCGGGAATCCAGCCGACGCGAAATCGGCCCAGCTCGTCCGTCCGCGTCTCGGTGCGCCCGCCAAACCCCACTTGGTACGCGATTTCCGGTCGCGCGATCTCCCATGGATTGCCCTTGCGCAGCCATTTGTCTGTAACCTCGACCTGCCAGCCGTCGTGGATGACCTGGTCGAAAATGCCGAACTCGTAACGAATTCCATAGCCAATTGCAGGCACCTCGACCGAGGCAAGCGAGTCCATGTAACACGATGCAAGCCGTCCAAGTCCGCCGTTGCCGAGTCCGGGCTCCTCCTCTTCTGCGAGAATTTCGTCGAGATCGCAGCCGAGCCCGTGCATCGCCTCGCGCGCGGCCTCCGTAATGCCAAGATTGAGCAGGTTATTCGCGAGGTGCGGTCCAGGCAGAAATTCCGCCGAAAGATAGGCGACCCGGCGCGCGTTTGCCCCGCCGTAATTTATCATGCTCTCGACAGAGCGCTCGAAGAGCCGGTCGCGCACGGTAAGTGCAAGCGCAAAATAAATGTCGTGCTTGGTGGCAACAGCTTCGAGCCGGCCCAGCGCGCAACGCAGGTTGTCGCGAAAGGCTTGTCTGATTTCTTCTGCGGTGAGACCAGTCCGGATGTTGTTGGACGAATTCATATCAGCTCTTGGTCTTGCCCATTGTCGTCATCTTGGCAGCAACGCCGTCCGCACAACGGAAAATGCGAAAACCGCCACAGCAAAGGCAAACGCGACGATACGCACGCGCTTCTGCTCGAACTTGCTCACGGCGTTGGCAAAAAAGAGCATCGTCGCAAAGAGGACCGTGTTCGCGAGGTATTGTCCCGACGTATTGCCGGCCCGGCGAGCTACCAGAAGGTTGTTCGCCGCTTTCGCGCTCAGTTCGGCAGCCTCGCGCGTGCCGCGCGCCTCGTAGAGATTTGGAACGAAGGGATGCGGGTCGGCCTTCGGATTTTCAAAAGGTTTCTGCGCCAGCCAGGCATCGTAGGCCTTCCGGACATCGGGCGGGAAACGTTCGACGTAGAAATTCGCCAGTTTCTCGTTCCCCGCCTCCTGTGCTGCGAGCATTTGCATGAACATCGCGGAGTGAATTGTGGCCGACTGCATCCCTTGCAGAGTCAAAACTCCGGCGCGCCGCTCCAGAGAGTTGTATTCATTCATCAGCCGATTGCTCTGGCGGGTCCAGGACGCCGATTTGTAGGAACACCACGCCGTGCCGACCGTTGCCAAAGCCATCAGCACAGCGGTGACGGGCTCGACCCATCGCTTTTTTGGCGGCTCCTTACCTGCCGTGACTTGAGGGTCAGAGGGTTTCTCCATCCGGTGGACTAGTCAAGGTAGCATCGTGTTTAACCGCGAATTTCCCAATCGAACTCTTGTTCCCATAATTTGTGGCTACGCGACAAGCCAGGTTCGCGCCTCGGCGAGCTGGTTGGTCGGGAAGAACTTCACCGGCGAACGACGGAAGCCAGCTCCGGCAAAGGCCAGCGCCTCCACTTCCCAGCGCGGTTCTCCGACGATCGCGATCTTCGCAATCGCGTCTCCATGCGAGAAAATAAAATCCAGATCGTTCCAATCCGCGCCGCGTTCCCAGCCCTCGAAGTTTTCGAGAATGGCGAGCACGCGCGGCTGCGCGCCGGCATCGATATTTTGCCCGATGGCGCTCTGGCCGGCGCCAAATTCGGCTCGCTTCAAAACCCCGCTGATGCGGAGCAGGCAGATGTTGTTAGGCTCGTATTGGATTTCGACGGACATGATCTGTTGCCTTTCGGTGGGTTTGGGTTCTAAGCGAGACGCTCCGGCTGGCCGGTGGCAGCGAGGGCGGAGCGCCACCAGCCGCCGGCCGGGTCGAGGCGTTTGGTGTGGGTGGCGAGTAAATCGATCGGAACGTGAATGAAGCGTTCGTGCAGAAAACCGATGACGACTCCCGTTTTTCCGGCCATCGCAGCGTGGACGGCGTGGCGCGCAAAGAGGTCACAGAGCAGCGCGTCTTCGCAATTCGCGGGACGGCTCCGAATCTGGTAGCTCGGGTCGAAATATCGCATCACTACCGGAATGCGTTCGGCTTTGAAATAGGACTCGATCTTTTCGCGCAGGAATGGGCCGATGTCCTTGAGTCTCAGGTTGCCGGAAGCGTCGCGCTCCTCGATGCTGGCTTTGAGCAAATCCTGCCCGGCACCCTCCGCGACGGCAATCACGGCGTGCGATTTCTTGAGCATTCGTGCCTTTAGCGCGGCGAGAAAAACGTCGAGCTTGAACGGCACTTCAGGGATAAGCGCGAAGTTCACGTCCTGGTTGGCGACGGTAGCGCCGGCAGTAATGAAGCCCGCGTGGCGGCCCATCAATTTCACAAGGCCGATGCCGCCGGCCACGCTCCGCGCCTCAGTGTGTGCAAAGTCGAGCACGCGGGCAGCTTCCTCGATCGCGCTGAAAAATCCGAAGGTTCGCGAAACGAAGCCAACGTCGTTATCGATCGTCTTGGGCACTCCGACGACCGAGAGCGGGTGGCCACGTTTGCGCGCTTCCTGGAAGAGGTCGTTAGCGCCACGCTGGGTGCCATCACCGCCGATGGTGAAGAGTATGTTCACTCTCCGCGCGATGAGATTATCCACCGCTTTGGCGGTATCGACCGGCCCGCGCGACGTGCCGAGAATCGTGCCCCCTTTTTGATGAATGCCGTCCACGAACTCTGGCGTAATCTTTACCGGTTCCACACCGCAAGCTGGATCGAGGCCGCCGTAGCCGCCGCGAAAACCGAGGACTTCGGCGACACCGTACCCGTAGTGCAGTTCAAGAAAAAGCGAGCGAATGACATTGTTCAATCCGGGGCACAAACCACCGCATGTCACAATGCCCGCGCGCGTCTCTTTCGCGTCGAAGAAAAGCTTCGCCCGCGGCCCAGCCAGCTCAAACTGCAATCCCGGCTCAGCGTCGAGTTCGATCCGCTCGGGAATGCGGACGTCGTCGCTGACCGTGTGACTCTGGCTGGAGACGAAGCGCGCTTCGCCGAGGCTGGGTACGCTCATTGGAAAAGGGCGATGGCAAGAATTTGTGCCGAGAGGATGCGCAGCAGCGTCGTCAGCGGATAGACTGTAGCGTAGCCAACGGTCGGAGCGTCCGAGCCGGCAATGTTGGAGGCGAAAGCAAGTGCAGGCGGATCGGTCATGCTGCCGGCAAGGAGCCCGCTCAGGTCCATGAAATTTATCTTCAAAACGGCGCGCGCAAACGTACCGACGAGCAGAAGCGGGAGAACCGTAACACACGCCCCGGCCAGCAGCCACTGCAAGCCGGTGGCGCTGAAGACGGTGGCGAAAAATTTCGCGCCCGCGCCGAGGCCAACGGCAGCGAAGAAAAGCGCGATTCCAAATTCGCGAAAGGCGAGATTGGTGTTGGCGGGCATGTGCCAGACTTGTCGGCCGATGCGACCGACGCGGCCGAGGATGAGCGCGACAACAAGTGGGCCGCCCGCGAGGCCGAGTCTGATCGGCTGCGGCAGGCCGGGAACAACGATGGGCATGGTGCCGAGCGCGACGCCGAGGGCAATGCCAATGAAGAACGGAATGAAGTGGGTTTCGTTAAGTTCCTTGAGCGAGTTGCCAACAGCGGCGGCGGCTTTGTCGAGGTCGGCAGGCGCGCCGACGATTTGCAGCTGGTCGCCAAACTGCAGGCGCAGGCCGGGCACAGCGGACATCTCAAGGTCGGCACGGGTAACACGCGTGACAGCGACGCCAAAGCGATCGTCGAGGTCGAGTTCGTCGACGGTCTTGCCGAGCACGCCTCGCTCGGTGACGATGACGCGACGGAAGGTGATGTGGGTCTCAGCGATGACCAGGTCTTCGTCGCTCCGCTGGCCGATGACGCGCTCGAATTGGTCGAGCCCGGCGGGCGTGCCGACAACGGCGAGCCGGTCGTCGCGGTGGATCACGGTCGCGTCCGTGGCGGCCTGCGTTTCATCGCCATGGCGGACGCGGGAGACTGCGACGCGCGATTCGAGGCGGCCGGGAACCGCGTCGAGGCGCAATCCGTCGAGGTTCGGATTTGTGACGACGAGCGTCCGGCGTTCGAGCGGTTCGGTCTGGCGGCGGTTCTTTGCCGCGAAGTCGGCAGCCTCGCGCGCAGGATCGATGCGGAAGATTTGTTTAAGCAACAGCAGCGTGCCGATGATGCCGACGATGGCCGTGGGATACGTGACGGCGTAGGCGAGCGCAGGCAGCGTGAGGCGATCCGGCGCAACGCCCGGGAGCATGCCGAGGGTTTGCGTCGCCGCGCCTAACGAGGGTGTGTTGGTCGACGCGCCGGAGAAAATTCCCAGCACAGCCGCGGCATCGAAACCCGCGAGCCAGCCGATGAGCGGCGCACTCACCGCCCCGAGAATAACGATCGCCGCAGCGAGCGCATTCATTTTCACCCCCTGCTGGCGGAGCGTGGCGAAGAAACCGGGACCGAGTTGGAGGCCGATCGTGAAGACGAACAGGATTAACCCAAACTCTTTTACGAAATCCAGTGTCTGGTGATCGACGGCTTCTCCGAAGTGCCCGACAAGGATGCCGGCAAAGAGCACGCCCGCCGTGCCGAGGCCGATGCCGCGAAACTTCACACTCCCCAGCGCCATGCCCACCACGCAAACGACGGCAATTACGCCGAGAGTGTGCGCGATGGGCTGCGTCTTGTGCAGCTCGAAGAGCCAGTTCATCCAATCATTCTACCGCGGTTCACTAATTCGCGTAGCCGCTAAGAATGCGCAACAGCTCGGCGGTGGCCTGCGGATCTTGACGCACACGGTTGCCGGAGGGAGCGATCTTTTTCGCTCTGCGTGTTTTCAGCGCGAGCCGGATCTGCCCGGCGGCAAACCCTCAACCCTCCAGGATCGCGGCGTTGGCGCGATTTCGCACGACTGGTTTATCCGTGATGATGACCGTCGTGCCCGGCGCGAACGTGTCGTAAACCTTGTTCGCAAACTCCGGATTGACCCTCAGGCGCGACGCGATCTTGTCGGCATCGACGCTGCGGCCGCTGCTCGTCACGGCCATCCACTGGCGCGCCTCGCGGCCCGGAGCCAATGAGCTTTGTCGACCGGTTCCGCCTGCGAGCAGTGAGTAAACACGATCGCCAAGCGATCCACGGCCACTGATCTCGACCGGGGCGCGGCCAATGGGCTTACCATTGCGATAGACGTAGATCGTTTTGTCGGCGGCGCTGACCACCATCGTAACCGGTCCGCTGGCGCTGCGATCCGGGTTCCAGTCGTAGTCACTTTTCGCAAGCGGACGCAGCATCTGCGGACGTCAAATCTTTTGGCGCAAGCAACAGACCGGGATTCGACGCAAGGTACGGCACGGGTATTTTGCCATCGCCCACCACAACGGTACCACCTTTCGCAGTTGCGCTGAAAAGCAACTGCGAGAAATCAAACGGCATGCGAATGCAACCGTGGCTGGCCGGGTAGCCGGGTAGGTTGCCCGAGTGCATGGCGATGCCAGTCCAGGTCAGCCGCTGCATGTTGGGCATTGGCGCGTTGTCGTATTTCTTCGAGTAGTGCTCCTGCTTTTTCTCGAGGATTTCGAAGACGCCGCCTGGCGTCGCGTGGCCTTTCGAGCCGGTGCTCACGGTCGAGCGACCGATGAGGATGCCGTTGCGATAAACGTGCATGGTCTGCTCGGGGACGCTCACCAGGACCATGAGCGGACCGCTCGGCGAGAGCTCCGGCTTCCACCAATATTCGCCCGGCTTAAGTGGTCCGGTCGGCCGGCCAGTTGGCGTTCCCTTGGTGTGAAAAGAAGGTTGTTGCACGGCCTGTGCGGAGGTGAGCAGGACGGCGGCGATGGCGAGGACGCTAAGTATTTTCATGAGTGATTAAGAAACGGTGAAAGCGATAAGAGCAAAAACCCGACAATGCTGCAACAAGTCTTTTGTCCGATGCCGGCTTCTCGTTGGTTCCGCGACGTCCTGAGGTGGTTTTCATCATGACACTGGCGCGGCGGCTTTGACCTCGGCGCTCGCGCCGGCGGCATAGGTCTCGAAGTTCTTATTGAAGAGGGCCGCGAGTTTCTTTGCGGTGGTATCGTAGGCGGCTTTGTCCGCCCACGCATTGCGCGGGATAAGAATCTCGGACGGGACATTCGGGCACTCTGCGACGACATCGAAGCCGAACACCGGATCGCGTTCCGTTCTGGCTTTCGCGAGCGAGCCGTCATGGATTGCGTCGATGATCGCGCGCGTGTTTTTCAAACTGATGCGCTTGCCGACGCCGTGACCGCCGCCGCCCCAGCCGGTGTTCACGAGCCAGACGCGCGCGTTGTGCTTGCGCATCTTTTCCGCCAGCAGTTCGGCGTATTTGCTCGGATGCCAGACGAGGAACGGCCCGCCGAAGCAGGGCGAGAACGTGGCCTGCGGTTCGGTCACGCCCATCTCGGTGCCAGCGACCTTTGCGGTATAGCCGCTAATAAAGTGATACATCGCGTGCGCCGCCGAAAGCGAGCTGACCGGCGGCAGGACTCCAAAGGCATCGCAAGTAAGAAAAATCACATCGGTCGGGTGACCGGCGACGCAGGGAATCTTCGCGTTGTGGATGAACTCGATCGGGTAGGCGCCCCGCGTATTCTGCGTGATACTCGTGTCCGTGTAGTCCACGTCCCGATCCTCATCCAGCACAACATTTTCCAGAACCGCGCCAAAGCGGAGCGCCTGGAAAATGTCCGGCTCGCTCTCGGGCGTAAGGTTAATCGCCTTGGCGTAGCAACCGCCTTCTATATTAAAGATGCCTTCGTCGCTCCAGATATGCTCATCGTCGCCGATGAGATGGCGCTTTGGATCGGCGGAAAGCGTGGTTTTTCCCGTTCCGCTCAGACCAAAGAGGAGCGACGACGCGCCGGTTTTCTTGTCCGCCGTGGCCGAGCAGTGCATCGAGAGCAAACCTTGTTTCGGCGCGAAATAATTCGCCACCGTGAATACGCCCTTCTTCATCTCGCCGGCGTATTCGGTGCCGAGAATAACCAATTCCTTATCTTCGATGCTGAGGTCGATGCTTGTGGTCGAGGCCATGCCGGTGGTCAGCTTGTTCGCCGGGAACGCGCCCGCGTTGTAGATGACGAACTGGGGCTCGCCGAAGCTCGCGAGTTCTTCGCGCGTCGGTCGGATGAGCATCGTGTGCATGAAGAGCGCGTGATAGGGCCGCGAGCAAATGACGCGGACTTTGATGCGATATTTCGGATCCCAGCCCGCGAAGCCGTCGAAGCAATAGAGCCGCTCTTGCGTGTTCAGGTAGTCAAGTGCGCGCTGTCGGTTGATTTGAAAGGTGCGCTCGTCGCACGGGATATTGACCGAACCCCACCAGATGTCGCCTTTCGACGCTGGATTCTCGACCACGCGCTTGTCTTTTGGTGAGCGTCCCGTTTTGATACCGGAGTAGGCCACCAGAGCACCGTTTTCGGCGATGCTCGCATCCTTCTCAAAACGAATCGCATGCTCATAGAGCACGCTGGGTGGGAGATTGTGCCAGACTTCTCCAACGGTGAGGCCGTGGGCGGACAGGTCGAATGAAGAGTGCATTGCTGAGTTCATCTTCGGAATGCCTGGCTTTTTGGGCTTGTTACACTCGCACCCAGTGATGTCGCTGCCAACGCAATCGTTGGCAAACATGGTGCATTATTGGCCTTCCACGGCCAGAGGCAAATCGACCTCTGAAATATTCGTGACTCTGGTCGTTAGGCAACGATTTACGTGGCGGCGGCGGCTGAGAAAGACCAGATTTTCTCGTGCGCTTCTTCAGCAGGCGCAGCCGTCGTGCTCGCCGCTCCGGCCAGCGCGCGGTCGCTTGCGAAAAGCACGCCAATCGCCATGCAGACCAATGATCGCAGCGTGTCATCCGCCCAGGGCCATGGTCAGGCCGACAAGAACCGACCCGAGAACAACCATCGAAATTCCCACCAACCACGGTCGTCGCCCGGTCAGGCGTCCGAAGGCGTAGCCCGTCAGGAACAACATCACGATCGCGACGACGTTGGAGACGCGCAGGGCGGGCCCGGCGCTGCGCATGAAAATAAACGGAATCACCACCGGGAAAGTGGACACGAAGACGAGGAGAAAAACGCCGACGGCACCGCGCCAATCATCCCGGCTCAAACTGGCTCGCTCGAGCGGCTCGGGCAGTTGCTTCAAACGCTGGTGCATCGCTGCAAGTTCGGCTGGCGTCAGGACGCCCGCGACCACCGATGGCAGCGCTTCCGCTATGACACGCTGCGCTTCTTTTGGATCGGTCGCTTTGCGCACGGCGCGAAACGTTGATCAGTCCTTGCCCCTTTTCTGCCAGACAACCCATCAGATACAAGATTCCGTCAATGATCCCCCAGGCCAGGTTGCATCCGAGCGCGCCAATGAGCATCGCGCGCACATCATCGCGCCCTGCCTCGGCCACGCTAAGCGAGCCGGTGAAGGTAAGGACCATGATCAGACCGAAGAGGACTTCGGAAACACGATCAATCGGATCTAACACGCGTTTGGAAGACTCACCTGGCTCGGCCGACATGGACTGGTGATTTAGATTACTAACTATGTTGCGATGGATCGCTCCTTCACTGAGCCCGGGGCGGTAACACGTAAAGCGTCATGGCGAATATCAGGTACACCATCAGTACGAGAACCCCGACGAACCACGTCGATCGACCAGCTGTTCGTAACCAGGGCGGCGGTCATCGTGGCGAGGAATATCATCACCACTGCGCCCGGCCAGAATTGCAGATCCATCGGAGTTGGGCCGAGGACATAACTCAACAGAACGAGCACCGGGGCGACAAAGAGCGCGATTTGGGTGGCGCTCCCCAAGGCGATGCCCACGCTCAGGTCCAGTCGGTTCTTGCGCGCGCCGGAAAACGCTGAGGCCATTTCCGCCGCGCCGCCAACCAACGCGACTACGATGAAACCTACGAACGCTGGAGTCATCCCGAACGCCTCGGCGGCCATCTGCACCGACTCGACAAAGATCTCGCTGACGAGTGCTACCAATATCGTAACGCCGGCGAGGGTGGCCAAAGCCAAACCCATGGGCCATGGCGCGTCGCCGCTCTCGTGGGTCCCGACGCTGGCAAACAATTCGCGGTGTGTCTTGAGCGAATAGAGCATTCCCAGCCCGTAGGCCACGATGAGCAGTAGCGCCAAACCCACGCTCAACTTGTGGGTGATCGTCGCCCCCGCGACCGGGTCGGCTTTGGCGATCGCCGACGGAATCAACAGGGCGATCGTGGCCAGGAAAAGCAGGTCCGCTTGGAGGCGGGCGCTGACCCTGTTGTATTCCTGCACGTGCTGCTTCAATCCGCCGAGAAGAAACGACGCGCCCAACATGAACAAAGAGTTGGTGACAATGGCGCCGGCGATGGATGCCTTCACCAATATGTATTGCCCGGCCTGTAAGGCAGCAAGCGCGATGATCAATTCGGTTAGGTTTCCGAGCGTGGCGTTGAGCAGGCCACCGACCGCATCGCCGGTTTTGGCAGCGACGGATTCGGTGGCGTGACTAAGCAGTGCGGCCAACGGCACAATGGCCAGGATTGATAATATGAAGAGCAGCGTGTGCGCCTCGGGTTTGAGCTTTGCGGCGGCCAAGCACCACGGGCACGAAGGCCAGCAGCCAGAGCAGCGGGTTGTGAAGGATTTCCTTGAGTAATGATTTCATTTGGCGTTCTGGTTTCGTTCTCATCATCCGGCGTTCTGCCATCATCAGGCCGACCACTGTGAAAAAGAATCCGGTGGACCAGCCGCACATCAAAATTCCGGTCAAGGCCTCCACACCGCCCACCAGCCGCCATTTTTCAGGCAAGACAAGATCCCCGTACCCGATCGTGGTGTAGGTCACGCAACTGAAATACAGGGCCGATTGAAGATCGGCCATGGCCCCAGTCCAGCAGTAGAAAAGAGCCCAGACGGTGATTTCGATCAGGTGAAATAGAATGACCCATCCCGCGATGCGAATGAACAACCACGTCCATGACCAGAATGGCTGCACTGAATCGGTATTGGTATGAGCGCGCACCCAGCGTATAGCCGATATCACTCCGGTCGCATGGAGCGTCACGCACAGAGCCATGAGACACCACGCGATGAGAAGTTTCGAGAGCATGGGTTACATCTTTATCCGGTTTTCTGAAAATTGTCGATCACATCCGCCACTGTGGTGCCCGCCGAAGCTACTGAAGCGTTCGGCGAGTGAGGTGGAAGAGCGGGCGGACATGTGACGTCATAGCAAATACCTCTTTCCCAGCTTTCCAGGCAACGTGCAAGGCCTTCCTTACCATCATGGACTCCTGTCCTCCCAGTCATCCCATTCCACCGAGTGGGTCTTGAGATAGCTACTGACGGCCGAACCCAGGGTCGGAAAGAAGGTCTCCTGACCAAGCCGCGCGAAGAGCCCGAATCGCTTCAGCTTATCCTTGACGGGATCCTTCATCTCGGCAAAGCACAACTCGATTCCCACGGCTTGCAAAGTTTCGTCCAGCTCGGCCAGCATGTCGGCGGAGGTGATGTCGACGCTGGTGACTGGTTCCGCGGCAACGACCAGCCAGCGCACGGGTGTGGGAGATGTAGCGACCGCGTCCAGCACGCGGTCATGAAACAGCTCGGCGTTGGCGAAAAACAGGGGCGCATCCCAGCGAAACAGGACGAGGCCGGGGATCCGGCGCGCGTCGGGATAACGCCTGATATCGTGGTAGCCCTTGACGCCTTCGGCGCGTCCCAGAACCGCAGAGTATGGGCGCCAGGCGTCCCACAGGAATTCGATAACGGCAAACACGATTGCCAGAGCGATGCCGGGAATCGCCCCGAGCACAGCCACACCGATCGTACAGACGATCGATAGCCAGAATTCCCAGCGCTGAATGCGATAGATTCGACTCAGATCGGCGACCACGATCAGGCCGATGGCCGAGGCGATCACGACCGCAGCCAGTGCGCTGGTGGGTAAATTCTGCAGCAGGTCCGGCGCCGCCACCAGCAGCAGGGCAACCGTCAGCGCGCCGACGACTCCGGTCAGTTGGGTTCTGGCACCCGCGGCCTCTGCCACAGGGGTGCGCGACGAACTACTGCTGATCGGAAAGCCCTGAAAAAATCCGGCCGCCAGGTTGGCAACACCAAGCCCCACCATCTCCTGGTTTGGGTCGACGTAGGTATGGGTCCGCGCCGCATAGACACGCGACAGCACGCTGGTGTCAGCGAACGAAACGAGGGCGACGGCACAACCGCCGATCAGGACGGGGACAATGTCGGCGTAGGTGATCCACGGGATGGCGAACTTAGGCAGGCCCTGTGGGAGGGAGCCAAGGACCGACACGCCGGCGCGCGCTGCAAGACCCAGCGCGCCAACGACGACAGTGGCGCCAACCACGGCGATCAGAATGCCCGGCACACGCTTGCTGCCCTTAAGCAACAGGATCACAGCCAGTGTGCCTGCGCCGACTATGAACGCGGTCCAGTTGGCCCTTCCTTCCAGCACCGCTATGGCAACGGCCCATAAGTTTCTCAGCGGTCCGTCGCTCTTGATCGAAAAACCGAAAAGCTTGGGCAACTGGCTGATCAATACCGTCAGCGCAATGCCGTTCATATAGCCGTAGCGGATCGGCTTGGAAAGCAGCTCGGTGATGAAGCCCAGACGTGCTACGCCGGCCACGATGCACACCAACCCCGACACGACCGCCATCATGCCGGCCACGATGACGGCACGAAAAGGGTCGCCGCCAGACAGCGGCAGAACGACGGCGAGGATGACAGCGGCCAGCGAGGAGTCGGGTCCCAGCACCATGATGCGGCTGGGGCCGAACAGCGCATAAGCCAGCAACGGAATGATCGTTGCATAGAGGCCATAGATGCCCGGCAGGCCGGATGCCACCGCGTAGGCGATGCCAACGGGCACCAGCATCGTGGTCAGCACCAGTCCGGCCACGATGTCGTGACGCAGCCAGGCTGCCTCATAGCGGCGCAATGTTTGCAGCCCCGGCAACCAGCGTGTCCAGCCACGCTGATCAGAGGCTATCTGCCTGGGCGCGATGCGACCGGGCCCCAGGTTGGGGAGTGGTAGGGGGCGAGTCGCTCATGTGGATCAATTCTGCCTGATGGGAAAGGAATTACCAGATTACCAGGTAACGTCCGCCGAGCGGGCGAACGTAAGATCGCCACCGCGCAAACGAGCGCGGCGAGGAAATTCTGCTTGTTTACTCGGTTGGCGAGCGAGGTTGAAGAGCGGGTGGCCATGTCGGGCAGTTGGACTTGGCGTTTCGAATCAGAGTTACGCTGCAGGCCCAGCTCCGATTTTTTTGAAAGCTGTCCACGGCGTCGGCCACGGTGGTGAACCGGTTCACTCCGCCCAAATGTGCATCCACGCCTTCCGCCCGCAGCCGGTCGCGCACGGACGAACGCGCTTCGACGACCTGCAAGCTGCATGCCGCTCGCTGTGAGTTCATCCGCCACGTTCCCCAAGCATCTGCGCGCTGTGCATGTCCACCCGCGGCGCCGCCGAAAGGTCCAGCACGACCAGCTTGGGCGCCGTGGTTTCAGCGCGCACCCGATCCACAATTGTGTCGCGCACGTGATCCATGTTGAAATACATGAGGCCCGACTCAGGCCGGAAGATCACCACGCCGGGAATCAGCTCGTTGTCCGGATGGCGCTCGCGATCGGAGAACCGCCGCGTGCCGGGGATGCGTCCGAGAAAAGCGACGTGCGGTCGCGACGCGCGCCGGATCAACAGGACCAGCGAGATGATCGCGCCGATCATCACGCCGCGCAGCAGTCCCTGAACCCAGAGCACGCCGACGATGGCCGCGATGGCCACGACGATATTCCGTGCGATCGCCGCGCCAGAGATGTTTGAGGGCGGAGACCTTGAACAGGCCGGCCACAGCCACTAACACGACGGCGGCCAGCACCGGCTGCGGCAACGGGGCCAGCAAGTGTGAGAAGAAAAGCACCACCACCAAAATGATCCCCGCCGCAAACGCGCCCGACAGCGGCGTGCGCGCGCCACCACCTTCGTTGACGAGCGATTGCGACATGCCGCCGCTGATTGGGAAACCGCGACCCAGTCCAGCGGCGAGATTAGAAGCGGCGAGTGCGAGGAATTCCTGGTTGGCGTCCAGCCGGCCGCCATGTTTGGCGGTAAACATGCGACCAATCGCAGCCGTCTCCACCGCGCCGAGCAGAAAACAGGCAAAGGCCAGCGGCAGCAGCTCGTCCCAATCCGCCCAGTGAATCGCTGGGAGTCCGAAGGCCGGCAGCCCTTGCGGAACTGTCACCCAGCAGCTTCACCCCGCGCGCGTCGAGGCCGAGCCAGACTGAAGCCACGATGCCGCCCACCACCACGAACAACGCCACAGGTTTGTTCTTGAGGAAGATCTTTCCCAGCACAAGAACGGCCAGCGCAATGCCTCCAATCGTGAGCGAGGTGGGATTGGTTTCGTGCAGGTGCTTGAGGAAGTTGCCGCTGTTCACCCAGAAATTGCCGTGGGCGCCGTGGATGCCAAACAACTTGGGCAACTGCGTACTGGCGAGAAACAGCGCCACACCGCACTTGAATCCCGTCATCACGCTTTCAGAGATGAAGTTTACGATCGAGCCAGCCTTGAACAGCCACGCGATGAATGCGATGAGCGCCACGAGCACGGCCGTGCCCGCCGCCAGCGCGCTGAACCGGCTCGTGTCACCGCCCGCAATTCCGCCTAACGAGGCGCCAACGAGCAGTGAAATTGCGGACGTGACAGTGATGGTTGTGTGCCGTGAGCTACAGAACAGCCAGAAGACCAGTCCGCCAAACAAGCAGGCGTAGAGTCCGGCTTGGGGAGGCAGGTTGGCCAGCGACGCGTCGCCCAATCCGGCCGGCAAAAGATAGGCCGCCAGTGTGATACTGGCGACGATGTCACCCCGCAGCCAGGTCCGGTCATAACGCCTTAGCCAGTCGAGGGCAGGAAGTGGGACATTCATCTTGTTTGCTCCGCCGCAAGGGCGCTGAAAAAACGGGTGAGTGCGCCCCTCGACATGATCTTTGTTCGTTCGTTAGGCTACGGTCAACCGCGCCCGGACGCCGGAGAGCGCTTCCGCTTACTCGCCTTGGGCTCTTTTCCATCACCTTCGAGTTCCTTCCGCGCGGCTACCAAAGCCTTCATCGCTTCGGGCGACACGGTCGGATATTTTAGATCGAGACCGTTGATCGCTCCGACCACGATGTCGGCAACCAGGGCGCGTGCGACATACTTGCGGTCGGCGGGGATGACATACCAAGGCGCCCACTTGGTGCTCGTGGCCGAAAGCGCGCTCTCAAACGCCTCCTGGTATTCGCGCCAAAACTTGCGCTCACCCATGTCGGACGGTGAGACCTTCCAATACTTATCGGAGTTGGTCAGGCGCTCAAGAAACCGTTTCTTCTGCTCGCTCTTGGAGAGATGCAGGAAGAATTTGAGGATGAGCGTCCCGTTCCGCGTCAGGTGCCGCTCGAAATTATTGATATCCTCGTAGCGATCGCGCCAGAAATCTTTGTCCGATTTTCCCTTTGTCCGTTTCTGGTCCAGCCACTCTGGATGCACCTTCACCACCAATACGTCTTCGTAGTAGCTGCGGTTGAAGATGCCGATCCGGCCGCGCTCCGGGAGGGCCTTCATGTAACGCCAGAGAAAGTTGTGGTCGAGTTCCTCCGCCGAAGGCTTCTTGAAGCTGAACACCTGGCAGCCCTGCGGATTCACGCCGGACATGACGTGACGAATGGTCCCGTCCTTGCCGGCGGCGTCCATTGCCTGAAAAATCAGCAACACCGACCGGGTGTTGTTGGCGTAAATGAGTTCCTGGACTTGGGCGAGCTCCTCCCGGTTCTTCTCCAGGATCTTCAGCGCGCGCTGCTTGACTTTGTCGCCGCTGCCGAGCTTCTTCGCCTCTTCCGTGCCGGCCCAGTCGGTGGTGAATTTCTTCAGGTCAACCTTGGAGCCAGGGGCGACGCTGAATTCTTTGACGAATTTTTGTTTGATCATGGCAGTCGATGTTTTGCTTCTGCGGGATGAACGACACCGCCGTTGGGTCGCGCATTTGATTTCACTAAAGTCACGTTCTTTGCTGGCTAACGATGGCGTTCCTTGTATTGCTGCGCCCACGCGCGCGCACCTTCTACGAGATTACTGCCCGTCTGTCGTGCGATCCATGCCTTGAGCCCCTCCTCATCGATCGGCAAATCGACAACCTGAGCTGGCCCAATTAGCCTGCCGAACGTGGTCATGACCTCCGCCATGGTTGGAAAAACCGCCTCATCTAGCACTTCCGGCTTCCCCTGGCACGCGTAGGCGTTGAAATCGACCCAGCGTCCATCCGGACGGAGCACGAACATCTGCGTCCTGGGCCGCTCGGCGCGGGGCGCGACGCCAGTCTGAGTGACAAGGTAAGGTCCGCGCTCGCTGCCGGACCCGAGATTCATAACCTGCGCGTCCCGATAATCATTAGTGATCGTTCGCATCTAGTACTTCTTGGGTTCCGTCCGTCTTTTTGCCACGTCAATCTGATTCCGACATTGAGTCGGTTTCTGGCCGAATACTGGTTTTTCTCGTCGTTTATTGTCTGGGTGTGCAGAGCAAAGCAAGCTCATTTGAGCTCGGCGGGGCATCACAGCATCTTTGCTTCGAATGATCAGCAGAAACTTTGCGCACCCTCTGGAAGTAAGCTGTCCGAGAACTCGCCAAGCGTAACTGGCTTGCCGATTTCGCCGCCAAAAATGCTGCAAGAACGCAACGGGATCACTCCCGGTCTTTGTTTCGCTGCGCTCTATTCTGTCGACTCTTCTTGCTCTTCCGGCCAGTCATCGCTGGTCGCTTTCCAAGTCTTGTCCGGATTATACCGATCCATGGTCTCGAACACCTTCAGGGTATCCGGGCCAAGATCTTTTTCGTAAACGATTCCGCTCGGTCCGACCTGGAACGTTTTCACTCCAGTTACCCGGTATTGGGCGGGCGCGGCTGTCAAAGCGAATCCGCCGATCATGGCTCCCTCCATGACAAAATCCATCTCGCCCTTGGGCGCCGCGGGACCTTGTCCTTTAAGCACCTTAAAGTAGTAACCGTGAAAAGGCTCGCCTTGCTTCGAATAGCCTTGTTCCAGCGCTCGCGCGATGCCTTCACCGACTGGACCTCCCCATGTGCCGTCGGAGTTCTTCCAGGCCAGACCATCGTGTTTGCCGGGTGTGCTGATGATTCGCTGAGCGTACTGATTCACTTTGGCATCATCATGCTTTTCCTGCGCGTATTCCTCCTGCGCTTCCACAAATCCACGACAGATTGTGATTGCATCCAGTTCGTTAGTGCCAATCCGACGATTCAGGATCTCCTGGCGGCCGGCCTTCATGTCGAAGGTCCATTTGCCTTTCTGTTTTACGATTGGAATCGGAAGGGGAAAATCATCGTCACCGATGGTCAGTATGGCGCGATTAGGATTTTTTGGATCCGTCTCGACGTTGCTTTTTTCTTTGGCTTTGGCCGCAAATGCCATGGCCTGTTTCTTGTCAGCCACAGGATCTTGTGAGCTGATGACATCAGTGCTGTCCGGGCCCAGAATTTCGGTCAGGGCGGCAACATCAAATGACTCAGCTGCCTGAACCAGATTCTCCGCCGCCTCTTTCGGCGTGTCGAATTGCTTTTGTTTCGAATCCGAAACTGGAGCGGCATCTGTTTTGGCCTGCGGCGCCGCCGTTAAGCCGGCGCAAAGGAAACTCGAAGCCGTCAGCACAGACAAAAGGAACGGAAGTCTTAATGAGTTCATAATTTTTGGTCTTAATGTTCTTTGTTCGTTCATCGGCGTCCTCCGCCTCCGCCTTTTTTACCGCCGCCACCTTTCATGCTGCTGCCACCGCGACTGCTGGCCGCCTTGGCAGAAGAGCCGCTCCCGCCACTGAAGGCGCTGCTGCCGCCGCCGCCCTTTGAAGGCTGACGACCGCCAACATTATTGGCACCACCGCCACCCTGCTTCGAGGCTGGCTTCGAGGCTGGCTTGGTTTTGCCGCTGCTCGCAGATTTTGCAGCTGCTCCGCCTCCACCCGACTTCGAGGCCGGCTTGGTTTTGGCGCCGCCGCCACCACCCGCTTTGCCACCAGCGCTGCCGTCCCGTGCTCCGGCTCCGCCGCCACCGGCCGCTCCGGCTGCGCCGCCACCGGGACGAGCCCCTTGTCCGCCCGCCGATGCTGTGCCGGAACGCGCTCCAGCACCTTGACCCGCAGCGCCACCGCCTGCGCGAGCTCCAGTACCAGCGCCGGCTTGCCCCTTGGCTGTTCCACCATACTTGTTGGCTGTTTGCTTATTTCCGTACGGCGCGTTCCCGCGATGCTGCGGGTTATGCTGCCAGTTTTTGTTGCTCTGGTTAACGTTCTTGTTCGAGTTCTTAACGTAATTGTTGTTGTAATTGATGTTGACGTCACCGTTGTTCCAGCCGCAGCCGTAGCCCCATCCGCCACCCCACGCTGCCCCGAGGGCGAGTCCCGTCCCGAATGCCAACCCCCTTCCGGCCACGTATCCCGGGTAACTAACCGTCGGATACGGATAAGTGGAAGCCCCATAGACGACCGCAGGGTCATACGACGGCACGTAAACCACACTAGGATCGGCCGGCTCAATCACGATCGCCTGCTGGCCCGAATCGGTAGTCTGCGTTTCCACCTTCTGCTGTTCCGTGGTTTTTAACGTTCCGGTGCCCTGAGCCTTCATCCGCATCCGCTGGACTGCGGCCATCACGTCCGGCTGTTGCGCCAGGAAGGCGTTCCCGAGATCCGACGTCCACTGAATGTTGCCCGCGAGCATTTCCACGACATCGGGGAATGTGGCCAAACCCTGAATGCTCGCGTCCCATGGCTGCTTGGCCACGGCGTCAGCGAGCGCCTGATCCTTTAGACTGGTGTTCTTTCCCATCCACTGCTGGAGCTGCATGAGTTCGACTGGGTAAGTGGAAGCAACCAGGGTTTGGCTTAAGAGCGGATCGGGATAAAGCGCGATCGGCGCCACGAGCGAGTCCAGTTCAGCCTCCGGAACCTTCGTCTCCGGCTCTGTAGCTGTATCGCTGGTTGTTGTCTCAGCAGTGGATTGGTCCTGCCGGGGGAGTTTGCGCCAGCGCCTCTCGCGAGGCCGCCAGGACCAGAGCAAGCCATGCGATGGCGGCTACGACACAAGCGAACTTGTTAGGGGATCGTGATCTGAAAGATGGTGAATTCATATTGTGGCTACCGTTGTTTTGGCTGCTGCGAAAAACCCTGGATGTGATCAACATGAATGCTGACACAGTGCAAAGAAGTTGAAAGAAAATCTTTTGTTCTTAAACCTGGCAGTCGCCGACGCTTCCTTTTTCAGGTCGAAACTTGATCGAGCATTCGGCGGCGCTGCATTCGTGCCAAACCGGATTGTACGGCTTGCGGACGTATCGCACCATGCGACGGGCACATCAGGGCGCGCCGATGTGCGCGATCAAGCTAATGAAGGCTTTCAGTATCTGGGGACTCGAAAAAGCCTCGCTTGGACGGGGACTCTTCCGGCGAGGGTTCGGATGCACAGCCCGCGAAAAGCAGCAGCGAAAACATAAAGAATAAAATGATCGTCCTCACAAGAAAACGAAGCCCTAGCGAGAAGTAAGCCGAATTATTGGCAATTAGAGGCGGAATGATTCGGTGTATCAAGATCGCCTTTGTGAGATTGCGGGCGGGAATACCGAACATGGCAGCAATCCTACCCGGGGACAGCGCCGTGAATCCTTTTCATCGCAGCATCTTGGCTCCAAATCATCAGAAGCAACTGGGTGCGCGGCAACGCCGCAAATTACAAGGAAAGCATGAAACGTCGAGAGCGTGAACGCGCCTCGGCCGGCCAACAGCCTATTGACCCTCGTGATCTCGACTGGAACATCGCTCGTGGATTGGATCACGTTTATTAGGTCCGTTTCGGCAGGGTGCATGTCTCACGCCGGGAGATGCACCTGCTGATCCGGGTCAAGAGCCAGGCGCGGGAGATCATCTCGCTCTTGCTCTCGCCGCGGTCGCGGTGACAGGGGTCGCCGGGTGCGAAATGCAGCTGATTGCGGTTGGCAACCCGGCGGATTTTGCCCGCATTACCCGCTGGATCCATGTTCCCCTGATGGTGCTGGCAGGGGCCCTCGTCTGCTTCCCATCGGTCGCTCCCGTTACGGCTTCCTTGGCATGCGCGTTTCTGATAATCAGAGTCCTGTGATGTGGGAGAATGGATGCCGAGCCACCTGCTCGGCTCGTGGGAAGAGCGACCTGGTCGCTCGCGGCCACAGGATGGCCTGCTCCCTGGTGGCCATTTTCCTTGTGCTGACCGCGGTCGGCGCAACGGGCAGTGAGCCGAAGCGCGTCCTCGTCGTTCATTCTTTCGGAAGCGTCGCGCCGCCATTCACCACTCATTCGATCGCTTTTGAGACCGAACTGGTCGGGAAGATGGGAGAACGCGTTGATCTCGACGAAGTCTCGCTGGATATGGCGCGCTACTCAGATTCAACCTTGCAAGAGGCCCTGGTCGAGTACCTGCAAAAGCGGCAGTCACATTGGCAACCGGATTTGGTGGTGCCAATCGGTTCACCCGCAGGCGTCTTTGTGGCGCAATACCGGGACCGTCTTTTTCCGAAAACTCCCATCCTTTACACCGGAATGGATCGACGGCGTTTACCTCCCGATGCGCTGGAGAAAAATGCCACCTTGGTTGGGGAGAATTTTGATGCTGCCGGGTTTCATCGAGGACATTCTCCAAATCGCTCCGGCGACCAAGAACATCGCGGTCGTGATCGGCGCGTCGCCGGTCGAACAGTATTGGGCAGCCGCGTTTCGCAAGGAGTTTGAGCCGTTTACGAATCGCATCAATTTCATCTGGCTCAATGACCTGTCATTGGATCAGATGCTGGAGAAGACCAGAGCGTTGCCTCCGGATTCCTTTATTTTTCTTATCCTGCTGCTGCGCGATGCCACGGGAGTGACGCACAATGCGGACGAGGCGCTGCAACGGATTCATGCAGTCGCGAATGCGCCGATCAATGGCATCTATCAGCATCAACTCGGGTTGGGAATTGTCGGCGGACGCCTCTATCAGGCCGAGCTTGAAGGAATCGAATCGGCCCGTATCGCGGTTCGCATTTTGCATGGCGAACCGGCCTCGAGTTTCCCGCCCAAAATCGTGGGCCCCCTGTCCCCTCGGTATGACTGGCGGGAGTTGAAGCGCTGGAAAATCAACGAAAAACATCTCCCGCCGGGCAGCGTGGTCTTGTTCCGCGAACCGACGGCTTGGGAACAATACGGGATGTGGATCGTAACCGGGATCTCGCTCTGTCTTGTTCAAGCGGCTCTCATCTTTGGATTGCTCGCGAGTCTTGCGAAACGCCGGCGCGCCGAGCGCTCATTGAGTGAGAGCGAAGACCGCGTGGCTCTCGCGGCCGACGCGGCCCAGTTGGGAGTATGGGAGATAGACACAGCGACGAATGAGGTCTGGGTCTCGGACAAAATGCGCGATCTATTTCAAATCACTCCGGGAACAGGCGACGATTATGCAGCCCTTCTAGAGCGGGTGCATCCGGATGATCAGCCATTGCGTGATTCCGCGATAAAGCGAGCGATCGAAACAAAGGGCAGCTACGAAATTGAGTATCGCATCCTGTTACCGGATGGAACGGTGCGCTGGATCAGCGGGCGCGCGCATTGCATCAGCGATGGCAACGGGAGATCAACCCGGCTTCTGGGGGTTTCAATGGACATCACGGAGCGCAAACGAGCTGAGAAGGAGGCGATGGAGCAACGCGATGAATTGTTTCACCTCGCGCGCGTGGCATCACTGGGCCAGTTGTCTGCTTCCCTGGCCCATGAGATAAACCAGCCGTCTGGGTATCATTCTGACCAATACACAGGTCGCCCAGCGCATGCTGGCTGGGGATGCCCCCGACATCGCGGAACTGCGCGATATTCTCGCCGACATCGTCGGCGAGAATATCCGTGCCGCGGAGGTGATCACGCGATTGCGCGCTCTGCTCAAGCGCGGAGAAACACGGCTTCTTCCATTGGCGCTCAATGAGGTTATCGAGGACGTGTTGCGCCTGCTTCGCAGCGACCTTGTCGCACGCGGCGTGACTGTTCAGACTGCGCTGGCCGACGAGCTGCCTGATGTGCCGGGCGACGTGGTGCAGCTTCAGCAAGTCCTGCTCAACATCGTTACCAATGCCTGTGATGCGATGGCGGAAAATCCGCAAAAGGATCGAATACTCAAGATTTCCACCAGCGTGCAGCCGGGCAAAGTGTGTATGTCGATGCAGGATCAGGGACGCGGGTTGGGGGAGAGTGATGCCAGTCAGATTTTCCAGCCTTTCTTCACCACGAAGAGTCATGGTCTTGGCATTGGACTATCCATTTGCCAGTCGATCATCGCGGCTCACCAAGGAAGACTTTGGGCGGAGCCTAACGAAGGATGTGGAATCACCCTTCACATGGAACTCGAAGCCATGATGCCAGCTACTTCATGAGCAATTCCACTCGTATCGTTTATCTGCTGGATGACGAGCCCGGCATGGTCAAGGCTGTCACGCGTTTGTTGCGGACCCAGGGATTTGAGGTGCAGGGATTCACCTCGGCGGCCAGCTTTCTCCAGGCCTACTGTCCGGAATCAGACAGTTGCCTGGTTCTCGATGTGTCCATGCCTGGGCTCGATGGGCTCCGTCTTCAAAAACGGCTCACACACAATGGCATCCTTCTGCCAATCGTCTTTCTCACCGGTCATGGCGACATCCCCATGAGCGTCCGTGCGATGAAGGCAGGAGCGGTGGATTTCCTTACCAAGCCGGTTAAGGACGTCGATCTTCTGCGCGCAGTCAGGGCCGCGCTGGCGCGTGCTGCGGAGCAACGTGAAGCCGCCACCATCTCAGCGCGTCTCACCCTTCTCACGCCGCGTGAACGGGAGGTGATGGAGCATGTGGTTGCGGGAAAACTGAACAAGCAGATTGCTTCCGACCTCGGAACCGGCGAGCAGAACATCAAGATCCACCGTGGACGCATGATGCATAAAACGGGGTTGGAGTCTGTCGCCGACCTGGTGCGCATCGCCGAAAAACTCGGTATCGGCAGGAGCGAAGACTAACGACTCGAGCGTTATTTTTGTCCGTAGGATTTCGGCCCTGAGCGTTTAACCAAGGTATAATTGACGGAGGGGCGCGCGCCCCGCCACGGTCATTGCGGAATGACAGGCCGCAAAAAAGTCGTCGCTGTTCTGGATGATGAAACGAAGATGTGCGTGGCGCTGACTCGTCTTCTCAAATCTCATGGCTATAATGTTAAGCCTTTTGAGTCCGGCGACAATTTTCTGAAAACAGTCCGGGTTGATCGTCCAGACTGCATGCTGCTGGACCTTCACATGCCCCGAAAAACGGGGTTCGATGTGCTTGAGTCGATGTTTTCCATGCGCCTCGGAGTGCCGATCATTGTCATTACCGGCCACGACGAGCCCGGCTATGCCGAGCGTGTCCGCGGCCTCGGAGCCGCGGACTACCTGCTCAAACCTCTCGATGAATCTGTCTTGATCGCAGCGATCCAACGCGCATGCCCTGATGGGCCTCTGCCGTCGAATCAGAAATGGTTGAACCATTAACTCACCACCCACAAAAATCATGTCTACTCAATCATCAAAAACATCCAAATCCCCATCCCAATCTTCCGTCGGCATGTTCAGCGCCGGCGAGGCTCGCTGCGATCGCTGGCAGGAGCTGGCTCATGCCGCTCAGGCCCTCGTTGCCCAATCTTCCTCCGGCTCTTCGACCAAAGAAACGCTCGCGGCGGTGGAAGCTCTGCTCACGCCGCTTAGTGCCATGGAGACCTTCCGCGCTTATCCGGGGGAGGCGATGATGAGTGCGCTGAAGGATGCGCTGGCTCGGCGTGATTTTTCCAGCTTCTCGAGAATCACCAACCGAATTGCGAAGGCAATCATCACCGGGTCTTATCGCCGTTCTGCGAATGCCTGGAAAGTAGGCGAGGAAGGAGAGAAGGAAGGGAATGATCGCCTGATGAAGGACTATTTTGACACGGGCGATCTCACCAAGCCCTACTTTGAGGTTTTGATTGTCAGTGACGACCCGACGCCGGAACAGGTGCGCCAGGGACGCGCTGAACTACGACAGCTTCGTCGCCCGGAAGACCCGTTTGTATATGAAACTGTCACGGTGCCGAGTTTCGAAGACGGTGTCCTTGGAGTGTTTCTGAATGCCGATGTCCAGGCCGTGGTGATCAAGGACAACTTCCGCTTCAAATCCCAATTCGACGCGCCCCTCCTGCGCACTTATCTGGAGCAGCATCTTTCTTTGGAACCCGGTTCAATGGAGCCGAAGAATCACGGCGTGGTTCTCGCCCGAGCTATTCGGAAGATCCGCCCTGAGCTGGACGTTTATCTAATCATAGATGGCGCGGTGGAAAAGATGGCGAGTCATCTCGATTCCAAAAACATCCGGCGCGTTTTCTATGGGATCGAAGACCTGATGGAGATCCACCTGGCTCTCATGGAGGGGGTGAACCAGCGTTACGACACGCCGTATTTCAATAATCTGAAAAACTACGCGCGCCGTCCGATCGGCACTTTCCACGCCCTGCCGGTGGCTCGCGGCAAGTCTGTCTTCAATTCGCATTGGATTCGCGATTTCGGTCATTTCTACGGAGCTAACATTTTCATGGCGGAATCCTCCGCCACCACTGGCGGGTTGGATTCGCTTCTTGAGCCGACGGGCAATATCAAGGTTGCCCACGAAAAGGCGGCGCGGGCTTTCGGATGCCAGCAACTGTTTTTCGGAACGAACGGCACCTCCACCTCTAACAAGATTGCGGCGCAGGCCATCGTCCGGCCGGGAGACATCGTGCTCGTGGATCGGAACTGCCACAAATCGCACCACTACGGTCTCGTGCTTTGCGGCGGTCAGCCGCTTTACGTCGAAGCCTATCCGCTAACCGAATATTCGATGTATGGCGCAGTGCCGCTACGCACGATCAAGAAGGCCCTGCTCGACCTAAAGGCGGAAGGACGCCTCGACCGCGCGCGCATGCTGTTGCTCACCAACTGCACGTTCGATGGCCACGTTTACAACGTGCAACGCTTCATGGAGGAGGTGCTCGCGATCAAACCCGACATGGTCTTCCTCTGGGACGAGGCCTGGTATGCCTACTGCCGCTTCTCGCCGTTCCATCGCATGCGTTCTGCCATGGGTGCCTGCGAAGTCCTGCGCGAGAAGTATGCCAGCGAGGCCTACCGAGCCGAGTATAACGAGTTCAAGAAGAAGCACGGTAAAATTGACCCGAAGAATGAGAAGCAACTACTCAACACGCATCTGTTGCCCGATCCGGATGCGGTAAAGATCCGGGTCTATGCGACGACCTCGACCCACAAGTCGCTCTCCTGCTTCCGTCAGGGTTCCTACATCATGGTGAATGATGATTGCTGGGAGAGCACGGAGGCGTCATTCAAAGAGGCGTTCTTTGCCCACACCAGCACCTCACCCAATCTCCAGTTGATCGCGTCACTCGACGTGGCCCGCCGACAAGCAGAACTCGAAGGGTACGAGCTGGTGGGCCGCTCGATCGAGCTTTCCCTGATCCTACGCCGTGAGGTGAACAAACATCCGCTCATCTCCAAGTACTTCCGCATCGCGACCAACGCCCAGATGGTGCCCGCCGAGCACCGGGCCAGCGGATTCGAAGACTTCCATGCGGATGGTGTGAGCTGGAAAACCATCTATGACGCCTGGGCGACCGACGAGTTCGTTCTGGATCCCACTCGTATCACTCTGTTGTGCGGTTCCGCGGGGTTTGATGGCACCCAGTTCAAGGGATTGCTGGCAAGTAAGTTCGACATCCAGCTCAATAAGACCTCACGCAACAGCGTCCTGCTCCAGACCAACATCAACAACACTCGCAGTGACATCGCCTACCTGATCAAGGTTCTCGCGGATATATCGCGCGAATTGGATCGCAGGCTCTCGACTGATCACGAGGAGAAGGCGGCATTTGACGCCCGCGTGAAGAGCCTGGTTACCGACGTGCCCGACCTTCCGAACTTCAGTCGCTTTCATGACGCCTTCCGCGAAGACCCCCGCGGCAAGACCAACGAAGGGGACATGCGCACACCTTTCTTTCTCGCCTATGACGCGGAGAACTGCACGCATGTGAGGCTCAACAGCAAGGATATCGATGACATGGTCAAAAGCGGCCAGGCCGTCTCGGCAAAATTCGTAATCCCTTATCCCCCCGGCTTCCCGATCATGGTGCCGGGCCAGGTCATTACGAAGGAGACCATCGACTTCATGCGCAAGCTCGATGTGAAGGAAATCCACGGCTACCAGGCCGCCTTGGGCCTGGAACTGATCAAGCCGGAGAAGCTTGGCGGAGCCAAAAAGAAAGCAAGGAAATAGACGAATTGGCGCTTGACGCTTTTTAGCGAAACTGACAACCCTCAAATCCGAACACCCGACCCAACCGACAAAAAAGGGAGCAAACTATGATTGATTGGTTCTTCGCTACGCTAAAAACCTACCCGGAAATCGCGATTTTTCTCGCGCTCGCCCTCGGTTACTACTTCGGCAAATTCACCTACAAGGGGATCGGCCTCGGGTCGGTGACCGCCACCCTGATCGCCGCCGTCGTGATCGGGCAGATCGGGATCACGGTCAACCAGCCGCTCAAGGCGTTTTCGTTCCTCATGTTCCTGTTCGCGGTCGGCTACGCCGTCGGGCCGCAGTTCGTGCGCGGTATTGCCAGCAGCGGCCTGCCGCAGGCGATCTTCTCGGTGGTGCAGTGCGTATTCAGCCTGGTCGCCTGCGTGGTGGTGGCAAAGTTCGCCGGCTACGACATGGGCTACGGGGCCGGACTCTACTCGGGCTCGCAGACGATCTCTGCCGCGATGGGGCTCTCGACCGACGCCATCAACCGGCTGGGGCTGCCTCCCGATCAAGCCAAGGCCCTGCTCGACTCGATGCCGATCGCTTACGCCGTGACCTACATGTTCGGCACCATGGGCTCGGCGATCGTGATCGCCATCATCGGCCCGAAGTTGCTGGGCATCAATCTCGTTGCCGCCTGCAAGGACTACGAGGAGAAGTTTGGGGGCGGCAAGAAGCAGCTGGGCGGTCCGGGCTCGGCTTGGACACGCTGGGCGCTGCGTGCCTACAAGGTGCAGCCGGGTGGCAAGGCCGCCGGTCTGCGCGTCGCCGAGGCTGAGTCGCTGGTGCCCGATGCGCGCCTCTTCATCCTGCGCATTCGGCGCGGGGGCGAGATTATGGATGCGACCTCGGACATCGTCCTGAAGGAAGGCGACGTGGTGGCAGTCGCGGGCGAGCGCGAAGTGCTGGTGAACATCCTCGGGGCAGCGGCGGTCGAAGTCGAGGACCGCGAACTGCTCGCCGTGCCGGTGGAGGGCGTCGACGTCCTGGTAACGAACAAGGAGGTCGACGGCAAGACGCTCGAGGAGCTGGCGACGCGCCCGGCGGCGCGCGGCGTGTTCCTGCGCAAGATCACGCGCGGCGCTACCGCGACCGATATTCCCATCCTGCCGAGCACCGAGGTCAATCGCGGCGACTTGCTCACCCTTGTCGGCCGCACGGAGGATATTGCCGCCGCCACCAAGATGCTGGGTGTCGCCGACCGTCCGACCGATGTCACCGATATGGCGTTCGTTGGCCTGTTTATCGTGGTCGGCGCGCTGATCGGCGCGCTGGTCTTCAAGGTCGCTGGCGTGCCGCTCACCCTGTCGACCGCCGGCGGAGCACTGGTCTTCGGGATCATCGGCGGATGGCTGCGCTCGGTGCGCCCGTCCTTTGGACGCATTCCGACGCCCACCGTCTGGTTCATGAACTCGGTCGGCCTCAATATCTTCATCGCCATCGTCGGCATCTCCGCCGGTCCGGGCTTCGTCAACGGTCTGAAAACGCAGGGCGTCGGTCTCTTCCTGTGGGGCGCGGTCGCCACCACGGTCCCCCTGATTCTCGGCATGTTCGTCGCCAAGTACGTGTTCCGCTTCCACGACGCGCTCAACCTCGGAATCATTTCCGGGTCGCGCACGACGACGGCATCGCTTGGTCTGGTCTGCGACCAGGCTAAGAGCCAGATCCCGGCGCTCGGCTACACCGTTACCTATGCCGTCGGTAATACTCTGCTCACCATCTGGGGCATGGTCATCATCATGTTGCTGTCGTGAAAACGCATTTGCCGAACATGATTCAACCGCAAAGAAAACTATGACAAAAAAAAGCAAACCCTCTCGGGCGGCGAAAGCTAACGGACAAGCTCATCGTGCCAGTCGCGCATTATCAGATACTGCCAGGCTGAAAGAGTTCGAGAAACTCGGTCCATTCGAGATCAAGGATTTCGTCCAAAAAGTAGCATCGAAATCGGCGCTGGAATCTTCCCTGTCTTATCTGAACGCCGGTCGCGGTAACCCAAACTGGGTCGCCACTGAGCCGCGCGAAGCGTTCTTCCTCCTCGGGCAGTTCGCAATTACTGAGAGCAAGCGGGTGCTCGACCTGCCACCCGGCGTGGGCGGGATGCCTGCCGCAGCGGGAATAGCCGGCCGACTTGAAGCCTGGCTCGCGAAACACAACGACATGCCGGGAGCGTCTGTCTTGCAGGCGATGGTGCCGTGGGCCGTGAAGAAGTTCAGCTTCGACCCCGACAAGTTCGTGCACGAGCTGGTGGATTCCATCATCGGCGATCACTACCCGGTGCCAGACCGCATGCTGGTGCACAACGAACAGATCGTGCACGAGTACCTGGAGTGGGCCATGTGCGGAAACCCGCGGCCGAAAGGCAAGTTCAAGATCTACGCGGTCGAGGGCGGCACCGCCGCCATGTGTTACATTTTCAAATCGCTAAAAGCCAACCGAATTCTCAATCCCGGCGACACGATAGCCCTCGGGGTACCGATCTTCACGCCCTACCTGGAGATGGCGCATCTGGAGGACTACGATCTTCATTACGTCGAGATACATGCGAAGCAGGAGGATCGGTTTCAGTATCCGGATTCAGAGATCAAGAAGCTCCTCGACCCGAAGATCAAGGCGTTCTTCATCGTCAACCCTGGCAATCCGTTCGCTGTCGCGCTTTCTCGGGACACGATTAAAAAAATCGGGGCCGTGCTCAAGAAACGGCCCGATCTCATCCTGCTCACGGACGACGTCTATGGTACGTTCGTCCCTGGCTTCCGTTCGTTGATGGGAGAGTTTCCGGAGAACACGATCGGCGTTTACTCCTACAGCAAATACTTCGGCTGCACCGGGTGGCGGCTCGGAACGATCGCGGTCTACGAGGACAACATCTTCGACAAGATGATCGCCGCGCATCCCGAGCCGATTAAGAAGCTACTGGACAAACGCTACGGCGGGCTCACCCTGGAGCCGCGCAAGTTCGCTTTCATCGACCGCATCGTTGCCGACAGCCGCGACATCGCGCTCAATCACACGGCCGGACTGTCGCTTCCGCAGCAGGTCATGATGACACTGTTCTCGCTCAGCGAACTGATGGACGAGAAGAAGGTCTATCAGAAAGCCTGCCTCGGCATCTGCAAGCAGCGGGTCCAGGCAACCATTGAAGGGCTGGACATCCCAATCGCTCCGAACGAGCTCTTCGACTACTACTACGGCCTGATCGATTTCGAGTTCTTTGCCCGCAAGTATCTGGGCGAAGAAGTCGTCAAGTGGATGAAGGAGAACGTGCATCCGCTCGACATCGTGTTCCGGCTGGCCGAGGACCACGGCATCGTCCTGCTCAACGGCGGCGGCTTTGCCGCTCCCGATTGGTCGGTGCGCGTATCCTTCGCAAACCTGGAGAATCACGTCTACGACGACATCGGCCGCGCCGTGCGCGCCATCGCGCGCGGATACAGGCAGGCTTATGAGGCAGCTACCGGTAAGACTGCCCCGCCACCCGTGACGAGAACGCCTCGTGCGAAACGCTAGTTCGGTTATTTCGCGATGCTCCTGTCGTAAATAGAAAGGAAAAGCGGAAGGAAATATTGCCCTGATGGAGAGAAGCCAACGCTAGCAGGCTCCGGTGAAGGTTAGCCCGAGCAAACCCCTATGAATATACGAACTTCTATTCGTGACTGCACATTTGCGGTAGTGGCATTGCTTGTCGTGTGGAACGGCGCCAGTCCCGTTCTCGGCCAGGAGCAGGTCTGGCCGACGCGGGAACGGCTGAATCCTTCGACATCTCGTTAGGCGCGGTGCAGGCCGTTCCGGACAGCGCGCTATCATCCGTTGAGGAAGGCCAGACGCCCCTCGATGACTCATATGACTTGCGCCAGCTGGCGCCTGGAAAAGCGCCGTGAGGCCTTCAAAGATACGAAGTTCGAAGTCAACCTGCGCACCTTCTACTTCGATCGCAACCAGTTCAACGGTTCCGAGAACCAGGCCTGGGCCATCGGCGGATGGGTGGGGGTCAAGACAGGTTACTTTCTCGACCATGTCGCGTTCGGAACGACCCTTTACACTTCACAACCTATCTATGCCCCTTCGGACAGGAGTGGAAGCCTGCTCCTCCTGCCTAACCAGGACGGCTATACCGTCCTTGGTGAATTCTACGCGGATGTTCGGATTATCGGACGGCCTGAACGTTAATGTCGGAGCAAAGGGCTACGACACGCCCTTTATCAATCGCAACGACACGCGCATGACGCCCAATACTTTTGAGGCGATCGTTTTGCAGGGCCGCACGGAACTGGGCCCGGAGAGCACGACGGCGGACGAGAGCGACGCAAGCCCGAAGGGCGATGTCGCGGGCCTGAGTAAAGACGCCGGCGACGCGGCCCCCGCAAAAGCGGAGCCGGAGAAAGACAATGGGGTTCTAAAATACGGAGCCGGCTATTTCTACCAAATCAAGGAACGAAATGACAGTGTGTTTGTGTCGATGGCAGTTGATGCGGGTGCCAATGTTGATCGAGGCGTTTACACGGCCGGACTCGTTTACGAAAAAGGGGGATCCTCCATTGGTGCGATCGACTATTTGTGCCCCGATATCATCAATATCGCATATGCCGAGGGCAAGCTAGCAATCCCGATTGGTGCGGACTGGAAGCCGAAGCTCAATGGCCAGTTCGTGCAACAGCACAGTGTCGGGGATAACCTCCTTCAGGGAGACAGTTTTTCGGCTCAGCAGTTTGGCCTTAAATTAGATCTGCCTGTGACGAAGCCGCTATTGTTTACCGTGGCTGCCACTTATGCCTGGGGGGATGTCACCCTGCGGAACCCGTGGAGCGGTTATCCCGGCTATACAAGTGTCCAGGTGCAGGACTTCTTCCGGCCCGGTGAAGGTGCGTTCCTTATCCGAGCTGGTTATGACTTTCCCTGGGTCGAAGGGCTGAGCGCCTATGCGCTGGGGGTGTTTGGCACGACCCCGGATCAAGCGGGACAGTTTCGGCAAAACGAGTACGATTTCAACCTGCAGTTTGCGCCCAAAAAAAGGCTGCCTCAAGGATCTGTCGCTGCGTCTCCGTTACGCCCTCGTCCACCAGTATGGAGGGGATGTCGATAACCTGACTGACTTCCGCGTGATCTGTAACTACATGATCAAGTTCTAACAAGAGCCCGGTCGGCGACCGTCAGGTAAACCATTGTTGACATAAATCTGTAACTTTATCGCTGACTGCCACGCAGGAATGTGGATAACCTCGGCGAGTTCCGTGATCAAAAAACCGCAACCTGGAGAGTCAGCCCGACCATGAACTATCTTATTCAAGCCCTTAGGGAGCATCAGGAGCTCGCAGTTTTCTTAACCTTGGCGATCGGCTTCTACATCGGTCGCCTTAGGTTCGGGACGTTCAGCCTGGGGACGGCCGTGGGCACGCTGCTCGCGGGAGTAGCCATCGGGCAACTGGACATTCAAGTGCCCGCGGTGGTAAAGTATGTCTTCTTTGATCTCTTTCTCTTCACCACCGGCTACAAGGTGGGACCCCAGTTCTTCCGCGCCCTCAAGAAGGATGCGATGCCGCAGCTCGCCATCACAGTCGTCCTCTGCACCACATGCCTGCTCGCCGCGTATGGCGCGGCGAAACTCCTCGGCTACGACGTGGGTACGGCAGCCGGGATGCTGGCCGGCGCATTTACCGAATCGACGGTCATTGGAACCGCCAGCGACGCTATCAATCGCGTCGCCACCATACCGGCCGCGGACAAAACGAATCTGATCAATAACATTCCAGTGGCTTACGCCGTCACTTACCTGGTTGGAACGGCCTTTATCGTCTGGTTTCTCCCCAATGTGGGTCCGAAGCTGATGGGGGTTAACCTAAAGGAGGAGGCCCAAAAGCTCCGGGCGAAGCTCGCAGCCGCGGGCGGGGGAGAGGCGGAGAGGCCGTCAGCCTACCAAGCGCTCGCGGTTCGCGCCTATCGGGTCACTAACCCGAATTTAATCAATCAGAGTGTGGCCGAACTGGAGGGGCGACCCAAACAAGCTCGGGTCTTCATCTCCCGAATCCGTCGGGACGACAAGATTATCGAGGCCGACCCAGACACAGTTGTTCGGGAAGGCGACGTTATCGCGGTCCTGACGCGCTCGGAACTGCTGGCGGCGCGCGGGACAGAGATCGGGACCGAAGTGAGTGACAAGGAGCTTCTGGATTTTCCGATCGAATTCCTCGACGTGGTGGTGACCAACAAGTCTTTCGTCGGCAAAACCATTCTAGACCTGGCGGCGATGGAGTTCGCCAAGGGTGTTTTCTTGAAGAAGGTGACCAGGGTTGGCGAGACGATGCCGTTCTCTCCCGCGACCCGGGTTGAGCGCGGCGACGTAATGACTCTCATTGGAGCTACGCGCGACGTCGGGCGGGCCGCCACGAATCTCGGCTACGCTGATCGCGAGACAGTCATGACCGATATCATCTTCGTGGGCTTGGGCATCGTCCTCGGCGGCTTATTCGGATTGCTCACTCTCACAGTCGCAGGCCTGCCGCTTACCCTCACTGCGAGTGGGGGAGCGCTGATCATGGGTCTGATATTCGGCTGGTTGCGCGCGGTTTACCCGACATTCGGTCGCATCCCGGGATCGGCCATGTGGATCTTTGACACCGTTGGCCTGACCGTCTTCATGGCCTGCGTGGGACTTGCCGCAGGGCCTAGCTTTTTTTCCGGGCTCCAAAAGTCGGGGATCAGCCTCGTCTTCGTCGGCCTTGTCATCGCGGTACTTCCGCACACCGTGTCCATCTTGTTCGGTCGTTATGTCTTGAAGATGAACCCCGTTATCCTCCTGGGCGCTTGTTCCGGCGCGGGAACGATCACCGCTGCTCTTCGCGCCATTCAGGAAGAAGCGCAGAGCGATCTCCCGGCCCTCGGCTATACCGTCCCTTATGCAATCGGCAATATCCTGCTTACGGCCTGGGGTCCCGTCCTCGTCGCCATGATGTCGTAGATTTCACTAACCCTGCAGGCAGATGATTCTCCTACTCACTAACAGGTAGCCAGTTAGACTCTCCAAATGCCTGTCGACCCGTCGATCGTCCGAACCGCGGCACTTCCAATTGCCATCGATTTGGGAGCAACCGTTCTCTTTAGCATCACGGGTGCGATGGTCGCCATCCGGCGGTATTACGATGCCATCGGTGTCTTTGTCCTGGCACTCGCCTGCGGCCTTGGCGGTGGTTTGTTGCGTGACTGCCTCTTCATCCAGTCCGGGCCGCCGGCCGCGATGCGCACTAGCTCCTACATGTTTGCAGTGCTCGCCGGCTGCGTGATCGCGATCCTGTTTTTCAGGCACATGGACAACGGTTATCCAAGCCATTCCTGATTTTTGACGCGCTTGGCACAGGGGCCTACGGGGTCGTAGGTGCCAGCAAAGCCTTTGAGGCAGGCCTGGCCATTCCCGCCTGCATTTTCGTGGGCGTGGTAAATGCCGTGGGTAGCGGCCTGATCCGCGATGTCCTCGTGCGCGAAGAGCCGCTCATGTTCAAGCCCGGGCAGTTCTATATCATTGCTTCGGTGCTCGGCGTGTCCTTTTTCATGCTGTCCGCCATTTTCTTCCAGCTTCCGCTCGTGCCGTGTGCCATATCAGCGATTGCCATCACGTTCGTCTTCCGTCTCCTGGCGATCTTCTTCGACTGGAAAACCAGATCGGTCCTCCCTCCACCGGGCCCCTAAGTCTTGTCCATCTGATAAACCATGACGCAAACTTTCCGCCAGGAACCCATGCCAGAAGGCTCGACTAAGCCGCAGGAGACAAAGAGGATCGAGGGAGTGCGCGACCTGACATCCTGGTCAGCCTCGATTCGTCGAAGAGACTTTCCTTCCGTACTAAGCTCGAATAGAGTCCACCCGATTCACACCGTCACCTAAACCATGAAAGCACGATCGCCCATTCTCAGTCCCCGCCGACGGAGCCGCCTCGGAGTGATGCTCCCGCTCATCCTGTTCGGTGCAGCGCTGCTTCCTCAATCCGCCCACGCCTCACTGTTCCACGGCGAAACGCTCGATGCCATTGCCAACGGCATCGCGTGGGTCGTGCTCGTGATCGCGCCGATTATCGGCATCACCGTTTTCTGGCTGGTCCACGTCATGCCGGAAAAAATCGCTCATAAGAAAAAGCATCCACAGACCCACGCGATTCATTGCCTCTGTCTGCTCTCGCTTTGCTTTGGCGGATTGCTCTGGCCAATTGCATGGCTCTGGGCATACACCAAGCCGGTAATGCACAAGCTCGCCTACGGCACCGACGTGGATGAATCGCTCGGCCACCTCGCCGAAGAAGTGAAGGATGAGCAGAGCGAAATCGAAAAACTCCGGGCCCGCATCGCGGAGCTCGAAAGGAGACCCAGCTAGGAAGGCGTTAAGCTGTCATGGAACTCATTTTACTCATCATTTACTCGGTCATCGTCTGGCTGATTTTTTTCAAGTTCAAGTGGCTGCCTTGGAACATCACCAGCCAGGTCATCGTCATCACCATTCCGGTCGTCGCGCTGACGATCCTAATCCTGTTCATGAACATCGTCGCGCCGTCGGCGAGCGAAGTGCGGGCGCAGAATTACGTCATCCCGATTGTGCCGCGGGTGACTGGGCAGGTGACCGAGGTGCCGATCGAGCCGAACCGGCCGATCAAGAAGGGCGACGTGCTCTTCAAGATCGACCCTGTGCCCTTCGAGGCGGCGGAGGCCGCCGCCGAGGCTACTCTGCAAGGATTGAAGGATCAGCTTAATAACGCCATAGCCAAGAAAGCCTCGTTGACCCCGCGGATCGACCTGGCGAAAAAGCGCGTCGAGCAATTCACCGCACTCGCCGCGACTGGGGCCGGGAAGCGGGCCGACCTCGAGCAGGCGCAAAGCGACCTCGGCAATCTGGAAAGCGAATTCCTCGCCGCCGATGCTACGGAGCAGCAGTCCAAAGCGCAGATCGTCAAGTCCGAAGCCGACCTCCGCAGTGCGAAATTCGACCTCGAAGGCACCACGCACCTCGCGCCGTCCAATGGCCGGGTGGTGAATCTCGCGCTCCGTCCCGGCGTGCGCGCCACGCAATTTGCCACCATGCCGGTGATGAGCTTCGTCGAGGAGGATAATCCCTGGGTGCTGGCCTTCTACAGCCAGAACGAACTACGCTATGTGGAGCCCGGCAATGAGGCGGAAATATTTATGGAGATGTATCCGGGTCGCATCATCAAATGCAAGGTGGACTCCATCCTTTGGGCGACGGCGCAAGGCCAGATGCCTATCAGCGGCAACCTGGCAATCACCCTTCCGAACGCCCCGCCGGAATCGCGCATCGCGGTTCGCCTGCTCCTGGACGGCAAAGACAAGGACCTTTTCCTGGCCGCCGGTGCACGCGGCCATGGCGCGATCTTCACCGAGCACGGAAAGATCATTCACATCATTCGGAAGGTTTTCGTTCGCGTCTCAGCCAAGATCGATTGGTTTGTCTTCAAGCTTCACTAAGCGCTGCGCATGAAAAGTCGACCTCTTCTCAGTACCGCTGCATGCCTCACACTTGCTGGTTGCGCGATTAAGAATCCGCCCGCCGGCAGCGACATTCTCACCAGCGCGGCCCGTGAGCAGATCCCAGCTAACTGGAGTGGCAGCCATCGCAGCGGTGCGGTTGCACCCGGCTGGATTCGCACTTTCCGCGACCCAGAGCTGACCCGCCTCGTCGAAGAGGCGATCGTCCGCAATCCCGACCTCAAAGCCGCCGCTGCGCGTGTGGAAGCGTCGCGCTACGCGGTGCGAGTGGCCGCCGCGTCGCTCTACCCGCGCATCGCCGGAAAAGTCCTCGGCAACCGACAGGGAATGGAGTTGGGTGGCGACCTCGGTAGCGGGGTCACTCCGCCGGGCTATGGCGGCATACCGGGAATCGACGACGGTGGCGGCAGCTCCCAGGACACCAGCCTGGAATCATCGACGCGGCGCTGGGTCTATGGCCTCGGAATCGGCGCGGCGTGGGAAGCTGATGTGTGGGGCCGCGTGCGTTCGAAGAAAGCGGCAGCCCAAGCCGAAAGCGATGCGCTCGCCTACGACTACGAATTTGCGCGGCAGTCTCTCGCCGCCGCGGTGGCGAACGCGTACTTCACCACCATCGAGGCTGCGCAACAGGCTGCGAACGCACAGGAAATATTGAGCTACTACAGCGAGGCTTCACGGCTCGCCGACGTGCGCAAGGAGCAGGGACACGCGAGCGATTTCGATCTTTCGCAGATCAGAGCGCGCACCGCTTCCGCGCAGGATGCGCTCTACGTGGCGCAGGCCGCGCGAGCCCAGGCCATTCGCGCTATCGAAGTTGTCACCAGTCACTATCCCTCCGGCCGCCTCGCCACGCGCAGTTCATTCCCCGGCCAACCGCGAGCTGTGCCCGCCGGTCTGCCCTCGCAACTGCTCGAACGCCGGCCCGATGTGGTCGCGGCCGAAAATCGTTTCGCCGCCGCGTTTCATCGCGTTTACGAAGCGCGCGCCGCCCGACTGCCGCGTTTTGCGATCAGCGGCATCGGCGGATTGGGAACGGCTCAACTAGATGGCGTCGGTACGCTCAATGCCTTCACTTGGAGCCTCGCCGCTGGAATTACGCAGCCGATTTTCTTCGGTGGTGAACTCAAGGCCGTACAGGACATTCGCACTGCCGAACAAAAAGCCGCGGCCGCCAGCTACACCGCCACCGCGCTACGCGCCTTCGAGGACGTGGAAGACGCGCTGGCTAACGATTACTACCTGGGCAAACGTGAAGGCGCGCTGACCGAGGTCGTCTCGAATACCGCCGTCAGCGTAAAGCTGGGCGGTGAACAACTCGAACAAGGGCAAGTCGATACCTTCACCGTCCTACGCCTTGCCGGCGAAGACCTCGCCGCGAAGGTTCAACTGACACAGATCCGCGCCTCCCGCCTGCGTGAACGTGTGAACCTGCACCTTGCGCTCGGCGGCGATTTCAGCGGCCCGACCGATAAGTGACCGACGCCAGGACGCCTTTATTTCTCTGGCGTCTGCTTCACCACCGACGCTGGAAGGAGTTTCAAGACGACGATGGCCAGTCGGCCATCGGTGTGCCAGAGGTCGCCGCCCCCGTTCCGGCCTTGCAGTTCCTTATGAAATCCATCGACCCAGCGAAGCTCGCTTACAGATCCCGCTTTGGTCAGGTCGGCAATGATGAGGTCGCGTTCGGCATCCACATCGGGCGAAATGTGGTGGGTGATCTGCCCAGTCGTGTGGCTGAATTCCACACCGATGTCATAAGCGGCTGAGCCAATCCAGACCAGCCGTCCTTCATCCAGTTCTTCTGTCCGCCAAAAACGAACGTGATGGCGCTCTTTCGGACTGTGGCCGACTGGCTTTTCAAAGGCCAGGTCTTCCTTTCGCCCAAAGAGATACAGACTGCTTACGGGAGCTTCGTCGTCCGGCCTTCTGAAAACCGTATCGACCGCGATCCGCACGCTGCTTCGGAAAGTCAGTGGATTAGCAGGATACCAGCCAGCGGCGACAAAGGCGCGGATGACGTCTTCTTCCGAACCGACCAGCGCGATATTTAGCGGGTCGCCGGGAATTCCGCTGGCGGTATGGGTGAGGGTGGGGCCACCGCGCAGATTGGGATGCTTGCGCTCATGACGTTTCCAGAGCCGCGGGGCGAGGAGATAAGCCCCGAGAAAATAGACAATCGCCAGCGCGAAAACGAAACGCAGCCAGTGGATGTCTCTCATGATTTTGTTTTTCGCAGATTCTCTGGAAATGTAGATTCGCGGGAGATTTATCCCAGTTTAAGCCATGTCCACTGTCGTATTCCAGCCGTTGCCGGCGGCGCGGCGGCTCGGCGATTGGTTAGGCGTTTGCGTCATTCGCGGGACGGCGTTGAATGAACCATTCCACTGTTGCAGAGAGCGCATGTGTACCGGACTCGTCGTGAAGCTCGACCGCCACGAGAATAATGGAACGACCCTTGGATGCAAGATTGCTGGTGAGCCGGGCGAGAGCCTCTGGCTTAGCGCTCGCGCTAGAGGTCACTGAGCCCTGCGCGGGCTTGCGAAACTTCGATTCGAGGCGGCGCACGACAGGCACAATGCCTTCGCTAGAACCGAAATGCCGGAGCAGAAACTCGCCACTGGAGGCTTCGGCTAGTGCGAGAAGCGCACTGGCATGGACGCTGCCGAGATGGCTGAGATAGCGCGGATCCGACGGAAGCCGCAAAAGCGCATTATTCGCCTCCGCACGCTCGATGCCGATAAGAGCGTTGAACGGAAGGTTGGTAACGTCCATGTCACGCTGCACGTAGCATACGCCTAACGAGAACAAGATGAGCCACGGCGCCGAGAGCGCGGCTGGCTGCAGGATGAACGTTCAAAGTCCGGCAACGGAGAGGCGATATTGTTCTCTTCACGATTTTGTTTTTCGCGGATCCTTGGGATTGACGGACGCGATGACGGCCGGGGTGCGGTCGAAACTTCCGCCCAATGCCAGGTGCAGGTCGATGCGGTTCGCGAGGCGGGCATTGCGCATTTTGACTACCTGGACCTGACTCAGGATTTGCGCGGTCTGAAGCTGGAGCAATGAGAGCAGATCAATCGCACCGGCATCGTATTTCAACCGGCCAATTCGCACGGCCTCGGAGCGATCCTGCAACACGTCGCGGTCAAACTGGAGACGCTGCGCGAGTAATCCTTCGTTCATCAATCCATTCTCGACCTCGCGGAAAGCCGTCAGCGCGACCGCGCCATAAGCGGCTACTGCTTCTTGTTGACGCGCGTTGGCGATCTCGACTTTCGCCTGGAGCGCTCCCCCGGTGTAGATCGGCACCGACATTCCGAGAGCGCTATGGAACATCCAAGGATTGAGGTGCAGGAGCGAGAGAAGATTGTCACTTAGCTTTCCGCCGTCGAGGTTCAAGGAGAAGCTGGGCAACAGTGCCAGCCTGGCCGCTTCTTTGGAGCGGAACGCCTCCAGCACCCGACGCTCGGCCGCAACCATGTCCGGCCGTCGCTCCAACAATGACGACGGCAGACCGGTTCGGACCGGTGGTGGGACCACTGGGAGGTTTTGGGCTACTTTTAGTTGCGCGGCCGGGTAACGCCCGAGCAGCACTTCCAAACTCCGGCGAGTCTCGCCGCACATTCCCTGGGCGGCGCGCAGGTTGCTTTGAGCCTCGTTGAAGTTCGCGCTCGCTTCGGCTACGTCGAGGTCGCTGACCTTTCCAGCATTGCGCCGGACTTTCACAAGGTCGAGCAGGTCCGAATAAACCTTCACTGTTTGCTCGGCAATCCCCAGGAGCTCTATTGTCTCGACGTTGAGATACCAACTCTTGGCCGCGGTCGCCGCTAACGACTGAAGGCCATAGGCGTAATCGAGGTCGGTCGCCTGGTAGCCCGCTTCCGCGGCGCCGCGCTGCGCGCGCAATTTACCCCAAATATCCAGTTCCCAAGCGGCGCCAGCCAGTCCCTTCTTACTGGTGAACCAGTCGTTGTGGTCGTCATCGCGAGTGCTATCAATGCCGAGGTCAACACCCACCTGTGGCTTGAGCCGGGAGCCGACGATGATAACAGTCTCCCGCGCCACCTCGACTTTCGCTGCGGCCTGGCGCAGATCCAGGTTGTTGGCGATCGCCTCTGCCACGATCGCATCGAGACGGGGATCGTGGAATGATTTCAGCCAATTGTCTTCGACTCCCTTCCTGTTTCCGCCTGCGATCCAGTGAGGAGGAATAGTGGTGCCGGCCGGCAGCGCGCTGTCTACGACTTGCGAGTGCGATGGTGCCTTCGAGAGCGTACAACCGGATAGGACGGCAGTAAGCAGGCAAGGGATTCCACACCGCAGCAAGCGCAAAGGCGAGGGGATGGTCATCAGAACGGCATCGGGTAAAGGAAGTTGAGCCACGAAGTGGTCCGGATCGAGATTCGGCGCAGCGCGGCCCACGAACCTTTCATGCCCTCTGTGTAAACCGCTGCAACCCCCTGCGCTCCGATCGGAAATTTGGACTGGTCCGGGTCATCAAACACGACGACAACGGCGAAACAGCCTTGCGGCACCTTCGGCGGGTCAGGTTGAAACATGGGGAGCGTGCCGCTGGGCAAATACTGACCCTCGCCGCTCGCCTTCCAGATGGTTTCCACTTTCCCTCGGAAAATCTGGCCAGGATAGAGGTCGAGGGCGATTTCCACTGGCTGGCCCTTGGCCACGTAGGTGAGAATCTCCTGGTAGTAGGCGGCGAGCAGATAGCGGCCATCGTCGCAAATAAAGGAGGCGATGGCGCCGAAGCGGACGTCGCCAGCGACCATCCCGGGCCGGACCTGGAGATTGGTGATGCGGCCGTTCTCGGGCGCGACGATCGTGGTATTGTCGAGATAATAACGGGCCAAATCCAGTTCGGCCTGGACATCGGCCACCGTCGTGTTCTCGCCATTGATCTGAGATTCGTAGCGCAGTTTGGCGCGCTTGTTTTCAGCCACGGCTTCCTTGACGGCCGCTTCCTTCACCTGCAAGTCCGCCGCTCCTTTCTGAGCTTCCTCCTCGGAGCCGGCATTCTTGGAGGCCAGGCCAGTGGAGAGTTGCTGCTGGAACTTCGCGTATTCCAGTTCGCCGTTTGCTTGAGCCAGCTTTTGCTGGGCCACTTCGGTGTCAGCTTGAAGAATCAGGACGTCTTGCTTTGCCTGCGCCAGCTTGGCTTCGAGCTGGTTGACCTTTAGTTGGTAGGGACGGCGGTCCAACTGGAAAAGGGGCTGACCTTTCTTTACGGGCTGGTTCGGCTCGACCAGCACCGCGGTCACCAGAGTTGGCTCGGTCAGCCGCGGAGTTATCTGAATGGTGGGCTGGACGACCTTCGCGTTATTGGAAGCCGGCGTTACGAAACGCATCCCGATCATGAAAATCAAGAGCAGGTGTACGACCGCGAGCGAACTGAAAATCGCCCAGGGAATGCTGAACGTGAGCCACTTAAACTTGAAGAAAACAAGCCAGATGACCAAGGCGAACCCAAACAATAGTCCGAACCCAAGTGCCATGCCGATTCCTCTTAACTTTTCGGACTTGGGCTTGTCCCAGGGGGATCGATTTTCGGAGGCTTGCCGGCCGATGTTTGGCCGCGGAGCCGACTGATCTCTTCGGCAGTGGCCTCAGCCTCTGCTTTTGGGTAACGTCGAATGTCCACGATGGTGGTGGGTTTGAAGGCCCAGATAAACGCCTGAATCCACGGCACCGCCGCAAGGAAGCCGGCATAACCCATCATCTTTACGGCTTCGGCGTCGGGATGATTGCGGGCAATGGCGATCCGCCCCGGCAACCCCGCCAGCCATATCAGGGAGACTAACGCGGCGGTTCCCAGGAGGAAGAGAACGACAAACGTCAAATAATCCCAAAAATCGAGTCTGAATTCCAACATAGTGCTCCTTTCTCTCCAAGTCGTGAGGATGTCCAAGGAGGTTTCAAATCCCAAGCCTTAAAATCCAATATTCCAGTCTCGAACGAAAAAAATTACAGGAATGCTCCAGAGGGGATCGGCCGAGCGGCAGAGCTTGAAACGGAAAACTCGTTGCGCCTGGAAAATTCTTGTGCCCCAAAAACGCCTTCTCTTGCCAGCGATAAGAGGCTATCCGTGGAGGTAGAGGCGATGCTGCAATGGTATTGCCCTAAAGTCCTATTGACGTCTCACCGCAGGCTCTCAAAACTGTGCTGAGATCAGCGCAATCCGACCTATGAAGACGCACCGGAGCTCGGCTCGAAAGCACCCGACAGCAACGGGGGAAACTGGCTCGCGACCATGCCGGGTAAGGGAGATTTCGCCATCCTTAAGGCTCTATAGGAGTTCATCGCAGCACCGTAAACTCTTTTCTCTTTTGGAGACCAACGCAGACCCGCCTATTTCAGACCACTGAGAAGAAAAAAAACCAAAGGAGCAAGAATGAAACCAACAAATACATTCATCGCCTGCGCGATTGGCACATCTCGTCGGTCCTTGGGCTACTGGCGGTCGTGCAGAGTTTGGTATGCTGTACCTCATTGCCACTGGCAGGACCCGGCCGGAAGCGGAACCGACACGATATTCACTCCACCGTCGATCAACGACCGAGTGGTTGACTGAGCCCATGAGCGCAACTCCCGGCACGGGCTCGATCACTGTCGCCAGCGCCACCGCCATCGGAGTCGGCGGGATGATGGGTGCAGGCCTCTACACCCTGCTCGGCCTGGCCTCCACGACCGCGGGTGTGTGGCTGCCGGTGGCCTTCCTGGTCGGCGGCGCGGTGACCATCTTCAGCGTCTACTCCTATGCCAAGCTGGGTGCCAAATACCCGAGCCGCGGCGGAGCGGCGCAGTTCCTGATCCGTTGCTTCGGTGACGGCGTGATTGCGGGCGGCCTCAACGTCTTTCAGTTCCTGGGCTGGATCATCGCTATGGCGCTGTATTGCGCCGGCTTCGCGGGCTACATCCGTGCGCTGCTGCCGTTCGAGACGCCCGCCTGGTCGGGCCAGGCCATCGGTATCGGGCTCATCGTCGCGGTGGTTCTCGTCAACATGGTGGGCTCGAAGCTGGTCGCCCGTTCCGAATTGTTCGTCGTCACGATTGAATTGGCGATTCTCGCGGTGTTCGCGGTGTTTGGGCTGATGAAGGCGGACCCGGGCAGGTTGGCCGACAACGGAGATCACCACTGGCTCGGCGTGTTGTTCGCCGCCGGGTTGCTCTACGTCACCTATGAGGGCTTTGGCGTGGTCACCAACTCAGCGGGCGACATGCGTGACCCCGCCAAGGAGTTGCCCCGGGCGATGTTCCTGGCGCTGGGCATCGTGGTGGTCGTCTACGTCGTGGTGAGCACGGTCGTGGTGATGACGTTGAGTTTGCAGTCGATGGACGCCAATCAGGGACACGTGCTGTCGGAGGCCGGTGCCGGAGCGATGGGGCGCGTCGGCTTCGTCGTGATCGGCGTCGCGGCGCTGCTGGCCACCGCATCTGGCGTCAACGCGACCATGTTCGGGGACGCGAACCTCTCTTACATGGTCGCCAAATCCGGCGAACTGCCAAGCGATTTCGCTCGCGGAGTGTGGCGGGGCGGCACCGGTGGATTGCTCGTTGCGGCGGGGTTGACCGCACTGTTCGTCGTGTTCTTCCCACTGTCGGCGGTGGGATCGATGGCCAGCCTGGCGTTCCTGATCGTCTACGGCACGGTGAGCGCCGGTCATTTACGGGTGTATCGCGACACCGGCGCCAAACCCTGGCTGCTGGTGCTCGCCGTGGTGCTCAACGCCGCGCTGTTCGTCCTGCTGCTCGGCTACACGATCCACACTGGCCCGGCGAGCACGTGGATCACGCTGCTGGCCGTCCTCGCGCTCAGCTTCCTGTTCGAGATCGTCTACCGGAAGCGCACCGGCCGCACCCTCAAAATCGAACCGCAGCGCAGCCCCTAGATGCAGCAGGCCCATTCCTCGTATTCGTGTCGCCGGCCACAGCGACTGCTCTAATGAACGTCAGAATTACTGAATCGACGGCCCTGCATACAAGAATGACCATCATTCACGATCAGGTCGGTGTGCTTGAAAATGAGCGCCTTGCCTTGTAATTTTATCTTCGAAAATAGAGGTCCCAAATCCATATCCCGAAAGAACCGAATCGATCATGAAATCACCACTCCTATTATCTGCCGTCGCCTTCCTTTGCTTGCTGACAGCCTCCGCCGGATATGCGCAGGAGGATGCAAAAGACGGAAAAACAATTCCCGTTCAGCAGGAATCGAAACCTGTTAGTCAAGACGAATGGCAGTTCTCCGTGACTCCCTATACGTTTCTGCCTTCGGTCGATCTCCAGCTTAGCCTGCCGACCGTGACGATCGGCAATCGCACGATCGGCGGTGACATCTCGGTCAACCAGCCGTTGTGGAAGACGATAAGCAAGTTTGGCGACAATTTCTATGTTCTATCCGTCGGCGGCCGGCTCGAGGCCTGGAAAGGATGCTGGGGCGGATTCCTCGACGGCTATTGGATTTTCGGAAAGGAACATGTCAGCGGCAGTGATTCCAGGCTCATATTCCGCGACCGAGTCGATATCACAGCAACCTCGAGCGTGACCGACCGTTTTGGAACCGGGCAGATCAATTTCGGACCGCAGTTCAAACTCGGAACGGCGCCGCTGGGCACGGATTCAAATGTCGCCTTCGTAGTTTATGGCGGTGGCCGGGTTAACTGGTTGACTAACGACGACGACGGCACGATCACAATCCGCGCCTCAGCGGATGTGGGCGAGATCGGGAAGTCATTCAATTTTAGCACCAGTAAAGGCCGGGCTTACATCGAGCCCATGATCGGCTTGAAGACCAGTTGGACGCTGGGCCCGAAAGTTAAGGCCATCCTTCGAGGCGATGTCGGCGGCTTCGGTTTTGTCGATTCGAACAACTGGGATTGCGACCTCGAAACCGGGCTCGCCTGGGAAGCCTGGCACAATACCTATATCGATTTGGGCTATCGCGCCCGGGGACAGTGGCAGGATCTCGGTGCCAATAACAAGGGTAATCTGCGCGGCTGGTTCTATGGCCCAGAGCTTGGCGTGACCTTCAACTTCTAGCGGCGAACGCATCCTGCGATGCACTGATTCGCAGACCATCAGGCTGATTGATTGAAACCTCCCGGCGTCGGCGGTCGCGACCGCTTTATTGATGATCACTGCGACGCGTTTCTCGCAGCCTGGGTTCCTTCCTCGAGGAGCCGCTTCTCTTCGGCAGTCCGTTTCGGTTCTTCCAGTTTAACCGTGACCTTGTTGACCGTGCCGGTGAATCGGAACGGCACCTGATAGTCGTTGTCATCCACCGGCGTACGCGTGTCCACGCCCACGTCGAAGGTCTCGTCAAACGACAGGAGGAACGGAACGGTGTGCGCCATCTTCTTATTGGCGACTTCCTTGCCATCCACGGAAAGCACGCCGGTGCCGCCCTTGCCAAAGCCGGGACCGTCGTACTTGAAGTCGAACACCAGCGTATGCTTGCCCGCCGCCAGCGCTGCCGGGCTTTCCCAGCGGGTCCGCTCCATGTCGAGGAAGTTGTAGGTGAAGACCGGTTTGCCCTTGAGCAGGTAGAGACCGTAACCGCCGAAGCGGCCGCCATCCGTCACGACCATCCCGTCGCCGCCGCCCTGCGGAATCTCGACCTCCGCGGTGATGGTGTAAGACTTGTTCAAGGTGCTGGGCGAATCGCTGGTGGGCGTCCCGGATAGTTCACCAGAGTAGGTAAAGAGGGTGCGTCCGGCGGTGTAGCTCGGCCTGGGTGTGAGCGCGCGCTTGAGGAAGTCGTTGTCCAATGGGAACACCTGGTTCTTCGTCGCTTCCACGAGGAAGAGTTCCTTCATATCGCGCAGCTTGTCGGGCATCTTGGCGGCGAGGTCATTGAACTGCGAGAAGTCCTCCTGGAGGTTGTAAAGCTCCCACGTGTAACCGTTGACCACGTCCGGAAATTTGCCCTGGCCCATATTCCAAGGCGGTTGAGGCGGGGTCGTGCAGGCGTACCAGCCATCGTGGTAGATGCCGCGGTTGCCGAACATCTCGAAATACTTCGTTATACAGGCCGTGGGTGCGTCGGCATTCGCCTTGTCGAAGGTGTAAACCATGCTCACGCCTTCGATCGGCTTTTGGGCGATGCCGTTGAGCATTTTCGGAGCCGGGATACCCGTGGCTTCAAGGATCGTGGGTACGACGTCGATGATGTGGTGGAACTGGTGGCGGATGCCGCCCACGTCCTTGATCCGGTTAGGCCAGGCGATGGCACATGCCCTGGCGGGTGCCGCCGAAATGCGAGGCCACCTGTTTGGTCCACTTAAACGGCGTATCGAACGCCCACGCCCAGCCGACAGCCATGTGCGGGGTAGTCTTGTTGGTTCCCCACACGTCGTAGAACTTCATCTGATCCTTGACCGGAATATCGATCGCTTGAAGCGCTGCCACGTCCACCGGCGTGCCGAGCAGGGAGCCTTCGGGGCTCGGTGCCGTTGTCACCGCTGATGTAGAAGATCAGGGTGTTGTCTAGCTTGCCCATGTCTTCCACCGCCTGGATCACGCGACCGATCTCGAAGTCGGTGTAAGCGGTGTAGCCGGCAAAGACCTCAGCCTGACGAGCGAATAGTTTCTTCTCCTCGGCGCTAAGCGTCTCCCACTTGGGCAACTTGGCGCCGGCGTATTCTGGCTGTCCGTCCGGCCAGGGTGTGAGTTTGGTGTCCGCCGGGATCACCCCGAGCTTCTTCTGGTTCTCAAAAATCTGTTCGCGCAGCGCGTTCCAGCCCATGTCGAACTTGCCCTTGAACTTGTCGCTCCATTCCTGTTTCGGTTGGTGGGGCGCATGGGAGCCGCCGGGGACATAGTAGCAGAAGAACGGCTTGTCCGGCGCGGAGGCATTGAGCCCCTTTAAGTAGTTGATCGCGTCGTCCGCCATGCCGGTGATCAGGTTGTAGTTCGGGTCGTTCTGGAACGGGAAGATCTGCGTGGTATTGCGGAAGAGGAATGGCGTCCACTGGTCGGTCTCGCCGCCCATGAACCCGTAGAAGTACTCGAAGCCCATGCCGACGGGCCATTGGGTGAACGGGCCGGCGATGCTGTACATGAAAGACGGCGTGTTGTGGTTCTTGCCGAACCACGAAGTGGAGTAGCCGTTCTGCTTCAGGATTTCACCGATTGTGCCGTTATCGACGCCGATGGTGGAGTTGTAGCCCGGGTAGCCGGTGGCCTGCTCGGCGATGACTCCGAAGCCTACCGAGTGGTGGCTGCGCCCGGTGATGAGGGCTGCCCGCGTAGGCGAGCAGAGCGAGGTCGAGTTGAAGCAGGTGTAGCGCAGCCCCATCTTTGCGATGCGATCCAGGTTAGGTGTCGGGATGACGCCGCCGAAGGTGCTCGAGACACCGTAGCCCTGGTCATCGGTCATGATGAGGAGAATATTGGGCGCGCCCTTGGGTGGCACCACTGTTGGGGGCCAATAGGGCTTGGAGTTCGTGACGTCCATGTTGATCACTCCGCCGAACTTCGCTGGCGGGGGCGGAAGATAACTTCCGTCAATGGTGGTGGTGGCGCCGGGCGAGCCCGGCGTGCCGGTGATTTGCTGTGCCTGTGCGAACGCCGTAGCCGCCATTAAGGCAGCCACGAACATTCCGCTGGAAACATGTTTGCTTTTCATGGTTTTATTATCGTTCGTATTCTTTCGTTAGTTTATTTTTTCTGCGCGGCTGGTACTATGGCCCAGAGCTTGGCGTGACCTTCAACTTCTAGCGGCGAACGCATCCTGCGTTTGTTCTTGCCTCCTCCACCGTTTGCAGCATTGGCTAACTCTGAAATGCTGATCGCTAGCCAATTGAAAATCCGGTTGGGCAGCAACGTCGCTGTGTGAAACCTGCGTGCGGTGGACGGGCCGCCGGTCGCCTCAAACCCAAAGGGAGCCTTCGCGCAAGGCCGGCGTTTTGTTTGTAGGTGGCTTTCATATTTTTCTTCATCGTCGTGCGTATTGATTCTATTTGCCGGATGTTCCAGGGACAGCTCCCGGCTTGGGTTTGGCAGTCGGAAAGAGGAGGGTGAAGTTGAGGCGAATGCCCCAGTGTTGGTCTCCACCCGGAGATATGGCGTAATAGCGCCCACCAACCTGGATGCTGACAGGCTGCTTTCCGATCTTTAGAATCTGACTCGCAAAGAGGTTGAATGGCATGGTCCACTGGTCGTCTACCCAGTCGTAGGTGGCCTCCATATCCACCCCGAAAGTTGTATGGGTCTTCGTGGTGTAATTGATAAACGGCTGAAGGTAGGTGGCGTTGATGTTCGCCTCATTGGGATCGCCGCCCAGACTCCAGATCTGGTTGGCGAGGGTGCCGACAGTCCAGGGTCCCTTTTGCACGAGCGCGACGAGTGTCGGCCCAAGACCCCATTTTTCCGGTCCGAGGAGGCTATCAGTCGCAGTGGGATAGTAGCCGACCGGCCCGAGCCCCCAGATAAGGCCGCCGGGGCCGGGCGCCTTGGGCGAAAGGAAGAAGCTCTGCGTGGTATTGCCAAGGCCCGATTGGGTGCCGGACTTGCCAAAGACATCGGTCTGCGAGATGACAGGCAGAATCGTGCGCAGGATCAGGTTCCAATCCTTGCTGATGGAGATTGGGATAACCGGCTGAATGTTGAGTGTGAATCTGTCACCGCTAGCCGGTCCGATAGCAAAATCCTCATTTGCCTGGAAGGGCACGCTGATGAGCGAAGAGATCGGATTCGCCAGTTGCTTGGCCAATTGTGTCGCCTCATCGTCCGTCGATTCTGTTCCGGCGGGCTTGGGAGGCTCTGCGGAAAAGCTCGCGCCAGGAGATATAAGAAAAGCTACCGCGAGTGCAGGACACACGCCCACTTTCAGGGCGAACCATGAACGCTTTCCGGACTCGGGAAAGTGGGATTTCAATCTCACGCGCTGGAGCAATCGGCGACTCCGTGATGTGCAACAATCTACTGTGGCATGGGCATCCGGCTTGTTTTCGCCGGCGGGCGCCATAGAAGCTTCCATAGGGAATGGTTCCTTCATTGGTTCCTCCTGTTTTGGGTTGAGCGTCGGGTGGAGAACCAACATTATTTTCACGCCAAAAACCCCTGTATATAGGACTTTAGTCCCATACGGAATCTCCTTTCTCTCCGAGTCGTGAGAATGTCCAAGAAGGCTTCAAATCAAAAGCCCTAAATTTCTTCCGTCCAGGCCGCCTCTCGCGCTTGAATTTTCTCCCAGCATCGCCAGACCACGCCCATCGCCTTCTTGCCAGGGCGGCAACTACTCAGAAAGGAAATCCGAGTCCCATGTAGAAAAGATTGCCTTCTCCGCTCTTCCCAAGATCGAAGCTGACGACCGTGGAAACATTCCAGCTGAGAAGGAATCCGACACCGCCCGATGGCTTCCAGTGTTTAAGGGAAGTGTCTCCTATGGTGTCAAACACACTGCCGGCATCGACAAAGGCGGTTGCGCCGTAAGCCAGGTTCTGGTTCCAGACGGTTGATTTGGCAAAGAACCAGCGAACCTCTGCGCTGGCCACGGCCACGTTGTTGCCGACAAATCGGTTGGTCTGGAACCCGCGCAGACTATCGAACCCGCCCAGCCAAGTACTCGAAGTGTCCACTCCGGGGGCCTGCGACAGGATGTAGAATGGAGTGTTGGACGTTTGCGCGAGGTAACCAAGCCGGCCGGCCAGGATCAGGCGTGTCTTGGGAAACGGGCTGTAGAAGCCCCGCGCTTCAAGCTTGAATTGCCCGTAGTTCTCGATCGAGCCGAAGGCTTTGAGCGAGGCTCGTCCGATGGCCTGCAAAAAGAGGCCGTTGGACGGGTTCGGGGCGAAGTCTCTCGTATCATAGGTCAACCCCAATCTGATTGAGTTATCCCAGCCACCATTGAAGCCCTTGATCCGACCGGCGTCGAAATCGGAGCGCAGATGGGTCGGTTGAATGATCGCGTCATCATGAGTCTCGCCGGTATAATCGCCGATGTCGTAGTAGGCCACCTGGATGCCCACCATGGGCCGCAGGATTCCCCCGAGAGTGTCTCTCTCCACACTGAAATCCACAAAAGCCTGTTGCTGCTTGTACTCGTCGTAGGAGCGAAAGGTTTGACCATTGTGGACCTGATTGATGGCGTCCAGAAAATCCTCATACTTGCTGTAAGGTCTTATCGGATCCGGGAAAACTGAGAGGAGCGAGGGTCGACTGTCCAACGCCGAAATAGTTTTCGAAATCACTCTTTAGATACTGCGCACTGCCGTAAAGGTGCCAGGGCGAAGCATTGAAATTCGGTGCATCAAAAATGAAGCGCACCAGACCTGCGCCTCCGCTGGAGTAAGCGGCGGAGAGCGCTGTCTTGCGGTCGTAAGAATTGTAGCGGAAAAACGGACTGGTTTTCGGCCCGTCATCAAAAAAGTTGACCGTGGCTCCGATAGTGAAAAGCGTATCGGGATCGTAACCGATGATCGGAAATCCAATCCAGTAGTTTCCCTCTTTCTTCTGGTCGAGCAGTTCCGCGGGTATCTCTTTCCGGGCGCTGATGAATTCCGGGACGTCGGACCGGTCTTGCGCGTTCGTCCCGGCGCTGCCAGCGTCGCCGGTGTCTCCCGCCATGGCTGCGGAAGCTACGAGACCGAGCAGAGCGAAGGAAAATTGCCATGCGACGCTTAACGCGATGGGGGAATCTGATGAGGTGGTGCTTTGGTGGTAGAGCAGTCGTAAACACGTCCATATGCGCTTCCAATCGCCGAAGGTTGATCCTCGCAGGTTTCGACCCTGCAGAATCCTCCTCGGATTCAGTTCGGTCAATGGGACTTTGGTCTCACTTGGATGCCGCACCAGCGATTCCTGCAAGGGCCCCCATACTGCACCCTTGAAGCCGGAAACGATTCGTTCCATCATCTCCCGTGAGCAAAGTCGAGCGAATGGACGCCGAACTGCGCCAGCGTTTCCCAGGCGGAGCTGCATCAGATTCGTGACTGGCTGGACCAGTTCATCGAAGATGAGCTGCAGGTCGCCCCGGAATTCGAATGTTCGATCCTGCAGGCCGAGCGCGATCCAGTGGTTGGACTCGGCGGCCGGGTGCCACATCTGGAAACCGGTATCGCTCTGGGCGAATGTCGATGGTGGCAGCTTCGATGCCAATTCAGAGTCGGCATTTGGGCTTCGACGCCAGGAACGGACAATCGTTAAAGCGCCCACATCAAGCGAGGATTGGAGCTACCAAATCCAGGGCGGCCTTGAATTTCAACTCACCCGGTGGTATGAACCCACCCAGGCTGGCGGTATCTCAAATACGAATTTTGTCTCGGCAGGTTTTACCAATAAGACCGCATCAAATGGATCCTTCATTCAAGGCGGAATAAGTTTTAGACTCGACAAGAACCACAAAATGAAACTACACCTTCTTATAACTCAGGCCTGTTGCGCCTTCGGCGCTGCGCTCATCCTAACGATTGTCTCAGCTGCGTCGGCTGCGCCAAACCCGGAGCGTGACGTGTTCTTTGGCGAGACACATGTCCATACCAGCTGGTCCTTCGATGCTTATACCTTCGGCAATACTTTAGCTGGCCCGGAGGATGCGTATAAGTATGCTCTCGGTCAACCAATCAAGCATCCGGCAGGTTATGAGGTCAAAATCACCAAGCCGCTTGATTTCATGGGCGTGACCGATCACGCCGAGTATGTCGGCGCCGTGCAACTCGCGAACGATCCCGCGTCTCCAATTAGTAAGTTACCCATCGCTGAAAAACTGAAAGTGCGAGGACCGGAGGACATCCAGAAAGTCTATATGTACATTGGAACTTCGCTTCTTAAAAACGAGCCAATTAAGGAACTCGTTAGTCCCGAGGTAGCTGGGAGTGTTTGGAAGGAAATCATCCGGATCGCCGACAAATACAACCAGCCAGGAAAGTTTACCACCTTCGTCGCTTACGAATGGAGTTCCACACCGAATAACCGGAATCTGCATCGTAATGTTATCTTCAAAGACTCGACTCACGTCCCCGCTGCGCCATTTAGTTCACTCGATTCGCAACATCCCGAAGACTTGTGGGCCTGGATGGATGCGCAGCGCAAGCAAGGTAACGAACTGTTGTGCATTTCGCACAACGCGAACCTAAGCGATGGCATCATGTTCCCGATCGAGGTGGATAACAAAGGTCGCCCGATCGACGCGGCCTGGGCGGAGGAGCGGGTCAACAACGAGCCTTTGGCGGAGATCCATCAACTAAAAGGAACTTCGGAAACTAACCCGCAGCTTTCGCCTAACGACGAGTTCGCAAATTACGAAATCCTTAATTACCTGCTCGGCGGCGAGGAGCGCGCGCCCAAGATTCACGGTAGTTACATTCGGGAAGCGTGGGAGAACGGTCTAGCGATGGAGGAAGGCCGCGGCTACAACCCTTACAAGATGGGCGTGGTCGGCGCGAGCGACTCTCATAATACCGCCTCGGGTTATGTTCAGTCGGACTATTTCGGTGGCCACGGCCTCATGGACGCGACCGATAAGACTCGCTTGAGTGGCAAGAAGGAACTCGGTCTGGATGTCAGGCAGCTAAGCACGTCTGGCTTGGGAGGCGTGTGGGCCGAAGAAAACACGCGGGCATCGCTTTTTGATGGCATGAAACGCAAGGAAACCTTCGGCACCAGCGGAGTGCGCATCAAGGTGCGGTTTTTTGGCGGTTACGATCTGACCGCTGACATGCTGAACGACAAACAGTGGGTAAAGGCCGCCTATGCCAAAGGCGTGCCGATGGGCGGCGATCTACCGCCCGACCAGACTGGAAAGCCTCCGTCGTTTCTGGTCTGGGCAGTGAAGGATCCTGACGATGGCAACCTTGATCGAATCCAGATCATCAAAGGCTGGACGAAAGAAGGTCAAATCTTTGAAAAGGTTTACGATGTCGCGTGGTCGGGCGATCGCAAGGTCGATCCGCAAACCGGCAAGGTGCCGCCAGTTGGCGATACCGTCGACATCAAGAGCGCGAGTTACAAGAATTCAATCGGCGCGGCGGAGTTGAAGAAAGGCTGGACCGATCCTGAATTCGATCGGAGTCAACACGCGTTCTACTATGCGCGTGTCATTCAAATCCCGACGCCACGCTGGACAACCTATGACGCAAAGAAACTGGGCGTCGCGCCGCCGAGCAATGTTCCGGCCTCTGTGCAGGAGCGAGCTTGGACGTCGCCCATCTGGTTTTCCCCAACAGAGGATGCCGCTAAAAAAGCGGCTGCTGGGATGACGGTATCGCGGCTTAAGGAGCAAGGTGCCACCGCTTTGGACGATGCTGCGTTGAAGGCGTTGATCGTAGGGAAAACGTTCAAGATTCGAAACAATGTCACTAATCAGGAATTCGAAATCCTTTACGGCACAGATGGGCGCCGCCTGATTACCAAGATCGACGGCAAGCAGCCGGAAGCCGGGGAGATGTGGGACGTCTGGGGCAGCAGTGAACCAGGATCGCCGGCGCCTTATGAGATCAAGGATGGACGGATCGTGACCACGCTGTCGGGAACTCCGTTCAACGTTATGGTCTACAAAGTAGGCGACAAATACATGGCCGCGCGCAGCAACGAGTTCGGCTACGCAAACTACGAAATCCAGGCAACTAACTAACGTTAAGAACTTTCAAGGCTAAGGACAACTCTACATTGCTTATGTGAAGAAAGGAATTTCGGTTCTTTACCGTAGCTTCCGCCGTTGGGCTCGCGAGCCGCTTCTGCATTTTCTACTGATCGGAGCGGCCCTGTTTGTCATCTATCATTGGCTTAATCCAACTGCGACTAACTCGGATACTTCGCGAAGAATTGAGCTGACTAACGATGACATTCGGCAGCTTGAAATAAGCTGGACTGCGCAGTGGCAGCGCCCACCGACGCCGGAAGAGATGCGCAACCTGGTGGAGGACAAGGTGCAGCCAGGAAATCCTTTACCGTGAAGGACTGGCGCTCGGTCTGGATCGAGACGATACGATCGTCAAACGTCGTTTGGCCCAGAAGATGGAATTTCTGGCCGACGATGTATCGGCGTTGCGCGATCCGTCGCTCGATGAATTAAAGAAATGGTACGCGAAAAACGGATCACAGTTTTCGCTGCCTTCGCGAATTACGTTCCGGCATCTTTACTTTTCGGCGGACAAACGCGGTGCGCAGGCGCGTGATGCGGCGGCGAGCGCGCTGGCAAAACTGGCAGGTAAAGCGGCTGATACGATCGACCTAACGGCTTTGGCCGATCCATTCATGTTTCAAGACCAGTACGGGGATCGCACACTCGACCAGGTGGCAAATGTGTTCGGCACAAAGTTTGCCGAAGAGTTGTTTAAGTTAAGGCCTGGTGCATGGAACGGACCGGTGGAGTCCGGTCTCGGCTGGCATCTTGTTTGGGTGGATTCGATCACCCCGGGACGCACGCCTGAATTCGAAGAAGTTGATATATCGCAAATCAAATCGCAATGGCTTTCGGCGCAACGCGCGGAAACCAAACGCGAACTCTTTGAGGCTATGAGAGCACGTTACGAAATCGTCCTTCCGCGCGGCCCACAATCGGTCGCCCAAACGACCTCCTGGCGCGGCACCCGATGAACAAGGCGATTCGACATCCGGCCTGGCGCTATCGATTACTTATAAATCTGTTTCTCGGTATCATCGCTTTCGCCTCAGCGGCGAATGCGCATGAATCGCGTCCTGCCTATCTCGAAATCGACGAGACAGCGCCCGGGCGTTACGATGTGATCTGGCGCACACCGCTCAATGCCGGAATGCGTCTCCCGATTGCATTGAAATTTTCCGAAGGCGTAAGCAATGTTACCGAGCCTGCGGTTCGCGAACTACCGGACTCACTGGTCGAGCGCCGCATCATCAAGGTAAGCGACAGTATAGCCGGGAAGCGAATCGATTTTGTCGGATTGCAAGCAACCATCACTGATGTGCTCGTCCGGGTGCGGCTGCTCGACGGCAGCGAATCGACAACCGTGGCGCGGCCCTCAAAATCATGGGTGGAAATCACCGGCTCGCGAGGCCTCATCGCGGTAGCCAGCAGTTACGCATTGCTTGGGATCGAGCACATTGCCTTTGGCATCGATCATCTTCTTTTTGTTCTGGCTCTGTTGATTATCACCAACGGGACGGTGCGGCTGCTGAAAACAGTTACGGCCTTTACGATTGCGCACAGTATAACTCTCGCGCTCGCGACCCTTGGTATCGTTCACATTCCCTCGCGGCCGGTTGAAGCCACGATCGCCCTTTCGATCGTTTTCGTGGCCTTCGAAATAATTCGTCTGCGGGAGGGGCAACATAGCATCACTTCGCGCGCTCCATGGATCGTGGCTTTCATATTCGGCTTGCTCCACGGATTCGGATTTGCCGGCGCTCTGAGCGAAGTGGGCCTGCCGCAGAATCATATTCCGACGGCCTTATTCTTCTTCAATGTCGGCGTCGAGGTAGGACAAATTGCTTTCATTAGCGTGGTGCTTGTGTTTATCCGAATGGTTCGCACGCTCGTCCCGCGTGCGCCGCACTGGACCGAGCTAATTCCACCATACGCAATCGGCTCCGTCGCCATGTTTTGGGTGGTGCAGCGAGTAGCCGCTTTCTAGAGATATGGATTTATATAGTGGCAGTCACACTTTGATTGTTGGGATTCGGACAGTCTGTGCCGCTGGCGCTACCAACCGAACGCTTCTGCCTGTGCCCGAGCCCCAGCCGGCGACTCATATCAAGGTCGCTGAATGCCTGATTGCGCGTTTGGTCTCGCTTTATTCCAGCCCGAAATCTAATAAATTCCTAGTTGGATCGTAATTCCCCAAACCCTGCAACTAATATGAAAACTACGCTCCTGAAACTCATTGCCGTGGCGGTGTGCATTGCCGCCCCCTTTCGTCCAGCCAGTACGCTCGCCCAGGCACCACCGGGGCAGCCACAACTCGCGGCGTCCGCTGCGCCGTTGCTCTCACCCGATCAGTTGCAGAATCTGGTCGGTCGCATCGCACTTTACCCGGACGATTTGCTTGGGCTGGTGCTGCCCGCGGCAACCACGCCGCTCGATATCGTGAAAGGTCAGCGATTTCTCGAAAAGTATAAGCAAGATAAGAGTCTGAAGCCCGACCCCTCGCTGCCGCAACCGGTGCTTAGTCTGCTGGCCTACCCGGAGGTAGTGAACCTGATGGGCAACGATTTAGATTGGACACAGGCGCTCGGCCAGGCGGTGCTCGCGCAGCAGGCAGATGTCCTCCAGGCAATCCAGATTTTCCGCCGCAAAGCGCAAGACGCAGGCAATCTGAAGACCGACGACAAGCAGGTCGTCGTTGATCAGCAGGATGCGGTGAAGATCGTTCCCGCGAAGCCCGAAGTAATCTATGTTCCGCAATATCAACCTTCGACCGTGGTCGTGCAGCAACCGGTGCCGGCCGTCACATATTCGTCTACGGCCTATCCGAGCTACTATTATCCTGGCGCGACCGCGGTCGCGGCAACGACTGGTTACATGGTTGGCGCCGCGACGGCCTACGGGCTGAACTGGGGCACTGGTGCGGTCTATAACGCACCTTACGCGTCTCAGTCCGTCTTACAATCAGCAGCAGAGACAGAACTACGCGAGTCAGTCGCAACAAAACTGGCAAAACTATTCCAGCTCGGCACAAACGCAGCGACAAAATTCCGCTTCTCAAAACCAAAGCGCGCGGCAGCAGACAGCTACTACCAACCAGGCGCAACGCCAGCAGTCCGCCAGTGGCGCCCAATCTCAGGCGGCGGCAAACCAGAGGCAACGCCAGCAGTCCCTCAGCGGCGCCTCAATCTGAGGCGGGGGCAAATCAGTCCGCAACGCCAGCAATCTGGCCAGTGGCGCTCAATCTCAGATGGGGGCCAATCAGGCGCAACGCCAGGGCGCGGCCGGTGCGCAACAAGGACAGCGTCAGGCACCGGAGGGCGCGCAACATTGGCAGGGCGGTGGCGGCGCAGGTCGCCAGGGCGGACAAAGTCCGGGTGCTAGATCCGGTTCGTCCGGACAGTTTGGTGGGCGTCAAGCTGGCGGAGGACGGGAAGGTGGCGCATTGGGCGGCATGTCGTCGGGCTCTCGGTCGCAAAGTTTCAGCCAGCGTGGCGGACAGAGTATGTCGAGCATGCAGTCACGGCGGCGGCGGCGCGACGCAGATAGAACAAAACCCAATCAATTGATACGATCATGAAAACATTTCTTGTTTCTCTCATCCTGACAGTTGCTTTTCTATCTTGCGTAGCACGCGCGGAGCAAACTCCCACTGCAACCCAGCGTGCCTTCGAGACGCCGGACGAAGCGGCAAAGGCATTGGTCGCCGCTCTTAAGACCGGCGAGAATGCGCCCTTAGTCGAAATCTTCGGCACCAAACACCGCGACCTCATCGGTAGCGTCGATGCCGTGCGCGACCGCGAACTGCGCGGACGTTTTGCTAAGATGGCCGAGGATCGCGAGCGCTTGCGCGTGAACGACGACGGCTCGGTGACCATGGTCGTAGGGTATGAAGCCTGGCCCTTTCCAATCCCGTTGGTTAAGACTGATGCCGGCTGGCGCTTCAACACCGATGCCGGGTTCGAAGAAGTGCTCAAGCGGCGCATCGGTGAAAACGAACTCACGGCCATCGCCACCTTGAGAGCCTATGTGGAAGCGCAGCGACAATACGCCGCAGAGCCGCGCGATGGCACAGAAGTGCGGCAGTTCGCCCAAAAGCTCCAAAGCTCACCGGGCAAGAAGGACGGCCTGTACTGGCCGGCCGATGCAACCAAGGGTGAACAACCCAGCCCAGGCGGCCCTGAAATTAAGGACTCGAAAACGCCGTATGCCGGTTACTACTTCAAAATCCTCACTGCTCAAGGCGCGGCGGCTCCCGGAGGCAAATATAGCTATATCATCAACGGTCACCTGATTGGCGGCTTCGCGATGATCGCCTGGCCCGCTGATTATGGGAAGACCGGCGTGATGACGCTGCTTGTAAACCACTATGGCGACGTCTATCAAAAAGACCTCGGTCCGAACACGGCCGTGCTGGCTGCTGGGATGAGCGAATACAATCCCGACTCAAGTTGGAGCAAGGTAACCGAGGACTAGCCACCAGTGGATACGGCAACAGTAAATGTGACGTTGAACGCAGGCCATAAAAACGTTGATCACTAAGATGTCACAATGATCATAAGTATTATCGGACTGATCTTGTTCGTAGGCCTCGTCGGCGTCACACTGCTGGGAGGATGGCTGCGGCGGCTCATTCCCGCGGAGCAGCTGAGCGCGGAGTCCAAGGACGTGGTGAAACTGGCGCTGGGGCTTGTCGGAACCATGACCGCAATACTCCTGGGGCTGCTCATTAGCTCAGCCAAGGACTCCTTTGACACTACGCAAAGCGATGTGATGCAGATGGCCGCGAAGGTCGCTTTGCTGGATCGTGTTCTAAAACTTTACGGACCGGAGGCAATGGACGCACGCCGTGCCCTTCGGGACACCATCGCCGATGCAGTGCGGCAGACCTGGCCAGCGGAGCGAACCGGTCCAGTCCGGTTAGACCCCAACCAGCAGATGGGCGGTGCCCTATACGTGGAGGTTCAGCGCCTCTCACCTCAAGATGACATGCATCGTGGTCTTAAGACTCAAGCTACGGATCTTATGGTCCAACTCGCGGAGCTTCGGTCCCTGCTGCAAGCGCAGGCGATTCCGTCCTTGTCGACGCCGCTGCTGATCGCGCTGGTGTCGTGGCTGGTGGTTATCTTTTTTGGCTTTAGGCTGCTCGCACCACCCAACCCGACGAACACTCTCGCTTTAGTGGCCGGCGCGTTCTCGGTTGCCTGCGCCGTATTCATAATCTTGGAACTGAACTATCCGTTTGCCGGCGCGATTCGACTTCCCAGCGGACCGATGACAAACGTGTTGAACCAGCTTGCTAAATGACCCGTCAAAACCCTGGCTATCGATCAAAGGCCATCAGCAGCCGGCTTCGTGGCCGCGACCGAGGTTGTCATGTCAGAAATGAAGAGCCTGAACGATTCGGAAGCCGCCAGGTCGAACAACGAGCAAAGCTGCGAAGAAAATCGCGACGCGGCTGATCATTCGGGTTAAGGGGAGAGCGCTCGACTGAAGGTCGAGATCTCGTCTCGGTCGCTCTTCAGCGAAAGCTCGTCCTGGTTGAAGGCTAGGATGGTGCTCGAAGTCACGCGATCCTTTACACGCTCATCTTCCGCGCTGGTGATCCTCAATGTGATGGTCTTGCCTTTGATCGTCCACGTACCGCGGATTGTGCCGGTAACGCCCTGTGAAAGGGTGTTGCTAATGAACCCTTGGGGGCGCAAACGGGCGATGAAGCTGCCGTCCCCTTTCAAGGTCATCGACTCGCTCATGTGATCCACTGCGCCGAGCCAATTTCCCACGATTTTCGCGGCATACTCTGATTCCGCGACCGGCTTTGGCGCCTTGCAGGACGAGACGCCTAGGGCGAGCGCCACCAGCAGGCCAAGCGGCCTAACGATGAATGTAGTTTTCATGGAGATCTTTTCACCAGGTTTTTGTTGATTCATGGACCACGACCGTCGCGCGTTTCGCAACCGGAATCAGTTCTTCTCTAACGCGAAGATGCGCTTTCCATCCTTTTTCATGCAGATGATTTTCAAACATTTTTCTTCGCCTCATCCTGGAGCGCTTGAGAGAACTCGCCGCCCATCGGGGACCGCCGAACAGTGATCCCTCTGGGTGTCGACTTGCAGAATCGTTCTCGGATTCAGCGGAATCAATGGGACTTTGGTCTCACTTCGATCGGTTCACTCGAAGGCGTTGGCTCTACCTGAGAGAGCGCTACTTCTGGAACAAACGTACGACTGAAAACCTGAAGAATGCGGTCGATTACTTTGAGCAGGCAATCGTCGAGGATCCAGCCTACGCGCTCGCGTCTTCCGGCTCGCGGATGCTCATGCGGTTTTGCCGTTCTCCCGTCAAGATAAATTTCCCGTTACGAGTCACGCTACGGCGTCGCAGAACTCAACCCTCCGCTTACGGGATTGGTAACGACGTCAGCGAATCGTGATTTGACCAGCCGAGCCGGCACGCTTTGCCCAATGGGGGTGCTCCTGTTGGCGTTTCCAGACGCTGCCGAATCCGCGGCCAACATCATGAGTTAACGCTCTCTGGCCATCAACACAATTCGAAGATTCAGTGACCTGCATGTCCCTCCGGAAAAAATGCGAACCTAAGGAGCCGATCTCCTGATTCTCCGCAACGGATTCATCACGACAAGCGCAATTCCGCCTAAAATAGCGATAGAAGCGCACAAGAAACGAAGGGTGAGCGGTTCGCCTAACAAAAGAATCCCGCCAGTGGCCGCAAGAACCGGCACGCTAAGTTGAACGGTCGCGGCGCTGGCTGCTCTTAAGCCCGGCAACGCGGTGTACCAAATTACATAACCGACACCTGAGGCGATCGCTCCGGAAAGAACGGCGTAACCGATGCCGGCGCGATCGAGATGCGCTGACCGGAACAGAACGATGCTGACCATGGCAGCGAAGGGGACGGCGCGCAGAAAGTTGCCCGTGGTTGCGCCGGCCGGATCGCCGGCGGCTTTCCCGCGCAGAGAATAAATGCCCCAGGCCAGACCTGCTCCCAACATTAGGATCGAACCAGTAAACGGCGGAGCCGAAAGACCGGGGAACAAGAGCACGACAAGTCCGCTTAGAGCCAGGCCAAGACCCACAAGTTGCCGCGCGTGCAGGTGCTCTCCTTTGCGCAAACCCCAAAGAATCATCGTGGCCTGGACAGCGCCAAACAGGAGCAATGCACCGGTTCCGGCGGAGAGATTGTTGTAGGCAAAGGAAAAGGCGGCGGCGTAGGCGAAGAGCGCCAACGCGGACGCCCAATTTCCAGCGACCTTCCATGTCGCGTTGCGCGCTTTCATAATGAGCAAGAGCGCGGCGGCACCGGAGAAGATGCGAATGAAGGTAAAGCTGGCGGCATCGATGCTCGTGCGCTTCAACGCCAACCGGCAAAGCAACGAGTTACTCGCGAACGCAACCATCGCGAAGAGGGTGAGAATGAAAAGTCGTGTCGGTTTCACTGCATCTTATCGCGCCTCGCGTTATGAACCCAAAGCCGGATTTCCCGATAACTGAAGCCGGACTTCCGAGTTATTGAGCGCTGAAAGGAAGAGGCACCGTGGCCCGCTTCTTTTCGCCGCCAGTTAGTCCATTTTTAGACCGAAAACAAGCCGATTCGGCATGGCAGCGGAGTCGAACGAAAATTTCCAAATTTAGACTCGATCTCGAGGGCCCGCGGGCGCAGTCTGCGAGTTGAATAGCAGGCCCCGAGAAAGGACACACTCATGAGCATCAAGACGAAGACCCTCAACGTCCACGCGGATTCTCCAGACCTTAGGGACCGGATTTACAATCCCAGCCTGCGGTTGTTGGGGAAAACCTACAATGCGGAGCCGTTCGCTGACGAGGCATGGGCCTCACGGATCAAGGATCAGGGCCAGACCTCCGCCTGCACTGGATTCGCCCTTTCGAGCCTGGTCGAGGCGCTCGTTGCGAAAGCATCGAGCGGGGGCGAAAAGCGAGACGAAAATCCCGCACCCATTTCGCCGTTCATGCTCTATTTTTTCGCGCGAAAGTACGACGAGATCCCGGGCGATGCTGTCGATGAGGGATCCACAGCCCGCGGCGCAATGAAGGCCTGGCATAAACATGGCGCCTGCAAACTCCGGCTCTGGCGTCGCATCGATACGACGATCAAACGCGATGGCACCGCGTGGATCGCTGATGCGTTTAGGACTCCGCTGGGCGCCTATTACCGTGTGGATCACACTTCGATCCCCGATCTGCACGCCGCGCTCAATGAAATTGGCGTCGTCTATGTCACAGCCCAGGTCCACACCGGATGGGACGATGTGTCCAAGGACGGGGTTATCCGTTTTGACGAAAAAACCAAGCCCGAGGGCGGGCACGCGTTTCTGCTCATCGGTTACGATGAGAACGGTTTTTGGATTCAGAACTCTTGGGGTAACAACTGGGCAAACCGCGGTTTTGCTCGCATTACTTATACCGATTGGCAGACGAACGGGATGGACGCCTGGATCGGTCAGTTAGGAGTGCAAATCAGCCGACACCTGGAAGACCTTAAGTCGGGTCTGAATTTCAGGCGTGTCAGTGGCAAAGCGGAGACGATGGCGGGGGATCAGAGTCTTTTGCTTTCTTCCAATGAGAATCTAAGCGCGCAGCAGATCAATCCCTATATCATTGATTTGGAAAACAACGGCACGCTCTCAGATGGCGGTCAGTTCGCGACTGAGCCGGAGGACTTACATGACCTGCTCTCGTTCTATCTGCCAAAGGCGGTCAGCCAATGGCGACTGACGGATAACGAGCCCATCGACATAGGTATCTACGCTCATGGAGGGCTCGTCTCCGAGGAATCCGCCGCGAAAACGGCCCGGAACTGGGTGCCGGCGCTGTTCGCGCGCAAGATTTTTCCAGTTTTCCTCATGTGGGAGACAGGTTGGGCCGATATCTTGAAAGCTATTACCAAGGATGCCTTCGATCGGGTCCGGGGCGTGGCGGGCGCCACATTTTGGGACAAGGCCACGGATTGGTGGAATGAACGGATAGAGAATCTCGTCTCTGGGCTAGGGACTCTGGAATGGGATGAGATGAAGGAGAATGCGGAAGCCGCCTCCAAAAATTCAAAAGGCGGCCTGCAAATCCTCTACCAGGAACTCCTCAAACCCGAACACGCCGCTCTTCGAACGAGGCTCCGTTTTCATCTTATCGGCCACAGTGCGGGCGCGATCCTGCACGCTCATCTCGGGGCAGCGCTGGCCAGGGCGGGCTTGGAGGTGGATGGCGCCTACTTCCTCGCGCCGGCCTGCCGCGTCGATTTATTCGAGTCGAAACTACTGCCACTCTATCGCAGTGGAAAGATCAAGTCTTATGTGCAGTTTCATCTCCGGGATAAAGTTGAGCGCCAGGATACGTGCATCAACATCTATCGCCGCTCGCTGCTCTATCTGGTCTCCAATGCTTTCGAGCATCGACGGAACACGCCAATTCTTGGGATGGAAGCCTTCTTCGCCAAACTTCCTGAACTCACCGATCAACGTCCCAAGGCCGCGTCCGTCTGGGATGCGATCGCCGCGCCCACGACATCCGGCGATATCACGATGTGCAGCAGTTCCACGAGTCACGGCGGTTTTGACGACGACGAAGACACGCGCGTCGCTGTGATCGAACGTATCGTACGTCGACAGAGTGCCGCGTCTGCAGCCAACGCTACGGCAGCAAGAGCAAAGTCGTCGCGCAAATCTCGGCCGGTGAAAAAGGGAAAATGATACCTCGCGGGACAAGCAGTGAGTTTGTCATTTTCGACCTGCGCCCTTGTCGAGTGCCGCATGACGCGGGCACGTTACAAGGTGATCGTTAACCATGCCGGTCGCCTGCATGAGGGCATAGCAGATCGTTGAGCCGACAAACTTGAATCCGCGCCGCAGCAGATCGCGGCTCATGGCGTCGGATTCTACCGTCCGGGCGGGCACCTGCGACAGGCTTCGCCAGCGATTCTGTTTCGGTTGGCCGCCGACGAAGCTCCAGAGGTAAGCGTCGAGCGTCGTTTCGTGTTGGAGCCTGAGGAGCGCTTTGGCGTTCTCAATGGTGGCGGCGATCTTGAGCCGGTTGCGCACGATGCCGGAGTCGGCAAGCAACCGCTTTACATCGCGCGCGCCGTAACGAGCGATCTTGTCCGCGCGGAAGCCATCGAAGGCTTTCCGATAGTTCTCCCGCTTTTTCAGAATGGTGATCCAGCTTAGTCCCGCCTGGGCGCCTTCGAGGACGAGGAATTCGAAAAGCCTTCGGTCATCGTGCACGGGGACGCCCCATTCTTCATCGTGATAGGCGATGGCGGGTTCAGTCGTAGCCCAGGGACAACGCGGCATTTCCCCGAGCATGCGCGAACGCAGGCCATGCTGGAAAGGAAATTTGAAGCGCGCAATTCTGCGCCGGCCTAACGAACGCTGGACTGGCTGTAGCCGGGCGTCGACCCCAGCGGCGGCGCTGACTGCACCCACGCGGAGCCGGCTCCGCTACAACTGCTCGATTTTGTAGCCGCGCTCCTCCAGGATTGCGATCACGCTGCCGGGGCCGGAAAAGTGACCGGCTCCCGCCACGATTGTGGTCGGTTTGCCCGTTTTCATTTCCGCCTCGATGCGATCGACCCACCTGTGGTTGCGACGATCGAGCAACCGCTGTGCGATTCCGGGGTTGGCCTGCCGCAGGCTTGCGTTAGCGGTGGAGAGCGCACCGACATCGCCGCGCATCCAGGCGGCGCGCGTCTTGGCGAAAAGAGCCGTGACCGTCTTGTCCTGGGCGAGGGTATACATAAGGAGGCTTTCGCTATCGCGCTCCAGCATTTCGCGCCAGAACGCGACGTGCTCATCGATCGTTTCCAAGCCCGCAACTTCTTTCCCAGAGCGCCGGGCTTGCGAAACAATTCGCATCTCCATGCTGAGCGAACTACTCGGGCCGAGCGGACTTCGCTCGGCCAGGAGGCGGAGCGCGAGCGCCCACGGCCGGTAGTGCCGTACCTGATCGAACTTCAGGCCGAATCGCCAAAGATTCTTGCGCAGCAGTGCGAGTGTGTCCGGGCGGAGCTCGCTCTGAATATCGAGGCCGGAAGGATAACTAGCCGCTTCCCGAAATCGTTGCGCGAGCGTGTCGCGGCGCCTCGGGTCGTATTCGAAAAGAAGACGTTGCGCCTGGGCGAAGGTGTCTCGATAAACCTCCGGAAGCGGATAATCATCTTTCGTTAGGCTGTGGAACGAACCGACGAGATAGAACGGCGCTGGAGCGCTCGTGACGCGCCAGACGAAATGTTTCCCTGGCGGCGAGGGCGCGCCGAAAGTGGAGGTTGTGAGAACCAGCGTCGATAGGCCGGCGACGCGGGCGACCCAGGAGAACCGCTGCCGTGTCGACCGAGTCATCTACTCTCGTTCGACCCCGCCCCGTCGGATGTCAATTGGCGGTAGAGCGGAAATTAGGCCGCTCGCTGGCTCTTTGTTCTGCCTTGCTCATGAACCTTCTCGTGCCAGAAGCACCAATAAAGTGACGACAACGTTCGAGAAGAGAAGCAACGCGGCGTAACTCCAGGTTTTCCATTGCAGGATGCGGTAATTCAACCAGTGCATGGGCGCGAGGGTGAGGGGCCAGAGGAAACCGACAGTCATGGCACTGCCCAAACCAGACCAGCCTTGAACTGGCGGATGATAGCCGAGGAGCCGGAGTGGAGGAGCCGCCAGGATGAGAAGAAGATCGGTGAATGGGTTGATCATCCAGAGAAAGGCGCTAATCACGCCCAGGACCAAACTGAAGAGAACGAAGAGGGAGTAGCCCAGCCAACTCATTGCGTCCTGTGGTTCAACCGTTTCTGCTCATGGCCATCACCACCTGATGGGAGATTTATTACTTCCATAAAAAAGCGATGCCTAACGAAGCCATCCACGACGCAGAATCAGGCCGCAGTGTTGTCCATCGGCCGTGTTCATGGCAAGCAAAAGTGCTAAAGCCCTGACGCGCTCAGCCCTCGCCGTAGAGGAAGATAAGCAGGAGGACAATCAGGATCGCGATGACAAGCAGGCCGATCTTGATCCAGCTCTTCGGATATTTTCCCGCGAGCGCGCCCGTCACGCCGTTCGCGACGATGCGATAGGTCGTGCCGCCATATTGGTAACTCAGAAGCCAGACGGGCAGGAGAATGTGCTTGAAAGTCTGTGCGCTGTAGGCAGCCGCCACTTCGAGGTTGCGATATGTGTCGCCCGGAATTTGCGCGGCGCAAAGCTGGCGCAGTTCTCCGTCCATCGCTTCACGCGAACGTTGCGCGGCGGCGACGAGGTCGATCTGATATTGCTCGACCACCCAACCCGAAACATAACCGGCGTCGTAGGGCGTTAGTTCTTTGGTGGGGAAGGGTTCGACGCGGCGCAATAACTCCGCCGGCACTCCGCGCGAAGCGGGCACCAGTTCGTCGTCGAAGAAATGCTGGAGCGCGCCGCTCGCGTACTCCCAGCGGACGTGTTGCACCTGGCGTGTCTGACTGTTTCCCTTCGAATCACGGTAGGTCTCGGTCGTGTAATAATAATAGCCGGCCTCGGCGGTCCATTGGGCGGCGACCTGCGCGTCGAATGTCCAATAAGGCAGGTAGAGCCCGTGGATGGTGTCGGTGAAGGCGCGGCTCTTGAAACGATTGGGTGCAAACCAGCGGCCGCGGTACCAGACGTGCACTTTTTCCCGCACGTCGCCCTGACTAATCTGGAACGGCAGGACGCTTTCCGGGCGGATGGGCGCCTTGATTTCGTCGTAAGGAACGAGCGCGGGTGAACCGCAGAAGTCGCACGTCTGCGCGACGCGTTCTGGCTTAAAGACGGAGATCGCCTGGCAGCTCTGGCATTTCACGGAGCGCGTCGCGGTTTGCCAGCCGCGTGCGCTTTCGGGAATCGCCCGGAGAGCTTCCACGAGAGCGTGTTCCTTCACCGCGCCCTCCGCGGCGGCGCCCGGTTGCATCGGCGAAACGGTGCCGCAAAAAGGGCAGACGAGTGATTGCTTCGCGGGCGACCATTCCGCCGCGCCGCCGCATGCCGGGCATTCGAAACGCTCGCGGGCGGTGACCTCCGCCATATCCTAGCTCTGCAAAAACTCGTTCAAGGCTGCGCGCGGGATCCGATACGTGGAACCGATTTTCTTTCCCTTCAAATCGCCCTTTTCAAGACTCTGCATCACATCGGCCTCGCTCACGCCTAACGCCTCCGCGGCTTGCGCTGGCGAGAGCAGTTCCGGCATCGCCGAAGCGACCGGCGCCGCGGCGCCCGGGGTAGCCGGACTTCCCGAAGGCGCAGTCGATTGCAGTGAATTTTGCTGCTGCATGATCTGTTGCGCCATCGCGAGGCCGACCGCCATCTCCGTTGCCACCCCGCCGGCGCTGCCACCTTTTTCCATGCCTTGGGCCATTTGAAATTTCACGTAATCGTTCAAATTCCCTACCGCCGCCATACTGGAGCGTTTGTCGATCGCCTGCTCGACTTCCGCCGGCACGGAGACATTCTCAAGGACGAAACTGGCCAGCTCGACACCATACTTCGCTTTGATGATCGGGTTGATGAGTGGGAGAAGCGCCTCGCCCACTTCCTGGTAACGGGTTGCGACATCGAGGACCGGGATTTTCGCGCTCGCCAGCGCGTCGCTGAAGATGCTCACGATGCGCGACCGCATCGTCTCGGTGAATTCGTCGAGCCGGAAATTGCGATCCGAGCCAGCCACCTCCTTCAGCATCAGCTTCGGATCGCTGACCCGGAAGTCGTAGGTGCCAAAGGCGCGCACCCGCACGATCCCAAAGTCCTGGTCGCGCATCATGATGGGATTCGACGTCCCCCATTTGTTTCCGGTGAAGAGGCGGGTGGTGACAAAATAAACGTCCGCCTTGAAGGGCGACTCGAACCCGTACTTCCACGACTTCAGCGTGGTGAGGATCGGGATGTTGTCAGTCGTTAGGCTGTGTTTGCCCGGTCCGAAAGTATCGCCGAATTCGCCCAGGTAAACGAACTGCGCGACCTGCGATTCGCGCACGATCAATTGCGCGCCGCGCTTGATCTCGGCGTCATTGTCTTCGAAACGAAACGAGATCGTGTCGCGTGAATCGTCGGTCCACTCGATGATCTCGATCAGTTGGCCACGGATGAAACTCATGATGCCCATGGTAATGCTCCCGTTGAGGTTGTTCTGCGCGGAAAACGTAGCGTCCTCGCGCGAAACGCAAGGTTTTCTTGTAGATTGAGTTTCGGCAGAGGGACTCGCAGGTTTTTGGGCGCCCGCTGACGGTCCGAAAAGAGGAGAACCAGAATAGGCTCGTTCGATCTTAAATTCCCGGCTAGACATCTTGGGAAGCAACTGAATCAAAATGAGGACCAACAAAATTATCGGGTTGGCGTTTGGCGCAATGCTGGTTGTTCCAGCATGGGGCGCGGAAACCACAATCGTGAGCAATGTCCTGGGACCTGAGGGTCCATTGTACGTCGACGGCAACCTTTACTACGTCGGTTGGATCTCCAACACCCTCTCGAAGTGGGACGGAAAAACGACGACCGTGCTGAACCACACCGAGGGTTGCGGCCATAACGGATTGGCGCTCACGAAGGAGAAGACATTCCTGCTGGCGTGCACCGACGAGCATGGCGCGATCATGGAGCTGGACATGGCCGGCAAGCAGTTGCGACGTTGGGATGCGGACAAAGACGGCAAGCCATTCCAGGGCGGCATTAATGATGTTGTCGTAGCGCCGAACGGCGCTGCCTATGCCACCGTCTTCGGCCCCTATCACGACGTGCCGACATCAGTCGCGGGAAAAATTCTATATCTTGCGCCCGGCGGTCCGCAATGGGTCGAAGTCGCGAACGATCTCAATTACGCCAACGGAATCGGCGTTTCGCCCGACCAAAAAACTCTCTATGTCAGCGAAACCGTCGGAAACTGCATCCTGAAATTCACGATCAATGACGATGGCACCTTGAGTCACCGATCAAACTTTGCGCTGCTCAATCTTCTCGCAAAAGACAAGAACAAGTCCTGGTGGCTCGGACCCGACAGCATGAAGATCGATAGCAGGGGGAATATCTACGTTGCCCAATGGTTTGGAGGCAAGATTTTGAAGATCTCTCCGGACGGCAAACTCCTGCACATCTTTGAGATCGCGGCGGGGAATGGTACAACAAACGTCGCCTTCGGCAAAGATGAGAAGGAGTTGTTTGTGACGGTGGTGAAGGATCCAAAGGACCCGCAGGCCAAAGGTAGCGTCGTGAAGATTCCCAATGTGAAGTAACCGCTGAGATGTCCTCTGCGATTTAATAAAAGAGTCGAGCGGAGATTGAAATTTTCGGCTGTTCGAAAAAACTGAAGTTGCGAAAGGAATCGCGGCCAGGGCTGGGTCCCTGCAAATCGCGTGAGTGATGGTACCTGAATCCCAAGATAATCTTCGACTCGCGATTGGCCATGTCTTGTTTCTCGATTTGGTCGGTTATTCCAAGCTCCTGATTGAAGAGCAACGGGAGTGACTGGGTCAGCTGACGGAAATCGTGCTCGGGAGCGCGCAGGTGCGGGAGGCGCCTAACGAGCAACTCATGAGGCTGCCGATCGGCGACGGGATGGCGCTGGTCTTCCGCAAAGCTCAGAGGACCGGCGCGTTGTGCGCTGGAGATTGCTAAAGCGTTCAAAAAACAGGACCGCAGCCTGACTTCCGGCTTTAGATCGGGCCTGCGTTATTCGTCGGACCCGATCGGCTATTCCAAGCTCTTGATCGAAGAAGAAAAGGCGAATGGGCCAATTCACCAGACTGTGCTCCCAACGGCAGAGGTCACGCGCTGGGGTCGTAGCCCGCCCTGCGGAAGCTGCAGATCTGAGCAGACACTCATAGGCGCCTCCTATAGCTGCCAGAGGAACTAAGTATTTCAAAGGGAGCGCCGTCCACTCGTTAGTGAGACATGCAAACACTCACCTTAAGCAGCAATGGGAGAGACGGTCAGCTGCCTGATTCGAAAACTTCGATGCGCCTGCGCGCGTTTCGCTTCCTGAGCGAGCGCTACGCGCAACGCGAGCGGCCAAGTGTTGTCGCCGAGTATATTCTTTTCGCAGTGATCGTCCTCACGGCCACCTGGCCGATGTTTACCCTGTTTCACGCTCTCGGCCTGAGACGGTAACACCAGTTGGTTTTTCACCTGACGCGGTGCTTGTCGGCGCAGAACGACCAGCAGTCAGGTTAAGAAGGCTGCCGCGGCTTCCTCACGGAACGCTGCGGCAGCTTTGCTCTCGAACCGTAAAGGATTGCGCAGCAAGGTCAGCTCGCGCGTCGGCACTGGGCGGGCAAAAGGCACGGCCACGCAACCGCGGATAAACTCGCTCTTGACCATCATCTGCGGAATCACCGTCACCCCCAGCCCGGCCGCCACCATGCTCGCGATCGTGACGAGCTGAGCGCCCTGCAGCACCACCTCAGGGTTCAACTTATTCGCCGCGAGCAACTGCCGAACCTTGATCGAGAGCGAATGCACTTCGTGCAGGAGAAGAAACTTCTCCGCGGCGAGATCACTCCACTTGATCGTCTTTTTGCGCGCCAGTCGATGCTTCTCCGGGACCAGCAAGAGCAACGACTCCTCGCCCAGAGAATGACGCTTCAGCGTGGGCGGTTCGTCGCCCGACGACGCCAGGACGACATCAAGCATCCCGTCCTCCAATCGACGCGCCAGCTTATCCGTCGTATCCTCGAACAACTCGAACGTGACTTTCGGATAGCGCTGTTGAAACCGCCGGATGAGCCGCGGTAGCACGTAGAGCGCGATGGATGGAACCGCTCCGACCGAGAGTCTTCCGGCCACCTCCTGCTCGAGCGCGGCCACGCTGCGGCGGGCATCGGCGATACCGGTGAGAATTTGCCGGGCGTAGCCGAGCAGAGAACGGCCGGCCTCGGTGAGAACGACGGCGCGCGGCAGGCGATCGAACAACTGCTGATTCAGCTCTGCTTCGAGCTTCTGGATTTGCTGACTCAGCGAGGGCTGGGAGACATGCTCACGTTCCGCCGCATGCGAGAAGCTGCCTTCCTCGGCGACCGCGACAAAATAGCGGAGCTGATGAATTTCCATCGTGCGACACTCCGCTGCGAACGGCGATTTGTCGAAGTGCCAGCGTCTTTCGCGGGCCCTTCGCTCCCCGCGCGGCCTCTCAGCGGTCCGCCCTCATGAGCCTTTGGATAATGAAAGCGCTGATACCGATTTCCCGGCTGGCACCGGGAGAGACGATATCTACAATGGCCGCAATGCCGGTGACCTCATTGTCGACCACTTTGCGATAACTCATAACACGCGTGTGATCGAAGGTGTGAACTGCGTGGAAGTCCAAGACTCTGTTTACAGCAACGGCGCACTGACGAAAGACACCTCGACTGGTTTGCGCAGGACGGTGAAGACGGCGCACCGGCAAAACCAAGGAAGCGGCCGCCGATCGACGGAGGCATTAATCGCAGTTCCGCTTGCGCGAAGTCTCAACGCGACCACCGTTCGGCACGGTGTCGCGGGGAATGAAAGAACGTTCCGCCGGTCAAACTCACTCCAGGAAGCTAACGGCGATCTTCAGAAAGTAAAAATGGACAAAAGAAATCGGGAGATCATTGCGAAGGTCCCACAGGTAACGCTTCTCTTTTGGGTCATTAAGATTCTGGCAACCACGCTGGGCGAGACAGGCGGCGATGCCGTTACCATGTCGTGGCTGGGTGAAACGACCTCGGCCGCCATTGGGAGTGGCTACCTGATCGGCACGGCAATTTTCGGCGTCATCTTCATCGCGGCCGTGGTCGTGCAGATCAGGGCGAAAAAATTTCACCCGTTCGTCTACTGGCTCACGATCGTCGCGACGACGACGGTCGGGACCACCTTGGCCGATTATTGCACCAGGTCGCTCGGTATCGGCTACACCGGCGGTTCGACTATCCTGCTGATTCTCGTGATTGCGTCGCTTCTGATCTGGCGCTGGTCGACCGGGAGCATCTCGATCGAAACGGTAAGTGCGCCGAAGGTCGAGGTCTTTTACTGGGTCACAATCATGTTCTCACAGACGTTGGGAACGGCCCTAGGCGATTGGGTCGCGGATACTAACGAGATGGGATATGTCGGGGCGGCTGTGGTGTTCGGTGGATTAATTCTGCTGACCGCGCTTCTCTACTACTTCACAAGCATTTCACGCGTCATTTTGTTTTGGGCCGCCTTCATTCTGACCCGCCCGCTCGGAGCCGTGGTCGGCGATTTTCTCGACAAGCCGGTCGCGAAAGGCGGGTTGGCTCTTAGCCGTTACAGCGCCTCGCTGGCGCTGGTCATGGTAATTGTCGCCTTGATCTTGGTCTTCCGGCAAGAGCCGGCTTCCAAACCGCATTGATTGTCTCCGTTTAGTAAAGCAACTGCATCCCGCAGTAGCCGATGAGGGCGAGCGGCTCATCGTCGCCCGAGTGCACGTCGTGGCCGACTGAGGCAAGCCAGATCGCGTGATCGTTGAGTTTGTGGCGCCAGCCGAAGTTCAGGGTCACGACATCGCGAGTGAAATTCGTGCCTGAGGTGGCATGCACTTCGGCCATAATCGATGTGGTCTTTGTCACCTCCGTGCCAGCGACAACGCCGTAAATCAACTCACCGGGTCCGACCGAGCTGATCAAGGGGCCGAACTCCGCGTCCAGATCGATCGGGCCAAGTTTCTTCGCCGCTTGAAACGGAACCTGGAAACGCGTGCCGTCTTCCGCCAAACCACGTCGCACGGAGGAATGCAGCACATTAAAAATTATCCTCGGGAACAACGACACATCGATGCCGCTCTTCTCTTCATCGAGAAAGCGACACTTCACCGCTGCTTCGGTTCCGCCGATCCCGCCGACCAGACCGTGGTTGTTGCGCTTCAAAAGCGTCGGGCCGCCCTGGAGCGTGAGCTGAATGTGATCGCCCCAGCCGTAGTTGAGATCGATCGCCGGCGCATCGATCGACCACTCGTTAGGCACATGCGAGAACACGATCGCCAGATTGGTTTCCCACTTTCCGTTGCCCGGCGTGCCAGGATCATCCGTGATCATCGGGGGCCCGCCCTGCGCGAAAGCAAAGCGGCTGTTGAAAACGAGAAATGACGTGAGGAAAAATCGTCGCACGCGCATCACTGTGGTCCGTAAACCAGCAGGCGCATCGTGTTCGGCACAATCGCGGGACGTACATTCGGAGCCGTTGGCGGCTCAAAATCAGCAGTCGGCAAATATATACGGTGTGTTCTTGGGTCGAGGACAATAGTGCGTGCCCCACGTTGCGTCGGCAAGGTTTGTGCGACTGAAATGTCGTTAGGCGAATTTTCCTTTACGATCACGGTCACACCTTCGCCGCACGACGCGAATGCCAACTGTGAAGCCTCATCAAACGCGCAGCCGTCGACGCCATTGCCGATCGGTGCATGCCCGACGACTTTGCCAGAATCGGTGTCGAGCATTTCCATCATCTTGTTGTGGCAGGTGGCGAAAAGCCGATGATGCGCAAGATCAAGCGCGATGCCGGTTGGTTCTTCTCCGGGCGCGAGCGGCCAATGCGCTAGGACTATATGCTTCGCGGCGTCAATCACTGCGACTTCGCTTTTGTCCTCGAGGTTAACGTAAACGCGACCAGCCGCCACATCGACTGCTGGAAATTCCGGTGATCCGCCGAGCGAGATGGTCGCGACGACTTTCTCCGTCTTCGCATCGATAACACTGGCGGATTTGCCGGTGTGATTGAAAACGTAAACTTCGCCTCGCTTCGGCTCATACGCGATCGCATCCGGATTTTCGCCGGTCTCGATTTTTGAAATCGTCTTTAGCGTCTTCAGATCGACCACGCTCGATTTATTCTCCTTACCGTTGGATGAAAACCCGCGCTGCAATTCCGGTACAGGCACAAACGCATGCACGCCGGGCGTGTCGGTGATTTCGCCTACGATCGCATTTTTCTCCAAATCGACCACGACCACTTTCGTCGCGTGCGACAGATACAGGCGTCGCGCCGCGTCATCTATCGTAAGGATGTCCCAACCGCCTTCGCCACCGATCGGAATCCGCGCGACTTCTTCATATTTAGGCGCAGCCGTCGCGCAGTGGAATGCGATGACAAGGAAGATCAAAAACTTGCGCATCGAGATTACTACGCCGGATTCACGGCGTTGCAGCCGCGGAATTCGCTTTATCAGCGGCTCGCTCGAAGACCTTCTGGATTTGCTCACCCAGCAACCGCTATGGAGCCATGCTCGCGTTTCGCTGCACAGGAGAAGCTTCCTTCCTCAGCGACCGAAACAAAGTAGTGGATCTGATAATCTCCATTACGCTGTGAGCGGCCGTTTGTCGACGTGGCGGCGTTTTCCGCGGGCCATTCCGCTCGTATCCGCTTGACATATATCCGCGACGGATATATACCCGCAACATGGCAAGCAATAAAGCCAATGTGCCTCTCACTCCGGCGGTACTGCATATCCTCCTCGCGCTTTCCACGAAAGAGCGGCACGGCTACGGGATTATGAAGGAGGTTGAAGCCGATTCTGAGGGCAAGGTAAAGATGGGGCCCGGAACGCTCTACGGGTCACTCGGTCGCATGCTTGAGGCTGGGTTGATACGTGCGAGCGACAAGAAAAGAGACCCCAACATGGACCATGAGCGAAGGGTTTATTACAAGATCACCGGCCTTGGCGAGAAAGCGCTCGCGGCAGAGTTGGAACGATATCGCGGGATCATGATGATCGCCGAGCAGAAACGCCTTTCACCCAACGGTTACGTATATGGCATATGATCGCTACCGCACGATACCGAAGCCTATACGCAAAGCTGCTTCACCTCTACCCAAAGTCCTACCGCGAACGCTTCGGCGAGGGAATGGAGCAGACCTTCAACGATCTCTGTCGCGAGCGGGGAAAAGCGGGAAGGGGATTGTTCGGTTTGGTCCTTTGGGTATTCGCCGAAACGTCCGCAAGAATTATCAAAGAGAACTTAGCATTTATCACTATGCAAAGTATTACCAGAAGATTGAGTGCGTGGGCCATCATCGTAGCGATCATACTTATGGTACCCTTGGTCGCGATGCAGTTCACCGATGAAGTGGATTGGACCTTGTTGGACTTCGTTACCGCAGGCTCTTTGCTGTTCGGTTCCGCTCTCGTGTATGAGCTTGCAACAAGAAATATGATCACCACTAAGTACCGTGTCGCTGTCGGCGTTGCGGTGATGGCAGCACTCCTCTATGTTTGGGCAGAACTGGCGGTTGGCATCTTCACCAACTGGGGTAGTTGATTTGACTTGCTATACCTTCCTGCTCCCGGTCGGAATCATAGGACGACGCTTTTGCCAACTCAATTACTTCATTATCGACATCCAAAGGAGCCAGGTATCGACGACTAATGTCGCTTTCGCTCAAACTTGGGCTGTTTTACCTGATGTCGGAAGTGCTTCTGACGATAACGCGCCGCTCGCGCAGCCGCACAGGCACGCGCCAGGACCGGAGCACACTAGGCATCTTGTGGCTGGTGATCATGGCAAGCGTCACGGCGGGAGTCTTGCTGGCGGCATATTGGCCTAATGGCGCCATGCCCCAGGGGCGAATACTTGCCTGGGCTAGCGTGTCGCTGTTTGTCGCGGGGCTACTTCTGCGCTGGTGGGCCATCATAACGTTGGGGCGCTTTTTCACCGTGGATGTGACGATCGAACAAGACCACGAATTGGTTGAGCGCGGGCCATTCCGGATGTTGCGTCATCCCTCCTACAGCGGGGTCCTGCTGGCCTTTGTCGGGTTTGCCTTGTCGTTGCGGAATTGGGCGGCGTTGTTCGCCGTCCTTCTGCCGATCTTTGCGGCTTTCATCTATCGGATGAAGGTCGAGGAGACTGCGCTTACCCGCGCCTTGGGGCCGAGCTATGAGGCCTATATGAGGCGCACCAAAAGGCTGATGCCCTTCGTATATTGAACTCGGAGCTTGGGCCTTCGATGTCTTGTTTCAGCCTTTGAAAGCCGGGTCTTGCCCGCGGTTGATAACTCACTTGTTCGCTTCTCGATCAAGCGTCGGCGTTCCAAAGCCGTTTGCGGAAGTAATCCTTCCAGCTCTCCGGAAGGTCGGGCAGCTCTGTCGCGCGGCGCAGGAGTTCCTGGCTTTGAGAATCGAGGGCGTAAAGATTTGTAATATCAAGGATCGTGACGCCGCTCTCCGATCGATCGATGAACTCGATTGGGTCACCGGCTGTGACTTCTCCCTCGCGTTGCACCGCGAGATAGAACCCAGTTCTCTTACTTTGTAGGAATCGCTTCACCAGGTCCGGACGCTCGAAGCGAATCCCGAGCTTAAAACAGGGCATGCGCGGCTGGGTCACGATGAACTCGGCCGTGCCGACGCGCAGGCGATCTCCAATCGCGATCTCATCTTCGAGAAGACCTTCGCTCGTAAAATTCTCGCCGAAAGCTCCGGCGAAGACCTCCGCCCCCGGCAGCTCGCCCTGCCAAAATGGATAGTGCTCACTGGGATAGACATAAATGGCCTTGTCGACTCCGCCGTGCACGGAAAGATCGGATTGCCGATCACCATCCAGGTTGAGCGTTGCCACATGAACGCGGCCTTGGACAGGCTTCTTCCAGAAGGAGGTCTGCACGGCCCGACCGTGCCAGGTGACTTCTCGCGGAAGACCTACGTTGACGGAAATCAGCTTCACGACCACCGATGACTCGATCGTTTCAAAAGGCAAAAATCACCTGCGTCAATGCAGAAGCAAGAATTAAGAGGGAGCCGGGGAGGGCGACCTTTTTCACGTCGCGCACCCGAGGCGCTGTGCGTCGTTCTCAAGATTAAAAGATCGACCCTTCCCTGGTTTTCGCCAGCCGGTCCCGGCGGGAACAACCGCGCGCGGCAGGCGATCGAACAATTGCTGATTCAGCTCCACTTTGAAAGCCCGGCCTCGGCTCCGCCTGTGTTACGGCAGCTTCTCGATTTGCTGACTGAGCGACGGCCGGAAGACATGCTCGCATTTCGCCGCATGCGAGAAGCTCCCCTCTTACGAGGCCGCTTTCTTTGTCGCGAGGACTGCGGATCGACGAAAGTTTCACGCCAGCACCTTGCTGCGGGTTTTGGTCTTGGCAACGAGTCGGACTTAGCGCAGCCCGCCGCCGGTAAGGATTTGCTCGCCCGTCACCCAACCTGCGGCATCCGAGGCGAGGAAGACGGCGACCGAGGCGATGTCTTCCGGTCGACCAAGACGACCGAGCGGAGTTTGCGCAACCGTGGCCGTCTCGAAGTCCGAGCCGATGATGCCGCCGCTGTGGGTTCCTTCAGTTTCGACCATGCCCGGATTGATCGCGTTGACTCGGATCTTCTTCGGGCCGAGCTCACGCGCGAGGACGCCGGTGATGGCGTCGACCGCGCCCTTTGTGCCGGTGTAAACCGCACTGCCGGGCGGCGTGATGCGGCTGACGACGGAGCCGATGTTTATGATGCTGCCGCCTTCGCCGAGGTGCTTCGCGGCGGCCTGGGTGGTGAGCAGGAGGCCCAGCACGTTTGTCCCAAACATCCGGTGAAACTCCTCCTCGGTGATGTCTTCGAGGGCGCCGAATGCGTAGACGCCGGAGTTGTTGACGAGGATGTCGAGACGACCGTAGTGCTTGATTGCCGCGTCGATAATATCCTGCGCCTCGCTCGCCTTCGAGACATTACCCTGGACGGCGACGGCCTGGCCGCCGGCCTTTTGGATGACATCGACGGTGGCATCGGCGCCCGCTTTGCTCGAGGCGTAGTTGACAATGACGGAGGCGCCTTCCGCCGCTAGGGCCTTGGCAATGGCGGCTCCGATTCCCTTGGATGCGCCGGTCACGACGGCGACTTTATCGTTGTTTATTCATAAGTTTGTCTGTCTGGTTTACTGTAGTGCAGAACTTATGAACTATTGAACTTGTCGTCAAGTGCGGTATTCTGAGAAAGAAGATTCATGAGACCGCTCCTTCATCCATCGATCGAAGACGTCACCGTCGAGGGCATCCTGCACGCCCTCTCCGATCCGGTACGGGTGGCAATCTTCGCGCAGATCGCGGGCGCGAAATGTTCCCAGAATTGTTCCGTCTTTCTCGAAGTGAAAGAAAAGTCAATCCCCAAGTCGACCCTCTCGCAACACTTCAAAGCCTTGCGTGAAGCCGGCCTGATCCGGAGCGTGCGGCAGGGAGTACAGATGCAGAACACGTCGCGTTGCACCGAGATCCAGGAGCGCTTCCCGGGATTGATCCCGGCCATTGTGAGCGCGCACCATATCCAATCCGGCAAGAACCCGAAGGCGAGCAGCAAGCGTAAGGGAGCGGGCCGGGGGCGTAAGAGCTAAAGGGCGGCTGACAATGGAGACGGCGAGGCACTCGAGGAAGATAGGGCTTGCTCTCCCGGTTCTCGCACTTCTCTTCGCCGTTGTCGTGCGGGCCGAGGCGGCGGCATCGCCCCAGGCGAGGAACGAGATCAGGGTTACCTGGCTCGGACATTCAGCCTTCGAGATCGTGTCCGCTGGCGGCACGGATGTCATGATCGATCCGTTCCTAGTAAAAAATCCGGCGACACCGCCCGAGTTCAAGGATCTATCCCGCTATCACCCCGGCTATATTCTCGTCACTCATTCGCATGGCGATCATCTCGGCGATGCGATCGAACTGGCGAAGAGGAGCAAAGCGAAGCTGGTCTGCGTGGCCATGCCAGCGGCTTTCGAGAAAGGTGGGCTGCCGGGGGAGCTCTTCGAAGGAGTGAATGTGGGCGACCTCGTCAGGGCAGGGGATGTGAAGATTCATGTCGTGCCCGCTATGCATAGCAGTGAGCCGAGTGGGCGCCCGGTCGGTTACGTGCTCGAGTTTGCCGACGGTCGCTCTCTTTATCATGAGGGCGATACCTGGATCTTCGGCGACATGGCACTCATCGAGGAGTTTTATCATCCCAACATCATCCTCATGCCGGTGGGCGCGGTGGCTGATGGAGAGATGCCGAAGATGGCGTGGCGGGCAGTCAAACGTTACTTCAAGCCGCAGGTTGTTATTCCCATGCACTACGGTGCGTTGCCCGGGTCGTCGACAGAGGAAGACCTACGAAAGATCTTTGGGAAAGACCCACGGGTGGTGTTTATGAAGCCCGGCGAGACAAAGAGCTTCTAGCTTTGCGTCGATTGGGCAAGCGCACGAATGCGTTCGTCATGGTAATCGATTCATTTGGTCTTCGGCCGACGACCCGCTCAAGCGTTGGATATTAGCTAGTAGGGCAGCATTCTCATCGACTCATCAGGTTCGAACAGCCAAAAGGATCGCCCCGTGTAGTACCGGCGGAGGCGTTTGTTCTCGGTCTCTCCCAGATCCTGCGCCCAGATGACCGGTGCGCCGTCGATATCCGCCGGGTTATAAACCCATTCGGTATGTGGACTAGGCCCAGTGTAGTGAACAAAGATTACATGCTGTCCAGGTTGCCTCTCGAGCAACCGCTGCTCCGCGCTTTCCTTTTGGACGTTGGCTGCTTGCACCCGCTCTGCCGCCGTACTGTGCGTCGCGATCGCTCGCGACTCTGACGCAACCATCATCAGCAGGGCTGCAACCGGCATAGCATTCACCAGAAAACGGCCCACCTCTCGTCCGTGGTAATTCCAGTGCCGCAGGTAGCGCATCGACTGTACGACGAGTATCAACAGCGCCGCCGTAAGGGGCGCTCCGTAGTGCGGATACCACCAGACCTCAATTACGGACGCCGCCCCCATCGCCAGAGTGAGAATTGCGGCAAATCGAGTCCTTCTTGAACGCCACAAAAATGGCGCGAACGCCGCGAGCGGTAGGAGCCAGATCGCGCTGCCATAGTAGCTCGACAGCAGAATAAGCCAATCCAGCGGACGGTCCACTAAGAGCCGCAAGCTCCGCGCCCGATCGTATGTTTCCCGCGTTCTAGCCTCAAGATCGAAATGCCGAAAGGTTCGCGGAGCGGTGGAAACTGGCATGAACCAAAAAGGTGGGACTGTTTCATATTGCTCGTAATACTGCCGGTAGGGTAGACGTAGCGGGTGACCGGTGACGCGGTAATTGTCGTAGGCGAGCCAGGAAGCACCGGCGACGCCAATGAACACAATCGGTAGCCATACGCGCGCCATGCGGTTTGCCATCGCCAGCGTAATAAGTGCGGGAAGCAATAGGATCGACCCCTCGAACGGACGGGCCAGGACAAGGATCACCGCTCCTATTCCAAAATGCCAGGCGTAGCGCCATTCTTTCGCGCGAGTGATGCGAACCCAGGCGCCGGTCACGAGCGCACCACCGATTGCGGTTACAGCACCTCCCCAGTAGCTGTTCATCCAGTAACTGAAGAGACAAAGGTCCAAACCGATGAATGCCCCGAAGAGTGCCCAGCCTGGAGGCAGCCATCCTTGAAGCGCCCAGCAAAGGGCTGAAGCAAGCAGGCCCGCGCTCAGCCAGACGCCAAACCAGGGATGCCCGAAGATCAACTGCCCCAGCGCCAGGTACAAGTGCCTGTGCCGGCGGGAAGCGGGAGGCGTAAGTGGGTTGCTGAAGGATATAAGTGCTTTCAAAGAACTGCCAAAGCGGATGCGCTGGATTGGCCAGACGGCCATGCGCGAAAGTGTCAGCCTGGAGAATGTAACTAAATTCATCGTAGACAGACGGCTTTGGAATTGGCCAGATCGGAAGCAGGGCCGCCCGCACCGCCAAAACCAGCAGGCCCAATCCGATCCAACTCAATGCCTTGCGGCGCGCCAAGCCGCAAAGCCCACGCTTAAACCCTTGCCACAAATCCCGCCCTCGGGGCGATGCGGTTTTCGCGACGGCATAGAAAATTCCGATCAGGACGGCACAATAGACGAGCTGATGGGTACGCATGTCACGAAAACGCCACATTTATCATCAGCGATGCTCACAGGCGAGGAAAATAGTCGTCGCATTGGACCGCATTGCAACTCTAGAATGGTCTTTGTTACTCAATGCGGTAATTCAATCGTTTTGAAGGGAAACAATATAGATCTAACGTCAAACTGAAACCATGGAAGTGTCAGTAGTCATTCCCTGCCTCAATGAAGCGGATACATTGAGAAGCTGCATTGCGAAAGCGTCGCGCGCTATGCGGGAACATAACATTGTCGGCGAAATTGTGGTGGCAGACAATGGCAGCACTGATTTGTCTCAAACGATCGCTGCGAGTCTTGGAACTCGGGTCCTAATGGTCAAGGAGCCAGGTTATGGCAGTGCATTGATGGGGGGGATCGCGGCGGCAACCGGCCAATACATCATCATGGGGGACGCAGATGACAGTTACGATTTCCTTGAGATTCCGAAGTTCGTAGAAAAATTGCGAGAAGGTTTCGATCTAGTCCAAGGGTGTAGGCTTCCGGCCGGCGGTGGTACTGTTCGACCCGGCGCGATGCCCTTTTTACATCGCTGGGTGGGCAATCCATTTTTTTCCTTCCTCGCCCGGAAGTGGTTCCGGGCTCCAATCAATGACGTTTACTGTGGGTTGCGTGGTTTTACAAAAGCCATGTACCAACGGCTTAATCTGCGTTGTACCGGGATGGAGTTCGCCACCGAGATGATCATTAAGGCCAGCCTGTATGGAGAAAAAATCACCGAGGTCCCGGTGACTCTGCACCTCGACGGACGCACTTCGCACGCGCCACACCTGAAGACATTTCGGGACGGCTGGCGAACGTTTCGCTATTTTCTCATGTGTAGTCCTCGTTGGCTCTTTTTGGTTCCCAGCGGCATATTCATCGCCTTCGGTCTGCTTGGTTATCTGATCGCTATGCCAGGCCTGAGGATCGGTCATACCACCTTCGATGCTCACACGCTGTTATTCGCCAGTCTGGCCCTCTTGTGCGGGTACCAGTGGATTCTCTTCGCCATCTTCGCGCAGACATTTGCCATCACCGAGGGATTCCTTCCGCCGGACCGACACTTGGAACGATTTTTCAAAGTGGTGAATCTGGAAAAGGGGCTTGTCGTGGCGGCACTGGCGATGCTCGCAGGGGGAGGTTTGCTGTTGGCTGCCATCCGGCAATGGTGGCTGGCTGATTTTGGTCATTTGGATTACGCTTACACGATGCGATTCGTCGTGCCTGGAGCGACGCTCGTCGCCTTGGGGTTTCAGACCGCCTTCTCGAGCTTTTTCGTCAGCGTCCTTGGGATGCGTCGAAAATGAGTCTGCTCGATCTGCTCAGCTCAGTTAAGTCGTGAGCAAGTGGGTTGGCTGGTGAAGGCGTTGGGCAAAGGTCGGGAAACAAGGTGTCATTGGCGATTACACCTAAAGGCAAGACAGCTATCGCCAGGTTTACTCCCGAGTGGCACGCTGCCCAACGTGCAGTGGTGAAGACGCTGGCCGAAGCCCAGTTCAGGACAAAGAGGCACAAATGCTCAAAGCAAAAAAATGCCCCGGCTTCTTTCGAAGCCGAGACTGATTCTTTTGCTGGTGAACCCTCACGTTACGGGTTCGGGGTCTCAGGCGTACTCGTCGGAGCAGCCGACGACATCGCGTCTTTTGCCGTATCCATGGCGTTGCTCGCAGCATCCTGGACTTTATCTACCGCATTGTCAGCAGCGTCCTTTGTCGCGTCAGCCGCATCTTGTGTCGCGTCCTTGGCCTTCTCTGCCATCGTGTCGACGGCCGCGGCGGCCGCTGGTGCGGCTTCCTTTGCGGCGTCCTTCGCCTCATCGATCTTCTGGCTGGCAGCGTCTTTGGCCTCTTCGGCCTTGGTGGCCACAGCTTCTTTGGCCTCGTCAGATTTTTCCTTGATTGTGTCTGCGGTCTTGTTGTCGCACGCGGCAAATGCGAGCGCGGCGCTCGCCAAAACTGTCAATGGTATGGTCTTCTTCATGATATGGTTTGCTGCAGGTTTGAGGTTATGAGTTGGTTCGCGCCGGGAAATACTTACCGGTCTAAAGCGGCAGTGTCATCATTCAGACAGCTGAATGTCAACGGTTTGTTCCGCCTTTTTTGAGGGATTCTATTCTGCCTCTTCGATTTAGATGAGGCTACTTCGTGGACCATGCTGGCACAGCCCAAGATCGGACATCGCCGTTGTCTCCCAACCTCGCGGCCGACGTGCGCCGGATCGGCTTCACGCGGAACACAGGAGAAATGAAGGAAATGATCGCGAGAAGCATTCGCGATTGACGGGCGCGCCTTGATCTAGAGACTCGGTTGATGTTGAAGCGGACGAAATCGACCACGCATTTCCTTTGGTTAGTTGGCGGCGCGGTTGCGCTATCATTCCTCCTGGAGTCGTGCAGCAAGATGCTGAGCAGGCCTCCGGAGCGAGTCGGGCCGCCGGCGCTGGTTATGCAGGACTCTGAGCCGCGCCTTTGGTTGCTTGTGAAACAGGAGGAAGACAGGGTCCTCAGCGTCGGCGGAGGCCGTCGCAACGCCGGAACGACGATCATTGAGGCCCTCTATCATTTCGATCTTCAGGCCCACGATACCCGCACTGCCGAGCGCCTCTGGAAGACGCGTTTGCTCACCCTCAAGGACAAGGAAGGCGGCCACACCGCGGAGGCGCGTCTCCTTGGCCAGGACGGGAACGTTGTTTGGCTTTACCTGAATAGTCAGGCGGTCGCGGTCTCAAGCAAGGACGGAAGCAAGCTAGGCGATGGCAAGTTAATCGAGGAGCGCAATCAGGTCTTGCGGGGCCTGATTCCAAAGGAGTTGAAATTCTACGCCTTCGACAACGGCCTCGTCATCACCGCCGCGGATTCCCGACGTTACAAAGTGCGGGTGCCGGATTACAGCGCAGAACCCTACCAGCCGACCGACGAAGAGCAGTTCACTCGCCTCCAATTCATGTCCACGACCTGGAATGGCGGATACCACACAAACGACTTCCTTGTCCGGCAGGCGACCTTCGGTGGAGGCTGGCTCGGCCTTTATACAGAGAAGGAAGCAGCCGATGCGGGTAACGATGAGTTCGGTCGAAAGCTCGAGAATCCAGCGACTGTCATTCTTGAGAGTTCTGGGGTACGGCGGACGTTTTGGAGGGCCCGGATTGGCCAGACAAGGGAGTTTACAGAGGGCAGCCATGACCGGTTGTTCGATCTCAGACGCGTGGCCGACTCGCCGGACTTTCTTGATGGAGGTTTTCTCGTTAGGCAAGGAACCAGGCAACCGCTGGCGCTTGAGGATCCCGCGGGATTGCTTGTGCTGCATCGGACACGGGTTGACGAGGCGGGTCGCGCTGCGTTGACGCGACTCGACCAGGACTTGCATGAGAAATGGACATCAAAGATGCCCTTCATCGATTTGCAAAATCGGATTGAATTCTCCGACCGACTGCTGATGTATGGCCTGGTTCAAGTTACGCAACAGGGAGTAACCGGATCGCAGGAATGCATCGCAGCGCTCGACCTGCGCGACGGCGGGACGCAAGTCTGGAACGTGACCCTGGACCGGGGCATCGCGGCAACTAAACTCGAGTAGGCGAGAAACTCCGCTGATTTCCCTAACGACGAAGGTGCGCCGGCTCGTAAGGTTGCGTCGCGCAATGGGTGGAAAGATGTTGGGCCAGCCAGTCGCACCATTCGAAGAATTCGCGACGCACACAATTCCGGCCAATGCTTCCATCCAGAGCATGCCGCCTGTGCGGAAACGTTTTTGGCCTGGTGGCGGTAGGCTGGACGCGAAAGCGGCTAGCTACCCGTTAATCTAAGTCGATTTTCGTGAAGAAATGACGAGACTGGTAACGGCCGGTGCAAACGAGGCGGAATCGGCTATGGTAAGAGGCGCCCACACCCACTTCATGCACCGACTCGCTCTCATTTCCTTTCTACTTCTGTTTTCCGTCCAGCTTTGTGTTGCGGATGATCACACCCCGGCGACGGAATGGAAAGAAGAGGCGAATGGAGATGAGCTCATCATTTACAGCCGGACGCGTGAAGGCTCGGCCCTGAAGGAATTCAAGTCGGTCGGGAAGATCGACGCGCTTTCGAGCGCGGTCTTCGCCGTGCTCAATGACGTGGAGGCATACCCAAGCTTCATGCCTTACACATCGGAGTGCAGTGTCCTGAAGAGAATAGGAGATAGCACGGTCGCCTACCAGCGCCTTGTCCTGCCGCTGGTGAGTGATCGCGATTACACTCTGCGCTCCGAGCATTCCAAAACGCCCGGGCCAAACGGCCCAATCTACCGAATCCAATGGGAACCGGCGAACGACCTCGGTCCGTCGGAGAAGCCGGGCGTGCAGCGAGTCAACGTCTGCGAAGGCGGCTGGCTGATTGAACCGGATGGTACGGGAACAACCCGTGCCACCTACACTATCTACACCGATAGCGGCGGCGCGATTCCATCCGTCATTGCCAACCGGGGAAGTCGGACGGCGATTCGAAAAATGTTCGCCGCCATCCGCAAGGCAGTGCGCGAGCCCAAGTACGCCGGTTCGAAGAGTTGAGGGCGGACCGGATGTCGTCTCGCAACTACGCTCTGCCACCAAAGGTGACGTAGTCGTCGAGGTCGAGCAGGTCGAACCAGGTTGTCACGTCCTCGCGATTCTTATTGAACTCGCCGACGCGCTTGGCGAAGAACTCTAGCGTTTCAACGTCGCTGTCCGGACCGCGCTTGCTGAAATAGGCACTCCACTGCTCGATTTCCCAGGGGGTGCGCTTGTGAGGCGCGTTCTGCTCAATCCAGGCGAGCATTTCACCGTCGCCTTTGCCGGTGGCAAGTTCAGCTTTCAAGGCTTCAGGAGTTATCCCGGTAAAACGAAACCAGTGATAATCAGCTGGGTTGTTGTATTTGAATTCACCTGCGGTCCCGGCAAGCTCAGCCCGGCCCTTGTCGAGGATGCGTGGGAGAACGACATAGCCGCCCAAACGGACGCGTGGGCTGCGAGGCGGACGCTGGTTAAGATTCGGCGAATGAGTCAGGGATTCGTTCATGGCGGTAATGTCGGCCGAATAGCGCGGATTTTCACAAATTTCTTTTCCGCATTTTGCTGACGTTGCATCGCATCCGCGCAATCTCTGGATACGCTCTTGTGGCCGTGGACGAAACGCGACGATGCGCGAGGATTGTGCTGGTCAAATCCCAACATTGTTGGTTTAGATCGCGCGCATGAAACAATTGCTCCTCGTTTTCCTAGCCATGGTCGCGGTCGTCAATCCAAACGTTGTCGCGCAAACCAAGCTCGATCTTCAGGCGAATGATACCATTCGCACGGTGCTTGAGCGCCAGGTCGGCAAGCCGGTCGAACTACGTATGAAGTCCGGCGAAAAGATCGCCGGTAAACTGGCGAAAGTAACGGACAAACTGGCGCACCTCTCACAACTAGCTGACGCTGATTTCTACGACGCCGCAGTCGAGATCGACAGCATCGCGGTCGTCGTCGTGCGGGTGCGATCGAACTAAATTACAAGCAGCGAGGCTCGCCGCGGCGCTCTCGCCCTTGGACTCTGCGTCACACGCCTCGACTCTTCACCGAACCGTGCTCTTTAAATTCTCCGAAATCGAATGAGTTTATGCTTTGGGTTAGAAGCTAAACAAAGGATGGCGACGTCGTTCGTGCGCACCGTGGTGTGAACGTCTCCTGATCTTGTTTTGGCAAGATTTTTTGCGGTTGTTTCTCTTTTCCTTAGCAAGCCGAAGTGAATTGTCCTAGATGCTGATTCTACGCTTCCCACTCGTGTCGGAGGCCCAGCGCGGAATAAATATGGAAACGCTGCATGGCTTTGAAATTCCGTTTACTTTGGGATATTCCCGAAGGGATTGTAGGAGCAGATAAAGTAATTCCAACCGGATCCCGCCCAAGGGCCATTGGCTGAGTCGGAAAAAGTCCAGTCGCGTATAAATGGCGTTACTGGTCGCGTCATCGCCATAACCTGAACCGGTTCGTCGGCAGGGAAATATGCAAACGGTTAGTCGCCGCTTTGCCAGGGCGAGCGATTCGTATACGGCCACGAAACATTGTCCAGGATCCGTGGGCTCGTTCGTCGTACTACGAACGAATTCAATAAGGAGGACACGATATCGTACACAAACCCCGATCCCAGAAGAAAGAGAACGGCTGTCAGAGCACGAAATCGTCTCGCCGGAAGAATGGCTGGTCGCGCGCAAGGACCTGCTCGGCAACGAAAAGCAGCTTACGCGGTTACGCGACAAACTGGCCGCCGAGCGCCGCGCTTTGCCTTGGGTGAAGATCGACAAAGAGTATGTTTTCGACGCGCGGGAAGGCAAGGTGACGCTTGCCGATCTGTTCGCCGGGCGCAGCCAACTGGTTATCTACCACTTCATGTTTGGACCGGATTGGCAGGAGGGTTGCCCGAGTTGCTCGTTCGTGTCCGACCATATTGACGGTGCGCTCCCGCACCTAGCCGCCCGCGATGTCACGGTGACAATGGTTTCTCGGGCGCCGCTGGCCAAAATCGAAGAGTTCAAGAAGCGCATGAGGTGGCAGTTCAAGTGGGTGTCGTCTCGCGGCAACGACTTCAATGCTGACTTCAATGCTGACTTCCATGTGTCGTTCACCAAGGACGAGATGGCGCGGGGCAAAGTGAACTACAACTATACGATGCAGGAGTTCCCCAGCGCAGAGGCGCCGGGCCTCAGCGTCTTTTACAAGGACGCCCACGGCGACGTCTTCCATACCTACTCCACCTATGGACGCGGCCTCGATCCACTCGTTGGAGCATATACGATTCTTGACCTGGTGCCCAAGGGCCGTGATGAGGACCACCTGGGCTTCTCGATGGAATGGGTCCGGCACCATGATCGTTACGGCACAAATGAGTTCGCCGACGCGGACAGACCCTACTGGCCGGAAACGGCGTCACTAGCGTCCACGGCCTGCGGCTGCGGATCCACGGAGGTGCACGTGTGAACGTACGCCAATGCTGCCAAATCGAGACGCGAGGCGGCGACAACGCTCGTCGGCCCGTGTCGCGTTTGCGACAAGGGCGCGAGATCGCCAGCTGGATCATTCCGGGGGCAATCCTCGCGCTACTGCCGAAGTGCCCGCTTTGCCTGGCAGCATATGTGGCGGTCTGGACTGGAATCGGGCTTTCGTTCTCGGTCGCGACACACTTGCGAGCGGCATCTGTGATTCTATGCGTCGGATTGATTTTATTCCTGGTGGCGAGAAACACGCGCCGCCTGATTCACAAATTTGGTCAGCACGAAAAAATAATCAGAAGAGGTGCATTATGTTAAGAGATAGCAGAGCGTTCAGCGGTTTTTCGGCGGGAGATATCCCCAAGGTGAAAGA
>CAWGFS010000009.1:0-128582 GCA_963821915.1 uncultured Verrucomicrobiae bacterium
ACGGTCGCTCCGCACCTCGTCGTCGATCTGGGAGGACACGGATATGCGAAGGTCCGGCTGTCGGCCGATGAGATGCGGACCGAATTCGTCTGCATCCCCCGCCCGATTACGCGGAGCGAAAAACCGGACGGCGGGCCCCTCAGGTATCGGACCTCGCAGACGGCCGCTCTGTGGAAGAGCGGAGAGCGCCCGCAGCTAAAAACATCGGTTCTCGAAGGCGACGCTGGAATGGCGATTTGACGAGGACGCACGAGCAGCTCGCCTGGATTAGTTCCACGATGACGTTGTCGCCGTGAGCAAGAACGAGAACCCTTAGTTCGGTTGCAGATACGTTGGTAGCTCGTCCGCTGACAGAACTTGGCTCGTCGGGAAGTTCATCTCTTGGTAAAACTGCATGGGTACCTGACTCGCTGGTGACCAGCAAGGGCCGCAATGTGATATTGGCCATCGGGATTCCGGTTACCTGCTGCACGCCCCCTCGATTCTTGTTTAGCCACGTAATGCGCGCGACATGCTTGCCTAAGCTATCTCTTCGGCGCTCATCGCCGCGGAAGTCTTCAAGGCGCTGTATCACCTCTCTAACTGTCAAGGCAGGTGTCAACCGTTTGCATTCCGTGATAAAGACGTCAGTCCCTCGCTCTGACCAAGCTAAAACATCCACATCACCTAGGTCAGGATCTCGTGGCGCTCCGAGCTCCGTCAATCGCACTTCTGTTCGCGTGTTGTAGCCGCTGTTTCGGAAAGTGATTGCTACTTGTTCAGCGAAAGCATGTCCGTGCTTGTCCACGATACTTCCTATGTATGCGCGAAGCTCTCTAGAGCCGAAAAAGCGGTCAGGAAGACGGCCCTCGTAAATGTTTCCCGTGAGGCACTGCGCCGACTTCTCGAAAAAGGGCGCCGATATCAGCCAACCGCGAGGTTCCGTGCGCACTAATACTAACGGGCGCATCAACAGCGATAGATTGCGTCGAAAGCGCCACGGGTAAACGTCCGGCTTCGAGCAACGCGGCGGTAGCTCTGCGTCCCATCGTGACCGAATCGGCAAAGTGAAAGCCGCTAACAATCGCTCTGCCTGTTCGTGAGTCATTGCAGCGTGCTCCGCCAGCAGAAAGAATCATCTCCGCTTCGTCGACCACGCCGGACAGCCGCTTTGAGTCGATGGCGAGACGCACCCATAACTCGCTCGTGCGCACGAGTTGTCGCACGCTGAAGCCGAACTCAGCTTTGAAGGCTTTATCGAACGCGTCGACTTCCGCTTCTGAAGGTACGGAATCTCGTGACCGGTCAGTAGTGAAGTATGAGTCGTACGATTTCGCCGCGCTCTCCGTTAGTAGGTCTGAACGATGAGAGAAGTACTTCCGCATGACGTTCTCATAGAACCGTTCATCCACCTCAATATCTCCGCGACGGTTGATTTGTATTCTGGGCTCAAGGAAGTCATAGGCGATCGCATCGCGATGATTCGCGATATGAAGAAGCACCTCCACAGTCGCTAGCAGTTGCGCGTGATCGGCTTCGCTGAAAGGCCTTCCGGCATTAGAGGCAGAATACTGAGAAGTTTCGATTAAGATTCTGTTCGCGACTGCCGCGATGCTTCTTTGGCTCCGACGAAGCGTCAAAACCTGCTTTGCGCTGCGCTCGTCTTGCTGCAGCGCGAGCACTGCTCTCGTCGTCATCTTCCAGTGTTCCGAATCTCTGTTGATCTCGTCGATCGCAGAAAAACAAGCCTTAGCGATTGACTGCCGCGAGAAAGGTTTTAGCTCAGATTCGATTCGCTCCCACAACTTCGCGACAACCTTCTCTAAGAATGCTTGGCATTCATGCTTACCCACAACGACAGAATCCAGCGGTGGGCCAGCTTCTACTTCCGCTAGCCCGATTTGAGTGGCGGCGACATCTTCGTCTGAAATCAGAAGTGGTGTTGCTCCGAGTGATCCGCTCGCCAGATGCTCTATCATCCTAGTCTCTAGGAAATGGAAATACCGCGCATCTTCGTTACCGACGATTTCGCGGATGAGCTCATTGCGCCTTTCGTCTCGCAACTCAGCGCCTGCGAGGCGCTCCACTCCCTCGATCAATGCTCGAACAATCGCCTGTTCGGCAAGGTTTTTTGCTTGATTGAACTCGGCCAAGAACAGCTCGTTCAGAGTGAGTGTGATAGAAGACCGCGTGCGATGAACTTCAACGCTCGGTGTCGCAGCTGGGCTATTGTCGGGTCGCCGTTGCTGCAGCTGCCAGCGCAGAAAATCTGGAAGCTCGATTTCAACCTGTATGCTCTGTGCATCAAGGGACAGTTCCTTCGCGACGTAGTCGGACAAGCGGTCCGTCCACCGAAGGACGCACTCCCAAAGCCGAAACAAGATGTCTTGGCGAGCTGATGTCGCTTTGAGGTCCGGCGCAACGACCCACCAAGGTAAAGGTTCAGCTTCGACGTAGCCAACGAGCCTCTGGTGACGTGCTGCCATTCGGTCCGCATATAGGCGAGACTTCTCTTCCGTCGGAAAAAGGGAACTGGGGTTTAGTCGTTGTACCGTGACCCACTCAGCGTCCGTGTGTGAACGGACGGTGTGAATATCGTGGGCGAGTTTAGCTTCTAGGCGTGGATCGATCCCAAAGTCGGTTCCGATTACGAGAAGATTTCTCGGATTGTGGATGTCGAAATCTTTTGGCAGGAGCCAGAATTCAGATTTCTTCCAATAGCTCCAAAGCGCGATTAGGCCGGATGGATTGAGCAACTCAGTGTGATAGCGGACTCGTAGTCTTTCGACATGCTCCGCAAGTTTCCACAGCCGGAGCGCAGAACAATCCGGGTCCGCTGCTAACATCAACCAGTCGTGGAGCGGGGCTGTATGGACATGCCATCGCTCGCTCCACTTAGTGACCGCGAAAACAGTTCCTCTGCCGACAGTCACCAAGGAGACAAGAATCAGGCCGCTCGAGAAATTCGGGAGCTTTTCTAGCGCGCCAGCTAAGTCCGAAATGTATGAATCAAGTGCGGCCTGCTGTTGCTCATCAAACTTATCGTACCCGTCGAAGTCCACCGCCGCCGGTGCGAGAGGCGTAGCATAAGTTAGCATCACGACAGGTTTGCCGACGTCGAATGAACCAACAAAGGGCATTAGCGAAGGCAGTCCTTCTGGCGGAGCAGGCAACTCTGCGCGCAACGGGCGGATATCGAGGTCGTTTGCTACGTCGTTGACGAATAGAGAAGCGTTCTCCTGCTGGAAAAGCGTATCCGCCCAACCACCCATTCCGGTGACGTTGATACGCTCGAGCATCCATCGTGTCGCGGTTCGGGCTAACGTGCTCGGTTCTGCGATGACGACACACCTTGAACGCGAAAGAGCGGGTGTCGTTCAAGGCTCGAGTTCCAGAGCCGCTCGGAAGGAAGTCGTTTCAGGTCTTCTTCGGCAAAGAAGAAATGACTCAAAGAATCTAGCGATATGTGTAAGGCGGCTAGATTCGCGTCCGAGAAGAACAGCGCGTCGAAGGCCCTTTCCAAATTCCGCCACTTAGGAGCGGTCAGGCTTTGGGCGGATTCGCCTCCACCTTTCGTATTTCGCGTCAGGTTTAGTCGATCCGCTAAAGCGTCGCTCAGTCTTAAGAGCGATGAAGTTACGTCGAGCGTCTCTTCAAAGGTAGGAAATGAAGAGCCACTGGCTAGGAACGCCACCAAACGCTCAACGATGAAGTAGCCGTCGGTGAAATTCCCGGTAAAGAGGCGGAAAATACCGAACGGAGAATTTACCGGACCGATGAATACATCTTCGACTGGATCTTCCTGCCGGGAAATCCACGCCTCCTCGTCAAAAAACCGTAGCCATTTCGCGAGATCATCCCGCTTCGGTTCCGTCGATTTAGAGCAGGCGATAACAGCAAGATGGGTAAGAACCTCTATTCGAATTGTATTTGCATGGAACTCCGGCAACACGCCGAGTGTCGCGATCAGACGAGTTGCGTTGATTCGCGAAAAGCGATGCAGCTGTTTGCAGAGTTCTTGATTCTCCTCAAGAAGTTGGGCGAGAGGAAGCACGGCTTCGGAATTGTGAAACGTTCGATAGGCCGCTCGGCCGTCAGCCGTAAATTTCCGCGCCCTTCGCCGCAAGCTCCGCAGACTTCTCCCTCAATCCGGCCTCGAACGCATCTTTTTCATCGATCTCCTGCTCCGCGGCATATTTGCGGACGTCTTCCGTTATTTTCATCGAGCAGAACTGCGGACCACACATGGTGATTGAAGAAGAGGCGAGTGACGCGTGACAAGTGACGAGATCAGAAGCCAGTTGGGGTTTTCATATCTGAGGCTCACGGCGAGCGGTGTGCCAGTAGTCCATGATTTCGATCGTCTGAATGTTTCGCTGGAGACGATCACTCCCGTTCGAAGACCGTCGCCAAGCCTTGTCCTACCCCGACGCAGAGCGACGCGATGCCGCGCGAGGCGCCGGTGCGAGCCATCTGGTGGATCAGCGTCGTGGCCAGGCGGGCGCCGCTGCAACCAAGCGGGTGACCGATCGCAATCGCGCCGCCGTTGACGTTCAATTTTGCGTTGTCGATGCCCAGCTCGCGCTGGCAGGCGAGGGCCTGCGCGGCGAACGCCTCGTTCAACTCGAACAGGTCGATGCGGTCGAGCGTCAGTTTCGCGCGCAGAAGCGCCTTGCGAATCGCGGGCACGGGTCCGAGCCCCATGAACGCGGGATCGACGCCGGCCGCGGCGCTCGGACCGATGAAGGCGATCGGCTGAAGACCCAGCGATTTGGCCAGCCCGGCTTCAACGATCAGCAATGCCGCCGCGCCGTCGTTGATACCCGACGAATTGCCCGCGGTCACCGTGCCTTGGTCGTCTTTGGAGAATGCGGGTTTCAGCTTGGCGAGATTCTCCAGCGTCGTGTCCGGCCTCGGGTGCTCGTCCACGCTGACGAGGGTCGGAGCGCCCTTGCGCTGCGGAATCTCGACGGGCACGATCTCCTGGGCGAACAGCCCGCGTTGGTGCGCCGCCGACCACCGTTGCTGGCTCTGCAGCGCGAACTGATCCTGATCCGCCCGGCTGATCTTGTGCTTGCGGGCGACATTCTCGGCGGTCTCGCCCATGGAGAAGGGGTGATGCAGCGCCGCCATGCGAGGATTGACCAGGCGCCAGCCGATCGAAGTGTCGAAGATCTGCTGCGACCGGTCGAACGCGGATTCCGCCTTGCTGAGCACATAAGGTGCACGGCTCATCGACTCGACGCCGCCCGCGATGAACACATCGCCGTGACTCGCCTCGATCATGCGCGCCGCGATGTTGACGGCTTCCAGCCCCGACGCACAGAGGCGATTCACCGTCGAACCCGGCACGGACGCGGGGAGGCCCGCCAGCAGCGCGGCCATGCGCGCGACGTTGCGGTTGTCCTCGCCGGCCTGGTTGGTGGCGCCGAAGTAGACATCCTCGATCAATGCGGGGTCGATGCCGGATCGCGCCACGACGGCCTTGATGACGTGGGCGGCAAGATCGTCGGGGCGAACCGACGCCAATGCGCCCGCGTGCCGACCGACAGGTGTTCGGAGAGCCGTGATGATCGCCGCTCGCCTTTGCATCGAGATTTGATCGCGTCGCTGCACGAGCAATCTACTAGGGGAACTATCTGCCCAAGTCTAGGAGACTGTTGAAATACTGGAGTGGCCCGCGTTGCTGTCGATTTTGGCGCTGGCCAAGGCGCGAGCACAGCGCCGATATCCTCGGCGATCTCGGCCAAGCGAGCAACGCCGGCCAGCGCCAAAAGCGACGCAACCCTCCGGGCGCGAAGCAGAAGGGGCGTCTGGCCGCGTCGCTCGCTCGTTACAGCCCGTGAAGGGGATGCGCCTCACTCGCTCCTTGCCATCCGCCCCTTCTGCTTCTACGCGCGGACCGCTCCAGTATTTCAACAGTCTCCTAGGGGCGAAACTCAAGGCTGAAGTGCCCGCTCCTATTTCGAGCCCGTCGCGAAAACCGTCTGAAAATGCGGACTCTCCTTCTCCCGCGACACGACCCTGCCTTCCAGTTTGCCAAAGCCGGCCTCCTCGAGCCATTGATGCAATTGCACCTCGCTGAAGCCGAGCCACTGGTCGGCGTAAAGCTCGCGCGCACGCTCGAAGCGGTGGCTGAGCAAGTCCAGAATGACGAGCCGCCCGCCCTGCGTGAAACCGGCGGCCTCATGATGCGCTGTTTTTACGAGCTGGTGGAGCAGTATCCCGGCATCCAGGCGGACGACGCCAACATCGACGCGATCTGCATGTGGATGTTCAAGAATCCGCAGGATTACTCGGTCCTCGTGGCCGAGAATATGTTCGGCGACATCTTGAGCGATCTTTGCGCCGGCCTCGTCGGCGGCCTTGGCTTCGCGCCGAGCGCAAACCTTGGCGACAAATACGCGGTCTTCGAACCGACTCATGGCTCCACGCCGCAGTACGCCGGACAACACAAAGTCAATCCGATCGCGATGCTTTTGACGACGAAGCTGATGCTCGATTGGCTGAAGGAAACGGATCGCGCCGAGCGTCTCGAAAACGCCATCGCCAAAGTCATCGCGGAAGGCAAGGTGCGCACCTACGATATGGGTGGCAAGAACACCACTCTTGAGGTCGCCCAAGCCATCGCTGACTACGCCAGTTCCTAAGCTGGGAACCTGAGATCAGATCAAGGGCTGATAGCCTTCGTTTATTAACAGCGCAGCGTTCCCCGCCACGCCGGTCGAAACTTAGTGATTGGCGATACCTAGGATTCAAATGCGGGCTCTCCCTCGGGTTCACCTAACCCAACTGTTCGCCAGCCAGGGCAACTCACTCGAACTTCTTTTCTCCTGATGCCCGCCGTTCGACCGTTAGTTTGTGGATGGATTCACGGTGAGGGTGAAATCAAAAGTTTCGGTAAGACTGCCCGAAGTGCCGGTGATAGTGACGGGCCTCGACCCCGTGGTCGCCGTAGGAGTGGCCTGGAAGAGTAACTTCTGCCGATACGTTCCCTGGCCCTGGATGCGCGCTTTCACCCCTCGCGGGAGACGCGACAGACTTAGCGTCACCGCGCCGTTGAAACCGTTCAAGGGAGTGATCGTGATCAAGGCCTGCGCGGTGGAACCCTGGGTAATCGATACGTGACTCGGCCCCGAAATCGTGAAGCTCTCCTCGCTCGCGACCGCGGCATTAATCGCGGCGGCGTATTGCGCGGCAAGGCCGTTGCCGACGAAGTCGTCGTAGAGCCACATGAAGCCGCCGTTGATGCCGCACTGGTTATTCCAGCCACTCATGATGGTCTGCACCTGACTCGGAGAGTCATTCAGATCCCAGAGACCGGGCCAGACGGGAACGCTGCCGAAATTCCATCCGACGCACGGGTTATTTCCCGCTCCGCCGGCGTAGGCCTGCAGGTGCACACCATCGACCGTGCCCGGGAGCTGCGCGTTGATCTGCGCGACGACGTTGATCCAGTAACTGTTGTTCGTGAAAGGGTCGGGATTTACGTGGTAACCCAGCCCACCGAGCATCACTCCGAAGGCGACGGTGGTAGGAGTGTCATAGCTGTTCTCGTCGTCGAAATCGAGCGCGTCGAGCGCGGGGATGGCCGCCTTCAGCGCGGCGAAGTTCTTGTAGAGGATACTATCCGTGCCGGTGCCCTGTGCGTTCACCAGCGCGGTCACGTCCTGCCAGTCGCCGACGTTGGAAGAGCCGATGCTGAAGGTCACTCTTTTCACCGTGCCTTGTTTCAGGACGGCCATGTTCCCGGCGAAGTCAGGATGAGTCTGCCCGCCGATGTAGACGCCGTTCGAAACGAGCGGGAATTCGCCGTTGAAATTCAGGTCGCCGTTCGGTCTTGACCTCGATGTTCCAGACGATGACTTCGGTAAAACCGGAATTCTTGATTTCGTTGATATTGTTGGTCGCGTTGATGTAGAGCGGCCCGCCGCCGAAGATCCCGGTATAACCGGTTTGGCCGAAGACGGCGGACGAAGAGGCGAGACCGAAAGCGAAACAAAGAAACGGGCGAGCGAAGCGAATCATTTTCATGAGCGAAGAAGTTGGTTGCCAACCGGTTTACCGGCCGGCGGGCGCGCCGTCAAGATTCGCTGCTCACCTCGCCTCGGCGCGCTCGATATCACACTATCCCCGCTCTACAGACGTTCTACTTTTTACTTTTCCAAATTCCCAAAGCTTTTTCCTTCACCGCTATCTCGATCTTGCAGCGCTTGGTCCATTTCTCATCTCCGGCGGGCCAGAGCGCGTCGTCGAAATGCAGTGACTCTTTCACCCATCGCAGCCGCATCTTCTTGAATCGCCGTGCCCTCAACGGAAACCGCGCATTACTCCCTTTTAGTCGCGCCGACAGATAGTCCAGGAGTAATTCCCGGTCCTGCTTCCCGCACGCCAACGAAGTCGAAGGCGCCATCATCTAACCGCGCGGCCGCAGCCATGCGGAGGACCGGGCCGACCGAGCGAATGTTCATCGCCTGCCAGAGGAGATAGCGCCCTGAGTAATCTTCCCCATCCAGTTCGATCTCCCATTCCTGGGCGCGATGTTTCGCCAGCCAACGACGCAGTTTCTTTACGTGCCGCTTCATCTGCTCGGCTTTGGTTCCCCTCTCTTCTTTCGCTGGGCTGACCTTTCGCTCGTAGAGATAGTCGGCAAATAATCCTGCGCCCACGCCCTCGAAGAAATAGCGTTTCCCCCATGGCCCTCGGGCCAGCCCGACGTCAAAGTCCGCGCGCTTACCCTTGGCCAGCCCGGCGATGAGCTGTTCCTGCGAGTGCTTGAAGCCGAGCGTGCGCGCCAGATTGTTCGCCGTGCCGAGCGGCAGGACGCTGAAGGGCAAGCCAGTTCCAATCAGTTTCTCCGCCACCTTCCCCACGGTCCCGTCGCCTCCGGCCACGAGCACCAAGTCCAGCTTTTTCTTGAGCGCCCGTTTCCACCCCTTCTTCTTCGCCGATCGATAAATCGGCTTATGCCCGGCCTGAACCAGGCGCTCCTTCAGGCGCTGCCTGGTCGATTCACCATCTCCTGCCTCCGGATTGTGCACGAGCAATATGCGCATGGTCTATAACTCGGAGCGCACGCTCACTCTGCGTGTATCCACTTATTATTCGGCCAAAAAGCTCGCGACAGCCGTTTCTATTCAGGATGAAACTGCGCATACTTATTTCCAACGACGACGGTATCTACAGCCCCGGCATTCTCACTCTCGCCCGGGTCGCCTCCCGCTTCGGCCAGGTCCGCATCGTTGCCCCCGATGTCGAGCAATCTTCCATGGGCCAGGCCATCACCTCCTCGCGTCCGCTCCGTTACCGGCGGACACCGCTGCCGGGCGACTTCGAGGCCTACCGCGTCAATGGCACCCCGAGCGATTGCGTCGCACTCGGCACTTACCTTTGGGAGCGGGTCGACCTCGTGCTTTCAGGGATTAATCTGGGGCCGAATCTCGGCAGCTCCTGCTGGCATTCGGGCACCCTCGCCGCGGCGAAACAAGCCGCGCTCCTCGGGCTGCGCGGCATCGCCTTCAGCACCATTGTCACCGATAAGGAACCCGACTTCACCTCTCTGGAGCCCTTCGTCGAGCAAGTGCTGAGACTCCTTCTCCAGGAAAAGGATCTCAGCCTCGTGAATGTAAACCTGCCCGCGAAACCCCGCGGCCTCCGTTGGACCCGGCAAGCTGTGCAACAATACGATGGCGAAGTCGTCCCCGGCAAGGACCCGATGAAACGCCCGATCTACTGGTTCACCGTGCGGCCTCTGAAAGGCGAAGCGGAGGGGACCGATCGCTGGGCCTTTGCGCAGCGCTTGGTCTCCATCACTCCGCTAAGACTCGATCTCACCGACGAGAAAGACCTCGCTCGTGTCCTCGCCCTCGACCCGCCCCAGGCGGTCGGCAAAAAACTGCCGTCAGCCGCCCGCCAGGGTAGAAAAAAAGCGCCGAGAAAGAAAGCCGCCTGAACCGAATCGGGCGTTTCTCTTAAGTCGAAGGCAAATCCAGGCGCCAACATCGGGTTACCAGAGGGAAGCTTTCCTAGTCCTGCGGCTGTCCCTACGGATTCCAGCGGGCTTGGCTGGCCTGACCGGGGCGGGTATTCCGCGCCGGGGCGCTTCGGCGCGGCGCTGAGTTATTATTGCCCGGGTTTATGCGCGGCCGCGGACGTACACCGGGTCCCATCGCGACTGGGCCAGGGCGTGTCACACCCGGAGCGCCTTGCACGGGCGGCGTGGCGGGCGGATTCCGGCGAGGCGGCCTCATTGGTCCTCCCGCAGGGTTGCCAGGGGCCATTCGGTGCCGTGGCACAAACACTCTGTTATTATTTAGGATCACGATCTGAAACGGCTGCGAGTAGCCGTAGGGCTGACCGTACGACGGGTAATAATAAGGATCGACGACGGGTTCCGGGAAGATGCCGATGGAGTTCGCCGGATCCGGATTGAAAACGTAACCCTCCACGCCCGGCTGATCATAACCGTAGCTCAACTGGCCCCTCGCATCGACCGTATCATTATAACCTCCGGCCGTCAGTCCGGGATCATAGGTCTGCACGGTGGCAACGGGATACTGCTGCGCGGGAGCTTGAGCCACCGGGACATCGTCGGCCGGGTAATTGACCGGGGCGCGTCGCTGAGGCTGCGGCGCTTGATAGATCGGCGACACGTTGGCAAACGACGCGTCGGGCGGTTCCGGTGCCTCAGATTCCGCCACCGGGCGATGCTTCATCCCCGGGATCCCTGCGAATGCGATCCAGGTCAACACCGCGATCAACAACCCCAACTCAAACGCAATTACTTTTGAAATCGTCGTCGGCTTCGTTTCCATCACCTTACACCCTCCAGTTTAATGCCCATCAATAACATGCGCGAAATCCGGCTCCCAAACAAGAAAAGTTTCGCGTCTGATTTTCGTTAGGCAGAGTAGTTTCCTTTCTGCGAACGAGCCGGTTGACCGCGTTGCGCTTCTCCGCGAGGAACTGGAGGTGAATCTGGAAACGATTATCCCGGTCTTGGCGGCAAGCGCGCGTTGCTCCTCGTCGCGACGGGTCTCCTGAATTTCTCGGTATTCCTTCGGCAATTGCGCGCCGGTCGCGAGCAAGTCAAGACCGCGCGACGCTTGCTCGAGAGCGCGCGGCAAGGGCTGGAGATCCAGTTGGTGCAGCGCGCCATGACCGAGACATCGGACCATCTCAAGGTTCTCGTCGAGCGGTTATATCCGCGGCCCTAATTTTACGAAAGCAAGGCTTGGAGTGCGGGCGATCGGGCGACCAGCGACGAAGTGAAAGCGATGGCCGAGTTGCTCCTCGATAATCTCGCCTCGGCCATCATTCATTCCGCCGCCTTTCCGCAGTATCCGATCCACGGGGTGGAGCAAAACATCCGGTTCCATCTCTGAAACAGCCCCGCGCTCCGCGATTTTCTGATGGAGGCGTTTGACCGATTTCCGCTTGCCGGCTTGGCTTTGCTTTCACTGAAGAATGAAAACAAAGAGCAAACCGAAGAGGACTTGCGCCAACTGATCGCTGCAGCCGGCGCCGAACCTGGGGAAAAGGCACGCCGAGAGCGGCTCTTGCACCATCTGTAGCCGGCCAAGAAACCAGAGCCGCTGGAGTTGGCCAGATACAGCTACGTTCGTGCGCAGACAGTTTCGCTCGCAAAATGCGGCCAATTTATGGAGGGACGACCAGAGCCTGCTTGATCTCTCTCCGCGCCCACAGTTGTTTCCTGCGTTCCTGTTTCCTAAGATGATCGCTGAATAAGCCGTCCGAGAGCAGCGCCTACGGCGCGGTGCGCGCTCGTTCAAGGGGTGTTCAGCGCATCGGTGACGGTGAGGCGGCCGACAACCAGTTCGCCGATTTCGAGTCGGCCGATTTTGGCGCGGCCGACTACGAGGCAGCCAATCGCGACTGCTCCGAGGGCAAATGCGCCGACGGCGATCGCGCCGGTTGCCAATGCTCCCATCGACTGCGCCCCGATCGCGACGGCGCGGGCTTTAACGACTCCCTTTTCCTGTACGGCTTTTCCTGAGCTGATCATGGTTGTATCCTCGCTCGTTCTGGCGTCCTTCGCATCTATTCAAGGTTATTTGACGCCCGTGGCGTTAGCCGGGGAAGCTAAGGCGCTGATAGGAGATCGATCTACCAGTTTCGGCATGCGCACCCCGAAGAAATAACGGATTTTTGCTAACCGGCACGACGCCGTACAGGGTCATCAGCTCGACGAATGCAGACGCTGCAGAGAATTGATCGTCACCATTTTCCGCGCGGTTTCAAGCAAACGACGGGCCCCCTGCCAGTATCGCTATTGTTTCGGTGCGAATGAGGCAACGATTTGTTCGAACCGCGGATCGCCACGCAGCGGGTCCCAGAAGGGCGATAACTTAAGTATGCCGTAACTGGCAATCAAGCTTGCACCTGGCATTGGAGCTACGATCGCCAAGTGTTGCAACGCCAGGTCTTTTTCGCCGGTCCACGCCGCGATCAGGCCGAAGTAGGCAATCATCGCTTGTCCATTCACTGAATCCTTTTCGACAGGGAGCAGGGCCATGGCGCGCCGGCCTTCCTCCAAAGCAGCCTGATTGTTGCCCAATCCCGCATCGATTACACCCAGAACGCAAAGGGCCGGTGCGTAATCCTTCTGTCTTTGCACCACCTGATCCTGCTCGGCTCGTGCAACCTCAAACGCTTTGCGGGCACGAGCTTCATCGTGCATGGCACGCGCGAGTAGCCCCTCGCCAAAGTCACGGCTAAAGCTAACCGAATTGTCGATCCACCAGAAGTTATTACCCAAGGCGGTTAGGGCCTGCTCGGCCGCCGTCCAGTCCCTCTTCGCTAATGCGCAGTCCAACCAGTTATCTGCGGCCTCGCCCAATGCAGCCGGCCGTTCGACGCGGAGCCGCGCAATGAATTGCAAGACCGGCGCCGTATCACCCCGCCACAAAAAGTCGACGAATGCGCCTTCCGACGCTTCGCCAACGTCATCCGGAGTAATCTCAAGCACGCGCCTGAGGGTCATTTTCCTCTCGGGGTAACGGCGAAGCAGCTGATAGGTGATCGACAACTGGGAAAGCATAAAGGTATTGCGCGGATCCACCATGACCGCCTGTTCCAGCGAACGTAAGGCTTCGGGGTACTTGCCTTGCCGGCGAAGGATGAAGCCGGTGATCGCGAGGATGCGCGGGTCGTTGGGCAGGCCGGCCCGGGCCGTTTCAAGTTCGCTTAACGCGCCCTTGTAATCGCGAAATGCATAATAGAGATGCGATCCGTTCGCCAGGTGCGTTTCGGGCGCACCCGGACGCAACTCAGTTAAACGTTTTAGAGCAGCTTCGGCGGCGGTCAGACGTTCGGCCGTGTGATCGCCAAGGACTGAGTAGAACCGATCGTGTGCGGCAACCAACTGACAAAACGCAACGTAAAACGACGGGTCCCGGGTTACGGCGCTATTCAGAAGGTCAATCGCCTGAACCAGGGCCTTGTCCGCCGACACGTCCATGCTGGTCGTCAGGATCAGGGTTTTGGCACGGCTGTACTGGTCGAACGCGATGACATCAGACGTAGGCCGTTGTTCGACGGCCGTTTTTTCCGCGGGAGAGAGCTTTGCCTTTAACTGGCTGGCAATTGCGGTGGCGATCTCGCTTTGGATGGCGAATACGTCTGCCAGGTCGTGATCGTAAGTCTGTCCCCAGAGATGCGCGTCCTTGCGGGCATCGATCAGCTGCACATTCACCCGTACCTTGTTCCCCGCGCGTTGCACACTGCCTTCCACCACGTTGGCAACGCCCAACTCATCCGCAATTTTGCGCAGATTACGTGCGGCTCCAGACTTGTACTGCATCACCGAAGAGCGACTGATGACTTTCAGGTCCGCTATTTTTGCAAGGTCCGCGAGGATCTCATCCTGGACGCCATCCGTGAAGAAGGCGTTCTCCTTGTTACTGCTCAGATTATCGAACGGCAGAACAGCGACACTTTTGGCTGCTGATCGGGAGTCAAGCTTCGAGTCAGTCATCCGCGTAGCGAAGTGCTCATAGGCAAATGCTCCAATGATCAGAAGCAGGATTCCCATAATGACAAAGTCGAGCTTTCGTGCCGAAGTGGTCATGCCCGGCGAAGCAGGATCAATATCTTCAGTGCGTTTGATGCCTTCTGGCGTAATGTCGAAAACCCAGGCCAGCACGAGGGCGACCGGAAAACCGATGCCGATCAGCAACACAATCAGTCGTACCACCCAATTAGGAACGTCGAAAACCGGGAGGACCTGCGCAATTCCTTGAGCCAACGCCCAACCCGCAAGAGCATATCCAACTGCAATTCGGTAAACATGGCGCCGCCTTAATTCCCCGAGGAGTTTGCCGGGATTCATCATGTCGAGTATTTGATGGATGCGTTTAGCGTCGCTTGAGCACGCATCACCTTGTGACACAACGGGTCGCGTTCCAAACCTGACTAACGATTGCGCCTGCTTCGCATGCATGCTTAAAGGTCGAGCGACGCGGGCGCTTCGGCCCGCGCCGCCCTGATTAATTCGCTAGGAAAGGGCGACCTGGTTCCTAGTTCCCGAGATAGCGGGTGAGAGCAAAGTCAACTCCTCTCTGGGCTGGAGTCGCGTTGAAACCCACTGCGACAATCTTTCCATCCGACTGGAGCAAGCCGGCATTAGCGCCGCCGTTAAGGTCCCCGAGCGAAGTGCGCACCTCGCCAGCGGTACCAAAAGTGGAATCCAACGTTCCGTTACTGTTCATCCGCGCAATCAGGAAATCGGAATCGGATGACTCGTTATCGGAAAAGCCAACCGTCACCAGTTTGCCGTCCGGTTGAAGCAGAATACTATGGGCGATTTGGCCGAAACTGCCGAAATTAACAGTCGTTAGGCCTCTCCTCCCAAAGGTTGTATCCTGGATCCCGCTCGAGTTGTAACGTGCGATCGCGAACTGTTGAGTGAAACCATTCTTAGAGACCGTCGTTCCGGCAGCGACGATCTTGCCATCTGCTTGCAAGACCACCGAGCGCGCCTGGTCGAGGTTCTTCCCCCCGAAATCCGTCTCCACCTTCCCGGCCGCTCCAAAGGTCGTGTCCAGGCTGCCATCGGGCAGATATCGAGTCAGGGCGAAGTCAACGAAGGTGGCCGAGCTCTTGGCATCACCAGCCGCAACGATCTTGCCATCGGGCTGAAGAGCGATCGCGAGCGCATCATCGTTCGCCAGATTAAAGTCGGTCGCGACTTCGCCGCCGACACCGAAGGTGGTATCAAGCGAACCGTTAGGGTTATACCGCACGATCGCGAAGTCAGTATCCGATGAGTTATCACTGCTGAAGTGGATATACTTCGTCCCAGCGGCAAGGATTTTGCCATCGGGTTGAATCGCGAGTGCGGAGGCGAAGGCACCTTCGCTATTGAAGCTGGTGATGACCAGGCCGCCGTTTCCAAAGCTCGTGTCGAGCGAGCCATTCGGGTTATAACGCGCGAGCGCGTAGAACCCGAGGAAGACGAAAGTAGGATAAGTGCCTCCCGCGACTACGATTTTTCCATCCGGTTGCATCGCTACCGAGCTCGCCGATTCCGTCATCCCAAAGTCGGTAACGACGCGACCGCCCTGGCCAAAGGTCTTGTCGATCGTGCCATTCGTATTGTAGCGCGCGACAACAAAGTCGCCGGTCGAGGCCGAGATACCGACGAAACGAATTCCGGCGGTGACAATCTTACCGTCGGCCTGAAGAGTAGCGGCATTGGCGATGTCGTTGCTGGCCCCGAAGTCGCTTGTCACTTTACCGCTCCGACCGAAGGTTAGATCGAGATCGCCTGCCGCGCCAAAGGCGTTGACAGTGAAGAAGAGCGAGAATCGTTACGAAAGAGAAAGAGGTCCTCAATTCTAGGTAACCCATTGAAGCGACGAAAGAGGTTGCTGCTATGCGCAGTCGATTGCTCCTTCGCGCTGAGAGCTAGTTTGGTGTTTGTCATAAGCGAACAGACAATCTTGACCTTCCAATCCGCAAGACGATCATCGTAACGAGACTGTTACGAAGGTCATTGTAACAAAACTGTTACTTTCGATTAGGGGGTCGCACCATCAGCGTTATCGAGATAGGTAAAGCGCGGATGCCAAGGTAGTGATCACTCTGCACTCCTTCGTTCTCGGTCAGATAGGAATTCATGAGCGCCGCAACCGAACGCATCGGCAATCGTGCAGTAATGCGGGTTCCCGCTCCTGGATGAGGCCGGCGGCAACTTCTCAGGAGCGACCAACCTCCATCGCGTGGAGGAGAATCTCGACGCGGTGAATGTCGACCTCACGTCGGAGGATTAGCGGGAGATCGACGAAGCGGCTTCGGAGATCGCTCGCGGCTTGCCTCTCGGTGAGCGCCTCGAGCTTCAATCTGCGCGAAAATCGATTAAGCCGCCAAGAACATCACCCTGCAAGAGGCGCGTTATCCGGAAAAGCTCGAGCAGATGACCGGGCGCTAAGCGGCGACACACACGGGAGTCTCCCGGCAGTGACACCATCCAGGTGAACTCACTCCGGTCCGCGAAATCCCGTGCAGGATCGGAGTGACCTACAGCTTTCCCATCACCAGCAGGATAATAAGGATGACGAGGAGCAGGCCGCCCGGGCCGTAGTAGTAGCCACCACCTGCGAATCCGCCGCCACCGAGCGCGAGGATCAGAAGGATGATGAGGATGATTCCGATCGTGCTGATAGCGAGCGTGCGACGGGCTAGTTTCATGAGGCTTGCTCTCAGTTCCGTCGGGCGATGTCAACCCCTTTCACAACCTTTCGACGTCCGGCTCAGATGAGCTTTCATCTATTTCCCGGCTTGTCCGACCGGACTCGTTTCTCTCGTCCAGTGGATCGCCCGGAGCTTCTGTTGCCTGGTGTGCCTTTTGGATTCGGTAAGAAACCCCTGAGGTCGATCCTTGGATTCCTAAGGGATCGAGGCGACCCAGCGCTTCAACTTTGCGACGCCCTTCTGCGCACAGGGGCGACACGGTCAACATCCGGATACAACGGGGTTGAAATCGACCGTCACCGTGGGTCATCCTTCGCAGGTAACGAACCATCGTGGACACGACCGAATTAATTTTGATTTGTCTCGTCGCGGTCGCGCTGCTCGCGATCGTCGCCCGGAAGATCAGCGTTCCTTATCCCATCCTGCTGACCGTCGCTGGTGGCGGCCTCGCGCTGGTGCCCGGCCTTCCGGTGATTCATCTCGACCCGAAACTGGTCTTTGATTTGTTTCTCCCGCCCCTGCTTTACCCCGCGGCCGTCTTCACTTCCTGGAGAGATTTCCGCGCCAACCTGCGGTCGATTCTTCCTCTGGCCACCTTTTTGGTTCTCTTGACGATGGTCGCGACGGCCTGCCTGTTTCATGCCCTGACGGGGTTGCCTTTGGCCGTTGGTTTTGTCTTCGGCGCTCTCATTTCGCCGCCGGACGCCGTGGCCGCGCTGGCGGTGACGCAAAATCTGAAGGTGCCCCGCAAGATCGTGGTCATTCTCGAAGGCGAGAGCCTGGTGAACGACGCCACTTCCTTCATCTCTTTCCGTTTCGCGGTCGCGGCCGTGCTGACCGGGACCTTTTCGCTGGGGGAGGCGAGCCTGGAGTTTCTTCTCGTCGCCGCGGGTGGCATCGGGGTCGGTCTCGCCACCGGCTGGCTGGCGACGCAGGTGCAGAAGCGTCTGGACGATCCGCCGGTGCAAACCATGTTCTCTCTGCTTACTCCCTACGTCGCCTACTTCAGCGGGGAAATGCTGCATGTCTCCGGCATCCTCGCGGTCGTGATTGCCGGCATCTTTTACGGGTGGCGCGTGCCCCGCGTCTTGAGCGGGAGGACGAGACTCCAGATCGTGCCGGTTTGGCAGATGGTCACCTTCATTCTCAATGGCATCCTTTTCATGCTCATCGGCCTGCAACTGCCGCAGGTGATCCACGCGCTCCCTCCCGGTTCGGCGATGGCGGTCGCGAAGCTGGCCATCCTCGTTCTTCTGACGATCGTGCTGGTTCGTTTTGTCTGGCTCTTCGGCGCCACTTATTTGCCGCGACTCTTCAGCCGAACGTTCCGGCGCAAGAATCCCGCGCCCTGGCAACAGACGGCCTTTATCGCCTGGACCGGGATGCGCGGCGCGGATTCGCTGGCCGGCGCGCTCGCGATTCCATTTGTCCTCGCTGACGGCACGCCATTCCCCGGGCGCAACCTCATCCTGTTAGTGACGTTCTGCTGTTATTTTCGGAACGCTCGTCGCGCAAGGACTCACTCTTAAGCCGCTGCTTGGCTGGTTGAAAATCGTGGACGATCACGTTCCGGAAAAGGAAGAGAGAATGGCGCGCCTGAAGGCGAACGAAGCCGCCCTCGCTCGGATCGAAGAGATAGGATCGTCGAGTCAGGCCAGGCCCGAGACCGTCGACCGCCTGCGCTCCGAATACGCCGACCGCATCCGGCAATTGAGCAGGGAAGCTTCGCACGAAGATAGCGTCCGGCGGTTGTACTCGCGGGAGTTTGAAGAGTTAGCCCGCGAAGCCCTGGACACAGAACGCGACACCGTCATCGCCCTGCGCAACGACGAGTCGATCAACGACGAAGTTCTCCGCCGCATCCAGCACGATATCGACCTCGCCGAAGCCCGTCTCCAGGGGCGAAGATGACGAAGGAATACAGAGGCCAAAAGTGGCTCTTTTTCGCGAGGAAGTCGCATCCCGGCGCGCGAGCGTTGATAACTTGGCGCGCTAGTCGGAGGCGTCGCCAAAGATCGCTGGCCGATAGGCCGTTCCTGCTCCTGTTCCAACGCCTTTCAGGTCGCGCATGCGGGGTGTGTTTTTCGGATAGCTTCCCTGGGGATGGGCTTTGGCCCACAAACGGCCGGTGGCTGCCCAATACTCGAAATTTTCATACAAGGTATCGCCGCGTGTGACCCGCATCCGCTCGATTGCCGGCGCGAGCTGGTTCCAGAGTCGATTGATCGAAGTGGAAGTGACATCGAGCAGGACGTCGGTGTCGAACAGGCCGTACTTTAGATAGGAACCGATCTGCTCCATCCAGTCGCAGGCGTAGAGTTCGGGATGCCGCGAGCGGTCCACTTCCGGCGCGTCGTACTCGGCGAGAAAAGCTGGATCTTTGAGCCTGGTCTGCAACTCTCCTCCGATATACAACCGCCACTCGCGGAATTGTGGCTCATTCCAACCATGCAGCACCGCCAGCTCGGCATTGAGGGTGTTCTGGTGCCGCAGGTGGCGCAGTTGGATCAGACCCGCCAGCGCCGTCGCGATTATGACGAGCAGCGCGACGGCATTGAGGAGCAGCGACCATTTGTCGATCGACATTGCTTCCAAGCATAATCGCGACTAGGGCGGCTTGAAAAGTCTTCGCGTTTACGGCTGGTGCGGTGACGAAGTTTGTAGATTCGAGATCGCAGTGCAGTTGCGGACTGACATTGCCAGTCCTCCCCCTCAGCCTTCGCGCCGACGATTCGGCGGCTAATCTGGAATCTCAGCCTCGACCAGTTTCGCCAGGAGGATGAGTGACTCCTGCCAGCCGAGATAGCAGGCCTCGGGCGGAATGGCCGCGGGCACGCCTTCCTGCACGATGCTCAACTCCGTGCCGCAGGAGACCTTCTTCAGGTCGATCGTCGTCTCCATTTCTCCGGGCAGGTTTGGGTCGTCGAATTTGTCGGTGTAGCGGATGCGTTCATGGGGCGTCAGTTCGCGATATTCTCCACCGAAGGAATGAGTCGCGCCGGTGGTGAAGTTGGTGAACGACATCTTGTAGGTGCCGCCGACTTTCGCCTCGAGGTGATGCACCTTGCCGGTGAATCCGTTCGGCGGAAGCCATTTCACCTTGGCCTCGGGATCGAGGAACGCGCGGTAGATTTTCTCGGGCGCGGCCCGAACGACACGATGAAGCGATGGTGTTCGTGGACATGATGACTACTCCCTGCAGTCGGTGGCAGGCGCAACTTACCGGCATGACCTCCGGCGTCGAACTGGCCGCTCTCCGTTCACCTAACTCAAAGCCGCGGCACAATCACGGTTCGGGTGTGATCGGTGGAATTCTCAACTGCATCCAGCGCCGCGTTAATCTGCGCCGCGTCAAGATCGACAAAGCGCAGCGTGCTCTGCGAAAAAGCATAGCTTCCCACTGACACGCGAGTTGCATGAGCGCCGATAGTTCCGCCGCCAGGTGATCGGAAACCCCGATAATCTCGGCTTCCTTGTTGATGATCTCGGTATAGGGAAGAACTGACATTGACTCCGCGGTCAGGCCGACAAGCGCAGCGCGGCCGAAAATCCCCAGGCATCGGACGGCCTGTTCCATGGTAATTGCCGAGCCAACCAGTTCGATCGAGACATCCACTCCTTTTCCGCCGGTTGCTTCTCGAATCTGCTGGACGGGATCTCCCGCGGTCGCATCGATCGCAATGCCTCCGGCCTCCGCGATCGAGGCAAGTTTGGCCGGGTTGATATCGACGACGTAGACTTCTCGACAGCCGAAGGCTCTGGCCAGTTGGAAAGCTGAAAATCCCAATCCGCCGAAGCCGAAAATGGCGACCGAGTCACCACTTTGCACACGGGCCTTGTTCAAGGCGTGAAGGGCCGTGGCCGAGGAACACATCATGATTGCGCCGTGCTCGAATGGAATCTCATCCGGGAGGACAAAAACATTTCGACCGGGGACTTTGATGAACTCGGCGTAGCCGCCGTCGCGATGCTTTCCGATCATTTGCCCTTTGACGCAGAATTGCTCGTGACCGCGGAGGCAGAAATCACAGCAACCGCAGCTGACCAGATAGTGCACGTAGACGCGGTCGTTCGGTGAGACGTGGGTGACTTTTTCGCCGACCGCTTCGACACGACCCGCAACTTCGTGCCCGAGAGTCAATGGCAGACGATCGATCGGCGAAATGCCGCCGCGATAGTGCGCGTCGGAGTGGCAAATTCCGCAGGCTGCTACTCGGACCAGAACTTCGGACGGCCCGATCTTTGGAAGTGCAACCTCGGCATCTTCCAGCGGTTTACCGACCTGCACGAGTTGGACAGCCCTCATCAAAGCGTCTTCCTTAGGCGGCAGCTGGCTTGGTCTCCATGACGCCAATCGCCGACGATTGGCCCGAGGTCGGCGAGCTCTCCAAGGTTCATGGTCGCTAACGACAACTAACCGTCGACGCCGAACTTGATCTGGCGTTCGTACTCCGCGCTGTCGAAGCGCCCTTTCGATTCTGCGATGAGCCCGTCATTGTCGATCTTCCAAAGTTCGTATCCGCTGATGCGAACGCGTTTTCCCGTGCCGCCGGGACCGGTGTTCGTGCCCGTGAATGTCCAATGGAACTTTGTTCCATCCGAATCGCGCGTCACTTTGTCCATCATCACGACAATGTCTGGAAGATCGCGCATGAATCCTCTCGCGACTTCGGCAATCGCCGCGCGCCCAACCGCGGGCGGTCCGTCGTTCACGGAGAGCGAACCGTTCGCGGCGAAGAACGCCGCGACACTCTCAGGATTTTGGCTGCACCACGCCTCGGCATAACGCTGCGCGAACCTGGTTGTCTCAGCGAGATCGCTCATTGGTGTTCAATGCAGTCTGGTTCTTCCTCGTCGCCAAAGTAAAGACGCTTTGCGTGCAACACTACGACCGACCCTTCCCTGCTTGTGAAAATGCTTTGGATCGCTTACAACTGGCCGCTGCCGGGTGAGCATGGAAGTCCTGATGGATGCGATGCCTTCTCTTAAATCCTGAATTCCGTTCCGACTCCTTTTGGAATTACCGCGAAACGTGTCACCTCCGTGGCGCGCGATATCCCGCCGCCCCGCTCGGGCTGATAACCGTCGCCGCGATGCTGCCCCAGGACTGGGATATCCGGCTCTTCGATCGCAATGTGCAGGATTGGGACCCGTCAGTTCTTGATTGGGCGGATTTCGTTCTGATGGGCGGAATGATGCCCCAGCAACCTGACACCGTGGAACTGATCCACGAGGCGAAAACTCGGGGCAAAACCGTGGTGGTCGGCGGGCCTGACGCGACAAACAGTCCGCATCTTTACTCTGAGGCCGACCATCTTGTCCTCGGCGAGGCGGAAGTGACGCTGCCGCTCTTTCTTGCCGACCTCGCAGCCGGGTCCGCTAAAAAAATCTATCGCGAAGAGCAGATGAAGGCAGATGTCACGACCTCACCCTGTCCGCGCTTCGATCTTCTCGAGTTCGACCGCTACCTGCACGTGGGCGTGCAATGGTGCCGCGGCTGTCCGTTTAACTGCGAATTCTGCGATATCATTGAACTCTTCGGCCGCGTGCCGCGCGCGAAGACGACCGAGCAAATGTTGCGCGAACTGCAAACCCTCCATGACCTCGGATATCGCGGTCACGTCGATTTGGTCGACGACAATTTCATCGGCAACAAAAAGCTCGTGAAAGAGTTCCTGCCGCATCTCAAGACCTGGTCGGAAAAACATCGCTGGCCGTTCGAGTTTTCGACGGAGGCTTCCCTTAATCTCGCGGACGATGAGGTGCTCCTGCAGATGATGCAGGACGTCGGCTTCTTTGCGGTTTTTGTCGGAATCGAAAGCCCTGACGAAGCCACCCTCATTGCCACGCAGAAGCGCCAGAATACGCGCCGCTCCATCGTCGAGAGTGTGCGGAAGATTTACGACTACGGGATGTTCGTAAACGCCGGCTACATCGTCGGATTCGATACCGAACAAGGCAGCACCGCGCGCGGCATCATCAATTGCATCCGGAAACATCGATTCCGGTGAACATGGTCGGATTGCTTGTCGCTTTGCCGACCACTCAACTTTCGCGCCGGCTCGAACGCGAAGGACGTTTACACGAGGGCTATGAGATCGTTCCAGAAGGAGTGGGCGATCAGTGTACGTCGGGAATTAATTTCGATCCTTTGCGTCCGAAGGCCGACATCTTGCGCGATTTTCTCCAGGTCATCGAAACCGTTTACAGCCCGGAGGAGTTTTTCGGTCGGGTCGAACAGCTTGGCGCCGCGCTCGATTCTTCGCAAAGAAAGTTCCGCCCCCGCCTGAAGCAATGGTTTGGGGAACTGCCAGCTTTCTTCAGAATGAGCGCGCGTTTGGGCGCGGGGAAGGACACCCGACGATATTTTTGGAGAGTTTTCTTCCATTCGCTCTGGCGCAATCCAAGATCGCTCCGCTACACCATGTCGATCATGGCGCTCTATCTGCACTTCGGTCCCTTTTCGAAGTATGTGGCTGGCCGGATTCGCAAAGAAATCGAACACGAGAGCAGAACTCCATCCCCGGTCGCGACGCCTCGTCCAGTGGCTGTTTCCGCGGCGTGACCGTGCACGACTACAAGGAGCAAGACCTTCGCGGCGCTCGGCGGCGGCGTTGTCAACCAGGAGCAATGTACGAAGGCGCAGCGCTACCTGATGAGCTTGGAAACTGCCGAAAATCTGAGCGGGCTCCTTAAGCTTGCGACCGCTCGTTAGGCCAAACGAATTCGCGTTGCCGGCTTCCAGCAGGCGGACATCCGGAAGAATGTCCCCCAGAGGGACGCGCTTCCGCGCGTCCGGGCTTTGCTCTCGGTCGGTTCGGCTAGTCAGCCTAACGACGGATCAATTTGTCCAGTCCGGGGATCTCGAGTTCGAGGTAAAAGCCCTCGACGTCGGCCAGTCGGCATTCGACATCGCAGGCCAGAAGCTCGGAGTCTTTGGTGGCGAACTCCTCGGCCCCGAGCGCGGCTGCCGGCTTGCCGTCGCGATCGACGATCAATCCGCCGGAATGCGTTTCGACCGCGGCCCGAATGGCCGGCCATTTTTCGGAATCGATCCAGACCTTGCCACCTTTCACCGGGAGCATCGGTGGCGGACGAATTCTCGACGAATTTCGGAATACGCGGCGCGCGTGGCTTCCATTTCGTGCCGCCCGCGCTTGCGACCAGCTTCGCGAAGCGCTCGCGATCATGGCCGGCGCGTCGGTCTTGCGATAGCCTTCAACCGGCGCGCGCAGGAGTTTCGACATGCGGCGCAAAATATCGACCGCGCGATCCTCGGTGTTGCCGCCCAAACGAATGACCGCCGGAATATCGAGATCGAATTCCCAGAACGCCTTGGCCAGTCCGTAGGCCGACCAATATTGCTCCTGGCTGGCGACGCCGGAGCCGGAACCGAAATATCCGACCAGATCGGGCTGGGCCAAAATAATCCGGCTGGCGCGATAGACCTTCGACGCGGAAGGATTGCCGCTCGTGTCGGTGAAATTGGCGATCGTGAATCCGGCGTTCACGATCGCGTCCATCGACATCATCGATCCGCCGCCGCCCGCGCCGTGAAAGCCAACCAGGCCGTTGGAATCCGGAGCGGCCGAGGTGGCCAACTGCGCGAAAGTAAAACGTGCCGCGATGATCGTTCTGTTCGACCGCGTAGGCGATCCGTTCCAGCTCGGTCGGCGGATGATCGAACTCGCGCGCGATCTCGATCTTCAACTCCGGATGCCGTGCGACCGCGTAATCATCGATCGTTAGGCGGCAATCGGCAGCGACGAACTGACCGTCCTGGTCAGGACCAGCGGATTAATCTCCAGCGAGCGCGCTTCCACGCTGCGGGCCGCAGCAAATAATTTCCGAATCGAATCGCCAAGTTGCGTCGCCTGTTCGGTCGAGAGCCCGCACGACTCTGCGGCTTCCTTCACCTCGGCCTTGAGCGGACCGCCGTTTACATCACAGGCGATACGCCGGGTTGCCGCGGCGCGTTCCTCGATTCCAGTTCCGCCGCCGGCGGAGAAAACAATCATCGGGCCGCGCTTTGCGTCATCGATCGCGAAGGAAAGAAAAAACTCCCGCTCGATCGCGATCTTCTCTTCCACGAGCACGGCTTCGACGGGAAACTGTCCCACTTTCATCGCCAGCATGCGCGCCGCGTGCGCGCGCACATCATCCGGCTTTTCGGCGAAGGCCACGCCGCCGATCCCGGCTCGCCCGGTCGTCCAGGCCTGGATCTTGATCACGACTTCGCCGCCGAGTTCTTTGGCCGCGGCGACGGCATCATCGGCAGAGAAAGCGGCGCGACCGCGCGGAATCTTGAAGCCGTTCGCGGCGAGAATTTCTTTGCCCTGATATTCGTGCAGTCGTGCCATGGCTTGGTGCTATTTCCACGATCCTAACCAATCCCGCAACTGCTGCCAATGTGGGAGGGGCCTCTGTGCCCCGATGAATTAACGGTTCGCGACAGATCGGGGCACAAAGGCCCCTCCCACATTAGGACGTGCGGCGACTTTATCGTCCTTCAGGCGCCGCAGCCGATTTCGAGAACCTTGTGGAGTTTGCCCTCGCCGAAGCGCCACACCGTTACCGTGGCGCCCTCGTAGTAGGCGGAATAGATGATGATTTCGAGGCGTCCGTCGCCGTCGAGATCGAGCAGACCCGAAACTTCGTAGCGGTAGGGTGTTTGCGATTCGCTCGCCTTCGGGTAGAACTCGCCATCGATCAGTTTGGTCTGCACCTTGCCGTCGGCGACGCGGCGCAGGAGCACGAACGAATAGTTGCCGGCCTCGGCCTGGGAAGGGCTCTCGCCCTCCTCGCCGGGATAGTTGGTCGCGCTGAGTAGGACTTCGTCCTCACCATCGCCGTCGAGGTCGATCCGCAGCAGTTGGGTGATCTTTACGACCGGTTTGGCGATACCTTTGCTGACCAGGAAATCGTGCGCCGCTTTCACATAGAGTTCCTGCGTCTTATCCGAGGCCTTGGCGGTGCGGGGCATGGGATTCCACGGAACTGCCAGCGCAATCGCGCTCTTTTCGGTCGCGGGCTGCATTGTTTGTTCCCAGACATCAGGACACACCTCGGCATTCGGGGCGGCTTTGCCGCCGACGGCGTCGCCGGTCTTTCCCGGTCAGGGTGAAAAGGCGATACTTTCTTCCCGGGGCGAGCGCCTTGCCGGCCTTTTCGCTCGAGAGCCATTTGCCGCCGGCATGCGCGCCGATAATCAGTCCGCTGGGAAGGTCGACGAAGGTAGGCAGATCCGCCGACTTGGCGGTGGAGGAAAGCGTCAGGACGGTCGCGAACAACGCGCAAGCGATCAGTGGGTCTCGGTATTTGAAGCGTGCGATCAACTGGACAAAGACGCGCTCGCCGGGATCCAACAAATCCCGGAGCGAGCTCATGTTATCAAATGGGGACGAGCGTTGTCATCATCCAGAGACTGGGTCGAGGATGACAGCGCGGTGCGCGTAGCTTAGGTTTCGACAGCTATGAACGAACCAGTTTACATCCTCGGCGCCGGCCGAACCGATTTTAAGAGAAACCTCAAAAAAGAGGGCAAAGCGCTGCGCGACGTCATTGTGGAAGCCGGCCGCAAAGCGCTCGCCGACGCGAAGATCGATCCGGCCGAAATTCAGGCGGCGGCCGTGGGGAATTTCAATGCCGGGCAGTTTACGAAGCAGCTCCATCTCGGCGCATTCATTCCCGAGATCGACGAGAAACTTCACGGCATTCCGACGATGCACACCGAAGCGGCCTGCGCTTCCGGCGCGCTCTCCGTCCTCCTCGGCGCGCAATGGATCATGGGCGGATTTCACGACGCCGTTCTCGTCGTCGGCGCGGAGCAACAAAAAACCATGTCGTCACGCGACGGCTCCGATGTCCTCGGAGCGGCGGCCGATTTCGACGTCGAGCGGCCGGAATATGGCGACTTCATGTTCCCGAAATTGTTCGGGCGCATCGCGCAGATTTACATCGATAAATACGGCGCCTCGCCGGACGACCTCGCCGCGGTCGCCTACAAGAATTACGCGCACGCCGCGTTGAATCCGCTCGCCCAGATGCGCGAAGCGAATCTGACCTACGATTGCGCGTCGCAGGTGTCGGAGAAAAATCCGAGCGTCGCGCCGCCTTTGCGCGTTTCCGATTGCTCGCAGATCACCGATGGCGCGGCCGCCGTCGTTCTCGTTTCCGGCAAATATCTCGACAAACATGGCATTGATAAATCGAAGGTGCCGCGACTGCTCGGTTTCGGACACACGACCGATTACCTGGCGCTGGAAAAAAAGGATGCGCCGACCTTCAGCACCGCGCGCAAGGCCGCCGAAAAAGCATTTGGAATGGCGAACCTGAAGCCGCGCGACATGAACGGCGCGGAAGTGCACGATTGTTTTTCGATCACCGAGATCGTGGCCTACGAAATTCTCGGGCTCGCCGAGCCGGGCAAAGGCGCCGAGTTGGCCAAGAGCGGCGCGACCGCGCTCCCGCAGGTGCGCGGCGAACACGTCAGCGGCAAGATCGACTTTGAGATTCCGGTCAACGCCGGTGGCGGCCTGATTGGCGACGGCCATCCGGTCGGCGCGACCGGCGTGCGACAGGTGGTCGATGCCTATCAACAACTGACCAACCAGGCGGGCGCGCACCAGATCCCGGGCGCGAAAAAATTCCTCACCTTCAACATGGGCGGCAGCCTAACGACTTCCGTGGCCATGATCTGGGGCGCGGACTAGCGCGTTTCCCAGCGCTCTTGTCGATGCCTCCCTCTGGGAGGCGCGAGTGATTTTCATCTCCCGAGGATAATGCTCCGAACCAAGTTTCCCCCGCGTTTCGCAGAGCGAAACGTCTACTTGGACGTGTAGGTGGCTTTCTCCGTTTGCCCGTCGAGATGCGCCGTGCCGATTCGTTTTGGCGGTGTCGCGACCTGGTAGACGGCGACGGTCACGTCCTCGTGTGGGAATTCCTGTCCCATCTCCGTCATCACTTTGTTCATCACGGCCGAGACCTGCTCCGGCTTCACACTCGAAAAGAGGACGACACCGATCTGGTTTTCTTCGTTCAACATCGTTCGGTGGATGAAGCTGCTGAACGCATCGTCCTGCCGGATGCGGTTGAGAAAAGTCCAGTGTCGCTGCATCGACTCCGGCACTTCCGCGGCGCGTTCCGCCCGCTTCTGCTCTACGGAAGGAGTGGGCGACTCAACGACCGGCTCCGGTTTATGGCAGGCAGCCAAAACCGACAAGGCGGCGACGAGCAGAATTCTCATTCTCTTAAAGTTAATATTTTTTTGCTGTTTCGCGACCGCGATCGCGCCTACATCGTCTGAACCATGACCGCATCCGATTCCGAGGCCACGATGGCCGTTTTTCTCGATTTGGAGTCGCGGCCGAATTAATCAGCGATTTTCCCCAGACGATGCGTTCTCAGTTTCAAATTGAGCAGCTCGACGAAAAACGCGAAGCCCATCGCAAAGTAGGTGTAACCTTTCGGGATGTGGAAGCCGGCGCCTTCCGCAATCAGATTCACCCCGATGAGCAGGAGAAAACTCAAGGCCAGCATTTTGATCGTCGGATGGCGCTCGACAAAACCGCTGATCGCTCCGGAAAAAAACATCATCACGACGACGGCGATGACCACCGCGGCGATCATCACCGGAATATTATCCACCATGCCGACGGCGGTGATGACTGAATCGAGCGAGAAGACCAGGTCGAGCAGGACGATCTGAATCAGAACCGAAGTGAGCGAAGGGCCCGCCGCTCGCTTTTCCACCGGCTCACCGCCTTCGAGTTTCTCGTGAATTTCGCGCGTGCTCTTGGCCAGCAGGAACAATCCGCCGGCGATCAGAATCAACGCCTTGCCGGTGACCGCGAATCCCGCGAGCTCGAAAAGCGGTCTCGTTAGGCCAATAATCCAGGAGAGCGAGAGGAGGAGCAGGATGCGCATCAACATCGCCAGGCCCAGGCCAATGAGGCGGGCGCGCTCCCGCTCGCGGGCGGGTAATTTGCCGGCAAGAATTGATATAAAAATGATGTTGTCGATGCCAAGGACGATTTCGAGCATCGTCAGAGTCAAGAATCCGATCCACGCGTTTGGGTCGCTGAGCCATTCCATGCTCAAGGTTCGCCGCTCAGGTGAAAATTGCGCGGAACGAAAATGCTGCCTTGGCGGACGCGGATCAATTTTCGCTGTCTCGTGAGAGCGATCTTGCTAACGTCCGAAGCGATGAGCGCCGCGGATGCCGAGGCCACGATGGCCGTCTTTCTCGATTTGGAAAACATTGCCCTCGGCGCGCACGACGCGCAATTCCCGGCCTTCGACGTTCGCAAGGTGCTCGAGCGGCTCCTGCTCAAGGGCCACATCGTGGTGAAAAAGGCCTATTGCGATTTCGAACGCTACAAGGCTTTCAAGCGCGGATTGCACGAAGCCGCCTTCGAGATGATCGAGATTCCGCACGTCAGGCAATCGGGCAAGAATTCCGCCGACATCCGCATGGTGGTCGATGCGCTCGATCTTTGTTACACCAAGAGTCACGTCGACACCTTTGCCATCATCAGCGGCGACTCCGATTTCTCGCCGCTCGTGAGCAAGTTGCGCGAGAACGACAAAACGGTCATCGGCGTCGGGGTCAAGCAGTCGACCTCCGATCTGTTCATCAACAATTGCGACGAATTTCTCTACTACGACGACCTGGTGCGGGCGGTGCCGGCCCGGAAGCGTCCGGGCGCGGTTGCTGCGAAGGCGCCAGTGAAAGCGCGTGGAAAAAAACCAGGGTCCACCGATCGAAGAAGCGCTCGAACTCCTGATCAGGACGCTCGACGCGCTTACGCGCGGAACGGGGCGAGGATTCGCGCGTGCACGGCTCGCGCGTGAAGCAGACAATCAAGCGCCAGCATCCCGGCTTCAACGAGCGCGCCTACGGCTTTCGCACCTTCAGCGATCTCCTTTTGGAAGCGCAAAAGCGCGGACTGTTGAAACTCGAAAGCGACAAGAACGCCGGCGGCTACTTTCTTCATTCGGACGAGTAGGAGGGCGGGTCATCGTGCCGCTGTTTCCGCGCCACGGTCCGGAGCGGGCGCTTGCCTAACGAGTCCGGCGAGCACATCCGCGGCGATCTCAAACGAGCGCAACCGTGCCGCGTGATCATAAATTTGCGCGGTGGCGATGATCTCGTCCGCTTCCGTCTCCTTGAGCAGCGCTTCGACCCGGCGTCTCACCGTTTCCGGAGATCCAATCGCGGAGCAGCGCGTTCGCTCCAGCACCGCCGCCTCTTCTCCCCGGCTCCAGAGACCTTCCATGCTCTCGCACTGGTGGCGGGAGTTTGCCCGGGCGACCGCGAACCATGTTGAGAAATTGAAGCTGTGCGGAAGTGGCAAGACGTTGCGCTTCCGCGTCCGTCGCGGCCGCGAAAATTCCGACGCCGATCATCGCATGTGGCTGCGCGAGGGTCGCGGAGGGTTTGAAATTCTGTCGATAAAGCGCGAGCGCGACGTCCAGATATGCCGGCGCGAAATGGGAAGCGAAGGCGAAAGGCAAACCGAGCTCCGCGGCGAGCCGGGCGCTGAAGTCACTCGAACCGAGCAAATAAAGCGGGACCTTTGCACCCGCGCCCGGCACCGCCTGCACCGCTTGTTCCGGCGTCGCCGGCTGCGAGGTAGGATTGCAGCTCGAGAACGTCTTGCGGAAACGTGTCGCCGTTGCTGCCGAGATTGCGGCGCAACGCCCGCGCGGTCAGTTGATCGCTCCCCGGAGCGCGACCGAGCCCGAGGTCGATCCGGCCCGGATAAAGCGCGTCCAGGGTGCCAAACTGTTCCGCGATCACGAGCGGGGCATGGTTAGGCAACATGATCCCGCCCGCGCCGACTCGGATGCGTTTCGTGCCGCCGGCGACATGTCCGATTACGATCGAGGTCGCAGCGCTGGCAATGCCGGGAAGATTGTGATGTTCCGCCAGCCAGTAGCGGTGGTAGCCCCATTCCTCAGCGTGCCGCGCGAGGTCGAGCGTGTTGCGAAAGGCGAGCGCTGCGTCGCCGCCTTCGATGATCGGCGAGAGATCGAGCAGGGAAAAATATTTCATGGGCGCTCTACTCTACGGCTGCTGGCGACAGGGTCACGTTTTGCCTGCGCGCGCTATCCGTCCTATAAGACTTACGGGTCGCATGTGACCTATTCCATGGAATACACCCGACTCGGAAAATCCGGCCTGAAAGTTTCGCGTCTCTGCCTCGGTTGCATGACCTACGGCGTGCCGGAACGCGGCAGGTCACCCCTGGAGCTTGAACGAAGAGCAAAGCCGCCCGTTCATCGCGCGCGCCCTCGAGCTTGGGATAAACTTCTTCGATACCGCGAACGCATATTCCGACGGCACGAGCGAAGAGATCGTCGGCCGCGCCCTGCGCGAGATGGGCCAGCGCGACGAGCTGGTGGTCGCGACGAAAGTTTTTTTCCCGTGGCGCGATCGACCAAATACCGGTGGCCTTTCGCGCAAAGCCATCATGACCGCGATCGACGCGAGCCTGCAACGGCTTGGGATGGATTACGTCGATCTTTATCAGATTCATCGTTGGGATTACGAGGTGCCGATCGAGGAAACGCTCGAAGCGCTGCACGATGTCGTGCAGGCGGGCAAGGCGCGTTACATCGGCGCTTCGTCGATGTATTCATGGCAATTTTGCCAGGCGCTTTATCTCGCCGATCAACACGGCTGGACGCGCTTCGTCTCGATGCAGCCGCATTACAATTTGCTCTATCGCGAAGAAGAGCGGGAGATGCTGCCGTTGTGCGAGGAGGAAGGGATCGGCGTGATTCCATGGAGCCCGCTGGCGCGCGGCCGGCTGACGCGGCCGTGGGGCGACGGAGGCGGCGGACGCGCCGCGCGCGATGATTACGGCAAAACGCTCTATCGCCAAACGGAGGCATCCGATCGTGTCGTGGTGGAACGCTTGAATGAACTTGCCGCGGCGAAGCAGTTGCCGCCTGCGCAGATTGCGCTGGCGTGGTTGCTGCACAAATCAGCCGTGACCGCGCCGATCGTGGGCGCTTCCAAAGTCGCACCATCTCGATGACGCGGTCGCGGCGCTCGCCCTCGAACTTTCGCCTAACGAGATCGCCGCGCTCGAGGAACCGTATCATCCCCATCCCGTGCTCGGATTTTCCTAGCGGACAGGCAGCGCGCTGCCCGGCGGACGATTGCAGCCAAATAGCGCTTTCCGCTTTCCAGCCGTTCTCGTAGCTTTCGCTCATGCAATCGCTCTATCTCATTGGCGTGGCAGCTCTCGGGGTCTTCGCCCTCGTGCTCGCGATCGTGCTCTTTCAATTTCTTCGGACTCTGGCTCCGTGCCCGGATCGCGAACGCGCCGGTCGGCATCGGCAAAATGGTCGGGATGCGTCTGCGCAAAGTGCCGGTCGGTTTGATCGTCGATAACCGCATCACCGCCGTGAAAGCCGGCATCGACATCCCGAGCGATCCGCTCGAGGCGCATTACCTCGCGGGCGGCGACGTGAGCCACGTCATCCTCGCGCTCATCGCGGCCGACAAGGCGGGCATCTCGCTCGACTTCAACCGTGCCTGCGCGATCGATCTCGCGACCAAGGGCACCGGCAAGACGGTGCTCGAAGCCGTGCGCACGAGCATCAATCCGAAGATCATCGACGTGCCAAGCGCCGCGATGGGTCGCAACACGATCGACGGCGTGGCCAAGGACGGCATCGGCGTGAAAGTCAAAGCGCGCGTCACTGTGCGTTCGCATCTCGATCGCTTCGTCGGCGGCGCGACCGAGGAGACAATCATCGCGCGGGTGGGCGAGGGAATCGTGACCTCGATCGGCTCGGCCGACACCTACAAGGATGTGCTCGAAAATCCGGATCGCATTTCCAAGCTCGTCCTCCAGAAAGGACTCGATAGCGGGACGGCGTTCGAGATTCTTTCGATCGACATCGCGGACGTCGACATCGGCGACAACATCGGCGCGAAACTGCAAACCGAGCAGGCCGACGCCGACAAGCGGGTCGCCCAGGCGAAAGCCGAAGTGCGCCGCGCCGCCGCCGTCGCGGTCGAGCAGGAAATGCGCGCCAAGACCCAGGAGATGCGCGCCAAGGTGGTGGAGGCGGAATCGCTCGTGCCGCAAGCGATGGCCGATGCGTTCCGTTCCGGCAATCTCGGCATCATGGATTACGTGCGAATGAAAAACGTGCAGGCCGACACGACGATGCGGGAATCGATTGGCGCCACGGAAAAGCCGTCGACGGAAGGGTGCCTAACGAATCGTCACGTGTCGCTCGATGACACTTGCTCCGATGAACGACACGCTCATCTTCCTCGTCCTCGGCGGGCTCGCGCTTGTTTTTAAGTGGCTCACGAGCCACGCTTCCGGCGACGCCGAGAAACCGGAGCCGCCCTCGCCTAACGAACAGGCGCCGCCGCCGCGTCCGCCGGCGCAGAGCGAGGAGGAACGAATCCGCCGTTTCCTCGAGGCGCTCGGGGCGCCGCCAGGAACGCGCCCTCCGCCACCGGTTCGCCCGCGCCGGGTGGTCACACCTGTGGCTCCGCCTGCGCAGAGACCAAGAGCGAAGCGCAGTTGGGTGCAACCGTTGCCGCCCCTGGTTACGACGCCCAAAGATCTCGGCCCTCCGCCGCCAACGACCACTTCTTTCGAGCCGGCCGCGGTCGAGGTCACGCCATCCATGACCGTTGCGCCGCCACCGCCAATCATCTTGCCATCCGCGCCGGTACCGATGCCCCGCGCGACTGCGCCCTCCCGTGTCATGCCGCGCCAGTCGTTAGGCACGTTGCTCCGCCAGCCGTGGCAGTGTTCGCCAGGCGATTATCCTGCGCGAAGTGCTCGGTCCGCCGCGCGGCTTGCAAGCCCTCGACGATCTCCGTAGCTTCTGACCCGCTCGAAAAGCCGGCGTGGCGGAACTGGCAGACGCGCTGGACTCAAAATCCAGTACTCGCAAGGGTGTGTGGGTTCGATCCCCTCCGCCGGCACCTCCTCTGCTTGTGCTCGAGATCTAAAGCTCCCTCGTCCTCGATCGTTCCATGCTCACCGTTTCTCAAGTCACCAAATCTTTCGCCGGGCGCATCCTCTTCGAGGATGTCTCGCTCCAGGTGAACCGCGGCGATCGCATCGGCCTTGTCGGCCCGAACGGCGCCGGCAAATCGACGCTCTTCTCGCTCATTCTCGATGAAGCATCGCCCGATGCGGGCAAAGTCTCGCTCGAGAAAAATGTCACGCTCGGCTACCTCCCGCAGGAGACCGCGGCCGCCGGCGAAGAATCGGTCCTCGAGCTCGGCCTGCGGCAAGTCGCACCAGGCAGCTGGAAGATGAGCACGACTGGGAGATCGAGCCGAAGGCGAAACGCATCCTCGCCGGGCTCGCTTTTCGCGAGAGCGATTTCGCGCGGCCGGCGCGCGCCTTGAGTGGCGGCTGGATCATGCGCGCGCATCTCGCGCGGCTCCTCGTGATGGAGCCCGATCTGCTGCTGCTCGACGAGCCGACCAACCATCTCGATCTCGAGTCGTTAGTCTGGTTTCAGGAATATCTGAAGAATTATCCGGGCGCGATCCTCATGATCTCGCACGACCGCGAATTCCTGAACGCGCTCGTCGGCAGCATCGTCGAGATCGCGCAATCGAAGCTGCTCCGTTATCGCGGCAATTGGGACAGCTACGTCGAGCAGAAAGCCGCGCGCGAAGAACAGCAGCTCTCGGCTTACAAGAATCAGCAGAAAGAGATCGCGTCGCTCCAGCAATTCGCCGATCGCTTTCGCGCCAAGGCGAGCAAGGCGTCGCAGGCGCAGAGCAAGCTCAAGCAGATCGATCGGATGGAAAAAATCGCCGCGCCGACCGCGCAGGCGAAGACGATCAAGTTCCGTTTTCCGCAGCCGCCGCGAAGCGGGTTGCGCGCGATCACGCTGAAGGATGTCCGCCACGCATATGACCAATTGGTCGTCTACGACCGATTGAATTTCGACGCGGAGCGCGGGCAGCGCACCGTGCTCGTCGGCCCGAACGGCGCCGGCAAATCGACGCTCCTGAAACTGCTCGCCGGCGTCCTGCCGGTGCAGAGCGGCGAACGCGAACTCGGGCACAACGTCCAGGTCGGCTATTTTTCGCAGCATCGCGTCGAGATGCTCAACGTTAGGCACACCGTCCTCGAGAGCGTGCTCGATGTTCCCGAGCCGGTCTCGGAACAAACCGCGCGCACCGTGCTCGGCTCGTTTCTCTTCCGCGGCGACGATGTTTTCAAAACGGTCGGGGTGCTGAGCGGCGGCGAAAAATCGCGGCTCGCGCTCGTCAAGCTGCTCCTCTATCCGCCGAATCTCCTGCTCATGGACGAGCCGACGACCCATCTCGATGTCGGCTCGATCGATGCGCTCATCGGCGCGCTCAAGCAGTACGAAGGGACGCTCATTTTCATCAGTCACGACGTGCATTTCATCCGCGCGATCGCGAGCAGCGTCCTGCACATCAACGCCGGCCAGCTCACGCCCTACGCCGGCGATTATCAGTATTATCTCGATAAATCGAAGGCGACGTCGGAGCGGGCAGCCTTGACCGCGGGCGCTGGCCTAACGAACCTTCAGCCCGTTGTAGCCGGCCGCGTCGAGGCCGGAGCCGGGGTCAACGCCCCCGACTACAAGCCCGGTTTGCGCGAACAAAAAGCGCAAAAGCGCGCCGAGGCCGAAGTGCGCAAGATGCTGGCGAAAGCAACAACGCGAACGCGAGCAGCGCGTGCGTGAGTTGGAAATGCACATCGCCGCACTCGAGGGTCAGCAGAAGGAGTTGGCGCTGGAGTTGGAAGATCCGGCCGTTTACGAAGCGGGCGGTCGCGCGGTGGCGATCAATCGCGAACTCTCGGCGGTCTCTGATGAGCTGGAGCGCCTGACGACAGAATGGGAAAAAGCGACCGCGGAAGTCGCTCCGGCCGCCTAACGATCCCGCGACTAACCTCCAGCCGGGCCTTCCGATCGGAGCGCCTGCACTTTGGCTTCGAGCGCATCGATGCGGGATCGATCAGCCTCGATCGCCTCGATCAGACCGTTGATTACCGCGTGCAGATTATGATCTCGCGGGTCGGTGTAGGAAACAGCAAGTTCAGCAGCAGCCCGGCGAACAAAATCAAGATTCGGTTCTTCCGATAGCATTTCTGGGTTTACCGCTCCCGCCGCCAAAAATCAACCTCGGTCGCTTCTTCGGCGCGAGCGCGCTGGAGGGCAGTGCTCTGTCAGCGCCGTGCTTCTGCAAGTCGGCAACGACGGAGCGTTGCTCTCCAGCCTAACGAAATCTTATTCGACCGTCGCTTCTTCCGCGCCCAGCCCGGTGTTGGCGCGCACGATCAGCTCGGCAAAGCGCGATTCAGCTTCCGGCTCGCGGCGCAGGAAGGTGCCGAGGATCGCGCCGAGAAATCCGAGCGGGATACTAAGAATTCCGGGATTTTCCAGCGGGAAAATCGGCGCCCGCTGGATGAGATGACGGGCTGCGGCGGCCACCGTCGGCGGATCGACTTTCATGATGCTCGGACTGAGCGCGATCAGGACGAGCGAAGCGACCAAGCCCGTTGCCAGGCCGGCAACCGCGCCGGTGGTGTTGAAGCGCTTCCAGAAAAGCGAGAGCACGATGACCGGCAGGTTGGCTGAGGCCGCGACGGCGAAGGCGAGCGCGACGAGGAACGCGACGTTGGCATCTTTGCCTAACAGGATAGCGACGCCGATCGCGATCGCGCCGACGAAAAATGCCGTGATCCGCGCCACGCGCACTTCTTCACCGGGGCTACGCTCCGTCCCTTTGTGGATGACGGCGGTATAAAAGTCGTGAGCGAACGAAGTCGATGCACTGATCGTCAGGCCGGCGACCACCGCGAGGATGGTGGCGAAGGCGATCGCCGCGATGAAGGCGAAGAAGATGTCGCCCGCCAGCGCCTGGGCGAGGAGCGGCGCGCTCATGTTATTGCCGCCGTGGCTGGCGATGTGATCGCGCCCGACGATTGTGGCCGCGCCAAAGCCGAGAAACGTCGTCATGATGTAAAAACCGCCGATCAGGACCATCGCCCAGACAACGCTGATTCGCGCCGTTTTCGCGTCGGGCACGGTGTAGAAACGAACGAGGATATGCGGCAATCCCGCGGTGCCGAAGACAAGCGCCATGCCCAGCGAAATGAGATCGAGCGCGCCGTGATTTGCCGCGGTGTAGCGCAGACCCGGATCGAGGAAATTCTTTGTCACCAACTCGCCCTTGTCGTGATAGCTCACGTGGGTTGCGGCATTGAAGAAGTTCGTCAGGCTCCAGCCGAAGTGGGCGAGCACGAGGAGACTGAGAAGAATGGTTCCCGCCATGAGCAGGATCGCCTTGATGATCTGCACCCAGGTTGTCGCCAGCATCCCGCCGAAGACGACGTAGATGATCATGAGGATCCCGACGCCGATGACCGCGGCCTGGTAGCTGACATGCGAACTGCCTAACAACAGCGTGACGAGCGCGCCTGCGCCGACCATTTGGGCGATCATGTAAAACGTGCTCACCGTGATCGTGCTCAACGCGGCCATGGCGCGGACCGGCCGCGGGTTCAGCCGATAGGCGAGCACATCCGCCATCGTATATTTGCCGGCATTGCGGAGCGGTTCCGCGACCACGAGCAGAACCGTAAGGTAGGCAACCAGCCAGCCGACCGAGAACATGAAGCCGTCGTAGCCGTAGAACGCGATCAGGCCCGCGATACCGAGAAACGAGGCCGCGCTCATGTAATCGCCCGCCACCGCGACGCCGTTTTGCCAGCCGGTAATGCGCCGGCTCGCAGTGAAGAATGCCGCGGCGCTTTGCGAACGGCGCGCCGCCCACCAGGTGATCCCGAGGGTGATCAGGACGAAGAGCAGGAACATCCCGAGCGCGGGTGTCATGATTTCCTCCTGCTCATGTCGCTCATGCTCGAAATCGGATCGACTGAGATTACGAGCAGAGCAGGAAAATCATCGGGCGGATTTTCCTTAAATGATTTCGCGCGCCTGGCGATCAAAGCGATTCGCCGCACGGACATAGAGTGCGGCGATGATCCAGGCCATGAAAAACTGCGAGAGCGCGAAGAGGTACGCGAGGTTGACCGGCCCGAGAACGCGCTTCTCCATCAACGGCCGGGCGTAACCGACCAGCGCCGGAAGCGCGAAGTAATAGACGATGAAAACGATCATCGCCGGGATGATGAAACGCCGCTTGGCGCGCAACAGCTCCTTGAATCGCGCGCTCGCCGCGATCGCCTCCCAATTGATCGCGCCCGCTTCCTCCGCGGCGGTTTTTTCGTGCGCTGGTTTCGGTGCCGGTGTGCGTTAAGGGCGAGATATCGGTTGCTGAGCCGACGAACAGGGTCGGGTCGGGCGGTAATTTCGGATCATCCGGCGACATGCGCTGCGATTAAGTGCAAGATGGTGGCCCGCCGCAAGCAAAAGCAACTGACTGGCAACCGTGGAGGGATGTCGGATCACCCAACCTGCGATCCGACCATACCCTTGACTACGGTTTCTTCGCCGCTTTCTCGGCCTTCACTTCCACTTCAGTCGCCGTCATCGTGTACATGATCTTGACCTTGGTCCCGACTTTCACGTCGCCTGTCATTTTGGTGTTGGCGTCACGGGCGATCTCCCAGCGATCCTTGCCCTTCTGTACCGCAATCATGGTGTCACTCACTTCCAGCACCGGCCCGGTTACTTGATAACTCTTCACCGTTCCCGCCTGCGCCGCTCCGCCGAAGACTAGCAGACCGGCTACCATTATTCCGCACCACCTGGTTGATTTAATCATGTACGATTCAATTCAGCGGCGCCCGGACTTGGCAAGAAATATTTCGGCCGTCCGCGTTGGCTCCGTCTCTATGGCGTGGCTGCAACGGACGCTGAATCCCGTGCGCGGCATCCGCTCGCCGCAGGCATCTGTTTAGCGTCGTGGAAGCATTCGCGGCGAATGCAGGGTGTAGCCGGGCATTTTACCCAGTCCGACGTGAGACGCGAGCCGAGCACCAGACCAACTTGGTTCAAAGCCGCGGTCTACAACACGCTGACCCTCAGAAAATCGTGCCGGCGCTAAACAGGGATCGTCGCGTTCGACCAAGAGCGTCACCGACGGGAGAAGCAGCGCTCTCAGTCCAGAACCGAGTCGCAGTAATCATGAATACCGTTTTTCAATTCCCAAACTCGTAAGGCTGCCAGCAGAAGCCGCCGGAACCGCATGATGGAATCGCCCGGCGGAGCCGGCCGTCTCATCTCAGTCGTCGTTGGAAATTGCCGAGCACGTCGCGCTGCGCCCAATGGCTTCCTCTTGCGTGGTTGGCGGCGTGGCACTGCGACCACGACGAGGTTCTCGTCGAGGGCTAGCAACCGATCCGGCTTGGAAACTCTGCGCGGCATTTTGCCTTGTATTTGTCGTAATTTCCCTGTATGCGAGGTGGCAACAACGACTGATCCGTAACGATTCTGTTACCGCCGCGGATGAAACTTTTGCACAGATCGAAAGGGAATTGCAGAGGCAACCGCTTTGCTGGCGGGGAAAAATTTCAGCCAAGGCAACCAACCCAATTGCGGAGGGGCCGATTCATCAAACGATGAAAAAATCCATCCTACGTTCTTGGTGCTTCTATCGGCATTGGCCTCGCCGCGGTAAGCTGCCAGAATCCCAACGAAGTCTCCTACGAAACCGCCCCGTCGGCTGCGGCAACCGGTTCCGGCGGAAGTCAAGTCAAAGCCAAGCCGAGCGCCTTTGGCTCGGAAAACAATCCTGGTCGCTAGCCCGTAGCCGGCTGGATCAGGTCAGGATGCGAAAGCGTTCCAGCAACTCCTGACGAACTTCGAGCGCGACCTTCGGGTTGAGCCGGCTTAGCATTTTTTTGCGCTGCTCGACATTCATCGCTGCCAGCTGCCGGACGAGATTGTTGCGCGATTTCACTTTCGCATAGCGGCTCCAGCCCATCCCGATCGCGAGGAGCGCGGCCGCTGCCCAAACCGCGATGTCCCTTTGCTCGATCACACTCCCAAGATAGTCACCTGTGACTCTTTTTCCAGACGACTCATGCTGCCTTTTGCAGCTTGATTCTGTTGGGTTCGAGGAGTGTGTCGTCTGGCATGATATTTCGCGCCGAGGTTATGGAAATGGTGACCTAACGACGAAAGCCATACTCCAGAGTGAAGAATTGTGGGTTCAATTTCGCCAGAGGTTCGCGAAGCTTTGCCAACTCCTCTTCCGGACCGTGGATCTCCAGTCGGATGAGTTCGACCATCTTGAGCGCTTCGTCGAGCAGTTGTCCGACGTTCTCCAGATGCGCCAGCGCACCTTCGGCGTCGGCATAGCCTTCCCGGCAATGAGCCTCGTTACCGCAAAAACTGAATCCATAGTAAAGGCACTTTGGTTCCCCACCCGCCTTGCCTACGAATTGCTGACAGAGTTCCTTGAACGCGTTCAACCGGCCGTCGGGCACGCGGAAGTACGGAACAATCGTGCAGCACGTATCTTCGGTAGACATATTTTTCTCCCTTTCCGCTGAGCCAAGCACGGAGCGTCAAGCCCAGTCGAGAGAAAACGGTTGGAGCCAGACGGCCGCGCTCGAGTCGGGCTGCGTCGGTGTCCGGAGCAACGTCATCTGGCTGCGACGATCTGCCATTGATCACCGCAGAGGGACGATGATTGAAGGCGGTTTTTCCTGTCCATCCGTGACATCTGCGGACTTTTTGCATCCTGGTTTCTTCGGGCTGAATCGCGCCTGCGCGTTTCTGCTCGCCAAGGGCGATTCCCGCATTTAGATAATCCGCGCCATGGCCGCGCGTTCCAGCAAGCAACCCGTCACTGTTGTGACCGGCGGCGCCGGGTTTCTCGGCTCGCATCTGACCGACCGGCTGCTCGCGGAAGGTCATCGCGTGATCGCGATCGACAACCTCATCACCGGGCACCTCACGAACATCGAACACCTCGCCGGGAACGAAAACTACCGATTCATCAAGCAGGATGTGACCCAGTATTTGTTCGTCCCCGACGAGATCGATTACGTCTTCCATTTCGCCTCGCCCGCCAGCCCGATCGATTATCTCGAATTGCCGATCCCGACCTTGAAGGTCGGCGCGCTCGGCACGCACAACACGCTCGGCCTGGCGAAGGCGAAGAAGGCGACGTTCCTGCTCGCGTCCACCTCCGAATGCTACGGCGATCCGCTCGTCCATCCGCAGAAGGAAGATTACTGGGGCAACGTGAACCCGATCGGGCCGCGCGGCGTTTACGATGAGGCAAAGCGTTTCGCCGAAGCGATGACGATGGCCTATCACCGCTATCACGGCATCGATACCAAGATCGTCCGCATCTTCAACACCTACGGCCCGCGCATGCGGTTGCGCGACGGGCGCGTCGTGCCGGCCTTTATCGGCCAGGCGCTTTCCGGCGCAGCCCCTCACGATCTTCGGCGACGGCACACAGACGCGCTCGTTCTGTTACGTCTCCGATTTGATCGACGGCATTTACCGGCTCTCGCAATCGGATTTCCACGAGCCGGTCAACATCGGCAACCCGCGCGAGATGACGATCAAACAATTCGCCGAGGAGATCATCCGCATCACCGGCACGAAATCGGGGATCGAATACAAGCCGCTGCCGGTGGACGACCCGAAGGTGCGCCAGCCCGACATCGGCGCGCGCGAAGAAAATCCTCGGCTGGGAACCGAAGGTGGAGTTCGAGGAAGGAATCGCGCGCACGATCGATTATTTCCGTCAATGGCTCGAGCGCGCGAATCAGCGCTAAGGTTCTGGATGTGGCCGCCTTCGCGGATAGACAGTGCGCTGTCTGGCTGCGAAATGGGCGCCAGGCCCCTTCACATTCTCTGCTCGCTTTCTTTGTGCGCTTCGTTTCAAATGACCAAGCGATGGACCCAAAAATTGCCCTAACGATTCTCCCTTTCGCCCTCGCCAACTTCGGCTCTGCGCGGAACCGCGTGAGCGATTTTCAACTCATGAGGATTATCCGCGACCTGCCGAGCCCTTGATTTCACCCCATGTCTGCTTCCCCCCGCATCCTCAGTCTTGACCTCGGCTCGCAAACATTAGGATTGGCCGAGTTTCAGGCTCAGCCCAACGGCGGACTCGTCCTCACCGGCTATCGGCGGCGCGAGATCCTGGCCGATCCCGCTGCCGAAACGGATCGCAACCGGCAGATCAGCGAGACGTTGTCCGCCATGATGCGCGAACTCGGGATCAAGAACGGTCCGATCGATTACGCGGTCTCGGGGCAATCGGTCTTCGCTCGTTTTGTGAAATTGCCCTCGGTCGATCAGGACAAAATCGAACGCATCGTCACCTTCGAGGCGCAACAGAATGTGCCTTTTCCGATCGAGGAAGTGGTCTGGGATTATCAGCTCGTCGGCAGCAGCGAGGCGGACAAGATCGAAGTCGTGCTGGTCGCGATCAAGGCCGACCTGCTCGACGGGATCAATGCCGCGGTCGAGGCAGCCGGCTTGCAGACCAGGCGGGTGGATGTGGCGCCGATGGCGCTCTACAACGCGTTTCGTTTCAATTACAGCGAACTGACCGGCTCTTCGCTTGTCATCTACATCGGCGCGCGCACGACCAATCTGCTTTTCATCGAGCCGGGAAAAGTTTTCAGCCGCAGCATTCCGATTGGCGGCAGTTCGATCACCGCGGCGATCGCGAAGGAATTCAACGAGCCCTTTGGCGCGGCTGAGCTGCGCAAGAAGCACGACGGATTCGTTAGTCTCGGTGGCGCCGACGCGGAAGCCTCCGATCCGGATGTCGCGCGGGTCTCGAAGCTGGTGCGCAGCACCATGACGCGGCTGCACGCTGAGCTGACGCGCTCGATTAGTTTTTATCGAACACAGCAGCAGGGGAGCCGGCCCGAGCGCGTCTTCCTCTGCGGCGGCACAGCGAGCACGCCGTACATGCGCGAGTTTTTCCACGAGAAACTCCAGTGGCCGGTCGAGTTCTTCAATCCGCTGCGCAATGTCGTCGTCGGGGAGTCGGTCGCGATCGAGGAGCGTCGCGGACTCCGCCCATTTGTTAGGCGAACTGGTCGGGCTCGCGCTTCGCAGCACCATGACGTGTCCGATGGAGTTGAATCTGCGACCGGCCAATGTCGTCCGCCGGCAGCAACTCGCGCAACGTCGTCCGTTCCTGCTGCTGGCCGGCGCTTGTCTCGTGCTCGGTCTGCTCGGCTGGGGCTTTTATTTTCTGCGTGTGACGCAGGTCGAAGCGCGGGTGGCCGATACGTTGCAGGTGGAGGTCGACCGGATGCGCGGATTGGAAAACCGGATCGCCAGCTTGCGCAAGGAAACCGCCGCGCTCGACGCGGAGACGACGCCCTTGCTCAGCGCGATCAACGACCGCGGTGTCTGGTTGCGCATCCTGGATGATCTCAATGCCCGTCTGCCGAAGGAAAACATTTGGATCACGGAACTCGCGCCGACTTCTGGCGGGAAGATTCTTGGCGGGGCGGGGTCGGCCGGGGTCAACGTCCTCGGCTCCAACTCCACGCTCGACGAGCGGTGCGGGCGCTCCGAAAGCAGTCCCGATGATCGACGGCGTTTTCGTGAGGGGCCTTTACCTTTCCAATCCGAAGCAGCAGGAAATCGTGGTCGATTATTTCCGGAATCTGCTCGGCTCCGCCATTTTCGAGGTCGATCCAAACAGGCAATCGGAAGTGATCAAACCGAGCACGCCGACGAACACGGAATGGGCCTACCCCTACGAGCTGCGTCTGAAATTGCGCCAGCCTTTTGGCCTGCCATGAACTGGTTTCAGCAAAATCGATTTCTCGGCATTTTCCTCGGCGGACTCGCCTTCGCGACCCTCCTCAGCGTCTTTTTCTTGCTCCACGAAAAGAGCGCCGCCGACAGAGAACAGGCGCGGCTCGAGACAACAATCAACGAACTGACCCGGCTGCGAGCGAAGCACGCCGTTCCCGAGCGAGGAAAATTTCCGCAGGGCAAAGGCGCAGACAGATAGCTACCACGACTCGCTGCTCGCGCTGAAGAACGAGTTGAAGACGCGGATGTTTCCAAAGCCACCGCTCCAGCCTAACGAATTCCAGGCGCAACTGCGGCAGGTCGCGACCGACGTGATCGAACGGGCACGCGCGAGCAAGGTGCAGTTGCCGGAAAATTTCAATCTTGGTTTCGATGAGTATGCGACTTCGCTCCCGAACAGCGCGGCGGCCCCGCACCTCGGGCGGCAGTTGCGGGCGATCGAATGGATCGCTAACACGATCGTCGATGCGCATGTCGATTCGCTCCAAAGCCTGACGCGGAGCACGCTCCCGGAAGAAAAGGCGACGCCAGCTCCGACCCGGGCCAGGACGCGCGGCGGCAAGGAATCGAAAACTCCGGAAGCTAGCGCCAGAATCGTCGACTCGACCTCGATCGACGTCGCGTTTTCCGGCAGCCCGGCCGCGGCACGGCGCATCTTGAACCAGATCGCGGCAGCCAAAGAACAAGCCTACATCATCCGCACGCTGCAGGTGCGAAATCAGGCTGATAAAGGACCGGAGCGAGGAGACACGGAGAAACTCGCGCCGGCAGCCGCGGTCGCCGTTCCGCCCGCCCAGGCCGGTGCCGCAAGGAAGGAGCAGGGGATCAGTTTCATCGTCGGAACGGAGCATCTCAATGTGGCGGCGAAGATCGAGATCCTGCGGTTCAACTTTCCGGAAATGGAGGGTCGTTAGGCGATGGACTGGCTTCGGGCAAATTACGATCGCGCGCTGGCTCTCGCCGCCGCGCTTTTCCTGATCCTCTGCGCCGGTTTTATTTTTCTCGGCGCCTCCGGTTTCGGCGAAAAGTTCAGCGCCCTGCGAAGCGTGCCGCCGCCGAATAACAAGATCCCGGCAGACCAGGCCGCGGAGATTGTCGAGGCGATGGCGCAATTGCAGAGGCCCTCGCAGTGGACTTCCAGCGGACGCTCCGGGCTCTTCGTGCCGGAAAAGCATTTTATCGGCCCGGATGGTCAGCCCGCGACTTTGCAAAACACGCTCCTCCATCCGCCTGTGCCTAACGAATGGCTGGAGGAATTCGGCCTCGCCATCACCGAGGCCGACGTTCTGACGCAGGATGCCGATGGCGATGGCTTCACCAATCTGCGACGAGTGGGCAGGGCCACTCAAATCCGACCGATAAGGATTCGCACCCGCCTTACGTCGCGAAGCTGAAGTTGCGGTCCTTCGCGCAGGAAGCGTTTCCCCTTATTTTCTCGTCCTCGGTCGATGACACTTACGCGATCAACAGCATCAACCGGCGAATGCCGACACAGTTTCTCCAAATCGGCGAAATGGTTGCCGGCACGAAATACAAGCTCGCGGGCTACACCGAGAAATACGATACCGACAAATATGGGACGACGATCGACGTCTCGGAATTGACCCTGGAACAGGTCGACACCCACGACCAGGTCATACTCGTGAAAGAGAAACGCGCCACCTCGCCCGAATCGGTCGCGAACTTCCTTTACACCTGGGCGGGCTCGGAGCAGGCCTTCGCGGTCAAAAAAGATCAGGAATTTTCATTGAAACCGTTGCCGGAGATCAAATATAAGCTGCTAGATGTCCAACCGGACAAGGCCATCATCATCAACACCCAAAAGCCTAACGACAAAATCGAGATCGGCGTCCTGCACGCCGTAGCAGCGCAAGATCGCCTTTCTCCGTCGGTCATCCCCCATGAACACCAAACCCTGCCCCAGTTCTTTCCTCCTTTTCTCTCTTCTTCTCGTCGCACTCGGCTCCGCCCGCCACGGCGCAGAATGTGCGGAGCATCGCCGAGCACGAGATCGCGCGGCGCCAGGCCGGCGTCGTGCAAGGGCAGGCGGCCCTGGCGCGCGGCAAGCTCGCTCTTGCAGGCGAAGGATTTCGCCCGGGCGCATGACGAATTCCGGGTCGCGGTCAACTTCCTGCCCGACGCCCTGACGACCGCCGCCGAGCACGACGCCGCGGTCGCCGGCTTTTGCGAGAGCGGGGTGAAGCTGACCGAGCAGCGCATCGCCGAAGGCAAGTACGCCGAGGCCGAACAGATCGTGCGCGAAGTGGTGAGCGATCGCTACGATCCAAATTGCCGCCCGGCGCTCGGAACTCCTCGCCCATCTCTCCGAGCCCGGTTACTTCAACAAGACGATGGGTCCGAAGTTTATCGCCAAGGTCGAGGAGGTGAAGAAGCTTCTGAGCGACGCCGATGGCTATTACAACTCCGGCCGTTACGATCTCGCCTTCAAGAAATACGAGCAGGTCCTGAACCTCGATCCCTACAACGTCGCCGCCCGCCGCGGGGAAGAGCGAATCAATCTACAACAAAACGCATTATGGCGAGGAGGCCTATCAACGAAACCCGTTCGCGCAAGCTCTGGCAGGTCCAGAAAGGCTGGGAAGAGCCGGTCCGCCAATACGGCCAGACGGTCGGCCCGATCAGCGACGCCTTCGCGCGCGATGCCGGCGGGCACGGCGCGGATCACGAACAAGCTCAACAGCATCATCATTCCGAAGATCGAGTTCCGCGACGCCAGCATCCGGGAGGCGATTGATTTTCTGCGCCAACAAGCGGCGGCGAACGATCCGGCCGCGGAAGACAAACGGGTGTCGACATTGTCCTGCGCACCACTGTCGTTAGGCCGGGCCGAGCCGCCTGCGCCGGCTGCCCGAGAGCGCGCCGCCCCTGCCCGGCACGGCGACTGAGGCGGGTCGTCGAGCCCACCCCGGTGCCCGTGCCGGCCGCGCCTCCCATCTCGCCCGTCCGATGCGCGCATCACGATCACGCTTAACCAGATTCCGTTAGGCGAAGCGCTCCGCTACATCGCGAGCCAGGCGGGATTGAAGGTGAAGGTGGAGCCCTACGCCGTCTCGATCATCCCGATCAACGAGCAGAGCAGCGATCTTTTCACCAAGGAATATCGGGTGCCGCCCGGTTTCGTCAGCAGTGCGGTCAACGTCGGCGCAAATCCTCTCGACCGCCCTGCCACGAGAGTGGGTGGAAGTGCAGGAACCGGCAGAGACACCCAGGAGTCCACCGGTGGCCAGCAATTGGTTACCCGCCAGACCGCGCTCGATTTCCTGAAGGATCAGGGCGTTCCGTTTCCGCCCGGGGCGAGCGCCAATTTCCTCCCGCAGAGCAGCCGGTTGATTGTGCGAAATACCGAAGAGAATCTCGAGCTGGTGGATGCGCTGGTGGAACAGGCCAACGTCGCCGGACCCAAGCAGGTCGAGATCGAAGCGAAATTCGTCGAGATCACGCAAAACAACCTTAAGGAACTCGGCTTCGATTGGTTGTTAGGCCAATTCAATGTCGGCCACCAGGGCGTCTTCGGCAGTGGCGGAACTTCCGGCACCAATCTGCCCGTCAATTCGAACGACTTTCCGTTCGTCGGGCCCAACGGCGTGCCGGTTGGCCAGTTTCCCGGTCACCGCCGGCAATCGCAGCGGCAATCTCGCCATCACCGCCAATGCGCTCGACGCGCTCCTCTTTGGCGTTCCGGGCGCCAGCGCGCTCGCGCCGGGCTTCTTCGGCTTGAGCGGCGTTTTCACCGATCCCCAATTCCAGGTCGTGGTCAGGGCGCTGAACCAGAAGAAGGGCGTCGACCTGCTTTCCGCGCCGCGCGTCACGACCAAGAGCGGCCAGCGCGCCGTGATCGAGATCGTGCGAGAGTTTCGTTACCCGACGCAGTTTGATCCACCGAAAATTCCTGAGAGCACCGGCGCCACTGGCGTCCAGGGAATCGTCGGTGGGTCGACCAGCAATGCATTCCCGGTCACACCGACGACTCCGACTGATTTTGAGACGCGCAATACCGGTGTCACCTGGAAGTCGAGCCGGTGGTCGGTCCCGATGGTGTGACGATCGATCTCAACCTTGTTCCCCAGGTGGTCGAGTTTGAGGGATTCATCAATTACGGCAGCCCCATTCAAACATTTTCCACGAATGCTCTTGGGATCACTACCACCCAGGTTCTCACGCCTAACGTCATTAACCAGCCGATCTTCAACTCGCGCAAAGTGACGACGAGCGTGAGCGTGTGGGATGGCCAGACTGTCGTGCTCGGCGGCTTGATGCGCGAGGATGTGCAGAAGACCGAGGATCGCACCCCGATCATCGGCGACATTCCTCTCGTCGGCCGGCTTTTCCGGACCAACAGCGAGCAACACATCAAGCGGAACCTCGTCATTTTCGTGACGGCACGGTTGGTCAACCCCGCCGGTCAGCCAATTAACGCGACAGAGGAAGAAGAGGAAACCGAAACAGTCAGCCAAATCGAACCGCCGGTCTTGCCCCAGGTTCCGTCTTACAAAAAATAACGTGGTTGCCTGGCAATCGTCTCCTAAGGTCTACAGAGAGAACCGCGAGCCCGCCTGGCGCCGCCAAAAATGACGGCCGAGTCAAGCCGCCGACTACGATTTGCAAACGCGGCTTGCCATCGGACGGCGAATCAAATCTTCTTGAAAAAGGAATCGAGCACTGCTGCGATACCGCGAATTTGCTGTTCGCAATGTCCAAATCCTCCACCGTCATCGGGATCACCGGCGGCATTTCCACCGGCAAATCCACTTTCTCCCGCCGCCTGCAAGAGCTGACGGGCGCGCGGCTTTTCGATGCCGATCAGGCGGCGCGTCAGCTGACCGATGAGGACGAGGAGGTGCGGCGCCTTCTGCGAGAGCGCTTTGGGACTGAAATTTTTTCTGCAAACGGAGATTTGAATCGGGGCGCACTTCGAGCGATAGTCTTCGCCGACTCGGAAAAGAAGCGCGCGCTCGAGCAAATCCTCCATCCGCGCATCCGCCAGCAGTGGTCCACCGCGGCGGAGGAAAGCCGCCAGTCCGGCCAACTTTTCCTGGCCGATATCCCGCTCCTCTATGAAACCCAAGGTGAATTCTTATGCGACCGCGTCGTGGTCGTCGCCTGCGCGCAGGAGATCCAGCAGCAACGCTTGATCTCGCGCATGCATCTCACGCCCTCCGCCGCTCTCGCCATGATTGACTCGCAAATGCCGCTCTCAGAAAAAATCTCCCGGGCCGACCACGTTGTTTGGAACAACGGGCCGGTCGCGGTTCTCGATGCGCAGGCCCGGATGCTGGCGCGATTCTGGCGTTAATCCCAATGGACGACCCAACTTTCACCGCCCCCGATAACGGCTCCGCCTCCGCCGACCCTCGCGCCCGAGCCTAACGAGCCGCAGCCTGACCTGCTCGATCTGCCCGCGCTCCAGGATTTGAGTCCGGCAGCGTTGCAGGAATTATTTGCTCGCTTCGAGCTGCAGCCCCATCCAGGCCGGACGCGTCATCAGTTGATTGTCGATCTCATCCGCCATGCCATCTCACGCGGTCAGGTGGCGCGGACGAGCGGCTTCCTCGAGCAGCCTAACGACGGCCCAGCGATGTTGCGTTCGCCCCGGTTCAATTTCCTCCCGCTCCCGGAGGACGTTGGCGTGCCGCATCACCTCATCCGGCATTTCGGATTGCGCCCCGGGCAGGCCCTGGCCGGAACGATTCGCACACCGCGCGATCGGGAAAAGACCCTGATGCTCGATCACGTCATCTCGATCGAAGGGCAGCCGACGGACGAATGGAAAGCTCCGACGGCATTCGACAACCTGACGCCGCTCTTTCCGAAGGGTCGCATCATGTTGGAGAACGACTCGGAGGATGCGGCCTGCGTGCGCGCGGTCGATCTGCTCACGCCGCTCGGGCGCGGTCAGCGCGGATTGATCGTCGCCCCGCCGCGAGTCGGGAAAACGATTCTGCTCAAGCAGATCGCGAAGGCGATTCGCATCAATCATCCCGACATTGAGCTGATCATCCTGCTCGTTGATGAGCGTCCGGAGGAAGTGACCGATCTGGAGCGCGAAGTGGATTGCCAGATCTACAGCTCGACCTTTGATGAATCGCCGGTGCGGCACGTGCAGGTGGCGGAGCTGGTGAGCGAGCGGGCCAAGCGGCTGGTCGAGCAAAAGAAGGATGTGGTTCTGTTGCTCGACAGCATTACGCGTCTCGCGCGCGGTTATAATTCTCTGGTCAAAGGGAAAGGTCGGACGATGTCGGGCGGCGTGGAATCGAAGGCCTTGCTCAAGCCGAAACGCTTCTTCGGCGCGGCCCGCAACGTGGAGGAAGGCGGCAGCCTAACGATCCTCGCGACGTGCTTGATCGAGACCGGCAGCCGAATGGACGAAGTGATTTTTGAAGAGTTCAAGGGCACGGGCAACATGGAGTTGCATCTCGACCGTTCGCTGGTCGAGAAACGGCTTTATCCCGCGATTCACATTCTGCAATCGGGCACCCGGCGCGAAGACCTGCTCTATCATCCCGAGGAGTGGGAACGCGTGCAGTTGCTCCGCAAAGCGATGGCGGCGCTTCCGCCGCTCGAGGCGATGGAGCAGTTGATCAACAACCTGCACGCAACCAAATCCAACGCGGAACTCTTGCTCGCTGGCCTCCGGTGATCGCGTCCGATTCACAACTCGCTGAAATCCTCCCGCGGCTGCGCCAATTCGATCGCGTCGCCGTCGATACCGAGGCCGACAGTCTGCACTGCTATTTCGAAAAGTTGTGTCTCATCCAACTGACCTTCGACGGCGAAGACCTGCTGGTCGATCCGCTCGCACCGCTCGATCTCCAGCCGCTCTGCACTGCGCTCGCCGAGCGGGAAATTGTGCTGCAGGGAATGGATTTCGATCTGCGTCTGCTCCGGCGTTCGTTCGATCTTCCGGTGGGCGAAGTTTTCGACACGGTGATCGCTGCTCGCATGCTGGGCTTGGGTGAATTCAGCCTCGCGGCGCTGGTGCAACAATATTTCGATGTGACTCTGGCCAAGGGATCGCAGAAGGCGAACTGGGCGCGCCGTCCGCTCCCTGCGACGATGGAAGCCTACGCCAAGAATGATACCCGTTACCTTCTTCCCCTCGCGGCAAAAATGGAGGAGCAGATGCGAGCGCTCGGCCGAATGGAATGGTTCCGCCAATCGTGTCAGCGGGCGCTCGAACAGACGCTCGTTTCGCGCGAGCGCGACCCGGATGACGCCTGGCGCATCGGCGGCAGCGGCACTTTGCCGCCCCAAACGGGAGCGGTTCTGCGTGCCATCTGGCAGTGGCGGGATCGCGAAGCGCAACAGGCCGATCGGCCGGCGTTTCACATCTTGCAAAACAGCGCCATGATCGAGGCGGCGAAGCAATTTGTCGCCGGTGAGACACCGGATTTCCGGCACTTGTCGGAGCGCCGACGACGCGGCTTTGTCGAAGCGGCACGCGAGGCGCTGGAGTTGCCGGAATCGGCCTGGCCGCAACGGCCGCCGCGGTTGAGTCGTGTGCGGACGCCAGGGTTCGACAAGAAGGTGGAGGAGTTGCGTCGTCGTCGTGATCATCATGCGAAGGAACTCGCGATCGACCCCGCGTTCATCGCGCCGCGCAGTGCGCTGGAGGGAATCGCCGCGGATCCGAGCCGCAGCGAAACATTGTTGGTTCAGTGGCAGCGCGACTTACTCGCGCTCTGAGTCGTTAGGCGTTCGTTAGCATCCTGCGTTCTGTAGCAGGGGCGCGCCGATCCGGGCCCGCGAGAGCAAGCTGCGATCGACCGGGGTCACCGAGCCGGCTAAACGGAGGCGCTTGTTCGTGCCGAGAAACCGATTGCACGGAGGCCTGCTTCGCGGGAAGTTTTCGCTCCGTCAGGGGCTATGGACTGAGGACTAACGAACCCCGCCAGGGCAGGAATGCAGCAACGGTAGTCTGATCCTTTTTGCCGTAGTCCTCTGGCGGTCTTTTTTGGTTCGCTGTCGACGCCGCTTTCTGGACGGCGCGAGTATCAGGATCGCGACATTGAACGTTTTCTGAACGGATACTCGAAACCGGCGCGATTCTCAGATTGTATGGAAAATCGCAAATGAAAATTTGCCCACGCGCTTCGGCAAAGCGAAGCGTCTGCAGGTGAAGCTGCTTGACGTTAAAACCGCGCGCTTTGCCGCCGTCGTCGAGGCTTGCGGCGCGCCGCAGGTTTACATTCCCTGGCAATCGCCAAAGAAAGATCGGCGTTTGCAGGCGCAGATTCGGCAGGCCCGCATCATGACGATCCAAAGGTCCGAAAGCGGGAGCGACTTCGGCTGCGTGGGCTTAATCGAGCGCAAGGGCGCACGGTATCTCGTTTTCCCGAAATCCTTGAAGCGCTTCGCGGATCAGCGGATTGTGGGCATCAAATGGGAGCTGGTCAGGAAATAGCGGCAGATGCGCCTAACGAAAAGCTGAGCGCCGGGCTAAGCGACGAAGAACGCAGGCGCTATTCGCGCCACGTCATGTTGCCGGAGATCGGCGTGGCAGGCCAGGAACGGTTGAAAGCCGCGCGCGTTTTGTGTCTCGGCGCAGGCGGGCTCGGCTCACCCGCAGCCCTCTATCTCGCCGCGGCGGGGATCGGCACGATCGGGCTGGTGGACGACGATCGGGTGGCGCTTTCCAATCTCCATCGCCAGTTGCTCCACGGGACAAAGGATGTCGGTCGTCCCAAAACAGAATCGGCGCGCGATCGCTTGAGCGACGTGAACCCGCAAATCGAAGTGCGGCTGCATGCCTGCCGTTTCGAGAGCGCGAACGCCGAGGCGATTTTGCGCGACTACGATTTGATTGTGGATGGAACGGACAATTTTGCGACGCGTTATCTTTCCAACGACGTCGCGGTTTTCGCGCGTAAGCCCAATGTATATGGCTCCATCTTCCGGTTCGATGGGCAGACGACGGTCTTCGCGCCGCATCTCGGCGGCCCCTGCTATCGCTGTCTTTTTCCCGAGCCGCCGCCGCCCGGCGCGGTCCCGAGTTGCGCGGAAGCCGGAGTGCTTGGCGTGCTGCCGGGGATTGTTGGCACGATGCAGGCCACGGAGGCGCTCAAGCTGATTCTCGGGATCGGCGAGCCGCTGATCGGCCGTCTCGTGCATTTCGATGCGCTGAAGATGAAGTTTCGGGAATTTAATCTGAGGCGCGATCCCGATTGCCCGGTCTGCGGCGAGCGGCCGACGATTGTCTCGCCGATCGATTACGAGACGTTTTGCCATGGTGCGCCGGACCTGACGAAGGCCGTTCCGCAAATCGCGGTGCGTGAGCTGGAGCAGCGGATGAAGTTGGGCCAACCTTTTATTCTGCTCGACGTGCGCGAGCCGTTTGAATTCGAGATGGCGCAGATCGAAGGGGCGAATCTGATTCCGTTAGGCGAGCTGCCGACGCGCTGGCAGGAGCTCGACCGGGAAAACGAAATCTTTGTCTTCTGCCACAGCGGGGTGCGGAGCGCGCGGGCGGCGGAGTTCCTGCGCGCAGCCGGTTTTCCAAAGGTCGCGAATGTCGCGGGCGGCATCGACGCCTGGTCCGAGGAGGTCGATCCGAATGTTCCACGCTATTAGAACGAATGGCATCGACTCGTGCTCCTGCTCGCGATCGTAATCGTGCTCGAAAACTGATGCTTCTCCGGATTCGATTACGAGCAGGAGGGATGGCGCTGCTTTTCCTTTGTTCGCTAGGGGGATTGGCGGATTGCAATCGCATGATTACCCCGCGTCAGACGCAGTTGACCAAGGATGCGGATGCGAAAGCAGCCGAGAGCAGCTACGCGGATGCGATCAATCTCTACGAAGCGGCGCTCGACGGCAGTCCGAGTTCGGCCGAAGTGCACTATAAGCTTGCGCTGATTTACGACGACAAAATGAATGATCCGCTGAATGCGCTGCATCATTTCAAGCGTTTCCTGACCCTCGAGCCGAGCGGGAAACGGGCGCAGGAAGTGAAGGGATTTATGAAGCGCGACGAGCTCACTTTGCTGACCAATCTGACCGGCGACTCCATGGTGCCGCGCTCCGAGCTGGTCCGGTTGACCAATGAAAATTTGAGCCTGCGCCAACAGATCGGCGAGCACTGGGCCGAACAGAAGGCCGCCGCCCGCGGAAAGGGGAAGCCTAACGAGAAGATAACGCGGACCGGGAAAGAGCGCAGTTATACCGTGCAGCCGGGCGACACTCTCGCCTCCATCTCGCGCAAGTTTTACAAGAGCTCGGGTCGCTGGCAGAGAATCCTCGATGCCAATTCCGACATTCTATCCAAGCCGAGCGATTTGAAGCCTGGCCAGATGCTCGTCATTCCGTAGGCCGCTGAAAGTTCAAGCCTTCCACGTTCCGGGAAACCCTCCTTGGGATGGCGAAGCCTCAATTTCGTTTTATGGTTGTGGTCGTGGCATCCTCATGAAGGCGATCGAACGAATTGCTCCCGATGTCGGCTGGCAGCCGATCAGTTTCGTGAATGCGTATCTCGTCGGCCATTCCGGCGGACCCTGGGCCTTGATCGATTCCGGTTTGCCCGGTCGCGGCGGGGAGATTTTCGACGCGGCCGAGGCACGCTTCGGCTCCGGTTCGCGCCCGGAGGCGATTTATCTGACGCACGGACATTTCGACCATGCGGGATCGGCCGCGGAATTGGCGGATCGCTGGGAGGTGCCGATTTTCGCCCACCGGATGGAACTGCCTTACCTGACGGGTCGCTCGGATTATCCGCCACCCGATCCGACGATCGGCGGGGCAATGGCGTTTCTCTCGCGTTTCATTCCGTATCGGGCCCGCGATTTGGGTGATCGTGTCAGGGAATTTCCTGATGGCGAGCTGCCCGGATTATCGGGCTGGGAGTGGATCGCGACGCCGGGCCATTCTCCCGGGCATGTTTCGTTTTTCCGCACCTCCGATCGTGTTTTACTGGCGGGCGATGCTTGCGCGACGATGAACATGGATTCCTGGCTCGGGCTGGGGAGCGGAAAAAAGGAGCTGTCTCGCGGGGAAGCGCCCTTCAACATGGATTGGCGGGCCACGCAGGAATCGATCGAGAAACTGGCGGACTTGCGACCCAACGTGTTGGGTTGCGGCCACGGTATCCCGATGAGGGACGGCGCGTTGCCCGATCGGCTAAAGCGATTTGCCGATTGCTTTCGGCGGCCGAGACACGGGCGTTATGCCGCCGCGCCGGCCGAGGTGAACGAAGCGGGCGTCGCGGCGCTGCCCCCTGCGCCATTCGATCCGGTCCCGCTGGCCACGGCCGCGGCGTTGCTCGTCGCGGGGATCGCGCTGGGCTCCGGTTATTTGGAAGAGCAGTTGCGCGACCAATCGCGCCGGACTTAAGGACGTGCAAAAGCACATCGCTCCAAAAATGGAGCGGGTCGCACCCGGCCTAATGCGAAGCGCGTCCCTTCGGAGGAACCTCGCCACGGCGAGTCCAGTCTTCCGGGCCTCCGTGCGATCGCGCTTGTCGAGAGACTAGTCGTTTCTCCGGCCTGCGATTGTCCAGTTAGTCGCGTCCGTGCGGTGGCTGCTGCTCGAATCGACAGCGCGGTTATCGCGCCGATTTTCCTTCGCGCTCGCCGGCGAGTTCAAAGCCTCGTTAGGCTGAGTGCGACCCCGATTTCCGGCTTGCCGCCGCGCCGCGGTCTTCGCGTTGACGGTCACTTTGCCCTTCGCCGTGGTGGCCCCGGGTCCTTCGAGCAAGCCAAGGAGCTGATCAGAATTTTCCACGGTGATCGCGACCGGTCGGCCCCTTCCCTTCGCGCTGGGAGCTTTCCCGCTGCGCGGTGCGAGGAGGCGACACATTTGTTTCGGTTGCCGGGGAGGTCGCGGCGGGGGGCGCATTCTTCACTGCCACGCTCGACGTATCCGGAGCGGCCGGCGATTCTGTGTCAATCTTGGTTTTCCCGTAGGGGCCGCGGCCGGTCGAGCGCGGTCCCGCGACGTGCTCGGCGGATTCGGTCGCGTCTGGAGAGGACGGAGATTCCCCGATGGGCTGGAAATTAGATAGGGTGACGGTGGTGCCGTCGTAGGTGACTAGAAAAGTGCCGGAGCTATCGGTCGTCGCGAGCCGCGTCCCGGAAGCGACGTTGGTGAAGGAGCCGGAGAGAGCGGTCGCACTCAGGACGGTAAAGTTGTCTTCATTCCCAGCCTTGAACGAATTGACGAAGGAGACGACGAGGTTGCCATTCAGGGCGACCGACCCGTTTGCATTGAGGAATCCGTATTGGTTGCCCTGAGTGAGTCCACCGAGCTGGAAGGTCAGCTTTGAGGTGGAGAGCAAGGTAACGGCTCCCGTCACGGAAAGACCGGTCCCGCCGAGCGCGGGTTGGAGATTTCCGCCGTTCGTAATGGCGGAGTTGATGCTGCCGCGCGCGTCAATTAGGCCGCCGTTAAAGTTAAGTGCAGTCGACGAAGTGACAGTGCCGCCGGCCAACCGGAAAGTGCCGGCCGTCTGGGTGTAGCTGCCGCTGCCGGAAATGGAGAGTGTGTCGCTGCCGACATCGACCGTGCCGGACGATGTAACGGTCCCTTCAAATTTGAGCATCCCGCCACTTAGTGCCTTAATCGTGCCGTTGTTAGTAAAGGTGCCGCCGCCGTTTCCGTTCAGGCGCAAGATACCCCCGTTGGTGGCTTGCATTGTTCCCTGATTGACAAGGCCGTTGGTCGAATTCGGATCCACGTTCAAGGTCAGATCGGAGATATTTGCGGAAATGACCCCGCCGGCCTGGTTCACGAGCCCGATCTCGTTGTTCCCAAGGCTGCCAGAGTTACTCGTCTCGCCTTGGATGGTGTTGTCAATGTTGGTCAGGACTCCGCCGCCGCGGACGCGATCGGCATTGACCAGACTAACGGTACCGCCGCCGCTCAACGTGACGTCGCTGCCGAGCAGTAGGTCGGTAAAGGAACCGGTGGAGTTGATCGAGAAGCTGCCGCTGTTCAGGATCGCGCCATTCAAGGTGGTCACGCTCGCGTTGTTGCCGATGAAAGTGCCGGCGTTCGTGAGTGAGGTAAGGGTAGCCGTATTGAGATTGCGAAGGATGCCTGTGCCAACGGTGCTCAGCGTGCCGCCGGTGATGGACGCGCCAGTGGTTAATTGCACTTCGGAACCAGTCAGGGCGCTAATGGTCCCACCCGTATTGGTGAAGGCACCGCCGCCATTGCCGGTGAAAAGGAGAATGCCCCCGCCGCTCGCTCGCATGACGCCGAGGTTGATCAACCCGTCAGTTACGCGCGGATCAACGACCAACGCCAGGCCAACAGTTCCATTGAAGACATTGGCGTCGATCAGGCCACCACCGCGATTGACGATCGCGAGTTCGTTGGTGCCAATGCTGCCGGAATTGCTGGTCTCACCCTGAATGGTGAAAGCTTCGCCGTTGCTCCCGCCATTAAAGAGTGTCCCGGTGCCGCGAACGCGCGCCGCATTCTGCAGGGTGAGTGTGCTGCCACCGGTAAGTGTGACGCTTCCGTTGATGGTCAAGTCGGTGAAGCTGCCGGTGGAATTGATGAGAATGCTGCCGGTGCTGTTGATCGTGCCGCCCAAGGTGGTGACCGAAGCGTTGTTGGCGATGAATGCACCACTATTGGTTACGTCGTTGAGGGTAACGGTGCCAAGATTGCGAATAACGCCGCTGCCCAAGGTCGTGAGTGTCCCACCGTTGATGGTTGCGCCGCCCGTGAATTGAACCTCAGAACCGTCAAGCGCCTGGATGAGGCCCCCGCTATTATTGAAGTCGCCGCCGCCGTTTCCTGTCAAGCGGAGCAATCCACCGGCACTCGCCTGCATGATGCCTGTGTTCGTTAGGCCAGAAGTGGCGTTGGGGTCGACGAGCAGGAAAAGGCCCGCGACATTGGCATTAATCAAACCGCCACTGCGATTGACGATCCCAAGTTCGTTCGTCCCTAGACTGCCCGAGTTGCTGGTCTCACCCTGGATGGTGAAAGCTTCGCCGCGTGCTCCCGCCATTAAAGAGTGTCCCGGTGCCGCGAACGCGCGCCGCATTCTGCAGGGTGAGTGTGCTGCCGGTCAAGGTCACGGCTCCGTTGATAAACAGATCGGTAAAGCTTCCGGTTGAGTTGATCAGGATCGAGCCGGTACTGTTGATCGTGCCGCCAAAGGTGGTGACCGAAGCGTTGTTGGCGATGAATGCACCGCTATTGGTTACGTCGTTGAGGGTAGCGGTGCCAAGATTGCGAATAACGCCGCTGCCCAAGGTCGTGAGCGTTCCACCGTTGATGGTTGCGCCGCCGGTGAGTTGGACCTCAGAACCGTCAAGCGCCTGGATGAGGCCCCCGCTATTATTGAAGTCGCCTCCACCGTTTCCCGTCAAGCGGAGCAATCCACCGGCACTCGCCTGCATGATGCCTGTATTCGTTAGGCCAGAAGTGACGTTGGGGTCGACGAGCAGGAAAAGGCCCGCGACATTGGCGTTGATCAATCCCCCGCTGCGATTGACGATCCCAAGTTCGTTTGTCCCGAGACTGCCCGAGTTGCTGGTTTCACCTTGTATAGTGAAGGCTTCGCCTTCGGCCCCGCCATTAAAGAGTGTTCCGGTGCCGCGAACGCGTGCCGCATTCTGCAGGGTGAGGGTGTTGTTGCCGGTCAAGGTCACGGCTCCGTTGATAAACAGATCGGTAAAGCTTCCGGTTGAGTTGATCAGGATCGAGCCGGTATTGTTGATCGTGCCGCCCAACGTGGTGACCGAAGCGTTGTTGGCGATAAATGCACCGCTATTGGTTACGTCGTTGAGGGTGGCGGTGCCAAGGTTGCGAATAACGCCGCTGCCCAAGGTCGTGAGTGTCCCTCCGTTAATCGTCGCGCCGCCCGTGAGTTGAACCTCCGAACCGTCGAGTGCCTGGATCAATCCCCCGCTGTTGTTGAAATCGCCCGTCCCATTTCCTGTCAGCCGGAGCAGGCCGCCGCCACTAGCCTGCATTGTTCCCATGTTCGTTAGGCCAGCATCGCTGTTGGGGTCGACAAGCAGAAATAAACCGGCCGCATTGGCGTCGATCAGGCCGTCGGCTTGGTTGATGATGCCAATTTCGTTATTCCCCAGACTTCCGGAGTTGCTCGTCTCGCCCTGGATAGTGCTACCCGCATTGGTCAAAGTACCGCTTCCGCGGATGCGATCGGCGTTAACCAGGGTCAGAACTCCAGAACCGGTGATCGTGAGGTCGTCGCTCAGGACGAAGTCGGTAAAGCTGCCGGTCGAATTGATCAGGACGTTGCCATTGTTCGCGATCGTGCCGGAAAGGGTCGTGGTGGTGGCATTGTTAAACTGTACCAGGCCTGCACCGGCGAATTGAGCCCCGTCAGTGAAAGTAAAGCTGCTTCCGAACTGGAGGACGGCCCCGGCCGCCGCCGACGCGGTCCCGGAGATCGTTCCGCCGCTGACGAGATTGGCGACGCCGGATTCCGCGGAGACGGTACCGGCGTTATTGAGAGCGATGTTGAAGCTCAACGTGCCGTCGGTGCTCTGCAGGATGAGTGTGCCGGAGTTATTGAAGGTGGAACCGCCGCCGCTGAAGGCATTGCCGTTGACCAGGGTGATGTCGTAGCTGCCGAAGTTATTAATCGTGGTGTTGCTCACGGTCATGAGAGCGGTCTGGCTGCTGTCTCCAAAGATATCGAGAATACCGGAGGTTATTCCGCCGCCGCTGAAATGCAGGCCGAAATCAAGGGTGAGCGGATTGGCCAGGATTAAGGTGCCACCGCTCATGAAGAGTTGGTTGATCGTGACGCCCTCAACGATGTCTTGGGTTAGGGTGCCGCTGGAAAAGAAGACGTCATAGTCGGCTCCGTTATTTCCGTTGTTCGGGACAACCTCGGGGTCCCACTTGGTCGGGTCGCTCCAGTTGCCGGTGCCGCCGTTATAGGTAGCAGAGTCCGCCGGTGGCGGAGTGATGGTGGGAGTTGGTGTGGGGGTGATCGTCGGAGAGGGAGTTGGTGTAATTGTTGGTGTAGGTGTAGGGCTCGGTGTCGCTGTCGGCGTGGGAGTAGGAGTCGCGCTTGGCGTGGGAGTAGGTGTCGCGCTTGGCGTGGGAGTAGGAGTCGTGCTCGGCGTGGGAGAAGGCGTCGGACTGGGAGTGGGAGTTGAGCTCGGTGTCGGAGAAGGTGTTGAGCTCGGTGTGGGAGAAGGTGTTGGACTGGGCGTCGGAGTTGAGGAAGGAGTGGGGCGCGGCGTTGGAGAGGGCGATTCCCTAGCAGTGGTCTCCGTCACTGCGATCCGCTGATCGATCGTTGCCGTTGCTTCAACCAGGGACACGGCGGTGCCTCCGCCGAAAATAACCAGATTGGTATCGAGTAACGCGTTCTCCGCCTTCTTTTGCTCCTGCACCTTGATCTCTTGCGCGATGAGATTCGCGCTCGAAAGCGGAGCGAAATCACTGGATAAGAGGGCGGAAGTCTTGCTCAAGCGATCAAGATCGACATCGACTGGATCGGGCAGCGTGGTGCCCTTCGGACTAACGATCAGCATTTGCCCGGCACGCAAGAGGACGGATTCGCCGACACGATTATTGCGAAAGATCCGGCCCGTTCCCTCGAGGATAATGAACTTGATGTAGGCGTCCGGGTGGTATTCGAGCATCACGGTGGTCCCGGTGATCGCTGCGGTCACCGCCGCAGTATTGATCTGTGCGCCTCCCACGTCCTTCGGAACGCGCAGGAGCATGGCGCCGCCGCCGAGCTCGAGATTGCGTGTGCCTTTATTAAAACTGAAAATCGTGTTTGCGCCGAGCCGAGCGAGAGTTTGGTCGGTAAAGGTGAGCTCGGCACGTGATTCGGTACCGGTGCGGACGGCGGTGCCGTTGCGCACTTCATCGCTCACCGCCGCTGGCTTCGGCGCGGCTTGCGCGGGAACGAGCTCGACGTTCCTGATCACCTGAGTGACGCGCGCCTCCTTGAGTTGCGCCGCATCCAGGTGAACGAACCCCACGCTGAGGAGGAGCAACGCGAATGCGGGGAACTTCTGGAAAAGGGCTCTCGAAAAGAAAAAGAGCCGTCGATGGTTAAGAGAGTGTTGGCCTAACGAATCGTGGTTTTTCATTTTGCGTCGGTTCGCTTCGATTCGAGATCGAGCATGGCCCGAAGGCCAAACTGGCGCGACCAAGGGCATGGCTGTCGCGGAGCCGTTCTGCCTTATCGCCGGAGCGAAGTCAAGCTTTTGGATTCGCGCTCCGAAGAGGAACCGACCGCGCGCAGCCCCATCGGCCGCAATTAGCCGCCCGGAGGAAGGCCGAGCGGCGGCGCATGGGAGAGAGGCTGCGGAGGGTTGGCGCCCGAGCCGCCGAAGGTGCCGGTTGTATTCCCGTTGCCGCCGAAGCCGGTGTAATTGGCTTTCGGCACGTTCTTCAAGTTATTGACGTAAACCGACGCCTTGGGGCCGTTGACGGTCACTAGGATGCCATTATTGATCGTGACACTGTCGCCCGCGATGCTCTTGGTCGAGTTGCCGTTCAGGCTCACATTGCCGATGAAGACGACCTGGCCGTTGCCATTGGGCGCGTAGAGTTGCAGTGCCGTGTCGGCGGAAAGGCTTCCGCCTCCGATTTGCAGCACGCCATTGCTGCCGAGCGCGGCGACCTTGAGAGTGTCGGCGTGGATGTCGGCATTCGTTAGGTTGACCTGGCCGCTGGCGCCGGAGCTGCGGACGTCGACTATGCCGCGGTCGGCCTGCACTTTGCCGCTGACGTTGACCTGGCTGTTGCCGGTCGGGGCGGTGGCTTGGATAACGACTTTGCCGCCGGGGCCGGGCGCCGCAGCGTCGAGGAGGGAGAGCAGCTGACCGCTGTTGGCGACTTTGATTGCGACGCCTGATGTCTTGCCGCTCTTCAGTGTGATGGAGCCACCCGAGGCGCTGCGCCGATTGAAGCTGTTATGCGAAACCTGAACGCGGTTGTTGATCGCGACCTGCCCAGCGTTCGCAGTCAGCGTTACAGAGCCGCCCTTGCCGCCGATCACGTCTTTTCCATTCATGCCGCTGGACGCTTCAATGTCGCTGTTGACGATCACGTCGCCCGTTGTCGCGGTCGCGGCGAGACTGCCGCCGTCGCCGCCGAGGAAATTAGTGCCGGGCGCTCCGTTCCCTCCGTTGAAGGAAGCGCCATGATATTCCCTGGCGCCACTGCCAAAAGTAACGCCGGGCTTACTAAAGGTCAGGCTGCGTCCCACTTCCACCCGTTCCGGTCGCCGAGTTCGCTCCGGCGAAGTCCAGGAATACGCCGTTTGGGATGAAGTTGGAGAGGACGACTCTGGTTGCGGTGTAGTCGACTTGGAATGAGCCGAAGCCATCGCTCGTATCGAGTCGATCGCCCGGCGCGACGTTCGTAAAGCGGCCACCCAGACCGACGCTGAAAGAGTTCAGAACGGCGAAATTATCAGTGTTGCTCACCGAATTCTCAAAACCATTGGCGAAGGTTAGGACGAGCTGTCCACCAAGCGCGAGCGTTCCGTTGACGTTAAGACGTCCATACTCGCTGCCCTGGGTGAGACCCCCTAACTGGAAAGTGAGTTGGGAGGATGCGAGCAGGGCGAGCTTTCCATTCACGGTGAGGCCGGTACCGCCGAGCGCCGGTTGCAAGTTGGCGCCATTCGTGATCGTGGCGTTTATTGTTCCCCAAGCGTCGACCAGACCGCCTTCGAAATTCATTACTGGCGTCGAGGTGACACTTCCCCCGGCGAGGCGAAACGTTCCCGCGCTCTGGGTGTAACTGCCGGTGACCAGAAGAGTGTCGGCGCCGACATCAACCGTGCCCGAAGAAGTGACGGCGCCGTCGAACTGCAGCGTGCCGCCGCTCGCCTTGATCGTCCCGCTGTTAGTGAAAGTGCCACCGCCGTTTCCACTGAGGAGCAGATTGCCTCCGTTAATGGCTTGCATCGTTCCCTGGTTGACAAGGCCGTCGGTGGCATTCGGATCCACAATCAGCGTCAGTCCCGAGACATTCGCGGAAATGACGCCACCAGCCTGATTGACAATGCCAATTTCGTCGGCCCCGAGGCTGCCCAAGTTGCTCGTCTCGCCTTCTATCGTGCTGGCGTTGGTGAAAATGCCGGTGCCGCGAATGCGATCGGCCGCGACGAGAGAGAGAACGCCGGAGCCGCTCAACGTAACATTACCGTTGAGTACGAAATCGGTGAAATTGCCGGTCGAGTTGAGCAGGATGTTGCCATTGTTCGTGATCGTGCCGGAAAGAGTTGTGCTGGTGGAGTCATTGAATTGCACCAAGCCCGGACCGGCGAACTGGGCGCCATCGGTTATGGTAAAATCGCTCCCGAATTGGAGAACTGCATCGCTCGCGGCGGAAGCGATGCCGGAAAACGTGCCGCCACCCGTGAGCACCAAATTACCGAATTCCGCGGAAACGGTTCCGGAGTTAACGAGCGAAATGTTGAACTCGACCGTCCCGTCCGTCGCATGAGCCGTAAGAATGCCGGAATTATTAAAAGTGGAACCTCCGCCGCTGAACGCGTTGCCGTTCAAGACCAGGTCATAACTGCCCGAGTTGTTGATTATCGTGTTATCGACCGTCAAGAGCGCCGACTGACTGCTGATGCCGGCAATGTTCAAGATGCCGGAGGTGATCGAGCCACCGCTAAATTGCAGGCCGACTTCAAGGGTGAGCGGGTTGGCCAGGATTAAGGTGCCGCCACTCATAAAGAGCTGGTTGATCGTCACGCCATCAGCGATGTCCTGCGTGAGGGTGCCGCTGGAAAAGTTGACGTCATAGTCCACGCCGTTATTTCCATTATTAGGGACAATCCCAGGGGTCCACTTGGTCGGGTCGCTCCAGTTGCCCGTGTCACCGTTATAGGCGACCAAGCTGACCGACGGTGTGGGGGGCGGGGTGGGCGTCTCGGTTGGGCTGGGCGTCATCGTGGGGGTAGGAGTGGCGGTCGGGGTCGGAGTGACAGTAGGTGCAGGGGTGACCGTGGGCGTCGGAGTGATGGGGGAGTTGGAGCAATGGTGGGCGCGGGCGTCGGTTCGGTAACACCTCTTACCGCGGTCATGGTATTGGTGACCGCTGCCCGCTGGTCGAGCGTGCCGACCAAGGTCACGGCGGTGCCTCCGCCGAAAACGACAAGATTGGTATCGAGCAGCGCTTGTTCCGCTTTTTGCTTCTCCTGCACCTTGATCTCCTGCACGATAAGATCATTGCTCGGGATCGGCTTGAAATCTTTCGACAAGAGCGCCGAGGTCTTCTTCAAGCGGGCAATATCGACGTCGACCGGGTTGGGGAGCATCATGCCTTTCGGACTGGCAATGAGCATTTGCCCGGCCTTGACGAGGACGGATTCGCCCACGCGGTCATTGCGGAAGACCCGGCCAGTACCTTCAAGGACGATGAACTTGATGAAGGCGTCGTGGTGATACTCGAGCATGATCGTGGTACCGGTGATCGCTGCGGTTACGGCCGCAGTGTTGATCTGCGCCCCGCCTGCGTTCTTCGGCACTCGCAGAAGCATGGCGCCGCCGCCGAGCTCGAGATTGCGCGTGCCCTCATTGAACGTGAAAATGGTGTTCGCACCGAGGCGGGCGAGGGTCTGGTCGCTAAAGGTGAGCTCGGCGCGTGATTCGACGCCGGTACCGCACGGCGCTACCATCGCGCACTTCATCACTGATCCGTGCCGGCCGGGCCGCGGCCTGTTTCGGAAGAATCTTGACATCGCGAATAACCTGGCTGACCCGCGCTTCCTCCAACTGCGCGGCGCCTGTTCCCTGAACGGAGAGGGCGGCCAGGAGGAGTAAAAGAAATCGCGAGCAGAGAAATCGGGAGAAAGAAAAGGCCGCGAATAAAATCACCCGCGCATTGACCTAACGAGCCGTTGTTTTGAACAAAAAAGGTTGAAGGTTTCACAATGGGAATTGGTCAGCGTCGGTTGCGCCCCGATGCAATCAAGCTCAACGCAGAGAGTATCTTGTTTACCAGCAATTCCCCTAGTGCGTCAAGCCTTCTCTACGGATGCGACAAAAAGGGAAGTGTTCGAAAGTCCTCAGTTTCGAATCGTCCTCGTTTTGTCGCTCGACAAGAGGCGGCAAATCGAGGACGCGACGATTACGAGAACAAAAGGAATGGTAAACTAACAATCGACCAGCACCACCGCATAGGGGTCTGCAGGGACGTTTCGGCATTCGGCCACCGGTCTGGGGTGGGGAGAGCGTCGCTAAAACTTCCAACCCAGCGAGACGCCGCCGCCAATATTGAAGACATTGTAATCGAAGACGCTCTGGTTCGACTGGTTGGCCACGAACGTGCTGACTGCGCTCACAGTCAGCCAGTCGCGGATGCGATAGTTGCCGCTCAAGGAGAGGATTTCGCTCACATCCGTGCGGCCGCCGGAGTCGTAGGGCCGCACGACAAAGGTAGTGGAGGCGTTCAGGGAAAAATTGCGGCTCAAACTAACCGCGTAGCCCGCATAGAGGCCGAAATCATTGCGGCGCGGCGGCTGAGGGTCAGCGTAAAGGCTGATGTTGGCATATGTTCCGAGTGATATCTGCTGCGCGCGTCCGATGGCGATCGGGACTTCGGCATTGAGCACGAGTCCAAGATTCGAAAAGAAACTGTCAAAGTCGTCTGTGCCCGTGAGTCGATTAAAATCGACGTTCGCACGCAGTGCCAGATTGTGCAGCTTCGGAACGTAATAGGCCAGGCCCGCGATGGCATCGAAGCTGGCGAAGTTAAAACTGCTCAAGTCGTTGCTGTAATAAAAAAACTGCTGCCGAAGCGTGAAGTCACCGATGAGCGAGTGCGGGAAGCGCGGTGCGTAGGTCAGGCCGACGACGGGCGCGGTGATCGCGGCGCCAACCTGGCCGTGGTCCACCAGAGCGACGTTCGAGGTATAATAAATGGGCACGCCGGTCTCCAGAGTGAAAGGCTCATAGCTCTCGACTCGCTTCAGGATTGCCTGCTCGCCGAGATCAGAATCGTTTGGGCTGGTCGCGGCGTAGTTTTGATCTACGCCTTCGGCGGAGACATTGTTCGGAGTCTGAAAGGCGGATTCGGTTCGCAGCAATCGTGCTCGATCCGCCGCGCTGCTCTGTGCCCTTGCCGGTTGGCCCGCCGAGATTAGCGCAAGAAAGAGAAAAATTGGCAGGGTGAGCGGACCAAGAAAACACCGGTAATTCATGAAGCCGCCCCTTTTAGAGGGCGAAGACCTCCGGAGTCAAGCCTTTCTCGGAACAGAGTAGCCGCGCCTGACCACAGGTCTAACCAAAGGGCAAATTCGCCTTGATCCGCTTCATGTCGGTCTTGTGGACCAGGGCCGATTTGGCGAGCTGGCGCTTGCGTTTTGCATTTTTGGTCGCCATGAGGTGCCGGCGCGTGGCATGTGCGCGCAGTACCTTTCCGGTTCCAGTGATCTTGAACCTCTTGGCGACTGCTTTTCTCGTCTTGCTGCGCGCGATGGGCTTCGGCATAAGGCGCGGAAGATAAGCACACCACCGAGGGCTGACAACCGATTTTCTGTTTACCGACCGTCTATTCCGGCGATCATTCGACGATGGAAACGCAAGAACCGGCCGACCCCCGTGTTGTGATCATCGGCGCCGGCTTTGGTGGTTTGAAGGCGGCCAAGAATCTCGGTAACAAACCGGTCCGGGTGACGGTGATCGACCGCACGAACTATCATCTCTTTCAACCGTTGCTCTATCAGGTCGCGACCGCAGCCCTTTCGCCGGCCGACATCGCAGCGCCGATTCGCGGTATTCTCAGCAAATACGAAAACATCGAGGTGCTTTTGGCTGAAGTCCGTGCGGTCGATTTGGAGGCGCGCCGTGTGCGGACGGCAGAGCACGAGATTTCCTACGACTATCTGATCGTCGCGACCGGCTCGCGCCATTCTTATTTCGGGCACGAGGAATGGGAAAAACTCGCTCCCGGTCTCAAGAGTCTGGAAGACGCAATCGAAATTAGGCGCCGAATTTTGATGGCCTTCGAGTTTGCAGAGAAAACCCAGGATCCGGAAGCGCGGACCGCGGCAATGAATTTCGTCATCATCGGTGGCGGCCCGACCGGGGTCGAAATGGCGGGTGCGATCGCCGAGATCGCGCGCGAAACGCTGGCCAAGGATTTCCGGCACATTGATCCATCGGCGGCGCGGGTAATTCTGGTGGAAGGCGGAGAGCGAGTGCTCGCTGCCTACCCGGAAGATTTATCGGCCAGCGCGCTTAGGCAGTTGCAGGAGCTGGGCGTCGAGGTGATGACTGGGGTCCGCGCGCAAAACCTGACTGAGGACGGCCTCGAGGTGGCTGGGAAATTCATTCCGTCCCGGGTGAAGATCTGGGCTGCCGGCAACGCGGCGTCGTCTGTCGGCAAAACGTTAGGCCTGCCGGTCGACCGCGACGGGCGTGTTATCGTGCAGGACGATCTGACGATTCCAGGCCACCCTGAGGTGCAAGTGATCGGTGACTTGGCGAACTTCGCTTCCACGAAGGATGGCAAGCCGCTCCCGGGCGTTTCGCCGGTGGCGATCCAGCAGGGCCGCCACGCGGCGCACAACGTCCTGCTCATGCTCGAGCACGCGAAGCCGCAGCGTTTTTATTATTGGGACAAGGGCAGCATGGCCACGATCGGCCGCAACCGCGCCGTTGCCGACCTGAACGTAGTGCATTTTAGCGGATTCCCTGCCTGGCTGGCCTGGCTTTTCATTCACATCCTTTATCTTGTTGGATTCCGGAATCGGATCGCAGTCCTTCTCCAGTGGGCCTGGGCCTATGTCACGTTCAACAAAGGCGCGCGTTTGATTACGCGAAACTTCCAGGCCGAGCACAGGCCGCTTGGCTAGGGAAAGATCAACCGCGGAGTTCGCAGAGTGCACAGAGAAAGACTTATGACTTTCCTTTTCCTCTGCGATCTCTGCGATCTCTGCGGTTAATTTGCCGGTGATGCGCTCTCGGCACCTTCTTCCAAACTTCCGCATCGCGATCGTCGGCGCAGGCGCGATCGGGCTTTACTACGGAGGGAAGCTGGCCCACTTCGGACGCGACGTACATTTCCTTCTGCGGACCGATTACGAGGCAGTACGCAAGCGCGGGTTACGCATTCTGAGTAAGACCGAGAACATTCACGTCGCGAGGGTAAACATCGCTCGTTCGACCGAGGAGATCGGGCCATGCGATTTGGTCATCGTTGCGGTGAAAACGACTTCCAATGCGGATTTGCCGCCGCTCATCGCGCCATTGTTAGGCGAGCAGACGATGATCCTGACTCTGCAGAATGGGCTCGGAAACGAGGAGTTTCTCGCCCAAAATTTTGGTGCCGAACGGATTCTCGGTGGGATCTGTTTCATCTGCCTCAACCGCACCGAACCGGGCGTGATCGAGCGTTTTGATAACGGCCGCCTTACGATCGGTGAATTTCACGGTCATCCCCGCCCGCGCCTGCACGATATCGCCTGGGAATTTAAAAGGTGCGGGATCGTTTGCAGGGTTACGGCAAATCTCGCGCTCGAGCGATGGCGCAAGCTGGTCTGGAACATTCCTTTTAATGGCCTTTCGGTTATCGCCGGCGTCGACACGGCAGCGATCCTGGCTGATGAAGGTCTGTTCCAGCTCGCCCTTGAGTTGATGGGCGAAACAATTGCGATTGCCAATGCCTGCGGACACAACCTGCCAACCGCGATTGCGCTCGAGCAGATAAAGCAAACCAGAACGATGGGCGATTTTAAGCCGTCAACCCTGGTTGACTATCTTGCCGGTCGTCCGCTGGAGATCGAACCGATTTGGGGTGAACCGCTCCGTCGTGGCCAGGCTAAGGGGATTGAAGCGCCGCAACTCGCGAAGCTTTATCGTAAGCTAACTGCGCTCGATCGGGCGGAGCGAAAATGAAAGCCGCACGCGTTACCGCAAATCTCCGTCTTCAACCGCCAGCGCAAGATCGCCCTCGATCGCGCGGAGCTGGAAGCGTTCGCCCGACGTGCATTGCCCTCCTGTGCGCGCGAGAAAGGCACTGGCCTAACCAGTTTGCCACAAGTGGACGTCATCCTCATCTCAGATCGCAGAATCAGCGAGCTGCATCGTCGCTTCATGCAGATCGCAGGGCCTACCGACGTCATCACCTTCCAGCACGGCGAGATTTTCATCAGCGTCGAAACCGCGCAGCGTCAGGCCGAAGCTCATCACACGTCGGTGGATCACGAGCTACGCCTTTATCTGGTTCATGGATTGTTGCACCTGCAAGGCTTCGACGACTCGGAACCAACGGCGCGACGACGGATGCATTGGGTGCAGGCCAGAATTCTTGCTGGCGATGAGCCGAAACATAGTGACTGACTAACGCATTGCTCTCGGATATAGCCGGAGCGTTCGAAATATTCCTTCCAGACTGGACTCCCAGCAGGTTCGGATCGAGGCGACCGGGCTTCCGCCTGCGGACGATCGCGAAGCCGCGATCTTGGCGACGCTGCCGGTCGGGGGCTAGACCGCGATTATTCGACGGCAAGGCCGGAGCGACTGGAGTCGCTTTGGTGGAAGTTTATCGTTTGCCCTGAGTGCGTAAGCATCAATTCGTGGATGGTTGATTCACGCGTCTCGCGTGATATGCTTTTCGTTATGCTTTCGGCGGACGGCGTCCTGTTCCTATCCCGGTCATTTAGTTCCGCTTAGAGGAGGGGCTTTGGTTGGTTCTCATGCAGTTGTTTTCGGAGATCATCAACGCGATCGAGACCCCGGCTGTAGGGGAAGAGACCGAGACAAAAGAGGCGCTCGATCTTCCGTGGAACGTGATCGTGCATAACGATCCCGTAAATTTGATGAGCTACGTGACGATGGTTTTCCAAAAAGTCTTCGGCTATCCGAAGGAAAAAGCGGAAATGCACATGCTCGAGGTGCATCGCAAGGGACAATCGATTTTGTGGAGTGGTGTACGGGAACGGGCCGAGCTGTTTGTCCAGCAACTACACGGCTACCTGCTCCTCGCGACGATCGAGCGAACCGGCTAAGATGGAGGTCTTCCGCAACAACGGCGTGCTCGAGATCAGCGAGATCGATCCTTTTCTCGCGGAGTTGTTGCGGCAAATCCCGGTGAGCACGAACCCGGAGTCAGTTCCTGCCGCCGAGCAGCGTCTCTTCAGTCCGCCGGCTGGGCCTGACGAAAAGGAACTTTGCGCGGAGTGGAAGGTTTACGTCGAACCAGAACTGCGACGGCTCTTTCGGACCGCGACGGAAACAGTCGAATCCGATTTGCGCCAGTTGGGCGAGAATGAAAAGCCTTTCGCCAACAGCACGCTGCGGATCCCCCAGGAGAATTCCGAAGCCTGGCTCAACGCGCTCAACCAGGCACGGCTCGCCATCGCCGCCAAGTATGACTTCACGGAGGCGGAACTTTGTGACCATTATCGCTCGCCGATCGGTTCCCGCCGTGACCTAAGTCTATTTCAGGTCAACTTTTACGGGTTTCTGCAGGAGTTCATCCTCCGCGAGATGGAATGTGGCGCGCCGTCGATGCCCGACGAATAAAGGCTGGAATCAGGCGCTTCGCCTAATGAGCATCGCGCTGCTTCTTTTCGCGCACCATTTTCATGAGTCGTTCCTTGAGGGCGTCGGACGATTTCGCCGGCCGCAAGCTCAGGGCGAGGGCTGCATGCAGGCGATAGCATTCAGTGATGAAGTTTTCCGCCTTCTCTCCAAACCGCCGGCGGGCCTTCTCGAATTCACGGCATTCCCCGTTTTCCAGGGCTCCGATAACGTAGAGCCGCGCGCGGTTCTGGAATTCTTCAAAGCTCATCTCTAAATTCCTTCAAGCCGTCATAGATTTTTTTTAGACCCAGTTCGAGACGCGTTTTCACAGTCCCCAAAGGAGTATTCGTTTTTGCGGCGATTTCGCGCTGACTCATCCCGCGAAAAAATGCGAGGTCGATCGCCTGCTGCTGCGCCGGAGGCAATCCACTGATTACTTTGCGAATCAATACCCGGGTGTCGGCGAAGTCTATTTCCTCTTCGGTGGCATTGTGCACCCAGGCGTCAGGCTGTTGTTCGGTTTCGTTCTGCAAGCGTTCTCCAGCTCGCAGATATGCTTGCTTCTTGCGCAAGCCATCGATCGCCCGTCGCCGCGCCAGTGTCACCATCCAACCGAGGGGTTTTCCCTTCTGCGCAGAGAAATTTTTCGCCTGTTTCCACAACTCCATGAAAATTTCTTGTAGCAAGTCGTCTGCCTCCGCCTCGTTGTGCACGACACGCAGGATGAGTGCCTTGATGATGCCGTTGTAGCGATCGTAGAGCTTGGAAAGTGCCTCAGGATCTTCGTCTTGGATGCCCTGCATCAATTCCAAATCCGTTGGTTCGCCCGGCGCAAGCTGGGGGGCTGCGGCCGGCAGGCGCGGCCCAGACTCATCGGAGTCAGCATCGAGTGGACGTTTTGGGCGGCGCGGCATGGGTCGGGAAAAGTGAGAAGATGTAAGGCGGGCGCTGAGTTGCGTCCAATGGGATTTCACGCACGCTGCGAAAAACCTACCGACCTGCTGCGATCGAACCCTGAACGACTTGCGTCGCAGCAAGCGACGCTCTGACAATAAATGAACGCGTGGTCAGCCGTTGTTCTAGGTTCCGGTGTGAATTTGAAGATTCAGCTTTTGTTCCCGACCATCGGCTGACCGGCGAAGTGAAGCGTCTCGAGGATATCCCCGCGCAGACGGAGGAATTCGGAACTGCTGCGATCGCGGGGGCGCTCAATCTCCACCGGAATGATTTGCTCAATCTTCCCGGGGCGCTGGGTCATGATGACGATCCGATCGCTCATGTAAATCGCCTCATCGATGTCGTGGGTCACAAAGAGCATGGTGGTGCCGTGCGCCCGCCAAAGGCGGAGCACCTCATCCTGCATCCGCATGCGTGTGAAGGCGTCGAGCGCCCCCAACGGTTCGTCGAGAAGGAGGACCTTTGGATGATTAATCAATGCGCGCGCCAGGGAGACGCGCTGGGCCATGCCGCCCGAGAGATGGTGGGGAAAGGAGTTGGCAAAAGCTTCCAGCCCGACCAGGCGCATGAATTCATCGACTTCGGCGCGTTTTTCGCGCAGTACTCCGCGCGCAACGAGCCCGGACTCGATATTTCGTCGGACGGTTAGCCACGGGAAAAGATTTGGGTCCTGAAAAACGAGCCCGCGTTCAGCGTTGGGCTCGGTAATCGGCTCAGCGCCGATGGAGACTTCGCCACTCGTAGGACTCGTAAGCCCTGCAATCATCCGCAGAAGGGTCGACTTCCCGCACCCACTCGGCCCGACAATCGAAACAAGCTCTCCTGCCGAAACGGTCAGAGATACGTCGTCAAGCGCCAGCGCGCCGGGCGTAACTCCGCCGTCGAGCGAGTCGAATTTCTTCCTGACGTGCCAGACTCTGATGGAGGCGGCCTCGTCCCGGCTTCGATCGATATTATTACTTACCACTTGATCACGCCCTTTTGCCAGACCAGAACGCGATCACGCAACTTAAAGAGGAGCGTTATGATGGTGGAAAAGAAAGCCGCCATAACGACTAAGGCGCCGTAGACTTTCCCGTACTCGGCCCAGCCCTGGGCCCAGCTCACATACCAGCCGAGACCTGACTTGACGCCAACCGTCTCGGCCACCACGAGGGTAAGAAAGGAGGTGCCGAGCCCCATGAAGAGCCCAATAAAAATGTTCGGCATGGCCGCGGGGATCGCGACCCGAAAGATGAGAAAAGCCCGGCCTGCGCCCAGGGCATGGCGCGGGAATCGCGACCCGAAAGATGAGAAAAGCCGGCGCACAAGGTGCGAGCAACATCCAGATAGGACGTGCGTGTATTGGAAATGCCGGAAGCAGTCAGCATTGTGACCGGAAACCAAACCGCGAGCGCCACCAGGCCGACGGCGGAAAACATCGCCGAGGGCGCAATGACCATCGCAAGTGGGATCCAGGCGGTGGCGGGAATCGGGCCGACTACCTTAAGGATTGGCATGCCCCAGTAACGCGCATGCGGAAACCAACCAATGGTTACACCGGTAATTAGGGCAATGGTGGTTCCGATCGCATAACCGCTCAGGAGCAGGGCAAGTGAGTGCCAGGTGCTGTCAAAAATCAATGCGCGGTCGTGCACCAGCGAAGAGATCACCCCTTCCGGCCCAGGAAAGTAGGGCAGGGGCATCCATGCCAGACAACTTGTAAAGAGTTCCCAAATGCCTAGCGCGAGCGTCGCCATTCCAAGGAGCGGACACATCTGGCGCATCCGCTTCCGCACGCCCAGGAAGAATGGGTAAAGCCCTGCCCCGAGCACACCGAGCCCCAGCACGATGTAGAGAAGGAGCGGATAGTAATTTGTCTGGCTGGAACGGCCTCACCCTTTGGAACGAAGAAGTGAATCGCAAGCGCAATCGACGCTCCGATTGGGATGGCCAAAACGGTCTGCCAACGAGGTTTTAGGACCGGTCGGACAGCGGATATCGTTTCGCGAGCCGGAGGCGTTGTTTCAGTGATCGGCAGAGCTTTCTGCCCTATTTCTTGGAACGCAGTACTCATTTGCCGGCTATCGTATCCTTCGGCAGGCAGACGGCATCAGGATCGGCCAGATTGGGAGCGTCCTGGTCCGGCTGATCGAACAGTCTTTCTTCGGCAGCAGGAATCTTCGGTATCTTTCTGGAGCAATTCGGCGTAGAGCCGTATATCTTGGTTAGGGTCGACCTGACCTCCGGCGACTTTTTCCACCTGGACGGTCTTGATCCACTCGTCGGTCACGCCATCAAGATGGTGGAAGGCTTTTTTCGCCAATGCGTCGGTATCGGTGTTCGGCGAAAGCATCTTGGCCTACTCTCATTTCTTTGGCCGCGGTGTAGAGGGTCTGCTCAGCCTTAGTGACAGACGGAATGTACTTCAGGCGGCTGATCGCGACGGTGTTTAGTTCGACCGTCGAAGCGAGGTATTTCTTGTCCACCGCCAATTGTGCCGCAGCCTTCGGGTTTTGCTGCACCCACACGGCGCCTCTCAGGATCGCACGAGTGGCTCGGGCCGCGCTGTCGGGGTTGGCATCGATCCATTTGCCATTCGCGATGATTTCGCAGCAATACTCGCTGGCGTAAGGCTCGTCCGTCGCCTCATCCATGCCTTCGACGTTTCTCGCCGTCCCCTGTGCGATCAGCAGGGTGCCAATTGGCTCGGCGTCGGCCACGGCATCGACCTCTCCCTTGCGTCAGCGCCAATCCCAGTTCTCCGGCCGGAAAAACCTTCCATTCAATCTCCTGTGCTGGGATCGACCCCGTGGGTTCCGAGAACCCGGTTGGCGAAGACGAACGGTGGTGTACCCATCCCGGGAACTCCAATCCGTTTTCCTTTCAAATCTTGGATTTTGTGAATCGGACTGTTCACGCTGGTTTGGACTCGCAGGCATCCGCGTGTGCACTCCTCCAAGGAACCTCACATCCAGGCCTTGTTCGATCGGTTTGAGGAAATACATCACCAGATGGTGGGTGATGTCGTAGCTGCCGAGAGCAAGGTTATCTTTGTAAGCCGCCCAGCTGCATTTCACGAGCTCCGGCTCAAGGCCTTCATCCTTGAAGAAGCCCTTCTCGTAGGCAGCGTAAATGGGAGCTTCGCAGGTCAACCCGATGAAGCCGATCTTCACATGCTTCGAGTTGATGACTTTCGTTGTGCTCGTCTTCTTGCCGCAGCCGGCAAAAAGGAGCAGAGCGCAGAGAGCGGGACCGACGATTCTTGGAATTGTCATGGATTTGTAGTCAATTTGTAATTTTGAGACTCCGACAATAGAACAATAAGCGCCGATTATGGAAGCAAAATTTCGATAAAAATTCGGGTATCCTTGTCATCCCAGCAGGTTTCGGGCAACCTGCCTGCGGGAAATGATTCACGACCCGGTCGAAATTCGTCACCTACGCTATCTCCTCGCCGTGGCGGAGGCAGGAAGCTTTAGCCGCGCGGCCGATCGGCTTGGCGTCTCGCAGCCCAATATCTCGCAACAGATGCGCGACCTCGAGATCGCCCTGCGGGTCGACCTTTTCCAGCGCCGTGGCAAGCGCATTCTTCTCACCTCAGCCGGTCACATTTTTGAGGAGTACGCCCGTTCCCTCCTGCACCAGATCGAAAATCTTCTTCAGGAACTAAGCATCGAGCCAGGCAAGATGCGCGGTGCCCTTCATCTCGGCGTCGTGCCGATCCTCAATATTGCCCTCATTCCACCGCTCCTCGGAATGTTTTCCGCCGCTCATCCCGGTGTGAGTCTTACCGTCGAAGAAATTTCCTCGACTGAAATTGAGACGGCGATCGAGGAAGGCCGAATGGATGTCGGGTTGGGATTTCTCACCCGTCATTCGCCTCGCCTGCGTTACGAACGCCTCTACGTCGATCAGTTTGCCCTCATCGTCCACCGGGATCACCCATGGGCGAAGCGGCGAGTCGTCGACGTCTCCGAATTGCACCAGCAACGCCTGCTCCAACTTCCCGATAGCTTCGTGATGCGCCGCATGACGGACGTCATCTGTCGCGAGCATCAGGTGCGCCCGCGCACCGTGGCCGAGATCAATGCTATCGAAACGCTCCTCCGCTCTCTTGGTCCCTTGAAGGCGGCCGCGCTGATGCCTAAAATCGCTCTCCGCGACACAACCGGGCTTATTGCGATCCGTTTAAAGGGCAAGAACCTGGCGATTGAGATCGGGCTGTTGCAATTGATCGACTCCGGCGCCAGCAGTGCAGTCCAAGAGTTCACAAAACTGGCCCGCTCCACGGTCCCCTTGATGATCCGAAAACAGAAAACACAGCGAGGCTAGCTGGCTTTTCGTTAGGCCGCGAATCGCCGCAAACCGATCACCGCCCCGCCCAGACATTCGCGCTTTCCTCCTCGGCTCCCGGTAGATTACGAGCAGGACGTGCTCGAGATCGACCATGGGGTCCCTCGCGCGTCCCCGCGACGTTCGCGCGGATGCCAAGAAATGCTCAGAAAATGACAAGCGACGCCGCGAGGCTCCGCCGCGCGTTGCTAATCTGGCGGCATGAAACAGACCAAGCTTCCGCTGACGGGCAACCCGCGCCGCACCGCGAAAGCCGCTTCCTCTGATCCCAGATTAGGTACTCGCGGGCACGATCATCGAAGTAACTGCTCCGGCAAGGCGGGCTATCGCTGTTGCGGTCAGTGCCGGGAGCGTCAGAACGTTTCACTGCCCACTTCACCATCAACCTAACAAACCTATGGACTATCTAGTCGTCTTCCTGGCTGTCTGCTTTATCGCGAGCTACGCGATGATCGTCGGTCGGATCGTTTTTCGGAGCGAGTAATCTTCTGGCCAAGCCGTCGCCACCGCGCCATGCTGCTGCAGTTTGGTGCGGAACTCGACAGCCTCGCGGATTGACCTCGCCGATTTTTCCTTCCGGGCGGATGAATTTGTCGTCGGCGCGGGCGAGCCGATCGGCTTCCAGGTCGAGTCGGACATTGATCCGCGCAAGATCGATCACGTCTGGGTCACGATCCGTGCCGGACGTTTCGGTCCGGTGCGCGTTTCGATCAACACCTATTCGCTCAAGCACGCGGCCGATGGCTTCGATCCAAGGATGCGCGTGGGCGTGCTTGCCTCACCGGTGGTCGCAACTGCCCGAGAGCGGAATCTTTCCCGCCGCGGGATTGGACTATGCAGAACTGGAACGTGCCCAGGTGATCGAGTACCGGGAAATGGAACGGACAGTTTTGGAAACGATGCTCAAGGCAAGGGCGGATCGAGCGATTTTCGTGGAAGCCTGGGGCGCGCTCTATCGACGAGACCTGCTCGGGATTCACCAAGTGCACAGCCGGCGCGCGAGTTGCAGTGTGCGCACTGACCATATCGGGCGCGACGGCGCACTCCGGTTTTATTATCGAGACGATTCCGCTGCTGAGATGTTTCTCTTCAAATACTGTGGCCAGGTTTGAGTCGGAGCCACTTCCTTGGTAGGCCGATCGCGACCACAATCCAGAGCTTGGTGATAAGCGGCTACCTGCGCATGGCCGCCGCCGGCTCGAGACCTGACTTCCTTATTGCCGCTGCTTCGCCGAGCTCTTCGCTTTTCCTTGGTTGGAATGGCTGCTGAGGAGACGCGCGCGAGCGGACTGCAAGCGCTCGACCATCACCTGGCTCATCCTTTTGAAAAGCTCGAAGCCTAACGACGGATCCTTGGCGCAGTATTCGCGCAGGATCGTGCCGTAGAAAAAGAGCGCGCTGGTCGGCTCGGTCGCGCGCGCGTCGAAATGCCAGATGTAGGGCGGGAAAAGCCACGACCAGCCCACCAGTTTGCCCGCTCCGACCTCTTCGACCACGACACAGGTTCCTGCGTTGTCGAGCGCTTCCAGGACAACCATGCCCTGTTCAATGAGGTAAAAACGGTTCGCGAATTCACCCTGCCGAAAAAGGTATTCACCGGCGTCGAAGCGCTTCGCCATCGCGCAATCGGCCAGCAATCGGATGTGATGGGAGCGCAGCCCGACGAGGAAGGGATGCAATTCCACTCGCAGCTCGAGTGGTTCGCGTTCCGGCGCAGTGTCCATCGTCGTCACTAGAATAACTCGTGTTGTTTCTCGCGCACCACGAAAACAGGGCAGGGCGCCGTCCGCACAACACGTTCGGTGGTGCTGCCGATGCAGAGATGTTTCCAGCCGGTGTAGCCATGGGTCGCAATGACGATCAGGTCTGAATCCAGCTCCCGCGCTGCTTCGACAATCTCGTGTGCAGCCAGACCGGTGCGCACGACGGTTTGGATGGCGGACGACTTGAGCGTTTGCTGCGCGGCGAGGGTTTGCAGTGCCCTCTCCGCGTTCTCGAAATCCGCCTCCAAATGATCCAGGTATGGAGCGACCTCGGGAAAAGGGGCAACGGAAGTTTGCACGATATGCAAAAGGGTGATCTCACCGCCAAAGTGCTGCGCGAAACGGGCCGCGTAGCGGAGCGCCTGGTTGGACGGATCGGAGAAGTCAACCGGAACGAGGATACTTTTCAGTTGAATGGCCGCTGAGGTTGGACTGCGTAATGTAGTTGGTTCCATGACGCTTCAAATTATTGCGACCTGCCGGTGTACCTGCTGCGCGGGATTTGCGAAATGCCGGTCATTTATTGGCTTCGAGATGAAACGAATCGCGCTCCTCACCAGCGGCGGCGATGCGCCCGGCATGAACGCCGCGATCCGCGCCGTCACTCGGCGCGCCCTCTTTCACGGCGCGGAGGTGTTCGGGGTCCGACATGGCTATGCCGGGTTGATCAAGCAGGATTTCATGCCGCTCGGGCCGCGCGATGTGGGCGGGATTTTGCATCTCGGCGGGACGATGCTGGGGAGCGCGCGGTGCGCGGAATTCCAGACGGAAGCCGGCATGGCCCGTGCGCTCGAGTCGTTAGGCAAACGTGGGATCGAGGGTCTGGTGGTGATCGGCGGCAACGGCTCCCAGGGCGGAGCGCACGACCTCGCGCAGCGCGGCTGGCCGGTGGTCGGCGTGGCTTCGACCATCGACAACGATCTCTGCGGGACGGACGTCACGATCGGTGTGGACACAGCGCTCAACATCGCGCTCGAGGCGATCGATCGCTTGAAAGTGACGGCCCTTTCGCATCAGCGCGGTTTCCTGGTTGAAACGATGGGGCGGAACTGCGGCTATCTCGGCTTGATGGCGGGCTTGGCCGGCGGCGCGGATGTGATCGTGATTCCCGAAATTCCAACTGACCCGGAAGCCGTCGCGACGCGAATTGCGCAGCGCCTACGCGCGCGGGAAATCACACGCCTTGGTGGTGGTGGCGGAAGGTGCAGCCTACAACGCCGAAAGGCTCGGCGGCTTATTTTTCCGAGCACCGCGCTCGGCTCCAGTTCGAGTTGCGCGTGACCAAGTTGGGGCATGTCCAGCGCGGCGGCGCGCCGACCGCTTTCGACCGCGTGCTGGCGAGTCGACTCGGCGCCGCCGCGGCTGATCACCTCCTCGAGGGCAATCACGGCGTGCTCATCGGCATGCAACGCTCCGAGATCACTGCAACGCCGTTAGGCGAAATCCACGGAAAGCAAAAGTGCCTAAACTTGGAACTCTTCCGTCTTGCCCAGAGTCTTGCGAAATAGCTCCGCCTAACGAGTCTGGAATTGACCGAAAAGGCTTGCCCGTTGTTCGTCAGCCATCGGGAGCCGCGCCGCCGCTCGAGATCATCGTGCTGCAGCTTACCCCCGTGCAGCGGGCGAGGCGCCGACCATTTCGGGAGGAACAAAAATCGACCTGAAACGAAGCGGGCGATTGTGCAATGTGGTCCCCGTTGCTAAGCCAATAGCGTCGTGAAACCTTCACCGATCGCCGGACCACCGGAACCGACTGCTTCCGCGTCGACCGCGCCGCCCGAGCGCGCCGATGAGGTCATGCTCAAAGGGCCGCACTCGCGTCTCGATGAATTGTTCACCCTCTTCCGCGTGATGGCGGATTTTCTGCGCGGCTTTCGCGTCCTGCATTTCGTCGGACCATGCGTGACCGTCTTTGGCTCGGCGCGGACCAAGGCCGGCAGCCCCGATTACGAGCTGGCGCGAAAGATGGGCGCGGGTATTGCGCGACTTGGCTTCACCGTCATGACCGGTGGCGGACCCGGAATCATGGAAGCGGCGAATCGCGGAGCAAAGGAGGCGGGTGGATGTCTCGGTCGGTTGTAACATCAAGCTTCCGTTCGAACAGGCACCGAACGAATACCTCGATCGCTCTGTCACCCTCTACTATTTTTTCGTGCGCAAGACACTCCTGGTGAAATATTCCTACGCTTTCGTCGTTATGCCGGGCGGCGCCGGCACGCTCGACGAACTTTTTGAAGCCCTCACTCTCATCCAGACCGGCAAGATCCAAAACTTCCCGATCGTGATCATGGGAACGGATTACTGGCGGGAGCTGACCGATTTGCTGAACAAAATGGCACGACTCGGGATGATTAACCCGGCGGACGTGGACCTTGTTTACATCACCGATTCGGTCGAGGAAGCGCTTGAGCACATTCGCGCAAAGGCGATCGAGCCGTTTGGCCTGAAGCGAATCGTCCGGCGTTCTTTCCCCTGGCTGGGCGAGCGCGGATTGCGCAGAGCGACCTCATGAAACGAACAGCCGGCGGGTGGGGGAGCAAGTGCCTGGCCGCCTTGCCTAACGATCGCCGCTATCTGATCGGCGTCTCAGGCGGACGCGATTCGGTGGCGCTGCTGCACTGGCTGCTCGACCAGGATTATCAGAAGTTGATCGTCTGCCATTTTGAGCACGGTCTGCGGGGGAGGGCGGGAAAAGGTGATGCGCGCTTTGTCGAGCGGCTCGCCAAGAAATACGGCCTGAACTTTGAGCTCGGCTCCGCGGATATCGCAGCGCTCGCCGCGCGCAAGAAACAATCGATCGAAACGACCGCGCGCCATGAACGGCTGGCCTTTTTTGAGCGAGTCGGCCGGCGACGCCGTTGCCTGACGATTTTTCTCGCGCACCAGGCGGATGACCAGGTCGAGACGTTTCTACTCAACCTCTTCCGCGGAGCGGGTGGGCGCGGACTGGGCGCGATGCGTCTGAGTTCGAACCATGGTCCGCTCGAAATCGTGCGCCCTTTGCTCGGCGTCTGGCGTTCCGAGATCGATCACTACGTAAAAGAGCACCGGTTGAAGTTTCGCGACGATGCGACCAACGAGACACTGAATGCGCGGCGCAATCGAATGCGACACAAAATCATTCCGTGGCTGGAAAAGCAGTACGGACGGAATATTCGGGCGACGATTTTGCGCGCCGCCACCGTTCTGGGGGAAGAGGAAGATTTTCTCGAAACGCTGACTCCGGCGAGCCTAACGAACGGTGACGAACTGAACGTGGCACGACTTCGCCAGCTCCCGTTGGCACTGCAGCGCCGCGTGATCAGGAAGTGGCTGGCGCTGCGTGAAGTGCCCGAGCCAGGTTTTGAGGTGGTCGAGAAGGTGCGGGGTCTGCTGGCGGGCGGCGCGCCGGCGAGGATCAATCTCGCCCGCGACCGGCATGTGCGTCGCCGGGCCGGCGAAATTTTTCTCGAGTGAAAGCGATGCAGGATTGTCCGACCGCGACATTTGGCTCTTGGCAAACCACCGCGCACGAGAGACAGACGTAGATGATCAGAATCGGGATTGTTCTTCGCGCAGTTGTCTTCGCGATCCTCCCCGTCGCGCCGTCATTCGCGTGGGCCGAGGAGGGCCTTCAACCCTTCCTCGAGCAAACGCTTGCTGCGGTCCGCGAGAAGGATCACCTGCCCGCGGTCGCCGCGCTGGTTCAGATCGACGGCAAGCTGGCGGCCGAGGCGGCGCTGGGCGTGCGCGCGCTTGGCCACTCCGAATCCGTGACGACGAGCGATCGCTGGCACATCGGTTCCGACACCAAAGCCTTCACCGCCACGCTCATCGCGCGCCTGGTCGAACAAGGGATCATGCGCTTCGACGACACTCTTGCGGCCTCATTCCCTGCTTTCGCCGACGGCCATGAACCCCGCCTATCGCAATGTGACTGTGACCCAGCTCTTGAGTCACACGGCCGGCCTGCCACCTCTGACCGACGACAAGGAGCTGCCCGCGTTCATGGCCGCGATCAAGTCGGCGAACGGCGTTAAGGCGCAGCGCGAGGCGATCGCGCGCAAGTATTTGACGATGCCGCCAGCCTCCAAGGCCGGCGACTTCGCATATTCCAATCTCGGCTTCATCATCGTCGGCGCCATCGCCGAGGCGCGGACCGGCAAGAGCTGGGAGGATCTCATCCGCGAACAAATCTTCGCGCCGCTCGGCATCAAGAGCGCGGGCTTCGGCCCGCCAGGCACGTCGGGCAAACTCGATCAACCCTGGGGTCATAAGAGAAGAGGCGGGCAAACTCGTCGCGCTCGATCCAGCGAGCGCCGACGCCGACAATCCGCCGGCGCTCGGTCCCGCCGGGACGATCAATATCGCGCTGAAGGATTGGCTGCTCTTCGCCCAGGATCAGCTCGACGGCGAGCACGGCCACGGCAAACTTCTGAAACCGGAAACCTATCGCAAACTGCACACGCCGGTGACGGGGAACTACGCGCTCGGCTGGGGCGCGAAGCTTGATCCCGATGGCGTGCCTCTGCTTCTGACGCATACCGGGAGCAACGGATTCTGGGTCGCCGACATCCGCATCATGCCCAGGCACGACATGATTTTTCTCGTCGTCACAAACGCCGGCAACGATGCCGCAAACCAGGCCGTCAAAGATATCGGCACCCCCCTTAAAGATCGCCTCAAGCCGTTCGAGTAAGATCGCGGATTATGTTAGGAATCAATCAATGAATTGGTGTCTTCTTCCTGGCTTCCTGGTTTGAAAGCCCGGCCTCATCTTTATTTCGTTACGGCCTGATTCAAATTCTGAAAAATGAGTTCCGCTGTCCGCGTGCGTTTTGCGCCATCACCCACCGGCTTCCTCCACATCGGCGGTGCGCGGACCGCGCTCTTCAACTGGCTTTTCGCGCACCACATCGGGGGCACGTTGGTCCTGCGGGTCGAGGATACCGATCAGGCCCGCAACACACCCGAAGCCATGCAGGCGATCTACGACGGGCTCCGCTGGCTCGGGCTCGAATGGGACGAGGGTCCGTTGGTTGGCGGAAATTTCGGGCCGTATTTCCAGAGTCAACGCAATGAAATATACGAGCGGCATTTACGGAAACTGGAAGCCGACGGCTATCTTTTTGAAGAGCACGGCGCGATTCGTTTTCGCTCCCCGCGCGAACATGTCGTGGTCGATGATGTTGTCTGCGGAAAGATCGATTTTGACCTAACGAATCCCGAGACACACCCGGACATGACGATCCGGCGGCCCGATGGCTCGTGGATTTTTCATTTCGTCAACGTGGTCGACGACCTCGAGATGGAAATCACCCACGTTATCCGCGGCGAAGATCATCTGTCGAATACACCGAAGCACATCGAGCTCTACCGCGCGCTCGGCGCGGAGCCGCCGCGTTTCGCGCACATCCCGCTCATCCTGAATCAGGACGGCTCGAAGATGAGCAAGCGCGACGTCGGGGCGAGTCTCAACACTTACATTGAGGAGGGCTTTCTTCCCGAGGCGGTGCGCAATTATCTTTGCCTGCTCGGCTGGTCGCCGAAGGATAATCGGGAAAAAATCGAGATCGATGAAGTCGTCAGGCTGTTTGAGCTCGAGAAGATCCATCGCAACAATGCGTCGTTTGATCTCGCCAAATGCACCTGGTTGAGCGGCGAATATGCGCGCGAATTGCCGGACGAACGTTTCCGCGCGCTCGCCTCGATTGCGCTGGCTCGGGCCGGAATCGACACATCGAAGTTCCCGGATGATTACGTGCGCGCCGCGCTCGATACCTGCAAAGGGAAGTTCAGAATCTTTAGCGAGCTGCCCGCATACGGCGGCTTCTATTTCACGGACGAGATCCACTATCAGCCCGAAGGCGTGGCGAAGCATTTCATCGCGGAAAACAAGCCGCGACTGCAAGCGTTGCGCGACGCCTTTGCCGCCCTGGAGAACTTTGACGCGACCTCAATCGAAGCGGCGCTCAAAGCGACCGCTGCACAGCTCGGGGTGAAGGCGGGCGCGCTCGTTCATCCGACGCGGCTCGCCGTCACCGGCAGCAACGCCGGACCGAGCCTGTATCATCTGCTCGAAATTCTTGGGAAAGCCAAAGTGCTCGCGCGGATCGATCGGGCTTTGAGCCTGTTCTAGCGACAGGCTACCGGGGCGCCCGCGGCCGGACGACGTCGCGGTTTGCTGCTATTTTTTCGCTTCTTTCGCCCAGGTATCGCGCAGGGTGATGGTGCGATTGAAAACGAGTTTGTTCGGCCGGGAATCCGGATCGAGCGCGAAGTAGGCGAGCCGCTCGAATTGATAACGCAGTTCGGGCTTTGCCTCGCCTAACGACGGTTCGCATTTCGCGGTCACGACTTCGAGCGAGTGCGGGTTGAGGAACGATTTGAAGTCACCCTCTGCATCCGGTTCCGGGACGGTGAAGAGCCGGTCGTAGAGTCGCACCTCGGCGTCGATCGCGTGCGCGGCGCTCACCCAATGGATCGTGCCCTTGATCTTGCGATTGGAAGTCGCGCCGCCCGATTTGCTCTCCAGATCGGCCGTGCAGCGCAGTTCGGTGACGTTGCCTGACGAGTCTTTGATGACTTCGTCGCACTTGATGATGTAGGCGTACTTCAGGCGCACTTCGCCGCCGGGCTTGAGCCGGAAATATTTCGGCGGCGGCATCTCCATGAAATCGGCGCTGCTCGATGAAGAGCTCGCGGGAAAATGGCACCTTGCGCGTGCCAGAGCCGGCATCCTCCGGATTGTTGACGGCATCAAGTTCCTCGGTTTTTCCCTCGGGATAGTTGGTGATGACGACTTTGAGCGGTCGCAGCACCGCGAGCCGGCGCAGCGCGGTCTTGTTAAACTCGTCGCGCATCGCGTACTCGAGCGCGTCGACCTCCGTCATCGACGGATATTTCGTGATTCCGATTCGGTAGGCGAAGTCACGCAGAACGCTCGCGGTCACGCCACGCCGCCGCATCCCGGAGATGGTCGGCAGGCGCGGATCGTCCCATCCCTGGACGAGCCCTTCATCGACCAACTGCATGAGTTTGCGCTTGCTCATCACGGTGTAGGTGAGGTTGAGGCGCGCGAATTCGTATTGGTGCGGAAGCGGGCGCGGGAGATCGAGCGACTCCAGGATCCAGTCGTAGAGCGGGCGATGGACTTCGAATTCCAGCGTGCAAAGCGAGTGGGTAATGCCTTCGAGGTAATCGCTCAGTCCATGCGCGAAATCGTAAAGCGGGTAAATGCACCACTTGTCTCCGGTTTGATGATGTGCGGCGTGCCGGATGCGATAGAGGACCGGGTCGCGCAGCCAAACGTTAGGCGCCTGCATGTCGATCCTGGCGCGCAAAGTCCGCGCGCCGTCGGGAAATTCACCTGCCTTCATGCGCGCGAGCAGGTCGAGGTTTTCTTCCACAGAGCGGTTTTGAAAGGGTCCATCCTTTCCGAGTCGCCGGTATTCGTCGGTTTGTCCCGGCGTCATATCGCAGACGTAGGCTTTGCCTTTGCGCACGAGCTGCTCAGCGAATTCGTAGATTTGATCGAAATAATCTGAGGCAAAGAGCGGAGAGCCGTCGCCTTTCAGTCCGAGATTTTTATCCGCCCAGCCGTCGATCAGCCAACGGATATCGGCCATGATGGAGTCGATGAATTCCGTCTCTTCTTTTTCCGGATTGGTGTCGTCCATCCGCACGTTGCAGATGCCGCCAAATTCGCGCGCGATCCCAAAATTGAGGCAGATCGCCTTGGTGTGGCCGATGTGGAGGTAGCCGTTCGGCTCTGGTGGGAAGCGAGTGTGAATTTTCGTGCGCTTTCCGCTTCGCACATCTTCTGCGACGATATCGCGGATGAAATCGGATGGGGCAGGCTGGTCAGTCGCTGGTGCAGACATGCTGTGGCGCGACGTTAACCACGGCGCGCTCGGTTGTCATCCCGAGCCCGCGCTCGAGTGATTCCGTTCCTGCGACCCGTGCACGGAATGACGTATCTACACTCTCTCCGACCTTCGCGATTGGAAGAAAAAAACGCGCCGACATCTCGCCGCCGATCCGCCTCGGCGTATTGGGCGATCCGGTGGCGCATTCGCTTTCACCGGAAATGCAAAACGCGGCGTTGCAGGAGTGCGGCGTCGCCCTGCGGTATGCGCCGTTCCAGATCGCGCCTGACGAATTGGAGACGGCAATCCGACTCCTGCGCGAGATCGACTTCGTCGGCCTTAATCTGACCGTGCCGCACAAGATCGCGGCGCTCTCCTTCGTCGACGACGTGGAGGAACGGGCGCGAAAGATCGGCGCGATCAACACGATCGTCTTCCGCGACGGACATTCGTTAGGCTGGAATACTGACGGGCCCGGGTTCGAGCGGGCCATTCGGGAGGAATTCTCCGTCGATCTGCGCGATTTGCGCGTCCTCTTGCTCGGAGCGGGTGGGGGAGCGGGACGCGCTCTCGCCTACCAATGCGCCTCGGAAAATTGCGAGCGTCTCGTGCTCGTGAATCGCACCTTCGACAAAGCGCAGGCGCTGGCGCGCGAACTGGCGGGTTACTTTAGCGGACCGCGCGTGCTCGGTCCGGCGGCGCGGCTGGAGGCGGTTCCCTGGGAGGAGCGGTCACTTCGAAGTGCAGCTCGCTCGCACCGATCTGGTCGTTAACGCAACGACGCTCGGTCTGAGACAGTCGGATCGGTCGCCCCTGCCGCACGCGCTGATCGCGCCGCACCTGATGGTTTACGACCTCCTCTATAAGAAGACTCCGACGCGGCTGCTCGCCGCCGCGGCCGAGGCCGGCGCGCGCGGAGCCAACGGACTAACGATGTTGCTACACCAGGGAGCGATCGCTTTTGAGCTTTGGTTTGATCGTCCAGCCCCGATCGCGGCAATGCGACGGGCGCTTGCCGGATCGGAGTAGCCTAACGACGCTGAGTCGAAATCGACGGCGCGATGGTTATCACCGACCGCGAGACGCGCACGGTCTGGTCGCACCTGACCGGCGAGGCCTTGGAAGGGCCCGACGCGGGCAGGCAACTCGATCATTTGCAGGTCTTCCAAATGGCCTGGCAGCAATGGCGGGAGATGCGGCCGGGCACGCTGGCGCTGGCGCCGGACGAAGCATTTGCCTGGACCTATTTCCGGCACTTGATGGGCGAGAAAAAAAGGGCGTTCCGCCTGCACGTCCGCCCGCGCGTGCCCGGCGGGGAAGCGCTCGCTCCGCACAGCATGGGGCTCGGTGTCCAGCTCGGACGGGGCAGCTATGTTTTTCCCATTTGAAAAGATGGCCGGCCCGGGGATTGCGCAGGCCAAGGTGGGTGGGGAAACCACGGTGACACTTTTTTACGACGATGCCAGCCGCGGTTGCGGCGCTTACCGCGCGGAAGAAGATATGGTGCGCACTGCGCCGAGGCAATGGCGCGATGTCCGCAGTCGCTCCACGTGGAATCTCGAGGGTGTCTGCACCGCCGGGGTGCGCGCAGGCGAGCGGCTGATTTTTGTCCCGTCGTATCCGCTGCAATGGTATGCTTGGGTCAACCGTCATCCGGAAACCGAAGTCTTGACCTAGAACCGATGGATTTCGCCCTTTCCCACGATCATCGCGTTACGCGATGACCCTGAATCGTCTAGTGGATTCAGCACTATCGGCTACATTCAGGATACTGAGTTCCGAAGCTACTCTTGCAATTCGCCTAGCCTAGTTACGCCCCCGCAGAACCCAGCCATCGCGCTCCGGTTAATCGAAATCCGAGATCACCGATCTCGACTGCAGTGAGCGCGGGGCATGGCTGCTGCGATGGCCCTAACACCGGCCGGTTTGGTTTGGAAACGTCGCGAAATCTTTCGGTCGCACGGTTGAGTGGGCGACGGAGAATCTTGCGGGCGGTTTCGCGGATTCGATCAGCGCCTTGCGCCGCGCTACTCTGAAGAAGCCGGAGCGAGTAGTTTTCCTGGCTGGCCTCGAAACAGCCCATGGTTGCGCCGTAAACGTGGCGCACGGCGTTTGACACCGGCGGTGGCGCTCGACGGCTGGAATCGAGCGAGGCGTAGCGTTGGACCCATTCCGGGTCATCGCTCAGAAGTGCGGACGGCAGATAGCGATCGACAAAGCGCCGCGCGGGAGAGCCCAGCCAGAGATCGTGCACAAAGACAGCCAGGGGTTTGCCGCTGCGCAGGAGTCGAAAAGCCAGTTTCAAGGCGCGAAAATCTTTCGGACCATCTATCAGAACGACGTCGCCCGCCTCGACCAGCTTGGGCAGAAGAAGAAGTGAATCGCCGAAGCGACAATCGACATTGCCGCACTCACGCAACCTTTCGGCGGCGATCTTCACATCGGGTGAAGTCGGGTCCGACTCCAGACTAACGATTGAAGCTCTCGGGAAGAGTCGCGCCAGGACCAGTGTGCTTTGGGCGCGCGCCCGGCCCGATTCAATAATCCTCACCGGATTCAGGCCGGCAACCAAAGCGTAGAAGAAGAACAGTTCGCTCCGGCGGATTCCTTTCTTCTCGTGCACCAGTCCTCGGTGGCCTCGAGATAGCGGGGCAGGAGAGCTTCCGCCTCGCCTAACAAATTCGCCAATCTGGTGGCCGCTGGGTTCATGTCGTGACCGAAGATTGCGTCATCTCACCGTCTTGTCAGATCGCCCGACTTGTCATCCCGAAGCCGGCGTGGCGCGCCGAGGGACCTCACAGTTGCAGAAGGCCCGATTGGAACCATAACAACCCGTGGATTGCAGAAGAAAGATCCCTCCGCGTTTCCGCGCGTCGGGATGACAAAACGGCGCGTGCACCGCTCGATGTCGTCCGAGCAATCGTTGACGCGCTGCGGCGCGGACGATACACCCTTTTGGCATGACAAACCGGCCGGCGAGCAGCGTCAAGTATGGTCCCTGGCTCGTCGCGCTCGGCGCCGCGCTTTGGGGCACGGAAAGCGCCTGGCGCATCCCGCTGAACAATCTGTTCGACGCCGAGGTGATCGTTTTTTGGGAACACGTGTTGATTCTCCTCATCTTTTTGCCCCTCCTCCTGATGCAACTTCGCGAGATCCCGAGGATCGACCTCCGGACCTGGGGCTTTTTGATCTTTTCCGGGTTCGCCGGCTCGGCTGTGGGGACGATTTTCTTCACCCTCGCGCTCAAGCACGGAAATCCGACGGTCGTGAATGTCATCCTCAACATCCAGCCGGTGATTTCGACCATTGGCGCCTGTTTGCTCTTCAGCGATCGGCTCGCGTCGCGCTTCTACCTCTTCGCCGCTATTGCCATTCTCGCCGGCGTTTTTCTTTCCGTGGATCATCCGGAACGCATCGGGGTGTCGTTCGAACAAGCGGGCTTGAATCGCGGCACCGGCTTCGCGCTGATCTGCGCGCTTTTTTGGGGCCTCTCGACCGTGGCCGGCCGGGGTGTGATGACCGGCATGTCGCTCCGGCTCGCTTCGAGTTTGCGTATCGTCGTTGGATTGTTTTGCATGACGTTGATCCTGCTCTTCGCTGGCAAACTGCACGGCGCCTCCCTTTGGCCGGCCGCAGCTCAGGCAAACCCGACGACGGCAATCGGCGCTCTGCTGCTTCTTGCGACGATTTCCGGTGGTATCCCGCTCTTGATTTACTTCGCAGGGTTGCGCCTGACGAGGGCCTCAACGGCCGGTTACTTCGAAATGATGCAGACCCTCGCGGCGGTTTGCATTACCTGGGGATTCTTCCACGCTGCGCTTCGTCCGCATCAGATCGTCGCGGCGCTCGTCCTCATGGGCGCGGTGACGATGGTGCAACGCGTCCAGGGTAAACTGGATTAGCTCGGCTACCGGGCCAAAGAGCACCTTGAATTCCTCGCGGAAAGTGAGACAACGGAATCGTGCTTTCGGGCGCTGACAGAAGCAATCAAGAGTACCGTCGGTGCAGCGACATGAATGAATTCCTGCAACGCCTGAGACAACGCAAACTGGTGCAGTGGGCGATCGCCTACATTGTCGCGGCGTTCGCCTTGTTGCAGGGGATCGACATTATCGCCCAGCAGTTCGGCTGGCCGGAAGGATTGCGGCGCGGTATCACGCTTGCGCTTGTCATCGGCTTTTTTGTCGCACTGCTCCTGGCATGGTATCACGGCGAGCGGGGCGCCCAAAAAGTCAGCGGTCCCGAAGCTGTTAATCCTGGCGGTGATCCTGGCTATTGGCGGCGTGCTGCTCTGGCGATTTTCCGACATGCCGTCCCAGCCGGCCGCAACGTCCGCCGCAGCGCCTGCGGAAGTGGCCATGACGCCCGACCTCAGACCCACGCCGTCCCAGACGGTCGGCGCGATCCCGGCCAAATCCGTCGCCGTTCTGCCCTTTGAAAACCTTAGTGCTGACAAGGACAACGCCTATTTTGCCGACGGTATCCAGGATGAAATCCTGACCGGACTGGCCAAGATCGGCGATTTGAAGGTGATCTCGCGGACCTCGACCCAAGGCTATGGCAGCCGGCCGCAGAATCTGGCGGAAATCGGTCAGCAGCTCGGTGTTGCCCACGTCCTCGAGGGCAGTGTGCAGAAATCGGGCACACGCGTCCGCGTCAACGTGCAGTTAATTGACGCAGCGAGCGACGACCATCTCTGGGCCGAAACCTACGACCGCACGTTGGAGGATGTGTTTGCGGTGGAGACCGAAGTGGCGGAGAAGATCGCGTCGTCGCTCCAGGCTCAATTGACGCGCGATGAGCGGGCCGCGTTGACGAAAAAGCCAACCGATAATCCCGCGGCCTACGACGCCTTCCTGAAAGCCCGGAGCCTGCTGCTCGGCTCGTCCTACGACCGACTAAACACCGAACGCGTTCTCGATTCGCTCGAGAACGCGGTGAAATTAGACCCTGGTTTTGCCGAAGCCTGGGCGCAATTATCCATCACGAACTCCTGGATTTACTGGTCGGGGTTCGATCCGACAGCGGCTCGATTGGCTGCGGCCAAGTCGGCGCTGGATCGGGCCGCCGCGCTGGAACCGGGCCTGCCTAGAGTGCAAAAGGCGCACGCACTATATGTCTATTTCGGCGATCGCGATTTCGCTGCTTCGTTAAATATCTGGCGCTCCTTGCAACAGTCCCTGCCTAACGATGATGAGGTCTGGTATTTCACGGCGTTGCTCGAGCGCCGGCTCGGGCTTTTCGATGCATCCGTGGCCGATTTCAAGCGGGCCCGGACACTGAACCCGAATGGCGTTTCCTTTGCGATAGAACTTGGCCTGACCTTGGTCCTGTTGCACCACTTCCAGGAAGCGGTGCCCGTGCTTGATGCGGGCCTGACCTGGCAACCCGCCGATCCAAGCTTGCTTATGCTCAGGCTCTATTCCGCGTGGAACCTGGACGGGATTGCCGGCGGTGAAAAGATGCTGGCGTCGATCAAGTCCGATGGCCCAGCGGTCATAGGGCTGCGAGCTCTCCAGGCGTTATTCGAGCGCGATTACAAGACTGCCTCGACCTTGTTCCGCCGCGCGATCGCGAGCAAGGATGATTCGCTGCTGCCGATCAGCCTGTGTGGCTACGTCCCGGCAAATGTGGAGTGGCAGCTGCTCTTGGGTTTAAGCGAGCAACGCGATGGGTCGCCGGCAGCGGCGGCGGAGTTTTATCGTCAGGTGCAGGCGCGCGCCCAGGCCGCGCTCTCTGAACCGCAGGCTAACCGCAACGTCGAAGCGGCCTGGCATGTGGCGCTGTCGTGGGCCGATGCTGGTTTGGGCGAGCGTGACGAATCCGTCGCCGAAGCGCAGCGTGCGACAGCCCTGATTCCTGAGTCGACCGACACCCTGGAGGGTCCGGTGTGGCAGGGATTTCTGGCCAAGACCTATGCCATGAACGGCGACGCCGATCACGCGCTGCCGCTGATCGAGCATCTGTTGCAAAGCGAAATCAGCTTGCTGAGCCCGGCCATCCTTCGCCTCGACCCGGCATGGGATCCGATCCGTAAGGATCCGCGTTTTCAGAAGTTGATCGACGATGGCGCAGTGCCTCAGGCATAGGTCTAGGTCAAGCCATGAGCAGGTCATTCCTCGGCGAGCTCAAACGCCGCAATGTCGTGCACATCGCCGGACCGGACTCTACCTGGTCGGCGTATTGCTGCTCGTGCAGGCAGCGAGGACGTGGTTACGCGAATAATTCGCGATCGCGGATTTTGAGAGCGTCGAGGAAGTCTTCTTCCCACCAGGCGACTTCGCCGGTGTGGCGCGGAGGCTTGTGGAGTTGGAGCGTCTTGCGCGCTTTCGTGGCATCGGACTGGACGACCCGGAAATGGTAGTGATCGAAGATGCGCAGCGCTTCGATCATGTAGGCGGTGGCGATCCGGCGATCGCGGATGAGTAGGAGGTTCTCGCCGTTGGAGGTGTCAGCCGCACCGGAAAAGTTGAACGATCCAAGATAGACGCGGGCGGAGGGTTGGTCGAAGTCGATGACGACGAACTTGTGGTGCATGAGCGCGCCACTGCCTCCGGAAGTTTCTGTCTTGAAAGGCTCGGGCAGGTTCTTTTTCAGTGCGGCCGTGCCGATGACGCTGACAGTGCCGTCGGGCTTGGTGAGTTCCAGGCCTTTCACGCCGGCATCGGAGATGCCGTAGCTGAAGATGCGGTTCTCGTCCTGGAGTTGTTTGATGGCGTTCTTAATGGGGCCGGGAGTCATATAGAGAAAGGCGAGGGAGAATAGGAGGCTGGAGGTGGTGCCCTCGGCCATGTCGCTGGCGATGGAGGGAATGAGGGCGTTCTTTTTCAGGTGGGGCGAGAAAACAATCTGAGCGTCGATGCCGGGAAGCTCGATTGGATTCCAAACCGCGGATGGGGTTTTGCCGAAGGTTCCCGGGGTTTCGTGGTTCCAATAGTTATCGAAGGCGTCCATGAAGAGGCGGACGGCGCTGTCGCCCTGGAGGACGACGGCATTGTTGTTCTGCACAAAGAACCCTCGCCAGGAGAGGTTGGTCGAGCCGCAAACGGCGGCTTTAAGAGTGGGGCTCTCGACGACGATGGTCTTGTTGTGCTGGAGGCCGCCCATGTGCTGACGCTTGACATTAGCGGCACCGGCGGAGGCGATCAGGCGTTGCTCCGCCACGTTCTCGGCGGCGGAGGGTTTGCCGTGATCGTCGCTGTTGTCGATGATCACTTTGAGGCGAGTGCCGAGATGCTCGAGCCGGGTAACGATCTCGGGTTCGTTCAAATCGTAGGCGACGACGCGGACCTGGGCCAGGGGATCGGCGATGGCTTGATCGAGGAGGTCGAGAATAGCCTGGCGCGCTTCGAAGCCCATCCAGTCATAGGCATCGGCGGCCTTGGGGTGCGTGGGAATGAAGTCAAGACCCTGATCGGCTTTCGGCGGGAGCAGGGTGGCGAGCGCCTGATCAGGATCATCGCCACCATAGCGATCGACGAAGGCCTGGGAGACGACAAAGCCCCGGGTGAAGGTGACATTGAGTTGTTCGGGATAGGTCTCGCGGCGAAGCTCGATGGCTGCCTCCTGAAAGTCGCCGTAGCTGAGTTCATCGAAGGAGTTCATAAACACAGGGGTGACGCGATAGAGGAAAGCGCCGGGAAGGTCGGCGAAGCGTGGGAAGTGGACCCAACGGAACTTCTGGATGGGAGAGAGGCGGGTGGAGAGCTTGTTCGGGTTGACTCCGCCGCTGCTGTCGGGAAAGGCAATGCGGTTATTGAGAGGATAGAAACGATTACCTCCTGGCTCCCGATATTCGATGGCGAAGCCGACGAAGTCTTTGGAGGGGGTACCGGCTTTCCAGTTCATGGCGAGCAAGGCCATTCCTTCGCCACGGTGCACTTTGAGGGTAAAGAGCGCTGCCGGGTTGGTGCCCGTGATTTGGAATCCTGTACTCATTCTAAGAGTTTATTGCCGCTAAAGATCAAGACGCAATCTAATTGAGGCGACATGCATCGGCTGGCCAATGGTTATTGGTCATTTCTTGTTGGTTGATCGTTCGGGCGTGACAGGGTGAGGCGCAGCACTGAGACTCACTGAGGACCTATTCTCATGAGAAATTTCATTGCATGCATCTTTGCGCTCGCGGGAGCAGCGCATCTCTCTGCCGCCGAGCGCACGGACAAGATACTCATCCAGGGTAACGCGGCCGGGACACAAACCGTGCGGGAGGAGCCTGGTGGTGCCGTGCGAGCTGAATATTCCTACAACGATCGCGGGCGAGGCGATCACATCGTTGCCACCTGGAAACTCGATGCCGACGGTGTCCCGATCGAGTACGAAGGCCGCGGCAATGACTACATGAAAGCGCCGGTCGAAGAGCGCTTCGAAATCAAGAACGGCCGAGCAAGCTGGAAAAGCCGGAGCGAACACGGTGAGCAGGAGGTTACTGGCAAGGCATTCTATCTGCCGATCAATGCGCCGCCGGAATTCCTCGGTGTGCTCGCGCGTGCTTTGCTCAAAGCGCCAAACCACAAACTGGCGCTGCTCCCGGCCGGCGAAGCGAGGCATCGAGGAGGCAGGCAAGACAAACGTCGCTTCCGGGAAGGGCGACTTGACCCAGTACCGCATTACGGGTCTTGGCTTTTCGCCGCAATCGATCTGGCTCGACCAGGACGGTAATACGGTGTCCATATCGACTTGGTTCTCGGTGGTGCCGGCTCAATACGAAGCGGCAGTGGCGCAACTGCAAACGGCTCAGCAGAAAACCGACGACGAGTGGTCGGAGCGGATCGCGCACGAACTTGCCCACACGCCGAAAGCCGACCTCGTCATCCGCAACGCCCGCCTCTTCGATCCGCGCGACTTGAGTGTGACTCCGGGGACGAGTGTTCTGGTGCGCGGCGATCGAATCGTGCGAGTGGTTGCGGACGCCGACCTGAAGCCAACAGCCGACGCCGAGGTCATCGACGCGCATGGCCGGTTCCTGATGCCCGGGTTGTGGGACAACCACCAGCACTTTAGCGACGTCGATGGCCCGCTCGATCTGGCCAACGGCGTGACCAGCGCGCGCGACATGGCGAACGACACCGACAGTTTTTTGCAGCGTGTCGCGCGCTTTGATGACGGTCGCGAGCTTGGCCCGCGCGTTTTGAAAGCCGGCATTATCGACGGCACCGGGGAGTTCGCCGGCCCGACCAAGATGCGGGTCGATACCGCCGAGCAGGCGATCCGCGACGTCGACTGGTACGCCGACCACGGCTACGTCCAGATCAAGATTTATTCCTCCGTCAAACCTGAGCTGGTTCCGATCATCGCCGATCATGCGCATGCGCGCGGGATGCGGGTGAGCGGGCACGTCCCGGCGTTCATGTCAGCGCGCCAATTCGTCGAGGGCGGCGCGGATGAGATCCAGCATCTTAATTTTATCGAGCTGAACTTTCTCTTTCCGGAAGTAAAGGAGACGCGCAATCGCGATCGCTTTATCAAGGTGGCCGAGCACGCGCGCGAGTTCACGCCGGATAAGCCTCAGGTGCGCGAGTTCATCGATTTCCTAAGACGGCATCACACCGTGCTCGATCCGACGATGAGCGCCTTTGAAGGCCTCTTCTGCGGCGACCCGAACGCTGTCACGCCCGGCTTGGAAGACATCGTGCCGCGGTTTCCGCCCCAGGTCCGGCGCTCGATGCTGAGCGGTGCACTTGAAGTTCCGGCCGACAAAGCAGCCGCCTATCGCGAAGCCTTCCCCGCGATGCTGCGCTTGCTCAAGGCTCTTTACGATGCCGGCGTCACGATTATCCCGGGGACGGACGCGCTCGCCGGTTACATGCTCCATCACGAGCTCGAGCTCTATGTTCGCGCCGGGATCGCTCCGGCCGAGGTTCTGCGCATGGCGACATGGACGCCGGCGCTGGTCATGGGTGTGAACAAAGACCGCGGTGTCATTGCCGCGGGAAAACTGGCCGACATGATTCTCGTCGATGGTGATCCGACGAAAAACATTCGCGATTTCCGCAAGATCACGACGGTGATCAAGGGCGGAAAAGTCTACGACCCGGCCGCGATCGAGAAAGCGCTGGGCATCACACCGCGCGGGAACGGACCATAAACGAACCACATTGTGGTGAACTCAGATTGTTTCCTCGCCGAGCCAAAGCGGCGCAATATTTACCAGATTGCGATCGCACATGCTTGTTTCGAGCCAAGCCTCTCTGTAAGGATGGGCCGTATTTCTGCTGCCGTCTGATTAGGTGTCGGTAGGCGCCTGCCTAACAGCGGCTGTCATGACGCAATTCAGCCGATTTCAAACGCGCTTGCTGCGTAACGATCGCGAGGTCGCTTTCGTCATTTGCAACCATTTGCCGTTAGTGGAAGCTCCGCCCGGACAAAAAGACTTTGAACCCGAACGACTTCTTCACGCAATTGAATCGCCGCAACGTTGTGGGTATGCCGGGATTGTGTTCGCGGCTGTTTGTTCAGTTGGCAGGAACGCCGCTGCCGGTTTTCGATGCGGGAGGATCCGATGAGCCTGTTCGACGAGCTTAAGCGCCGCAAGGTATTCAAAGTTGGCGCGGCCTATCTGGTCGTCGCCTGGCTGGCGGTACAGGCGGCTTCGATCGGCTTTCCGGCATTCGATGCTCCGCCGTGGGCGCTGCGCATCTTTATCCTGATCGCCCTGCTCGGTTTTCCGATCGCGGTCGTGATGGCGTGGGTCTTCGATATCACACCCGAAGGCGTGAGGCTCGATACCGACACTTCGGGGAGCAAGCGTCTCTTCGCCGCCGCTGCGCTGCTCATCGTGCTGGCCTTGGGCTGGTATTTCTACGGCCAACCGTCATTCCGCAAAGGCGACGTGGCTACGCCGGTCGTCGCCGATCGGAATTCGATTGCTGTCCTACCCTTTGCCAATATGAGCGGCAAAACCGACCAGGATTATTTCTCGGACGGCATGACCGAAGAGCTCTTGAACGTGCTCGCCAAGGTGCCGCAACTCAAGGTCGTGGCGCGCACCTCAGTGTTTCAGTTCAAAGGCCAAGGCGGCGACATCCGCGAGATCGGCCGCAAACTCGGCGTCACGAACATCGTCGAGGGCAGCGTGCGTCGTGACGGAGAGGACGTGCGGATCACGGCGCAGTTGGTGCGCGTCACCGATGGCTTTCATATTTGGTCGGAGACCTACGATCGCAAGCTGGAAAGAGTTTTCGCTTTGCAGGACGAGATCGCGCGACGCATTGGTGCTGCGCTTAAACTCTCGTTAGGCGTTTCCGCGTCGGTCGCGCCGCGGGCGCCGATCGATCCCGAAGCCTACGACGAGTATCTCAAGGGCCGCGCGCTTCTGCGCGAGCGCCGTGACCTGCCTTCCGCGATCGCGCACCTCAAGGCAGCGGTCGCGAAGGCTCCGGAATTTGCCGCGGCTTGGTCATCGCTCTCGCTCACGTATGAAGTGAGTTTTTGGTTCACCCACCACATGACGCCTGCGCTCGCGGCGGAGTTCCTTGCCGGGCAGGCGGCCGCGGCGGAACGCGCCGCCGCACTGGAACCCGACGCCGCGACCACCGAACACGCGCTCGGCAACGTCGCCCGGGCGCGGTTCCGCTACGCCGACGCCGAGCAACATTACCTGCGCGGGATGCAGCTCGACCCGAGTTATCCGGATATCCGGGAGGATTACTCGGAGCTTCTCTACGAGGTCGGCCGCCTGGAGGATTCAATGCGCGCGGCGCGCCAGTTGGTGACGCTCGATCCTTACTTCGGCATCGGCTGGAACCGTATCCTGCGGGTCGCGATCGCGCTCGACCGGCGCGCGGAGGTCGAGGAGGCCGTGCGACAATTCCGTGCCATCGCTCCCGGGAACTACATAGGCAAATTCGGATTGCTCGACTACGCCCTCGCCCAGGGACGGACCGACGAAGCGCGGGCCGCGCTCGCGGAAATAGTGGTGCGCTGGCCCAAGGAAGCCGCGTTTGCGCAAACGTTGCTGCAGGGGGCGCTGGGCGAGCCGGGGGTCGACCCAGTCAAATTGCGCGCGGCAATTGCCGACGCACCACCGGGCGAAGCGACCAATTACTTCATCGCCCGTCAGGACATAGACGGTTACAACGCCTACATCGAGACTCTCGGAGCGATACCCCAGCAGTACTACTTCCCTGATCTCTATGCCAGCAGGTCGGGGGGCCGCGCGATGCTGCGCGATCCGCGGGTCAAGGCCATGCTGGTGCGCTTCGGCCTGCCGGCGTATTGGCGCGAGAAAGGCTGGCCCGCCGGATGCCGTCCGTTGGGTGAGACGGATTTCGAGTGCGGTATCGATGCCGCGCCGGTGCATTAAGATGTCTTTTTTCGCCGAACTGAAACGCCGCAATGTACTCAGGGCGGCCGCGTTTTACGCTGCGAGCGCGTGGCTCCTCGTGCAAATCGCCACCCAGGTCTTTCCCTTCTTTCACATCGCCGAATGGGTCGTGCGCTGGATCGTGGTCGCGGCGATCATGGGATTTCCATGCGCGCTCCTCTTTTCGTGGTTCTACGAGTGGACTCCGCAGGGTCTCAAGCTCGAAAGTGAAATTTTGCCTAACGACTCTATCACTCGTCAGACAGGCCGGAAGCTTGACCGCTGGATTATCGCCATCCTCGGCCTGGCGGTCGTGTTGTTGCTGGCCAATCAATTCGTCCTCCATCGCGACGGGACCAAGACCGCCGATGGTAGATCGGCGGCGACACCGATTCCGGGGAAATCAATTGCCGTCCTCCCCTTCGCCGACCTTTCGCCCAAACATGACCAGGAATCATTTTCCGATGGCATGGCCGAGGAAATCCTCAACGCGCTGACACGACTCAAGAAACTGAAAGTGGTCGGACGTGCCTCGTCGTTTCACTACAAAGGCAAGGACGGGAGCCTGCAGGAAATCGGCGCGGATCTTGGTGTCGCCCATGTGTTGGAAGGCTCGGTTCGTAATCAGGGCGATCAACTTCGCATCACAACCACTTTGTTGCAGACTTCCGACGGCGTGCAGGAATGGTCTAACACTTACGACGGCAAGCTAGCTGAGGTTTTCAATCTCCAGGAATCCTGCGCCCGCGATATTGCCAGTCAGTTAGACGTCGTTCTGGGTGAGAACGGTCAGCAACGACTGGTCGATAAGACAACCGATAACGCCGAGGCCTATGCACTTTTTATCGAAGCGCGGACTCTGGTCAACGCCAGGGTGGGTGATAACTTGCCGCGCGCCATCGCGAAACTGGACAAGGTCACGGCGCTCGACCCGAAGTTCGCGCGTGCCTGGTCGAAGCTGGCCGTGGCACATGCTGTCCTGCCGCAGTACGTCGGCGGCGACTGGGCTGAGAACCTAACGATGGCGGAATCGGATGCGACTCGCGCGATTGCGCTCGATCCCGACAATGCGGAAGCCTACGCGGCGCTTGGCTACATTGCGTTCTCGCGTCGTCGTTATGTCGAGATGGTCGCACCGGCCGCGCGCGCTCTCGCGCTCGATCCAGATGACGACACCGCGAATTACTGGGCCGCGAATCAGCTTGCGGCAATGGGGCGCACGACGGAGGCGGAAGGCCTTCTCGACCATATCCTCGTTCGTGACCCGGCGAGCGGCCGCGTCGTGTTTTACAAAGGGGCAATGCGCTGGCGAGCGAACGATGCGGCGACCGCGTCCAAGCTGGCCATGCGCGCCAATGCCCTGGGGTTCGCCCTTGGCGGCGGCACACTCGCGTCGACTATTGGCGATAAAGGGCGATTTCGATCACGGGCGCGACAGAGTTTGCCCGTGGATACACTGCGATCGGCGCGAAATTTTCATCCCCTGACTTGCAGACGATCTACCGTGGCATGTATCTGGGCGCGGCGGAGCGGGCCGCGGCGTTGGACGTGATCGCTGCGCGAAAGGACGAACAGTACGTGCCCACGTTTCTCCTCATGCTGAGCGAACCCGAGCGCTCGTTTGCAGAGTACGAGCAGAGCACGACGGGGCTGTCCGATGCGTATCTCAACTTTCTCTGGCAACCCGATGACTGGTCGCGCAAGGCCCGGCAGAGTCCGGCGTTCCCGGGCTTCGCCAAACGCATCGGAATGGTCGACTACTGGAAGCAAAATCGCTGGCCGGACCTGTGCTCTCCAACGCCTCAAGACGGCCCCGACGCCTTCACGTGCCGATGACCTTCTTCGCCGAACTCAAACGCCGCAACGTCGTCCGCGCGGGAGCGCTCTATGCGGCAGGGGCGTGGCTCCTGGTGCAGGTCGCGACCCAGGTCTTTCCATTGTTTCATGTTGCCGAATGGGTCATGCGCTGGATCGTAGTCGCAGCGATCATCGGTTTTCCTTTCGCGCTCCTTCTCTCTTGGTTCTACGAGTGGACGCCCAAGGGCCTGCAACTCGAGAGCGAAATTCCGCCTAACGAGTCTATCACTCGCCAGACGGGCAAGAGACTCGATCGCTGGATCATCGCCATCCTTGCACTGGCTGTGATCCTCCTTTTGGCGGACAAGCTCGTGCTCCGCAAAGACGCGAACGCGAATTCTGACAAGGCTGCGGCGACGAGCGCGGAGAAATCCATCGCGGTGCTGCCGTTCGTGAACATGACCTCGGACAAAGAGAACGAATACTTTGCCGACGGTCTCTCCGAAGAAATTCTGAATTCGCTCGCCCGCATCGATGGCATGCGAGTGGTCGGGCGCACCTCCTCGTTTCAATTCAAAGGCACGGACCGAGGACTTGCGCGCGATCGGCGAAAAGCTCGGTGCCGCGAGCGTGCTCGAAGGCAGTGTCCGGCGCGAAGGCGAGCGGGCTCGGATCACCGCCCAGCTCATCCGCACCTCCGATGGAATTCACTTATGGTCGCAGACCTACGACCGCACACTGACCGATACCCTGGCAGTGCAGCTAAACATCGCCGAGCAGGTCGCCGGCGTGCTCGATGTGGTGCTTGACGACAAGCAGCGCGAAGAGATGCGCGCCGCCGGGGTGAAGAATGTGGATGCCTTCATCGCTTATCAAAAAGGCTTGAAGCTTTACGCGGATGCGCACAACCCGGCGCGTAGCCATAGCGTCATCGATGGTCTGCGCGTGGCCAACAAGGAGTTCGATAATGCCATCGCGCTGGAGCCTGGTTTTTCCCAGCCCTATTTCGCTGCAGCCGATCTCTACGACCACATCATCCTGGCAGATGACCGCCCGCAGGCGGAACGCCTTGATGCGCAACGACAGGCTTTGCATTATCTTGATCTCTCGGCCGCTAATAGTCACGATGAACAGCAACGCCTCCTGACTTTGGCTGACCGACAGTTAGTGGACGATGACTGGCATGGCCTCGCGGCTCGCATCGATGCCGCCTTACGGGCGCCGGGATGCAGCGCGCCAGACTGGCTGCCGGTTTTTGCCAGTATCTTTGGTTATGGCGATCTGATCGAGGACGTCCTGGCACGAGTCAGTGTTTGTGATCCGCTGAACGCGATCAATTTTAACAGCCGGGTCCGCGCTGCGCTGGCCTCGGGGAAACCGGAGCGGGCGCTAACTATTCTGGCGGCGGCCGAGAAGGCAAACGGCAGCACGCCGACGTTCAGCGCTTATCGGGTTCAGGCCTTAGTCATGTCTGGACATGTGGACGAAGCCAAGGCCGAGCTAGCCAAGTTGGAGGCCACGGGAGAAAACTACTACCGGGCCCGACTCATGGTTGGGCTGGCTACGGGCGAAAGCGCTGCCAGTCTCCATGCGGCTCTGCAAGGCGTCGACCGGAGTAAATCGCTCTACAAAATGTGGCAAATGAACGACGTAGTCGAGGCCGCGCTCAGGGGCGATCGCGCCACCGCAAATCGATTGGCGGCCGAAATCGATGCTCGGCCTGGTGGCGGCTTGGTCTTGGCCGTGATCGCTTCCGATGGTCTGTGCGGCGCGCCCTTTGATCTCGAGGCTACGCCCAACTTCAAGGCCCGGCTCGCCGAATCTGGCCTGCCCTGGCCGCCCGTCCAGGCAATGAAGTTTCCGGCGCGCGCAGGGGAAGCGAAACGATGAGCGAGAAGCCTTCCTTCTTCGCCGAGTTGAAGCGCCGCAATGTTTACAAGGTCGCGGTCGCCTATGTCGTGGTGGCGTGGCTTCTCCTTCAGGCGGCCTCCATTTTCCTCCCTGCTTTCGACGCACCTTCCTGGGTGATGAAGGCTTTTATCGTCGTCATCTTGCTCGGCTTTCCCATCGCGCTCGTTCTGTCGTGGGCCTTTGAGATCACGCCGGAAGGAATCAAGCGTGAGGAGGATGTCGCGCCTAACGAGTCAATCACGCATAAAACCGGGAGGAGAATCGTCCGGATCACAATTGCGCTGGCGGTGATCGCGGCTGGTTTGTTCGCTTTCCAGTTCCTGCGTCCGAAAATAGCGAGGACGACGGAGGCTACAGGAACATTGGCTTCACCGGCGGCGTCCGTTGCCGGGAGCGCGGTCGATCAGAAATCCGTTGCCGTGCTCGCCTTCGCCAATCTTAGCGAGGAGAAGGGCAATGAGTCGTTCGCGGATAGCGTGAGCGAGGAGCTCTTGAACGTGCTCGGCAAGGTGCCGGGCCTGAAGGTGACAGCGCGGACCTCGGCCTTCCACTTCAAAGGCAAGGACACGCCCGTCCCGGAGATCGCGCGGCAACTGGGCGTGGCCTATGTCGTCGAAGGCAGCGTCCGTCGGTCGGGGGAGAAGGTGCGCATCGCGGCGCAGCTGATCAAGGCGGCTGACGGCTTCCAGGTTTGGTCGGATGATTTCAACCGCGACTTGAAGGATATCTTTGCCGTCCAGGAGGAGATCGCTGGGCTGATCGCGAAGAACCTTGAATTGAAGTTAGGCATCAAGAAGAACCAAACGCCGCCCAATCCGGAGGCCTATCAACTTTATCTCGAGGCGGTGCGGTTGTGGGGCATGCGCAATGAAGCCAGCCTCGACCGGGCGGAGCAGCTTCTACAACGTGCGATCAGCCTGCAACCTGACTTTGCGCGGGCCGATGCCGCGATGGGCTTTGTGCTGTCCGTTCGTTCAGTCGAGTTGGGCAAAGATCCGATGACAGGCGAAGGTCGGGCACTCAACGAGCAAGCGCTGCAGTGGGCCGAGCGGGCGTTGGCTTTGGATCCCGACTTGGCGGAAGGCTATGCGGCGAAAGGCAATGTCCTGGAAAACCTTGGCCGATGGACTGAATGCAAGGACGCTTACCGGCGGAGCATCGAACTCGACCCGAATTTCGCCACCGCCCACCAGTGGTACGCTCGCAACCTGTCTGAGGAAGGCTACATCGACGAGGCGATGGTTGAAATGAAGCGGGCGGTGGAACTCGATCCGTTGGCGCCGCGTATTCTCGACAACTACGGTGGCTATCTTACCTGGCTGGGCATGTATCCGGAGGCCCTCAAGATCTTCGATCAAGTGCTGGCCATCCAACCCGGTTCGCCGCAGGCCCTATGCTTTAAGGGCATGGCCTTGGTTAGGGCTGGTCGGGCGGAAGAGGGACGGAGCATACTGGAAACACTCGCACGGCAACCAGACCAACCAGAGTGGACCTCGGTCTCGCTGGCCGAGGCATGTCTCGCCACCGGGCAGCGACGTGAAGCCGAGGCACTGCTCGAGCATTCACCCAAGGAGAATTTTTATCGCGGATTATTGCTCTGCGCGCTGGGGCGCGGTGACGAGGCAGTGCCGCTCTTGAAGCCTGAGGTCTCGATCTATCGCGACATGATCCTTTGGACATTCCAGGAACTGATGCCGCGAGAGTCGCCTGAGTTCCGCCGCAAGCTGGCGGAGTGGGGCATGATCGAGTCCTGGCAGCGGGCGGAGGCCTGGCGCGCAAAAAATCTCGCGAAGAAAGCGTTATGACTCTTCAAGACTTCTTTGCCGAGCTGAGGCGACGAAATGTATACAAGGTTGCGGTCGCTTATGTCGTGGTAGCCTGGCTTCTACTTCAGGCCGCCTCCATTTTCCTGCCTGCTTTCGACGCGCCTTCGTGGGCGATGAAATTTCTCATCGTGGTGGTCATTCTCGGGCTTCCCGTCGCTCTCGCCCTCTCATGGGCCTTTGAACTCACATCGGAAGGAATCAAGCTCGAGTCCGAAGTCGCGCCTAACCAGTCTATCACTCGCCGGACAGGACGAAAGATCGTTGGAATCACCATTATGCTGGCAGTGTTCGCGGCGGGTCTGATGATTTTCCAAATCATGAGCCCGAAACCATCGGCGATCTCGGAAAAGACCGGCCCGCATTCTTCCGGCCCGCCCATCGAAAGCAAGTCCATCGCCGTCCTGCCCTTCGAGAACCTGAGTCACGACCCGGAGAACGCATATTTCAGCGAGGGCATTCAGGACGAAATTCTGACCCGACTGGCCAAGATCGGCGATTTCAAAGTTATCTCGCGCACCTCGACCGAGAAATACAAAAGCGCGCCCGGGAATTTACGCGAGATCGCTCAGCAACTGGGCGTCGCGCATATCCTCGAAGGGAGCGTTCAAAAGTCGACTGACCAGGTCCGCGTGAATGTTCAATTGATCAATGCGCTGAACGACGCCCACCTTTGGGCAGAGACTTACGACCGCAAATTGACCGATATCTTTGCGGTCGAAAGCGAGATCGCGAAAACCGTCGCGGAAAATCTGCAGGCAAAGTTAAATGGCCGCGCGGAAAAAGTGTTGGCTGCCCGTCCAACGGAAAATCCCGAAGCGCATCAACTCTATCTGAAAGGGCGCTTCTTTTGGAACAAACGCACCCCAGAGAATCTGCGGAAAGCGATCGATTATTTTCAGCAGGCGATCGAGAAAGATCCGGCTTATGCGCTGGCTTATGCGGGCTTGGCCGACGCGCACGCCATCCTGCCGATCTACGCCTCGACTCCGCCTAACGAGGATGTTCCGGCCGCCCTGGCCGCCGCCCGAAAAGCGGTAGAACTCGACGATAGCCTGGCCGAAGCCCATACTTCCCTGGCGAACGCACTCCTGTTTAACGTGCAACTTGCCGAGGCCGAGCCGGAGTTTCGTCGGGCCATCGAGCTTAACCCTAATTATGCGACCGCCCATCAATGGTATGGAGAATGTCTCCAGGGCGAAGGTCGCTTTGCCGAAGCCGTCGCCGAGCTTCGACGGGCGCAGGATCTCGATCCTCTTTCGCTCATCATCAATGCTTCGTACGGATGCGTTTTAGGAGAGTCCGGCCAGTCGGGAGAAGGGGTCGCGCAGCTGCACAAGACACTGGAGATGGATCCCACCTTCTGGGTCGCCCATGAAATCCTGGGCGGAATCCTGGAAGGGAAGGGCGACCTGACAGGGGCGGCGGCTGAGTATGAGAAATCAATGCAAAAAAATTGGACCGCAAACGGGGCGGCCCGACTCGCTTCCGTCAAGGCACGTCTGGGCAAGAAGGCTGACGTGAGGAAAATCCTCGATGACCTAACGACTCAATCCCGGCAGCATTGGGTGCCGCCCTACGCGCTCGCGGTCATTCACCTTGCCTTGGGCGAGAAAGAAGAAGCGTTGCGGCTGCTCGAGAAGAGCCTCGACGAGCGTAGCATCTTTCTCCAAGGCGACTTCGGCAGCCCTAAAACGGATAAGCGACTCGATCCCCTGCGCGGCGATCCGCGTTTCAAGAATCTGGAAAGGCGCTTTATGACGGGAGAACCAGAATGATCCGCACCGGCTCTGACGAGTTGGAAGGTTTGAATGATTATGGCGCCTGAATCTGAGAACAATCTTCGGCTCGAGATCGGGCATGTCCTGTTCATCGACATCGTCGGTTATTCCAAGCTCCTGATCGAGGAACAGAAGGAGCGGCTGGCTCAGTTGACCGACATCGTGCTGGCGACGGCGCAGGTGCGCGAAGCGACGAACGAGCAACTCGTTAGGCTGCCGACCGGAGACGGAATGGCGCTCGTCTTTCGCAACGGCTCGGAGGAACCGGCGCGCTGTGCGCTCGAGATCGCAGAAGCGCTTAAGGCGCACCCCGAGATTCCGGTGCGAATGGGAATTCACAGCGGGCCCGTGAGCGACGTGACGGATGTGAGCGGGCGGACCAACATCGCCGGCGCTGGTATTAATATGGCGCAGCGCGTGATGGATTGCGGCGATGCCGGTCACATCCTTCTTTCGCGACGGGTTGCGGAAGACCTGGAGCAATATCGCCAGTGGCAGCCGCGGCTGCACGATCTGGGTGAATGCGAAGTGAAGCATAGCGTCCACCTGCACGTGTTCAATCTCTATACCGATGAACTCGGCAACCCTGCGCCGCCTGCCCGCTTCGCTGAGCGGATGCAACGGAGGAAAACCGGGCCGTCGAAAAGTCGATCCTTTTGGATCCCCCTACTCGTCCTGATTTTTCTGATCTGCTTTGGGGTTCCGGCCCTCATCTTCACTCCCGCGATTCTTCACTCGCGTTCAAAAGCGAAAACAAATAATCCGCTCCACCAGAGTGCCGCGACAGCAGTCCCGGAAAAAAGCATCGCGGTGCTGCCGTTCGTGAACATGAGCGCAGACAAGACGGATGAGTATCTGAGCGACGGCATGACCGAAGAATTGCTCAACGCGCTGACGAAAGTGAAACAACTGCGCGTGCCGGGGCGCAGCTCCTCCTTCGCTTTCAAGGGCATGAATGAGGAGGACATCTTTCGCAAGGTTGGCCAGGAACTGCAGGTCAACACGGTGCTGGAAGGCAGTGTGCGCAAAGCCGGCGACAAGCTGAGAGTTACCGCCCAGCTCATCAATGTGGCCGACGGTTTTCATCTCTGGTCGGAGACCTATGACGGCGATATGAAGGACATCCTTAACTTCCAGAGCGACGTGGCAAAACGGGTGGTCGCGGCTTTGCAGCTACAACTTGGGGTCGATGAAGCGCGCGCCCTGGCCAAGCGGCCGACCGAGAACCCGGAAGCTCAGCGGCTTTATCTGCGGGGCCGCTATAATTTCGCCAAGTTTACGCAAGATGGCTGGAAGAACGCGATCCGCGACTTCGAGCAGGCGCTGCAATTGGATCCCGGCTTCGTCCGCGCCTATTGCGGCCTGGCTGATGCTTACGGCTGGGCCGGAGGGCAGTTGATGTCGGGGAAGGAAGCGTGGGCCAGGCAAATGCAACTGGCGCAGAAGGCGCTCGCGCTCGATCCGGATCTCGCCGAAGCCCATCTCTCCATGGGCACAGCTCTCTTTACTTCGTTCGACTTCAAGGGCTCCGAGAAAGAACTCGATCGTGCCGTGGAGCTGAATCCGAACCTTGCCCTGACCTATGACCAATATGGGTGGACCTTCGCAGCCCTGGGCCGGTTTGATGAGGCGATTGCGAATGAGAAGAAGGCGTTACAACTCGATCCGCTCAATCCTTTGATGAATACGGATCTCGCCTTTTTTTACTATTGGGCGCGTCGCTCCGACGAAGCGATCCCGCAAATCCGCAGTACCCTGGATTTGGACCCGAATAATGCCTTCGCGCACTCGGTGCTGGGCTGGTGTTTGATTTGGAAAGGGAAGACCGCGGAGGCCAGGGCGGAGTTTCAGAAAGCCACAACGCTGGATGATCTGCCATGGTATAGGGGTTCTCTCGGCTATACCTCTGCTATCCTGGGTGATCGTGATAAAGCGGAGCAGATCCTGCGCGAACTGGAAGATATGGCGAAGCAGCGCTACGTCTCACCTTCGAACATAGCGACGGTCCATCTGGGTCTGGGCGAAAAGGAGAAGGCCCTTGATTGGCTGGAGAAAGCCTTTGATGATCGGGATATCATCCTCTGGTGGATAAAGGGCGACCAGCTTTACGACAGCGTGCGCGACACGCCGCGCTTTCAGGCGCTGGTGCAGAAGGTCAGTGAGCTGAAAGGGGCGGCGCAGAGGTGAACCCGCGCAACTTTTTCGCCGAGCTGAAGCGGCGCAACGTTTACAAGGTCGCCGTGGCCTATGCGGTCGTTTCCTGGCTGCTTCTCCAGGCGGCGTCAATTTTGTTCCCGACCTTCGACGCACCGCCTTGGGTGATGAAGGTCTTTGTCGTGGTTATCGTTTCCGGCTTTCCCGCGGCGCTCATTCTTTCGTGGGCATTTGAGATCACGCCGGAAGGAATTAAGCGCGCGGATGAAGTCTTGCCTAACGATTCCATCACCCGCAAGGCCGGGCGCAAGCTGGTGGGCGTCACGGTCGCGCTGGCGGTGGTCGCAGCCGGTTTGCTCGCCTTCCAGTTCTTGCGCTCGAAACCGGCGACAAGGGCTGTTTTTTCCACAATTGCAGCTCCGTCCTTAACGGCCATGACGCCGCCGATACCGGCCAAGTCCATCGCGGTGCTGCCCTTTGAGAATCTTAGCGCCGAAAAGGATAACGCCTACTTTGTCGATGGCATCCAGGATGAAATTCTCACCCGGCTGGCCAAGATCAGCGCGCTGAAGGTTATCTCGCGCACTTCCACCATGCGCTATGCCAGCCGGCCGGATAACTTGCGGGAGATCGCCAAACAGCTTGGCGTCGCCAACATTCTCGAAGGCAGCGTGCAGAGAGACGCCGGCGCCATTCGGGTCAACGTGCAGTTGATCGAAGCGGAGAATGATTCACACCTCTGGGCCGAGACCTACGACCGTGACATCAAGAACGTTTTTTCCGTCGAAAGCGAAGTCGCGCAGAACGTCGCCGATGCGCTCAAGGCCACGCTCCTGCCCGCGGAGTCGGCGCGGATCACGAACGTGCCGACGAAAAATCCAGCAGCCTACGATCTGTTTCTGAAAGGCCAGTATCTCTTCAGCCAGCTCCAGAATAGCGCCTCGAAGGATCCTGTCACGGACGGTAAAGCGGCCGCCGAGATGTACCACCGCGCCATCGCAGCCGATCCCGGTTTCGCCTTAGCCTGTGCGCGCCTGTCTTATCTCCAGAGTTATCTGCACTGGTATGGCGTGGACAATGGCAGCGCGGTAATCGAAGACGCACGGGCCGCGGCCGAACGGGCCCTGGTCTTGCAGCCGGATTTGCCCGAAGCGCATCTCGCGATGGGCTATGTTCACTACTGGTGTCACCGCGACTACGAGGCGGCGCTGCGCGAATTCGGCATCGCGCAGGCCAGCTTGCCTAACGACGCCGAGGTCGTGGCCGCGATCGGCTACGTGCATCGCCGCCAGGGCATCGCTGACCGTGGCGTTCCGGAAATCCAGCGGGCGATGGTGCTCGATCCGCGCAACTCGTTACTCCCGCGCGAGGTCGCTAATTCCTACACCGCTCTGCGCCGTTATGCGGAAGCCGACGCCGCTTACGCGCGCTCGCTTGCGATCTTTCCGGGTGACATCGAGGCGCAAGAACAGCGCGCCGCCAGCATGATGTACAGCGGTGACACAGAGGCAGCCGCGCGCATCTTGGAGGCCATTCCCGGTGACACCGATCCGCAGGGCTCCGTTTCCCTCCTTCGCTATAAACTGGCTATGACGACCCATCAGCCGGACGCCGCACTGGCGGCGATCGCTCACGCACCGAATTGGCTCATGACCCGTTGGGAGCACAGCCTCGCGCCACTTAGCTTGCTCCGCGGAGAGGCGTTGGCGCTAAAGGGCGACGCCGGCGCGGCTCGCTCGGCCTTTCTTGAGGCGGAAAGGGAATTGCAAGGCTTGCTCGACAAACCGCACGAGCTGGCAGATGCGCAGAGCTATCTGGGACTGGTTTTTGCCGGGCTTGGCCAAAAGGAGGCGGCCTTGAAATCCGCCCGCGCCGCGGTCGACCTCCTGCCGATGTCGCGCGATGTCATCGTCGGAGCGTTCTATCTCGAGCGGTTGGCTCGGGTGGAGGCGCAAGTCGGCGAAACCCAATCCGCGATCGACCATCTCGAGCAACTCCTCTCCTCCTCGGGTGGAGAGACCGTTTCTGTCGCAACCTTGCGGATCGATCCGGTCTGGGACTCGATTCGCAACGATCCGCGTTTCAAGACGTTGTTGGCGAAACATTCCGGCAGTGAGAGAAGTGCGGCGCGATGAACGAATTCCTGCAACGCCTGAAACAGCGCAAGTTGGTGCAATGGGGTGTGGCCTACATTGCAGCGGCGTTCGCGCTTTTGCAGGGCATTGACATTGTCGCGCAGCAATTTGGCTGGCCGGAAGGCGTGCGCCGCGGCATTACGCTCGCTTTGGTCGTCGGATTTTTCGTTGCGCTGGTTTGGCCTGGTATCACGGGGAACGCGGCGCGCAGCGCGTGACCGGCACGGAGCTGCTGATTCTGGCGCTGCTCTTGGCCCTTGGCGGCGGATTTCTCTGGCGCTTTGCCGGCACTTCGCATGAGCGGGTCGCTAAGTTCGATACGGCTGCCTGCTGCGACTGCAGCATCGTCGGCACCCGCCGCGATCCCGGAAAAGTCGATCGCGGTGCTGCCTTTCGAGAACTTGAGCCGCGACCCGGACAATGCCTATTTCGCGCAAGGCATCCAGGACGAAATCCTGACTCGGCTGGCCAAGATCGGCGCGCTGAAAGTCATCTCGCGGACTTCGACCGCGCACTACGCCACCAGCCCGGACAATCTGCCCGAGATCGGCCGACAATTGGGCGTGGCGAATATTCTCGAAGGCAGCGTACAGAAAGCCGGCGATGCCGTGCACGTCAACGTGCAGTTGATCCGCGCCGCAAGCGACGATCATCTTTGGGCGGAAAGCTACGATCGCAAGCTGGAGAACATCTTCGGTGTCGAGGGCGAAGTGGCTGGCGCGATCGCCGAACAACTGAATGCCAAGCTCACCGGCGCCGAGCAGGAAGCGGTGGCGCAAAAGGCAACCGACAACTCCGCTGCGTACCAGGCTTATCTGCGTGGCAGGGCAGTCAGCACAGAGGGCTACGACTACGCGACAATGCGCAAAGTCATCGCTGCCTATACCGAAGCGGTCCGTCTCGACCCGAAATTCGCGCTTGCCTGGGCCGACCTCGCGAACACCACAGGCTATCTGTATTTCAACGGCGTGGAGCCGGAGCTCTACACGGCAGAGTCCGTCAAACGGGCGGCCGATACCGCGCTGCAATTGCAACCCCGGCTGGCTGAGGCGCAACTGGCGCAGGGCATCTACCGTTACCGGGTGCTGCGCGATTTCGCCGGTGCGCAGCAGGCCTTCGAGGCCGCGGCTCGACAGGCTCCGAACGATCAAAGTGCGTGGCAGCTCCTGGGTCTGGTGGAGCGCCGGCAGGGCAAGTGGGAGTCGGCCCTCCAGCATCTGGAACAAGCGGCGAAACTCGGGCCACGCGACAGCGGGCTGATGGTCGCCATCGGCGGCGAAACCCTGGCGAACATGCGCCGCTACGACGAGGCTCGTGACTGGCTGGATCGCTCCCTCGCGCTGGCGCCGGGAAATCCGTTGGCGATTTTCTACAAGGCGAGTTCCTATCAAGCCGAAGGCCGTCTCGAAGACGCGGCGCGCCTGCTCAACCCCATTCCGGAAACAGGAATCGATCCGGGGGTCGCCAATCTGCGCGGCTACCAGCGACTGCTCGAACGCCGTTTCTCGGATGCCATCGCCGAGGTTCGGCCGGTGCTGGCGCAGCCCGAGGCCTCGCTCAATGGCTTGGGCCCGCAGCTTGCGATCACGCTCGGTTTCGCGCAGCGTTACGCGTGGCAGACCACGCAGGCGGGCGCGACCTTCGAGCAGTTGATCGCGCAGATCAAAGCGCCGGGCGGTGAAAACGTGGACGATTCCCAAAGGCCGATCATGCTGGCGCTCGCCTATGCCGGCGCCGGGCAGCAGAGGGCAGCGCTGGACCAGGCGCGGCGCGCAATCGAGCTCTATCGCAGCGATGCGATCAATCGGCCGCCGCCGAACTCGCACTCGCCCAGGTGCAGGCACTGAATGGCGATCACGCGGCGGCGATCGCGGGGCTTGAACAATCTTTGAAAGTGCCGGCCGGGGTTACGGTCGCGCAGCTCCGGCTCGACCCCGCTTGGGATCCGCTGCGCGGCGACCCGCGCTTTCAGTCACTACTCAAATCGCCGGCGACCTGGAAAGAGCGCCGCCCCATGAACGAGTTCCTGCAACGGCTGAAACAGCGCAAGTTGGTGCAGTGGGGTGTGGCCTACGTTGCAGCGGCGTTCGCGCTTTTGCAGGGTATCGACATTGTCGCGCAGCAATTCGGATGGCCGGAAGGCGTGCGCCGCGGCATTACGCTCGCTTTGGTCGTCGGATTTTTCGTTGCGTTGGTCCTGGCCTGGTATCATGGGGAACGAGGCGCCCAGCGCATGACCGGCACGGAGTTGCTGATTCTGGCGCTGCTTCTGGCCCTTGGCGGCGGGTTTCTTTGGCGGTTCGCCAGCTCTTCGCACGAGCCGGATCGACTAAGTCCGATCGCTGCCTGCTTCGAGTCGCAGTTCGCCTGCTACGCCGTCGCGATCCCGGAAAAATCGATCGCGGTTCTGCCTTTCGAAAACCTGAGCAGCGACAAGGAGAACGCTTTTTTCACCGATGGCGTGCAGGATGAAATCCTGACCGACCTGGCCAAGGTCGCCGACTTGAAGGTCATTAGCCGCACGAGTGTGATGCAATATCGCGAGGCGGCGGCGCGCAACTTGCGCAAGATCGGCGAAGAGCTGGGTGTCGCGCACCTCCTCGAAGGCAGTGTGCAGCGGGCGAGCGGGAAGGTGCGAGTGAATGCTCAACTGATCGACGCACGCACGGACGCGCATCTTTGGGCGCAGACCTACGATCGCGACCTGGCGGATGTCTTCGCCATTCAAAGCGAGATCGCGCAGACCATCGCCGGACAGTTGCAGGCGAAGCTCTCGCCTAACGAGCAAAAGGCAATCGAACAACCGCCCACGACCGATCTGGCCGCCCATGACTTATATCTGCGGGCCCGGGCTCTCGATGCTCTCTTTAATGACCCCAATGGCCGCGGATACCTCCTCCAGGCTGCGCAGTTGCTGGATGAAGCCGTCCAGCGCGATCCGAACTTTCTCCTTGCCTATTGTTTGCTCGTCGAAGTGCATACCGACCTGTATTGGGGCGGCTTCGATCACACTCCAGCCCGGCTGGAGTTGGCGCGCGCCGCGTTGGAAAAGGCCGAGCGCATCCAACCGGATGCAGGTGACGTGCACATGGTCAAAGGCCTCTTCGCCTACCACGGCCATCGCGATTACGATGGGGCACGCGCCGAGTTTGCTCTTGCTCGCAAGACCCTGCCCAATTCTTCGCACCTCGCCGCGAATACCGCGGCGGTCGACCGGCGGCAGGGCCACTGGGATGACTCCTTCAAGAATTACCAGCGCGCGATCGAGCTGGATCCGCTCGATTCCGTCACCCTGGAAGAAGCTGGCTTTACTTACAGCCGCCTGCGGCGCTTCGCCGAAGCCAAGCCGTACCTGGAGCGCGCGGCCGCGGCGAATCCGAATGATATCTTCGTCCGACTAGTCCTATGGTCTCTGCCCTACTTCGAGCGGGGCGACACATCATCGCTGCAATCGCAGCTCGACGAGTTGTTGCGCACCAACCCGGTAGACGCGCCCCGGCTGGCCGCTTTCTATGTTGAAGTCGCCCTGGCCGAACGAAACCGCGCCGCGGCCGAGCAGGCGCTCCGCCTTATCCCGGCGGAAGGCTCGGTCGACACCACACTTAATGCTTTCTGGCCTCGCGACTGGTATGTCGGGATGGTCGCAAAAAGCTTTGGCGATGCGAGCGGCGCGGAAAAAGCCTTTGCCGCCGCTCGTCCCAACGCGGTCCGAATTACGCAGGAGCAGCCGGATTACGCTCCGGGCTGGCTCATTCTCGGGTTGCTCGATGCCGGACTCGGCCGCAAGTCGGACGCGATCGCCGAAGGCAGGCGGGCGCGCGAATTACTTCCCGATCTCGAAAGACGCGTTTGATGGCCCGATCTACGCCACCTATCTCGCGATGATTTATGCCTGGGTCGGCGAAAAAGATCTCGCGCTCGAAGAGCTAGAACTCTCGGCCAGCGTTCCCGGCGGCGTCCAATACGGCCTCCTGAAGCTCTCGCCCAATTGGGACTCGCTCCGCGGCGATCCCCGGTTCGAGAAGATCGTCATCTGAAAAGAACCACGGGAAATATCCTTGGCCTTGTTCGTAACCGAACTGTGTGGCACAAGCAGGCCGTGAATCCGAGGAATATTTTTGGGCCGATGCGCCTTGCCGTTTTCTTTTTTGCCATAATCGCAGTCACTTCCGCTGCCGCTGAGGCGGGCGCTTCCGGCGACGTTTTCACACCGGTGATCGCCTCGACGCTTTCACCAAAAACCTACCCGGTTCGCGGAACCGACGGCGCTTACCATATCATTTATGAGCTTCAGCTCACAAACACGAGACCGCTTCCAGCTACCATTCGCAGCATCGATGTGCTGGAGGCCTCGAATGCTTCGAAGCTCATCACCAGCTTCTCCGGACCGGACGTTGTCAAGCGTATGCGGACTCTGGCGCCGGCGCCGGCAGCCGACGCCAAAATCGGGCCTAACGAAGTTCGCCTCTTCTATATCGAGTTAGCTTTCAAGGACGCTGCCGACATCCCCGTGCTCTCGAACACCGTCTCCATCTTCTCGCTGCCGCCAGTCCGGGTCCAGGCGAGCCGAAACCGCTCGATTATGTCGTTGCCCATCTAAAAATCGCGGCGGACAAACCGGTGGTCATCGGAGCGCCGCTGGCTGGCGCGGGATGGGTAGCCGGCAACGGTTGCTGTAACTCGGAAATCATCCACCGCGGCTCGGTCCTAAGCGTTAATGGCGCCCTCTACGATGCGCAACGTTTCGCCATCGACTGGATGCGGCTGGATGAACAAGGCCGACTCGTCCACGGTGTCTGCCGACGTGCATAACTACACCTGCTACGGCGCGGAAGTGGTGGCCGTGGCGGACGGTAAAGTAGTAGGCATGCTCAACGATCTCGACGATCAAAAGCCCGGGAAATTACCTGACCCAGATACCATCACTATCGATACCGTCGATGGTAATCACGTTGTTCTCGATATCGGCGGCGGAACTTCGCCTTCTATGCGCATCTGCAAAAGAAATCCGTCACGGTGCGTGTTGGCGATCAAGTTAAGAAAGGCGCAGTCTTAGGAAAGTTGGGAAATTCGGGAACGACCTCCGGGCCGCATCTCCACTTCCACGTCATGACAGGCCCGTCTGTTCTCGGCTCGGACGGCGTTCCCTATGTGATCGAATCTTTCAATCTTGCCGGACAAATAGATATCGCGGCATTCGAGGCCGCGCCCGATCTCGACAGGGAACTGGGGAAAAGGACGGCTGACAGCTTGCTCGAAAGAGCTGCGTTGACAGAAACGAGCTTTGGAATTATGGCCACGTGAAAACAAGCCTGATCTTGCCGATGATACCATGCGCGCGGTCAAGATTCGCGCGGTCCTCCAACAGCAAAAAATTAAAGGAGCAAAATCGCGGAGCTAATCCGCAAAGGTATGGCTTCGGCCGAAGCGCCCGCCGAAAACGCCCAAGCCGGTCAAACCAGGTCGCTGCCCGATCACGACAGAGGAAATCGAAGCGGCGATCGCGTGGGGTCGCGATTAGGAGATGCTCCTCGTTGACACCAACGTCGTCGCTTATCTTTTGATTAAGGGCGATCACACCGAAAACCGCGCAAGAGCTGCACGCCCGTGATTCTGATCGGCGCAGCGAAGCTTTCCTGCTCGTTGAATTCACAAACGTCCTCTCTCATTGATCGCGAGGAAAGAGGATGACACTTTCCATGGCTGAGGATTTTCTCGCGAAAGCCGTGGACCTCTTCGATGGGAAAATCGGGACGCATCCCTCACGCATCGGTGTTGGCAATCGCCACTCACCATCGAGTCAGCGCCTATGATGCGCGGTTCCTCTCCCTGGCAGATCAACTCGGGAGCCGTCTTATCACGGAAGACGCCAGACTGCGCGCCGCCGCGCCTGCCTTAACTCAGTCGTTGGCCGAAGCGCTCGCCGCAGCTTAGACACCTGGTCCTAGCTGCTGGAAATCGATGAACCTGTCCTCCTTCTTCGCTGAACTAAAGCGGCGCAATGTTTACAAGGTCGCCGTCGCCTATGCGATTGTTGGCTGGCTGTTGGTTCAGGTTGCCACGCAGGTTTTTCCATTCCTGGAGATTCCAACCTGGGTTGTGCGGTTGGTCATCGTTCTGGTCGCGGCTGGATTCCCGATCGCGCTCGTCATCGCCTGGGCCTTCGAGCTCACGCCGGAAGGAATCAAGCGCACTGAAGATGTCGATCTCGCGGCGTCGGCGCGACAACCGCGAAAGTATACCTGGATATTTGTCGTGATTGTTGGAGCCGCGCTCTCGAGTTGGTTTGTTTTTCATTGGACGTTACACGGCGCGGAATACTCCAACGCCTCGGCCCGTAACGCAGCCAGAGGCGAGGCCGGGCGTACAAAGCGAGGCGGCTACAGCGATTCCGCCAAAATCGATCGCCGTGCTGCCGTTCGAAAACCTGAGCGACGACAAGAACGCGGCTTATTTCGCCGACGGCATTCAGGATGAAATCCTGACGAAGCTCGCGAGCATCGCCGACCTAAAAGTGATCTCGCGCACTTCGACTGCGAGATACAAGAGCAAGCCCGAAGATCTAAGAACCGTTTCGCAGCAGCTCGGTGTAGCGACGGTGCTCGAAGGCAGCGTGCAAAAGGCGGCCGACAAGGTACGCGTCAACGTGCAGCTGATCGATGCGCGTGCCGATTCGCATCTCTGGGCCAAAACCTACGACCGCGACATCAAGGATGTGTTTGCCGTGGAAAGCGAAGTGGCGCAGGAAATCGCCGATTCGCTTCAGGCGAAACTGTCCCCAGCCGAAGCTAACACGCTCGCTACCGCGCCAACCAAGGACACCGCAGCGTATGATCTCTTTCTGAAAGGCGAGTCCCAGCTTCGGGCGGCGAATGCTTCCTTGAGACCGGAGTCATTCGACCAGGCTATCGCGTGGTATCAGCAAGCCATTGCGCACGATCCGAATTTTGCGCTGGCGCATGGCTCGCCTGGCCGAGTGTCGTTTGAGTCGACACTGGTTCGTGGAAACGTTCACTGAACCGGAGCTCGCGGAAGTTAAACAAACGGTAGAGCATGCCCTAGCTCTGGCGCCAGACCTGGCGGAAGCGCACGTCGCGCACGGCCTTTTTTATTACTACGGTTATCGGCAGTACGAAGAGGCATTGGCCGAGTTTGGGCGCGGGCTCCAGTTACAGCCTAACAACGCGCAGGCGCTCGAATATTCCGGTTATGTCTATCGCCGGCAGGGACAATGGCTACGCTGTTTGGATACGCTCAAGAAGTCTCTCGAGCAGGATCCGCGCAATGCCGATGTAGCCGGAAACCTTGCTCAGACTTATTGTATCTTGCGCATGTGGCAAGACGCCGAGCGCGTCGGCCAATATGCACTGAACATCGATCCGGCCGATGTGATCGGTATGCGCGCGTTGCTCCTGGCGATTCTGAACGGGAGCGGCGACATCAAAAGAGCGCAAGGGGTGTTGGCGAACTTTCCGTCCACGAACGATCTGATCTCGTCCTCCGCTTCCGGCATCGTTGCGAGCGTGACTGGCGACCGCGCCTACACCTTTGTTTTCGCCCGCGATTTCGAAGCAGCTCTGAAGGTTTGGGAGAACAGTGTCGATACCGCGGCGGATCAACGCAGGCGGCTTTCCGCCAAAGCTACCATTCGCGCTCTGGCGGGCGACTTCACCGGCGCACAAGCCGACGCAGAAAAAGCGAAACAAATGCTCGAGGAAAGATTACGCGAACGGCCGAACGAGCGCGTTTCAATGAGAGAATTGATCTGGGTCTACCTCGCGCTCAAACGTGACGCCGACGCTCTCAAACTCGCGCGGCAGGCTGTGGACTTACTCCCGCCGGAGAGAGATGCGCTGCTCGGTAATTCTAATCTGGCTGGTCTTGCCGAAGTCGAAGCTCGCACCGGAGCCGCGTCCGACGCCATCACAATTCTTCGCCGGCTACTTACCATTCCCGCGGGTGAAACGGTTACCATCGCGCGCCTAAAAATCGATCCGGTGTGGGACCCGATCCGCAACGATCCCGGCTTCCAACAACTGCTGACAATGAAGGAGCACGTGGGTCCATGATGAGCGAGAAGCCTTCTTTCTTCTCCGAGCTGAAACGGCGCAATGTTTACAAGGTCGCGGTCGCATACGCGCGTCGTGGGTTGGCTTGTCATTCAGATCGGTTCGACTGTGCTGCCGACGTTTCATGCTCCGGAATGGGTCGCACAAACGCTAATCGTTATTGTCTTGCTCGGATTTCCCATCGCGCTGGTCCTGGCGTGGGCCTTTGAGCTAACTCCTGAAGGAATCAAACGGACGGAAGATGTTACGCCTAACGAGTCCATCACGTTTCGGACGGGACGGAAGTTGGTCGGAATCACGATTGCACTGGCGCTGATCGCCGCGGGCTTGATGACGTTCAAAGTTTTGCGCCCGAAGCCGGCGACAATGGCTGCGCCTGCGACGAGTCCCGCACCAGTGTTGCCGGTGATCGCAGCGAAATCGATTGCGGTGCTGCCGCTGGTCAACACCAGTGCTGACGCCGCCAATGACTATTTTTCCGATGGCCTGTCGGAAGAACTGATTGCGGTGCTCGCCAAGATTCCGGGTCTCAAGATCATCGGCCGCAGCTCTTCGTTCCTGTTCAAAGGCAAGGCCGACGACAGCCGGACCATTGGCGACAAGCTGGGCGTGGCGAATTTGCTTGAAGGCAGCGTGCGCAAAGAGGGCGACCGAGTGCGGATCGTTGCCGAACTGATCAATGCGGCCGATGGGCGCACACTTTGGTCCGAGACGTACGACCGCGAGTTGAAGGATGTCTTCGCCGTTCAGAGCGAGATCGCCACTGCGGTGACCGAGCAACTCAAGATCAAGCTTTTCGGGGCGTCGGTAAAGTCAGACGCGGCGCCGTCGAACGACAATCTCGCCGCTTACAACGCGTTACAGCAGGGAACATTCTACTTCCGTCTTAGGTACCGAAGAAGGGACGCGCAAAGCAACAGAGTTTTACGGCGAAGCCATCCGGCTCGATCCGCGTTACGCGCTCGCCTATGCGAATTTATCTTTCGCATGGCGATCACTGGGGACTACGTGGCTGGGTGGCGGAGCCGAAGCCAAAGAAGCTTTTGCCAAGGCGAGGAACGCAGCCCAAACTGCCTTGTCGCTCGCGCCCGATCTCTCGGCTGCGCGCGAAGCACTCGGCTACGTATTGCTGACATCGGATATTGATTTTGCCGGAGCCGAAGCCGAACTCCGCGCGGCCGAAAAACTGGCCCCGGCTGACGCTGGGCCGAAAGGCGCGCTCTGTATTCTCCTCGGTGCGCAAGGCCGGCTGGCGGAGTCGGAGAACGTGGCGCGACAGGCGCTGGCTCTCGATCCGTTGGGTGTGGTTCGCCATTTTAATCTCGCCCGCGTTCTGATTGGCGGCGGCCGCTACGACGAAGCCGCGGCGGCCTTGAGCAAAGCCGTTGCGCTCCAGCCGGCGGCGGCCCGGCTTCATGTCCAGCTCACAACGATCGATGTGTTACGCGGTAACGCCACCGGCGCGCTGCAAAATGCACAGCTCGAGCCGCCAGGATTCTGGCGAGATTACGCCCTGGCTCTGGCGCGGCAGATGCAGAGTGATCGGTCCGCGGCCGATGCTGCATTGCAAAAGCTAATTAACGAGAATGCAGCGAGCAGCCCTTTCCAAATCGCCGCGGTCTACGGTTTGCGCAATGAACCTGACAAAATGTTTGAATGGCTCGACCGCGCCTATGTCGAGCGCGACCCCGGGCTGACGCAATTGTTAGTCACGCCCTTCATTCTGAATTATAAGGATGACCCGCGCTTCGCAGCATTCTGTCAGAAATTGAAGGTCCAATTCCCGCCGCCCGCAGGCGCTGCGAAGCCATGAGCGACAAGCCTTCCTTCTTCGAGCGAGCTGAAGCGGCGCAAGGATGTCCGCATGGCAGGTCTCTATCTGGTCGGCGCGTGGCTGCTCCTGCAGGTGGCTGGGATGGGGCCACGGGTCGTCGACTCGGGAATACCCGATGAGCCTTTTCGACGAACTCGAACGCCGCAAGGTATTCAAGGTCGGAGCGGCCTATCTGGTCGTGGCGTGGCTCGTGGTGCAGGCGGCCTCGATCGGTTTTCCGGCGTTCGATGCGCCGCCGTGGGTGCTGCGCATCTTTATCCTCATCGCCCTGCTTGGTTTTCCGATCGCGGTTGTGATGGCCTGGGTATTCGATCTTACACCCGAGGGCGTGAAGGTCGCTGCCGATGCCTCCGGCAGCAAGCGCCTGTTCGCCGCGGCCGCGTTGCTCATCGTGCTGGCGCTGGGCTGGTATTTCTACGGCCAGCCATCGTTCCGCAAAGGCGATGTGGCTACGCCGACGACCGCCGATCAGAAATCTGTCGCCGTGCTGGCCTTTGCCAATCTTAGCGAGGAGAAGGGGAATGAGTCGTTCGCCGACAGCGTGAGCGAGGAACTCTTGAACGTGCTGGGCAAGGTGCCGGGTCTGAAAGTGACGGCGCGCACCTCGGCTTTCCACTTCAAAGGCAAGGACACGCCGGTCCCGGAGATCGCGCGGCAACTGGGCGTGGCCTATGTCGTCGAAGGCAGCGTCCGTCGGTCGGGGGAGAAGGTGCGCATCGCGGCACAGCTGATCAAGGCAGCCGACGGCTTCCAGGTGTGGTCGGATGATTTCAACCGCGATTTGAAGGATGTCTTCGCCGTTCAGGAGGAGATCGCGGGGCTGATCGCGAAGAACCTTGAGTTGAAGTTGGGCATCAAGAAGAACCAAACGGCGCCCAATCCGGAGGCCTATCAACTTTATCTCGAGGCGGTGCGGTTGTGGGGCATGCGCAATGAGGCGAGCCTCGACCGGGCCGAGCAGCTCCTACGACGCGCGATCACTCTGCAACCGGACTTTGCGCGGGCCGATGCCGCGATGGGCTTTGTCCTGTCGGTCCGTTCCGTCGAGCTTGGCAAGGATCCGATGGTAGGCGAAGGCCGGGCGCTCAATGAGCAAGCGCTGCAGTGGGCCGAGCGGGCGCTGGCTTTGGATCCCGACCTGGCTGAAGGCTACGCGGCGAAAGGCAATGTCCTGGAAAACCTCGGCCGATGGACCGAATGCAAGGAAGCTTACCGGCGGAGTATCGAGCTCGACCCGAATTTCGCCACTGCCCACCAGTGGTATGCGCGCAACCTGTCTGAGGAAGGCTATATCGACGAGGCCATGGTTGAAATGAAGCGGGCGGTGGAACTCGATCCGTTGGCGCCGCGTATTCTCGACAACTACGGTGGCTATCTTACCTGGCTGGGAAAGTATCCGGAAGCCCTCAAGATTTTCGATCAGGTGCTGACCATCCAACCCGGTTCTCCGCAGGCCCTATGCTTTAAAGGCATGGCCTTGGTGAGGGCCGGTCGGACGGAAGAGGGTAGGAGCATACTGGAAACACTCGCACGGCAGCCAGACCAACCGGAGTGGACCCCTGTCTCGCTGGCTGAGGCATTTCTCGCCACCGGGCAGCGCCGTGAAGCCGAGGCACTGCTCCAGCATCAACCCAAGGAGAATTTCTATCGCGGATTATTGCTCTGCGCGCTGGGGCGCGGAGATGAGGCGGTCCCGTTGTTGAAGCCTGTGGTCTCGATTTATCGGGACATGATCCTTTGGACATTCCAGGAAGTGATGCCGCGAGAGTCGTCCGAGTTCCACCGCAAGCTGGCGGATTGGGACATGACCGAGTCCTGGCAGCGGGCCGAGACATGGCGGAAGAGAAAATCTCCGCGAATAAGGCGCCATGACTCTGCCAAAAATTTTTTTGCTGAACTGAAACGCCGCAATGTTCTGCGCGCAGCCGCGTTTTACGCCGCGAGCGCGTGGCTCCTGGTGCAGGTGGCGACGCAGGTCTTTCCCTTCTTTCACATTGCGGAGTGGGTGGTACGCTGGATCGTGGTCGCGGCGGCGATCGGGTTTCCCTTCGCGATGCTGCTTTTCCTGGTTCTACGAATGGACGCCCCAGGGCCTCCAGCGCGAGAGCGAGATCGCGCCTAACGAGTCTATCACTCGCCAGTCCGACAAGAAACTCGATCGCTGGATCATCGCGATCCTGGCGCTGGCGGTCGTGCTCTTGCTGACCGACAAACTCATCCTGCCCAAGGCTGCTAATCCCGGCTCCGACAAGGCCGCCACTTCCGACAAGTCGATCGCGGTGCTGCCGTTCCTGAACATGAGCTCGGATAAAGAGCAGGACTACTTCTCCGATGGTCTGTCCGAAGAATTGTTGAACCAGTTGGCGCAGATTCCGCAGTTGCGCGTGATTGCGCGGACTTCGTCGTTTTCGTTCAAGGGCAAGGAAGTCGATGTCGCGACCATCGCCAAGGCGCTGAACGTGGCCAACGTGCTCGAAGGCAGCGTGCGCAAGTCTGCCAATACCTTGCGCATCACCGCGCAGCTGGTGCGTGCTTCTGATAGTTCGCAGCTGTGGTCGCAGACCTATGACCGCCAGATGACTGACGTCTTCAAAGTCCAGGACGAGATCGCCGGCGACGTTGTGGCCGCGCTCAAGGTAAAGCTGTTGCCAACCCAGCAGCTGCCGAAAACGCAGCGTACCGGCAATCCCGAAGCTTACGAACACTACCTCCTCGGGATGGATATTTCCCGGCGAGACCGTTTGGAGGCGAGCCAACTGGCGGCGGCGGAATTCCAGAAGGCGATCACGCTCGATCCGGGCTACGCCAATGCTTACGCGGCGCTCGCGATCGCACAAGCCCGGGGTGCGGATGTGGCCCCCAGCCAGGCGCAGCGCGCAGAGGAGATCAAGCAGGCGCTGGCCACGATAGAACAGGCGATCACGCTGGCCCCGGACCTGGCTTTGGGCTACAGCCGTCGCGGATATCTTCGTTATACTCGCGCCTGGGATTGGCAAGGTGCGGCCGCGGATTTCAAACGAGCCCTGGCGCTGGATCCCAACAATGCCGAGTTGTTGTCCTCCTACTCCCAGAGTTTGTTCTTCAACGGACATCAAGAAGAAGCGATCGCGCTGGCGCGCAAGGCGACCGTGATTGATCCGTTATCGCTAGAATATCTGGCACAACCTTGGCTTGCTCCTTTTTTCCTCCGGCCAGGACGCCGAGGCGCGTTTGGCCTGGCAGCATGCCTTCGATATCAATCCCGGAGCGAGATGGCCTAACTATCTCGTGGGCTATCTCGACTTGAAGGAAGGCAAGATCGAAAGCGCGCTGCGCCCATTTCCGTGCCTCGGACGAGCCCTTCCGACTGACCGGGACCGCGATGGTCGAATACACCCTCGGTCACGCGCCGGAATCGGAACAAGCACTGGATGCGCTGAAGACGAAATACGCGGCCGGATCGGCCTTTCAGATCGCCGCGATCTACGCCTGGCGTGGTGAAAAGGACCACGCCTTCGAATGGCTCGATCGTGCCTACGACCAGCACGATGCCGGCATGCCGCGCCTGCGCTATGACCCGACGCTCGCCAGCCTGCACGATGATCCGCGTTTCGCGGCGCTGGTAAAGAAGATGGGGTTCGCGGAGTGAAGACATGAGTCTCTTCGCAGAGCTGAAACGCCGCAATGTCCTGCGCGCAGCCGCGTTTTACGCCGCGAGCGCGTGGCTCCTGGTGCAGGTGGCGACGCAGGTCTTTCCCTTCTTTCACATCGCCGAGTGGGTCGTGCGCTGGATCGTGGTCGCGGCGGCGATCGGGTTTCCCTTCGCGCATGCTCTTCTCCTGGTTCTACGAATGGACGCCGCAGGGTCTCCAGCGCGAGAGCGAGATTTCGCCTAACGAGTCTATCACCCGCCACACCGGCAAGAAACTCGATCGCTGGATCACTGTGATCCTCGCGCTGGCCGTCGTGCTGCTCTTGGCGGACAAGTTCGTGCTGCACAAGGACACAGAGACGGCCGCCGCGCCGGCCGTGCACGGGAAATCAATCGCGGTCCTGCCCTTCGCCAATCTGAGCGAGGACAAAGGAAATGCTTATTTCGCGGAAGGAATTCAGGACGAAATTCTGACCCGGCTGGCCAAGGTGGCGGATTTGAAAGTGATCTCGCGCACCTCGACTCAGCATTTTAAGAGTTCGCCCGAGAATCTTCCCGAGATCGCAAAGCAACTCGGGGTGGCGCACATCCTGGAAGGCAGCGTGCAGAAGGCCAGCGATCAGGTGCGGGTGAATGTGCAGCTGATCAACGCTCTGACTGACGCGCATCTTTGGGCTGATACCTACGATCGAAAACTGACCGACATTTTTGCGGTCGAGAGCGACATTGCAAAGACGATCGCTGAGACGCTGCAAGCAAAGCTCACCGGTTCGGAGAAAAGCTCGATCGCGAAAGTACCGACAACGAACCCGGAAGCGTACGAACTCTATCTCAAGGGTCGCTTTTTCTGGAACAAGCGAACCGGCCGAGGATCTGCGAAAAGCGATCGACTACTTTAATCAAGCGATCGAAAAGGATCCTAACTATGCGCTGGCCTATGCGGCGGTGGCTCAGTCCTGGCTCATCCTGCCAGCCTACGGCGGCGGCTCTCCCCGGGAGTGCATTCCGCCGGCCGAGGCCGCGATCAATAGAGCGCTCGAGTTGGACGAGAGTTCGTCCGAAGCTCACACGGCACGCGGGATGTTGTTGGCTGGTTATCAGTTCGATTACCCCGCCGGGAAGAAGGAATACGAGCGCGCGCTGCAACTAAATCCAAATGATGCCACGGCCCATCACTGGTTTGCCAGTGACGTCCTGGGAGCGCTGGGCGAGAGCGAACATGAGGTCGCCGAGATGAGGCGGGCGCGCGATCTGGATCCTCTCTCGCTCGTCATCAATACCAACCTGGGAGCAGCTCTGCTTCGGGCGCATCGCTTCGATGAAGCCATCGCCCAGTTGCGCAAGACGGTGGCTCTGGATAACCGGTTCGGGTATGGTCGCCAGACGCTCGGGATGGCGCTCGAGCTCAAGGGACAGATTCCGGAAGCGATCGCCGAGTATCAGGCAGCGATCGCGCTGGATCCTTCTCCTACCTACCTCAGCCTGCTCGGGCATGTCTACGGCACGATCGGCCGCAAGGACGAGGCCACAAAACTCCTCGGCCAAATTCAGGACATCGGTAAGTCTCGCTACGTCGATCCTTATTACCTCGCGATCGTTCATCTCGGCCTGGGGGAGCGTGAGGCGGCGCTGACTGCGCTGGAGAAATCCTTCGAGGAACTAAACGGGAATACCCTGGAATACATCCGCACGGATCCGTATCTCGATCCGCTGCGTGGCGATCCGCGCTTCGAAGCGCTCGCCGAAAAGATTGTCCCGGCGCGGGAGTTCGCCAAAGCTGCGACGCTTTCGAAATGAATTCGGGAAACTTCTTCACCGAACTCAAGCGGCGCAATATTTACAAGGTGGCGGTCGGTGAAAGCGATGTCTTGAATTCGAATAGGCTCGTTAAGTCGCGAGTTTTGAGATAAAAACGAACTTCATGCCGCCCGAGCATTCCTCAGAGGTGAAATTCGAGATCGGGCATGTCTTGTTCATCGACATCGTCGGTTACTCGAAGCTGCTGATTAACGAGCAAAGTGAGCAGATTCAGAAGCTGAAAGAGATCGTGCGCGGAACGGAGCAGTTCCGTCTCGCCGAGGCTGAGGGAAAATTGCTGCGGTTACCGACCGGCGACGGCGGCGCCCTGGTTTTTCGCAACAGTCCCGAGGCACCGGTTCTTTGCGCACTCGAGATTAGCAAAGCCTTGAGAAATCATCCGGAGCTGCGGGTTCGCATGGGAATTCACAGTGGTCCCGTTAACGAAGTCACCGATCTGAACGAGCAATCAAACATCGCCGGCGCCGGCATCAACATCGCGCAGCGGGTGATGGATTGCGGCGATGCCGGACACATCCTTGTTTCCAAACGCGTCGCCGACGACCTGGAGCAGTACGCGCAATGGCGTTCGCTTCTGAATGATCTTGGCGAAGTCGAAGTAAAACACGGAGTCCGCGTCCACATTTTCACTCTATATAATAAGGAGATAGGCAATTCAGAGGTTCCGGAGAAATTGCGTAAGGTCAAAGGACGACCGGCTCCGGCAGTTTCTGAGCGTGGCGAAGAGTTGTGGGTTGCTGTGCTTCCGTTCAGGGGTGCTGGCGAGGCAGAGATGGAGTCGTTCGCCGATGGCCTCCGAGAGGAAATCACAACCGGGCTTTCGCGGTTTCGCTATTTGTCGGTCGTGGCCAGCGCATCGGCAGAGCGACTGAAGGGAGAGGCTGGAGACGAGCGAGCTCTGGGTGCGAAACTCGGCGCGCGTTATGTGTTGCAAGGAAGCATCCGCAAAGGAGGCTCCGGCATTCGGGTGAGCGCCCAGCTCGTCGACACCAAGACGGGAGCGCAGCTCTGGGCCGAGACCTATAATCGCGACCTGCAAACATCGACTATCTTTGCGGCGCAGGACGATGTCGCCGCCCGCATCGTCGCGACGGTTGCTGACAGCTACGGTGTCCTGGTTCATTCACTTCGGGACGCAACCCGGCAGAAAAATGACAGCGATCTCACTCCGGCGGAGTGGCAATTCCAATATTTCGCCTACCGGGAGCAGATTACCCCTGCGTCTCATGGGGCGCTAAGAACCCGGCTCGAGCGCGCTGCGAAGTCGGACAATCGACCTTCGGACTTATGGGCTTGTCTCGCGCAGGTCTACGTCGATGAATACGCCTTTGGCTTCCCCGGCAACGACGCGACGTCGCTCGATCGGGCCCTGACTGCGGCCCGTCGCGGAGTTGAATTGGATCGGGCGAACCAGTTCGCCATGGTCGCGCTGGCGCAGACGCACTTCTTCCGCCAGGATCTCGCGGCGTTTGGTCCTGCGGCCGAGCGCGCGATGGCCCTCAACCCGCTCAACACCGATGCGGTCGGGATCCTGGGACTGCAGATCGTGCACACGGGCGACTTTGAGAGAGGCACCGCCATCGTTAGGCACGCGATGGAACTGAATGCCAATCATGCGGGCTGGATGCATTTCGCTCCGCTCTGGGATCATTTCCACAACGGCGAATACGAGGAGGCCCTCGAGTGCGCGAACCGGGTCGACGTACCTGGACTCTTCTGGCCTTATCTCGTAATGGCGTCGGCTTGCGGCCACCTTGGACGGCGCGCCGAAGCCGCCGCCGCAGTCCGGGATTTGTTGGCGCTCGACCCGGAGTTTGCAGCGCATGCACGTTCGAACGTTGGGACCTGGCACTTCGCGAGCGGCCTGATGGATCCCATCCTCGAAGGGTTGCGCAAAGCAGGGCTCGAGATTCCCGAAACCGATGACTCGTCCGTCTCGCCGAGGCCGAAAGCGACGGTTAGGTCAAAAACGAATCAGACAAAGTCTGACACAGACGCGGAAGCGGTTCGGGCGAACGAGGGCTTCTGGGTCGCGGTGTTGCCATTTAAATATAGTGGCGGCAACGCCGATCTCACCGCGCTAGCGGACGGAATGACCGAGGAAATCGTCACCGGACTTTCTCGCTTCTCCTATCTGCGCGTCATTGCGCTCGGTTCCACATCTCGTTATGCCAACCAGGCCGTCGACATTCGCTCGGCCGGCAAAGAGCTCGGCGCTCGTTATGTCATGGAGGGAAGCCTGCGACAGGCTGGAGCCAGGCTGCGCGTCGCCGTGCAACTGGTCGACACCATTTCCGGTGCGCACCTCTGGGCGGAGACCTATGATCGCGCCTTTTCACCGGAAGAGATCTTTACCCTCCAGGACGACCTCGTTCCCCGCATCGTCTCCACCGTTGCTGATATGCACGGAGTTTTGCCGCGCAGCATGAGCGAAGTTGTGCGGCAGAAGTCTGCCGATCAAATGAGCCCTTACGAAGCGTTGCTGCGCAGCTTCGGGTACAACGAGCGATTTACGCCGGAGGACCTTGCCGAAGTCAGGGCCTGCCTGGAACGGGCGGTTCAACAGGCCCCTAACAATGCCGAGTGTTGGGCTATGCTGTCGTTGATGTACGCGAATGAATACGGGCACTGGGACAATGCGACACCGGATTCTCTGGACCGGTCACTGCGAGCCGCACGCAAGGCGGTCGAAGCGGCGCCTTTGCATTCCCTGCCCTACTACGCACTGGCTCAGGCTCTTTATTTTAAGAAAGAATTTACTGAGTTTCGAGTCGCGGCGGACCGGGCGATTTCGCTGAACCCGATGGATGGCGCCACGGCCGCGTTCATGGGTATGCTCATTGCCTACTCTGGAGATTGGGAGCGCGGGTGCGCTTTATCAGACAAAGGTTGCCAACTGAATCCCAATCATCCGGGATGGTACTGCTACCCAGCGTGGCACGATTCCTACCGGAAAAAAGATTATCGCAAAGCCCTGGACCTGGCGTTCCAGCTCAACGCTCCCCAGAACTATTACACCCATGCGGTGTTGGCCATGTGCTACGCGCAACTCGGCCGGATGGAGGAGGCGCGCAAGGCGCTGCGGGACATGCTCTCGCTGAAACCGAACTACGCCGAGGTCGCGCGTGAATTACACGGGCGATGGATCCAGCCCGATCTGGTGGAGCAGTTGATGGATGGGCTCCGCAAGGCGGGCCTGGAGATTCCTCCAAAGGAGGGAGAGAAAACCCCGGCGGCCGGTCTCACCGGTTCTTCCCAACCCAGCGCAGGCACGGTGGGTGCCGACGAGGGCTTCTGGGTGGCAGTATTGCCCTTTATATATAGAGGTAGCAACCCCGATCTCACGGCCCTGACCGAGGGATTAACCGAGGAGATCGTGACCGGACTGTCGCGATTCTCTTATCTCAAGGTCATCTCTCGCAGCTCGACGTCGCGCTACGCCAACGAGTCAGTCGACGTTCGTTCTGCCGGAAAGGAATTGGGTGCCCGCTACATAATAGAGGGAAGCCTTCGTCAGGCAGGAAACAAGGTGCGTCTTGCCGTCCAGTTGGTGGACGCGGTCTCCGGCGCTCAACTCTGGGCGGAGAATTATGAACGCAGCTTCAGCCCGGAAGCGCTCTTCGAGTTACAGGACGAGTTAGTTCCGAGAATAGTTTCGACGGTCGCGGATGCGCACGGAGTTCTGCCCCGGAACATGAGCGAGCTATTGCGCAACCGCAATCCCGAGGAGCTGAGCCCGTACGAGGCGGTGCTGCGCAGCTTTGGTTACGCAGAGCGGATGACCGCCAGTGAACTCGCCACGGCACGTTCTGGCTTGGAAGCGGCGGTGCGAAAGGCACCAGATTATGCCGACGCATGGGCAATGCTGGCATTCCTATGCATCCAGGACTACGCGCAAGGGCTCAATCTTCAGACTGATTCCCTAACGAGAGGTCGTACCGCCGCGCAGCGGGCCGTCGAAACCGCACCATCCAATCATTTGGCTTATGCCGTTCTGGCCCAGGCGCTCTTCTTCCAAAGGGAATTCCAGGGTTTCCGGAATGCCGCGGAGCGAGCCGTCGCACTCAACTCCATGGACGGCGACTCCATCGCGTTTCTCGGTGAGTTGTTGACTTATGCCGGCGATTGGGACCGCGGCCTCGCGCTGGCCGGACGCGCCAAACAGCTCAATCCCCATCATCCCGGATGGTATTGGTATGCCGACTTCTATAATGCATACCGGCAGGGCGACGACCGCGGCGCGCTTGGTTTCGCGCTCAAAATCAATATTCCCGGCCATTGGTTTATGCACGCGGCGATGTGTGCCTGCTACGGGCAGCTCGGAGAACGTGATGCTGCTGATAAAGCGCTGCAGGATTTGCTCAGAGTACGGCCCAATTGGACCGCCACTGTACGAAAAGATATCGAGAAGTGGTGGGAACCCGAATATGTCGAGCGATTAATCGACGGCTGGCGTAAGGCCGGGGTGCAGACTGTTGACAAAGCGGGAGCGCCTACGGCGGTGAAGGCGCCCGAC
>CAWGFS010000010.1:0-235689 GCA_963821915.1 uncultured Verrucomicrobiae bacterium
ATTGACCCGATAGCCATCGCTCGAGATACCCCGCGGATCGACCCGGAGCGAGAAATGTTTGCTCGACGCCAGCCAGTTTGTCTCGCCGCTTTGGAGCGCTTTGCGCGACACGCCAATGAGTTCGAATTGATTGTAGCCAAAGGTGCGCTGCAACGTCTGATCAAGCTGATGCATCTCAACCGGCGCAGGTCGCGGCCTTGGCGGCATTGGTGGCCACGACCAGGCCGCTCCAGACTTTTTTTCCGCGCCGCCCAGGCTTGCCAGCTCTCGCGGGCGCCGCGATCGAAATGAGCAAAGCGGCCCCGGCAAGAAAGCGAAAAGACGCGCGGCGCATCGTTATTTGGCGGCGTAATCACTCGGCAACGCCTTCAGGCCGTCCACCCAGAGGACGGTGACGCGATCCTGTTTCGTTTGGAAAATCGAAACGGTCGCGTTCGGATTAACGCCGGGATCGACCCGCGCGTTCAAGATTTGGGTGAGATACTGCGATTGATCAGGCGGCCGGCTTTCTCGCGCATCACGAAAAACGCGCAGACGGCAAAGACCGCGAGCGACGACGCGCCAGTCCAAAGCAAACGACGAATCGTCCACCAGCTCTCGCGCGCGCGCATGGCCCGGAGTGGCGCGGTCGCTGGCAGTTTCCGCCGCAATGCGATTGCGCAACTGATGATGAAAAAATTCCTCGTTCCCCATGGCGCGCGGCATGCAACTCCTCCTTGAGCAACGCGCCGAGTTTGTGCGCCTGATTTTTCTCCGCCTCGGCCGCGGCCCGATCGTCGAGCGACGCCTCAAATTCGGCGCGCTCCGCGTCGCTCAGTTCGCCATCGACCCAGGCGGTCCACTTTTCCTCAAACGTTTTCATAAACATCTCGCAACAAATTCTGCAGTTTTTTGCGCGCATAAAACAAGCGCGACATGACCGTGCCGATCGAGCAGCCTAACGACTCCGCGATTTCGTGGTACTGCATGTCCTCGATTTCCTTCATCAAAATGACGGCGCGATGCTCGGGCGAGAGCTGCGCGATGGCGGCGTCAATCCGGTCGCGGATTTCCTCTGCTCTCATCCGTTCGTGCGGCAGCGGATCGGCGTGGGGCACGGTCCGCGAAGCCGGGATCGATTTCTTTCAACTGGATCGCATCATCAAATTCCGCGCCCGCGCCTCTGACCTGCTTCTTGCGCAGCCAATCGATCGTCACGTTCATGACGATGCGATAAATCCAGGTATAAAACGACGATTGCCCCCGGAAACGTGCGATCGATTTCCACGCTTTCAGGAAGCTGTCCTGAGCAAGATCCCAGGCATCCTGCTCGTTATGCACCATGTTGTAAATCATGCCAAAAACTCGGGTGCGATAGCGACTCACGAGTTGATCGAAGGCCTCGGTGTCGCCCGCCTGCGCCTGCTTCACCAGGTCGAGCTCCGGAGACATCGGCCTGAGCCGCAGTCGCTTCCGTGTCCATGTTTAGACGGGCGCGCGCCCGATTCATTCAACGGCTAGAGGCTGCCGTAGCGGCGCAGCCATTCGCCGCGGAATTCGCCCATCAGCAGGATGATGCCGTCGCGGACCTGGAAGAGCCGCTGTTGCAAGGCGGCATGCTGCTGCGAGTGAGCGATTTCTCGGCGATGAGCTGCGCCGCGGCGTCCATCGCGACGGTGATCGCTTTGAGCGAGCGCTTCAGGTAGGCGATTGTCATGCCGAGCTCCTCGGCCTCTTCGTCGCTCAAGGCGGCGGCCAGTTTCGCGCTCGCCAGCGCGGTGTGGGTCGCCAATTTGACCGCGGCCGGGTCGTTTTGCAGCGCCGGGTTGGCCTCAAAGAGGCGATCGATCCAGATCGTTAGGGAAAAAGCGGCGCGGTAGAGCACGTGTTGCTCGAAACTTTCGGCGCCCCCGTTGATCAACTGGTCGCAGAATCTTCGTCCTCGGTTCCGCCTCCTCGAGCAACGGATCGGCGTCCTCTTCCAATCCTCGCCGCTTTCTTCGGCTTGATGGCACCAGCCCATCTCGCGCGCGACGATTTCATCGCGCTGCGGATCGTCGATGTATTTCTCGAGCAGCTCCATGTATTTCTCCGTCTTCTGATCCTGCTGCTGGAGAAACCGTTCCCACTCGTATTCATCCCAAGCGCGGTCTGAGTCGTGCTCGGCCATGATTTTATCTAGGCCAGCTTGAGAGGCTGCGCAAAAAGTTTTGCAGCGACGGAGGGCTGGCTCGCGTCGACGCCGCGCGTATTTTGACCGCGGTCCCGCTTCGCAAGCATGCTGGTCCACGGGTGCGCGCGCGAGAGGACGAAGGAAACGAGCAATTTTGCAGCGATACCGAGACGATCGCGTTTGCAAAAATCGACGATCGGCGGCTCGCTCTCCTCAAGCCTCTGGGCAAACGCGCCTGGCAGAAAAAAGACGCCGTGCTTGCAGGACGCACCTAACGCCTAACGGAAATGGCGGATCGGCTTCGGCCCGCTTCGTCTGCAAGCGCAGTTGCCCGCAGGCGGCCTCGATGTCGTGGCCTTTCTCGCGCCGCAGAGTGGCGACGGCGCCGTGCTCGCGCAGAATGCGGAGGAAGCTTTCCTGCCGGTTGCGCGACGGACGCGACCACTCCAGTCCTTCGACGGTGTTGTAGGGAATGAGATTCACCTTGGCCGAAAGGCGCAGGGCATGGCGGGCCAGATGGTGCGCCTGCTCGTCGCTGTCGTTCACCCCGGCGATGAGGATGTATTCGAACATGAGCCGCTTCTTTTGCGCGACGTAGTAGTCGCAGGCCTCGAGCAGAGTCGCGAGCTTGTATTTGCGATTCACCGGCATGATCTGGCTGCGCACTTCGTCGGTCGCGCCGTGCAGCGAGATGGCGAGCCGAAATTGGGTCGGCTCGGTCGGCCAGCTTCCGGATTTGCGGCGCCAGACCGCTGGTCGAGATGGTGATGTGGCGCGCGCCGATCTCCGAGACCCCACGGCGCATTGATGATGCGGATGGCGCGCAACAGATTCGTCAGGTTGGCGAGCGGTTCGCCCATGCCCATGAAGACGATGTTGTCGATCCTCTCGCCGCTCTCGCTTCTCACGCGAGCACCTGATCGACGATCTCGCCCGGGTCGAGATTGCGCGAGAAACCGTCCAGCCCGCTCGCGCAAAACTTGCAGCCGTAGGCACAGCCGACCTGGGTCGAAACGCAGATCGTCCGGCGATCCGACGTCTCGCCGTAGAGCGCCGGCGAGGCCGGGATGAGGACCGATTCGATGAGGTTGCCGTCGGCGAGACGGAAGAGAAATTTCCGGGTCGTGTCCTTCGAGCCGAGGACGCGGACGACTTCGGGCCGAACGAAAGAAAATTCCTCCGCCAGCTGCGCCCGGGATTGCGGCCGGCAGGTCAGTCATTGCGGCGAAGGAATCGACCCGCTTTTTGTAAAGCCAATCGGCGACCTGCTTCGCGCGATAGGATGGCTCGCCTTGGGCAGCAAGATGCGGCCAACTCATCGAGCGGGAGCGATTTGATCGAGGCTTCGCCACGGCAAACTTATGGGTGGCACGCGACAACGTCCACTTTCCCGCGTCATCCCGAGCGGAGCGGAGGATCCCTCGGAATTGCGTGCTGGCTTCGCCGCAGATGGCACTCCTCTCTTCCACCACGGGATCCTCGACCACGCCGGGTTGTCATTTGCGCGCCACAAGGATGCCGTCCGGCTGTTCTTTGGTGTCCGGTTGGTCAATCTCGATCGTGTAACCGCCGGCCTGCAAGCTCGCGACATTCCTGATGAATCGGGAGGCCATGTGTGCCGATGAGGAAAGTTCGCACCGCGCCCGCTCTTCATTGCCTGCGCCACCTTTCAACACCTCGACCTCGAGTCCCTGCACGTCCATCTGCAGGAGATCGATCGGCCGGCCAATCCGCCTCAACGAGAGTATCAAGAGTGATGGTCGGGATGGTAAGCACCTGCGTCGCGTTCGGCTGGCGCAAACCGATCGCTCCAAGAAATCGCTTCCAGCGCGTGCTGAGGGAGATTCGCCGGTGCTTTTCGTCTACGCGGAAGCCGGCTGCTGTAACCGCGATCCATAAAAATCTCGCTCCCCTCGGACGAGGTGAGACCTTCCGAATGGATCGGAAAGTCTCATCCGGGAGGCCATTCAAGGCCAGGTTCTCGCGCAGAAACGTGCGATGGCGCTCCAACGGCTCGACCCCGTGAATCGTTAGGCGCGGGGCCAATTTGCGCGCCAGGATGAGATAGTAACCGATCGCCGCGCCGACATCGACAAAACAACCGTCGGCGGAAGGCGCCGAATCAGGTCAACAAAAATATCCTCTTCTTCCGCCTCGTGGACATTGCGCTTCCGGTAGCGTTCGCGCTGTTCTTCGAGCAGGTGATCCTCAAAAACGCGAACGCCATTGTCGAAGGTGTGAATGGCGCGTTCCATGAGCGTCGCAACGTTAACGCGCGCGGCTCTCCCTCACAAGCCCTTCGGCATCCGGAGCGAATGAGCGATCCTCTGGCGCCTATTGGGACCCGCGTGCTGGGATCGGAACTGATTACCGAGACAGAGCAGTAAGACGACAGGCGCTCACGTGCGGCCGATCTCCTTCACCTAACGCGAGCTCGGCCGCGCTCGCAATTTTCCACGACCAAGTTAGAGACAGCCGTCAGCGAAAAGAAGGAAGCGCCGGCCGAAACGCACGAAGCGAGACCTGCCTAACGAACGATAAAGGAACTCTTTTCCTTCGCCTTCGCGAGTTGCTGCTGCGCTTTGCGCTGGTTGATGACGAAGGTGTTGTTGTCGCCGAGCTTCGCCCACGGACCGGGCGGCACTTCGTTGAAGTCGACAAATTTCCAGTCGGTCACATCGGTATCCTGGAGGCCAAGATAATCGCGCACCGCCGGAGAAACATCGAGTCCGGCACCGCGGTTCAGGTTCGGTTTGGGACGCTCGTTACCAAAGACGTATTCCCAGTGATCGGTGCGAAACGGGCCGGCATCTTCCCACTGTGCGTAGACTGTTCGGTTACCTTTGCGGATCGCGACCCAGCGACCCTTGCAAACGGAAACGCCGGGCCCCCGATACGCTTCCTTGAACCAGGGAATTACCCTCGGCGCTTCCGGTCGATGGCCTTCGCGCGCCTTGTCGTTGTAGGGCAATGCGCAGTAAAACGGATTTTGCCGCGGAGTGAATTTTACCGGAATGTAATTCTGGCGACGCGCCGGATTCGGATCGTCATAGCCGCCGTAGTTCTTCGCCCAGGCCGCGTCCCAGCTGCTGGCATGGTTCGGCACCGGATTGTTCGCGGTCGGATTTTCGCCAATCCAGAAAACAGTCGTGACGATGTCCTTTTTCCACGGGAAACGCGCGTCACCCTTTGTCGGAATGCGGAAGGACGGCGGAGTGTAGCCGATCGGATCGACCTTCAGCAGCACGTCCTCGTTCAGCCGGTTCTGCTTCTTGCTGAGTTGAACTTTTTCGTCGGTACCTGGGCCGGCGCGGAGGGCGCGAAGACGGCCGAGACCGACGACAACAAAACGGCGATAGTATGAGTAAATGTTCCTGGTTTCATCAAAGAAGTCCAGCAACGCGGAAAAGGCCCATTAAGATTCGGCCGGAGACCGGAAATGCGCCTAAGTGACGTGTCGAATTAGCACGATTCGGCAATCGGCTGCTAGCCGGAAATGCGCCTTACCCTGCGTCTGAAGCGCGGAGGTAGCACACGACTCCGCACAAAGCGTCACGCGAGCGCCGCCTCGGAGCGTCTACAGAATTTTCCGGGATTCAGAATATCGAGCGGATCGAGCGCCTGCTTGAGGCGTGCGTGCAGGGCACGCGCGACGTCGCTCGTCGCTTCGGGCCACCAGCGCTTCTTGGCCAGGCCGATGCCGTGTTCACCGGTGATCACTCCACCCCAGGCGAGTCACTTGTGCGAACAGCTCATCGAGCGCCTCCTCGACCCGGTCGCGCACCGCCGGATCTTCGTAGTCGGCGACCATGATGTTGACGTGAATGTTGCCGTCGCCGGCATGACCAAAGGTGGCGATCGGGAAGCCATGCCGCATCTGCAAGTCGGCCGCGAACTCGACCAGATCGACCAGCCGGCCGCGCGGCACAACGATGTCCTGGTTGAGTTTCGTCAGTCCAGTGGCGCGCAGCGAATTGCTGAATTCGCGTCGCAGCGCCCACAATTTCTCCGAACCTTCTTCCGTCGTGGCGATGGCGAGAGCGTTTGGCTTTTTGCTTTCGAGCAAAGCGCGCAAGGCGTCGGCTTCGCTCCGCACGCTCTCCGGCTGGCCATCCACATCGACGAGCAGATGCGCGTTGCCCTCCGGAACGATCGCCGTGCCGCGATCGCGCCGCGCGGCTTCGAGGGTGAAGTGATCGGCGATTTCGAGCGCCGACGGCAGAAAACCGGCGGCGAAGATTGCCTGCACCGCAGCGGCGGCTTGCGCCATGGTGGCGAAGGCGGCCGAGAGCGTGGCGCGCGCCGGCGGCAAAGGGCAGGAGTCGGACGGTGATTTCGGTGACCACGCCTAACAATCCTTCGGAGCCGACAAAGAGGCCGATGAGGTCGAAGCCGGTTTTGTTTTTGTGCGTGCGTCCGCCGGTGCGCAGAACTCGCCGTTCGCCAGCACGACTTCGAGACCGAGGACGTAATCGCGGGTGACGCCGTATTTCAGGCAGCGCGGGCCGCCGGCGTTGGTGGCGATGTTGCCGCCGATGCTGCAATCGTGCAGGCTGGCGGGATCGGGCGGATAAAACAGCTTCTGAGCGCGCGACCGCGTCCTGAAGTTCGCCGGTGATGACGCCCGGCTCCACGACCGCGATCGCGTCGTCGAAATTGATTTCCTTGATGCGATTCATGCGCGCGAGCGAAAGCGCGATGCCGCCGCGCACCGGCACGCAACCGCCGACGTAGCCGAAGCCGGCGCCGCGCGCGGTCACGGGGATTTTGTTTTCGACGCAAAGCGCAGCAGCCGGCTGACCTGCTCGCGTCGTTTGCGCGAAGACGACGGCATCGGGCTGGTGATGCGGCGAACCATTTGTCGCCGCTGTGCGCGATTCGCGTCCCTTCGTCGGCGGCAACGATTTCTCCCCGAGAAGGGCGGAAAGTTCGGCGGCCAGGTTCATCGCTCGTTAGGCGCGCTCATTGCGTCGTCATCTCTCTTTCGAGCGCCAAAATGCAGGCGGTCAGAGGCTTCGTCCAGAAATCGCTTTTTGTGCGATGATAATGATGCGAGGCGGACAGCCGGGTTAGCGGCGCGGAGCGTTTCCGCATCGTGCACGCCGCGAATTTTGAATCCGGCTTCGACGAGCCACCGCCCGATCTCACGCGGACTGTAGGCGCGCTCGGTGACGCATTCGACCACCGGGAGGAGGCAATCGGCCCGCCGTTGCAGGGCGGTGATCCGAATCAGTCGCGTTCGCGGTTCCCACTGAATCCGCTGGTGGAGCCAGCTCCTGGTCGTGCAATGATCACGGGTGAAGACTTCGTATCCTTTCGCCGGCTGGCAGGGCGTTAGAATATCGAAATAGAAGTGGCCGCCCGGCCGCAGGTTCGCCGCGACGCGCCGGAAGGCGCGCCGCAAATCGCCCGGTGTTTGCAAATGATTGAGCGTGTCGAAGTTTGCCGTGATCAGATCGACCCGCGACGGTAGAGCCAGACAGCGGATGTCTTGCCGCAAAAAGCAGACGTTCGCGTTTCGGCAATTGTGCGCCGCATGGCGCAACATTGCGACCGAGTTGTCCACGGCGTAAACCGAGGCGCCCCAGCAGAGATTCAAATAGCCGGCAAACAATCCCGTTCCGCAGCCGATATCGGCTGCCGAGCAAAATCGAATGTCATACTGCCGCGCGAGCTTCTCGAAAGAAGCGCGGAGACGGAGAAAAAAAGGAACGCCGACGGTAAATCGTAGATCGGCGCGATGCGACTATAGGGCGACACAATGAGGAACATCGAGTTGTCTCCTGATCACTCATCTCACAAACGGTGGCGATTTCTTTGTTCTCGTCCTGCTCCTGGTGCTCGAAATTTCCGGAAGATCGAGGCCAAGGATGACTATGAAAGACGTGCAGGATTCGACGCCGGCATTCATGAGATGCCTCCTAAAGCTCTTCCCGGTCTCGACAACAGCGCAGCGCGAGGTCGCGCGCGTTGCGATTGGCGTAGTAGCCATGCATTATGGAGAGCAGCCGCGTCGGATAAATTTCACCGTTCGCGTGTCCGTGCAGCAATAAGAATAGGTGCAGATCGGTTTTTTCTGCGGCGCAATGGCTCGAGCCTCGACGTAATCAGGCATGTGACTTAAGCTGACGACTACATTCCAACCATCGCTACAGTGAAGGTAGCACGTGTCCGCCTTTTCCTTCGGCTGGGAAGAAAAGCACGTCATCGCTACTGGGCCGACAAGGCCGGGCATGTGGTCAAACTCGGGTCCTGAGATAGTTATCGGCATGGCGTGGGCGAAGCGCCGCGGATCATTTTCCCAGTTTGAACAGTCGCCCTTGCTAGGTGCACTTAGATACAGTTTTAGTGGCTTTCATGTTTTTAGGGCCGCGCATTTGTTGAGCACCAACGGCTCGGGGAGATGGCCAGCGACTCTCAAGGCAAAGCCTTCGTAGCAGTAGGCGCTGGTTCTCTTCCTTTCGCACGGGCCGTGGGTAAAGCAGGGATCGAAGCGGAGATGAAACATCTCGTGGAGAATCACGCCCGCCTGAAGGAACAACGGCAGCCGCCAAAAACTTGGGCACAACACGACCTCATTAGGCGGAAGCGCAATCGCGTGCGCATCCAGCACGGCTCCTTCCGGAGGATCTTCCCGAAGCTGGACGCAGTTGTCGCAGCGATAGAAAGTCCCCGCGTGGCGCAACGCTTCGGCTACGGCGCGGTATCGTATGGCAAAGCGAGTGCCGGAGTCGCGCAGTCCAGGCCAAGGGAGCGCCAGGTCGAGAGCATGGCCAAAGAAGCGAGCAAATTCGCCAGCGGTAAATGAGTCGCGGGCTTGCAGTTTTCGCACCGCATTCAAGGCGAGTGAGCAAGCTTCTCGAACGATGCGATCAAGGGTGGGCTGGCAAGTGATGGGAGAAAGCGCGACCGGATCACAGCCGCTCTTGCAATCGAGGCGAAAAACCGGAGTAGCCGGCACCGCGCCGAAATAGGCCCGCGCAGGATTTCGCGCAAAAGATGCGTAGCTCACAATCGCGCCTCCAATTCTTCGACAAGTTCAATGTTCGTCGTTAGGGCGCGGTCCTGGGCGCGCCACGATTTCTCTCTCTCGATCGCGCGCTCGACGTTGATCGGACCAGCCGCAAGGTCATTGCGGAGAGCGGCGACGAATTCCGCTCTGGCCTCGGAGCGTTTTTTTTCGAGAGCTTCGAGCAGGATGCAAATCACGAACCGGCGGCGCGAGCAAAATGCTTTCGCCACCGCTCGCGCGATTTCGCGATGGAATTTCCTCGCTTCAATTGATTGCTCGAGATGAATGCCGCGCCTGGCCAGCCGATTGACGAGATTCTCCGCGCTGAATCCCTGGAACTTGGGGCTGTCATCGCCGGTGCTGATTTTGACTTCGATGGGCAGAGCCAAATCGTTTAAGAACCGTTGGATTGCGCGCTTTAATAGCCGCGGACCCGTTCCGCCGACGTATAGGTCCGCTTCGCCTTTTTTTGCTGGAAACCGTGAAAGGCCACTCCGTGGCAGAACCTCCGCGACGTGATTTCCCGGAGCAGCGGGAAACACGCCGGCTGAAGATCGGTCGAGGTGATATGCCAGCGGTCGTGAGCGCCTTTGTTCGCGTCACCGAATCCTTTGCAGAGCCACCACGACGCCGGTAAATCCGCCGCAATCAGTTGTTCCGCGGCTTCCACTGCTTGCTCGTCGGTATGTTGTTGGATCTGCCCGCCATGGGGCGCGATGGCGATGAAGTAGGTTTGTTCGCCGCCATCCCGGGCCAATTCGAAGAACCTGACATCATCCGGCTCATCCGGCTGTGGCGGAACATCGACGACCCTGGCTTGGACGGTCGCTGCCATCGTTGCGGTCGTGCCGAGCCGCGCGCGAGCCGTTTGCCCGGCCCTAACAACGTCGGCGCTCGCCGGTCCGGTGTCCGGGTTGGCTTGCTTGACCGTGTAGAGGGCAACGAAACGCGCATCATCCTTGCGTTTGATTCGGACCTGCTCGCCGCGCTTCCGGCCGATAGTTTTTAGTGTCGTTAGGTCAGCCGAACAGCGTTCGGATGCATTCTTGATCTTGTCTTGCTCCGGCAGGCGGAGTTTAAGAATTCTCGCGTTGTACGCATTCGGCGCCGATATCTGGTTGGGAGCGGAGCCTGAACTCGCGGCGAGTTCCTCCGAAGGGGCGTGTTTCCGCGCAGCCACGCTCTGCCTGCTCGTCCTCATACTCGTTAGGGCGTCTGGCGGTCAAGGACCTGGGCTTATCTCTTCTTCCGCCTGGCCGCAGCGGAATACGGCGGTTTTTCTTCTATTTCATCGAGCAACGCCTTGATGGCGTCGATCTTCTTCTTGAGCAGCTCTTCTTTATCTTCCTCGGCGGCGACTTCCGCTTCGAGCTGTTCGAGCTCGCGCTGGAGCACGACTTTCAAAGCCTCGGACTGATTCGCCTTCAACTCGTCGATCATTGCCTGAATGATGAGCTTGAGCTCGTCGGCGCTCGCGATCTTCGCGGCAAGCGCTTCGTCCTTCGCTTTGTGGGCGTTTAGTTTCGCGATCGCCGTCTCGACGTTCAAGGGCGCGACCGCGAGATCTTTCCCCAGGGAATTCGCCAGTTCGGCTTCGGCGTCGGTTCGCTTCTTTTTGAATTCCACAATTGCAGCCTCCAGTCGGTCGATCGCGCCGATCGTGTTCTCGATTTCTTTGTAGGTGCCGGCGTCGGCCACGACGGCGAATTGCGCAGGTGCGGTTTGAGTTGCCATGTTAGTTGTTCCTTTCTGGTTTCGATGTCGCTTTAAGTGTCCTCGCGTAAGTCATTCAGGTTAGACGTAACTCCTAAAAGGCGAGGGAGTCGGGAAATCGCCTTTCGGACCGCTCCTGATCATATCTTCAAATCTCTTCTTATAAGCCTGCTCAAGGCTATCGATTTCAGCCACGGCCTCTTTCGTCTTTTTAAGATTCGTTAAATAGGCGACTTTCGTCGCCCATGTATCCTTTCCCCAGTGAGAGTCCATCGCCTGTGTGAACTCGTTGATCTGGCCCCAGAAATAGGCGCGCGCGAATGTGTCCAACGAGAAAATGCTGATGAGCTTTCTTACAACCGGCGTATACTCGGCGTAAGGATTCTCCCTATAGTTGGTTATCCCCTGTGCCTCCATGATCTGTTCGGCAATGACTTGGGTGGCACCTTCGCCAAGGCCGAAACCGTAACTTTCTCTGAAAGGTTCCGACATCCTCTATGTTGAAGAGGGCGGTCCCGTAGTTGTTTTGAAAGGTCTTAGTATCCACTATTGCCAGGAAGGGGTGCGCGAACAGGTGCACAGCTTCGTGGAGAGCGAACTCAAGACGAGTATCGATCTGGCGGCCGGGAGCCGGAATCATGTAGATCGTGCCTGTTCGGCGATCGATGGTTCCCCCAACGATCTTGTCACCGTCCTTAACAAATCTACCGCGAAGATGCTTGGGAACTTCGCTGGGTGAAGAGACGATCCGTAAGAGGTTCCTGGGTAACATTGAGGCTGCTTTCGATTTCAACACCGGCTGAACGTATTTCTGGTAGCAGGACGGCCCCGAAAGGAGGGCTAGCAGTTTCGCGGCGTCGTTCTCGCGGATATACTCGCCACCGGTGCTGAAATGGGCGTTTCTGCCGGGTGGACATGCTGAAGGCGGCTGACCTAGCCCCCACGCGCTGGCTGTTCGGATATACATCGTGGTTTGGCTCACTCAGACTTCATCCCGCCGGCCTTTCGGCAAGCTGATCAATGCTTTCAAGGACAGCCTTCTTTTCAGCGCCACCAAAGCCTGCCTCATCTAGCAAGATACTTAGCGCAAAGACGTTCTTTCCAAAGATCGCCTGCCAGATCTTGTCGCGAAGGAATCTCGGGACCGTGCTTAAGGGGCTCGTTAAACCATTGTTTGAACGACTTGCCTGGCTGCAGAAATATCTTGTCTTTCCAATGAGTCGCGGCTGCTGTTTCCAACTGAGTTCGTGTCTCTAAATTCATTGCTGCGTCATTTCGTCGGTGGCTGTGGCTTGGTGGACCACTTGAGCGCAATGGCCGCTACGTCGGCCGTGGTCTTCTTCACCCCCGCGTCGGGAGCTTTCTGGAGGTTACCCATGGCGCTCCTAGATGCACGCCTTCTGGATGGCGTAGACGATCAGTTGCCGCGCGGTCGGCCTGAACCGGGCTTCAGGCCTATCTCCTCGAGCCCGTTGTCGATCAGGTCGTCGCGCAGATCCGCGGCGCGCTTCTCCGCGAGCTCGCGGATCCGGGCGTGGAATCCGGCGGGATGGGCGACTCCTGGAGGAGCCAGTCGAGCAGCCGCCGGAGGAACTTCACGGACGACCCAGTCATACGGCTTCACGCATTTCCGGGGAAGCGGCGGGACCTTCGTGGTGAGGATCTCTTCGATTTTCTTGTCGATTTCCGAGGGGCGCGGCCGGTACGGCGGGCGCGGCCGGTCGGACGTAGTCCTGTGCAACCGGAGGTCCGGCACCCGCTGCCGCGGCGTGCCCGCGAACTTCAGCGCGAGGAACACCTCGACGCGCCGGTTGAGCTCGCGGCCGGCCGGCGACGCGTCCTTCGTCGCCGGCTGGAGCTCGCCGCGGCTCTCGGGGACGATCTCGATCCGCGACGTGACCCCGCGCAGCCGGCCCTCGAGCGCGGTCGCGAGCGCCCCGCGGACGGCCTTCGCACGCATCATCCCGAGCGCCCGGTTGTACTTCTCCGTGTCGATGAAGTCGGTGTGGCCTACCAGGCGGACCGTGCCCAGCGGCCCGGGCACCTGCCGTGCGATCGCGACGATCCGGTCAGCGAGGGCGTCGATCGCGGGCTTGTGGGCCGCGGGAACGAGCGACAGGCCGAACTCGAACTTGTCGAGGACGAGGTCCGCCTTCGGGCCGGCAGCGACGGCCGGCTGCCCGAAGGCGGGCGAAACTTTGGGGGCCCGAAGGATGACGTAGGGCGTGCGTGCCTTCACTTGTTCGTATGTACATGTTAGCTCCCCTTCTCTTTACTACTCTGCTACCGGGAAGCGCGCAGCTGACATTTCCGGACGAGCCCGTGCAACAACCTTCGTTCGCCGGGAATGCGGCCCGTGCGTTGCCAGACCATGAATTGCCACCGGGCTTTGCTTAACGCGCACCGAGCGGCGGCCAATTCGGAATCCAGACTCCTGAGCGCGTAGCCGGGCGGAAATACGTGGCGCATTTGCCAGGCGAGATTGGCGGCGGCGTCGGTGGGAGACATCTCATGTGCGCGCACCTTTTCATCGAGCTTGCGTTTCAGTTCGAAAATTTTCGGGAGCCAATCGATGACCTTTTCCCAAAAATGAACCTCTTCCGCCGGCGACATGGCTTCACGGCGCAACATCTCGAGCACCCGCACGCCCGCGCAGGCGCGGGTGTATTCGTCGAAGAGCTTGCGCTCGGTCTGTTCGACCGCCTCGCGATACGGTAACGGCCGGGCAGACGTTTTGCTTGCAGCTTGCGCATCGTCGTCTGCGATTGTGCTACCCAACCAGGCGCTCATCTTTGGCGCGGCCGGCGGCGCCTCGGGTTCCTCTTCTTCATAAACCTCCGAGAACGTGGGCGCCGCGGTCCGGCACGATTTGCAGGAACAATCGCCGCCACAACCGAAGTAACCCAACTCGTTAGGCTCGGATGAGAAATAGGCCATAAAGTTTTTGGATTGGTTGGTCTCTCTCGTTAAGGACAAGGCGCAAACGGGTTCGGAGGACAAGGCGTGCCCCGGCAGTTGCAAACATCGAAGGGGTCCGCCCCGAAGCCCGCAAGGCGCAAAGCAAAGGCTTCATAACATGAGGCTCGGGGCCTTCCATGCAGAACGTCCCGAATGTCCTCGAAAAGCATGTGGAGCATCTCGTGGATAATGATGGCGGCTCGATAGTTCAGCGCCGGCAGTCCTCGCAAACCGGCGGGCGGATTCCAGAATGCCGCACAAAGATTGACCGTGTTTGGCACGCCCAAGCTGAACCAGGCATTGTCAGCTGGACAACAGCAAGTCAGGTCGTTGTTCCCGCAGTGAGGCTGCGTCACACGACATTGAAAGATGACTCGGCGCCCCCCGTCCAACTCCCTCGCCACGGCCCGGAAGCGGGCGACCACGCTGACGCCGGAGGCCTGGTTGCCGCCCCTTACTCGACGGGGAAACAATGGGTCATGACCAAAAAAGAACCGATAAAATTTCGCAGTTTGTTTGGCTGCTTCGTCGCGCGCGGCGGGTGCGACATTGAGCAATGCCTCAATCCTGTTGGCGGCGTTGCTTGCCAGCCTGATCGCCTCACGCACCGCCTGGCGCACCGCCGCCCGGCATCCCGCGGCCGCAACTGGTGGGCAACCAGGAGGATTGGGACATTGGACGTCGAAAACCGGTGCAGCGAATTCACCGAAGCCTGACGCGGTGCTCAGGGCCTCTCTGCGATGAACCCACTTTCGACTCCCACTCTCACCTGATAACAATGGGCGCTCGTGTAAGTCCACGTTGGTTTTTGCTGCGGCGCGTTACACGCCTTTGCGCCTCCAGAAAATTTGCCACTCGGTCAGCATGTTGCGCGGATCGTAACCGGCGAGCTGGAGCGCGCTCTGCGCCCAGGCCCTGAACGAAAGCGATGGCTCAGGCCGCCGCGCGGCGGGCGCACGCTCCAGAGTTGCTCGTCGGCGGTCCTGCCGTTCAAGAGCACCTGCCATTTGCGGAATTCACGCCGGAAAGCCAGGCGTGGAGCAGCCGCCGAAGTTTGTCGCCGAACGAACCGAGGAACGTTGCGGCGCAGCTCAAATCGTAGAGCGCTTCCTCGCGACTGGTCTGAAATTCCCAGGGTTTAGCGTAACGATCGGGGATGCTGGTTTTGAGTGACGGCGTGGGGAGGTCGCGCGCCGGCTCGGGCACACTTACCGTGGGATCGTTCGCCAGCCGCAAATGAAAAACGCGATCGCCCGGTCCAAGCATTCCGGGCGCGCGCGGGACGGGGCGCGAGCGTGCCGGCGGCAGGATCGCCTCGAGTTGCAGTTGGAGCACGATCGCGGGAGTGAGCAGTTGCAATTGTCTCGCGGCTTCGGGGCCAAGAATCGCGCTGGCAACTCGCTCGGCGGATTGCGGCGCGGTCACTTCGAAGACGGACGTGTGACAGGGCAACCGATGCGCGTCGCGCAGCCGCTCGGGATGGGCGAGTTGCGGCGCGAGCATTTGCTTAAACAGACCAAACGGCACCACCCGCCACTGCCCAGGCTCCGGCAGAAGCCGGCGAAATCCTGGCGGCGCTGCTTCCGTTTGCGGGCATTCATTTTCCGTCGTCGTTCGCGGTGGCTCGGTCGACGACTCGCTCTGGGCGATGTCGATCACCTCACCGTTCGGACCCGCCGCGAGCGTGCGCAGCCGGCGAATCCGGTTGCCGATTCGCTCATAAAGTTCGTCATTCTCGCCGCACAAAATCTCGCCATTCACCCGCCGCGGCTGGAGCGCGCGGCGATGCGGGAGCGCGGGCAACTGCGGGAGCAATTCAAACTTCGGTTCACACCCGCCTCCGCCCGGCCCGTGCGCGCGTTCCGGCTCGACAAAAATAATTCGCATGCGTTGGAGCCGACTCTGGCCGTAACAAACCGGCGGCGCCGTTTCACGTTGGATGGCGACGAAAAACATGGGCGGATGCAGGCCGCCATCGAATCCGCCGGTGACCTCTGGTTCAAAAATCGAAACTCGATTCGGGAATTGGTGTCTCATGATTATCTCTCCTCATTTTGCGATGTGGATGTGATCGCGGTGCGCGCGCAGCAGGAAATCGCTGATCTGTTTCCCGGGCCCCTCGCTGCGCGTCCAGGGACCGAAAAGTTGGATCGGATAGCCGTAGGGTTGCGCCCACTGGCCATATTTCTGGAGCGCCTTATGGAGCCGCCAGCCGAGATTTTCTTTCTCTTCTTTCTCGATGATCAGGCGTCGCTCCAACGGCGCTGCCGCGCCCGCGCCACGCCGATGCGCATCGTCCCAGCGGCGTTTCCACTCCTCGAGTCCGATACCGCCGACCGCATAGATGTCTGCGGCGCGTCCGACCTGATGATGGCCGAAGATTCCGGGTTTGAAGAAAACCATAACGGGCCGGCGGTCGCTGGCCCCGGCTTCGATCGCGAAACGCTCAAGCACGCGCTCCAGTTCCTCCGCCAGCTCCGGCCTAACGAGCCCGTGACCAGGCGGCGAATCGACCCGGTAGGCGGAGCCCGAGCGGATCGGCCTTCGAGGATTATCTGATATGGCAGGCGCGTGGAGTAACATCACCGTAGGCGGGGTTGTACAAAAGCGGCCGGTGATCCGTCCGCCGATCCGCTCGATCGCGGTTCCGGCGGGCGGGGCGTAACCGGCGTTGCGAACGACGAACTCGACCGTGGCGTTTTCGTCGAGCCGAATCGCGACCCCGAAGCTGCCGTAGCCCCATGGGTTCACGATCTGCTCGAGCTGCACGTAGGGATAAATCGGACGGTGGTTGACCGAGATGATCCATTGCAGGCCGGGCGTCTCGACCTGGGAGAGGTCGCGGCCGAATCGGTCGGTGAACTGAGAAAAATTTTCGAGCAGGCCGCAGTATTGCGGCGCCAGTTCAAAGCGCGCCACCACCACCTGCTGGCCGGGCCAGGTGTGCAGGCGAAACCGGATTCATCGAAATGCTCGTAATCGCGCGGCAGTCCGCAGGCGGGACAGAGCGCCGAGTTGCTGCACCACGTCGAGCTGCTGCAACGCGTTGGCGATCCCGCCGTTCATCGATGGATCCTCCGGTGACGCTGCAACCGCGACCGGTCGGCGTGCCGGGTTGGCCGAGCGTTTTGTAGCCTTGCAGCGACACGTGCAGCTCGCCCTGGAACGCCGACACTTCGGTGATCTGCATCCGGATGATCGAGCGCGGCGCAAACTCGATCGGGCGCGCAAAGTAGCGGAAGGGCCGTTTACCGTCTGGTGAGCCCAGCCCCGCGATGTTCAGGATCGGTTCGCTTTGAAATTCGCGCCCGCTGCCCTGGTCAAAGAGCGCGTACTTGAAGGCGATCCGCTCCGGCGGGCGCGCCCACGGCCTGGAACGCTTGGCTGAGGATTCCCTGATCAAGGTTAAATCCGCCGGTGAGTAAAATGCGCTCGGCAAATTCTGGATTCAGGCGCAGCCCATCTTGCAGAACCGCCGCAGTGTTCGGCCCGATTTCGTGAACTTCCCATCCTCATCGAGCACTGTTGCGAGCGTCCCGAGAAGTCGGCGAGCGTTGCGGAGAAAAGTGATTTCGAGCTAGATGCCAGAAGGATAGGTCCCGAAAGGGGTGGTGGGGTCGGCAGACCGAACGTGACCGGATTCGCTTTGGGGATCACACCGTAACCGATGGAGACGGCAGTGAAGGTCGCTTCGACGCTCACCTCGAGTCCGCTGTTTTGCACCAGGCCAGGTTTGCCCTCGAGGTCGAAGCGAAAAGCGTAATCGAAAGGAATCGTCTTTTGCGCCACGGTGGCGACGCCACGCTCTGTCCGAATCCGTTCATTTGCGCGGCGTGATTCATCGGACGGCTCCAGCGGCGAGAATTTTGTATCCCTGCAACACGATGAAGAGCGTGCCGCGTCCGAAGTTTTCCTCGATCCGAATGCGGATCGTGGAGCGCGGTTGAAAAATCATCGAGCGCGCCAGGCGTTTGAAAGGCCGATCGCCGTCGGCGCTGCCCAGGCCCGCGATATTATGGAGTGGCTGGTTTTGCAAATCGCGACCGCGACCGCTATCGAAAATTGCATAACGAAACGAGACGTCTTCGGGACGGTTCAGCCGTTCAAACAACTCACCGATCTCGGCGCGGGACAGTTGGTTTGCCAGCCGGCCGTTGTTCCTGAAAGCGAGGCGCGCCCGATCGGGCCGGATGCGAACACCATCCAGCAGCGCGCTTGTGGGTAAGGAACGGAGCTTTACCTGCGCCAGATCGATCGGCCCCGCGCCCGCCACCTGAATGGGCACATCGTTTTCCTCGACAAGCAGACCGTAGCCAATCGAGCTGGCGACGAATCCCCCTCGGCGTTGACCGTCGTTTCGCTTTCCAGCTGATTTTGCGGACGGCCGGTAAGTTCAAAAGTCGTGACGTAATCAAATGGAATCACGCGCGCCGAAGGATGGCCGATGGTCTCGGTCGGACAGGCCGGCGGGCCAGTCAGCCGACGGGTGAGCTGCTCCGGGCAGCTCGATGACCCAACGATCTGATAGCCGTAAAAAACGACAAACAGATTGCCCCGCACGTCCTGCGAGCGCTCGACGATTTGCAGCCGAATGGTGGTGCGGGGCTGGAAGGTGATCGGCTGGGCAAGGAGGCGGAAGGGACGCTCGCCATTGCTCTTGCCTAACGAGGCGATGTTATGGACAGGCTCATCCTGCAACTCCCGGCCGGTGCCGCTGTCGAGCATGCTAAAGAGAAAGGTGATTTCCGCCGGCGCTTTCACCTGCTGGAAAAAACTGTCCTTGCTCAGCTGTGCCGCCGGCACTGGATCCTCGGAGAAATTCCCTCCTCCCCCGGTCAGAGCGGAGCCATTCTGCCCGCCGAGATCGAAACCAAAAACCTGTTGCTCGAAGCGCGGGTTGATGCGGAATCCCTGATCAAGGCACTCGCCGGCAGGTCGCCGAGCGTGATGTCGCCGAGCCGGACGATGCCCGCCGGTAGACCGGACTGCGGCGCAGGGTCGAAAGCTGAGCGCGCGGCCGCGATCTTCCTCGAAACCCGTAACCAATTGCGACCGCCACAAACACACTGTCGGGCGCGGTGTTGATCACGCTCTGCACGACGTTGCCCGGGCCGGCCCGTGATGCGGAAGGTGGCCCCGTAGTCAGTACGGAACCACGTCCCCTCTCCCGGCGGCCGGCCGGTTGCGCCCCAGCATTCGCCCTCGGTGCGACCTTGGCGCGATCATGATCGTAACGCTCCCGTTTCGTTAGGCCGACTTACTGCACGTCGCGAGTCATGTATCCATCGAGCACGACCCAGACAAAGAGCGGGCCGTAGATCTTTTGGATTTCCTTGTGCACGTCGGAGTCGGGAATATCGATCTCGACCCGAAAGTTCTGTTGCTTGTCGATGAAGATCGGCTCAGCAAAGCGGAAGGTCGCGGCGGCGTCGGCTCGCCATGACTGATCATGTTCGAGGTAAACGAATAAGGACCCGCGCCGCCCGGGAAGAACCAGGTCGGCATTTCGATCATGATTTTCTCACCGACGAACAACGTCGTGACGGTATTGAAGACCAGTTTGCTGATGACGTTGCCGGCGCCGTTGTTGAAACGGATCTGTTCCAACGGCGGCGCTTTCTTATCGAGGCTATCGATCATCGCCTCGAGGTCGGCGACGGTCAGAAAGATCTCGGCCCCGGCTTCTTCGACGGGGGTGGGATCAGCTAACTCGGTGTCGCCAACGAAGAGGGTGGCGGCATCATCGAGAATTTCCAGGCTGGTCTCCACCGTCATCGCCTTTCGCGCGCCTCCTTTAGCAATTCCATGAGCCGCTCGAGGTCGAGCTCGAGGTGCGGCTGCTCACGGCGAGACTCGGGTCGAAAGTCGAGCCGGATGCACCTTCAACCTGGCCGGTGCGGTCGATGCGGTTTCCATCCTCATCGGTAACATCGAATCCCTCAGAATCCTCGCCTTTGCTGACGGCGTTCTGATCCTTTTCCGCGTCGGGAAACTCCGGCGGCAGATCGCTAATCACGACCCGCATGGCGCGCGCTTCAAAGGTGTTGAAATGGGGCAGAAGCGAAGCCGATTGCAGGTTGGTTTCGAGTTTCGTCTTGCGTTGGACATCGACGAAAAACTTGAGTGTGCTCCCGCCTGTGACTTCGCGGAGCTGTTGTTCGGGCTCGATTTGCAGCGAGTCGTAGATGGGAAGATGAACTTTTTCCCGAATGCCTTGGACGGTTGCCATAATAATTCTCCAGTTAGGTTTGTGGTTTTTGGTTGGGTGCTCTCACCAGAGCGGTCTGAAAGTTTCCGGCACGAAATCGCTCACGCCGGGTTGAGCAGTGAATTGTCCGCACGACGGATTCACCGTCGCGGGCCGTTGGTAGCCGGCGAATGGGTCGCTTTCGGCGAACTGCTCGGCCTCGCCGTAGCCGTTGACGTTTGTCGGGATCGGGCAGCCGGGGTTGTAACTCGGCGCCGACGTTTGCCGCACGTAACCGGACATCTCCGGCTCGGCATAGTAACCGTAACTCTCAGGATACTCTGAGAGCGGTTCGTAATCCCCGTAACCGACCATTTCCGGGGCCTGGCCATACCAGCCCATGGGTTGTTCGTCGGCATAGTAACCGACCGGCTCATAGTGGCCCATCTCAGGCGGCTCTCCGTAGTATCCCATCTCCGGCGCCTCGCCGTAGTAACCCATCTCGGGTTCCGCGTAGTAGCCGTAAGTGGGATCTGGTTCGCCGTAGTAACCCATGGCGGATGGCTCGCCGTAATAGCCGTAACCTGCCGGCTCGCCGTAGTAACCCATCTCTGGCGGCTCGCATACCAACCCATCTCGGGCGGCTCAGCGTAGTAGCCGTAGGGATCGCCATAGCCAACCGGCTGGCCGTAATATCCGAATTCCGGCTGCTCGCCGTAGTAACCCATCGCGGGCGGCGCGGCGTAATAGCCAAACTCTCCCGGCGGCGCGTAGTAACCCATTTCGGGTGATTGATGGAATCTCATAAGGTTGATCTGCTGGTTGGTGGACTGCGGGTCATACGGGTTGACGATCATGACCTCGTCGTATCCACGGTTAGGTTTCATGTTGGTTCAAAAATGCTCAGCCCTCGATGCCGCGCCGGGTGACGCGGTAATTTCCTCCCTGGATGTAGAGCTGCCGGCCGGTCGGGTCGCAGGTCAGTCGCGCCGGTGTCTCCAGGAAATGGACAAAGGTTTGCGGCCGATCGCACGGCCCTCGTGCGCTGCGATAGATGAGTCCGCGCAATTCGCCCAGATCCACCTGCACTGCCGGGTCTCTCCGCGGGCATCGCAACCGGTAGATCCGCGGGGCTGGGAAACAATGGAAGCAACGGTAGATTTCCCGCGCCTGCGCCAGACAGGGCCCGACTTTTCGCGTCACCGCGGCTGGCCGGGCCAGTGAGATCGTAATCAGGTAACCCACTGGTGTGACTCCGTGTCATTGTCGGGCTCCTCCCATTTTCAGCGACGGCGGCGGTGATGACGGCGGCCGCCCATGTGCGGCAAGGCCTGCGGCGGAACACCCGGCGCCGGTTGCGGCGGAAGGTTCTGTGCAAATCCCGGGACGAGACCCTGCGGACCGGGCCAGACGGCACAACGCATGTAAAGGCGTTTTGGACCCAGGCCAGTATAGGGCAATGGTGGCCGCACCCAGCCGGTTGGCCACGGCGGCCGGAACGGACCACCAGGAGCCATGGGGAAGCCAGGCGCCCCCGGCAGTTGTGGAAGGGGTATTTGCGGGAATCCGGGCGGAGCCGCGGGGGCGGCCGCCCCCGCCAGGCAAGAGATTGCTTAAAAGACCTATAGCGCCAGCCCCGGGTATAAGACTGCTGAGCGCTGGTGCAACGCCGGGAATGGCCTTTGCCACTGAGCCAACCGCGTTGCGGATGGTGTCGAAGATGCCGGAAAGGCGTCCTACCGGGTTACCCAAGCCATCGTAGACCACCTCCCCGTAATCGCCATACCCGGAAAGATGGTCCGGCACCTGGTGTAACGCCCCTGTTTGACTGTCTTGCACGATCATAATTTTTCCTCTGTTTGATTCGTTAGTCCGTTATCTTCGCTATCCTTTATTCGTTATGTATCTCGGTTTTAGAAGTAACTGCCGAATTGCCCCACCGGATACCACCCATTCACTCCCCATTCGATTCAGTCGCCAGTGGCGGCAAAGGAGGCGGCGGTAACGCTCGCGGCGGGACGCTGACCTGCTCGGTGACGCGCTCGACCTTTAGCCGCACTGGTGTGCGACGGCGGCGCCTGCCTCTCCGGCGTAGGACCAATAAAGGCCTGCCCGGCCCAAATGGCGGCGCTGACGGCGGGAAGGGCGGTCACCGCGGGGCTGGGCTCACGAATGACCACCATCTGCGGTTGAGATGGCAACGCTGACGGTGGCGGTGGGTAAGGTAATGCCACCGGTGGCGGTATTGGCGGCGGTGGCTCTGACGGAGCCGGAGAAGGCGGAGGAGCGGAAGAGCTGGCTGGCGCCAGGCCGGGGAGAATGCTCGAAACCATGGGTAGGATCTTCGCGGCCAGGGGCGCCAGCGCCGCGAGAAATGGGAACGCACCAACCGGGTTACCCAGCCCGTCGTAAACTACCCCTCCCAAGCCATGATCCCCCCAGCCGCCGAACCGCGCATCGGGGATTTCATGAAAGTAACCAAATTGATCGCGGATGAGCATGGGGTTAGTTCAGTTAGATTTCACAGATACGTTTCCACAACGCCGGTGGGGCCCAGCCAATCGGCCGGTCCATCGTGGGGTCGAGCGCGATCCACCGTCCCTTGACGTTCACCTCTGGGTAGATGTGGCTGTAGACATGCGGCTTGTTGGGGCGAAAACCGGTAAGCGCGATTCGCACCGGATGGCCGGTGGCGAGAAGCATTGCACCGAGTAGGATCGTCATGTCGTCGCAATCCCCGGCACGCAGTTCGAGCATCCGCCGGGCGGTGTGCAGCAGCTCGACCCGGAAAATGTCGCGGGTGTAGCGAATGTTGCTGCGCACCCAGTTGAAGAGGGAAAGGACTTCGCCAAAGCGGTCTTTGGGTCGAGCCCCCGCCGCTCGAAAAATCTCGATCGCCTTCTGCCGCACATAAAAGTCCCGCGCTCCCTCGCGGATCAAGTTGGCGATGAGCCGCGCGCTCGCGATGGTGCCGCGCGGTCCTTTCGGCACCTGCACGACGCGGATGCGGGGAACCGTGAAGCGCGGGCAGAATTGGATCATTCACAGAAGGGTCCTTTTATTCGGTCCACCGGCACGACCAGTGGTCGACCCAAGCCTTCCACTTCGACCACCACGAAAGCGTCCCGTCGCAAGCCACTGTCCGATTCATCGATGATTCTTCCCTGGAGGAGGTCGCTCCCATGCAGTTCCATGAGAATCTCAGAGGGATCGGGCACATAGACATCCTTGACTTGGAAATTGACCCAACGATTTCGCACATTTCGAAATTTTCCGGCCGGGCCGGTTACTAACTCTGACTGCCGGTGGCCAGTTAGCTTGGGACGTGCCAAGACTTAGGCACATGGGTTACAGGTGTGAGTTTCAGAGGGGAAAAATATTCGCGCCGCTTGACCCTGTCGCACGGCGCAAATCCAAGTGTCATCGATTTCGGAAAGCCTATTCCGATCAGGTGTTGTTCCTTTCCGGAAAGGTTTTTCCGGTGCGCTAGCCTCTGGCCTTCCGCGATGAAATCTTGCGGGAACCGAGGCGGTGTTCGCGCATCTTGTTATACACGCTGCGCGGCGTAATCCCGAGGAGTTCGGCCGCTCGTGATTGATTGCCTGAGACCCGGCGCATGACAGCTTCCATCGCATCCCGCTCACATGCGTTGAGTGAGCGCGAGAGATTCCATTCGTTCATCTCCAACAGGCGCACGACGAAGTTCGCCATCTCGGCAGGTTCGAATCGGGCCGGTCCGAGCGGCTCGGTTGGCGGCGGCGCAGGATCCGGAACAATCAATTCCTGCAGGAGCTTCGGCGGCAGATCCTGCAGGCCGAACGGGGTGTCCGGCTTGCGCCTAACGAGCGCCTGCCGCACCAGATTTTCGAATTGCCGGACGTTACCGGGAAGATGCAACTGTCGGAGCGCCTCCAGATACTCGGCCCCAACCGCGGGCGGCGCACCGGCACAGAGGCTGCGATACTTTTCGAGAAAATGAGCGATCAGAGGTGCAATGTCATCGGGTCGCTCCCGCAGGGCGGGCACCTCGATCGAGAGGACATTTAACCGGTGCAAAAGATCCATCCGAAAGCGGTCTTGCCGCTCCATTTCTTCAAGTTTGCGATTCGTCGCGGCCACCACCCGCACGCTCACTGCGACCTCGCGATCCTCGCCTACGCCCAGCACCCGGTTCTCCTCAAGCACGCGCAGCAGTTTCGCCTGCAGCGCTCCATCTAATTCACCGATCTCGTCCAGGAATAGGACACCGGCTTCCGCCGAACGGATCAGTCCTTTCCGATCCCGCTCGGCGCCGGTGAAAGCCCCACGGCGATGTCCGAAAAATTCGCTCTCCGCCAGCGACGGCGCGATCGCACCGCAATTTACCGGAAGGAACGGCCCGTGGCAGCGCTTGTGATCGAGCCGGTGCAGCGCGCGCGCCAGTCCCTCCTTGCCCGTGCCGGTCTCACCCGTGATCAGGACCGGCAGATCGCTGAGCACACTGTACCAGACTACAGTGCGGAAGACGCGCATCATGGCGGCGCTTTCTCCGACCATTCCCAAAGCGCGCATCGTGGATTTGAGCTCCTCTGCTTCCTCTTGATTCTTCGCTTCCAGCGCCAGCATGTCTTCGATAGCCCGGCGCAACCGGTCGTCGAAATCGGGAGCTGCGCTGTCCAGCAGGTGTCCGGCGCCGGCGAGGAGCGGCAGGCACCGCAGCTTCACGCTCCAGGAGTCGACGCCCTCTCCGCAAGCGATGATTCCAAATCCGCTTATTTTGAGATCGCGAATCCTCCGGAGTCCTTCTCCGTCGGTCTCGTCCGCCATTCCGATAACGGCAAGGCCGCAGGCGGGAGACCTCGTCCGTGCCCGGACATCGTCCAATTTGACGCCTCGCGCGCCCGTCCGATCGATCACCCGGCAGATGAGAGCGAGTCGTGTCGCACACGTGTCCGAAAAAACACGAGGGACTCCGGAACGGGAACGTTGTTCCCGAACTCATCCAAATCGGATTCTGCGCGTTCTCTCCCATGTCGCAGCACGACTCCCCTCAGCCATGCCCCCTGCAACGGAATCGCTCTTCGGTAGGTTACAGACGTGAAATCGTCTCCGGCAATCCAAAAGAAGCGGCCAGGAAAAATTTCCGACGGGTCTGATCTTACTTCGTCAGGATGATTCCACCGCGTCGACTCGCGGCCCAATCTCGCCGCCTCGAAGAAGCGCTTCGCCGTTTTCTGCGCCCTGCGGATAGCCGAGCGACTCGCGGTAGCGCCGCGGTCGCGTCGCTCCCGCGGACCACGGTTGCGACAAGCGCGACGATTATTTTGCACGCCGAATGCCGGAGCGTGCTCGGATTCCTGGATGATCTCGAGCTACAGTTTCGCCCTAACGATCGCACGGTGGCGGTCCCCTTCGCCGCGCGCACCCGCTACTACGACTTTGGAGTCAATCGCCGCCTGGAGAAGTTGCGTCGGGAGCTGCGCGAGAACTAAAGAGGACCGCGGGAGACTGGATGCGCGGAAGCGAGTCCTTGGTCGGAACACTACTTGCCCGCTTTCGCTTCGCCGCCCGGCGGCCGGATGGTGTAGCCGACATAGCGCAAGGTATGAATAAGAGGCGGATCGAAACCCAAGTCCACCTTCCTGCGGAGTCGAGCAATGAAAATCTCCACTGTTCGTGTGTCATACTCGTGTTCTCGCTGCCAGATGCGTTCGCAAAGCTCTGTCCGGGAGAAAACACGCCCGGGCTCCTGCATGAGGACCTGCAGGACGTCAAACTCACGTGGTGAAAGAGCAATCGGCTGGCCGGCGCGGGAAACATGCCGATGCAGTACGTCCATGTGCAAATCGCCCACCTTGAACAGATCCTCGGCTGTTGGTGTCGCCGCGCGCCGACCGAGCGCTTCGACTCGTGCCATTAATTCGTTCATCGAAAAAGGTTTGGCCAGATAATCGTCCGCCCCAGCCTTGAGACCTTTCACTCGATCGCCCACCCCGCCGAGAGCTGTCAGGATGAGAATGCGCGCGGTGGAATGCGCCTCGCGTAAACGAGCCAGGACGGATAACCCGTCCAGGCCGGGCAGGCTCAGATCGAGCACGACAAGATCAGGTGGATCGAGCAGGGCAGCTTGCAGGCCTTCCGCACCATCGTTGCGTGCGGTGGCTTCATGTTCACAGCGCCGCAGCTCTCCAGTGATCTGCCGGGCCAACCGAGCATCGTCTTCGATTACCAGCACGCGCATGCTTCCTGAGATATCTGGATTCCAGAAAACAACACGGATTGCGAGCTAATTCCAAGAATTTAAGGTTACAGGCCCGCTGTCGCAGGACGTTCTGGAAATCAGCCCCGGTTCGGGATACATCTGGCGTGCACATGAGCTCGGAGCCGATTGTTCAAACCATTAGTTCGAGGAGCGAGCAGCGTATGAACGTCCCGGTCGTCACGGTCGAGGCATTCTTCCAGAGGCATGCCAAGTCGCTTCAGCTCAAGCTGGAGGGTAAGCAAATCGGCTTCGACCGGCGCATTCGGGAACCGACGATTAATCGGCCCGGCCTCGCCTTGGCCGGATTCTATACCTATTTCGCTGAAAAACGCGTCCAGGTTCTCGGCGCGGCAGAACAATCCTACCTCAAGAATTTGTCGGCCCGCCAACAGCATGCGCGGTTCCGCGCACTTTGCTCGCAAAAGATCCCGTGCATCGTCGCTTCGCGCGGCTTCCATCTCGCCCCGAAGTTGCTCTCCATCGCCGAATCCGCCGGGATCGCGGTTTTCCGCACACCGATGATCACAATGAAGTTCATCAACGCGGCCACGATCGCGCTCGAGCTCGATTTTTCACCATCGGTGACCGAGTTCGGCAGCATGGTCGATATTCTCGGCATCGGCGTCTTGATCCGCGGGGCGAGCGGCGTGGGCAAGAGCGAATGCGTCCTCGGCCTGATCGAGCGCGGTTACAGCCTTGTCGCCGACGATGTGACTAAGATCAAATCGCTTGAGGGCCGCGAACTGATGGCCACCGCGCCTGAATTGACCCGCTATCACATGGAAGTGCGTGGCATCGGAATCATTAACGTCGTCTCCATCTTCGGCATCGGCGCGATCCGAATCGAGAAGCGACTGGATCTGGTGGTGACGTTAAAAGATTGGCAGGAGCTGGAAGAAGTGGATAGAATCGGTTTGGACCGCGAACTTTACGAGATTCTCAAGATCGAAGTGCCGCACGTCACGATTCCGGTGCGGCCGGGACGGGATATCGCGAGATTGATCGAGGTGGCAGCGATGGATCAGAAGCTGAAGAGCCTTGGTCTCAATAGCGCGGTGGAATTTAACGAGAAATTGCTGGGTCAAATGGAGTCGCAAATTACGTAATGGGATTATTAAATCGACGCTCGGCACCCGCCACCACCGAAAAGGTCGAAAAGGAGATCACGATCGTGAACCGGCTTGGTCTGCATGCCCGCCCCGCGGCGATGTTCGTCCGCATCGCGAGCCGGCATCGATGCGAAATCTGGGTCGCAAAGGAAGACGAGGAGATCAACGGAAAAAGCATCATGGGCTTAATGATGCTGGCCGCTGGCCAGGGCTCCAGACTGCGCGTCCGCGCGGAGGGCCCCGACGCTGCCCAGGCACTCCAGGATATCGAAGAATTAATCCAGTCGCGCTTCAACGAAGAGTAGTTGACGTTCCGGCTATTCTTGCACCGGAATGAACGGCGATAGCAGTCACCACGAGGAAAAGCGCTGGCATGGTGTGCCCGCCGCCCCCGGGATTGCGCGGGGGCCGATCCACGTCTTCTCAATCGAGACCGACGACGTCGTGCGATACCATGTCGATGCGTCGAACGTCGCCGACGAAATCGCACGCTTCGAAAATGCGCTGATCCAGACCCGGGCGCAGATTCTCGAGATGCAGCAGCAAATCGCAGAGGCCATCGGCGCGAAAGACGCCGGGATTTTTGATGCGCACCTGTTGGTGGTCGAAGACCAGACGTTGATCGACGAGGTGCTGCGCAAACTGGAGGCCGATCACTGCAACGTGGAGTTCACGTTCCAGGAAGTGGCGAACCGCTATATCGAATCGCTCAGCCGGATCGACGATCCCTACTTGCGCGAGCGCGCACTCGACATCCAGGACGTCACCCGCCGCGTTATTCGCAATCTGCAGGGGAAATCACCGCGGCCCTTTCTCTCGATCAACGTACCCCACATCCTGGTCGCCCATAATCTCACCCCGTCCGATACCGCGACGATGAACCGCGAACAGGTGCGTGGCCTGGTGCTCGACCTGGGCAGCCGCACTTCGCACACCGCGATCATGGCCCAGTCGTTAGGCATTCCCGCCGTCGTGGGCTTGCACGATGCGACCGAGACGCTGGAAACCGGCGCGCCCGCTTTGATCGACGGCTATCATGGGCTGCTCATCGTTCATCCGAGCGAAGAAACGCTGCGCGAATACGCCGAGATCGAACGGCAGAAAGGCGCGATCGCGGAGCGCCTGACGCAGCTGCGCGAAACCAAGTCGACTACGCGAGACGGTTGCCACATCGTCCTCTCGGCCAATATCGAGCTGCCCGACGAAGTGGACGCCGTCCTCGCCAACGGTGCCGAAGGCATCGGGCTCTACCGCACAGAATTTCTCTACCTCAATCAAACGGCGCTCCCGACGGAAGAAGAGCAATTCGAAATCTACCGAACCGTCGCTCAACGCGTTGCGCCCAATCCGCTGATCATACGCACCCTTGACCTCGGAGGCGACAAGATTTCGGACGGCATTGAAAATGGCGACGAACTCAATCCTTTTCTTGGCTGGCGCGCGATTCGTTTTTGTCTCGAAAATCTCGATATTTTCAAAACCCAACTGCGCGCCATCCTGCGAGCAAGTGTCGGGACGAACGTCAAGATGATGTTCCCGATGATCTCCGGCCTCGATGAGGTGCGGCGCGGCTTGCAGATCGTCGATGAATGCAGGAGACGAGCTGCGCCGAGAAGGCCATCCGTTCCACGACGAACTTGAGATTGGCGTGATGATCGAGGTGCCCACCGCGGCCATCATGGCGGATCTGCTCGCGCGCGAGGTAGATTTCTTCAGTATCGGAACGAACGACTTGATCCAGTATTCGGTCGCGATCGATCGGACAAATGAACGGGTTGCGCATCTCTACGAACCGAGCCATCCGTCGGTCGTTAGGCTGCTGAAGATGGTGGCTGACGCCGCGCACGCGAACGACATTTGGGTGGGCGTTTGCGGCGAGATGGCGGGAGAAATCTTGTTTACGCCCTTGCTCCTTGGACTCGGCATGGACGAGTTGAGCGCAGGAACATCGCTTGTGCCGCGAGTCAAAAGCGCGGTCCAGCGTCTGTCGGTGACCGAGTGCCAAAAGCTCGTAGAGGAGGTCCTCGAACTGGACACACCGGCTGCGGTTCTCGCCCGCTGCACCGAGATGGCGACACGACAGTACGGCGAACTGATCGGCTGAGTGTAGAGACGGCTGCGCCAGCCGCAGAGAGTCAGCTTCGCTCGCAGAGGGGGCGGTGCGGTTTGCGGCGACACACCCGCCGCTACACCGCGGTCCGGGAAGAAGAAATTGCCGAGGAAGAACTACTCTTCGGACTCCGCTTCGCCTTCCGGCTCGATCTCCGGCTTGATGCCGTCCTCTTCCATCTTGCGCAGCACGTCGCTCATGTCGTCCACCTCATCCCAGACTTCCTGGCTCACGTAAATCTGCGCCTTTTGTTGCACTGCCATCGCGATGCAGTCACTCGGACGACCATCGAGTTCGATGATCTTTTTCTGCTGCAGCTCGTTCTCCGCGCGAATGATCATGCGCGCATAGTAGGTCGCGTTCTTGAGATCGTTGATGATGATCCGCTCGACGTGCGCGCCGAGCGCAGTCATCAGGTGCGCCATCAAGTCGTGCGTCAGTGGACGTTCCTTGACCGTGCCACGCATGAACATCGTGATCGCGCTGCCCACGCTCTGGTCGACATAGATGATGAATACTTTGTCGGCGTTGCCCAGGAAGACCGCACAGCCGCCGCTCGTCGGCAGGACCGCGCGCACCTGCACCTCAATCACCGTTTTGTTCATCAAAAAAACCGTATCAGAGCGATTTTGAAAAACAAGAGGTGCGCCGTGTCCGGGCCCCACACCATTTGACGCTTCAATTTTTCCGCGGCAGGCGCGCTGGTTTTGCGCCGTCAATCTGCCGATTGAATTTGCAGACTGGTGCCCTACACTGCGCCACGATGGCAAAGAACGACTGGGATGTTGACGCCGCCAGCGCGACTTACAATGTCGAAGGCTGGGGCAGCGGCTACTTCTCGGTCAATAGCGCCGGGAACGTCGTGGCGAAGCCATTGAAGGATGCCGGCGGCTCGATTGACTTGCTGGAGGTGGTCAACGAAGCGCGCGAGCGCGGCCTCGGTTTTCCGCTCGTCATCCGGTTTCAGGACTTGCTGCGCCACCGGGTCGAGACGGTCAACCGCGCCTTTCACTCCGCCATGCAGGAGTTCGGTTATCGCAACCAATATCGCGGCGTCTTTCCGATCAAGGTGAATCAATTGCGCGAAGTGATCGAAGAGATCGTCGACGCCGGCGCGCAATTTCATTTCGGTCTCGAAGCGGGCAGTAAACCGGAGTTGATCGCCGCGCTCGCGATGCACAAGGACCCCGAGAGCCTTATTATTTGCAACGGCTACAAGGACCGTGCCTTCATCCGGACCGCCATGCTCGGCTGTCGTCTCGGCAAGTCGGTCATCATCGTTGTCGAAAAACTGGAGGAACTTGAACAAACGCTGCGGATTGCAAAGGAAATGGGTGTCGAACCCAACGTCGGTATCCGGGTACGGCTGCATAGCAAAGGCGCAGGAAAATGGACGACGAGCGGCGGAGAAAACGCGAAGTTCGGCCTCAGCACGACGGACCTGATTGCGGCGAGCGAAATGCTCAAGGCGCAGGGGCTCGGGCATTGCCTCAAGCTCGTCCATTTCCATGTCGGCTCGCAGGTGCCCGACATCTCGACGATCAAACGCGCGGTGCGTGAAGCGGCCCGTTATTACGCAAAGCTCTCGAAGCTTGGGCACGCGCTTGGTTATCTCGATGTCGGCGGCGGACTCGGCGTCGATTACGATGGTTCGCGCACCAGTTTCGACAGCTCGACGAACTATTCGCTCCAGGAGTATTGCAACGACGTTGTTTATAACATCATGGAGGTTTGTGATTCCGAGGGCGTCGCGCATCCCGCGATCGTCAGCGAAGGCGGCCGCGCGATCGTGGCTCATCACTCCGTCCTCGTGGTCGAGTCCTTTGGCTCGATCGAAAAGGATGTTCAGACGTCGAAAATCGAGGCGACGGCAAACGACCCGAAGCCACTGCGCGATATCCTCGAGGTGACGCGCCAACTCAAGCGCGGCAACCGGCTCGAGACATTGCACGATGCGCAACAAATCAAGGAAGAAACGCAGCAGATGTTCAATCTCGGCCTGCTCGATCTCGAATCGAAGGCAAAGATCGAGTCGCTCTACTGGGAGCTCGCCCGGCAGATCGTCACACTTCACCGCGGCTTGAAGTATGTGCCGGAAGAGGTGAAGGAGCTGGAGACGTCGTTAGGCGATCAATACATCTGCAACTTCTCGGTTTTTCAGTCGCTCCTCGATCATTGGGCGCTCGGCCAGCTTTTCCCGATCATGCCGATTCATCGCCTAACGACTGCACCCGACCGACAGGGCACGCTTGTCGACATCACCTGTGACTCTGATGGGAAGATCAGCAAATTTACCGATCTGCAGGACGTAAAAGACACCCTTCCGCTGCATAAGATCATTCCCGGGGAGCTTTACTATCTGGGCGTGTTCCTCGTCGGCGCCTACCAGGACATCATGGGCGACCTGCACAATCTCTTTGGTCGCGTGACCGAGGTGCATGTCTTCCTCGATGAAGACGAGGAATCGGGCTGGTATATCGAGGAAGTCATAGAAGGGAGCACGATCGGGCAGGTCCTGGCGCTAACGCAGTGGGATAAGATCGAACTCATGCGCCTGATGAAATTGCAGGTGGACGCTGCGATCAAGAGCGATCGGCTCAAGCCTAACGACGCGATGAAGATCCTGGCCGATTACGAGCGCGGGCTGCAGGGCTACACTTATCTCGCGCTCGATGGCGCCGCCATCCCGAATGGCATCGTTGCACCCGCGGCGTCATAATTCGGTAGGGAGAGTCGCCCCTCCGGGGACCGCGGTGATTCGGGCCCCGTTCGCTACTGCAAGTTGTAAACTTCGACCAGCGCGACACCAGTGCTGCCACTTTTCCCGCGCGCGATCGCGGTATAGCTGCCCGGTTCGACTGAACGGATGATCGCTGACTCGGCGTCGTTTGTCGGCGCGAGCCCGGTCGACTGGATGAGCGATTCCTGGGAGTCGCGCCAGTCGTCATCGCTACGAATCACAGCCCCATTCGCGTCGTAACGGTCGAGCGTTGGATCGATCAACGGATCGGCGCCTCCAGCATCGCTCAGGGAAGGTCGGATTGCCCTAACGACTACGGTATCCGTCGCTCGATACCCTCGCCTGTGCCGCTATCACTACAGATTCGACGAATCCGCGTCCGTCAGGAATTCGGACCAGGACCGCGGGAACTTCGTCAGGCGCAGCACGCGAACAGCAGGAGAGCGCGCATAGTCGAAGATCAAATCGAGATCAGTCGGATCATACAGACAGGTCGGGCTCTGTCGCCTAAGGAAGCGACGCCCAGAACACAGCCATCCTTCACATTCGCCACCGCACGGTGGCAAACGCTCGCCCTAGAATCGGCGCGCAACGCGCCGGCGGCCTACTTTTTTTTGCCTTCGCCGGGCCGATAATCTTCCTCGGCGGCTTCGAAAGCCTTCTCGAGGCCGACCATATCTTCGCCCGGACGGAAGTTGTCGAATGCCTCGGACTCGCGCTTGAGTTCTTCCTCGGAATAATTGGCGGCCTTGATTGAGAGACCGATGCGGCGCTCGATCTTGTCGACTTTGATGACCCGCGCTTCGACCTCCTGACCAACCTTGAGAACGTCTTTCACCTTGGCGACGTGATCTTCGCTCAACTGCGAGATATGGACGAGGCCATCGATGTCATCCTGCAATTGCACAAACGCGCCAAAGCTGGCCAGCTTGGTTACCTTGCCGGTGACGAGATCGCCGATCTTGTATTTCTCGTCGATGTTCTTCCACGGATCGTCGCTCAGTTGTTTGATGCCGAGACTGATGCGCTGATTGGTCTTGTCGATGTCGATCACTTCCGCTTCGACTTCGTCGTTCTTTTTGAAGACCTCCATCGGGTGATTTATTTTGCGGGTCCAGCTCAAATCCGAGACGTGGATCATGCCGTCGATCCCGTCTTCCAATTCCACGAACGCCCCGTAGGCGGTCATGTTGCGGATCTGGCCCTTAACGCGGCTGCCAATGGTAAATTTCTTCTCGATCTCATCCCACGGATTCGGCTCGAGTTGACGCAGGCCTAAGGAAATCTTTTGCTCCTCTTTATTGACGCCGAGGACGACCGCTTCTACTTCCTGACCCGCGGTTAGGATGTCCGACGGACGCATGATGCGCTTCGTCCACGACAGTTCGGAAACGTGGATGAGACCTTCGACACCTTCTTCCAACTCTACGAACGCGCCGTAAGGAACGAGGTTGGTGATCTTGCCTTTGACCTTCTGGCCAGCCGGGAAACGCTCTTCGATCTGGTCCCACGGATTCTTCTGCGTCTGCTTCAGGCCTAACGAAACGCGCTCTTTCTCCTTGTTAATGTCGAGCACAAGGACTTCAAGTTGCTGACCAACCTTGAGCAGTTCACTCGGATGGCCAAGGCGGCCCCAGGTCATATCAGTGATGTGCAAAAGACCGTCCATACCTCCGAGGTCGATGAAGGCGCCGAAATCCGTGAGGTTCTTGACCGCACCCGAAACGGTATCGCCGACTTTGACACCTTCGAGGAATTTCTGCCGCTTCTCGCTGCGCTCCTGCTCAATCAATTCGCGCCGGCTCAGAACAACGTTTTTCCGGTCGTCGTTGATCTTGACGATCTTGAAGTCGTAGGTGTTGCCGACAAACTGCTGGAGGTCGCGCGGCGGAATGATGTCGATTTGCGAAGCTGGCAGGAAAGCCTCGACGCCGATGTTCACCATCAACCCACCCTTAACCACGGATTTCACCTTGCCCTTGATCAATCCGTCGCCGGCAAAAACCTGGGCGATCTTGTTCCAGTTCTGACGATAGGCGGCTTTCTCCTTCGAGAGCACAACCATGCCTTCGTCATTCTCGAGGCGCTCGAGGAGCACCTCCACTTCGTCGCCTACTTCGAGCGACTCAATGTCGTCGAACTCCGCCGTAGGGATTACGCCCTCAGACTTGTAACCGATATCCACAAGGACCTCTCGCGGCCGAATCTCCAAAACGCGCCCCTTCACGATGCTGCCTTCTTTGAAGTCGCGCATCGACTTCGACATCAAATCCTGCATTTGCAACATAAACGGTGGGCTCTCCTCGTGAGGCGGGGCTCGGTGGTTAAAAACAGCGGCGACCATCGCCATCTGTTCCCGCGGAAAGGGGAGGGAAACTAGCCATGTTCTGGGTCGCGGTCAACTGGCACCCAGAATGGGATTTGATTCTTCTATCGAAACCGATGTAATCTCGCACCCACTATGAGTTGGAGCACCAGCGAGGCAATGACCGATCCGGCAATTCGCGAGCCGATGTCTTTTCGTTCAGAGTTTAGGTTTTACCTTCGAGATATCCCCGTCGAGATTACGTTGCGCCTGTACAATCCCATTCACTCGAGCACGATAATTGTCCGACAGAGTCATTTGATCTCGGTCCCGGGTCTGGACAGGCAGGAGGAAGCCAGTTGCGAGGATCCAACACAGGACGGCGAAGTGCTGCAAAGCGCGGTCAGTAAATTCGTCTGCGTTTACAATGCCGCAATCGCAAAGGGCCTGAAACCTGAAGCCACCTGGTTGAAGAAAAATCCCGAGTTCAACTAAACTATCCTCGAGCGGCGGCCTGAGCTCCACTCGGATTTGACGATTCCCCGCTCTTCGTGTCGTTTCAACGAACGCATGACGAAGCATCTTCTCATCACCATTCTCACCGCGGCGTTGCTTTCCGTACCGCTGCGGGCTGCGCCCCCGGCCGAGCAACAGGTCAGCGAAGCGATCAAGGCACAGGGCGTTTCGGTTGTGCATCTTTGGGCTCCATGGTGCGGTAACTGCCAGGCTGAACTCAAGAGCGGCGGGTGGAGCAAGACGGTGAAGGATAATCCCGGCGTGAAGTTTTATTTCGTCTCCGTCTGGAACGGTGGCCAGGACGGAGGCGCCATGCTAGCTAAATACGAGATCGCTCAGCAGCCTAATGTGACGATCCTCGCGGATCCTGGTCCGCGTGGCGCTGATCACATCAAACAGTTCGCCGGTCTGCCGTTGAGTTGGATTCCCACCACCTGGATCTTCAAAGGCGGCGACCTTCGCTACGCCTTGAATTACGGTGAAATCCGCTTCCCGATGCTCCAGCAATTGATCGCCGACAGCAGCTCGGATTGGGAGCATTGAGCTCTCTGTTGCGCACGAAATTCGGGTTGCCAGAGTGAGAGGGGTGTAGCATCTTCCCCGTCCGCCGCGCCCCTTCCAGCCGGCGCCATATCTATGTCTAACACGATCGAATTAGTGCCCGAGCTGCTCGAAGCCGGGGTCCATTTTGGCCACCAGACGAAGCGCTGGAATCCGAAAATGAAGCCGTTCATTTTCGAAAAGCGCAACGCAATTTACATCATCAATCTCGACGAAACGGTCAAGCAGTTGCAACGCGCGACTGATTTCCTGCAGGACGTGACGCACCGCGGCGGCAAGATCCTTTTTGTGGGCTGCAAAAAGCAGGCGCAGGAAGCGGTAAAGGAAGCGGCCGTAGCCTGCGGACAATTTTACGTCAACCAACGCTGGCTCGGCGGCACCCTAACGAATCTCGCCACCATCCGCAAAAGCATTGGTCGTTTGAAATATATTGAGGAAATTGAAGCCTCGCCCGACTACAAGAAGATGGGCAAGCAGGAACTCGCGGCCTTGAATCGCGAGGCCGCCAAGTTGCGCCGCAACCTTGAAGGAATTCTCGAAATGTCGCAGCTCCCCGATGCACTCATCATCATCGACACGACGCGCGAACAAAATGCCGTTAACGAAGCGCGGCGGCTCGGCATCCCCACAGTGGCGATTGTTGATACAAACGCCGATCCCGAAATTATCGACTACCCGATTCCTGGAAACGACGATGCCATCCGCGCCATTCGGGTAATGCTGCAGAAGCTCGTCGATGCGATTGTCTCGGCCAGCGGCGAAGCGCGCATGCGCGAAGAAGTCGAGATGGCCGGCGTTTCTGCCTAACGGCGGCAGTTGAGAGTCGGTCGTTGAGGCTGAGGGAATCCGGCTCTCTGATTTTTCTCTCAACTCTCAGCTTTCAACTATCTATGGAAATTAATCCTCAGACGGTCAAACAGCTTCGCGAGAAGACCAACGCGGGCTTCATGGATTGCAAACGCGCCCTGACCGAGGCCGGAGGCGATCTCGACAAAGCCGAAACGCTTCTGCGTACCAAAGGGATCGCCAGCGCCAGCAAAAAGTCTTCCCGCGCGACCAAGGAAGGCATCGTCGCCTCCTACATTCACCTTCAGGGCAAGGTCGGCGTTCTCGTCGAGGTCAATTGCGAGACCGATTTCGTGGCCAAAAACGAAGGCTTCCGTGCCTTCGTGAAGGACATCACGCTTCACATCGCCGCTGCCCAACCGCTCTACGTCAGCCGCGATCAAGTCCCCTGCGGCCACGGTTGAATCCGAGCGCGCGATCTATGCCGAGCAGGTGAAAGGCAAGCCGGAGAATGTGGTGATGAAAATCGTCGAAGGAAAACTCGACAAATTTTACAGCACCGTCTGCCTGCTCGAACAGGGCTTCATCAAGAATCCAGATCAAACGATCAAGGAACTGGTCGCGTCGAAAATCGCGGAGATTGGGGAAAATATCGTCCTCCGGCGATTCACTCGTTATTCCGTCGGAGAACCCCTCAGCCACGAGTCGGCCCCCGCCCCCGCCGCGGAGGGATAGCAGCCCTCTCAAGCGCCCCGTGCGCAGGTGGATTACACCAAATTGCATCCACCTCTGTTCGCCCGACCGGGGCCAAATGCGCGAAACCCGCCAACCGACGTTTTCACGCCAGCGGACGGGCCCTCGCAGTCGAAGTTGGTTGATCGTTAGGGGCTGGTCGGAGGCACCTCCGGGATAAAGGTAAAGGGCGGCACCAACGGGAGCGCGGGGGGAGGTCCCTCCGCTGGCGCTTCAGGCGGACCCTCCGCTAGCGCTTCAGGCGGACCCTCCGCCGGGATATCCTTGTTATCGAGAATGCTCTTCCCGTCAATCGCTTCCTTGCCGTCAATCGCTTCCTTTCCATCAATTCGTCGGTTGCCTTCAGCCTCTTCGAGCGGAGCCGCCGGTGCGCTTCGCGGGGCCGAACGCCGCGACCTGCGCGATGGAAAAGGCTTCTCCGTGGGCAGCGGCCGGATGCCACTTGAGCATCACGTAGCGGCCAACGACTTCCGGGAAATCAACTGAAGCCCGGCCTTCTCCGATGCTGATGACCGAACCCACAGGCTTCAACCCGGCGAACGCTTCCTCGCTGATCTTTAACGAGGCTGGCAGATCCGTTCCCTGACCAACATTAGCGATTTGCTGAACGCCGGCGTCATTCGAAGAACTTTCCTCGGATGTCCCTGCCGGGAGACCACGCAGGACGTAAAAATCGACACTGCCCGGTTGCGAAGCATAGATGGCCGCAAGGCGGCTGAGATTTCGTTCCCGACCGAGGTCGATCACGGCAGTGGGTGCAGCGTCATCATTTGCGAATTGATAGGCTGTGGCCGGCTGGTCGTCGATCATGTAGTTGACCTGGTTCACGTCGCCCGAACTCACATACAGACCGCGCGCCTTGGCGTGGACATCGCTGAAATTGAAATTGATCAACGCAAAGCCCGCAGAATTATCTTCGAAGCTGACTTTGCGCGGGCGCGGCATGGTGAAATCCGAAAGGGCCGGTGTGGCGTAAACTCCAAAGGCAGCAATGCGGCCGGGGTGCGTGATGTTAAATTTCAACTTCACATATTTGGCCTCCCCCGGACCGATCTTTGCCGCGACAGTTCCTTGCGACATGGCACCGTTCTCGACGCGACGCCATTCGGGGCTGCTATCCGGCACATCCGCATTGGAAATTGCGATCGTGAGGTCACCTTGAGCGCCGTCATTCAAGAAGGAAACGCTCTGGATATTCTCAATGTTCGGCAGCGAAATCAGGATGGATGACTCGCCCAGCGGGATCTGATATCCGGTGGTGGGATCGTCGCAGAGCAGCGCGGCCGCTGAGATATTTTGGTCCTTCGCGTTTAAGCTGAGCTGTAACTTCGCAGGCGAAGCGCTCTCCGGAATCACTTTGACGTCCGCTCCAAAATGGTAGCGAGCCAGGTTTTCGGGGTAGGCCGGGGCTTCGCGAACAGTCAGAGGCGGCGCCTTTTGGAGAACCACATCCGCGGCAAAACCGACCGTAGGGCCCAACAGCAACATGCAAGTGAGCAACCTTGGAGCGGGAGAATATGGCGGGCCGCTTCATATAATTACCATACTTACAAAAAACGAATGCTAAAAAATTAACCTGTGTCTTGGCAATGAGAAATCTCATCCATCGCGAAACAATTCCGTGCCTAGGGATCGCCGCGGGATTTCACCTGCGGCGCTACTGGATCCGCGATCACGAATGTTGTCCGCAGAGGGTTCGCGAATAGTCAGCGGCGGCGCCTTTTGGAGAATCACGTCCGCGGCAGACCGACGGTAGGACCCAACAGCATCTTGCAAGCGAGTGCCTGCGCATCGGCCAGTACGAGGACCGCTTCATATGAGTACTATAGTTACAAAAATGAACGGTAGAAATCTGCCGGATCGGCAATGAAAAATCTCGTCCGTTCGCAAGAATTTCGCGCGTTCGCCCGGAATTCACCAATACTCGGCGCGTGCCGGTCGCGTGACCGACGGCCAGGAATGTCGTCATACAAACACTTCGATCGGACTTCGCGGCCGTCCAATCGCATCGCTCGCTAAACAGCCGAGACGCGAATGCGTCAACAAGCGGACGCCTCAGCCACCTCATGTGCGACGCGGCCGGCAAAGGGCGGGAATCAATTCTGGGCCATCAGCGTCGCCGGGGCCGCCCGAAACTTGCGGGTTCCTTCGAACGCATAAAGTGGGATATATGAGCGCCGGCCCACATCCCTGCCTTGATATGCCCTCCAATTGATTGTGGGGTCCAGGACATATGTGCCGTTCGGTGTGTCCCACTCCAGCCAGGCGTGCGTTGAACGGCTGGTTGCCGTGCGCTTGCCGATGATCAAGCGGAGGTTCGTGGCGCCATGAATTTGCATTCTGTCATAGAGGGCCACCGCCTTGGCTTTACAATCTGCCGGCGAGCCGGATTGAGTTTCAGTCGGAGTTTTCCATTCTTTCGTAAAACCGTAGGGAATCGACCGCAGATCGCCGATCCATCGATTCACCATGCCTAGTGAGACTTTGCCTCCCCCTTCCGGGACATCGGCCGTCAACACCGGCCGTATGCGGCTCATCTGTTTGTCGTAAGGGGTGCTTTTTACACCGAGAAGAATGGATTGACCAAAACAAGAAACGCAGGACAAGCCTATGGCAGCGAGGAAAAAGAAGAAGAATCGCTTAAGGGCAAAGGGATTAATGCTTACAAAAATCATATCTACTATGATTTCTGTAAGCACCGCTCGTGCCAGTCCACTGCTGACTGCGGATCGCTTCGGGTTCTCCGAGTGTATTGAGGAGGTCTCTTCGTCCCGCGATCGCGTAAAGACGCGCGGCCGGCACGTCGCCCGAACATTCTTAGCGTTAGCGTTCGATCGAGCGCAAACCGGTGTGCGTGCGCTCTGGGTAGCGCACCGCGGGCTCGCGTGCCCGAAGAAGGGCACGACCGGCGAGGGATTTCAGAAGCGATTCGCAACTCGGCGGCCCGAGTCCGCGCACCGCCGTGATCGAAAGGGATGACGAAGCGCCACGTTCAGCTCGGGAGTAGCGCCGCTCGCTGGCGTATCCGTTCTTTCCACAGATCGAGAACGCCAAACGAGATTCGCGCGACTGGATGCCGCGAAATGCCCGCACGGAGTGCGACGAAATGCCAGCTGCCCCACGAGCTGCCGCTGCCGCGCTAAGAGTCGATCAGAGCGGTACCACTCTGCTCGCTGGCCAAGACGGCTCGAGCGGGGCTTCGCGAGGGAAAACGATATGCTAACGAATCCTCTGACGGGCAAAAAAAGCGACGCTCAGCCGACCCAAGAGTCGGCTGTCATCGCTCTCACTTTCTTCCGTTAGTGCCCGCCTTAGTCCGACAATCCGGATCGCGGGATCTTGCACCAGAATCCCTTGAGCAGTGAATTGGCCAGTCCTGTCAATTTCCGCGCGCTTATATACACGCACAGGCGATACAGTGTCTGTACCGATTGCCTTCACGTCAACACGTTGAGGAATCAGCGAGCCGGTCACAAACACCGGCTTTTTTGTATTCTTTCCGAGCACCGCTGGAGCCGAGGGGTGGCCTCGCGGCAACGATCCCAATCCCAACGAGACTCACGACGGCAATGCCGAGCGCCAGTTTCAACGTTTTCATGCTGCAAAATAGATCATCCTGCCGTCGTTGCAAGAGCCAGATCCGTAACAGGATCGTTACGATGCCCAGTGACCGCCGTCCAATCACACTCGACCGCCCGCCTCTCGATTCAAGCAAAAGAGGCAGCGGAATGAACCGCTGCCTCTTCGCGAATTTCGCTGTTTAATTCAGCCTAGAACTTCTTCGTCAGCTGCACGTAAACGAAGCGTCCGGTGGCATCATAAAGGAAGCCAGGATAATTGGTCGAGTTGCCGCCGAAGCCATAGGCCTGTCGGAGGATCCTGACCAAAGATATTGTTGCAACCGATGTGTGATCTGAGTGCCATTCAAGACCTGTTTCCAGATTGGCAGAGCGACAGTTGGACGTTTGGGCGACCGCTGATTCGGTCGCTTTCCCGTCCTTGCCCATCGTCATATCCTTGGCATCCTTCGAATAGCCGGCCACAGGCTGGTTCTCAACCGGCGGCACAAAGGTGAAGTCATACGACAACTGGCCATCGAAGATCCACGTCTGGCTCGTATAGTGGATGAGCCCGTTGGGATAACGTTCGTGGAAACCATCGAGGAAGTTAGTCGTCCAGACGAGATCCCAGCCGTTCCAGGCCCAGTCGAGACGCGAGACGCCCTTCCATTTCAGGTAGCCATCGTTCGAGGCACCTGGGTCGGTCGTATAACCGTTTAATTCGATGTTGCGGCTGACCCGCAAAGGTCGCTTGCTGGAAGGTATTCACCCAGGTCGCGTTGGTCACCGAGGTGAAGGTTCCAAACTTGGTCGGGTAGACATACTGCAGCCCCATGTCGATACCATTCGTCTGGGTATTTCCGCTATTAACAAACGGCGTGAAGATGCGGCTGATGGTCCCGTCCGCGTTGCGTTCAACCGATTCGACCCGGCGCGAGACTCGCCGTTAAGCTCGTTCTGTAATACTTGATTCGTGGTCGATGCGACAACGACACCCGTCTGCTCGATATTCCAGAGGTCGATCGAGAGCGTGAGCCCGTTCACCCATTTGGGCGTCCAGACAATGCCAGCGCTGAAGGAGCGTGAGTCTTCCGGCTGGAGCACGGGCGAACTGGTGATAACCACCGGCGTTTCTGGCTCGAAGCGGCAGGATTCGGGATCGACCCACCGGCGTCGCCGGGCCGCCCAGTGAAGTCGGCAGGATATCTGTGACGCGGTCAGGCCCGAAGTCGGGCTGGCATAGAGTTCGATGAGAGACGGTTCACGGAAGCCTTCGCCCCAGGTGGCGCGAACGGTGAACGTTTCGTCAAACGGCTGCCAGCGCATGCCGAATTTCGGCACGGCAACGTTCGTGTTGTTGTTTTCGAACACTTCATACCGAACTGCCGCAGTGAATTCCAAGGCATAGGCGCCCGGGATGTTGTAAGTCGGGCTGAAGACCGGAAGCGAAGCTTCCGCATACAAGCGCCCAGTCTTTTCTGCCCGCCTGTGTGCTGGCGCCTGGCGAATTGCCGATAAGGTCGCCGTCAACGCTCAACTGGTCGACATCCTGGGTCAACTGTTCGCGCCGGAACTGGCCGCCGAACGCGAAGCCAATGCCACCAGCCGGGAGCTTGAACAACTCGGTCGTGTAGATGTTCAAATCGAGTGTCCCCAGCTCAGACGTGTCGACGTCTTTCGGATGCACGGTGGCGAAGTTGGTCGTAGCCGCGTTGGCCGGAATCGGAGGCCCGAGCGCATCTCCGAAGGGATTGAAGGCAGGTTCTCCCTCGAGTACACCACCCGGCTGGAAGATGGGATCGTTCTGGTTCAGAATTCGATTGAAACGCGAGGTCGAAACCAGGGTGCTGTGCGAGGTGGCTTTCACCTGGCTGTAACGGAATCCGAAATCATAACCCCATGTTCCATCAAACAATTTGTCGCCCCTGGCGCCGAGCGTCACGAGGAACGAATCGGTCGTGTTGTCGAAGAGGCGGTTGCCGAATTCGAGCAGACGAGCCCGGCTGCCACCCGAAATGATCTGATTGAACGGATTAAACGGGTTGAAGGCGGTCGGCCGGAATCAGCGTCTCCTCGTAAGGTCGGGGTTCCCGGAGGCGCGACACCGTTCAGATTTGTCATGTGGCGGGATGGCCAGAGTGACCTGGCCAGCGGTCTGGAATGAACCGGTGGCGGAGGGCGCCAATTCGTCGTGCGAGCTCGCATTCTGGTAATACAGATCGCCGTAAATGACCAACTGATCGCCGAACCACTTGTGATCGAAGGCCACAAATCCACCATAGTTTTCGATCTGTGGATAAGAGCTCGAGAATTGGTTGAAGTTGAAGACGGACGACCGGGCAGCGGTGTAGGTGTAGGCCGAAGCGGGGCTCAAACCATTGGAACCGAACGGCGCGTGACCAAAGAAAATGCTCGGCAAACCATCTGGAAAGCCATTGGGGCTCTACGCAAACGGCCCAAAGCCCGGAGGCGGCGTTCCGCCAGCCGCGACAACTTGATCGAAGGTGCAACGACAGATTTTCCGGCGTCGAGTTGCTGCTCAGGAAGATCGGCACGGCCGAGTAGCCGCGATCCCGGTTAAAGATCGAATTGCGATGATAGTAGTCGATCACACCGGTGACGTTGGTGTTTCCATCGCCAATACCAAAGACAACGTTGGCCCGGAATTCGCCCGAGTCTTTATCCAGCGTATTGCCATATCCGATCTGCGCCTGCACACCTTTGTAATCATGGCGCAGCTTGATGTTGACCACGCCCGCGACCGCGTCCGCACCGTAGGTGGTGGAAGCGCCGTCTTTCAGAACTTCGATGCTCTCGATGGCGGCTTCAGGGATCGAACGCAGATCGAAGAACGACGAGGTTCCACCATTACCGATCGGGTAAGGCGCAACACGACGACCATCGATCAAGAGCAGGGTCTCTTGCGGGCCGAGGCCGCGCAGCGAAATCGCCGACGCACCCGGGGTGAATCCGGTTCCGTTGTTGGAAATCGGAACGCCACCACCGTTGGCGATCGGAAGATCCTTGATCAGCGCTTCCGCGGTTCGCTCGCCTGATTTGTTGATCAGATCACGATTGATGTTCAAGACCGGGTTGGGTCCGACTTCCTGGGCCGTCGGAATGTTCGAACCGGTCACGATGATGCGCTCGGTTTCGGCCGTGCCGCCGCCGGTGTCATAGGCGCCCCCGCCGATCGCGGCAGGTTGACTGCCGGTCTGGCCGGCGCCGATGGTGCCCGCACCCGCGCCTGTGATTTGGCTGTCGGCCGGAGTTGCGGCAGGCGCTTGAGCGAAGGCTCCGGCACCCGCGAGAATCGGAATCGCCGACGCCGACCGCAAGGGCCGTACGCAGAAATCCGAACTTTGTCTTTTCAGTTCTGATCATTAGTTTCTCCATTGGTGTTTGGTTAGGTTTGGCGGTGAGAATTAAAGAAGAAATCAAGCCTGACAAGCGTTTTTTTCATTTTTTTTAAAATATTTTTGAACGACCTCGGCTCACCGAATGTCGCATTTTGCTCCTCCGCTGGCAGGAAATCGTTTCGTCTGGTTCGCCCTAACGAGCAATTTCAGCGCCAACAGACCCGAATTTTCGCTGCTCTGGAAGAACGCGGACTCCCTTTCGGGAGTCTGTCCGGGCGATGCCAGGCTTGCGCAAGACGCCGTAGTCGGAGTTTCGGACAATCGCGGGACGCGATCGAATCTGTTCGCAGTTCGAGTTCACGTCTCGTTAGGGTGCTGAGTCCTGGATCAGACGGGACCGGACATAGCGAACCGGCTTCGTAACGAACGGGCCTTAAGAAAATTGCGCCCGATTCGTCTGCTCGTAGTTGCCGCGAACAGTGTTGATTTTTTCCTGTGATTTGCGAGGATCTATCCGCCGAACCAAATGCAGCTACGTCAGCGCCTTCGCCCAGTCCCCAAACCGTCCCGGCCGTTCCGGTCGACGGTTCCGAAGAAGGAATCTGTGGATTCTGAATAGTTGGCGCGATCTCATCCTCTACGTCGGGACGCCACTGTTGCTCGTGCCCCTTTTCGCGCTGGCGCAGACGCGCTGGAGCGCACAAGACATTTATGTTTTCGTGGCCGCGTTCGGCGCAACGGGACACCATCTGCCAGGAATGATTCGCGCCTACGGCGACCGCGCGCTCTTCGAACGTTTTCGCTGGCGCTTCATTTTTGCCCCGATTTTTCTGCTCGCGGTCTGCACCGCTTTCACCTTGTGGGATCTGAAAGGAATCGTGCTGGTCGTTTTCTTCTGGGGCGTCTGGCACGGGATGATGCAAACCTACGGCTTCTGCCGAATCTACGACGCGAAAATGGGTTCATTTGCGGCGTTGACGCGCCGGCTCGATTTCGCCACCTGCGCGATCTGGTTCGCGGCCGCGGTGTTTCTCTCATCGAGACGAATGACCGACACGCTCGAGGCCGTACTACGCCAGTGGAGCACCCTTCATTCCGCCATGGCTCTTGCACGGCGCGCAGCAGACGATTTGGTTTGCGGCGATTGCAGTGTCAATCCTGTTCGTAGCCAATTTTGCCCGAATGTGGTGGGTACGGAAAGCGACCCAATCCGGTCAAGCTGGCGCTCCTTGCAACGAGCACGCCGAAGGACGATCGACGCCCGGCTCGCCGCGGGCGGGGCTCAACATCGTCCCCGATCTTGCAGTTGAGGACTTCGGCCTGTTCGGGAAATTTCTTCCATCGAGCTCGCCGCCGGGCACGTCGCGTAGGACGTCAAGCTCGGCACGATCCGCCAGTCGAGAACTGGAACAACGTCACTTGCGATCCGGAAATTTCTTCAATCCAACTCGCCGACATCGCGCAAATCTGCGTAGTCTTCGAGATCGGGTATGTTCACCGGATTGATCGAAGAAGTTGGAAACGTGTACCGTATTGGTGCGACCGAATGCGGAACACAATTGGAGGTGACCGCACCGATGATCGCCGCTGATCTCTGCGAGGGCGATAGTGTGGCGGTAAACGGCTGCTGCCTAACGGCAACGACTATTCGCAATGGCAGCCTCACCTTTGACCTGCTTGAGGAAACGCTAGCCCGGACGAATCTGGGCACCCTGCGCCCCGAGAGCCCGGTCAACCTCGAGCGGGCCCTCGCGGCGGGCGGAAGATTGGGCGGGCACTTCGTCCAGGGCCACATCGATGCCACGGTGCGCGTCCTCAGCTCCGTCGCCCGCGGGGCCGACCATCGAATCGAGGTGGAATTGCCGGCCGGCTTCGCTCGCTACGTCGCGAGCCAGGGTTCGGTCGCGCTAAACGGCGTCAGCCTAACGATCGCAGAAGTGCTTCCGGCAAGCTTCGCCGTCTGGATCATTCCGCACACGCGCCGGCGGACGAATTTCGAAAGTCTCCAGCCTAACGACATCGTAAATGTCGAGTTCGACATCATCGCGAAATATGTTGAGCGGATGCTGCCGCAGAATCCCTCGTAGACGCTGCACAAAGCGGTGAGGAGCTAGCGAGGCGATGCTCAGACCAGATGAGGTCCAGCAGCGAGAAACGACGAAAATCCGATTGACAATGTTGTCGTCCACGCGTTGCCTGCTGAAACTTGGTCTGGTTGCACAAATTTCAGAATTCAAAGACTCTGATGAAACTGGGGTTTCGTTCCTGTTGGCGACCGAGCGTGGTAAGGGTCGACGACGGGCGCCTCGTGCCATCGCACGGCTGCGTGCCTGAAGGCAAGATATGACGGGTAAGAATTCGGCAAGACAGCAGACCGCCCGGAGCGCTTGTCGCCGTCATCGCCTCGCCCACGGCGCTCGCCCGGGCGACGCGCCTGCGCCACCCGCCGGATCTGTTCGAGCTGCGCCTCGACGCCCTTCGCCATTCGCTGGGCGAGATCTCGCGCGCCCTGCCGAAGCTGCGCGCTCCGCTCCTCTTCACCGCTCGACATCCCGCGGAAGGCGGCGTCGGCCGACTCCACCTCGCCGAGCGGCGCGCGCTCCTGCAGCACTTCCTCAAGGACGCAGCCATCATCGATCTCGAACTCAGGTCGGTCGGCCAAATGAAGGAGATGATCGGCGAAATGCATCGACGCCAGATTGACCTTCTGATTTCCCGCCACGATCTGCGGACAACGCCCTCGCCTAACGACCTCCGCCGCGATGCGCATTCCGCCGCGGCCGCTGGCGCAGCCATCTTTAAAGTCGTCACTCGCACCGATACGCGAGAGCAGCTCGCCCGGCTAATAACCTTCTTCGAAGCCAGTCGCGACCTGCTCCCGATCGCCGCGATGGGGATCGGAAAGCTCGGCCTCGAATCCCGTTCCCGACTCGATCGGCTTGGCTCGGCTCTAACCTACGTCTCGATTGGCCGGGCGAACGTTGCAGGCCAACCCTCCCTCAGCCAACTCCGCCGCGCCCGACGCGCGTATATTATATAGAACCATGCCCGCCGATGCCCGAAGCCGTTGAACTTCCCGCCGCTGTCCCCGTCATGCCGCTTCCCGGCGTCCTGCTTTTCCCCAACGCGCTGCTCCCCCTCCACATCTTTGAGCCGCGCTTTCGCGAGATGCTCGCGCGGGCGCTGGACGATGACCGGATGCTCTGTGTCGCCCTCGTCAAACCGGAACGCCAGCAATGGCGGACGAGCGCGGACTTTTTCTCCGTCAGCACTGTCGGCCTCATTCGCGCCTGCGTCGGGCGAAGCGACGGAACCTCCGACCTCATCTTGCAAGGGATTCGCCGGGTTAAATTCAGCGATTTCGAGCAGGAAGCCCCCTTTCCGATTGCGCGCATCAAGCCGCTCAAAACGCGCACCAAGCCGACCGTCGAGACCGACGCGCTTGCCGCCAAAGTAGTGGAATTCTATACGCGGCTCAAAAGCAGCGAACGCGCGCTGCCGGAAAAAATCGATCGTTATCTGGGTGAGATGTCCGATCCTGAAATGCTGGCCGATCTTATCGCTTCGACTTTCGTCAGCGGTGCCACCCGCCGTCAGCAACTCCTCGAGGAGCTCGATCTCAACCAGCGCCTGCGCCTCCTCATCCAGTACCTCCGCGAAGAAAACGGCAGCGGCGCCTAACGTCACCTCGAGCGGAGGCGAGGAATCCCGTTCGAGTTATGGTGCGGATTTCGCCATGGGATCCCTTCAGACTCCGCTCGGGATGACGGCCTATGACTTCACCAACCGCGCGTGCTCTTCGAGCAAATAGCGATCCGTCATTCCCGCGATGTAATCGCACACCGTCCGATGCAGCCCTTCGCTCTCGATCCGGCGCGCGGCCGCATCGCCGAGCCGTTCCGGCTCCTCGACATACGCCGCGAAAACGGTCCGTAACATCTCGCAAGCGCGCCGGTTCACCTCCGCCACGCGCGGATGATAATAAACGTTCTCGTAAAGAAACCGGCGCAGCTCGCGATTCGCCGCCCCCAATTCCTCGCTGTAGCGAATCAACGGCGCCGGTTGCCGCCGCGCTTCTTCCACGCTCATCGGCGCAGCCGCTGCGATCGCCCCCGCACTCGTCGCGACGACATCGCGCACCTGCAGATCGATGATGTCGCGGATGATATTCTTGTGCAGCTCCGCGCCTAACAAATCCGGATTCCGTCGCGCCACCCGCTCGTGACTCCGCTGCCAGATCGGGCTGTCGTCGAGCTGATCGCCGTCCAGAATCGCGAAGTCGAGCGCGTCATCGAGATCGTGGCTGTAATAAGTGATTTCATCCGCGAGGTCGGCGATCTGCGCCTCGAGCGACGGCGGCGTCGCTTCGGCATGTTTCCGCAGCCCCTCGAGCACCTCGAAAGTCAGGTTCAATCCCGGAAAGGCCGGATAGACCGTCTCGAGCAACTCCACCACGCGCAGGCTCTGCCGGTTATGCTCAAATCCGCCGTGCTCGCGCATGCATTCCGCCAGCATCTCCTCGCCCGAATGCCCGAAGGGCGAATGCCCGAGATCGTGCGCCAGCGCGATCGCTTCCGCCAGATCCTCATTCAGAGCCAGTGCGCGCGCGATCGTCCGGCTAACCGAAGCCACTTCGAAGGTATGCGTCAGCCGGGTGCGCAAATGATCCGCCGTTCCGTTGAGAAAAACCTGCGTCTTGTATTCCAGCCGGCGAAACGCCCGCGAATGAATGATCCGGGCGCGGTCGCGCTGGAACTCCGTGCGGTATTCGTGCCGCGGTTCCGGGAATTTCCGCCCGCGCGAGTCGCCCGACTTCTGCGCAAAAGGCGCGAGCGTCCGGCGCTCGTCGGCCTCCATCTGTTCGCGCCGTTTCCAGCCGGCGGGCGGCAGCTCGGCGCCGCCAGCGAAGTCGTTAGTCCGCATCGTTGCTTTGCCGCGCCTCTTCGATCTTCCGGGCCAGCGCGCGCTTTTCGTCGCGGGCCTGCACGCGCACCAGGAGCAGATCAAAAATCGCCAGCAACACCACCGTCACCGTCACCCAGGCGCAAGCCAGCCAGTAAAAAATAAACCAGCCGGGGCGGGTTTTCGGATCGAGCACCGGCGCAAGAAACGTCGCGCCGCAGAAAAGCATCACGAGCGCTACGATTACCGTCCAAAACATCGTTTTGCGGCGCATCGTTTGGTCACGCACAAGGCCACGCGTCGCATGCGTGGCAAAGGAAGCAATCCGCAGACTGCGTTGCTTGGGCGGACGCTTGTCGTTAGGCGAAATCATCTGCGCCTAACAAGTTCGCTGCACGAAAGCGGGAACGCAACCAGGCGCCGGCAGCCCTGTTGTGGCTTCGCTCTGCGAAACACAGAAGCAGACCGGGCCGCCCTGTGCGACACCGAACGCAATCGCCCTTCTGAGGGCGTAACGCCTACAACAGCAGCAGCGACGGATTTTCCAACAGATGCCGGAGCGCCTTCAGGTAATTGGCGCCGATCGCGCCATCGACCACGCGATGATCACAGCTCATGCCGATCTTCATCCGGTAGCCGGGAACGATCGCTCCGGCGTCGTCCACGACCGGCTGCCTAACGATCGCGCCAATGGAAAGAATAATGGCCTGCGGCGGATTGATGATGGCGGAAAAATAATCGATGCCGTAGCTGCCGAGGTTGGAAACGGTCAGCGTGCCGGCCTGGAATTCCTCCGGCTTCATCCGCTTGTTGCGGGCGCGGTGGGCGAGGTCCTTGACCGCGGTGCTGATCTCGCGGAGCGACTTGTTTTGCGCCGCGCGAATGACCGGTGTGACGAGTCCATCGTCGATCGCGACCGCGACCGCGAGGTTGACGTCACCGTAGTGGATGATCGCGTCGCCGTCGAAGGCGGCGTTCACCTTCGGCTCGCGTAAAGCCGCCACAACCGCGCCTTTGAGGATGAAATCGTTGACCGTGATCTTGCTCGCGTCGTCTTCGCCGCCGGATTTGAGCTCGGCGCGAACCCGCATGAGGGCGTCGGCGTTGATCTCGATATTGAGATAAAAATGCGGGACTGGTCCAAGGCTGGAGACGAGGCGTTCGGCGATGACCTGGCGCATGCCAGTGAGACTGATGCGTGCAGTTTCGCCGGCGGAGATTTCGGGCGCGGGAGCTTTCTTTTTGGTGGGCGCTTCGGGACTTGCGGCCGACACGGCCGTCTCTACATCTTTTTCGACGATGCGGCCGCCGGGACCGGTGCCTTTAAGATTCGTTAGGTCAATATTTTTTTCCGCCGCGATTTTGCGCGCAAGCGGAGACGCTTTGACGCGCTGATCCTCCTGTTGCCGCAATTCGGTCTCCTTGGTTTCGGTCGTCTTTGCGGGCGACACGCCCGCCTCTACAGGCTTCGCCTTCTTTTTCGCGGGCGCCTTCTCCGGCTCTCCGGCTTCCGCTCGCTCGATCTCTCCCCCTTCTCCTCCCACTTCTTCGTCTTTGCCAGAGTCGTCCGGCGCTTCTTCCCCTTCTCCGCCGATGAAGGCGATGCGATCGCCGACATTCACTTTCCCGCCTTCCGGCACATAAATTTTCTTCAGGACGCCGTCGTCGGTCGCTTCCCATTCCATCGTCGCCTTGTCCGTCTCGATCTCGGCCAGGACTTCGCCGGCAGTCACCTTATCGCCGATATTCTTCTTCCAGCTCACCAATGTCCCCTCGGTCATGGTGTCGCTCAGTTTCGGCATTTGAATTTCAGGCATGGTGGAAAGTGACGAAGCTTGCCTAACAAATCTTTTTCACGGCGGCGATGATTTTTTCGGTGTTTGGGAGCACGGCTTTCTCAAGGCGTTCGTTGTAGGGCATCGGCACGTCTTCCTGCGAGACACGCATGATCGGCGCGTCGAGCGCGTCGAAAATCTCCCGCTGAATTCGGTAGGCGATTTCGGCGCCGATCCCGCAGAACGGACGATCCTGTTCCGCAATCACGACCCGATGCGTTTTCGTGACGGACTGAAAAACCGCCGGCCAATCGAGCGGCTTGATCGAACGCAAATCGATCACTTCGGCGTTGATTTTTTCCTCTGCTAAGTTCTCCGCCGCGGCCAGCGCCATCGGCACGGTCTGCGCGTAGGAGATGATTGTAACGTCGCTGCCTTCGCGCTTGGTCTCCGCTTCACCTAACGGAATGAGCAGCTCCTCATCCTCCGGTTCGACGAGCCCTTTGTGGCTGTAGAACAATTCGCATTCCAGCACGAGTACGGGGTTGTTGTCGCGCACTGCGGTCTTGAGCAAACCCTTCGCGTCGCGCGGAGTGGCCGGCGTACAAATTTTCAAGCCCGGCACATTTGCGTAAAGACACTCCGTAGCGTGCGAATGGGTCGCGCCGAGCTGATGCGCCGGCCCGTTCGGCCCGCGAAAGGTGATCGGGACGTTGAACTGGCCGCCCGACATGGTGAGCATGTTGGGCGCGTTGTTCACAATCTGATCGAACGCGACGAACGAAAAACTGAAGGTCATGAATTCGACGATCGGCCGGAGGCCAACCATCGCCGCGCCAATCCCGAGCCCGGCGAAGCCGTTCTCGCTGATCGGCGTGTCGATGATGCGCGTCGGTCCGAAACGATCGAGCAAGCCCTGGCTGACCTTGTAGGCGCCATTGTACTCGGCCACCTCCTCGCCCATCAGGAAGACGTTTGGGTCGCGCTCGATTTCCTCGGCGAGCGCTTCGTTCAACGCCTGGCGGTAGGTAATTTCTCTCATGCCTCTTTTCCCGGGGCGGCGGTGTCGGCAGCGCGCTCTTGTTTCCTGGCAGTGCCAGCCGAAGGACGACGGCTTCCTCGCGGACACGTCCACCTCTACACCGTTCAAATAGGTGTATTTGTAAAGATCTTCGAGCGGCGGTTCTGCGCTTTTCTCGGCAAACCTTACGCTCGCCAACGCCTCTTCCTTGGCCCGCTTGTCGATCTCGTCGAACTGCTCGTTGCTTAGTTTTCCTTCACGGGTGAGCTGCGCGCGCAGCCGCGTGATCGGATCATCGAGCCGGTATTTTTCCAGTTCTTCCTTCGTCCGATAGCTCGCCGGATCGGACATCGAATGACCACGGTAACGATAAGTACGGGCCTCGACAAAGGCCGGGTGCGGATCCTTCCGGATGGACGCGATAATCTCGCTCAGCTTGTCGCGCACCTCGCGGAAGTTCATGCCGTCCACAATTTCGCCCGGCATGTCGTAGCCTTCGGCGCGATCGACGATGTGCTCGAGCGAGGTCGAGCGCTTTACCGATGTTCCCATGGCGAAGAAGTTGTTTTCGCAGATGAAAATGACCGGGAGCTTGAAGAGTCCCGCGAGATTCAACGCCTCATGAAAGCCACCCTGGTTGATCGCGCCATCGCCGAAAAAGCAAAGCGTAACCCGGTCTTCCTTCCGATATTTCGAGGCGAACGCCATCCCGGCGGCGAGCGGCACATGCGCGCCGACGATGGCGTGCCCACCATACATATGATTTTCCTTGTCGAAAAAATGCATCGAACCGCCGAGCCCGCGTGAACAGCCGGTCGCCTTGCCGAAAAGCTCCGCCATGCAGGCATCGGCGCTCGTGCCGCGAGCCAGCGCGTGCGCATGATCGCGATAGGCCGTGATGAGGTAATCGTCGGGCCGGGTGGCCGCGACCGCACCGGCCACGACCGCTTCCTGTCCGATGTAGAGGTGACAGAAGCCGCCGATCTTCTGCGCTTGATACTGCTGGCTCGCGCGCTCTTCGAAGCGGCGGATGAGCAGCATCGTCGCGAGCATCTCGACTTCGTCGCGTTGCTCCGGCCGCGGCATCTCGATTAGTTAGGCAGCGGGCGGGCGCGAGAAGCGACGGACAGCGCGGCGCGCCGGCTGAAGCTCATGCAGGCGACAAAAAGAAGTGTGAACAGCAAGTCGCTCACGAGCGAGTTGCGAAAGAACATCCAAGTCGGCGTAGATCCATATTGCGGCAGACCAACCGTCAGCGCCTGGATAAAGCCGGCGAAATTTTTCACATACCCCGGGTCTGTCAGCCAGGAAAACGCGTTGGTGATCCCGTAGAATAGAGCCGATCCGGCGAGCGAGGCCGGGATAATGGTTCGCAGCGAAGCGCGCCGGCTAATGGCGAGCCCGAGCAAACCAACAAGGGCAAAGGCAAAATAGCGGCAGAGAATCAGCGGTTCGAAGAGCGATGCGCCGTAATAAACATCAAGAACGATGTCCGAGATGAGCAGTGCCGCGAATGGCACCGTAAACTTGTATTTCCGCGGGAAATAGATCGCGCTACAAAGGGCGATCGCGGCGAGAGGAGCGAAATTCGAGAGCCAGGCGCTCCCGCCACCTTGCACGATGATGGCCGTGGCGATCCGGTAGACAACCGCAAGAAGGACGAGAAGAAGCGCAGGAATCATCGGGAAAACTCAACTGTTCCGAGCGAGATGCAACGGCGTTTTCTCCATCCTGCTCGTCCTCACTCCTCGAAAGTCAAACCAGTCCGGCGAAATAACCGAGGACGAGGAAGAGTAAGGGCTAAGCCGCCTGCATTTTGGCGGCGGCCTTGTTCAACCGCGCCTTGCGACGATTGGCGACGTTCTTGTGAATGACTCCGCGTTTGGCCGCTTTATCGAGTGCGGAGATGAGCGCGCGGTTTTCCGCCGCTTTTCCGCCACCGGCCGTGTTCCGTTTGGCGAGCGAACGCAGATTGGTGATGACGCTGCGATTGCGCAGTGTACGGCGCGGATTTTGACGGGCGCGTTTGGCGGCGGATTTGGAGTTGGCCATGAGTCAGGATTTTGTGGACGGGCAGGCTCGCGGACACACCCGGTATTGTCAAGCCGGTCGGGCCGACGCCTAACGGCTCGCCCGGGTTCGGATCCACGTCTACTTTGCCCCGCGATGGAGCTTTTCTGGTGGAGCGTCACTCTCGTGCTGATGGCGATCGGACTCATCGGCACGGTGCTGCCGATTTTTCCCGGCCCTGCGGTGATCTTCGCGGCGGCGATCCTTCATCGCATCATGCTGGGGACGGAGAAAAGCATCGGTTGGCCGAGCATCCTCGTTCTTCTTCTCCTTACCCTGGCTTCCTACGCGATCGATTTCGCCGGCGGCTGGCTCGGCGCGCGACGTTTCGGAGCGACTCGCTGGGGCATGCTCGGCGCCGTGGCCGGGGCGATCCTCGGACTCTTTTTCGGCTTGCCGGGGCTTTTGTTAGGCCCGGTGTTGGGTGCGCTCGCAGGCGAAATCATCGGCGGTAAACGGCTCGTCCCTGCCGGTCGGGCCGGTTGGGGAGCATTGTTAGGCAACGTCGCCGCTCTGCTCGGGAAGCTTCTCATCGCGCTCGCGATGGTGAGCTGGTTCCTGGTCGCCGCTCCGGCACCATTTTAGCGGCCCGCGCCCTGCGCGGAATTCGCGAACGGAAGGAACCGACCGGCCGCCGACTATGACGAGGTCTTGGCGTAGACGCCAATCAATGGACGGCGCGAAGGTGTTGCTGCCCGGAAGTCGCTCACAAACCCGCGGGCAGTACGAATTTCCACGTGGCCCGCGGCGCGGCCCGACCCATAAACCAGAACCGAGCCGATCGGAGCCAAATACGGATCGCTCACCGGCAGACGCTTGAATCCGTAGCGGTGCACCAGCTCGTCGCCCGCCTGCCGCGCCAGCGCAGTTTGCGGATACGAATCGACCGCGCCCGCTGCGAGCAGCGCCTCTTTCACATAGCGCCAGCAGCGCGATCTGGAGTGCGCGTGGGCGCGCTCTTCGGCGATAGTCGCCGCCCGTGCCAGCTTCGGATCGAGGTGCGGAAACGGATAGCGCATCTTGCCCGTAAAATGCGAGATCACTTCCGTCGACTGCACCTTACCATTGGCATCGACGTAAACAAAACGCGTCTCCGACTTCGAAAGACCCGCCGCCTGGGTAACCGGAAGGGCGAAAGCGCAGATGGAAAAAAGGAGGAAGAAATATCGGAACACGTGCGCCCCTTATGAAGGCAATTCCGGTGCCGCGCAACCACAAATTTTTCTGGAAGGCAACATTTTTCTGGTTTCGCGGTCGAACTGCAACAACTCGGCGATCGGGTCCGAAAGGTCCTTTCCGCCACCGAAATTTCGGGTCTGAGGCCAGCGCGGTCGGCACGCTTTTAACCGACAATCCGACCGGTCACTTCGCCGAAGCCGACCCGATAGCCCTCGCCTTCACACCAACCGCTGATCGTTAGGCGGTCGCCGTCCTCGAGCCACTTGCGCGTCTCGCCGTTCGGCAATTGCAACGGATTTGCGCCGCGCCACGTCAGCTCGAGCATGCTTCCACGCCCATCCTCCGCCGGGCCGCTGATCGTGCCGCTGGCCAGCAAGTCGCCCGGTTGCAGGTTGCAACCCCCGACCGTGTGGTGAGCGAGTTGCTGCGCGATGCTCCAGTAGAGATTCAGGAAATTGCTCCGCGTGATTGTTTGCGGCGCGCTCATTTTGGCGGTTTGCAATTCCACCTCGAGCCGGATGTCGAAAATAAAATCGTTAGGTGCGCGCAGATACGGTAGCGGCGTCGGATCCTGTGCGGGAAGCGGCTTCCGGAACGGCTCGAGCGCTTCCATGGTCACAATCCAAGGCGAAATACTGGTGCAGAAATTTTTCGCGAGAAACGGGCCGAGCGGTTGATATTCCCAGGTCTGGATGTCGCGTGCGCTCCAATCGTTCATCAGCACGATCCCGAAAATATGATCCGCCGCCTGCTCGATCGGCACCGGTTCCCCGAGTTTGTTCGGCGGGCCGATGAAGAAGGCTGTCTCCAATTCGAAGTCGAGAGCACGGCTCGCGCCGAAAACCGGCGCGGCCGCGTCGGGTGGCTTGATTTGGCCGTGCGGCCGACGCACATCGGCGCCGCTCGGGACGATGGAACTGGCCCGGCCGTGATAGGCGATCGGCAGCCACTTCCAGTTGGGCATGAGGGCATTCTCCGGCCCGCGAAACATCGTGCCGACGTTGAATGCATGATGGTAGGAGGAATAAAAATCGGTGTAATCGCCGATTCGCGCGGGCAACTGCATCGTGACTTCTGCCTGCCGATGGAAGGCGCGAGCCCGCAGCGCTTCGTCATCGCGGAGCGTGGCCGTGTCGGCCCCGAGCAAATGTTGCAGAATCTCGCGCGTCCTGCGCCAAACCGGACGGCCAAGGGCGAGAAATGCATTCAGTGAATCGCGCGCGAAGATGGCCCGCTCGCCAAAATGCAATGTGCGGAAAATAGCCGGCTTCCTCGAGCACTCGCGAGGTCGAGCACGAGGTCGCCGATGGCCACGCCGGCGCGAGCCGGCCCGTCGTTAGGGCGAAAGATACCGTAGGGCAGATTCTGCAGCGAAAAATGCGATTCGGGCGCAATCTCGATGAAGGAAGGGAGTGGTGTAACCATGAAACAAGGGTGTCGAGAAAAGCGCTTTGGTCACGCAGATTAGTCGATCTGCCGACAAGCAACTATACCCTAGCGAGGGCGACCGCTCAGGATAACAGCACAGCATTCCTGCCGAAAAGCCCTAGCCTACGCAGGTCATCCCGCGGCTCATCAAAGCTGCAGCTGCCTAACGACGTGACAAGCCGCCGGCGCGCCCTGATCTGTGCGGGGCTGATTTTCCAATCGCGCCAGCGAAACGCCTCTTCGTCGAACACGAACGAGCTCGCGTTTTCATCCGCCAGCATTTCCAGCGTCTGCGTTTCGCTCCAGCGATGCTCGGCTGCGAGCACGCCGGCCCCGAGGACGTTGAGAAAGCCGTGCATTTTGCCTCCGACGCTCTCGTGAAAAAGCCGAACCGGATGATGCAGGCCGGCCGTAAACTTGATTGGCACTCGGTGTCTCACAGCCGCGACGAGCGCCCGCGAGATTTGCGCCCCGCTCGGAAAAGCATCTGCGGTCACGCCGCCAGTGCGGAGTTTGAAACCGGCGCCGCTGCCCGCGAGCGCCTCGATCGTCGCGGGGCGGCATCGGCCGGCGCTTCCCAAAAGACATTCAAGGCCAGATCGCCGAGGGTAGCGCGGGCCACGCCTAACGAGTCCGCCACAGGCCCCGCTGGCAACGGCATCTCGAATTGCTCAATCGCGACGACTCCTTTGTGCTCGGCGATGAATTGCTTGATCGCCTCCGCCGCGGTCTCCAACTTCGGACGAAAATCAGCTGCCTTCGCTGTCTTCGGTCCGAGGGCGGAAATCCTTAACGGATGTTCCGGCTCGAACTCCGCCAGGTGATTCCGCGCCGCGGCAAATTTCCCGATCGGCAGGACAAACGCGCCGAGCATCCAGCGATCCGGCGAGCGCACATAGCTCGCCTGATTTCGCAGAGCCGGATCGAGCGCTAATCCCGCGGGCGGGAAAAGTCCCGCGTAGTCAATCGCGTTCTCAAGAAGTGCGCGTAAGGAAGCAGCCGGCATGGAAGAACTCAACGGCGCAATCCACGCTCTCGTCAACCATCGCTTTTGGAAGCCATGTTTGCAGCCTGGCTCGGCACCAGAATCGTGTATGCGCTGGATAAGATTTGTCAGGGAATTACGAGTCAGTCCGGAATTCTCATAGGCCGCCTTTCTTCGGTCAAATGGCCGTGCGCGGGCGCGTGAAGTCCACCTCGCAACCGATTCATCCAGAGGTGGAGATCGAACTGGAGAAAGCACCCCAATCGGAAGAGGATCAGGCGGGAGAGGAAAGAACGGTCGTGACGCCACGGGTGCGCATGCACGAACTGCTGCACCGGCCGTTCGATGTCCGCTCTTTCGCCACGACCGGGCTCTTCGTGCTGGCGATTTTTTATACGATCTATTTTCTGCGCTCGCTACTCCTCCCGATCGTGCTTGCCCTTCTCCTGAGTTACCTGCTTCGTCCGATCGTGCGGATTCTCGCCAAGGCAAGAATCCCCTCTCTGCTGGGCGCAGCGCTGGTTATGGCTTTGCTCGTCGGTCTCATGGGCTACGGCATCTCGTTCCTCGCCACGCCGGCGACGGAGTGGATTGAAAAAGCGCCCTACAGCCTGCACGAATTGAAGCAAAAAATGCTCCCGATTAAGAAACCGATGGAGAAGGTCGCCCAGGCCGGCGGCGCTATTGAAAGCCTGACCGCGACGGACAACCAACAGAACAAAACCCCGACCGTGGAAGTGAAGCAGCACCCACTTACGGACCGGCTGATGGGCCAAACGCCGGAACTAATGGTCAGCGCCCTAACGACGCTCATCCTTCTCTATTTCCTGCTCGCCTACGACGGCGTTTTCCTCGGGAAGTTGATCAAACTAATGCCGACCCTGTCGGACAAAAAGCGCGCGGTCTCAATTGCGCACGAGATCGAAGCCCAGGTTTCCCGTTACTTGTTTACCGTCACAATCATCAACATCTGCCTGGGTCTCGGGGTCGGCGCGACCGTCGGCTTTTTGGGCCTGCCGAATCCCCTGATGTGGGGCACGATGGTCGCCGTCTTGAATTTCATCCCTTATCTCGGCGCCCTGACCGGCATCATTTGCATGACATTAGGCGCGGTTCTGAGTTTTGACAGCATGGGCTACGCCTTGCTTTTCCCCCTCTCCTATCTCGTCCTTGCCACCCTGGAGGGGAATTTCATCACGCCCATGGTGATGGGCCGCTCGCTCACGCTCAACCCTGTCCTCGTTCTTCTCTCACTGACCTTCTGGGGCTGGATGTGGGGCATTGTCGGAGTGATCCTGGCGGTACCGATTCTGGCGGCCTTCAAGATTTTCTGCAGCCATATCGAGCCAATGGAACCGCTCGCGGAATTCATCAGCTGAACGTCGGACGGCGTCGTCCGTTTGAACGCCTCCTGCGCGAGCTGCGAGATCATGCGCCACTCGCACAACCGAATTTCCTCGCGTCTGAGGGGGAAACGTTCAACGTCCGACGTCAAATTGGCGAGCGCGGCGACGGCTTTTCTTCCTTGAACGTTGGATATTTGACGTTGAGCATGGAACGTTTTCTCCTTCCTCAGTCATCCGGCGCGCCCCGAGGAATAGTTTAGCGTTGCCGTTCGTCCGACATGCGCTTTAGAAGATACCGTGACTGAAAGCGCTAACCAAACTGTCGTGCCTAACGAGCCGTCTCCGGCCGTTGCTTATTCCCGCAAGAATCCCTTTCCGGGTCGCCTGCTCGTCAACCGCCGGTTGAACAGTCCCGATTCGGAAAAGGACACTCGCCATTTCGAGATCTCGATCGAAGGCTCCGGGCTGACCTACGAGGTCGGCGATTCGATGGCGGTTTATCCGACGAACGATCCCGATCTTGTCGATGAAATCCTCGAGGCGCTCGACGCGAAGGGCGACGAGGAGATCGCGGGCAACCGGGGGATGCCGACGACGCTGCGCGAAGGCTTGCTGCGGGATTACAGCATCACCCAGGTGACTCCGAAATTCCTGAAGGCCATCGCCCAGCGCGCTTCCGCCGCTCCCCTTCTCAACGAGTTGCTCGGGTCCGAGCGAAAACACGACCTCGAGACCTACCTCTGGGGTTTGGAAGTTATCGATTTCCTGGTCGAACATCCGTCGATAACTTTTGCGCCCCAGGAATTCGTCGCGCTCCTCCCGAAACTCCAGCCTCGGCTCTACTCCATCGCCTCGAGCCTAAAGATGTACCCTGAGCGCGGTTCACTTCATCGTCGACGTCGTGAAATACAGAAGCCACGGCCGGATGCGGAAAGGCGTTTGTTCCACTTTCCTCGCCGATCGTTGCTCGAATTCCCCCGCGCCAATCTTTCCGACCGCGTCAAAATTCCGCCTGCCCGAAGATGGTAACCTGCCGATCATCATGGTCGGGCCGGGCACGGGCGTTGCGCCGTTCCGCGCGTTCCTGCAGGAACGGCAGGCGATCGGGGCGCGCGGCAAGACGTGGCTTTTCTTCGGGTCGCAGCGCGAGAAAAGCGATTTTTTTTACAAGGCGGACTTCGAGAAATTCATGGCCGACGGAATTTTGACGCGACTCGACACGGCGTTTTCGCGCGATCAGGCGCACAAGATTTATGTGCAGGATCGGATGATGGGCTCTTCCGGCGAGCTCTGGAAATGGCTCGAGGAAGGCGCGCATTTTTATGTCTGCGGCGATGCCAGGCGCATGGCCAAGGATGTCGATGCGGCCCTGCGCCAGATCGTGCAGCAGCAAAGCGGCAAGAACGCCGAGGAAGCCAACGAATACGTCGAAAAGCTGAAGAGCGAAAAACGCTACAAGCGCGACGTGTATTGAAGCGCGGCCTGATCAAGTGCACGCCGCGGGACGAGCTCCCTTTTCGTTCGCCTAACGAATTTGGCCGCGCAGAAAAAGGAACGATATGCGTCATTAGAGGACAACCGGCCGGCCCTCGGTCATCACCAGCACTTTTTCCTCCACGCCGTGGGCCCGCGCGCTGGAGAGCAACCGCTCCGGCGGCTCGTGCATCGGTTCGTAGCCGAGGCGGAAGGTGCCATAATGCATCGGCACCAGTTTCCGCGCACGGAGCTCGAGAAATGCGCGGACCGCTTCCTCCGGATTCATGTGCACTTCACGTTTGCTCGGCGCGTCATAGGCACCGATCGGCAGGAGCGCGATCTCGATCGGAAATCGCTCTCCGATTTCTCCAAAACCGGAAAAGTAGGCGCTGTCACCGCAGTGAAAAATCGAGCGATCGTTGCCCTCAATAATAAAGCCGCCGAAGCCACGATGTTGATCGGCCAACAGCCGCGCGCCCCAGTGGTGACAGGGCGTAAGCGAAATCTTGAGCGGCCCGGTTTCGATTTGCTCCCATTGCTCGAGCTCGTGCACGATGTTGAAACCGAGATCGTGCACCAGGTTCCCAACACCGGTGGGAACGACGATCGGCTGGTCCGCCGCGACCCGGCGCAGGCTGCGCCGATTGAGATGATCAAAATGCGCATGGGTCACGAGGACGAGATCGATTGAAGGCAGATGATCAATGTGAAAGCCGGGGCGCTTCAGGCGTTTGATGACGCTCAGCCACATCGACCAGTTGGGATCGATCAGCACATTCATTCCGGCCAGCTGGATCAGGAAAGATGCGTGCCCGATCCAGGTGATGCAGACCTCTTTTGGACCGACTTTCGGGAAGAGAGGCATCGCCCGATCTCCGGAGCGCTTCGTAAAAAACGACGGAATCAGAACCTCAGTGAGAAAATTTCGCTTGTGCCAGTCCAAGCCAGGCTTCAGGCCCACGCGTTTGGGTGCGCCCTGCCTGGCGACTCCGTTCACGGCAGAAGCGCGCACAACCTTGGTGCGCTTTTTCCGCGAAAAAGGTGTCGGCACAGCCGGCCAACGATATAAACTAACGCGGGTGAAGCAATCGTTTTGCGGGACTGGCGAATGGCGGGAAAATCGCGCGCGCTTCCGCCTAACGAAAATCACCCCCCATGAACGCAGTAGTTTCCCGCCGGCAGCCACTCACGGGTACGGCGATTTCCGCGCTCTGCGGCATCCTGCTTGCCGAATTTTTCGAACTGCCGACCGCTCTGCTTTGGCCGGCAATCGCGCTCGCTGCCATCGTTGGTCTCGCGCGACCGACAGCGGGGCTCATCCATCTGCTCGTCGCTGCTGCTTTCTTCGCTTTGCATCTCGTGCAATTACACGACGCCCCCGGCAAGAAACTGAGCGCACGTCTCGGCGAACGGGCGCGGGCCGTCTCTGTCACAGGAATCGTCGTCAGCGAACCAAAGGTTGTCGCCTAATGATTTCACAACCTTTCTTCTCCAACTCTATTCGATCGAGCTCGATGGCCATCGCCAATCCTGCGCCGCGACCCTCCGCGCACGTTGGAAAGGTACTCCAGAGCTGGGCGACGAGATCCGACTTACCGGAATCGCCGAGCCCATTTCGCCGCCGCGCAATCCCGGGGTCTTCGACCTCCGCGCATATCTCGCGCGACAGGATGTCTTCGATAGCATTTTCGTCCGTTATCCGGAAAACGGGACGATCCTGCACGTCAGCAGAGGCAATCCGATCATGCGCGCGGCGGCTCGCGCGCGGGCTTGGATGCGGACGACAATCACGCGCGGCCTGGAGGATTCGCCGGATGTGACGGCCTTGATCAACGGCATGGCGCTCGGTCTGCGCCACGAAACGCCTAACGACATTGAGGATCCATTTCAGCAAACCGGCACCTTGCACTTATTTGCCGTGGCCGGTCTGCACGTCGGCATCATCGCGCGGTTGCTCTGGATTCTGGCTTCGCTCCTGCGCCTTCCGCGCACGGCCGCGGCGGCGCTTATCATTCCTTGTCTCTTTTTTTACTCGGCGATCACCGGTCTTCATGTCCCGAGTTTGCGCGCCGCGATCATGGCCGCGTTTTTGGTAGGCGGCATTTTCTTCGATCGTCCCGTCCTGGCGCTCAACAGTCTGGCAGGTGCCGCGCTCCTTATTCTCGCCTTCGACACAAACCAGCTTTTTACTTCCGGGTTTCAACTTTCTTTCGCCGTGGTCGGCGCGATTCTCGTCTGGCAGAACAGCATTTTCCGCGTCCTGCTGCGACCGGCCGAAACCGATCCGTTTCTTCCGCGAAGCCTGATCAGTCGGTCGCGGCGATTCTTCGAACGCAGTTACCGCCTGGTCGCGGGCGGGGTTTCGGTTTCCGCCGCGGCTTGGGCAGGTTCTCTGCTCCTCATCGTCTGGTATTTTTACCTCGTCACACCGATCTCGCTGATCGCGAACCTCACGGTGGTACCGATCGCATTCTGCGTTTTGGCGGTCGGCCTGATGTCGTTGCTGGCCGCGATATTTTCGCCCGCGCTTTCGCTCGTTTTCAACAACGCAAACTGGAGTCTCGCTCAAATGATTCTCCGTCTGGTCCAGGTTTTTGCGCAGTTGCCCGGCGGACACGCCTATGTGGAACGTCCCCATTGGCCGACGGAGGCGCGCGCGGAATTTACCGTGCTCGATGCCGGCGCGGGCGCCGCGGTGCATCTGCGCACGGGAGGGGCGGATTGGCTTTTCGACACCGGGAGTGCTCGTGATTACGAGCACTTCCTGCGCGATTATCTGCATTCACGAGGCATCGATCGACTCGATGGCCTCGTTCTAAGTCACGGCGATTCGTTGCATATCGGCGGGGCGAATGCGGTGCTGGACGAGTTTCGTCCTCGCCGCGTGATCGACAACGGGGCGCAGGATCGGTCCAGCGTGCATCGAGCGCTCGTCGTTAGGCTGGCAGAACGGAAAATTGCGGAAGAGGGGTTTGGCTTCGCGGTCGGCCGCGAGGTTACGGCCCGGATCCTCTATCCCGCCCCCGGTTCCAAAGAAAAGGCGGCGGATGACCAGACCCTTGTCGTGCAGTTCATCATCGCCGGGAAATATCGCGTGCTCCTCGTTTCGGACAGCGGCCTGGAAACGGAGAGCTTGCTCTCACGTCGGCCTAACGACCTGCGGAGCGACATCCTGATCAAAGGCCAGCACTACTCCGGCGAATCGGGCTCGGCCGCGTTTCTGGATGCCGTGCAGCCGCAGCTGATCGTCGCCACGTCGGTGGACTTTCCCGCCCGCGAAAGGATTTCTGATTCCTGGGCGAGGATGGTCCGCGAGCGCGGCATCGAACTCCTGCGCCAGGATGAAACGGGCGCGGTGACGCTCGAGATCTTTCGCGACCGCTGGCGCGCGACGACGCTCCTGAATCACGAAACCTTTCGCAGCTCGAGTCGATAAATCGGCGCGCCCTCGGCCAGAAAATGCCGTTCAAAAGTCGTTAGGGGAAAAGTCTCCGTTGCCGGCGTCATCTCCACAAACGCCGCCGGCAAGATGAGCTCGCGCATGGCCGCGAAATAATCTTTCTGGTCGGTCGCGATGCGAAATCGGCCGTTGGGCACGAGCAGTCCGTGCACCAAAGTCAGGAAATCAGCGCTCACGATGCGCCTGCGCCGATGCTTTTTTTTTGGCCACGGATCGGGAAAAAGCAGATGCACCACATCAACCGAAGCGACCGGGAGGAGATATTGAATGGCGTAGGCACTCTCGATCCGCAGGACCCGGATGTTCGGCAACGCCAGGCGGGACGCCTTCTTGCAGGCCCGCCGCACCCGGCCGGCGAGTTTCTCGAGGCCAAGAAAATTCCGTTCTGGAAATCGCTCCGCCAACGCTACGAGAAAAGCCCCGTCGCCGCATCCGATATCGACCTCGAGCGGCGCCGGACGTGGGAAGACCTGCGCCAGATCGAGCGGCGCGAAATAGTCCGCTGGAATCAATTCGATTTCGGCTGTAACCGACGCGGCGCTGGTATTTTCTTCTGTCATTTGGCGAGCGGGCGAAAGTTGCGGGTGGAATAATCGATCAATCAAAGCATTCTCATATGGAAACCATGCATAGGCTTTTTCTCATCCTCACTCTGTTCGGCTTGGCCGCCACGGTTCGCGCCGAAACCAGGACAGCGATCTTTGCTGGCGGCTGCTTTTGGTGCATGCAGGAACCATTCGATCAGGTCAAAGGCGTGACCAATACCGTCGTCGGATACACTGGCGGAAGCAAAGAGGACGCCAACTACACCGCGGTCTCCGCGCACAAGACTGAGCACCGAGAGGCGATCGAGATCACATACGATCCGGCCCAAGTCTCTTACGATCAACTGCTCGATGTCTTCTGGCACAACATCAATCCGACCCAGGCCGATGGCCAGTTTCACGACATCGGGCTCTCTTACCAAGCGGCCATTTATTATGGCAATGATGTGGAGAAAAAACTTGCCGAAGCGTCAAAGGAAAAGCTCGCCAAGTCGGGCAGGTTCGATCGGCCGATCGTGACAGAGATTCTGCCGGCCAAGCCTTTCTATCCGGCAGAAGATTATCACCAAAAATATTACCAGAAGAATCCGGCAGCCTACGAAGCTTATCACGTTGGTTCCGGGCGCGTCAGTTACTTGGCGAATATCTGGGGAAATCCTGATCGTTAGCGATCGGGACGTTCGATAATTTGTCATCCTGACCCGCGCAGACAGCGAAGGACCTCGCTCTGGCATCTGCCTTTTCGACGCGCCAAACGCTCTTGCAGGCAGGGGATCCTTCGCCGCGTTCTCCCCCTTTTTAGGAGGACAAGAAGCGAAGTCCGGCCGGACGCCGACGGCTGCGTTGGAACGGGCTAACCGTCCCCCTTCTTATCCGAGACGATGCGACCGCTCACCGCATCGACCGTCACTGCGACAGCCGTTTTCGATTTCGGAGGCGCGATCTCGATCAGCCAAACCAGTCCTCCCGCCCCCTTTTCCAGTCTCGCCGCCGTCACGCGGGCACCGGGATAGTTCTTCAGGGCGATGTGCTCCGCTTCATTCTTGGTAATCTTCGCGCCGCCCTTTGTATCAGGCGGGCTCGCGGAGAGAAAGGAAAAGCAAAGAAGCAACGACAGTGCTGTGAGAGAGACTAGCTTCATGTTCCGAGCAAGCGGCTTCCTCCGGATTTATTCAAGCAAAAGCGCGGCGATCCTTCACCGCTGACTGAAACGGTGGGCCACCACAACAATTCACAGACGCTTCATCCCCCGCTTAAGACCGCATTCCGGCCAAATCCCGAAAGCCTCTGGCATGACCGCTGCTTTAGAAAGTGGTGCGAGCTGGGAAGTCACTACTGCAATACAAAAAGTCACGTAACGTTCCTTAAGCATTCGCGGCGCGACCAGCAATGGTCGCGCTTTTTTCTTGCCCGCAAAGATCGACCAGGATTCTTTGCCGAGTCGCGAAACCGCCGGCCGAAGTCCGCTAGAATTTGTAGACATCCGATTTGTGCGGCTCGACAAATTCCGCCTGTGCAACGGTCAGGTGCTCGTTCAACACCTTGGACAATTCATCGGCCAGAGCCGCAGCGATGGCCTTCGGTTCTCGCGTGTAGATCGGGATGGGGAACGCCCCACCGTTTCGATCGTAGCCATAAATCGTCCCATCGGTTTCCCAGACGCAATAGGCGTGACCGGCCGGATGATCTCTGTAGCGGACGAGAAGAATCTTCACCCAGAAATTGGGCTCCAGCTTGTGCTGCGTTTCCATCGCCGCGAGATAATTACAGGCGGAAATGACACAACCGTTGAGAATGACGAGATCGTTTTCGCCCGGGACGAGAATGACCTTTTGCGGCTGACACGCTCCGAGCGCAAAAGCGGCGATGAGACTCAGCGAAACCGAGGAGCGCCGGATGGAAAAAAGCAGACTCATTTGCGTCGGACTTATGGTGGTTATAGCATTTCCCGTTCGCTTTTGGGAAGCGCTACTTTCCAATTTCGGCCCGCAAGCACCGTCCTTAGGTGGAATATAGGATGGTTTCGCGCGCAGAGATTTCAATCATTCGAAATAATTTCATCAAGGCACCATTCAAGGGTTCATTTCTCGTCCACTGGGACGAAGTAGATCAGATGGCGAATACGTTTTGGCAACTCTCTCGCCCGCCAACGCAATTGTGCGCTTAAGGCGCAGTCTTCGTCTCGCGCGCGGCGTTCCGGAGGGTTAAACCGCGTTCTCTGACGTCTCCTCGTGATGGTAGCACTGGCGCGCCAAGAATCCCTGCCCGGCTGAGGTAGTCGATGGCTTTTTTTGGCGCCGAATGTTCCACCACCGGTAGTCGGCCGATGTCGTGCCGCAAGAGCTTTGCAACAGCGTCATGTAAGGTTTCGTCTGGGTGGCGACTACCAACTTCGTCTGCCCCGCGTCCAGCACGGTCAAGGTCTCATCTTGCGAACGTTCAAAGGCGCGTACCACGTCGCCGCGCGTAACGATTCCAACCAGTTCTCCGGCTTCATTCCCTAACAATGCCCCCTGGTGCGCACAGAGAAGCGGGTCGCCGCTGGCAATGCGCGCCGAGTAACGCGTCAGCGGCGGCGTCGCGGGCAGCAACATAAACTCCATGACATCAGCCACTCCCTTGACATCCTCTTCGGACGGCGGGTACTTCGCATCTGCTTTGATGCCGTTATTCGCTCCTTATCACCCACTCATTAGGCTGCCGCTCGCGGTGGTGGTGCTATTTTTTTGCGCTGGTTGCGGTAAAAGCGACGACTCGAAAATCACGGTCTATCGGATTCCGAAAGAGAATCAGCCGAATGCGATTGCCCAGCCGGCCGCAATCGGTAATTCCGTCCCCGCCGCAGTGCATTGGACCGCCCCGGCAGGTTGGATTGAACAGGCGGCTTCGGGATTTCGAAAAGGGAGTTTTCTCGTCCGCGACAAGGATGGGAAGACGGCGGATGTGTCGGTCATTTCGTTTCCGGAGGCAGCGGGCGGGTTGCTCGCGAATGTCAATCGCTGGCGCGATCAATTGAAGCTCGCGCCAATCTCGGATGTGGTGCAGGCCGGCACGCCAATGTCGGTCAGTGGGCACGACATGTTTTTTGTAGACTTGGTGAGCGAGCAGCCGATCTCGCCGGACGGGTCGACCTCGCGCATCCTGGGGGGGATTTTCCCAGCCAATGGCGAGACGTGGTTTTTTAAGATGATTGGACCGGATCAGCTGGTCGAGTCGCAGCGGGACGCGTTCAAGCAATTCCTGGAAAGCGTGCACCTTGCGGAAGGCGAAGTGGCGCCAGCACCAGCGCCAATTAGCGCGAATACGGGCGGGAACGATACGAATGCCCCCACCCCGCCGCCAATCGAGGCGGCCCAGGGCGGGCCGTTGCAGTACACACTCCCAACGAGCTGGCAGGAGAAGCCGCTCTCGCCCATGCGTCTAGCCAGTTTCAAGGCGACTGCGCCTAACGGGAAGGAGACTGATGTCTCGATCGTCTCGCTGCCCGGAATCGCCGGTGGCGATCTGGCAAATGTGAATCGCTGGCGTGGCCAAGTGCAACTGGGGCCAATCGACGAAGACACGCTCGCCAAGTCGGCCGAGCGCGTGACGGCGAACGGACACGAGTATCTGCTAGTCAACCTGGTGAGCGATGTGCCGATCGATGGCGAGAAGAGGCGCATCCTCGCCGCGATTTTGGATGAAAACGATCGCGCGTGGTTTATCAAGATGACGGGCGAGGACGCCGCGGTCGCGTCACAGAAAGGCGCATTCACCGATTTTCTGAGCGGATTGAAAATCCCCTAACGAACTATGTCCGAAGCTGTCATTCGTCCATTTCCGCTCAAGTCGCCGCTCCGCGTCCTCTCCTCCCTTCGTTTGACAGTGATCTGTCTCGGTCTTGGGATGTTGCTCGTTTTCCTCGGAACGCTGGCCCAGGTGCATCTCGGGATTCATGCCGTGCAGGCGCGCTATTTCCAGAGCCTGCTCATTTATTGGTCGCCGCCGGGAGCGAGCTGGAAGATTCCGGTTCTGCCGGGCGGTTATCTGCTCGGGACGGTCCTGCTGGTGAACTTGATCGCGGCACACGCTGTCCGCTTTCAGTTAACCAGAAAGAAGCTCGGGATCATCCTGCTGCACTTCGGAGTCATCCTGCTCTTGATTGGACAGCTCCTGACCGGGCTCTTCGCGCGCGAAACGCAGATGCGAATCGACGAAGGCCAGACGCTCGGCTATTCGGAGGCACCGCGCGAGGTGGAGCTGGCGGTGATCGATGTGACCGACCCGAATTTCGACCAAGTGGTTGCGATTCCCGAAGAAGTACTGGCGCGCGGCGGCACGATCCAGAGTCCGACGCTTCCGTTTACGCTCAACGTCCGGCAATTCATGGGCAACGCGCATCTCGCGATGCGTTCGCAGGAACCGCAGGCGCCGCCGTCGCAGGCAACGACCGGATCTGGAAAGAACATTGTGGTCGCGGAAATTCCCCGAACAGTGAAGGACGACGAGCGCGACTTGAGCGCGGCCTTTGTGGAGGTGGATGGCGTGCAAGGGCCGTTAGGCACGTGGCTGCTCTCGAACGCGATTCCTGATCCGCAAGGGTTCACGTTAAACGGGCACACCTACGAGCTGGCGATGCGGCAGCGGCGTTTCTACAAGCAGTTTGCGCTCACCCTGCTCGACTTCGCACATGATCGTTATGCGGGGACCGACATTCCGAAAAACTTCTCGAGCCGCGTACGGCTGCTCGACTTTGAGCGGAACGAAAATCGCGAGGTGGTCATTTCGATGAACGATCCGCTGCGCTACCGCGGCTTTACGTTTTATCAGTCGGGTTTCGACAACAACGATAAGACGACCATTCTGCAGGTGGTGAAGAATCCGGCGATGCTCCTGCCCTACATCGCCTGCGGACTGGTTGCGCTCGGGCTCGTTGTGCAGTTCTCCATGCATCTGTTTGGTTTTGTGAGGAAGAGGACACGATGAAGACGACGCGTCCCTGGATCTTGTGGCTAGTGGTGGCGGCGACTCTCGCTTACGTCGTCGCGCCGCTCTTTCAATCCGACACATGGGGGGGATTTGAGATGCGGAAGTTTGGCCGCCTGCCGGTGTTGTTAAACGGCCGGATCAAGCCGCTCGACACGGTCGCGCGAAATTCGCTCCTCATTATTCATGGGAAACAAACGCTTGCCACCGATCACGCTACCCTCACCCCGATCGATTGGTTGGCCGAAGTATTGATGAAGCAGGACGAAGCGGACCTGCGGAAGGTTTTTGTCATTCGCAATCCGGAAACGCTCACGGCGCTTGGGCTGAGTCCCGAGGCCGGCAAATATTTTTCCTTTCGTGAATTCGTCCCCCACTTGCAGGAGCTCGAGCAACAGGCCGCGCTTGCGCAGAAAGTGGACCCGCAACTGCGCTCGGCCTTCCAGCGCGACATCATCAAGTTGTTTGAACGGCTGACACTTTATCATCGCCTCAAAAACAGCCTCGAGGTCGAGGGCACGGTGAATTTCAAGAGCCAGATTGACGATCTGGTAAAGAACATCCGCCCCTCACCGGTGCCGATGAATACCGGCATTTCGGCGGAGGCGTTGCAGAGCCTTGGTTTTCTCGCCGAGACCGGATATTTTTTTCCGATCCCACCCTTTCCGCCTAACGACGATCCATTGCAGTGGCGGAAGATGGGCGAGAGCCTGCTCGCTTTCCTGACTGAGGGGAAGTTGCATCCGGCCGTGAACTCATGGGCAACAATGGCGACGGCTTTCGCGGCGAACGATCCAGCGACGTTCAATAAGACACTCGATAATTATGCGGCGCAATTGCAGCGGGATCTGCCGCGGCGCGTTTGGAAGGCAAAAGTCGAGTCGGTGTTCAATCAACTGCAGCCGTTTTACAGCGCGATGGTAATCTATGTGCTGATCTTCATCCTCGCGGCCGGGTCGTGGCTCGTCTGGCCAGAGACGTTAGGGCGTTATGCGTTCGCGCTGCTCGTCGTAACCTTCGTCGTCCATTCCGGCGGGCTGATTACGCGGATGTACCTCGAGGGAAGACCGCCAGTCACGAATCTCTATTCCTCCGCCGTCTTTATCGGCTGGGGCGCGGTTTTGCTCGGTATTTTCCTCGAGCGCTTTTTCCGCAACGGCATCGGCAGCGCGACCGCCGCGATGATCGGCTTCATCACCCTCCTCATCGCGCATCACCTTTCGATGGACGGCGACACCATGGAAATGATGCGCGCCGTGCTCGACACCAACGGCTGGCTGGCGACGCATGTTGTCTGTGTCACGCTCGGTTATGCCTCGACTTTCCTTGCCGGATTTCTCGCCCTCACCTACATCGTGCGCGGCGCGTTCACGCCTTCGCTCGATCGGGCCACGGCGCAATCGCTTACCCGCATGGTCTACGGGATCGTTTGTTTCGCGACCCTCTTCAGTTTTGTCGGGACGATTCTCGGCGGTATCTGGGCCGACCAATCGTGGGGCCGTTTCTGGGGATGGGATCCGAAGGAAAACGGCGCGCTTCTCATCGTCCTCTGGAATGCGATTATCCTGCACGCGCGCTGGGGCGGACTCGTCAGGCAACGCGGCCTGATGGTGATGGCGATCTTCGGCAACGTCGTCACGAGCTGGTCGTGGTTCGGAGTCAACATGCTCGGCATCGGACTGCACTCCTACGGTTTCATGGACAGCGCCTTTCCCTTGGCTGATCGCTTTTGGGGCCAGTCAGATCGCTTTCATGATGATCGGCGTGCTGCCGCCCCACCTTTGGAGAAGTCAGTTCGAACAGGCGAAATCACCCGCGCCTACGCAAGTGGTTGATGCCCCCGCTTAGCCGGGTGCGACTTAGAGAAGCGACCTCCCCTCCCAGCGCCTGAAGGCGCCTTCGCGCCTCCAGGCACTTTTCGGATCCGGGGGGATTCTTGGGACTAGCCATCGGTACCGTGACAACGAGTGTCTCTACCTTTTCCATGCGCAAAATTCTCACCGCGTTGCAAAAAAATTGCCGGAAACCAAAAAAACTTCCTAAGCTGGTCGACGCGGTCCTGCCCAGTTGACGCGCTCGAACATTCGAGAACGCGGCTGCGACTTTAATAAACGGTCGGCGGCTCCGGGGCTGTGAGAATCTCCTGGAAACGTGGATCGCTTCGCAGCGGGTCCCATTGCCAGCGGAGGCGCAATTCCGAGAGACTCATACTCGCCTCGTTGAGCGGCGAGACGCAGCCTGGCTGCCGGAGCAGAGACTCGATTAGGGCGATTGCCTGATCCGCGTCGCCAATCCAGGCACAAATCAGCGCGAGATTGCATACCCATTGATGGCCGTCGATGGCGTCTCTTGAGACGGGTGTCAGTTGAACCGCTCGTTTGCCTTCCCGAATGGCGTCCGCTTTCCTTCCCATGTAGGCGTAAAGCAAGCCAAGCCGTGCGTGACGCAGGGCGTCGTTGGGATGAGCAATTGTTTCAGCTTCCATCGACGGGCGCGCGATCTCAAAGAACTCGCGGGCTCGCGCATTCTGTCCCTGCCCCAGCCCGATGCAGCCTTCCAAGTACGTCTTGGGAACGGGCGCACTGAGAACCGAAGGCAACGTTTCGAAAGGATAGCTGTCGAGTGCAGCCTGGGCCGCTGTGAAATCCCGCGAGAGCATCGCCGCGTCCCAACGCCCCCAAGCCACATTGCCTTCCGGATCGCCGTAGGCGGCCAAGTTCGCGGAGGTTTCTTGTAGAGGAACAAGGTTTCCATTTTGCCAGAGATCAACCAGAGCTCGCTCCGCTTTTAGCGGACCCATTTTCGGCGCGAGAGCCAAGGCACGGTCAGCATGTTCGGCTGCGGAAGGCCAATCGCGGAGGAGGCAGGCAGTAGCGTGCAATTCGTGCTCATACTCTTTATTGTGCGAATCACGGGAAAGAGCACGCGTCTGGCCGGCACGAGCTTCACGCCACCGACCCTGTCGGCGGTGAATGAAAGCGATCGTGATTTCCGCCTCAGTGTCGTTGGGGAGAAGACGGCGCGCGATTTCCAGTTCCGGTAAGGCACGGTCAAAGTCGCGTTCCACTCGATAGTGATAAAGACCTTGTGCAAGATGAGCTTCGCCCAAGTCGGACTGGAGCCGCAAGGCTTCGCGTGCTTCAGCGCGAGCACGAGCTTTCAGTTCCTCGCTTGGCCCCCGAAACCGATAAAGCAATCCAAGGGTGATGGCGACTCGCGCGTGAGCGAGAGCAAACCCCGGATCGACGACCACGGCCTGACTGTAGAGCGTTTCGGCCGCCTTATAGGCAGAGATCTCAAAAGCGGGGTTTTTCTCGAGTTCGCGTCCCTGCAGGAAAAGTACATAGGCGTCGGGGTTGCGCGTCGACTGGAAGCGCACATCTCGCCTCTCTTGCGGACTGAGAGTCGCATCGAGTGCATCAGCGATATCACTGGCGAGTTCGCCCTGCAGATTGATCGCATCAGCGAGTTCGCGATCATAGCCTTCAGACCAAACCTCTTGTCCATCGCGGGAGTCGATAAGCGCGACATGAAGGAGCACCCGGTCGCCCAAGCGACGTAGGCTACCTTCGAGGAGATGCCGGACACCAAGGGTCCGGCCAATCACGCGCAAATCGCGTGGAACATCCGGCGGATAACTCGATGCTCCCAAGCGGCTAATCACTTTCAGATCCCGGATCTTAACTAAGCGAGAGAGGATGTCGTCCTGCACACCTTCCGCGAAAAACGCGTTGGCCGGATCGCTACTCAAGTTGCGGAAGGGCAGCACGGCAATTGATTTGTCCTCGACAGATGGAGCAGCCAGATAAAGGACCAACCCGACTATGCCTGCCGCCAGTCCCATTCCGCCGGCTAGCGCCCACCGGCGCGCACCGCCAAGCGACGGGCGCATTTCTCCGCGATCAGCGCCACTCAGAGCGTCGAGACAACGCTGCAATGCCTGTGACAATTCGAGGGCCGAACCCGGCCGATCCTCCGGGGCAGGTGCGAGCATCGACTTGAGCAACCCGACAACGGGTTCGGGAATTCCCCGCTCAATGAGCAAAGCGACCGGCAGCGGAGTGTCCGCGAGCTCGAGAAGTTGATCGCGCGAACGGAGAGCAAACGGCACCTCCCCGGTGATCGCATACCAAAGGGTCGCACCTAACGAATAAATGTCCGAGCGGCCGTCCACCTTGCGCGCTTCCAATTGTTCGGGGCTGGAGAAAGCCAATGTCCCAAAAAAACGTCCTGGCGTGCCGGGTTCATCTTCCTCACCTGCGAGCTTGGCCAGGCCGAAGTCGATTACTTTCACCCACGCCTCTCCGGCGCTGCCACGAGGAGCATTCGCACCTGTAATTTCCTCGTCCGCAACGAGCATAATATTCGCCGGCTTTAAGTCCCGATGAACCAGGCCGCATTTCTCGGCGGCGGCCAAAGCACGTGCGACCTGCGCGGCGATCTCAAGCACGAAGACAGGCTGAAGCGGCCCGTTGCGTCGCAGGCGGGTCTCGAGCGATTCCCCTTCGATGAACTCCATCGCATAAAAGCAATCGCCCGCATCGACCTTCGCACTCATGCCCATCGGTTCGTCATTCGGAGCAGGCGAAGCGTTGCTCGTGCCGAAATGAAATACACTGGCGACGTTCGGATGGCGAAGTCGTGCGGCCAACCGGGCCTCATGCAGGAAACGACGGCGCGCTTCGGGCCGAGCGGAAAATCGGGCGTTGATAATCTTGAGCGCGACCGGTGTGTCCAGATTCACATCCCGCGCCTTGTACGTGACGCCCATCGCCCCACGACCCAACTCCCAACGCGACCCGTCCGGGCGAGTCAGGATTTCGTAGTGTTGAAAAAAACGTGTCCCCGGTTCGTTAGGTGGCGTGAAATCCTCTGCTCTCTCGACCTCGAGCCCGGTCCCTAGGAGGCAGTTTAAGCACCCTTCCTCACCTCGCCCATCTCTTCAGGGGAGCCCCGCATTGCTCGCAGATCAGGCTCTCGTTCTGGGTGGGCGAATGCATTTTCCGAAGAGGAACCTCCGCGCCTCTTGGCTAGACGTGCGCCACCAGAACCCGGCGGAGGTAGCGCAACTCCGCATCGACATCCATCTCCATGGGCACAGTCCGTAAAACTTCCGCCCGAAGCAATTCCCGGTAACGCGATCGCAAGCGAAAGAGGTGACTGCGCAACGTGTCCACGGAAACGCCGAGCCGTGCCGCCGCGGCTCGGTGCGTCGGCAGCCCGACGCCGCCAGTCAAAAACGGTCGCAATTCAGCCAAGATTCGGGACCTTGAGACCGCTCGAATACTCCGCGCCGAGTTCCGCCATCGCCCTGCTTACCAGGGCCGTGGCCCAGTTCCATTCGAAGAGTCGTTCTTCATCCGGTGGCGAATCGGATGAAAGTGCTTCGAGCGCGGCCTTGTCGAGAACCTCAAGCTTCGGCGGCGTCGAGATAAACCATCTCCTGATTGCCGCCGCGCTTTTGTCGACTCTGGTGAGCCCGGGCCGCACCCAGATAACGCTTGAGCAAGACAAGGAGAAACGTGCGGAATCGGCCTTTGCTGCGGTCGGGGGTTCCATAAGCCTGTTTCTCTAGCAGATAGGCGAAAAAACCTTGGGTCAGATCCTGCGCGTCGTGCCGACTGTAGCCGCGTTGGCGCACAAACCGGTAGAGAGGCGGCCAGTAATCTTCACACAGTCGAGCAAAGGCGATTCGCGCTTTTTCAGGAGCGATCTGTCGAGTGGGTAACAGAATATCGCCCACCACACTCCAATGGGTAGTCATAAAGGCTCCGCCGACTGAGGGGAAAGCATCGCTGACGTTTTTCAAAGCCGCGCCAGCATAACGATAAACACCTGACGCAGTCAAGCCTACCGCATAAAAGGGGGAAAAGGTCCCCGAAGCAAATGCCAACGTTTGACCGGTCCGGACTAAAAAATCGTCTGCGGCTCGGGCGCGGAGAGAATCTTCTTGAAGCGCGGATCGCTTCGCAGCGGATCCCATTGCCAACCTAGTCGCAGCTCCCAAAGGCTCATGCTCGACTCTGAAAAGAAGACACCGCCGGGCATTCGGAGGAGTTTGTCAATCAGTGAGATGGCTTGATCCGTTTCGCCAACCCGAGCGTAAATGAGCGCGAGATTGCAGAGTTGCGCCACACCAGCGTCAGCGTCGTCGGCGACGGTTTTGAGCTCCGTGGCCCGTTTCCCCTCGCGGATCGCATCATCCTTGCGGTCCATGTAGGCGTAGAGGACGCCGAGCCGGGCGTGACGCAGCTCATTGTCCGGATGAGCAAGCGCCTCGGCTTCCATTTCCGGGCGGGCGGATTCGAAAAATTGCTGGGCTTCCCGGTTGTTGCCCTGCGCCAAGGCGATGCACCCTTCGAGATAGCTTTTCGGAACGGGCCCGCTGAAAACCGACGGCAGTGTATCAAATGGAAATCGGTCGATCGCATCCTGCGCCGCCGGAAAATCCCGCGCCAGCATGGCCGCGTTCCAGCGCATCCAGGTTAAAGTGCCTTCGGAACCGCCGAAGGATTTTATCCCGGCGAACACTTTCTGAAGCGGCGCCAGATCGCCATTCTGCCACATGTCAACCAGCGCACGCTGTGCCCTGAGTATTTCGATGGTGGGGGCGATCTCCTCGGCTAGCTGCGCCGTGCTTCGCCGCCGAGGTCCAGTCCCGCAAGAGGTAGGCCGTAGTATAAAGCTCCTCAGCGTAGGTTACGTTGCGAGGATCGCGGGCGAGAACCCGTTCCAAGCCGGCTCGCGCCTCCTTCCATTGCCCGCGCCGGCGATGAATGTATGCGATGAAGCTTTCCGGCTCAGGGTCGTTAGGCAGGAGCTGGCGTGCTATTTCCAGTTCCTTAAGCGCACCGTCGAAATCACGATCCATCCGATACAGACAAAGCCCTCGTGCCAGATGCGCTTCCCCCAGGTCTGGTTGCAGCTGGAGAGCCTCACGAACCTCAGCATCTGCCAACTGCTTCAGGTCTTTGTCCGGTCCGCGAAAGCGATAGAGGAACGCGAGAACCGCACCGCGCCGTGCGTGCGCGAGAGCAAAGCCCGGATCCAGGGCGATCGCCTGGCTATACAGGGCTTGGGCCGCTTCGTTGTCCGAGATCGCATATCCCGGCGTGTTGTCGAATTTCCGCCCTCGCAAATAAAGCACGTAGGCGTCCGGATTGCCCGTCGATTTGTTGCGGACGCGGAGCTTTTCCTGTGGGCTGATTCTTGCGTCTAAGACGTTGGCAATCGCAGTTGCCACATCGCCTTGCAGCGTAATTGCATCCGCCAGATCACGATCGTATTTCTGGGTCCAGAGCTTATTGCCATCGCGTGTATCAACCAGCGTAACCTCGAGCGAAATGCGGTTTGCCGTTCGATTGAAGCTGCCTTCCAACACATTGCGGACACCCAGTGATCGGCCAATCGCGGGCAGGTCGCGTTGGGCGGTCGCCGGATAGTGCGACGAGCTCAAATGACTGATGACCTTTAGATCCCGAATCTTCACCAGACGCGAAACAATATCGTCCTCAATGCCCTCAGCGAAAAAAACGTTGGCCGGGTCGCTCGATAGATTGCGGAAAGGGAGCACGGCAACGGACTTGTCTTCCATCGCCGGGAGCGGGCGAACCGAAAATATCGCCAGTGCGATCAGCGCCGCGGCAATCCCAATCCCGCCGCCGACGAGCGCCAGCCTGCGAGCGCGGTGGGGAGGCGGCGAGATGACTTTGCGGCCGATCCCGGAGAGATCACCAAGACACGTCTGTATTGCCTGCCCAAACTCAGCCGCCGAACGCGGACGATTATCTGGATTTGGTGCGAGAGCGGATTCAAGGAGCGCGATGACAGACGCGGGGACGCCGCGCTCCGCGAGTTGAGCGACGGGCAGCGGAGCGCTTCTTGCCAGATCGTCCAGGTCCTTGGTCGAGCGGTTGGGAAAAGGAACTTTTCCGGTCAGGCAATACCAAAGGGTTGCGCCCAACGAGTAAATATCCGAACGAGCGTCGACCTCGCGGATTTGGATTTGCTCCGGGCTGGCAAACGCCGCCGTTCCAAAGAAACCCGTCGCCGTTTGTTCCGCCTTGTCGCAAAGCTTGGCCAGCCCAAAGTCGATCACTTTCACCCAGGCTTCGCTGGCGTCCGGCAGCACTGCCCTTTGCGGCAGCTTTTTCCCTTTCTGCGGCGAGCATGATGTTGGACGGCTTCAGGTCGCGGTGAACCAGACCGCGGTGCTCAGCCGCCGCCAGCGCGCGCGCCACTTGCAGGCCGACCTCAAGTGCAAGCGCCGGCGTCAGCGGCCCGCTGCGCCGCAGACGCTCTTCAAGCGTTTCCCCCTCGATAAACTCCATCGCGTAAAAGCAATCGCCAGCATCGGCATTCTCTTCCGCGGTAGTCGCCGCACCTCCGGGCGTAGGCACGGCGTTGATCGTGCCGAAATGAAAAACGCTCGCCACGTTCGGATGTCGCAAGCGCGCCGCCGCCTGCGCCTCGTGCAGGAAACGCCGCCGCGCATCCGGCCGCGCCGAGAAGCGGGCGTTAATGATTTTGAGCGCGACTGGCGTGTCGAGATTGATGTCGCGGGCCTTGTAGGTAACACCCATCGCGCCACGGCCCAATTCCCAGCGCGATCCATCGGCGCGGGTCAGGATTTCGTAGTGCTGATAAAAGCGGGTGCCCGATTCATCAAGCGAAGAGGCTTCCTCAACGTCATCGGTGCCTATCCCCGTGATGAGTAGGCAAGTCAGGCAACCTTCTTCTCCGGGTAGGGACGTTAACGGATTTCCGCACTGTTCGCAGATCGCTGTTTTGATTTTCGCCTGGCCCGAACATTGTCTCAAAAACGAAGCTCTTCCCTTTCCGTTAGGCACTGGCAATCAGAACCCGGCAGAGGTAGCGCAACTCTTCGTCGACGTCCTTTTCCTGCGCCACCGTCCGCAAAACTTCTGCACGGAGCAACGCCCGATAGCGTGAGCGCAGGCGAAAAAGGTGGCTGCGCAGGGTCTCCAGCGGAACGCCGAGGCGTGTCGCCACTTCTTCCCGAGAAGGCAAGCCAACTCCACCCGTCAGGAAAGGTCTCAATTCCGCGAGAACACGAGCTTTGCAGCCGCTGGAATATTCCGCCCGCAGATTTTCCATCGCGCGGCTGACCAGAGCGGCGGCCCAGTTCCATTCGAAAAGCCGCTCCTCGTCCAGCGGCGCACCGATCAGGAGTGCATCGTTCGAAACTCTTTCGAGGGCATTAAGCTTGGCTCCATCGAGAAAAACCATCTCGCAGCCGCCGCCGCGCTTCTGGCGCGTCTGATGTCCTCGGGCCGCGCTCAGGTAACGCTTCAACAGCATGAGCAAAAAAGTGCGAAACTTCCCTTTGCTTCGATCCGGCATCGCGTAAGCACGCTTCTCGATCAGATAGGCAAAAAAACCCTGGGTCAGATCCTGCGCGTCGTGCCGGCTATAGCCGCGTTGCCGAACAAACCGGTAGAGCGGCGGCCAGTAATCCGAGCAAAGTCGTGTCAGAGCCGCCCGCTCGCGGTCGGGAGTGGTTTCCTTCAGCGCGAAGTCGTCCACGACACTCCAATGTGTCGTCATGAACGCACCTCCCGTTGAGGGAAAAGTTGTTACGTAATTGCTCAAACCGGCGCGAGGATACTGGGAAATAAGTCGATTAGTCAAGCTTGCCGCCTTCGCGCGGTTTCTGGAGCGGCAAGCAAAGATTGGAGGCGAGGGGAGTTGAACCCCTGTCCTAATCGCTCTCTCCACAAGCTTCTACATGCTTAGCCGGTGATTATCTTTAGGAGGCCGGACGTTGCACCGGCACACGCCGTCCACCGAGCGACCACGAAATCCTTCACCGTCCGGCGCGGTCACTCCGCCGTCCGATTAGCCTGCTGTCCATGTTTCCGGCCGTAGCAGGCGTTCAACCGGAAACATCGCGGTCAATTAAGCCGCGAGAGCGAGATCTTGGTGATCTGCATTTATTTTTTTTGGTCCGGATTTTAACGAGGCCAACGAACCATCCTCGGCATGCCGCCTGCGCTTCAAACAATCAGTCGAAACCAGTACGCCCCCATTTTTGTGGAGACGAAACATTACCTCGCGCGACGCGGAAAACAACCTCCCGCTTCCCTTGGCTCACGCACGACCCAGCCGCACCGTCAACGGCCAGATCGCTGAGTTTCCTCTCGGTGGGATTTCCCCATGCCCGCTCAAGATCCGACTCGACGAGCTCCACCGGGTCTCGCTCATTCGCGGCAACGAAACGTTGAGTCGCCGACCAGGTGCGCAGATAACCAAGCAGATGCGCGAGCGACCAGAGCACTTCGATCTGAAATTCAGGAGTTTCGATTTCGTGAAAAGGAAACGGCATCTCGCGATAGCCGCGCCCGACCAGCCTCCGCTCCGGCGGCCAGAACGGGCCGACAATCTCATCGTGATAACGCCTGACGAGCGCATCGACGTCAGGCGAAAGGCGGAGATAATTGTAAGCCCAGACAGCAATTACTCCGCGTGGCGCCAGAACGCGGCGCGCCTCGGCATAAAAGGCGTCCAAGTCGAACCAGTGCAGTGCCTGTGCCACCGTGATTGCCGCGACGGAACGCGCCGGCAAACCGGTCGACTCCGCGGGCGCGACGCGATATTTCACCCGCTCGTTAGGCTGAGCATTCGCGATCTGGTCTGCGCTCGCGTCGAGTGCGATCACTTTCTGAAAAAACTCGGCCAACGCGACCGCCGCCTGGCCGTTGCCGGTGGCGCAATCGAGCGCGAGTTGGTCGTCCGGCGCCGCCGCCGCCACGAATTCAAAGAGCGACCGCGGATATTGCGGACGGAACTTCGCGTAGTCCGTTGCCTGCCTGGAAAAGTGATCCTTAAAGCTCACGACTTATTTTGGATTTGGAATTTCCCGCGGCGACCTGCTCGACGCGGGCATACATCTCGAAGTAAATGCGCTCAATCGCCGTCGCCGGATCCTCCAGCATCATGTTCTCCTTAATCCTGCTGGCGTAAATCGGGAACGAAAATGGCGAGACGACCGGCAACTCGCGCAGCTTCCAATCGAGACCTGGTGCTTCATCGAGAAAGGCGCAGGCTGTTTTCGCGTCGAGAAAGGTATGCGTGGCCTGGCGATAGGCTTCCTCGAGCAACGGATGATCCGGTTCATGTTGTTCGAGAACTCGAAAAAGCACCTCGGAACTCCAACTGAGTTGACGAGGTTTGCGCTCCCGGCCGGGATGATTGCGCGGTACCATTAAACCGGTCTGCGCCACACCCCGGAACTGCCATTTAACCAGCTCTGAGCCGCGCAGCGCCGAGCGCAAATCCTCTTCCGCTTCCGCCCGCCGAAAGCAGCCGCGCCATTGCGAGAGCGGCATCTCCTGGAAACGCCGCAGCGTGAGTAGAAAGCCGTAGTCATCAATCGTGACCAGCGCGTTGCCGCCGATCCGCTCCCGAACCCGCCAGGCAACGATGCGCGAAAGAGCGTCGTTCGCGCTCCGTCCGATAAGCGAGTGGAAAAAATAATGCGAATGCTCGCCCTCGCGATACAACTCGATCAACAGCTTGGGGCCCGCCGGCACCTCGGAAATCGCGAGCTGTGCGTGGAAGAATTCGACGATCGGCTCGGCGTTGGCGATCGAGATTTGATACGACTCGACCAGCCAATCAACCGCTTCCGCGTCCGAGCCCTCGCGCAAGCGAGCAACCAGATTCGCGCGCAAGTTGCGCACGGCGTTTGCCACCCCGGAGGTCAGGGGCATCTTGGCCGCGTTCCAGCGGGGAATGGTCGGGAGATGACCATCGGCCCGCTCGACGTAGGCTTCCTGCACCCCGGTATCGATCAGCCTAACGACACGACCGCCAAGGACGAAAAGATCGCCGATCTGAAGTTGCTTGATGAATCCTTCTTCGACCGAACCGAGCCGGCGCCGGCCCAGGAAAACGCTGACGAACCCTTCCGAAACGATTGTACCGATATTGACCAGGAACTCGCGTGTGACCCGCGGATGGGCGATCGAGATGACGCCGTCGGTGATCACGATCTTCCCGAAAAGCTCGGTGTATTGCCGCTGCAACGATTCCCCGCCGCCGGTCAGATATTCGAGGACATGGTCGAATTCGTCGCGCTCCAGGGCGCGAAAAGGATAGGCTCGCCTAACGATTCCAAACGCGTCGTCGATCGCGATCGGGGAGAGCGCAGCCATCCCGACAATTTGCTGCGCGAGAACGTCATTAGGCTTTTCCAAGACCTGAATCGGATCGAGGACCCCCTGCCGGACGAGTTGAGCGGTGGCGGTCGCTTCCACGAGGTCGTTGATATTGGTCGCAACCAGCACGCCATGGCTGCTCTTGTTCAGGGAATGTCCGGAGCGCCCAATCCGTTGAATGGCGCGTGAGACGCCCTTGGGCGTCGCCACCATTACGACGAGGTCAACCGCGCCGATGTCGATTCCGAGCTCGAGACTGGTCGAACAAACCACCGCGCGCAGCTCGCCATTCTTGAGCCGGTCTTCGACCTCCATCCGCACGTTGCGATCAAGCGAGGCGTGATGGGTTTCGATGCGGCCGGCGAGATCGGGCAAAAGCTCCTTCAAGCGCAACCCAATCTGTTCCGCCGCCGAGCGCACATTGGTGAAGACAATTACCGATTGGCGCGACCGAATCAGCTCGGCCAGCTCCGCGTAAAGGCGGACGCCGGTGTAGCCCGCGGGCGGATAGGGTTTGTGGCGAATTGGCGAGAAGACTTCGACGATCGATTCCTTCTCCCGCTTCGCTTCGGCGATCCGGCAGGGACGATCGTCTCCGGCGAGAAACCTGGCCAGCAACTCGAGCGGCGCGGCGGTCGCGGAAAGTCCAATGCGGCAGAGTGATCGCCCTTGTTCGTTAGGCCGGCAAACCAGCTCTTCCAACCGTTCGAGCGAAAGCGCCAGATCGACTCCGCGTTTGTTGCCGGCGAATGAGTGGAGCTCATCGACGATTACGAACCGGCAACTCGTCAGATGTGCAACATGGCTTTCTTGCGCGAGAAGTACGGCCAGACTCTCCGGCGTGGTGACAAGAAAATGAGCTGGCCTGCGGCGAAATCTCGCTCGCTCGCTCGTGCTCGTGTCGCCGGTGCGCAGGTGCACCGTCAGTTCTTTCTCCAACCCCATCCCCGCAATCGGTGCCAGCAGATTCTTCTGAATGTCGTAAGCGAGCGCCCGGAGCGGCGAGACGTAGAGACAATGTACGCCCAACGACAGTGTGTCGTTCTCGAGTTTCCGCAGGAGATAATCGAAGATCCCGAGAAAAGCGGCGAGTGTCTTGCCGCTGCCGGTGGGCGAGGCCAAAAGGATTGATTCCCGCTCGAGAATCGACGGCACGCAGAGCAGTTGTGCGTCGCTAAAGTCGGCAAAGGTCTCCCCGAACCAGCGGGCAACACGCGGATGAAGGCGACGTAGCAGCGCCTCGTCAGGTCCCGTCGATTTCTCTCGCACTTAACAAGTTCGAGGGGCGACCGCGTTTACGCCAGCCGCCTCTTTACAAGCCTTGATCGACACAATTCGTTAGGCCGACTACCATTTCGATGAATGCTGCGGCGGGGCAAATTTAACGAACCCGAGAGGTGGCTCGTTTGGTTGATTGCTTCCGCTCTTTTCGCTGCCGGGGCGACTGGAATCGGCCTGGCGATCGCTCGAAGCGAGGAGAAGCTCGGCCTCGCGGGCGCCGGTGTAATCGCGCTGGCGGTAATTTATCTCGTCGCGGCATTTCGGGGTCGACCGCTTTGATGCATTGGGGCCTCGCTCGAGAAAAAGCCGGGTTTCCGGTCGACACAGGAACAAAGACAATTGCGCGTAGCGCGGTCGGCGGCGATCTTTTCTGTGGTGAACCTTACGTCCCTCGCAGTCGTCCATTCGCACGGCGATTCGGTACTGGCACTGCGGATCGTGTTCAGCATCTGTCTGGTAATCGTTCTCGTGGCGGGCGCCTACATCTTCCGCATCCGGAAACGACTCTTCGATCGAGATCCGGAAGTGGTGGCTGATCATTGGGCGGCGCGCAACTTGCGCCTCTGGCAGGTAATTCTCGTTTGGTTGCTCGCGGTCGATCTCCTGCTCACGATGCTCTGGCGGTTGTAGACGCGTCGCTTGGCGAAGCGCGATACGCGTCGAGGACCCCGCAGCAGCCGCACTTCGCAGAGCGGAGCGTCTACAACGGATTGACCGGAAAGTGCTTGTTCTTCAGCTTTTCCGGAACGCGCCTGGTTTTTTCCGTTCTCGATCTCCTCGCTCGCCGCCCCTAACGACTCGTAAGCTTCGCGATTCTTCTTCGCGCGGCACATGTAGACGGTGGCGTGTGCGAGCGGAATGCGCGCTTCTGGCATCCCGACAAATTCGACCGCTTGCTGGGTCGCGATCGCGAGCGGCAACGCTTCCGCGTCGGCCAAGCCGACGTCTTCACTCGCGAAAATAACGATTCGCCGCGCGATGAAACGAAAGTCCTCGCCGGCGTGCAACATCTTGGCGAGCCAGTAGATCGCGCCTTTTTCGTCGGAAGCGCGCATACTTTTGATGAAGGCGCTGATCGTGTCGTAGTGCGCGTCGCCCGCGCGATCGTAGACCACGGCCTTGGTTTGAATGCTTTCCTCCGCCACCTGGAGTGTGAAATGAATCAGGCCCTTTTCGTCAGGCGGAGTGGTCAGGACGCCGATTTCAAGCGCGTTCAGACATTTGCGGGCGTCGCCGTCGCTCAGCTTCGCGAGGTGGCGTCGCGCCTCGGGATCCATCTTCACCTGATGCTTCCCGAGACCGCGCTCCTCGTCCCGGAGCGCGCGATCGATCAATTGCTCGAGCTCATCCACGCCTAACGATTCGAGCTGGAAAACCTGCGAGCGCGAAACCAGCGCGCTGTTGACGTAGAAAAATGGATTGTAGGTCGTCGCGCCGATCAGGCGCAGATTTCCGCTCTCCACGTCCGGTAGCAGAATGTCCTGCTGCGCTTTGTTGAAATGATGAATCTCATCGACGAAGAGGATCGTCCTTTGACCCGAAGTGCGCAGCCGGTTCGCCGCCGCCGCCACGACTTTGCGCATCTCGGCGACGTTGCTCTCCACGCCGCTCAGCCGGACAAATTTCGACTGCGTCATCGCCGCGATGATTTGCGCGAGCGTCGTCTTTCCCGTGCCCGGCGGACCGGACAAGATGACCGAGGGCAGCCGATCCGCCTCGATCGCGCGTCGCAGGAGTTTGCCGGGCGCGAGAATATGCTCCTGCCCGACGAACTCTTCGAGCGAACGCGGCCGCATGCGGCTGGCGAGCGGCGCAGCGGCGGCGGCGTTCGTCTGCGTTTCCATCTCCGCGTCGGTGAAGAGATCCTGCACAGGGAAGAATAACGGACGCTCCCTTCTTTTCCAATTGCTTGACCGCCCGAGCACGCACCCCGCATCTTTTCCCGAGCAGGCGAGGCAGCATGAAACGAATCCTTGTCCCGGTGGACTTCTCTCCTGCGATGGAGGCGTACACTCACTCACGCGCGAGCGATGGCGCGAGCTCTCGGAGCCGAGTTGCACCTCGTTCACGTGCGCGAGATTGCCGCGGTGCCGGTCTTTCCGGCGGCCACCATCGGCTACCCGGGAATCGGCATGCCCGAGATGGGGATGGCCGGCGGCTTGCTCGATCGGGGCACCGAGTTATCTGCCGGCCGATCTGCCTAACGACAAAGAAAAGAGCCCGCTCGGAGAAGCTCCAGGACGAGCTGACTCGGACCGGAATGAGCACCATCGCCCACGAGCGGGAGGGAGCCGTCGTGGAGGAAATCTTGAAGACCGCGCAGGAGATTTCGGCCGACCTGATCGTGATGGGATCGCATGGCCACGGACCGGTTTACAATCTGCTCGTCGGCAGCGTGACCGAGGGCGTCTTGAAAGCGGGACAACGCCCAGTCCTGCTCGTGCCCGCGCCGGCCGCTGGGAAATAAGCGGTTGCGCCTTGCGCAGCGCCGCTTATGCCCGAAACGTCTTCGAGCATGCGCACGTTCAAATCTCGGTTCGCATTTCTGTTTTTCCTCGGCGCCGCTGTCGGTCTGACGAATGCGGCCACCCTCCCGTTCCAAACGGTCTTCAAAGGTCGCGAAAAATTTGACTACCTGGTCGCAGCAGGCGCAGGCGAACAATTGGAAATCGCTCCCCATCGGCGATCGGACGGCCGCGGTCGGCCGCGCGCTGGTCGGAACCCGCTACAAATCGTTCACGCTCGAGATCGACGATCAAGTCGAGGCGCCCTCTGCGAATTTTTTCGGAATGGATTGCTGGACGTTTTTCGAGATCGCCCTCGGCTTCGCCCGCATGCTCGATGAACCACAGGCGCAGTGGACTCCGGCGACGTTGCTGCATTATGTCGAGCTCGATCGTTATCGGGGCGGCCACTGCACCGGCGAATATCTTTCCCGCCTGCATTACCTCGAAGATTGGCTCGCGGACAACGATCGACGCGGGTTGGTAGAAGATCTTACCCGGGAGCTGGGTGGCGTGCGCGCGAATCACGCCGCGCAGGAAATGACCTTTGGCTGGCGACATTATCGCTATCTCAAGGCGAATCCGTCGTTGCTCGCTCCGTTAGGCCGAATGGAAGCCAGAGTCAGCGAGCGACCACTCTACCAGATTCCCGAAGAGCCGGGTCGCCCGCATCGAGCCGGAGCTGAAGAGCGGCGACATTATTGGGATCATCTCGCGCGATCGGCCCGGGCTTTACTCGACTTCGCACGTCGGCCTCGCCTATCGAACAAACGACGGCGTGCTCCATTTCATGCACGCCTCCTCACCGCAAAACTACGGGAAAGTCGTGATCGATGCGCGGCTCTCGAGTTACCTCGCCCGCTATCGCAGCGACAGCGGAATCCTCGTCGCGCGACCGCTGCGCTAGTCGTCGTAGTCAGGCAGCTCTTTCACGAGTTTCGCAAGTCGCTCCACGGCTTCGTCCGCATCCGTGCCGTGCGCTTCCAAGGTGGCGACCGTGCCGCAGTCGAGGTTCGCACGCATCACATCGATCAGGCTGAGCGCTGAGAATCGCCCGGCCTTGGTCACAATCCAGATTTCCGAGCGGAAGGCGTTGGCGCGGCGGACAAATTGCGCCGCCGGACGCGCATGCAACCCCAGCTTATTGACGATCGTTATTTGCCGTGTCGCACGCACCGCTTCACGCCGGGAGTGGGCCATCATCATCGTCTCCTATTGGCTGCTGCCGGTGCCCCAGCGTCGATGCAGGAATTGCTCGATCGGCGAAAAGAAAATCTTATCCGCGAGCAGGCCGATGACGACGATTATTGCCATGATGCCGATGACCTGTTCCATGGCTTGCTGTTCGCGTCCATAGTGCAGGAGCTGGCCAAGACCAAATCCGGTCAGAATGGTGACGAAAATTTCTGCGGCCATCAACGATCGCCAGGCAAAAGCCCACCCTTGTTTCATGCCGCTAACAATGAACGGCAAAGCAGCAGGCAGGATAACTTTGAACCATAGATGCATGTTCTTTGAGCCCATGGTAAGCGCGGCGCGACGGTAGATCGGTGGAACGTTTCGAACACCGGTGTCGGTCGCAATCACCACCGACCACAAAGTTCCCATGACCACGACAAACAACATTGCGGCCTCGGTTTGTCCGAACCACAGGAGCGCGAGCGGCACCCAGCAGACACTCGGCAGCGTTTGTAAGCCGAGTGACGTCGTGCCGACGGTGTCATGCATTACGTTCCAGCGCGCAGTTAGCAATCCAAGCGGCAGACCGCCAATAATGCCTATGACATAGCCGATCAGCAAGCGGCGCATGGTAACGAGGGTGGCCTGTCCAAGCGTTCCGTCTGCAGCCGCCTCGCGCAGGTAACCTGCGACGGAGACCGGCGATGGCAAGAGCACGGGTGACCAGATATGCGCATTATAGAGCAACTGCCAGAGGACGATCAAGCAACCGAAAAATGCGGCTGCGCTAATAAATCGTTTCATTCGGCGACTTCTCCTTCTGGTTTAGTGAATCCCTTTAGCGACCGCATGATCCGGCTGGCATAACCGGCGAGATCGACGCTGTTAATGTCGCGCGGACGCGGCAGCTCGATCGCAAACTCTTCCTGAATGCGCCCGGGATGAGGCGAAAAGAGAAGCACTCGATCGCCCAGGCAGGCGGCTTCGCGGACGTTGTGCGTGACGAAGACGATGGTTTTGTTTCGTGCCTTCCAGATTCGCTGAATATCGCCATAAAGCTGTTCACGCGTGAGAGCGTCAAGCGCCGCGAACGGTTCATCCATCAACAAGACCCGCGGGTTCGGAGCGAGCGCGCGGGCCAGAGCCACGCGTTGTTTCATGCCTCCGGATAACTCGTGAATGTTGGAATGCTCGAATCGAGTCAGCCCGACAAGCTCGAGATAATACTTCGCCACATCGAGGCGATCCTTAGCCCGGAGATTCGGTTTTAATTTCAAACCGAAGAGCACGTTTCCCAAGACGTCGAGCCACGGGAAGAGCGCCGCCTCCTGGAACATGACGAGACGTTCTCTTCCTGGCGCAATCACTGGTTTCCCATTCGCCATCACTGACCCGCTGTCCGGCTTTTCCAGCCCGGCAATGATGTTGAGCAAGGTGGACTTTCCGCAACCGCTCGCTCCGACGAGACAAACAAATTCGCCTTCGCCGACTTTCAAACTCACGCGGTCAAGCGCCTGCACAGTCCCAGTTGCGGTTTTGAAAGTCTTCGAGACACTCTCGATCGCAAGCTTGCTCGGCGCGAGGACTTCTAACTCTTCCTTGGCCGAAGAGGTGGCCTTGGAATGCCAGGGAATAACGTTCGTGATATGCATCGGCGAGTTGTTTGAACCGCTTGTCGATCGCGGACAGCACTAGAAAGCACTAGAGCTTGTCGATCAACCTCGAAGTGTCGGTCGATTTCAGGAAGCCCGTATTCTTCCCGTCCTGCACTGCTTTTTGGACAAGAGCGGGCGAGATTTCGTTCGTGAGTTGAATACGTTGTAAGGATCGAGAGACGGTATCCGCTGAAACATCCGTCTTTGTTTCTGCCTTCAACTCCGCCACCAGCATGTTCTGCGCTTCGCCCGGATGGGATTTGATCCACTGGGTCAGTTCCTTATTCGCCGCCGCAATTTTTTTTGCGAGATCCCGGTGCTCATTGAGAAACTTCACGCTTGAGACCAGCCACGTGGTGATGACGTCTTTGTCTTCCAGGAACACCTTGGCGTTTGCGTCCTTTTGGAGTCGTGTCACCCAGGGCTCGACGGTCCAGACGGCATCAACGCCTCCGCTTACGAGCACCCCCAGCTGATCTGGATTTGATGTTGGAAGAACCAATACGTCGCCTCCGGTTTGCGTGACTTTGAATCCCTGTGCCTTTAACCACGCCCGGCAGGCGATATCCTGCGTATTACCCATTTGCGGCGTGGCGATTCTCTTGCCGCGGAAGTCTGCCGGCTTATTGATCCCGCCATCGGGCTTGACGACAAGAGCCGCTCCGCCATTTGCCGCACCTGAGATCACGCGAATCTCTTGTCCGTTGGATTTCATATACGCAGTGAGAGCAGGTCCCGTCCCCACATAGGTCACGTCGAGTGATCCGGCGAAAAGCGCTTCCATCGCGGAAGGCCCGGCGTTGTAAGTGAACCACTGAATCTCGACGTTCGGTCCGAGCCGTTGTTCAAACCACCCTTTGCCCTGGCGCGAGAACGCGTGTGCGATCACGCCCTGGGCGTGAGTGATGTTCGGGAAGTGTCCGAACCGAATAACAACTTTGTCGGCAGCGTGGGCGAACGACGCCAGGCCGAGTGAGAGTATGATTGCGAGTGTCTTAGTTATTTTCATATGTTTAATGGGTAATGCTGAGTTAGAAGGTGAAGTTAATCATGCCGTAACCGAAATTCGCATCGGACGCCGGACCTGTAGCGCGCAGGTAAGGACCGGCAAAGAAGTGGCTAAAGCCACTTTGCAACTGAATGTTCTTGGTCCAGGTATAGGTTGCTATCAGGTCGAGTTCCTGACCGGCACTCCTGGGCGCGCCGATTGTCCGGACGTCCTGTCCGTCAGGCGTCCTCGTCCGGAGAATAGAGAGGCCATTCGAGCGATACCAAAAGTCGTGAGTGTTCGCGAGCCAGAAGGCGTGGCAATTGAACTGGAGCTCGAGTTTTTTTAGCGGCTTCACGTTTACCTGGAGGAAGCGGAGATCCTGGATATTACGCCAGCTGAACTCATCCATGAGCCCGTATTTATCGTGGTTCGACGGAAACATATTCTGAAACGATTCCGACTTGCTGTCGTTAGGATCGCTATCCCCGGTCGCATAGTCGAACTCGATACCGACGCGTGGTTTCCACGGATGATCTTTCCAGGTGTAGCCGCCGGCAACAGCCAGGGCAAACGCATTCAGATCGAAGCTCTGCGAATTCGTATCGGTTAGAAAAACCTCGCCGACCTCGTAAGCGAACTCTCCGGCATAATCCCATCCGTTGAGTTTATCGGAAGTATTTTTGGTGCGCGCTCCGAGCGTGGCATAGCGCCCAGCTGGACCGTTAAAACTGCCCTGGGGATCAATCTTATTTGTCGGATCGAGATTGGGTTGGTTGTCGTTCTTGTCTCGGTAATAGACGTAGAAGTCGATTGCCTGTTTCGTTCCATAATCAGTGGAGAAATAGACGCCGAAAACATTATCGGCCGAGTCGCTGTCATTGAACTCGTGCCGCAGGATCTGAACCGGACGCATGGCAAAGGCTTCGATCCAAAAGTAGTACTGTTTTTCCCAGCGGAGCCGGAGAGCATCGAACGTGCGCCCAAAGTTTCCCCACCTTGAATCGGATATCAGTCGGCCGTCACCGTAGCTGATTGCCTGCCGTCCGACGGTGAAAAGGAGCGGGAACTTCTTCAGATCGCCCAATGCGACGTAGCCTTGCCGGAGATCCCATTCATCGTCGCCTTCGGCGCTGCGAATCCCTGGGATATTTACGCGGTCCGAGTCGGCTTCGCGCGAATCCTGGCTTTGTCCGTAGATCCTTAGCCAGGAAACTGGCTTTACCGCCAGGCCGAACCGGAACCGATTCAATATCCAAGAGTCATCGTTGTCATCACTGACTTGGATGAATCGAAGTCACGGGTGTTCTCCCGCCACTCGACGCGAACCCGCTCCTCGATGTCGATGACAAGGCGGCCATCCCAGAAACTGAGAAAGTTGCCGTCAGGAATCTTAGTGACGGGTGGCGGCGGGGGGGGCTGTGCGGCTAACTGGTCGCCCGCCCTTCCCGTTAGGGGCGATAGGATTGGAAAGGCAACGGCAAGAGCGAGGTGCAATCCAAGCAATCGCTTGATGGAATATGAGATCATTATGAAGAAACTTATTACTTAGGAACGATCTCCGGTGGTCCGGTGCAACGTTCTGATTGGTTTTGGTTCCTCCAGTTTGTCTGGTCGGTCGGAAAGGGGCCCGATTTCGGGGCTCGTGATTCTAGTTCTTTCGGTGCGCTCGATTTGCGTCACCTTGGAATCGTGAATCACGATCTGCACGACGCCGTAGCGGAGCGTTTCAACTTTTTCGCGCACAATTGAAAGCCAATCGGGTGAATTATTGTGCATGGGTCAGCAGGTTTAAGACTCAACCCCCCTGAGGAGCGGGACGATCTCGTCAATGCCAAACGAACGCCGGGCGAAAGGCACGGTGACTTTGTCGCGGCGCATCTTGCGCAGGGTGATCTCGACAATTTGCGCGAGCGTGGAGCGATCGAGAATGCGCGCGATCGCATTGCGCACGTCGAGCATCAGCATCCTGAGACCGCAGTGAGCTTCATCCGGGCAGGTGCAGCGATGGTACGCTGTCTGGCTCACACAGGCGATCGGCGCAAGCGGACCATCGAGCACGCGGATGACCGCACCCAGCTTGATGCGCGCTGCGGGCTTGGCCAGCGAATAACCGCCGAACTTGCCCCGCTTGGTTTCAACGTAACCGGCGAGGCGCAGTTGAGTGAGGATTTGTTCGAGAAACTTAACGGGCAGTTTTTCCTTCAACGCCAATTCGCTTACCTGCAGGATCGGTCGACCCAGCTCCCGGGCGATGCCGAGATCGATGAGGGCGCGGAGAGCGTATTCGCTGCGTTTGGAGAGGTTCATACTCTACTAAATTGCTGGAGTTGCCGCCGATAGTCTAGTAAATCAGTAGGCTTGTCAAAACTTATTTTGAGCAATTCTCGTGCTCGATCCCTTCCCAAAAAGTGAAGAACTTCGAACTTGCCCGCTCCTGGCTTCCCGCCCTCGTTTGAAGGAGACGTGAGTCCGCCCGGATGGGCGGCCCGCCAGTCGTTCTGGGATCGTCTAAGATCCGTCTAGCGATCCCGCATGCGCCGCGTTGTTAGGCGGACGGTAGCCGAGCACTGTTCACGCTTCCTCAGCGAAAGAAATCCGCCGATATGAGGCGAGGATTTCATGCAAGGCGAAAAGGAACGCGTGCGCTTGCAGCTGCAACGGCGCACGTTGCGGAGCTTGGAGAACGATCTCAAAGGGTGCCGCTCTTTGCTCGGGTGGGGCCTGAAGGGCTCCGTCCTCTCGCGAAGCGATGATGCCATTGAACGCGTGGAAACCGTTGATCCGCGACGCGGCATTTGATGGTAGAGCCCGCTCGGCTGCGGCGAGCGCCGGCTTCAGAAGATATTGACTCATCGAAGCGCCATTCACAAATCCACGCATGCCGTCACTAACATCGTCACAATGAAGGGAAATGATGCCGTTGAACCGGTGGAGCCGAAGTTCCCTTTCCAATAACTGGACTTCCGGCTCGGCTGAGTTCTTCCAAAACTCGCGATTCAAATCCCGACCGCTGCGAGATCGCCGCGTTCCGTCGGCGTAACCGCTAGGATTACAAACCGGGTAGAGCCAGAGCTGATACTCCCGACCGACAGGAGGATGCGCATCAAGTGCTCGGATCAACTGGATCAGACCGAGGATGCCTCCGGGCTCATCGCCGTGTAGTCCAGCGAAGATGCCAACATTGATTCTTGGCTTCGCATTCTGTGTGCGCTGAAAGACAAATCTCGGCAAAAAAAACGGATCGCCTCCCGAGCGCCAGTATCCCAGCGAATCGGCGCGCAAAACATCGGATTCGCTTACCAATTGTAACAACGGCAGGAGCAAATCTCGCAGAGACTGCGAAGGGGGCTCGAAGACGGCATGGGCCTCATCCAAGAAGAATTTGTCAAAGATCGTCGTTAGACTGGGACGCATCCCGCGTTTCGCGATCATCTCTTTTGCTCGTTCTCTTACGTGCGCTAGCTCGAGGCAGGAGTAAGATGCGGCCGCACGTCGGCTCGCACGTTGCTCCACGCTTGCTCAAGCGGGATTCTGGCGGGGTCCTGCGGATTCTCCGGCCTTATAGGACCAATTGGACCCCGCGGAATCAAGGCCCCGATCTTCTCCCAGAGCGCGACGGCAGGCAAAAGGACAACTGCGGCAGGCAGAGCCACAGTCCAAAACAGGATGGTTGCGCTTACCAACGTAGTTTCAATCAGAATGGCTTTCATATTTTGTGATGTTTGAATGTCTATTGATTCAGTATGGATTAATACTCTACTCATTCAGTATGGATTGCAAGAAGATTTTTGAAAAAATTTTGAGGGTGCAATTTGCCTCCGAAAAGTAAGGTGTTTTGGGGAGGCCGAGACCCGGAAAGACGCGGCTGCTCAATGCGCGGCTTTAGGACTGATTGGACCGGGCGCCAGAGCAGCAGCAAAGCCGACGAGTCTAAGGTCGATTTGGACACCGACGCGGATCGAACCGATGGAGGCAGGGAGAAGAGTCGCCCCGATTTCAGTGTCCGAAAACAAGATTGCAATCCCCGCCCGTCGGTATTCTTATGCTCGTCTCCCACCGAGAGGTCAGACAATGAAATTTTCCAAGCGTTGCGAATATGCCCTGCGTGCCCTGATCGATCTCGGCGTCGCTGCCGAATTAGGACGACCGGTTTTGCAATTGAGCGAACTTGCCGCAAAAGAGAAGCTGCCTGTGAAGTTCCTCGAACAAATATTCATTCAGCTCAAAGCAGCGGGTTATGTGAAGAGCACGCGGGGCAAGCTCGGAGGTTATTCGCTTGCCAAACCCGCGCGGCGCATCAAGTTCGGCCCCGTCATTCGTCTGATCGAAGGACAGCTTGCGCCCATTTCCTGTGTCAGCGTTGTCGCCTATGGCCGGTGCTCGTGCCCGGATGAGGCGCATTGTGGACTGCGGATGTTGATGTTTGACGTGCGGAACGCGATCGCGAAAATCCTCGACCGCTACACTCTCGCCGACACCGTAGAAATTACGCTCCGCAAATTGAGGCGAGACGGCATTGCATCACCGTTTGTTCTTCCGCCTCCTTTGCCTTTATCAGCCTTCGGCCCGAGTTCGGATTCTCGCGCTGAAGCAAGATCCAAGCTGCGTCGGCCTTAGTTTGAAGCCGGAGTTGCAGCGACAACCTGACTGTTACACTTCAGCATGTCGGGTCGACGCGTAACCATGAGGCCCGCGGTGCGGGATGTCCGGGTGCAACCTGCGCATGAATCTCCCGCGGGACTGCTCTCACCGTGCGCAGGAACGACCAGATTTGTGCTGCAGCCTGGTTACGATGCTGCACCTCCCGAATGACCCGCGGCGCGTCCACCGTAGTCGAAGCGGGGATCGAGCTTTTGCAGTGCTGCGGCCGCGTAGACCTGATCGTTAGGGGAAAGGTAATCTTCGAACCCGCCAATCCTTCCCCGGCGAACCTTGAAGGATTCCGGATCTTTCGTATCCCCGGCACGCAGAATTTTCGAAGCAAACGCTCCCGCGCCTTCGAGTTTCTTCATGTGCCCGAAATCGGAGAACTCGAGCGCGTGGGAAAAAGCCTTTTCCTCCAAGCGCCGTTCGCCGAGGACCTGCAAAAGTCGACGAAACTCCGGCCCGGGGTCGCTCCGCAATCCTTCGTAACGCAGAAGGAGAAAGTCCGCGCGGTCCGACCATTCGGCAAGCCAGCTGTTCATGATCTCGACCATGGATTCGATCCCAAACGCCGGATCGCGGAGCAACTCTGAGGCCGACATTTGTTTTAGTTCGTCAGGGGTCTCCTTGGTCCGGCGGGTCAGCTGAATGTAAAGCGAAACGAAAGCGTCGCGCGGATCACGAGCCAGCAGGATGATAGGCCGGCCGGTGCGGTCGCGCTGGGGGATCAGATACTTACCTCGGAGCCTGTCCCAACGGTCGGCCTTGGTTCGCTGCTCGAAGAGGTCGTGCGTGTAGATGATCTGAGGCACGCCTTCGTATTTTTCAGGCTCGAGCGTAAAGGGCTGCCCGATTTTCTCACAGAAATAGGCGCAAAGGAAGGTCCGGACCCAGGTACGGCCGCTCTTTGGAATGGAGACAACGATCGCATCGCCCCCGGCAAGCTGGCGCGCACGACTGCTCAGATTCCACCTAACGAGTCGCCTCATGCCAGGGTGATCACGCCGTTCTCTTGCGCGGCCAGGGCACGCCGGAGCCGGGAACGCCCGGTTGCGCGGCGCAGACGCCGCTGCCATGAGTGCGGGGAAAAAATCGGGCGAAAGAACGGATCAATCGGCACTTCATGCGCACGGCAAAGCGCGACTGCTTCCGGCATCCAGAGGCCGCGCGAGATCGCAGACATTAAATAGTGAATCGGCGCATTCTCGCGGCTGCGGTAGGAGAGAATCTGCATTTCCTGTGTGCGGGCGCTAGCTGCGCGCTTCGAAATTCCACGCTGTTTCGCCCTCGCGCAGGATCGACTGAAGAGCGCTTCGTTTCCAGAGCGTAACCTGGCACCGTGTTCGGCCGTCGGAATGCGAGTGGCACGATTCCATAGCGGTCATTCAACGGTTGAAAACCAGCATCCCGTTCGGAACGCGCCCGGAAGCAGAGCGACTCGGCGCCCGATTCCATGACTTGTGCAAAATCGTCTGCCAGGTGCGCGCGATCGATCGGCGCAGTCAGAAAGTAATCTTCCTGGAAATAGAGCACATACGGATGCGCGATCTGCGCGAGTGCACAAAGCAGATTGCTTGACCAGCCCCGATCTTCCCCGACCGCGATCGAACGAATCCGGGACGAGCGAACTTCGAGCTCATTCGTGACAAGGAAACCATCCAGCGGACAATCGCCCCAGAACTTTTCCAAGAAAGCGTAGAATGGGCGCCACGCGTCAAAGAATGCATCGCAGCTGGACACGACGAGCGCGACAGAGCTCTTGAAATCGTTCAGGTCCGCCATGCAGGATTGGTCTCGCAGAGCCGCGCCGCGGGCAAGGTTTTTCGCAGGTTGATTCTTGTCTCGACCGATGAGGAGGAACGAAAGCGGACAAGAAATAAAGAGGGCGGATCTTGCGATCCGCCCTCCCTTTCCGTGGAGCAGCTTCTCCCTAGCTTTTGCTCTGCGAAACTACTTCGTTCAGCTTGAAGATCGGCAGGAACATCGCGATCACGATGCCACCCACAATCACGCCGAGGAACACGATCAAGAGCGGCTCGATCAACGAGGTGAGCGCGTCGAGCATCGCTTCGATTTCCTCGTCCCAGAAGTCGGCCATCTTCTCGAGCATCGTATCGATCCGGCCTGTCGATTCACCAGCGGCGACCATTCGCAGCATCATCGGCGGAAAAATCTTTCTCCTTGGAAAGCGCGACCGACAGGTTGTCCCCTTTCTCCACGTCGGCACTCACGCCTTTGATGCTCTGCTCGACAACGTGGTTGCCGGACGTACCGCCCACGATGTCGAGCACTTCGAGAATCGGAACGCCGCTGCGAATGAGCTGCGCAAAAGTCCGGGCAAAACGCGACATGCAAATCTTATGAATGAGCGGTCCGAAGACCGGCAGTTTCAGCTTCCAGCGGTCGCTCAATTGACGGCCACGGGTGGAGCGGAGGAAAACGCGGGACCCGAAGATCGTGCCGCCGATGCCGAGGATCATGAAATACCATTTCGCCCGGATGAAATCGCTCAGGTCGATTAGGAATTGCGTTGGAGCCGGCAGCTTGGCACCGAAATCTTTGAAGATTTCGCCGAAGACCGGGACAACCCGGACGATAAGAAAAGTCGTGATCAAGAACGCGATGCTAATGACGATGACCGGGTAGGTCATGGCCGACTTAACCTTCTTGCGCAGGCGGGCGCTGGCCTCGAGGAAGCCGGCCAAGCGGTCGAGAATCTCCGAGAGCAAACCGCCGGCTTCACCGGCTTTCACCATGCTGACGAAAAGACGATTGAAGACACGCGGATGCTTCGCGATCGATTCGTGAAACGTGTCGCCTCCCTGCACGCGTGCGGTCACGTCGCTGATGACGTTGCGCAGACTTTTCTGCCGTTTCGGGTCGCATTGTTCGTAGAGCGCGGTCAGCGCCTGAACGAGCGAGATGCCGGCCTCGATCATGGTCGCGAGCTGGCGGGTGAAGAGAACCAAATCGGTCTCTTTGACCGTCCAGACTTTGTTTTTGGTGCGGGATGACAGCGGCTTTTTGTTGCAATGAAAGAACCATGAGCCCGCGACTCATGAGACTGGTGACAGCATTGTCCTCGTTGATCGCGTCCTGGATACCGTTTACGATATTGCCGGCGCCATCGCGAGCTTGATAGGAGAAGGTCATCATATGATGTTTCTAGTAATTAGATTCCTTGGAGCAGCTACGGTGCCACGCGCCTCGGATCTCTGACCCAATCCCCATGCCCCCAGCCTCTGACCTTCTGCGCCTGAGCGATTCGCTCTGGCTTTGGCAGACTGTACGACCCGGCGGTGAAGTCCGATCTCTTCTCCACCGCGATCAAAACCGATGCTCGTCTTTTCCTGATCGATCCGATTCCGCTGGCTACCCCCTGCCTGGAGGAAATGGCCGTGCCGATTGGCGCCACCAGCGTGCTGGTGACCAACTTGAATCATCCACGGGCCGCGGCAGCGTTCGCCCGGCAGTTTGAGGCTCCGATTTTCGCGGCAGCGTCGGTCGTCGGCGAATTTTCAGCGGCCAACGCCACGACGATTGCGGACGGCGAAAAAATCGGCTCCGGGGGTTCGGCGATCGCGATCGACGGCGCAGCGACCGGCGAGACCGCGTTCCATTTCGCGGACGATGGCGGGACGATGGTGATCGGCGATGCGCTAATCAATTTCGAACCGTATGGGTTTACTCTGCTGCCGGCGAAATACTGCTCCGACCAAAAGGCCATGCGGCGGTCACTCCGGCGCCTCCTCGATTGGCCATTTGAGCGCCTGCTTTTCGCCCACGGGACGCCGATTTTGGCGGCCGCGCGAGAGCAGCTGGAAACGCTGCTGCGATGATTGTCGTTAGACCTAACGAAAGCGGCCTTACGCGCTTCCTCCGTCTGATCCGATTTTCGCACACTGTCTTCGCGCTGCCCTTCGCGCTCGGTGCGCTTCTCGTCGCGACGCATGGACGGCCATCGCTTCGGCTGCTGACGCTCGTCCTGGTCTGCATGGTCTGCGCCCGGACCGCCGCGATGCTCTTCAACCGCCTCGCTGACTGGACACTCGACCAGCGGAACCCGCGTACGGCGATGCGCCATCAACTCATCTCACGACCGGTCGCGCTCCTGCTGCTCGGGCTCAGCTCGGCCGCTTTCGTCGCCGCCGCGGCGGCCATCAACCAAACCACTTTGCTTCTCGCCCCGCTCGCGCTCGCCATCATTTTTTTCTACTCCCTGACCAAGCGCTTCACCGCCGCGAGCCACTTCTTTCTCGGCGGCGCGCTCGCCGTCGCGCCGGCGGGCGCCTGGATCGCCGCGACCGGCCGGCTGACGCTCGCCCCCCTTCTCCTTGGCGCCGGAGTCGTCGGGTGGGTGGCGGGATTTGATTTGATCTATGCCACTCAGGATTTCGAGTTCGACCGGCGCGAGGGATTGCACTCGCTAGTCGTGCGCCTAGGCATTCGCGCGTTCGCTGCGGCTCGCGCAATTTCTGCACTTCGCGATGTTGCTCGCGTTGCTCTCCTTCGGCTTCGCAGCGTCGTTAGGCGCGATTTATTTTTGCGGCATGCCGCTGGTCGCCGGAGCGCTGGCTTACGAACATTGGAGCGCGGCGCGGCTTGATCTCGCGGGAATCAATCGCGCGTTTTTCCAGAGCAACGCGTTTGTCAGCGCGGTCTTTCTCGTCAGCGTTTGGCTGGCGCTGTAGACGCTTCGCTCTGACGAAGCCGTCTACAGATCGAGCTGGGCGATCCGGGCGATGTGCCTGCCGCCCTCGAAATCGGTTGTCAACCAGACGCGCACAATCTTTAGCGCCAGGTCCTCCGGGATCATCCGCTCACCGAGCGAGAGAACGTTGGCATCGTTATGCTGGCGCGAAAGGCGCGCCGTTTCCTCATTCCAGCAAAGCGCGCACCGGACTCCGCGCACCTTGTTCGCCGCCATCGCTTCGCCATTGCCGGAGCCGCCGAGGACGATCCCGCGGTCGCACTCGCCGGACGCCACCGCTTCGGCCGCCGGACGAATGAACTTTGGGTAATCAACCGGCTCCTCGCTCGTGGTGCCGAAATCCTTAACCTCGTGCCCTAACGAAATGAGGAGCTCCTTGATTTTTTCCTTGTAACGGAAACCGGCGTGATCGGAGCCGAGCGAGATTTTCATTCTGTTCTCTTAAAGAAGCGGTGCCGACTTGTCGAGCCAACCCCAAATACGCCGATTACGAACTCTTCTGCGCGGCGAGCTGTTGCCAGATCGCGCGCTCGGCGTCGCTCAACTTTTTCGGAATCGCGATCTGCGTAACCACGTAAAGATTACCGCGATCGCCGGTCGCCGCCGGCAGCCCGCGGCCGCGCAGGCGAAAACGCTGGCCGGCCTGGGTGCCCGGAGGAATTTTTAGACGACGATAACCTTCCAACGTCGGCACCTCGAGCTCAGTGCCAAGCACCGCCTGCGACGGCAAAAGCGCTGCCTCATGAACAAGGTCGTTTCCTTCGACTGCGAAATCGGGATGCCGCGCGAGCCGCACGCGGAGAAAGAGGTCTCCTTTTTTCCCGCCACGCGCGCCGGCTTCTCCCTGCCCCGCCAGCCGAATGCGTTGTCCTTCGTGCACGCCGCGCGGGATTTTGACCTGATAGGTTTCCACTTTCTCGGAGTCGCTGCGGCGCAAGGAGACCTGCCGGGTGGAACCATTGAGCGCTTCCTCCAACGTGACCATGATGTCGGCCTCGACATCCTGTCCGCGCTCGGCGGTCGGCGGTCGCCGGCCAAATCCGCCGCCGAAGGCAGACTCGCCGCGTCCGCCGCCGAAAAACGCCTCGAAGAAATCGCTGAACCCGGTGCCGCCGAATTCGAACTCAACGCCGCCGCCGTTCCCGCCGGCGTGACGGCGGAATCCGCCGCCCGTTCCGCCCCGTCCCCAATCCGGCGGCGGTTGAAATCCGCCCGGCTGATTCCAGTCCGCGCCGAGCTGATCGTATCTGGAGCGCTTCTCGGGATCACTCAGGACCTCGTAAGCCTCGTTGATCTGTTTGAATTTCTCCTCAGCCGAGACTTTTTCTTTCGGCTTGGCCATGTCGGGATGGTGTTTGCGCGCGAGCTTACGAAAAGCGCTCTTGATTTCATCGGCACTTGCCGTCTTCGCAACACCGAGCGTCTCGTAGTAATCCCTGAATTGAACCGCCATAAATCGTGCGGATGAATTTCCCGCATCACCCCGATTGCGCAACCGCGGCGGACGGTGGGCTTGGGGAGCCGGGAATTTGTGGGCTGTCGAACACAATCCGACACCGGTTTTCTTCGGCCGCAGGCGGGGCCCACTTTTCGCGGAGCAAACCAGCTATACCGGATGATCCACGAAGATCGGCGTCGCTGTGACGTCGCCGGCGTCGAAGGTGAACCCGTGTCCGCCGCTCTGATCGAGCGATTTCAACAACTCCGAGACCGCCAAAGCGGTCGCGGCGGAATAGAAACGCACCAACCCTACGGTGGTGCGCGGTCCGAAAACCGTGATCATGATCGTGTCGTCATCGACCGAGTTCATGAAAATGTGGCTGCCGTTGCCCTGGTGATAGAGCGCATTGAACTCGACCTCGCCGATCCGGCGGGCCAGTTCCTTGGTCGCGGCAAATGAACCTGCGGCGAGCGCCGCGATAATCGTCACATCCATGACCGCGACATCGCCAAATTGCGAGATGACGTTGCCGCCGCGATCGATCACGACGGTCAATTCCGCGTCCGATTTCTTCAGGAAATCCGCCAGGATGCCGTCGAGCGTGGCGACGTTCTCGATCGTCAGAGCCGGGATGCAATTCATACGGTGGCGGGAGAGGCGAGTTTCGGCGCGGGGACCGGTTCGACCGACACCGCGACGGGCGCAGCCGCGCCGGTGGGTGCGGCTTCGCCTTGTTTGCTGAACTTGTGGAGCAACATCTGCGAGACGGCGTTGAGCGAGGCGAAGACGTTTTGTCCAGTGCTCGAGATGACCTCGAAGCTTTGCACGCGCTTCTTGCGATTGTTCAAGAGGAACTCGAGATAATTGATTGGCGCGACGTTGTTCAGGTCCCGCTTGTTGTATTGCAGGACGTAGGGAATCTCATCGATCGAGATGTTTTGCTGGGCCAGATTTTCCGCGAGGTTGCGAAAACTTTCGACGTTTTCCTCCATTTTTTCCCACTGCGAATCGGCCACGAAAACGACTCCATCGACGCTCCGCAGGACAAGCTGACGGGTCGCATTGTAAATGACCTGGCCAGGCACGGTGTAGAGCTGGAATTTCGTGACGAAGCCTTTGATCACGACCGCGTTCAAGGGCAAGAAATCGAAGAACAGAGTGCGGTCGGCGGCGGTCGCGAGCGAGACGAGATCGCCGCGATTGGCCGGGCTGATGCGCTCGTGGATGTAGGCGAGATTGGTCGTCTTGCCGCAAAGCGCGGGGCCGTAGTAGACGATCTTGAATTGAATCTCGCGACTGGCGTAGTTGATGATGGACATGGCTTTTTGTTAGTCGTTAGGCTGGCTGGGCATACATTTGTGCAAGCTCCCGCACAACACAGCTGAGGCGGGCGCGGATCTCGGCCGCGAGCGCGTCGGCCGAATGGAGGGCCGCGAGGCAGATGTTGCCGTGGGCGAAGAAACTGACGGGCGTTTTCGCGCAATAGAGCGTCATCCCGTTGAGCGGTCCGAGGCTGGCTCCGATCATCTGGTCGTCGATCCGTTTGACGATCGAGGGCGCGAGCGCGCAGAGCGCGTCGGCCTCGTACTCGGCGGAATGTTTCCCGCCAGGCTGAGGCCGTCGGAGAAAACAATCGCGCAGGCGCTCACGCCCGGCAGGCGACTGGCGTGAGCGACGATGGATTTCGCGTCGAGCGTCTCGTCGGTGTCGAACGCGACCTGAAGCGCGGTGCGGGCAGGCGCTGTCGACGGGATTGGTGCTTCCTGCAGAGTGACGTCTTCAGGCGTGGCCGCGAAATCGAGATTCCCTTTATCGCGACCAGCCGACCCCGGCTGCAACACCGGCGGCCGGTTTCGCGATCGGGCCGGTGGAAACCTTCATCCGCGCCGCGTCCTCCGCGGCCTTTGTGCTGAAAGGCGTGTCGAAGGCTTCGGTGATCTCTATTTCCTCCTGGTCGCCGCGGAGCCGCAAGCTCTCGTCAGGCAAATTTTGCAGCACTTCCTCGAGCGGCAGGGCAATCGGTAGTTCGATTTCCTCGATTTTCAGAAGCGAGCGGTATTCCTCCGGGAGTGCGGCCTGGAATTGGGCGGGGGAAACGACGATCCGGCCTAACGACAGTTGCGGCTCAATGATCGAAAACGGAATCTCGATTGCCGCCGTTTCCGGCACGTCGTCGATCGGGCCGGACAACTGAAAGGGCAAAAATCCGCGCAGCACGCTGCGCAACGATAGACGCACTCGCGGCCCATCGGCCGAAAATGCGATCGCGGCTGGCTTGACCGGAGGCGCGGCCACGGCCGGCTTACGCAGATCGTTCGAAGGCGGGCTCACCTTGAACGGGATTCGAGCCGGCGGCGGCGGAAGAGGCGAAGGCGAAGAGGTTGGAACGGGCGGCCCACTTGAGGCTGGAACTCTCTCAGTGGCGGGCACGCCCATTCCGTTCGGTGAAATTTTCGCGGCCCGCGACGTACGCGCAGGAGGCTGCTCGAGCGCGACGGATTCCGGAGCCATGCCATCGGCGGCGCTGCTTTCGGCTTGGTCCGGCAGAGGCAGGCGGACTGGATCAATTGGTCGAGGCGAAACGGCGGCGACTTCGGATGGCGTCGGCAGCACCGCGGACGACGGGACGAGCGCGCAAGCCGGTGTTCCAAAGCGTTGGCCGTCCTCGATCGTCATTTTCAGGAAGGGCGTTTCGAGTTGCGGAACCGAGTCGCTGCCCATCTGGTCGGAACGCACCTGGAAGGCGGTGAATTGCTCCAGCACCTTGTTGAAGGGCAGCACCACTTCGCGCTTGTCGGTCGCCTCCACGTCACATTGGAAAAAATCCGGTGCCTGCTGGAAAATCGAGCGGAGGGACACGGTCGGGCGACCGCTCGCCATACCACGCTCGAGCTCAGACGCTTTGATCAGGACTCGGTGCTCCGGATCGACCGGCGCCGTTTTGAGCAACCCTGCCGGCAGGTGCGGCACCAGGTCGATCAGTTGCAGCGCTATCGTGCGCTCGGCGGCAGCCGGGTCGTCGGTTGATGCCTTTTTCGATTCAACCGCGATGGAGCCGCTCCCGCCTAACGAAATCTTGCGGGCGCGTGGCCGGAAGCGGATTTCCGAGCGGCCCGTCCAAGGAAAAGTCTGGCATCGCGTCCACTCCGACGACGCGTGAGACGTTAGGCATGACTGTCTTGCCGAAACGCTCGGAAGCCGGCTTGTCGAGCGGGGTGGCCGGTCGAGCAACGATGGCCACTCCACCTTCGGCGGGCCTGTCCTTTTTAAAATGGCGGAGGAACGTCAAGTTCATTTTAGGAAACGGAAGGTTCATTTTAGTGGTCCTCAGCGGTCACGCGCCAAACCTCTTCGAGGGTTGTGATGCCTTCCATCGCCTTGTCGACGCCGACCATGCGCAACGTTTTCATCCCTTCGGAAATTGCCTGATTCTTGATCACCGCCGCCGACGCGCGCTTGATGATCAAGCGCCGGATCGTGTCGCTCACCGGGAGCGCCTCGATGATCGCGGCCCGGCCGGAATAACCGCGCCCTTTGCAACGATCGCAGCCGATACCGTGATAAAAGGTCGCGCCCTCTGCCGGCTCCATGCCGAGGCGCTCAAACATTTCCGGTTCCGGGACAAATTCTTCGCGGCAATTGAGGCAGACCCGCCGCAGGAGTCGTTGCGCGCAGGTCATGATGACCGAGCTCGAGATGAGGAACGGCTCGATCCCCATGTCGTCGAGTCGCGCGATCGCGCCCGCCGCGTCGTTCGTGTGCAGCGTGCTCAAGACCTGGTGACCGGTCAGCGCCGCTTTCACCGCGATGTCGGCCGTTTCGTTGTCACGAATTTCGCCGACCATCACGATGTCCGGATCCTGCCGGAGAATTGAACGGAGTGCGGAAGCAAAATCGAGCCCGATATCGGGCCGGACCGCGACCTGGTTCACGCCCATCAACTCATATTCGATCGGGTCCTCGACCGTCACGATGTTGTAATTGGGGCTGTTGAGTTCCTGCAGGACGGAGTAAAGCGTCGTCGTCTTGCCGGAACCAGTCGGGCCGGTCACGAGGATCATTCCGTGGGGCGCGTCGATCGCCTTGCGGAAACGCGCGATCGTCTCTTCGTCCATCCCCATGGAGTCGATGCTTCCGGCGAGCGTCGACTTATCGAGGATACGGATGACGACCTTTTCGCCGTGCGAGGTGGGCAGAATCGAGATACGCAGATCGACCTCTTTCCCCATCACCTTGATGCGGAACCTTCCATCCTGCGGTACACGGCGCTCCGCAATGTTGAGACCGGCGAGAATCTTGATGCGAGACGTGATCGCGAGCTGGAGCGCTTTTGGCGGCGACTCCGCCGCGACCAGGTCGCCATCGATGCGGTAACGCAATTTCAGCGTTCGGTTAAACGGCTCGATGTGAATATCCGAAGCTTTTTCCTTGATCGCCTGGGCGAGGATCAGGTTCACGATCTTGATCACGGGCGCGTCCTCGCTGTCGGTCGCGAGACGATCGAGGTCGATGTCTTCGCGTTTCTGCGCCTGCACCTCGACATCGCCGCGCCGCTTCCTCAGCGACCTGCTTGAGCACCTCGCTCATGTTAGTGCTGGCCGCGTGCACGCCGCTGAGCGCATCGTTGACCGCGCGCTCGGTCGCGATCATCGGCACAATCTCCATCTGCACGCGCCGCTTCAGGTCGTCGACCGCGAGCACGTTGGTCGGGTCGGCCATGGCCACAAACAACTTCGTGTCGAGACGAGCGACCGGAATTAGCTTGTGCGCCTTCGCCATCTCGCGCGGGACAAGACTCAATATCTCATCCGGCACGCGCACCTTCGACAAATTAACCGGCGGCGTATTCAGGCAGCGGCCCATGCTGAAGGCCATGTCCTGGTCGCTGACGAATTGCTTGTCGGTCAAAATCTTAAGCAGCCGACCGCCTTGCGTCTTCTGGATATTGACCGCTTCATCGAGCTGATTCGGCAGGAGGAGACCGTCCTCGATCAGGACATCCGCGATGCGTTCTCCGAAGGATTTGCTTCTCGCGCTCATGGAAGAGCTAAGCCCGCGGCTCCAGCTTGTAGACCTCCTGCAGCGTCTTGATGATAGTGGCCGGCTTGGTCAGGTACCACGTGACGTTGTAATCGAGCGATTGCTGCACCGCCTCGCGCGCCTCGGCGTCAAACGGATTACAGACCGCCACCATGATGGTGCGACTGATCAGATCGAATGGCACAAAGAGCCGTTTGATCGTCAGCTCGTCGGGCAACATCCGCACGACCTGACGATCGATATCGTAATATTCCAGCGGCACATAGGCGAACTTGGTCCGGTCGATCAGGGCCGAGAGCACGGCCTCCATCTTTTCGTCATTGTCCTGGCAAAGCCAGTCCAGGAGCGAGGTCGCCAGCATTCGATCACTCATCGCCTTGTTCGCTTCCTTCACCGCGTCGAGCGCGGCGCTCATCTCGTCCTCCGGAAACATTTGCTGGAGGACCAAGAACTTCCCGAGCTGATCATTGCCCTGCTCGGGATCCTGGAGCGAGATGCGCTTGCCAACCTGGCCGGTGCTGCGTCCACCGATCTCGAGCAACCCGCTGCTCGCTGAGGGCGTCGCGGCTGTGTAGGTCGATGTCGCCACGAGCGCGTTATGGGCGCCGGTTTCCTCTCTGATCTGCCCCGCTTGCTGGAGGCGGGTTTCGATCTCGCCCAGCATCGCAACGATCTCCAGCGCGCTCGGTTCCACTGTCAGGACCGCCTCGCATTCCTGCATGGCGAGCGAGAAAGAGCCAACGTTAAAATATGCCTCGGCCAAACGACGAGAGGTTCGGAGCGCCTCCTCGGCTTTCCCGAGTTTGTGGTACGCGACCTTGAGGATCTCCAGCGATTGATAATCGTCGTGCTGTGTTTGAGTAATGACCTCAAACATCTCAATCGTCTGAAGAATCTGGCTGCGTTCCTCTTCTGATAGGGTGTGTTCCAGCACGAGGCGGTAAAAAGCTAGAACCATGCCGATGGCGTCCGGCACCGCTCCGATTTGCTAAGAATTATGAAATTTCACCGAAAACTGAACCGCGTACTGCTGCCTGTGTTAGCCCGCATAGCTGCCCCATTTTCAGCTTTGAAAGTTCAGCCTCCGGCTCTGCCTGCGTTGCGAGGCGGCGTTTCAGCGTCTCCCTTTCGTCCTCAACTTCTGAGCTCTGATCTCCGTTTCAGCTTTCCAGGTTTCTGTTTCCGCGCTATAAGCTGCTTGATTCAGATTCCGTCCCCGCTGTGTCCACCCCTAACCAGTGTCCACCCCAGGCTTTCACGTTGCCAAAGCAGGCACGAGTGCGCTTCAGCGCCTTTACGTTGGTGGAACTGTTGGTGGTAACCGCCGTGATTGCCATTCTTCTCGGGTTCCTGATCCCGGCTCTCTCGCCAAACTCCGGACGCGCCTTGGAAGGCGACGCCCGAAACTTCGCTGCCCAGTTGGAAAACGCGCAACTGATGGCATTGGCCAAGCGCACGAAGACGAGAGTGCTGATCGCCGCGACTAACGACTGGGGTCCTGATGCGAGCTGGCGAGCATATCTCCTCGCGAGTTACGACGGCACCTCCGGCAACTGGTTGCAGCAGGGTAAATTGAATCGCCTCTCCCAAACGACGACGTTCGATTCCACCACCGGAATTGTTGCGGCGCGCAGCACAGCCTCTACTCCGGTCGTCAGGACGCCAAACGTCACTCCGACTCCAACGCCGGCCAGTTTCACCGGTGCCTATGTGGAATTCTTGCCGAACGGGTCCACCAACCTAGATCCGAGTGCTACGCCGGAATTGATAGCGATTCAGGATGGCTTTGTACCCACCGCCGGCTCCTCACCCACGCCGGTTCGCAAAAACCAAGCTTTGCGTTCGGAACTGACGATCGATCCGCTGACCGGAAACGCCGTTCTAAAATGAATCGTCTCGATCACCCAAGAGCGAGTGACCAAGGCTTTTCCCTTATCGAAGTGGTTCTGGCGATCGGCATCGTCAGCTTCGCGGTACTTTCTATTTTTGGCCTTCTCTCCGTCGCGACGGATACGAACAAGCGGGCGCGCGACGAGCATTCAGCCGCCCAACTTGTGCAGAACGAATTCGAACGAATCCGCTCTTTGAGTTCAGCGACTTTTCCGGTGACGTACGCGACCCGATATTACGACGCCAGCCTGAATGATCTGGGGACGACTCTCAACAGCGCTGCAGTCTATCAACTTCAAATCGCCATTTTGACCCCAGCTGCCCCGGCGCCCGCCGATCGCATTCTTAACGCGGAAGTTCGCTACCCGGCGAATGCCGTCGCGGCCAACCAGAATGTGGTTCGCATCCCTACGTTAATGAACCTGCCACCATGAGGCGGTCGACCGCTTTTACCTTGGTCGAGTTGCTAGTCGCGCTCGCCATCACGGTCGTTCTCGTTCTACTTCTTGCCAGTGTCGTGGCGGCGACTCTTGGCGCGTGGACTCAGGGTCGAAATCGTCTGGATACCTCTTCCAAAGCGCGCCAGATACTCGGCCGGCTCAGCGATGAACTAAAGGGAGCCACCGCGAACTCGGCCGTCGGCGGAAGCCAGATTCAGTTTGTCGAGAACGCAACCCTCGGTGCCGTCCCGTCCCCAACTCCTGGCACGGCCGAGAATGTGTTCTTCGTCGCACCGTACCCGAATCTGGGCGCGGGTGACCTCTGCACTATTGCCTATTCTTTGGACACTGGCACCCATGAGCTGAAACGGGCTTTCAGGAGCAGCGATCAAGTTTGGACCGATCCCGCGGCCGACCGATATCAAGTAGCCGGCTACACTTACACATCCACAGACTGGCATGTTATTGCCACCGGTGTTCTCCAATTCGAAGTCAAGTGCTTTTCTCAGAATGACCTGGATCACGATCTAACGCCTGCCGATACCTGGGATTCAGAGTCGATTGACACATTCATGGCCGGCAAGGCGCCCCGGCGGATCGTTCTTCGGCTGCAGATGCTCGACGATCGCGCCGCCACGCAGCTCGCCGGGATGGCTGTCGGGAGTGCGCCTTACAATCTCATCGTGCAACGCTGGGCTCAGCAGTTTACCGCCGATGTTTCGTTGCCGCCGCCATGAAGACTTCGCACCGCGATTCCGCTTTTGCCCTCGCGGTCACTTTGGTTTTGATGGCGCTCATCGTCATCGTGATCGTCGCCTACCTTGCAAACACCCGCACCGATCGCTCAACTTCCGCGATCTACGTCAATCGCATTCGCGCAAAGATAGTCGCCGAGGACGGTCTGGCCGCGGCCACCAAACTTCTCAGTAACAATACGCGCTACGGTAACTATATCACGGCGATGCCCATTCCTTCCCCGGCACCCGCAAGGTTGTATTGCGAAGTATATCGCCCGACCGATTCCGCCGACACCACCACGGCAATCGCGAACGATTATTTAACGTTAACAAACGCTGCTGGAGAAATCCTGGCCTCCCGCGCTGCCACACCCTCTGGCACGCCCCAGGTCGATCCGCGCCCGACACCGGCGATGATTCCCGGCAGGCGGTCCTTTCAGCATCAGTGACCCAGGCTTCACGGTCAGCAATAGCTATGATTTCAACCAGATCGTTCGCCTCGGCACCAATGCCAGCGGTCGGCTCGTCAACCCATCGCCGACGCCGGCCTTTGGCCAATGGGTTCGCGTCCGTAACGCCACCAACGAACTAACTGGTCGCTACGCCTACTTCATCGAGGACGAAAGCATGAAGGCGAATGTCAACGTCACCGGTAACGGTCTCGTCGAGCGGCTCAAACTTGCGGGTCAACGATCTCACGCTCCCCCTGCCGACTCCTGCACCCACCACCCAGCTTCAAGAGCTTGATCCGGCCGCCATTTTGCCGGCCAGTGCGAACCGCGCGGCCGCAGACAGTGCGCTCATCGGGATCGCAACCGCCGGCAACCGCCTCGCCAGCCGCTCTAGCCTTGCCCTTCTCGACCAATGGAACTTCCAACTTCTCGGATTATGCTCATCTTGTCACGGTCGTCTCTCGCGACGATGACACGACTGCCAAAGGCTGGCAGAGAATGGATCTCAACGCCCTGGTCGCTTCCGCGACCGACAACGCGTCGAAAGTGGCCGTAGCCAATCGAATCGCCAATTGGATTCGAGATGCGTGGACAGGCCCGCCATTGCCTGGCTTATCGAATTATCAGATGTTTAACGACAGTCGGCTGCGACTTCAGATCGCCGCCAATATCGTCGATTATATCGACGCTGACAATACGCCCACCGACATGGGCGACGTGGTCCCAGATGGCTACATAATACCGGTCCCGGTCCTTGGGATCGAAAAGATTCCATACCTTGCGGCAGTCGAGGTTATCTATGAGGCCTCCGGGAGCACCTGTCCCTCTCAACCTGTCGCCGGAACCTATTCGGCCACCCTCAAAATGAAAATCCAGTTACGGTTCCTTAACCTCTATGAGACCGCTCTCGATCTCTCCGGCAATGTCAGTCGCGTCGAGATCAAGGGAGTTCCCATCGTTTCCAAGAATGGGACCAGCGGTCTTTGACAAATCGGTAACGAACTATGTCATCAACCTGGCGAATCTTACTCCGGTGAATGGGACTGGAACGTTGGTCCCTGCCGGTATCGATGGCATCAGTGATTCTGGCGCTCGCACCTTCCAAACAGATTGGCTCGAGAACCAGTCGGTCACGTTCACCGTAACGGCGAGCGACGCAAAGCCACGTCTTCTGGCCGGTTTGATTACAGTCAAGGTCTTCGGAATTGATAACGAGCGTCTGGATGATACGGCGATTGTTACCAACATCATCACGACCGGATATAACTGGAGCGGCACCAGTTCCACGGGGGATTTCCTGAACGAAGCGACAACCGGTCCGTTGCAGACCGCATCGATCAACTTGCTTTACGCCGTAGCCACCGGAACCACGACGGCTATTAACTTTGGCGATCCTCGCGTCAGAGGCCATCTTATCAGTGATCGTTGGTACAACATAACCCGGAGTGATGCTTCGACGCCAGCCACGACTAACCGAATCGCAGCCTACATTGATAAAGCCGAAATCCTGAATCGGACCTACGCCTTTGACTGGTATGACTATACTGGGAACCGCCCTCTCGCCTTTCTCCGCAACGGCCCGATGCGCAGTGTCGGGGAATTGGGAAACGTCGCAGCTCCGGAATATCCGTGGCGGACGCTTTACCTCCAATATCCTGAACGCCCCGCGAACACGCTTCAGCCAGGTCCGGCAACAGAAATTCCCGAGCGCCGGAGCGCCTCGGTCGACTATGCCCTAATCGACCTTTTTCGGACCCAAACGGTTCAACCCCGCGCCGGAGCAGTAAACATCAATACTCAACAACGCTGGGGAACCCAACAACACCCCTTGGCGCCGTTGTTCCTCACCGAGCTGATCGGAAATCAGCCATCATTAACCCAGACCATGGTTGATCGTCTCTGTGACGCAACTGGCGAGCGCCGTCATTAGCCCAATCTTCGACCGACGGATCGCCGCTGGACCTCCGCCCGATAATTCCCCAGTTCGACCGTTCTTTCAGATTGGCGAATTAGCTTCGATCCTAAGCAGAATGGTGAACACAAGCACCAACACCACCACAGGTTCACCCGCGCGTTCCACTGTCACCTACAGCTTCTTGCGGAATAGTCCGACCACAGCCTCGGAATCGAATCCAAATTTTCGAACTGACAACCTCGCCGAGCAGGAATTTCGCGAAGTGAGCAACTCGATCACGACGCGCGGCAACGTTTTTCGCATGCTTTACGTCGGTCAGGCGGTCAAGGATTTGAACAAGGATGGTAATGTTGATCCTTCTGAGATCCAGGCAGAATATCTCGGCGAAGCGTTTGTCGAACGCCAGAGCGTCTTTCAACCCGAAGGCATCAATCCGGATGCGGTCAAGACTGTTGATAGCATTTACAAAATCACAGCCAACCGGGTAATCATCGAATGATCAGGTTTCTGACTGTCGTCGTTTTCGTTCTGTTGGGCAGCAGATTCAGCCTTGCTTTCGAACCGCCCAGGATTGTTTCGACTTCTCCTCAATTCTGGGAGATAGGAGTTTCGCCATCCGATCAAAAAACAATCGCCGTAACTTTCGATCAAATCATGCGAAGCGGGTTCTGGGATTTCCTTGGAAACGACACCCTAAGTCCACAAACGAACTACGAAACAGCTATGGGCTCCGATCTCAAATCGTTCAGCCTGCGTGTCACGCTGCTTCCCGGGAAGGTTTATATCATGGCCCTGAACGAAAGGGGAATTCCCGGCGTTGGCTTTCAGAACGACAAAGGGATTTCTCTGAAACCGACTTATCTGGTTTTCCGAACCGCCGGCAATCCCTCACCGGAAGACGCTCCGCCACACGCATTGAGCACTTTCCCTGGCAACGGCGCGCGGGATGTTAACCCCGCCACAATCAGAGCGATCACCGTTAGCTTCGATCGAGCAATGGATCCGAAGAAGCACGGTTTTCACCTGTTTGAGGGAAAGCAGCCCGTGGATCTCACGAGAACCACGTTCACTTATTCGGCTGATGGTAAAACGTTCAGCCTAACCTACGCATTCAAGTCTTCGACTCATTACGAGGTTCAGATGAATAGCACCGAGGATATCGGTTTCGCCGCGACGAACCGCGCGCCGCTGTGGCCGGTTCATTTCGCGTTCACGACCGGGCAGCCGCATTGAGCAGCGACCCGTTTGGGCTCGAGGCACACACAGCGGGACGGGCGTTGTGCAGGTCGGGTTCGGCTTGCTGGATCAGTTCTCTCGACAAGCTGCGTTTCCTAATCGTGCGAACGCGTTTTGAACGACCAGTCAGTCAACCTATTGCCGGGGTCAGCGTCCCCGGCTACAAATAGCCATGCCATTCTTCAACACTCCGCTGACCAGCCGTCCCGTCTTCACTTCGCCGGTGATCATTCTTGCGCTAACGGTCTCCAGCATCTTCACGAGCGCGGCGGCCGGGGCTGACCCACGCGCGACCGGAACCGGGACACCGACCCCGGCTCACAACACACCCGACAGTGGGCAAGGCACCGAAGCCGCTCACGATCCTGATCCTGGGCGGGACCGGCTTTACCGGACCCTTCCAGGTGAAATATGCGCTCGCCCGTGGACACAAGGTGACGGTGTTCAATCGCGGCAAGACGCACCCCGGCGAATTGCCGGAGGGCGTCGAGCAGCTGATCGGCGATCGCAACGGACAGCTCGACGCGCTTAAGGGTCGCAAGTGGGATGTGGTGATCGACAATCCGACGATGCTCCCGAAATGGGTGCGCGACGCCGCCGAGATTCTAAAGGGGAATGTCGATCGTTATGTCTTTATCTCTACCATCTCGGTTTACGCTAACAACACCAAGCCGGGCATGGACGAGACCGCGCCGCTCGCGAAATACGACGGCGCCGACGCGATGAAGGAAACGCGGGACACCGTGATCGCGTCGAAGTTTGCTCTCTACGGACCGCTCAAGGCGCTTTCGGAAAAGGAAGTAGAGAAATGGTTTCCCGGAAAGGCGCTCATCATCCGCCCGGGATTGATCGTGGGGCCGGGCGATCAGACGGACCGGTTCACCTATTGGCCAGTGCGGATCGATCGCGGTGGAGAAGTGCTCGCGCCGGGCGATCCGAGCGATCCGGTACAGTTCATCGATGCGCGGGACCTGGCGGAGTGGACGATCCGGATGGCTGAGCAGGGCACAACTGGTGTTTACAATGCGACCGGGCCGGCCACGCCCCTGACAGTTGGCGGAATGCTGGAGGGGATAAAAAATGCGCTCGGATCGACCGCGAAATTCACCTGGATACCGGCGGATTTTCTCGAGAAATCAAAGGTGGAACCGTGGTCGGACATGCCGGTCTGGGTGCCGCCGACGGGTGAAGACGGCGGCCTGGGGCGGATCAGCATCCGGCGCGCGCTGGACAAGGGGCTGACTTTCCGGCCGCTCGCGGTGACGGCGCGCGATACGCTGGCATGGTTCAAATCGCTCCCGAAAGAGCGTCAGGAGAAATTGCTTGCCGGGATCACACCCGAGCGCGAAGCCGAGGTACTGCTGGCGTGGCATAAAACCGGAAGATAGTCCTCCGGCCTGTCTCGACCGGCGGGCTTCCAGCTGGCCGTCCCTGCGGTCAGGATGACCGCTTGCCAAGTCACACTGGAAACCCGACTTCCGAACCATGAACCGCGCGCTCGCTCTCCTGCAGAAGGCAGTTGACGTTCGCCCTAACGAGGTGCGCGCGCTCCTGCTCGCGTGCCTTTTCAATTTCGTCATTCTCGGCCAGCTATTACGTCATCCGCCCGATCCGGGACGACATCGCGGCAGCAGCCGGCTGGAGAATCTTTCCTGGATGTTTACCGGCACGCTCGTCGCGATGCTGCTCGCCAATGCTGCTTTCTCCGCCATCGTCGCGCGCATGCCGCGCCGGAAATTTCTTCCGCATCGCCTACCGATTTTTCATCGTCAATCTGGTCATTTTTTATCTGCTCATGCGGACGTTCGCCGGCGCAGAATGTCTGGGTCGGTCGCGCGCTTCTACGTCTGGGTGAGTGTGTTCAATCTCTTTGTCGTGACGCTCTTCTGGGCCTTCATGACCGACCTCTTCAACAGCGAGCAGGCGAAGCGGCTCTTCGCCTTCATCGCCGTCGGCGGTTCGCTCGGCGCGATCGCCGGGCCGATCGTGACCGCGTCACTCGTGCACAAATCTGGGCGCGGCGAATTTGATTCTCGTGACTGCCGCCCTCCTCGAAATCGCGCCCTGGTGCGTGAGGTTTTTCCCGGCGGATTCCGCGCTCCGCCCAGGCGCATTGAGACGGACGAACGGAAGGCGGATGAAGAACTGACGGATCCAGAGGTGTACAACGGCTCCCGCCGAACCGGGGCGGAGCAGGTCATCGGCGGTGGCATCATCTCCGGCATCACCCATGTCGTCCGCTCGCCTTATTTGTTAGGCATCTGCGCGCTTCATGCTCCTCTACGCGATCACTTCGACCATCGTCTATTTCCAGCAGGCCGACATCACCGGCCATCAATTCCACGATCGCGCGCTGCGGACGGCTTTCTTCGCGCAGCTCGATCTGGCGGTAAACACACTCACGGTCATCGTCCAGCTTTTGCTCACCGGGCGGTTGCTGAAATGGTTCGGGGTCGGCATTACGCTCGCGTTTCTGCCCGTGCCTGAGCATGCTCGGTTTTCTCGGCGATGGGGTTTGTCGCCGGTCCTCGGCGTTCCTCGCGGTTTTCCAGGTCATGCGGCGGGCGGGAAATTTCGCTGTCACCCGACCCGCGCGCGAAGTGCTCTTCACCGTCCTGCGGCGGGAAGACAAATACAAAGCGAAGAGTTTCATCGACACCTTCGTCTATCGCGCCGGCGACCAGATCGGCGCCTGGTCTTATCCGCTGCTCACCTGGTTCGGGCTCGGCCTGACGGGCATCTCGTTCGTGGCCGCGCCGCTCGCCGCTATCTGGTGCGGGCTCAGCATCTGGTTAGGCCACAAACAAGCCGCGCTCGCGGCATGGCAAAGGCCCTGCGCCACCGAGGTAGCAGTCGCATCGCGGGACGGACTGCTCCACATGGTCGATTCTCGTCCTCTCGCTCAGGCGCCGGCCGGTTTTCGCGATGAAGACGTCTTCGAGCGTCGGCTTGGCCAGGGTGACGGAATCGATTTCGCCCGGGAACGTCGCCACCAGCCGCGCGATGAAGCTGGCGCCTTCCGGATGTTCGATCCGCACTTCGTCGTTCAGGACGCTGACTTCCACGCCTAACGAGTCGCGCGATCCGCTCGGCCAGCGACGTCGCGTCTCTTGCGACCGCGCGCTGATGACGTCGCCGCCGATCTCGGCCCGCAGAGTTCTTCCGGCGTGCCCACGGCGACGATCCTACCCTGGTCGATGATCGCGACCCGGTCGCAGCGCTCTGCTTCCTCCATCAGGTGCGTGGTCAGGAGAACAGTCACGTTTTGCTGGTCGCGCAGGCGATAGAGCGTCTGCCAAAGATCGATCCGCGCGCCGGGATCGAGCCCGGTCGAGGGCTCATCGAGCAATAAAAGCTCCGGGCGATGGAGCAGACTTTTCGCGATCTCGACCCGGCGTTGCAATCCGCCGGACAGCGTCTCGACCAGATCGCGCGCGCGGTCGCGCAGGTTAAATTCGATCAGGAGATGATCGATCCGCTCGCTGGAGGGCGGCCCCGGAGAGGCCGTAGAGATGCCCTTGATGCGCAAGGTTTTCGCGCACCCGCAGTTTCTTGTCGAGGCTGGGCGCCTGGAAAACGACGCCGATCCGGGCGCGCAGGGCAGCGGTGTCGCGCAGCAGATCGAGCCCCAAAATTGAAGCGGAGCCGCTCGTCGGCCTAACGAGTGTCGAAAGAATGCGGAAGAGCGTGGTCTTACCGCCGCCGTTCGGACCGAGCAGGCCAAAAATCTCGCGCGGCGCGACGCGAAGCGAGACATCGTCGAGCGCGAGGCGATCGCCATAGCGATGAGTCAGACCTTTGGTCGAGAGCGCCGGCGCAAGATGGTCGTGGGTCTGCATGGACGAGACCATAGCGGGAACTCACGGTGGGGCGAGACTCCTGTCGAGCCAAGAATGAGCTCGGCTGCATCTTCGACGTTCCCTCCCCGGGGCTCGACGGAGTCTCGCCCCACCGAACCGCCGCCGTTACGACAGATTGCGTTTGCCGCTGCGGAGAACCGAACCGCCGCGTTGATCCGCGTCCTGCGCCGGCCTTTCTTTCTTCTGCGCGCCGCCTTTGGGATCTTTCCGCGCTGCCAGGTCGCGAACTTTGTTGGAGGATTTCCTGCGGGTCGCTATTTGTGGGTTTGATCGCCATATCCGGTTTCTTTCCTTGTTGTTAGAGCCACAGAGCGGTAACCCCGTTTGCCTGGATTGACAAACGGAACGTGGATACTCGAGCCCTGCGCTTTACACTTCCCGCCAGCAGTCGCAAGTTCGCCGATGCCTAACCTTGCCAGCTGGATTCGACGCCGCGATGAAAAGTGGTTCAATCCAATCCTGGCGACCCATCCCGAGATCAAGATCCAAAACGCCGCCCGCCACGCGGTGGCGCTCGACCAAATGGACGCACTCCTCCTCACCGGCGGCAGCGACATTTCCCAGGAATTCCTGCGCCAGCCGGTGCCCGATCCGTCGATCTTGGAAAAGCCCGATTTGCCGCGCGACAAATGGGAATTCGCCGCCGTCCAAAACGCGCTCGATCGCGGGCTGCCGATCTTCGCCATTTGCAAGGGCATGCAACTCTTGAACGTGGCGCTCGGCGGCACCTTGCGACTCGACATTCCCGGGCACAATCTACCAGCACAGAAATCGCACGACGTGCAGCCGCTGCGGAATGACGCCTCGGCCGCGCATCGTTTTGAGAAGGTAAACAGCTCGCACCATCAGGCGATCGATCTGTTGGCCGACGGTTGCGTGGTGGAATCGTGGTGCGCGACTGACGATGTGATCGAGCAGTTTCGGCTGCGCGACCGGCCGTTTGGTCTCGCGGTGCAATATCATCCCGAACGCGGCTCGCTCTACGGCCCTCTTTTTGCCGATTTCCTGGGCAGAATTAACGGAAAGTAATCCGGCGGATTCCAATTTTCTTCTCTCGTCCAATCCGGTTCATTCTGTGAATCCAGCTTCAATGTCTACGCCCCAGAACACGGTTACGACCAGACGCTAACCCGCCGCCCGGCAGTGTCGCGGCGGCCGTGTCGGCGCAGAGCTGCAATTAAGCGTCGTCATTCTGAGCGAAGCGCAGCGGAGCCGAAGAATCTCGTGGCACAGCGTGACCGCTATGCCACGGGCACTAAAGTTTGGGCCACGGAATCCCTCGACTTCGCTTCGCTCCGCTCGGAGGCAGACGCCTATTCGCCTCGATAGACGCACCGCGCGGTCGGCGTCTCGTGGATCACGATCTCGCACAACCCCGGGCATTGCGGGGCCAGCTTCTTCCAAAACCACGCCGCCATGTTCTCGATCGTCGGATTTTCCAAACCCGCGACTTCGTTCAGATACGAATGATCGAGCTGCGCGATGAGCGGCTTCATCGCAGCGCCGATCTCGGCGTGATCGTAGACCCAGCCGCTCGCGCGATCGACCTCGCCTTCGACCGACACTTCCACCTTGAAGCTGTGTCCATGCATCTTGCGACATTTATGGCCCTCCGGCGCTGAGGGAAGAGTCTGGGCGGCTTCGAAGGTGAAGTCTTTCGTTAGGCGCGCACGCATCGCGGAAGAAAATCGCATCGGACGGCGCACCTGTCATCCAACGCAGTTCACACGCTGGCTCTGGTGTGGAGGCCTTGCTTCGGAAAGCGCGGCCGCGTTCGTCTCGAGCTGATACGCTTCCTGCCGCGTTTCGCAGGGCAAAACGTTTACAGGCTCACGCGATTCGCGTTCGACGGCTGGCTGAATAGCTTCTGCTCCTCGCCATGGCGTCGAGCATCACCGAAACCCATCTCACGCAGAGTGAGCCGCACCCGGGCGCGCCGTCGGCCAACCCGACCGTCCTCGCGATTCTTTTCGCGATCAGTTTTTCGCACCTCCTCAACGACACCATCCAGTCGCTCATCCCGGCGATTTATCCGCTCCTCAAGACGAGCTTCCATCTCAGCTTCGTGCAGGTCGGCTTCATCACGCTCGCCTTTCAGATGACCGCTTCGATCCTGCAACCGTTCGTCGGTTGGTATACCGATCGGCGGCCAAAGCCCTATTCGCTCGCCTGCGGGATGGGGCTAACCTTGGGCGGACTCGTCCTTCTCTCCCACGCCACTCACTACGCCATGGTGGTCGGGGCGGCCGCGCTCGTCGGCATGGGTTCGTCGGTTTTCCACCCGGAATCGTCTCGCGTCGCCCATCTCGCCTCCGGCGGGCGGCACGGTTTCGCGCAATCGCTTTTCCAGGTCGGCGGAAATGCCGGCAGTTCGTTAGGCCCGCTCCTCGCCGCCCTCATCGTGGTCCCGCACGGACAAGGAAGCGTGCTCTGGTTCGCCCTCATCGCGCTCCTCGGAATCGGAATTCTGACCGGCGTCGGCCGCTGGTATGGCAAACATCTGGGCGAAGCGAAAGGGCGGCCGGGGTCACCGACCCCGGCTACAGGTGCCGCTTTCACGCCGAGTCTGGTTTGCCCTCGTCGTGCTTGGCGTCCTGATCTTCTCGAAATATTTCTATCTCGCCAGCCTAACGAACTACTACACCTTTTACCTGATTCACAAATTCCATCTCTCGATCCAGGGAGCGCAGTTCCATTTGTTCCTTTTCCTCTTTGCCGTCGCGCTCGGCACCATCCTCGGCGGCCCGATCGGAGACCGTTACGGTCGCAAGCTCGTCATCTGGGTTTCGATCCTTGGCGTCGCACCGTTCACGCTCGCGCTTCCGCACGCCAATCTCTTCTGGACCGGCGTCCTCACCGTCATTATCGGGATCATCTTGGCCTCCGCCTTCTCCGCCATCCTGGTTTACGCGCAGGAGTTGGTTCCGGGAAAAGTCGGTCTGATCGCGGGACTATTTTTCGGCCTGGCCTTCGGCATGGCCGGGATCGGTTCCGCTGTCCTCGGCGAACTGGCCGACCGCACGAGCATCGAATACGTCTTCCAGCTCTGTTCGTTCCTGCCGCTGATTGGCTTGCTGACCGCGTTTCTGCCGAACGTGCGCGGCGGCCGGCGTTCCGTATAGGTGTAGCGGCGGCCGTGTCGGCCGCAGAGGAGCGACGTCATCGGGAAAAGCGAGGTTTTTGGCAGCTACGTCTTGCCCCAGCGGGCGACACGCCCGCCTCTACACCCCGCGCTGCGTCGGCGTCCAGATGAACTTGTGCATCTGGAGTTGGAAACGGACCGGCAGTTTGTCGGCCAGGATCCATTCGACAATCTCGCGCGGATCGATCCGTCCGAAGATCGGCGAGAAGAGAACCGCGCGACAGCGCTCCGCGAGTCGGTGCTCGCGCAATTGCGCCCGCGACCATTCGTAATCTTCGCGCGAGCCGATGACGAATTTCACTTCGTCGCGCGGCGTCAGGTGCTCGATATTGGAAAATAGGTTTCGCTCCACTTCGCCGCTCCCGGGCGTTTTCAAGTCCATGATGCGGTGCACGCGCGGATCGACCGCCGAGATGTCGTGCGCGCCGCTGGTTTCCAGCAGGACGGTGCGGTCGGCATCGGCCAGCATCGTCATCAACGGCAGGACATTTTTCTGCAACAACGGCTCGCCACCGGTGATCTCAACCAGCGGGCAGTCGTAGGTCAGAACCGTCGTCAACAATTTCGCCTAACGACTGCTTTTTTCCCTCGTAAAAGGCGTATTCGGTGTCGCAATAGGTGCAGCGCAGATCGCAGAAAGTCAGCCGCACGAAAACGCACGGCAGCCCGGCCCAGGTGCTCTCGCCCTGGACCGAAAAATAGATCTCGTTGATCGTTAGTTTCTTTTCCCGTTCGGACATGCGCTGAGGAATGTATCTGCCCTGTAACGGCGGTCTATGACCAGCCGAAGGCAGGCCAAGCCATGCCCGCACTCCCCGGAGAAAGTCTGGGCGCTCACCGCCAAAGCCAGACCAGTCGCGCGGCGAAAAAGAGCATGACGAGCGCGCTGACGGCCTGCGTTCCCACCTGCCAGGCCGGACGGGCAAAGATGCGCGCACCGAGCTTCAGCGCCGTACAGAGGACAATCGTCCATGCGATCGCACCCGAGACCACCGCCGCCGCCAGGGTGAGCGAGTTGAGAAAAGTGGTGTGCCCTTGCGCGACGCCTTGCCCGCCGACAACCGCGAACCAAAAGCCGATGTTCCATGGACTCGTTAGGGCAAGGATCAGACCGAGGAAGTAGCCGCGTGAAATTGAAGATTGCCGGGCTGAGCCCGGAACGGAGGCCCCGTCGACGTTAGCCTGAGCCGTCCGCCATGCGCCCCGCGCGAAATTGAAGGCCAGAAAAAGGAGGAGCAAAAAGCTAATCACACCCAGTGCAAGATGGAGCCGTGGCGAAGCGAGAAGCGCGCCGGCACCGGCCGCCACGCCCAAAGCCCAGACGAAATCACCGGTGCAGGCGCCGAGGCCCAGTTGCCACGCCGCCCAAAATCCGCCGCCCTGCGCCCGCGGGAGCAAGGCCCGCCGGATCATTTCCGCGTTGATCGGGCCCGGCGGCCAGGCAACCGACCACCCGAGGATCAAACCATTGACGATCGTTGCGCCGGTCAATCCGTTCACGGTCAGGCCCGATTCACATCCCGCATTTCGCCTTCGCCTCCGCGTAGCTGGACCGCACCCGTTCCAGGCTCGCCAGATAGCGATCGACCGCGGGCGTCTCCTCAATCCGGGCGAGATTGGCCGGCGCATAGAGCCGGGAAAAAATGGCGTGGACGATTTTCGTCCGCGGCACACTGCGTTCGCCGTAACCAAACGGGATGTTGCTCGACCAGAAACGCACGTAATCGAGCCCGGCCTTTTTTTCCGTGCCGAGATAAATCACCGAATGGCCGTGCTCCTCGCGCCCAACCTCGGGCGACCAGAAAATCTTCATGAAATCGCCCGGCTGGGCTTCTTCGAAATCGTCGAAGTTGCGGCCGAGACCGAGCTCATAGAAAAGCCGCGCCGTGCCCGGCCCATTCGCGTTCCAGCGCCCCCAAATGCCGGCGCCGTCGGGTTGGCCGCGGATCATCAGCTGATCGAGCGTTTCGTACTTGAGCTGGAGATCGCCCCGGTCGCGCAACGCCTCGATCGTCTTCATGAAAACCAAATAGGTCGCGCCCGAGCAATAGCTCGGGGAAGCGGCATCAGGCAGGATAAAAAACTTGCCCGATTCGAAATGGGCTGCCGATTGCAGACGGATCGTGGCCGTGCGCGAGGCCGAATATTTTCCGCCGACTGGCATCTCCCTGATCTGTTGCAGGATCAGATCATTCAATGGGCTTGGGGCGAGTTGTGCCCGCGAGTCGTTAGGCGTGGCGAAGGCAAACAGGATCGTGAGACAGAGGATGCGCACGAGAGACCAATAAGAAGAATGCATGCCACGGCAAGGCTGCTTGGCTTTGCGGCGAGAGTATGTTAACGACCAGATCACATGCTGCGTTTCACAAAAATGAATGGCGCGGGGAACGATTTCGTCCTGCTCGATAATCGCGCCGGCGACCTCACGCTGACGCGCGAGCAGATTGCCCGCCTTTGCGATCGGCATCGCGGCGTGGGCGCGGATGGCGTGCTCGTGCTCGAGAGTCCGACAAACGGGGCCGATTTCCGGATGCGCTATTACAACGCCGACGGCGGCGAAGCCGAGATGTGCGGCAACGGCGCACGCTGCTTCGCGCGGTTCGCGAATCGCACGGCCGGGCCGCTCGAGAAACTTTCCTTTGAAACTCCCGCCGGCGTGATCGGGGCGCAGCTAAGCGGCGAACTGGTGACGCTGCAGATGAGCGAGCCTAACGATCTGCGGCTCGGTCTCGAAGTCCCGCTCGACGAGGAAAAAAGATCCACGCCAGCTACGTGGATAGCGGCGTCCCGCATGTCGTGGTGCCGGTGGCGAAAATTGACGAGATCGATGTCCGCTCGCTAGGCGCAGCCATCCGGCGGCACCCGATGTTCGCGCCGCGCGGGGCCAACGCCAACTTCAGCGAGCAGCGCGGAGCGCGCAGCATCGCCATTCGCACCTACGAGCGCGGGGTGGAAGATGAAACCCTCGCCTGCGGCACCGGCGTCGTCGCTAGCGCAATTGTTTTCGCGGCAAGCAAGAATGTTCCCGGACCGATCGACATCCTGGTCCGCGGCGGCGACACCCTGCAGGTCGATTTCAGCCGCGAGGGCGACAGGTTCCAGCAACGTGACGCTTTCCGGTCCGGCCGATTTTGTCTTCGACGGCACGATTGATCTCTGATAATCAAAGCAGGTTTCCCCGAAAGAATATGTTCCGCGGCACCTTCACAGCGCTTGTCACCCCGTTCAAAAATGACGAAATCGACGTCGACGCTCTCGAGAGTCTGATCGAAACGCAGATCGCCGGCGGAATCAGCGGCATCGTGCCGGTCGGGACGACCGGGGAGTCGCCAACCCTGAGCTGCGGGGAACGTCACCACTTAATTGAACTCGCGGTGCAAGCGGCGCGCGGGCGCTGCCAGGTGATCGCCGGCACCGGCTCCAACTCAACCCGCGACGCGATCGCACACACTCGGGAGGCGGAGGAAATCGGCGCCGATGGCGCGCTCCTGGTCGCGCCCTATTACAACAAGCCGAGCCAGGAAGGACTTTTCCGGCATTTCGCCGCCATTGCCGAGGCGACCTCGCTCAAGCTCGTGCTCTACAACATTCCAGGGCGCTGCGCCGTTGATATCGCCGCCGACACGGTCGTTAGGCTGGCGGAAGATTACCCGAATATTGTCTCGATCAAGGAAGCGAGCGGAAGCGTCGACCGGGTGAGCGAACTGGTCCACCGCGCGCCGGATGGGTTCACCGTCTTGAGCGGCGATGATTCGCTGACCCTGCCCTTTCTCTCGGTCGGCGCGGTCGGTGTGGTCAGCGTCGCGTCCAATCTCTTTCCTGCTGAAGTCGCTCAGCTCGTCAGCCTTTTTCTCGAGGGCAATGCGGCGGAAGCGCGCCAGATCCACCAAAAATTCTTCGCGCTTTTCAAGGATCTTTTCATCGAACCGAATCCGGTTCCGGTCAAGACGGTGCTGGCCTGGCGCGGGGCGATGACGGCCGAGTGCCGGCTGCCGCTCGTCGGCATGAACGCGGCGAACGAAACGCGACTACGCAAGACCTTGGGAGAGCTGGAACGCGTGCTTCGATGAACAATGTCCCGCGCGTGCTGCTCGTCGGCGCCCATGGCCGGATGGGCCAGGCGGTCGCGGCGGCGGCCGCGAAAGAGCCGGGCCTAACGATCAAGGCGGAGCTGGGACGGGGAGATCCGATCACGCCGGGAATCGATGGCTGCGACGTGGTAATCGATTTCAGCAGCGCGAACGCGACGGAAGCCGTCTGCCGTGCGTGCGCCGAGCACCGCAAGGCGCTCGTCCTCGGAACCACCGGACACAGCGCGACGCAAAAAACCTCGATCGCTGCAGCCGCGCGGCAGATTCCGATCGTCTTCGCCGCGAATTTCAGTGTCGGGGTAAACGCGCTCTTCGCCCTCACCCGGCGGGCAGCGGAGTTGTTAGGCGACGAGTTCGACGTCGACGTGATCGAGATGCATCATCGGACAAAAAAGGATGCACCCAGCGGGACGGCGAAGCGGCTCGTGGAAATTCTAACCGGCGTGGGTGAAGCGAACCGCCCGGTTGCAACGCAATCGATTCGGGCCGGCGACATCGTGGGCGACCACATGGTCATCTTTACCGGACCGGGAGAGCGGCTGGAATTGACTCATCGCGCCACCAGCCGGGAAACTTTTGCGGCCGGGGCGTTGCGCGCCGCACGCTGGATCATCGACCAACCGGCCGGGCTCTACAGCATGGAAAATGTGCTCGGTTTCTAGAGGCGGCGGCGGCGGCCGCGCGGGGGATTGCGAGCAACAGGCCCGCCGCTGCAGATGAGAGCGGGAATCGCGCTCGGCGCAAATCTTGGTGACCGTCTTCTTTGCCTAACGACTGCGCGCACCCACATATTCGCGTTGCCAGACGGCGTCGCCGCCGTTTCTTTCCTCGGCGCCTTTACGAAACCGAGCCAGTCGAATGCGAAGCGGGCGCGGAGAAGTTTCTCAACGCTGTGGTCGAGATCGGCTATGCCGGTACTTCCCGGCAACTGCTAGAGGAGTTGAAGAAGATCGAGACCGCTCTCGGGCGGCCGCCAGAGCACCCGCGCAATCGCTCGCGCACGATCGATCTCGACCTGCTTTATCACGGCACTCGGACGCTCGATGAGCCGGACCTTCAATTGCCGCATCCGCGTCTGCCATCTGCGCGGCTTCGTCCTCCATCCACTGGCCGAAATCCGGCCCAATCTCGTCCTGCCCGGGCAGACCAAGACCGTCCGTGAACTGACCGAAGAACTATCGCACTCACGCTTCGGTGGTGCGTGCCCCGCGGCAGTGGTAGTGTCGCCAGCCATGGAGGATTTTCGCGCGCGCAAACGTCGCGGGGAACGCATCACCGCGCTGACGGCCTACGATTATCCGACGGCCCGCCTGCTCGACGAGAGCGGGATCGACATCATCCTTGTCGGCGACTCGTTAGGCATGGTCGTCCTCGGTTACACCGACACGACCAGGTCACATTCGAGGAAATGCTGCACCACACCCGGGCGGCGGCGCGCGGGGTGAAGCGGGCGCTGCTCGTGGCCGATCTTTCCATCGGCACCTACGACACGCCGGAGGCCGCGGTCGCGAATGCGCGGCGTCTGGTCGACGCGGGCGCGCAGGCGGTGAAGCTCGAAGGCGGCGCCAGCCATGTCGGCGCAGATCGAGGCAATCGTCGGGGCAGGGATTCCACTCATGGCGCACATCGGCATGCTGCCCCAGAGCGTGCGCGAGGAGGGCGGTTACAAAGTGAAAGGGCGCGGCGCCGGCGGAGGCGGAGCGCCTGTTGCAGGATGCGCGCGCGGTTGAAGCAGCGGGCGCCTTTTCTGTCGTGCTCGAAATTGTCGCGGCGGACACGGCCCGGCGAATCACCGACGCGATCGGGATTCCAACGATCGGGATCGGCTCGGGCGAGCATTGCGACGGGCAGATTCTCGTCACGCACGACCTGATTGGTTTGTATCCCTGGTTCACGCCGAAGTTCGTTTCGCCGGAAGTGCACGTGGCCGAAGAAATCCGGCGCGCCGCGCGCATTTTCATCGACCGGACGCGCGGATCGGTTTGTTAGAGAATGCGTCTCCCTGGTAGGCGAGATCCCGTCGAGCCGGGAACAGGCGCGGCTGCAGGACAGAGGTTTGCCTCCGGCTCGACAGAGTCTCGCCCTACGGGGAGTCCGTCCCAATCCGGCGCTACGTTTGACAAACATTTTCGCGCGCCGTTTGTCTGACTCAGCATGAATGCCGTGACCGCACGAACTTCCGCGCCGTTGCCCGTCTGGTCGGGCCGGAGCAAGCAGCGCAACTGGCTGTTCGTCGGGCTCGTCATTTCCCTCGCGCTGCATGGGGTGCTTTGCTTTTTCTTCTATCGGACCGGCTTTCAACCAACCGCGCCGCTCGGGTTGGAGAAACGCCCGCCGCCGACCTTCAAGGTGAAGAGCGTCGAGACCGCCCCAAAACCGCTCGACCAGGCGGCAGCGAGCTCGACCACCGAAGCGGCCAAACCGAATCCCGACCAGACGGACGTGCAGCTGCCGGATGACCAGAAGTCTTTCGACAAGCTGCTTGCAGGAAGTGCATTCGACCGCCGCGCATGCCGGACGACACCCGCGATGTCCTGCCGGACAAACCGAAGGTCGAACAGACGAATTTGAATTCGGTGATCAACGAGATCGAGCGGACGACGGCGCAGTCGCTCGAGAAAACGCCGAACGCGAAACGCGAACAGGCGCTGCTCAACGACGTGGCCGATTCCGGCCGGCCGCAGCCGGCGATGACCGGAACGGAACTGGCGACGAGCACAACGATCAAACGGCCGAACAATTTCAACGGCATCCCGGGCGACAGCGCCGGACCGCGAACCGATCGCGCCCCGGGTTTCAGCGATCTTGAATCGCTTCTTTCGCAAAAGGGACCGCTCGGATCGGGAACGAAATTCAAGATGCCTAACAATCAGCTCTTCGAGTATGACAGCGCGGAGTTGCAGGGGAATGCGGTCGAGCAATTGCAAAAGGTGGCGACGCTGATCAAGCGCAACCCAAACGCGACTTTCACGCTCGAGGGCTATACCGACTCCTATGGGTCGGAGGAATACAATCTCGACTTGAGCCGGCGCCGGGCGGAAAGCGTCAAGTCGTATCTGGTCGAGGTGCTCGGGATTAACCCGGCGCAGATCGAGACGCGCGGTTACGGGAAAGCGAATTTGCTCACTTCACCGGACGCGTCGATCGAAGAGCAGGAAGTAAATCGGCGCGTCGTCGTGGTCGTGCACTAGCAGGACGTTGGGCACCGCTGATTTGTCATTCCGAGTCGCGAGACGACGAGGACCCCAATGCAATTTGCGTGTCACATCATGAACGCGCTCGCTGCAGCCGTGAGGTCCTGCCGCGCTTCGCCGCCTCGGGACGACTAGCGAGACTCACCAGTTCTTGACCCACGGCACTGGATCGGCGTTCCCGTCGTGCTGGATCCAGCAGTGCTCCAAAGATCGAAAGTCGGGATTGTAGCCTTTCGTTGAATCGGTCTTGGCCAATCGTCGAGTAACCGTAGCTGTTGCCAAAGGGATCTTTGACAAAGAACGTCGCGCCGTCGTGCCGCCGAGTCTGGTTTGGCTTGAACGCCATGTACGAGGTCACTCCGCAGGTCAGATTGTCCATCGCCGTCTGAGATCTCCGGTGAGGTTCTTGATACAGAGTCGCGCTGGCGGTTTGATATTGCGCTGGATCGCCTACTGTCTCGCGCATCGAGTCGTAGTGTCCGACGGATAAACCCCGTTATCCGTTTTGTAATTCTCCAGCGCGGCGGACATCGCCGCGATCTCCACTTCGGCGCGGGAGCGAGCCCCCTTGTTGGACACGTAGCTGCTCGTCGCCGAGAATCAAGTCCCGCGAGGACGAGAATGATCGCCATCGCAACCAGGACCTCGACGATCGTGAAGCCCGCTTGTGCGGCCGACACGGCCGCCCCTACATCGCGAGCCCAATTTGCGCCCGTCTCTACACCCTGAGCACATTCTTCAGTTCTGCGCCTGCAGGCCGCCGATGATGCTGATCAGCGGCATGAACAACGCGATAACGATCGTGCCGACGATGACGGCCAGCAAGACGATCATGATCGGCTCGAGCATCGAGGTGAGGCCTGCGACCGAGTTGTCGACTTCGTCGTCGTAGACTTCGGCGATCTTGAGCAGCATTTCGGGCAACTGCCCGGTCTCTTCGCCGACATCCACCATGCTGATGACCATGGGCGGAAATGCGCCGCTCGCCTCCAACGGTTGCACGATCGATTCACCTTCCTTGACCGAGTCGTGAACTCGCGAAATCGCGTTGGCAATGACGGTGTTGCCGGCGGTCTCGCGCGTGATGTTGAGAGCCTGCAAAATCGGAACGCCGCTGGTCACGAGCGTGCCGAGGGTGCGCGCGAAGCGGGAGATCGAGCTCTTGCGCGTCAGATCGCCAAAGAGGGGTGCGCGCAACGCGACCCGGTCGATGACCATGCGCCCCGTGGGCGTGCGAGCGACAACCTTGTAGCCCGCGATCAAGACAACGATCGCGCCGATCAGAATCAGCCAATGATGTTGCATGAAGCCGCTGATCCCGATGACGGACTGGGTGATCGCCGGGAGCGGCTTGTCGCCCAGCATGTCGTGGAAGATCGATTCGAACTTCGGCACGATGAAGACGAGGAGGAAGGCCATGATGATCATCGCGAGGGAGAGGACGATGACCGGATAAATCATCGCGGACTTGACCTTGTTTTTGACCTTTTGCGCCTTTTCCTGGAACTCCGCGAGCCGGCCGAGCACGAGCTCGAGCACACCGCCGAGTTCGCCCGCCTTCACCATGTTGACGAAGAGCTTGTTAAAAATCTTCGGATGCTGCGCGAGGCTCTCGGAGAAAGTGCTGCCGCCCTGCACGGCATCGGCGAGCTGATTGATCGTGTTCTTGAGCAAAACGTCGCGTTCCTGTTTCGCGAGCACATTCAGCCCGCGGAGCAAGGGCAGACCCGCATCGATCAGGGTCGCGAGCTGGCGGGTAAAGACCATCAACGTCTTCGCTTTGACCGTCTTCTTCTGGAAAAGGATGATCCCTTTACGTTTCGTCTCGCGCGGCTGCCCGGACCGTCTTCGCGCTCCGGCGCGACTTTTTCTCCGGCGCGACGCCTTGTCCTTCTTCGTAGACGCCGGTCGGGAAATAGCCGGCCTGCCGCAGCTGGCCGATGGCGTCACTGGTCGAAACGGCTTCGACGAAGCCGGTCGATTCCTGACCGCGCGAGTCGAGCGCTACGTAAGTGAACTGGGGCATGGGGGTATTTTGGGGGAGTGAGGAGAGTGAGTGAATTTGGCGGCAAAGTCCATCCGATTTCGTTCAATCAATCACTCACTCAATCGCTCAATGCTTCAGGTATATTTCAGCACTTCTTCGATCGTCGTGTCGCCGTCGAAAATGCTGCGGATGCCATCCTGCCGCAGCGTCACCATGCCGAGCTCGATCGCCTTTTGTTTCAAAACGACCGAGGGCGTTCGCTCGTTGATCAGAGCGCGAATCGGATCGCGTGATTCTCATCAACTCGTAGATGCCTTTGCGGCCTTTGTAACCGGTGCGGTTGCAGTTCTCGCAACCTTTCCCGTAGTAGAACCGGCGGTCGCCGATTTCATCGCGGCGAAAGGTCGAGCTGGGCGAGCAACGACTCGTTTGGCTGGTAGGCCGTTCGGCAATCGGGGCAGATGCTGCGGAGCAGACGCTGGCCGAGGACGGCGTCGAGCGTGGAGGAGATGAGGAACGGCTCCACTCCCATGTCGATCAAGCGCGCGATCGCGCCCGGCGCGTCGTTGGTGTGCAGGGTGGTAAAGACGAGATGCCCGGTAAGCGAGGCCTGGATGGCGATTTGCGCGGTCTCGAGATCGCGCGTCTCACCCACCATGATGCGATCGGGATCCTGGCGGAGGAACGCGCGAAGGACGCGAGCAAAGGTGAGGCCGATCGCTTCATTCACCGGCACCTGCATGACGCCTTCGAGGTCGTACTCGACCGGTTCTTCCGCGGTCAGCAGTTTGGAATCGATCGTGTTGATCTTGCGCAGGCAGGAATAAAGCGTCGTCGTCTTGCCGGAACCGGTCGGCCCGGTGACGATGAAGATTCCGTTCGGCCGATCGATCACCTCGAGGATGTAATTGAGGATGTCATCGGGCATCCCGAGAGCTCTCGAGATCAAGATTCACGGTCGAGCGATCGAGCACGCGCAGCACGACGCTTTCGCCAAACTGCGTCGGCAACGTCGAAACGCGCAGATCGACCGCGCGGCCCGCGATGTTTTTCTGGATGCGACCGTCCTGCGGCAGGCGGCGCTCGGCGATGTTCATGTTCGCCATCACCTTGACGCGCGAGATAACCGGGAGCGCGAGATGGCGCGGCGGCGGCGCCATTTCGTAGAGCGCGCCGTCGACGCGGTAGCGGACTTTGAACTCAGTCTCGAACGGCTCGAAATGAATGTCGCTCGCCCGGTCCTGGATCGCCTGATACAAGATCAGATCGACGAAGCGGATGATCGGGGTGGCGTTCGCTTCGGCTTCGACATTCGTGACCGTCGCTTCGTCGCCGTCGAGTGTCATCAACTCGCCGATTTCGCCGAGCTGCTTGAGGATCTCCTCCATGCTGGAGGTGTCGTCGCCGTAATGCTTTTTCAGGCGTTCCCGGATTTGCTGGCGAGGGGCAAGCACCACCTGGATGTCGCGGCCCAACGCGAAGCGCAGGTCGTCAATCGTCTGTGTATCGAGCGGATCGATCAGCGCGACCCGGATCGTGTTCTCCTCCACGCCCATCGGCAGGGCGCGATGCAAGCGCGCCAGCCCGGCGGGAATCGCACGCAAAATTTTGGGAGTGAATTCGACGGTATCGAGATCGACCACTTCCGTCCCGAGCGCGTCGGCGATGATCCGGTAGAACTGCGCTTCGTCCACGATCCCGTGATCGATCATCGCCTGGTCGATCGCTTTCCCATTTTGCGTCGTCTCGAGAAGGACGTCGTCGGCCTGGGCGCGATCCATCAGGCCCTGGTCAATGAAAAAGTCGGCGAGGCGTTCGTTATTCATTCGCTAAGGTTTGCGCATTATCCTGAGCGCAGTCAGTCGGACGATCCGGCACCGTTCGCAGCGGGAGCGAGGAAACGCGGGTTCGCGTATCGCTCCGGGAATCCTCGACTTCGCTCGGAATAACGACGCCTTCATCGTCAATTGACGTCGCCTAACGTCATCGAAATGACTTCCTCGGCCGAGGTCAGTCCCGCGAGCACCTTGCGCACGCCGTCTTCGCGCAGGGTGCGCATCCCGAGGTCGCGCGCCCGCTGACGTAACACCATCGTGGAGGCGCGATTGTTCACCATGTGACGCACTTCGTCGTCGATCTCGAAGATTTCGAAAATGCCTATCCGCCCTTTGTAGCCGGTCTGCCGGCAGCGCTCGCAGCCAACCGGGCGCATCACGCTCGCCTCGCCCAGTTGCGAGGCTTCGACGCGCAGCGCGCGCAGCTCTGATTCCGCAAGGTGGCCCGGTTCCTTGCACTTCACGCATAGTCGCCTGACGAGTCGCTGCGCCATGATCGCGCGGATCGAGGTCGCGACGAGAAAGGGCTGGACACCGATATCGATCAAGCGCGCGATCGCGGAGGGCGCGTCGTTCGTGTGCAGAGTGCTGAAGACAAGGTGACCGGTGAGACCGGCGTTAGTCGCGATCGCCGCCGTCTCGCGATCGCGAATTTCACCGATCATGATGATATTCGGCGCCTGGCGCAGGATGGAGCGGAGCGCGGCGGGAAAGGTCATCCCGATCTCGGCATTTACCTGCACCTGGTTGATCCCGTTCATCTGATACTCGACCGGCTCCTCGATCGTGATGATCTTGCGATCGGGTTTGTTGATGTAATTGAGACAGGCGTAGAGCGTGCTGGTCTTGCCAGAGCCGGTCGGGCCGGTGACGAGCAGAATGCCGTCTGGCGCCCGCAAGAGTCGCTCGAAAATTTCCTGGTCGTCGCTCAGGAAACCGAGTTCGGGCAGACCGAGGAGCAGGCTCGATTTATCGAGCAACCGCATGACCATGCTCTCGCCGTGGTTGGTCGGCAGGGTTGAGACGCGCAGGTCGATCGATTTCTTTCCCATCTTCACCTGGATGCGACCGTCCTGCGGGAGACGCTTTTCCGCGATGCTCATCGAGCCGGTCATGATCTTGAGCCGGCTGATGATGGCCGATTGCAATTTCTTCGGCGGCGATTGCATTTCCTGGAGCACGCCGTCGATCCGAAAGCGGACGCGAAAACTTTTCTCGAGCGGCTCGAGATGGATGTCGCTCGCCCCGAGCTTGTGCGCCTCGAGCAGGAGCATCGAGACCATCCGGACGATCGGCGCGTCGCCCGCCCTCGCCTTCCGGCAGCTCGGCGCCCTCGGCGATGTCGAGTTCCTCGATCGCGGTATCGCCGATTTTTTCGCGCAGGATATCGACCGCTTCCTCCGCGCTGCCGTAATATTTGACCAGCGCCTGCCGGATTTTTTCGGGCGTGGTGCAGACCAGCTCGATCTCGCGTTTCAACAAAAAGCTGAGGCCGTCGATGCTGTCGAAATCGAGCGGATCGCCTGTCGCGACGACCAGGCCGTTCTCATTGCGCGCGATCGGGATCATTTTGAAGCGGCGCGCGTCCTGCGGCTTGATCTCATCGATCACCTCCTGCGGCACGACCATGTCGGCGAGATCGATCCACTGCATTTGCGCCTGGGCAGCGAGGCTGCGGGATATATCGTCGGCCGAGACGATGCCTTGCCTAACGAGCAGCTCAACGACTCTGGTCGAGCCGTTGAGATTGGCCCTGGCCTCCTCGATTTGTTGGCGCGTGACTAGTCCTGCATCCCGCAGGAGATCGAGGACGTATTCTTCGTTCGGGGGTGACATCTGCAAATCGAGGATGGCGGAAGGGAAACGAAAAGGAAAGGCGGAAAAGCGGCAGACTCCCGGTCTCGCCGGGAGCGCCATCGGATTGCGAACCGGAACGCTACTTCGCTTCCAGAGCAGCGATTAGCGGAACCAAGCAGCTTAAGTGGGCGCGCCGCTGGAGAGCAGTGGCTCGGTGGCCAGTTCGTCGGGGGTCAGTTCCTGCGATTGCAGGTAAGTTTTCCCACGATAGAACATTGCGAAGACGACGAAGGTCGCCGCCGCGACGAACATGAGCGCGGCGAAAAAGAGGTAGTACTGCTGGTCGCTCATCTTCACCGTGCCGTCGGCGTTGCGAATGAAGAAATTGACCGCCGCGGTGAAGAGGTTGCCCATCGACACGGTAAAGAGCCAGAGCGCCATGACCGCGCTCTTCATCTTGTTAGGCGCCTGGGTGTAGGAAAACTCGAGCCCGGTGATCGAGACCATCGTCTCGCCCAACGTCAGGATGATGTAGGCCAGAAATTGCCAGTTCACGCTCGGCCGGCCGCCGGCGTCGATCATTTTCTGGATATACCAGATGACGACATAACTGCCGGCGGTGAGGAAAAGACCGATTCCAATCTTGCGCAGCGGCGTGAGAGTGAAAAATCGATCTATCAGCGGATAGATGAGATAATTCACGAGCGGAATAAAGAGCAGAATCAGAATCGGATTCGCCGTCTGCACCTGCGAGGGGAGCAGCGTCATGCCGAACCAATGCAAATCCATGTGCTGCGCCTGCAGCGTCCAAGAGCCGCCGCTGCTCTGATCCCAGAGCGACCAGAAAACCGCCACGAAAACGTAAACGATGGCCAACCGGCCAAGGGCTCCGAGGCCTTCCCGGCTGAAAGTTTGCTTCAGAAATCCGAGACCAGCGGGCGGGATATGGACGAATTTCTTGCGGCCGAGCCAGAAGAAAATCGTCGCAATCACCATCGCGACACCCGGGAGGCCGAAAGCCCAGCGCGGACCGAAGCGCGGATCGTGAAGAAGGAACGGACAAGCAATGGTGGAAATGAACGAGCCGGCGTTAATCGAAAAATAGAACCAGCCGAAAACCTTGGAAAGAAGGTGCTTGTTCGATTCGCCAAACTGGTCGCCAACATTGGCCGAGACGCACGGTTTGATGCCGCCGGAACCGAACGCGATCAGCCCGAGACCGATGACCAGACCCAGCCGGGTGTCATTCAAGGCAAGAGCGAAATGGCCGAAGCAGTAAACGATGGAGAGCCAAAAAATGGTCTGATATTTGCCAATAAAACCTTCCGCCAGGATGGCTCCAAGAATCGGAAGGAAATAAACCGCCGAGACGAAGAGCGCGAAATATTGCCGCGCCTCCGCGTCGCCCATGTGATCGGCCGCCACCGCTGCTCGTGACCAGATAATGGGTCATGAAAATGATCAGGATGGAGCGCATCCCGTAGAAGGAGAAGCGCTCGGCCGCCTCGTTCCCGATGATGTAGGGCACGCCCGGCGGCATGGTGCTGATGTTCGGCGGCGTGCGGGCGTATTTGTATTTGGCCATGGCGCTGCTGTTTCGTTAGGGCTCGGTTCGCTCCTCGTTAGGGCTGCTGCTTCGGGAAAAAGTCCGCCGGCGTGGACGAAACGGGCGGCGTCGGCACCCCCGGATCGACTTCTTCCCCCTTCGGCGCGAGCGGGTGAAGATGTTCCTTTTGCAGCTCGGGCATTTCCCCAAGGTGATGGCGCTCGCAGGAAGTGAAAACGATGAGCAAACCGGCGAGCGCCGCGAGCGGAGAAAACCGAAAACGAAACATGCGCGGGAAGAGTAACGGGCGAGTGAAGCGCGACGCAACAAAAAGATTGGTCGACGCCACCCTCGGCCTTCGTTGGTGGGGCGAGACTCTGTCGAGCCGGGGATGGCGCGCTCCGACACCCGAACGAGGTTTCCCCCAGTTCGACAGAGTCCCGCCCTACCAAGGTAAGAGCGCGGCGGCAATTGCACCGTCCGCAGGCAATGCCAGTATAGGCGCATGTCGAACCGAATCTTGCGCGCCGTTCTTTTCATTCTTGTCTGCCTAACGATTCCGCCTTCCGTTCCCGCCGCCCCGGCGAAACGCAACATCACCGAAAAGGATCTCTTCGATTTTGTCTGGATCGGTAACCCGCAGATTTCGCCCGATGGCGCGCGCGTGGCCTACGTCCGCGTGACGGTGAACGAAAAGAAAGACGGCTACGATACGGCCATCTGGATGGTCCCGACGGCCGGCGACGAGGCGCCGCGGCAACTCACGAGCGGCCCGCGCGACGCCGGCCCGCGCTGGTCACCGGACGGAAAGTTTCTCGTCTTTTCCCGCGCCATGGAGAAGGACGGCAAGAAGCAACCGCCGCAGTTGTGTCTCCTCCCGATGTCCGGCGGCGACGCCTTTGTTTTCACCGATCTGCCGAAGGGCGCGGGCGATCCGAAGTGGTCGCCGGACGGCAAGTCGATCGTCTTCACCAGCAGTTCGAATCCCGACGATCTCGCGAAACAGGCGCGCCAGAAAAAGAAAGAGGAAGAATCAAAAAAAGCGGCCGCGACCGAAGGCTCGCCCGCTTCGGCGACAGCGGGAGCTAAGAAGGAAGAGGACGCGCCGGACGGAAGAACATGAGAGCGACGTGCACGTCATCACGCACGCGGTTTATCGCGACAATGACGAGGGTTACCTCGATCCGAAACGCCCGAGTCATCTCTGGGTCGTGCAGGTGCCGCGGAGTGCCGACGACAAAGTCGAACCGCGGCAGCTTACCTACGGCCGTTTCGATGAAGGCGACGCCGTTTGGTCGCACGACGGCGCGCAGATTTACTTCACTTCGTGGCATGTGGACGAACCCTATTACGAACTGCCGAAAACGGAGCTTTACGCGATGCCGGCGAAAGGCGGCGAAGCCAAACTGATCACCACTATTCCGATGAACATCGGCAGCTTCGCGCTCAGCCCGGATGGCAAACGTGCCGCCTTCATTGCCGCGGTGGCCGAGCCGGTTAATTCCTACACGCAATCCGATCTCTGGACCCTTGACCTGACGGAGAACGCCAAGCCGGTCAACCTAACGACCGATTTCGACTACGACGCGGGAGACAGCGTTTTCGGCGATAACGCCGCGCCCCGCGGATTCGGCAGCAACTCACCGGTCTGGTCAGCCGACGGCAAAAGCATCGTCGAGATTTACGCCAAGGAAGGACGCACCCAGCTTGCATCTTTTGATGCGAGCAACGGCGCGGCCACGGATCTGACCGCAAGGCAACCAGGCGGTGACGCGTTTTTCCGCCGCGGCCGACGCGAAGAAATTCGTCTACCTCGTCTCCACGCCGACCCGGATTAACGACCTGTTCTGCATCGATCAACCGGGAGCGGAGCCGCGTCAGTTGACCCATTCGAACGACGCACTCTTCGGCCAGCTCAATCTGACCGAGCCGGAAGAAATTTGGTACGAGAGCTTTGATGGCAAACGCATCCAGGCCTGGATCCAGAGGCCACCGGGATTCGACCCGACGAAAAAATATCCGCTCATTCTCAACATCCACGGCGGGCCGCACGCGGCATACGGCTACATCTTCGAGCACGAGTTCCAATGGATGGCGGCCAAGGGTTACGTCGTGCTCTATCCGAACCCGCGCGGGAGCACGAGCTACGGCCAGGCGTTCGGAAACATCATCCAATACAAATACCCGGGCGACGATTTCAAAGACCTGATGGCGGGTGTCGACGAAGTCGTTAGGCGGGGCGGCATCGACGAGAAGAAACTGGGTGTGACCGGTGGAAGCGGCGGCGGCCTGCTCACCAACTGGGTCGTGGGACACACCGATCGTTTCGCCGCGGGCGGTCGCACAGCGCGACATCGCCGACTGGGCCGACTGGTGGTACACCGCGGACTTTACTCTTTTTCAGCCGAACTGGTTCAAGACCCCGCCCTTCAAGGATGAGGAAGGCGACTACAAGGCGCGTTCGCCGATCACCTACATCAACAACGTGAAGACGCCGCTCATGCTCGTGCTCGGCGAGGACGACACGCGCACCCCGCCGGGGGCGGGCGGCGAGCAGATGTTTCGCGCGCTCAAGTTCCGCAAGATTCCGACCGTGATGGTGAAGTTCCCCGGCGAGACCCATGAACTCTCTCGCTCCGGTCAGCCGTGGCACCGGGTTGAGCGGCTGCGAGCATATCGTCGGCTGGTTCGATCATTGGCTGCTCGGCGTGGCGAAACCGGAATATGAAGTCGCGCCGAAGGGAGAAGTCTCGGCCAAACCCAGACCGCCATCCGGGAAAAAGCCGTAACGAGGAGGAGCTCACGCCTGAATTGTCATCCTGAGTCGCGCAGGACGGCGAAGGATCTCGCAATCGGCCTGGAGGTCCCCTGCCGAACGATTCGCTGGCGCCGGCGACAACGCACCTGGCGAAAACCGCCCGCCGCCTCTGAGGCCTCTCCGTCCTTCGGCGAATCAGGATGACAACACAGAGATCCACGGATTGGAAGCAGCTCTTGTCACCCGCATCCACATTTGCGAACCTCAGCGGATGCGGATTCCAAAGCAGAATTACGACGACATCGAGCGCATCATTGAGTTCGATTTCGTCCGCGCGACGGAAGCGGCCGCGCTCAACGCGCTTCCCTGGCTTGGCCGCGGCGAAAAAGAAAAAGCCGACGCTGCGGCCTGCGACGCGATTCGCGGGATGTTCGACCTGATGAACATCTGCGGCGAAGTCGTGATCGGCGAAGGGATCAAGGACGATGCGCCCGGTATTTTCAAGGGCGAACAACTCGGGATGTGGCTGCCCGGGCGCGCCGCAGTTCGACATCGCGCTCGACCCGATCGACGGCACGACAAACATCGCCAAAGGCGCGCCCAACTCGATCACCTGCATCGCGGCGGCGACGCCGGAAAAGGGAGTCAAGGTCGCGCTCCGCGATATCCCGTCGTTTTACATGATGAAGCTGGCCTACGGCCCGGATGTCATCCGCAGCATGAAGATCGCCGGCATCGAAACCCTGAAACTCGAAAGCCCGATCGAAGAGACGCTCATCACGGTGGCGAAGGCGCTGAACAAACGGGTGCAGAACGTCGTGGTGATGATGCTCGACCGGCCGCGCCACAAGCAGATCGTGAAAGAGATCCGGCGGGTTGGTGCTTCGCTGCGCATGATCAGCGACGGCGACATCGCGGCGGCCATGGCCCCGTCCTACCCGGATAGCGGGATCGATCTCTACGTCGGCATCGGCGGCTCGCCCGAAGCGGTCCTGGCTGCGGCTGGCATCAAATGTCTCGGCGGCGACATGCAATGCATGATGTCGCCGCGGGACGAAAACGAGCGCGCGCAGCTCATCGCCGACGGGCACGAAGAAGATCTCAATCGCGTCTTTTTCGCCGACGACCTGGCGAACGGAAACAACATCATCTTTTGCGCGACCGGCATCAGCGACAGCGCGCTCCTGCGCGGCGTGAAATCGCAAGGGCCCAACGCAATCACCCACTCGGTCCTGATGCGAGCGAAGAGCAAGACCGTGCGTTTCATCCGTGCGTCGCACGATCTGCAGAACAAGACGATCCGGCTGCGCTCCGATAATCGCGAACACCGCATTTGATTGGCAGGGTACGAGACTCCGTCGGGCGACGACCAGCAACCGAAAATTCTCGTGCAACAAAAATCTCGCGCTCGACAAGCGCTGGATGGTCTGTTCAAATCTAGATAACGAAAGCCGCTTATGAGTAAAACAACCAAGACCGAGCTGTCGCCGGATAATGGCGCCGTCATTGACACGAAATGGAAAGTTGGGCCGCTGGGCTATCACGCCTCGGCGGCGACCCCAGGGGCTGCAAATCTGTCCGGAGGGTGGTTTCCGGCTGCCCGAGATCGTTGTTTACGACCACGTGGGATTCAAGGGCGCCTACGCGCGGACCAATCTGAGTTTCCATTACCTCGGCGATTTCTGGAACGATCGCATCAGCTCGGTGATCGTGGTCAACGGTGTCTGGCGTTTTTACCGCGACGAATACTACAAAGGCGATCACTGGGATCTCGGCCCCGGCTTCTACGAAAGCTTTTTCACCGCGGCGGGTCCGGACGACGTCGTCAGTTCGTTCCAGGCGATCTCCTGACCTAACGAGTAACGACTCCATCCCTCACGCAACGATGCCTTCAGGTATCGTTAGGCGCGCGGCTTTTCGTTCCCGGCGGGAGCTGCGACGACATTTTGCATGTCCTCATGATTGACAAACCGGCCGAGTTTGATGCGCGCGTGCTGCGTTCCGGAAAAAGAACGGCTTGCTGAAAAGTTGAGGGCGCCGCGTGCGCAGCCGTTCGCGCTCGTCTAGATTGCGCTCGATGGTGGCGCTCAACCGCGAATCCCTGCAGGAGAAAATTCTCGACGGCCAACGCATCTCGGCGGCGGAAGCGCTCGAGCTTTACCGCTGGCCGCTCGCGGAGCTCGGCGCGCTGGCCGACGCCCGGCGCAACCTGGCGAAAGAAAAGCATTACGGGAACCGAGGCCGCGAGATCGTCACCTACATCGTCGATCGCAACATCAATTACACCAATGTCTGCAACGTTTACTGCAAGTTCTGCGCGTTTTATCGGACCGAGAAGGACGACGATCATTACGTTCTCACGCGCGAACAGTTCGACCAAAAGCTCGATGAGCTGACCGCAGCGGGCGGCGTGCAAATCCTGATGCAGGGCGGTCATCATCCGAAGCTCGGCTTCGATTGGTATCTCGATCTGCTCCATCACATCCGGGAAAAATATCCGCATATCAACATCCACGGTTTCAGCCCGCCGGAGTTCCAGCATTTTGCGCGAGACGTTCAAGATGCCGCTCCGCGAAGTGATCTCGCGTTTTAAGGAAGCGGGGCTTGGCTCGATCCCGGGCGGCGGCGGCGAGATTCTGGTCGATTCCGTCCGGCAACGAATCGCGCCGCTCAAATGCAAGAGCGACCAATGGCTCGAGGTGATGCAGGTGGCGCACGAGCTCGGCTTGAAGTCGAGTGCGACGATGATGTTTGGCCACGTCGAAACGATCGAGGATCGCATCCAACATCTGCAGCGGTTGCGCGACCAACAGGACGCGAGCGGCGGGTTTACCGCGTTCATCTGCTGGACGTTTCAGCCGCAACACACGGTCTTGAAAGTCGATCATCCGACCGGTTCCGCCGAGTATCTGCGCATGCAGGCACTGGCCCGCATATTTCTCGACAATATTCCCAACATCCAGAGCTCGTGGGTCACGCAAGGGCCGGAGATCGGCCAGATCGCTCTGAAATATGGCGCGAACGATTTCGGCTCCGTCATGATGGAGGAAAACGTCGTCAGCAGTGCCGGCACCACCTTCCGTCTCGATGCGAGAAAGATCGAACGGCTGGTTCGTGAGGCCGGCTACGAACCGCGTCGCCGCAATAATTGGTACGAGCTGCTCTGAAATTTCTGATTGATGATTGATGGTTAACGGCAGCAAACGGGCCATCGCCCTTACAAATTCCATCATTCCTGCCTTGACGTTGCCACTCGCATTACCCATCTAATACGCCTGTTCAGCACTGACAGCTGTCGGACGACCGCTCTCTTGTCTATGAAAAATCTGATCTCGTCTCTCCGCTTCGCGGCGGTTTTCCTTTCGTTAGGCTGGGCCTTCGGGTTGTCGCCGGGGGCGCGCGCTCAAGGCGTGGAAGGCGTCACGATCACCTCGATCGAAGTGCGCTACGTCGGGCCCGAAACCGTTGCCAAGGACCGCGTTCTCGCCAATATGCGCACGAAAGTCGGCCAGCCATATTCTGAGACGACGGTGGAAGACGATATCCGGACGCTTTACGACACGGGCAAGATCCAGAACGTCCGCATTTTTGGCGAACCGGCCGGCAATGGTGTCCGCGTCCAGGTTATTCTTGCCACCCGGGCGCTGATAACGGAGATCGAAATCGACGGCGCCACGAGTTTCAAAGCCAGTAAGGTGCGCAGCCAGATCAAGTTCCAGGTGCCATCGCCGTCTGACGCGGAAAAGCTTGAGGAAGGCCGCCAGAACATCATCGATTTTTATCAGCGCAAAGGATTCCCTGGCGTCGACGTGCAGCTGCAGCTCGTGACGGATGAAAGCCACGGCACGGCCCGCGCGATTTACACGATCAACGAAGGCGAAAAAGGCGCGATCCGCGCGATTGTGTTCCAAGGCAACACCAAATTCAGCGATCGCGTCCTGCGGCACCAGATGAAGACCAAGGCGATAACGCCGATCGCCTTCTTCGACAAGTCCGGCCGGCTGGACCAGGCGCAATTGCAGCAGGATCTCGACAGCATCCGCGAGTTTTACCAGAACCACGGCTACATCGACATCGCCATCCCCGAGGTGCGACAGGAGCGCATCCAGAAAGGGGTGCGCCTGGTTATCATGATCAACGAAGGCGTTCAATATCACGTCGGCAAGCTGGTCTTCCAAGGGCAGGAGGTCGCGAAGGAACCGATTTTGCGCGCGACTGGTCAAGATGAAGGAAGGCTCAATTTATACGCCAAAGGGATTAAAGGACGACAGCAAGGCGCTCGTCGACGGCTACGGCGCGGGCGGCTTTGTCGATGTCGACATTCTCCCGCAGGGCACATCGGCTGGTCCGGGCGTGGTGGATCTCACCTACACCATCTCGGAAGGCTCTCGTTCCTTTGTCGAGCGGGTCAACATCGCCGGCAACACCCGCACCAAGGACAAGGTGCTGCGCCGCGAAATCCTGATCCTGCCGGGCGACATCTTCAACACCGTCCGGGTCGAGACGAGCAAGACCCGGCTCGAGAACCTTGGCTATTTCGAGAAAGTCGATACGTATCCCGAAGACACCGGCATTCCCGGTCGCAAAGACCTCCTCGTGCAGGTGCAGGAGAAACGCACCGGCGCACTCAATTTCGGCGCCGGCTTTAGCTCGATCGAAAGCCTGATCGGCTTCGTCGAGTTGACTCAGGGCAACTTCGACCTCTTGAACTTTCCCACCTTCACCGGCGGCGGCCAGAAATTCCGCTTGCGCATCCAGACCGGCACGGAGTCACAAAATTACATCCTCTCCCTGACCGATCCGTATTTTCTTGACCAGCGTTTGTCGTTAGGCGGAGACCTCTTTTACCGCGAGGCGAGCTTTCTGAGCGTCGAATACAACCAGCGGAACTACGGTTTCACGATTGACGCGCGCAAGCCGCTTCTGCCCTTTCTCGCCCTCAACCTCAATTACCGGCTCGAGGAAATCGACATCTTCAACGTCGCCTTCGGCGCGTCTCCGACGATCGTCGCCGAAGCCGGCAATCATCTGAAGAGCCAGATCGGCGCCATCCTAAACTACGATACGCGGGATAGTGTTTTCCTTACCCGCCACGGCCATCGTGTCGTCCTGACCCCGTTTCTCGCCGGGGGTTTTCTCGGCGGCAACGTCCAAACCTATGGCTTCGACCTCCAGGCAGCGCAGTACTTCCTTTTTCCATACGACATCATCCTCACCCTTGATGGCGGAGTCGGGGTCGTCAGCACTTGGGGCAGCGGCACTAGCGTGCCTATCTTCGACCGGCTCTACCTCGGCGGCGCCAACAATCTCCGTGGTTTCGACTTCCGCGATGTCGGGCCAAAAGATATCAACGGCGAACCGATCGGCGGCAATACCAGTGCCCGCATCACGGTTGAGGTCACCATGCCGATCATCCCGCGAATCCGTGGCGCCGTTTTCTACGACACCGGCTACGTGAATGCCGATTCATATGACTTCGGCACCGAGCATATCGCTTCCGACGTCGGCGTCGGTGTGCGGCTCGATCTCCCGATCGGCCCGTTGAAGATCGATTACGGCATTCCTCTGCAGAAAGACAACAACACCAATGGCCCCAAGGTCCAGTTCAGCGTCGGTTACCAATTTTGAACGAAAGGTGGCACTTGCAGTCTATACCCATCCCAATTACCAGTCTCACCTTACATCTATGAAAAAGCTTATCCTCGTCGCCGTTCTTTCCGCGTTTGCGCTCCCCGCGGGAGCTTTCGCGCAAGGCATGAAAGTCGGCACCATCGACATGAATCGGGCCTTCAAGGAATACAACAAGACCAAGGACGCCGAGAAGAAAATCAACGACGCGAAGGACGCCGCGAAGAAGGAATACGACGACCGTGCCGATACCTACAAAAAAGCGCTCGACGAGATCAACAAGCTAAATCAGCAGCTCGAAGCCCCGGCCCTGAGCGCCGACGCCAAGACGCAAAAGGCAAAAGAGCGCGACGAAAAGATCGCCAGCATCAAAAACATGGAACGCGAGATCAACGATTTTCGCCAGACACGCGAGAAGCAGTTGCAGGAACAGGCAGTGCGGATGCGCGACGGAATCGTCAAGGAAATCACCGACGTCGTGATGACGAAGGTGAAGGCGGCGAACATGGACCTTGTCTTCGACAGCTCAGGCGTGAGTCTGAATGGCGTGCCGATGGTCATGTTTGCGCGGCCCGACATGGATTTCACCAACGACGTGGTGACCCAGCTGAACAAGGCCGCGGCTTCCGCCACTCCGGCGCCGAAGGCCAGCGTCAGCCCGGCGAAGGCCAAGCCCTAACGAGCAGATAAATTCTTACGGAAAAGCGCACGCCGCCGGCGTGCGTTTTTTTTCCCTCCGAATGTGTTCGCCGCTCCGCGATTCGATCGGTCTCCTTCGGTTGCAAGTCGCCGACCAGCAGCGGAGGGTCGCTCGTGGGCTTTCGACGGAAGATTGCGTTCTGGTCAGTCGCGATTCTTCTCCATCTGACGGCCACGGGAGCTCCTCTCGATTGGGAGAAAACCGTGACGCTTCTTCCGCGAGGCGATTTCCCCAATCCCCGCCCGCTCGTCGCGACCTACAACTTTGGCTGGAACGGCCTGGTCGCCGCCACCGCCGAGATGCGCTTCGATACGAGTGAGGAGCGGCTTCAACTGCAGGGTATCGGACAGACCGTTGGCTTGGTTCGGGCGCTTTGGAAATTCGACGTTCGCCACCGCGCGCTGGCCGATGCGGCGACGCTCCGCCCAATCACGATGCACCAGGTCGAAGAAGTGCGGAACAAGACCGTCACCACCGACGTTGTCTTCAAGCGCGACTCGGTTGAGCGGATCCGCACCGATACCAAATCAAAAAAGACGCCTAAGACGAGCACGTTTTCCTTCGCGGGCGGCGTCTTCGACATGCATTCCACCCTGCTTTACGTCCGCAGCCAGGCGCTGCATGAAGGCGACGTCTATCGACTGGTGGTTTATCCGGCCACCAGTGCCTACCTGGCCACGCTCACAGTCTCAGCCCGCGAGCCGATCACGATCGCGGCCGGAACCTACCCCGCGATCAAGCTCGATCTCCAGCTCAACAAGATCGGCAAGAAACGTGAACTCGAACCGCACAAGAAATTCCGACGCGCCAGCATTTGGGTTTCCGACGATTCCGACCGGCTTTTGCTGCGCGTTCGAGGCGAGCATTTTTGTCGGCAAGGTTTTCGCCGAGCTGCAATCCGTGCGCTTTCCCGACGCCAGGCGATAGCTAGGCCGGCAGCGCACTTAACGATAAGGCACCCACTCGCCGCGGTAGATCGGCCGGCTTGCAGCCGGCGCGGCGGCGCGCGGAATCCGGGTGCGCGCTGACCGGGGAGCAAACCAAGGGCAGCCAGCGTTTCCATGTTGAGGCGGCCGTCCGGCACGAGACCCGCGCGGGCCTGGAACCGGCGCACCGCCGAATGCGTGCCGGGCCCGAACTCGCCATCGATTCCGTTCCAATAATAGCCGTAGCGGGCGAGGAGCGTCTGCGCGCCGACGATGACGTGACGCTGCAAATCAGGCGGCGCAATTTCGTAGGGGGTCCCTGCAAACACGTCACTCATCACGGGCCGCGCTTGGCTGGAGCCCGGTCCATCAGGCTCACCCGGGACGCGTTGCGATGGATAATTGGCGGGCGGCGGCTGCGGCGAAATCTCAGCGGATTGGGTGGGCGTCCCGCCGTCACTGGATTCCTCCTCTGGTGCCGCCGTCGGTTGCGCCTGGGCGGCGGAGCGGGCCACGCCCGAGCCCACACCTAACGAACGCAATGTCTCGGCGTCAATCTCACCGGTGATCTGCAGGCCGTTGCGGATTTGGTAGCGCCGAATCGCGGCCGTCGTGTCCGCCGTCTTCTCCCCGGTCACGTCCCCGTAATAAAAACCCTGGTCTTTCAGTGCCTGCTGCACCGCGGAGGTGGTTTGGTCCGCCCGCAGCATGCCGGCACCGGCCAAGCAGGAAGACAAGGAAAGCGAGCCAGCTTCGTTTCATGGGGCTATACGACGAATCGTTTTTTGGAGTTATTCAGGCCGTGCGGCGGCCAGGGTAAGCGTCGGTTCGTCCCGCCGAGCGGCTTCCCAATGGCGATGCACACCGTCGCTGATCGCCATCGCAATCTGCTGACGATATTCCGTCGTCGTCAGCTTCGTCACGTCTGATTTGTTCGTGATGAACCCGCCCTCCACCAATGCCGCCGGATGCCGCACGTTGGCGATAACATAAAACTGCTCCGACTTGATTCCGCGATTGAGTGCACGCGTCCGCTCCACCAAGGCCGCTTGGATAAAACGCGCGAGGCTCTCACTCTTGGCGGCGAGCGGAGCAGAGGCGGATCGCTGCCAGAAAGACAACCACGAGAAAAACCCGGCCGGCCCAGCCGATTGGCGCCGCATAATAGGTTTCCACCCCGGACGCCGTCGCGCGTTGTCCGTCATTGAAATGAATGCTGACGAAGAGCGAATCATCCGCGTGATTTCCCATCGCGGCGCGCTCTGCGAGCGAGACGTAGCGATCACTATCGCGCGTCAAGACAGTCGTATAACCTTCAGGCGCAGGAGCAATTCAGCCCGCAAGGCAACATCGAGGGTCAGATCTTTTTCCATGATTGTGCCGCACATCGCGCCGGAATCCGTGCCCCCATGCCCGGGATCGAGCACCACTACGAGCGGCCGCTCGCCGCGCACCGACCGGCAGCGGGCGCCGGATGCATCGGTCCCGGCAGGCGAACCAGCCAGACGAACGAAATCGTCAGGAGAAGCAACCCGAACCACGGGAACGCGCGTCGCATGCTTTCTCTTATCGAGGCCTCGGGCCGCGCGCAAGCGTGCTGATTCGTTAGGCGGCGGTCAGCTCCTTTAATTCCTCGCCTGCAAGCGGACGGTAGCGAATCGCGTTCGGGCCGCTTCGCTCCAGAACGCACGCTTCGACGGTCGCGCTCTGCAGTTCTTCCGTCCGGTGTTTCCGAAGGGCCTCGACCGACGGAATCTCGTTCCCACTTCCCTCTGTCGCCGGCAAGCTCCCGGCGCTCCAGGCATCGAGCGCGACTTTCATCGCCCGGTTCAAGGTGCAACCGGGATCGTGCTCGCGCCGCAACAAGCTCTTCCATCAACTCAGTCCCGCGCGTCGTCCCGCCGACGGCGCTGAAGCGCGGTGGCTGCGCATCGGTGGCGGGGCCATTCGCGGTGATCGAGCCGTCGTATTCCACTCGCAAAAACAAATCTTCTGCCGGCGTCGCGCCCACCTCGGCAAATATCATTCGCGCCAGATACGGCGCGCCGTAAACCTGCTCGAAAGCCGTTTTCAGGACCGGGCTGAGCGAATAAAAGGCCAGTCGCCGCAGCGACACGTCGGCCGCCGAGCGGGTAAAGCCTTCCGTGCTCGCCAGCTCGATCGCCGCCATCCGCAGACGCTCGATGTCGCCCGGATGCCCGATCGCTCCCATCGCGATCCGATCGTAAATCTCGAAGAGCTTCTGCCGCGCCCGCCCGATCGTCACGAAGAGGATGCCGTCGCGATAACTCAGCGCCGCAATCGGGCTGCCCGGCGCCAGCTGCGTCTCGATGTATTCGCGCCGGTTCGCGATCGCCTCGACCCAGCGATACGGTTCTTCGATCATGCGACGGTGCTCTTGAAGCGCGCCGCGATCTGCTTCTCCGGCAGCGTCTTGATTCCGTCGCGCGAGATGATCTTGATCAGCGGAAAAATCCGCGCGTTACGATCCACCCCACCGGTCGCCGTGTCGGCTTCCGCCGCCGTGTCGAGCGCGCGCAGGGCGACCGTGACCGCATCTTCTTCGCGCAATTTGTGCAACGGCTTTTTCCCCCAGCTGGTTTTCGTAAAACAAGACGCCGCGCACCGCGGGCGAACCCGAACCGGTCGCCGCATATTCTGTGACCTCGAACTGCGCGCCCATCGCGTCGTAAAAATAAAGCCGCGCCTGTCCGTCGCCCGCGAAATCGTAGGTCGCGAAAATCGGCACGACCACGCCGATGCCCTGCACGACGAAGCCAAAATTATCCCGCAGCAGTTTCGAGAGCGCGCGCACCTTTCCATCCACGCTCATCTCCTGGAGCTGGGTCCGGCGAAAATACTGAAGCGAATGCTCGAGCACGCGCGCCATTTCCCAGGCCGTCGCCGGCACGCCCGCGATCGCCATGATCGAGTGCCGGTCGATCTCGAGCACCTTGTCCGCGCGATCGTAAACCACGGTGTTGCCCGCCGTCGCGCGCCGATCGCCCGCGACCAAAACGCCACCGGTGAATTTGAAGGCAAGAATCGTCGTCGCCTGCGTTGGCGTAAAAGATGAGGCGGGAGAACCCGCGATCGCGGGCGGGAAGAGCGCCGCTTCATTGAGCAGGCCGTGCCGTCGCAAAAGCGTCGGAAAATCGGATACCCCCCCGCCTAACGAGTCGCTCGTCACTGGCCGGTGCGCTGCCGGTAGCGCTTCGATTGGTTCGGATCCACCTTGCGCATCTTCTTGAGCAAATCACGCGTGTCCGGCTTGGAAACGTCGGGAGATTTCGGCCCACCGCCATCACCTTGCTTCGGTCCCCACGGCACAGGCGCCACCGGTTTTTCCGTCCGTTCTGGCATGAAAAAACGCTATCGTGAATGCACCCGAAACGCAAACCGTCGCCAGCTTGCCAGCACACCACGGAGGTGCCAAGCTTGCCCATGACTCGCCTCCTCCGCACGCTCGCGATTCTTCTTTTCTCCGTCTCGCTTGCGATCCACGCGGACGCCCAAAGCCCCACTCCCGCCGCGGGCGGATCGGAAGCCACCCAGCTCCTCAGCCTGACGAAGAAGATTGACGAGCAAAACATCAAAATCGACGCGCTTTCGCAACAAATTCTGCGCTTGCAGCAGGAGATCCAACACCCCAGGGGAACCTCTCTCGGCAGCCCGTTGCCGGTCGGAGGAGAAACCTCTTCACCGGCGGCGGCCGCGGGCGGATCGACCCACGTCGTCGCCCGGGGCGAGACGCTCACTTCGATCGCGAAAATGCACAAAGTCGGCATCGACGAGCTGCAAAAATTCAACCACATCGAAAACGACCGGAAACTGCAGATCGGCCAGACGCTCGTCATTCCCGGCGCGCATGCTACCGCCCCCTCTCCCTCTCCGAACGCCTCCGTGCCTAACGGATAACGGAATCGGCCGCGAACCAGCTTTGGTTAGTCGAGGAGGACGACGACGTCCCCGTTCCTTGACTCGGTCCCGTTGAGCATGTCCGGCGTTGAGGTCGCTCCGCACGCTCACCGGCCGGCCAAGCTTGTAGACGCTTCGTTGGCAAATCACGACGCGGTCAGCTCGGCGAGTGATCCAATCTCGCCTCCCGGAGTCTCGAGAAAGCTCTGCTCACAAAGTCGCGCATATTTTCCGCCAAGCGCGAGCAGCTCGGCATGCGTTCCGCGCTCGATGATCCGTCCGTGATCGAGCACCAGAATCTGGTCCGCGCGCACGATGGTCGAGAGTCGATGGGCAATCACGATGCAGGTGCGATGAAACATCAGGTTCTCGAGCGCCTGCTGGATCAACCGCTCGGTCGTGGTGTCGACGCTCGCGGTCGCTTCGTCGAGAATCAGGATGGGCGGATCCTTCAGCAGGGCGCGCGCGATCGATAGCCGTTGCTTTTCGCCGACACTCAATTTCACCCCGCGTTCGCCGACGACGCTGCCAAGCCCATTCGGCAGGCGCTCGATGAAAGAACGCGCGTTCGCCGCCTCTGTCGCTTCGAGCAATTCCTCATCGGTTGCATCCGGTTTCCCGAAAAGCAGGTTTTCGCGGATCGTTCCGTTAAAAAGAAAACTTTCCTGGGTCACCATCCCAATCATCTCGCGCAAGGTGTGGACTCCAAATTCGCGCATCGGTCGCCCATCGATCGTGATCGCACCGGAGGTGAATTCGTAGAAACGGGCGAGAAGGTTCACCAGCGTCGATTTCCCGGCGCCGGTCGTGCCGACGAGCGCGATCGTTTCGCCGGGCCGCGCGTGGAAGCTGATTTGCTGCAACGCCGGCGCGTGTTCATCGCCGTAGTTGAAACTCACATTCGTCATAACGCACGTCGCCGCGGATCCCGTGGCTCGTTGTTTGCACGTCCCATCCTGGTTCGATCGGTTGATCCATGATCTCGAAAACACGCTCGCCCGCGGCCCGTCCTGCCTGCACCAGTTGATTCAACTGATGGAGCTTGTTGATCGGTTCATACAAAAATCCCGTCAGCATCAGGAACGCGACCAAGTCGCCTACCGCCATCGTGCCGCCGAGCACCGCGCGCGCGCCCACCCACACTACGAGGATGATCCCTAACGAACCGATGAGATACATCGAGGGGTTATAAATCGCCCACACCCGCATGACCACGAGCGTGGCGTGGCGCAGTTGATCGCTCACCGAGTTAAAGCGCCCATGCTCCTCGCGTTCGCGCACGAAACTCTTGATTTGCCGGATGCCCGCCAGGTTATCGTGCAACAGCGAATTCATCGCCGACGACGCGCGCCGTTGCAGCCGATAACGGCGGTGCGCGGTGAGCGTGTACCAAAGCGCGCCGCCCGCGAGCAACGGCGCCGGCGCCAGCCCCACCAGGGTGAGCTGAGGTGCTGACGTAAAACATCATCCCGAGCACGATCACCGCTTGCAACAACGCCACCACGCCCTGCTCCACCCCATCGATCAGCATTCGCTCGACTGAATTCACGTCTTCCAAAATGCGCGTCATCAAATCGCCCGTCGCGCGATTATCAAACCAGCGCAGCGGCAACATCTGGATGTGCGAATAAAGGTCGCTCCGCAGATCGAAGATCACCTTCTGCTCGAAAGTGTTGTTCAATACGATGCGGATGGAATTCAATCCGTGCTGCAGAACGAACGCGAGCGCCGCGATCAAAACGAGCGGCGTGAGACGTTCCGGCCGGCGTTGCACGAGCACTTCGTCGATCACCAGTTTCGTGACCGCCGGGAAGACAACCACCATCAGCGTCCCTAAAATGGCGCAGGAAAGCGTTCCGAGCGCGAGCAGCGGATAGCGCTTCAGATAAGCAAAAACACGCCGGACAGTTCCCATTGGGGATAACGTTCAACGCTCAACGTCCAACGTTCAACGTTCTTGCGAAGATTGCCGCACCATGTGTCTGCAATTGAACGTTGAACGTTGAACGTTGAAGGTCGAACATTTTCTTCCTCTGCAGGTGTTTCACTGATGCGCATCGAACAAATCTTCACGTCCCCGGGCCACAACTACTACGGCCATCACGGCCAGCCGCCGGATGATTTCCCGCTCGTCGAGGCGGAGCAGGTCGAGTGTGTCGCCGGCCGCGGCCTTCGTGGCGATCGGTTCTTCGACTACGCCGACGATTACAAAGGGCAAATCACTTTTTTGTCGTGCGAAGTCGTCGGCCTGATGTCGGAGCACTTTGGCCTAACGAAATCTCCCGGGGTGCTCCGGCGTAACGTGATCGTATCCGGAGTCGACCTGATGGAATTGATCGGGGCGGACTTCGAACTGCAGGGTGTGCGTTTCCATGGCACGGCGCATTGCAAACCGTGCTCCTGGATGAACATCGCGTTCGCTCCTGGTGCGGAACAATTTCTCGCCGACCGCGGCGGCCTGCGCGCCCGCATCCTGAGCGACGGCCGGATCAGCGTGGGCGAGGCGCAGGCTCAGGATCCTGCAACCGCCGGCGGCAAAGACCGCCTAACGATGCGCCACAGCGCGGTCCTTCTCGCCGGCGGTAAATCGTCGCGCATGGGCCGCGACAAGACCTCCCTCGAAATCGCGGGTCAGCCGCTCTGGCGCCGGCAAATCGAAACGCTCCGGGCGCTCTCCCCCGAGCAGCTCATGATCTCCGGCCCGCCGCGGGAAGCGTGGCGTGAATTCGAGATCGTGGCCGATGTCATCGCGGGGGCGGGGCCACTCGCCGGGGTAGCGACGGCGCTCCGGAAATGTTCCTCGCCACACCTCGTCGTGCTGGCGGTCGATCTCCCCGCGATGAGCGCTGATTTTCTTCGCTCCCTCCTCGCGCGTTGCAGCGACGACCAGGGTGTGGTGCCACGTTCGTCGCGTGGTTTCGAGCCGCTGGCAGCGGTTTACCCCGTCCGCTGCGTCGCGCTCGCCGCCACCAACCTGATGAGCCGCGATTTCTCCATGGAGAGCTTTGTCCGGGGCGCGTTGAGAAAGAAACTAGTGCGCGAGCACGCCATCTCTCCGCCGGAAGAGCACCTTTTCGCCAATCTTAATACCCCGACTGACTATGAAAACGCGCGCCGCCGCCAAACCCACCAGGATCGTTAGGCTAGAGGCCGGGAAGCGCTGGCCCGGGCAGCCGGACGAGGTCGCGGTTGAAGAACCGCTCGAGATTCGGATCGAAGGACACCCGGTTGCAGTCGTGATGCGCACCCCGGGACATGATAGCGAGCTGGCGGCCGGCTTTGCCCTGACCGAGGGGATTGTGCGCGAGTCGAAGGAAATTTTCGAAATCACTTCCTGCCTAACGACCGAGCGACCGTCGGACAACGTCGTCAGCATCGCCCTGACCGATCCCGCGCGTTTCGACCCCGCGAAATTGAGCCGCCACGTTTTCAGCTCATCGAGCTGCGGAATTTGCGGCAAAGCCACGATCGAGGCGGTGATGCATGCAATTTCCGCCGATCGAAACTGCGCCGACGATCGAGTCCCAGGTGATTCTTCAGCTCCCGGGAAAGCTGGCGGCGGCGCAGGAGACATTTCAGCGAACCGGCGGCCTGCACGCCTGCGCGCTCTTCGACGCGAGCGGTGAGTTGCTGCTCCTGCGCGAGGATGTTGGGCGGCATAACGCCCTCGACAAATTGATCGGGCATCAATTGCTCGCGAAAAGGCTTCCGTTAGGCGAATGCATCCTGCTCCTGAGCGGACGCGTTTCATTCGAGATGACGCAAAAAGCGCTCGCGGCTGGCATCGCAATCATCGCGGCCATCTCCGCGCCCACCAGCCTGGCGGTCGAATTTGCGCAGGCCAATAATCAAACGCTCATCGGTTTTCTGCGTGGGGAATCGATGAACATTTACACGGGCGCGGGACGAATTCGTCCCTAGCGGCGCGCTCTCAGCTTGTTTATTGCGAGGTCCTTCGCCGTATTTTGGAATCGACTTATTTTTCGCCCGCGCGCCGCGACCCTTAAAGGTCAGCTCCGCGATTCCTGATTTGTCCAGCTCGCCCAGCCCCTCCGCAATCATTCGGTCATATTGCCGTTTCGTGGCGCGGGCGAGCGGAAGTTCCAGTCCCGCCGATTCCGCCAGATGCAGCGCGATCCCACTGTCTTTGGCCGCGTGTGCCGCGGAGAAAAAGCAGGCGTGGTCGCGCTTCTGCATGTCTTCGCCGTCCGTTTGCAAGCACGCGCGAACCCGCGCCTGTTTCGCTGAAGACTTCGCGCAACATCGTCAGATCAAGCCCGAGCGCGTCGCCCAAGCCGAGACCCTCGGCGAGCCCAGCGGTGTTGATGTTCATCACCATGTTAACGAGCGCCTTGACCTTGGCGGCTTCGCCTGATTTGCCGATATAGCGAATCGATGAGCCGAGCGCCTGCAGGATCGGTTCCGCCCGTTCGAAGGCGGATTTCTCGCCGCCACACATGAGATAGAGCGTTCCTTCGCGCGCCTGCGTGATGCTCGAGGCCATGCAGGCTTCAAGCGTCTGCGCGCCGACCTTGCGCGCCAGGTCCTCCACCTCCAGATGCACCTCCGGCGAAATGGTGGCGCAGTTGATGAAGAGCTTCCCTTGCGCGTTAGCGAGCAGGTTGTCGTCCGGCGCGGCAAAGATTTCGCGCATCGCCGCATCATCCGAAACGACGGTGATAATCACGTCGGCGCTGGCGGTCACTTCGCCTAACGATTGACTGGCAAAGCTGCCGAGTTCCTGCGCGAGGGTCGTGGCAGCGGGACGGTGGGCATCGTAAAGGGCCGTGACGTGAAAACCCTGATCCTTCAGGCGGCGGGCCATGTTCGCCCCCATCCGGCCGACTCCAACAAAAGCGATGTTCATGCCGAAAGTTAACCCAAGCCGCCAGCCTGCAGCCAGCCAAACTCGTTCCCCGGTTGCGGGAGAGACTCGCGCTACCGGGCAAAGAATGGGTTATGCCTTTTCTCTTCGCCCACCGTCGTCATCGGGCCGTGCCCGGGACCAAGGATGGTTTCGTCAGGCAAGGTGAGAATCTTTTCCAGATTGTTGCGCACCGCATCCCCGTAGGAAACGTTACCGCCGCCCATCGACCCGGCGAAAAGCGAGTCGCCCACGATCGCGACAGGCCGGGCCAGTCCTCGAACGACGAAAGTCATTCCCCCCGGAGAATGTCCCCAGGTCAGGCGCGATTCAATTTCCAGCTTCCCGACGGTGAAGGTCTTCCCCTCTTCGATTGCCCGCGCGCCGGGCGCGTTCTCCCGACTCGACAGGTAAATCGGCGCGCCGGTCGTGTGGGTGAGCCGGTCCAGATCGGCAACGTGATCGGGATGGGCGTGCGTAAGCAGGATGAGCTTGATCGTCAGGCCGCTATCCTGGCTGTGTTTGAGCATCGCCGAGCAATCCGCGCCGCTGTCAAAGGCGACCGCCTCCTTGCTCGCCGGATCCCAGACGAGATAGGCGTTCACCATCATGTCGTGATACGGGGTGTTGAATTGCGCCAAGCCGTCGATGCGGATTTCGTTAGGCCGCCATTTCTCCTGCGCCAGCTCGGCCAGCGCATCTGCGTCGAGTTGCAGTGCTGGCGCAATTTGGTTCGAGCGTGGCGCGATCGAACTTTCCGTCACGCACCGTTCGAATGGCATCGACGCTCGCGCCGGATTTCTCCGCGAGTTGTCTATCGGAGATGCCCAGGCCGCGCTGCGCTTTGCCAATGATGTCGTTGAAGTTGTCTTCCAGCGGAATCGCCATGCTTCAATGAATGGCAGATCGAGAAGGCGTCCAGTTTTTTGGCCCGCCGTGGCCGTCACGCTGTCTTTTCCTGTCATCCCGATCCGGCGAAGCGCGGAGAGGGACCCCACAGAGCGCTGGGCGCGTGCTCGCCGGGCGTAAGCGTGCATTGCAAACTGGGGGGATCCTTCGCCGTTTGAAAGCCCGGCCTCGCCTTTGCAAGGCTGCGTTACGGGCACGGCTCAGGATGACAAGGCATCGCGGGCTACAACCGATGGCATCGCAAGATGGTTGATTCGTTTCCTGGCCAATTGCGCCATCCGGTCCGCAATGCTTTCCACTGGAGGGTTGACGCCAGTCTCCTTTTCGATCGAAGTCATGGTCACGTTCGCGATCCCGCAGGGAGTGATCGCGCCGAAAGGTGACAGGTCGCCGCCCACGTTGAGCGCAAAACCATGCATCGTGATCCAATGCCGAACGCCGACTCCGATCGAGGCGATCTTGCGGCTCGCCCTGCCGATTTCGGGGCTCCCGACCCACACACCCGTCAGGCCGGCGCGCCTCATCGCTTTTATCTCAGACTGCGCGAGCAACTCAATGAGCAGCGCTTCGATCCAGCGCAAATAGCGATGTAGATCCTGTCCATAACGGCGCAGGTCGATGAGAAAATAACCGACCAATTGCCCCGGCCCGTGATAGGTCGCCTGGCCGCCGCGGTTGATTTCGAAAAGCGGATGCGGCAGATGCGTCGCCCCGCGCAAACTCAATCGATCGGGCGTGCGGCCAATGGTGTAGACCGGTTCGTGCTCGAGCAGCCACAATTCGTCGGGCGCGTCGGGATGAGCGCGCCTCGCCCGGACCAATTCCTCCTGTCGAGCAAGAGCAACCGCGAAATCGATTCGACCCAGCCAGCGAACCTCCAGCGGACCGCTCATATTTGCAGCTGGCCCGGGAGACCGAGGCGCGCGCCTTCCTGGGCGCGCAAATGAGTGAGACCGATCGCCAGCGCGTCGGCGGCATCGGCCGCCGGCGTTTCCGTCAGGCTGAGAAGAGCGCGCACCATGAAGGCGACCTGCGCTTTGTCGGCCGAACCGTTGCCGACCGTCGCCTGCTTGATCCGCTTCGGCGCGTACTCGAAGATCGGCAGACCGCGCTCGGTCGCGGCCATGATGGCCGAACCGCGCGCCGCGCCCAGCGTGATCGCGGTCTTGTAACTCTGGACATAAATGACCGATTCGAGCGCGCAGCAATCGGGCTCGTGCTTGTGAATCAGCTCCGCCAGCCGATCGCGGATGGCGACGAGGCAGGACGACATCCGGAGCGAACTCGGATTGTGGATGACGCCGAAATAGAGCGTCTTGAATTTTCCTCCGTTGACGCTCGATGATCGCGACGCCGGAGTTGCGCAAGGAGGCATCGATGGCCAGGACGCGCATGGTCAGACGAGAAGGTAACGGCCAATCGGCGCATGGCTGAGCTTAAATTCCGTCCGCCTCGCTTCAAGACGGAAGTCGACAAGGGGCGCGAGTTTGAGTTCATTCTCGATCGTGGCGGAGAATCTCCAAGCCGCAGTGCCAGGTCTGTCATAAAACATTCGCGGCCAGTGCGGGTACCCTCGGCGATTTGATCCGACCGTCGCTGCTCGATTTCATCCAAAAAAAAGTGCCCGCCTTCGATCCGCACGGTTTCATCTGCCTCAACGACCTCGGCGCGTTCCGGCGCGATTACGTCAAAGAGGTTCTGCAAGAGGAGATCGGGGAACTGACCGCGCTCGACCAGGAAGTCATCGACAGCCTGCAACAGCACGAGATCCTTTCCGAAAATATCGGGAAGGAATTCGACCAGGACCTGACCTTTGGGGAGCACCTTTCCGACCGGATCGCATCGTTTGGCGGCAGCTGGACGTTCATCATGATCTTCGGGGTGATCCTCTTCGTGTGGATCGTCATCAACACCATCGTCCTCGCGACGCGCGCCTTCGATCCCTATCCCTTTATTCTGATGAACCTGATCCTCTCGTGCCTCGCGGCCCTGCAGGCCCCGATCATCATGATGAGCCAAAACCGGGCCGAGGCGCGAGATCGGGCACGGGCCGAGAATGATTACAAGGTGAACCTGAAAGCGGAGCTCGAAATTCGGCATCTGCACGAGAAGATCGATCACCTCTTACGCAAGCAATATAACCGGTTGTTCGAGATTCAGCAGATCCAGATCGAGCTGCTCGAGGAGTTGGGGCAAAAGCGGCGCGCCGGTGGACGCACGACAGCGGTGATTCCACCTAACGAATGAGCGTCGGGACGACGCGTCGCGGCCCCTGGGGACCCCGAACGCCTTCGGGCAACAGGCCAGCGACCTTTTGCTCCCCAAAATATTACTCCCTTTAAATGACCAACTTCATTTGCGCCACATGCGGCACGCAGTTTGCCGCGAGCGAATGCCCGCCCACGGAATGCGCGATTTGTCAGGATCCGCGTCAGTTTGTTCCGCTTTCGGGCCAGCAGTGGACGACCCTCGAGCAACTGCGCGCCCGCCATCGCAATGCCTGGCAGGAATGCGAGCCGGGATTGATCGGAATCGGGTCGACACCCGAGTTCGCCATCGGCCAGCGGGCGCTCCTCTTGCGCACGCAGGAGGGCAACTTCCTCTGGGATTGCGTCAGCCTGATCGACGGCGCCACCGTGGAATTGATTCGCTCGTTAGGCGGGTTGCGCGGAATTGCGATTTCCCACCCGCACTACTACACCACGATGGTGGAGTGGAGCCGCGCCTTCCATGATGTACCGATTTATCTGCACGCGGCTGATCGCGCCTGGGTCATGCGGCCGGATCCGGCGATTGAATTCTGGGAGAACAACCGAAAGCAGCTCGCACCCGGTATCACCCTGATTCGCTGCGGCGGGCATTTTCCCGGCGGTACGGTCCTGCACTGGCGCGAGCGAGCGAACGGCCGCGGCGTTTTGCTCACGGGCGACATCCTGCAAGTGACACCCGATCGCATGGTCAGCTTCATGTTCAGCTACCCAAACCTGACGCCGCTGCCGGCCCAGGGCGTGCGCCAGATCGCGGCGGCAGTTGCGTCGCTTGACTATGACCGAATCTACGGCGCGTGGTGGGATCGGATAATTCCGACGGGGGCGAAGGAAGTCGTCCAAACCTCGGTTGAGCGTTATCTGGCCGCGATTGATTCGTTAGGCAACCGGCCTGCGGAGGAATAAGCGACGGGAATTTTTCCGGTGAGCGGAGATTGCCTTCGATCGCTTTTTCCTTCGGAAAGAAGATTTGAAAGCTCCAACCAAGACCCGACCAATGGTGATGCGCAGATTGGACATAACTCGCACTTGTCGAGCGCGAGCAACAAATCGCCTTCGCAACGGCTCGAGCGGACGCTCAAATTAGTGGCAATCGAATTGACCAAAGGAGAAGATGAGCTGGATGCCGGCGGAAACGACGAATTATGAGGTCAAGGAAGCGTGCGACGCCGCCACGATGGCGCGCTGTTTTCCGGTGATGCGGCAACTTCGAACACACTTTGAGGACGAACAGACATTCGTCGAGCAGGTGGAACGGCAACGCGCCGGTGGCTATCGCATGGCCTTTCTGGAAGACGCGGACGGGATCCGGGCCGTGGCAGGTTTCCGGATGTCAGAGTCGCTTTTTGCCGGGCGCTTTTGTTATGTGGATGATTTGGTGACGGACGAATCCGGGCGTTCGTTAGGCTACGGCGGCGCGCTCTTCGATTGGCTGGTGGCGGAAGCGCTCGCGGAGGGCTGCGGCAAACTCGAGCTCGATTCCGGGGTGCAACGCTTCGCCGCACATCGCTTCTACCTGACGAAACGTATGATTATTTCCTCGCACCATTTCTCGCTCGAGTTGTAGACGGTTCGCTCTGCGAAGCGCGGGGCAGGTGTTGGTTTGCAATGGTCGCTTCGCGGAGAGCCATTGGCCGCCGGCGTACATGGTTGCAACCGGCAAACTCGGAGCTCACTCTACCCTGAAGAGTCGCCCATCAGACTAAGCGTGATCTGCCGTCGGTGCGGCGCGCGGCGATGTTCGAAGAGGAAAATGCCCTGCCACGTGCCGAGCTGCAGGTGGCCGTCGGCGATCGGGATGACTTCGCTCGAGCGGGTCAAGACGGAGCGAATATGCGAGGTGCTGTCGTCTCCGCCTTCCGCGGTATGCTCGAAGTAGGACGTGTCCTCGGGCACGAGGCGCTCGAAGAATTTCTCGAGATCACGCCGCGCGGTCGGGTCGGCGTTTTCCATCAGAATCAGGCTGCAACTAGTGTGCCTGACGAATATGGTCACGACGCCCGTCGTCACGCCACTTCGGCGGACGGCCGCGGCTATCCGATCAGTGATCTCGTAGGTGCCTTTGCCGTCGGTCACAACAACAATGCTGGCGGTTTCGACACGCATCCTCGCGCCGTTAGGGTAGCGGCGCCCGCTCCGCCCGGCAACGACCGTTGTACCTAACGAGCATCTTCGTTCTCCAGCGGGAGGAAAAGCCGCATCGGAAATTCGTTAGGCGAAGATCGACCGAAAAACAAAAACCATGCAATGCGCTTTGCAACGCACGGCATGGCTTTTTTGCCTAACGATTGGCTGACCTCGTCTAACGCAAACCGGGAGCCGGTTTGGACGACTCCCGGCTGCAATTCGATTTGTGAGCTTTCTCGATTACGGCAGCGAGTTGCCCCGGGCCGCTCTTGTCAGGCTAATATCCGCGTGGTTGATCTTGCCGTCGCCCGACACGTCGTTGCGGAAGTTAGCGTCCGTTACCAGACCACGTCCAGAATTCGACCTGACCGATTGGAGGTCAGTCCCGTCGACTCTGCCATCCCCGTTGACGTCACCACGCCAACTGTCCAAAGGTGACGGCCGCGGAGGCCAGTGTGCCTGAGCCACCATTCACTCCAGTCAAGGTCACCGTGACGTCTGAGCCATCACAGCCGGTTTGGACGTTGTTGAGTAACACGCTAACAGTGTTGCCGCTGACCGTGGTGCTAATGACCCTGCCACAGCTCGTGGACGTGCTATCCACGGAATCGACCGTGTCCGAGAACGTAAACACGATATTGGTCGCGGTGCCAAGGGCTCCCTGCCGGCATTCAACGCCGGAGTCCCGCTTAGCGGCAAGTCTATATCGAACTTGCCTGCGTTGCCCGTGCTGCTTGCTCGAGGCCGCGCTCACCAATGTGAGTCCGCCGCCGCCAGACACTGTGCCGTTCACACCCATCGAGAAGTCACTGAATTGCGATCCGAAGTCAGCCACTGGCTCGAAAACCGCGCCGAAGAGCGAGCTATCGAGGAAGGCATTGTCGTTATCGCCGCAAGGTGTGCCGATGCAGTTGGCGCCGCTGGTCGTTGAATCAAAGGCACGGCTGACCGTCCAGATTGCCGATCGGCGTCACGTTGAGGTGATAGTTCGCGCCCGCGCCATCCAGGTGCACACTCAGCCCCGTCACTTCCACCGTGAATTCGATGAAGCCGAAACCACTGCGGCCAGTCGGAGTGACCACCGGCGTAACGGTGGTGCCGCTGGCGATGAGCGTGCCGCCATTGCCCGCGGTAATTCCCTGCCGGATTTCCCAGCTCGCGCCGATGATGGTGGTGCTCACGAGGTCATTTGAGAAGACGGAGGTTACGTCCCATCCGTCTGCATCCGGAACGTTGAAGTCGTCAAAGATGTGCGAGAAACCCGGTGCGAACGTATCCTGCTCGTTGGTCAGGCCATCGACGTCATTGAAGTCGCCATTGTACCAGAGCGTATTACCCGGCGGCGTTGCGTTGGCGTTGGCGTTATCGTTGGCGTTGGCGTTGGCGTTGCGTTGCCAGTGTCGGCGCGAATCCCCCAGTTACCCGGAATTCCGAAATCATCGATCAGACCGAGGAAATCATTGTTCCCTGGATTGTTAAGATCGACAGGACCGCCGCTGCTCATGGCTGCGATCCAGCTCTGCCGCTGCGGGTTAGTCTCGTCGATGCCTTGGAAGAATTGCTCTGGTCCGTTGTTCATCGGAGTCAGGTCGCCGACGAAGAAGCTGCTGAACGCACTGACGTCAACCGGCGGACTGAAGGTGTAGTTGATGAACGTGTCGGTCCCAGAATTTTGAATCGTGCCAGCGACTGATCCGAGCAGGACTGCGTCGCTCGGATTGCCATCGCCATTCGGATCGCTCCAAACGGCAATAGTCACCGGCGTGCCGTTCTGCGTTGGATCGGGGGCGATTGGGGTTCCCCAGGCGACGCTGACGGTTGAGATTGACGTCTGACCGGCAATGACGTCGAACTGGTTAAACCAGAGCGACTCGAAGTTTTGCAGCCCATTACCGAATGCGACGGAATCTTCCATGCGTTCCGTCATCTAACTGGTAAATGGCGAACGGTAAGAGGTGATGGTGCGCGGCGCGAGCTGACATTGAAGGGTGCTTGCCGCTGCCCTTATGGTTCTGTGCCGCTGTCGACAGACTTGGTCGGCCCGCCTGCGCACTGAGCGCGAGCGAAGCAACCAAAGCCACCGTCGTCAGCATGACTTTATGCAGGGTTGGATATTTCATAGGCGGTGAGTTGATTCGAAACAGCGGCTTCATGTCAAGATTATTTTTCGGCGTTTGCGGGTCGAAAAAACGGGGTACCCGCCGCCGCACACATGTCTGTGCCATGGCTAGCTCAAAAGCGATCGCCGACGGCCACCCCAGAACTTCAAGACTCGCCGGGTCCTTCGCGGCCAGCCTTTCATCGTTATCCTGTAATGGTCTACTCTCCGGCCGGCGCAACGTGTGCAGGATGAAAAGGCCAAGGAGCATGACGCCGCACGCCACGACGTAACGGTTGTGCGCGATCGCGAGCCCGATCGGCGCGGTGGCGAGAAGCGATGCCGCGGTCGTTAAGCCATTCTTCCGCGAGTCATCCTCGCTACGAAAGATCACGCCGGCTCCTGATGAGGAAATGCCGACCGCGATCGCTTCAATCAGGCGGGTTGGATCAGTGGGCAGGTAGTCGCCGGGGAAGCGAGCCGCGGAATCGGCGATTAAGACCTGCCCTAGCCTAACGAAAAGCAGGGTCGCGGGACAGATCATCATATGATATTGAGTACGGAATCCGGCCCATTTCCCGGCCGCCGCGCGCAAAAGGATACCCTTCGATATTAGTCAGAGTTCCATCGCAATTAATCGTGGGAATTGGCGTGACTGGCGACAGCATTGAGTATGGTCCCGGACAAGTTCGCAATAACCTGTTGGTAGGCATTGATTTCTGACGAATCGGAAACCGAGGCACCGGTCCCACCGGTCAGATAACGAAATCCGGGCAAAGCGGTCAGACTTCCAGCTCCATCGTTTGAAAAGGCGAAAACGGAGTTCTGATCCGGCACCGTTCCGGCGTTGCTCTCAACGTAGATGTAGGACTTTAACTCCAACGCGACAACGGTACCGAGAGTAACGCACCCGCAGCCAGAACGATCGAGGCCCGGAAGAGGTTGGTAAAAAGCGTGTTTCGTCTTAGATCAGACACCTTAACTCTTTCCCTCTTGGCGGAGGTTATTTCACCGGCGCGCCCGCTCGTTTTGAGTTGCCCTACGCTGATTTGTTAAACCTAAACTGGCCCGGGAACATTCTTTCAGGCAAATGAGTGTTCGGGCGACGCTTCGCCCCTTGGCTTGGCTATAGCTGAAAGAGCAAAGATGAGTGAACAAAGCGCAAATGCGGTCGTCATGATCCGGCCCAGCCGGTTTTATCCCAACCCGGAGACGGCGCTGGACAATGCTTTCCAGGAGGAAGTCGAGACGGAATCATCCGATACGCTCACTGCGCGGGCGCGGGCGGAATTTGATGAGGCGGTCCGGACGCTGTCCGCGGCCGCGGTAAAAGTGCACGTCTTTGACGACACGCTCGCCCCGGAGAAGCCGGATGCGGTTTTCCCTAACAATTGGTTTTCCACCCATCACGACGGGCGGATCGCGCTTTACCCGATGTATACGCCCTCGCGCCGGACCGAGCGGCGGCACGACATCATTGCCAGCCTGCAACAACGCTACCGGGTGAGCGAAGTCGTCGACTACTCACCCTCTGAAGAGCGCGGGCTTTACCTGGAAGGGACCGGCAGCCTTGTCCTCGATCATGAAAATCGGATCGCCTACGTCTCTCTTTCCCGCCGGGCGGATCGCGAGATGGTGGAGAAATTCTGTGCCGACTTCGATTATGAACCGGTCACCTTCCAGAGCAGCGGCGATGACGGCCGCCCGATTTATCACACCAACGTCATGTTGTGCGTCGGAACGCAGTTCGCGCTCGTCGGACTGGAGATGATCGACGACCCGGCGCAGCGGGAGACCGTGCGCAGTTCCCTTGCCGCAACCGGCAAAACCATCATCGCCCTCGGCCGGGATCAAATCGCCAACTTCGCCGGGAACGCGCTTGAGTTGCAGAACGGCCACGAAAAGCTGCTCGTTCTTTCCGCCCGGGCCGCTTCTCATCTCACGGCCGCACAGCGCACGACGATCGAACGCTTCGCCCGACTCCTCCCGCTTTCGCTTCCCACGATCGAGCTGGCCGGCGGCAGCGCGCGCTGCATGATGGCGACGGTCCATCTGCCTCTCCGTTAGGCACATCTATCCTCCTGACCGGCGTGCTGGCGCGGCCGGTAACCAAGGGGTCTCCCGTCCCAGGCCGGGCGCTTCGCGGAGCATGGCGCAGTAGGTGCTATTGCCATTACGTGCATATGGCGGAACCCGATCCCATTGGAGGAAAACGCAGACCGAAGAGGAAATCTGCTGCCCTAACGCCTGAGCATGGCGCTAACGGATCGCGCAAGCCAAGACCTCCGGCCGAGGAACAAGACCGTTCCGCCAAATGAACCACCTCCTCAAGTCGTGACCCGAATGGAAAGGACTCGGAGATTGCTCCTGGCCGCCCTGCGAGTTTGGGAACTAAAACGGCGGCCCAGAGATTAGGCGCCAACCAGCCGGACTTCGTCAGGCCCGCGCTCCGTAGGCCCGCTTGGCCGAACACAATCTCACCTGTCTCGACGATAGACAGAACCTATTGGCGAGAGACCGGAATCCCCGTTTCCAAGTAGGACGCGCCAGAATAGCCGAGCTTATCGAGGATCGGCCCAAATATTTCGTCGAGCTGCCGGATCGTCTCCGATTGCAGTTTTTCCCGGTGGTCGCCGGGTGTGACTTTGCGCTTGTGCGACCAGACGTCTTCCTCGCCGGCTGCGACGCTGTTGGCATGGCGTGCGGCGACGATGGCGCTCGTCTCCTCGGGATCAGTCAGATCAAACGCGCCGACGATTTTTTCCAGCCAGCCCGAAAAAGACAGGACCATCTCTTCATAGGAAACGGCGATCGTGTTCGGCCGCCCGAGCAACTCGATAAGGTAGCGTTCGTAACGATCGCGCACCGTGCCAACATGTTCTTTGTAGCGTGAGCCGATTCCGTAATCACCTCGGTAGGCGTAAAACGGCTCGCCCACCATATCGAGCACGAAACGATCGATCCCCGCCCCGGCGACTTCCTTGCGGTAGCCGGTGTGCGCCTCGATCTCGCCCGCGTGCATGTAGCAATACGAGTAAAACATCGAGACGAGCACGTCGCGCGGGTCGCGCAGGTGCAGGATAACGCTCGCCTCTGTGATCGCCTGCGTCGGGACGAAGAATCGGATCGGACCGAAACAACCGCGCTTCTTCGCAATGAAATCGTGGCCGGCAAACATCCGGTCGAACGGGAGCATCGTCCGGCTCTCGTTAGGCGAATAATAGCGAATGCGGTTCAACTCGCAGATGTCCTTCAGCACACGGTGCAGCACCATCGAGCCGGCCTTGTGGGTGGTGTAGGCGATGATGTTCCGGCTCGGATTGCGCCATTTTTTTTGAAAAAGCATCGTGAATCCACCGCTCAGGCTTGAGCCAAGTTTGTTTTTCCCGGCTGCTTTGTCCATTGTTTCCAATGACATGGCCGTCGGTCGCGCTGCTCGGAGCCGCTCTCGTTGCACCGGGCGCGCTTCTGCACGCCACGCCGGCCGATTCGGCGATCGCTGATCTCTACGGACGCGGCCTCCGAGGCGATGAGCAGGCCGTAGTGGATTGCATCAGCGCGCTCAAAGCGAAGCTGGCGATCCAGCCTAACGACCAACTGGCACGGGTCTATCTCGGAAGCGCCTGGACGCTGCGCAGCCGCGACCTCCCCATCGGGCCGGGTAAACTTTCGGCCCTCCACAGAGGCGTGACCCTGATGGATGAAGCCGCCGCCGCCGCGCCTAACAATGCTGATGTGCTCCTGCTCCGTGCGGTGACGAACGAAGCGCTGCCGGTCTTTCTCGGCCAGCGCAAGGTCGCACGCGCGCAGTTGGATGAACTGCTCGCGCGGTTGGAAAAAGGCTCAGTGAAACTGAAACCGGCCGATCAGCAACTCCTCTACCTCAACGCCGGCGAAGCTGCCAAACGAGCGGGAGATAAGGAACGGGCACTTGCGCTATGGCAGCGAGGCGCCGCGCTGAACGCCGACGCCAATACTAACGCAGGAAATTACAGCCGCGCTCACGCAGCCCTGAATGACTGAATCAGGAAAACCTGAAGAAAGGCCAGTGGGAGTCGTCCTCCTCGTCAAAACCGCACACAGTGCAGACGATATCGTGCGTCTCCAAGGCATTCCCATTGTCTTCCTGCTTTCCTGCCTTTCTGGTTGAATGACCCCGATGCAGGAAGACCTCGACCGCGTTCTTTTCGATGAGCCGACCATCCTGCGCCGACTGGATGAGCTTGCCAAGGATATCACAGCCGAATACGAAGGCCGCGAACTGACCGTCATCGCCGTCCTGAACGGCAGCTTTATCTTCATGGCCGATCTGCTTCGGCGCATCCCGTTGCCCCTGAAGCTGGATTGCCTGAGCGTGGCCAGCTATTATGGCGAGGCCGCCACCACTGGCGAAGTGGTCTTCAAGCAAATCGCGCTGCCAGATGTGGCTGGACGGCACATCCTCATTCTCGACGATATTCTCGACAGCGGCGTCACGCTCGCGGCGATCCGCGACAAGCTGAAAACGGAGAAGCCCTTGAGCGTGAAAATTTGCGTCCTCCTGCGCAAGTTGAAGCCGAGACTGCACCCGGTGGAAGCCGATCACGTCGGATTCAACATCGGTGACGAATTCGTCGTCGGTTATGGCCTTGATTACATGGAACGATATCGCAACCTGCCCTGCATCGGCGTCCTGCGGAAAGACAAGCTCGCGCAGGCGTCTCGAGCTTGATCGGGCCTAACGATCGAACAGGGCACGACCATATGAGGGTTCAATTTTTTTCCCAGCTCAAAGAGATCGTCGGTGCGAGCGAGATCACGCTCGATTTTCCGGACGGCACCTCGGTCGCGGATCTGCTCACCAGGCTTTACCGCGATTTTCCGGAACTCGAGAAATGGGACCGCGGCCTTCTCGTCGGGGCGGGGCTCGACTTCGTTGCACGCGATCACGTCATTCAGCCTAACGACGAGATCGCGATCATGCCGCCGGTGCAGGGCGGCTAGTCCCTCATCCCGAGCGGAGCGCAGCGAAGCCCAAGGACAAGATGAGAAGCCTACTACTGCAATTTGCCGAGAAGCGTCCCGGTTGCGCAACGCAACCCCTCGATTTCGCTGGCGCTGCCTTCAGGATGCCTAATCGCGAAAGTTCTTGAAATTGGTCGCGACGCCGAAGTCCTTGCTTTTCACAAACGCGATCACTTCCTGCAGTTCGTCGCGCTTTTTTCCGGTCACGCGAATTTGGCGATCCTGCAATTGATTCTGCACTTTGAAGCCGCCGCCCTTGATCGCGAGGATAATCTCCTTTGCCTTGTCGCCCTCGAGTCCCTGTTGAATTTTCAACTCCTGCCGCGCGTGGCCGATCGATGAGATCGCCGGCTCTTTCTGGTCGATGTTCCGCAAATCGATCCCGCGCTTCGATAATTTGCCGATCACAATTTCGCGCAGCCCGCGCAGCCGGGACGCATCCTCGGCCGTTAGGATGATCGTGTCCTTTTCGTACTCGATCCCGGCGACGGACCCTTTGAAATCGAAGCGGGTGGCGAGTTCTTTGCGCGCCTGGTTGAGGGCGTTGTCGATCTCCTGGTTGTCTATTTCAGAGACAATGTCGAAGGAAGGCATGGGAAATTGCGGATTGCTGAATTAGCGAGAGGCGTTCGCGCTATCTTCCGTAATTTCTCGTCCGCGCCAATGAATTTTTCCCCGGTCGCTCGTTCCTCCGCGCCCCGCGATCTGTTTCCGGCCTGTAGAGCCGCGAGCCGGCAGGTCTTCGCGGAGACGGCATTGGACTAAGGTCCAATAGTAAATGTCTTGACCCAGACGAGATGGGAACCTTATCTTTGGTTCCCCTTCAACCAATAACCACAAGGAATACCTATGAAAACCAACCGCTTCGCTCTTCTCGCAATTCTAACTTTTCTTGGTGCCGCATCTGCGAAAGCTGAAGTCAGTTTTCTTCCGACTGGCGTGATCGACATGATTCCGACGTCGATGTCGGACGACGCCTCGATTGTCGTCGGAGTCGGCACCTTCGGCGCGCCGAACCTCTATTACACGGAAGCCGGCGGTGCGGTCGTCATCGGTGACGGCTGCGGCAGCGGTCTAACCGCAATCTCGGGTGACGGGACAACCATTGTCGGATGCAATGTTAACTCGGATGGCAAATACAACGCGGCAAAATGGCTCGGCGGCACGAGTTGGCTGGATCTCGGCACGGTCGAGGGTGGTGTTCCCTGCGACATCTTTCTGAGCGGATCGTGGGGACTAAATCACGACGGCTCGCTCGCCGTCGGTCTGGTTTGGTTACCGCAGCTCTGCAAAGCCAGTGCGGGCACATGGGACCTGATCAATGGCGGCCCCGCAACCGCCCTCCCGAAGCTTTTCGATGGCCCTTCCACCCGAGCCAACGCCGTCAACGCTGATGGAAGCGTTATCGTCGGCTGGCAGGACCAACCAACCGGCCAGCGAACCGCTGCGAAGTGGGTCAACGGTGTTGAAGAACTCATCCTCACGCCGAGCGGCGGGTTCAATGGCGAGGCGCAGGCCGTCAGCGCAGACGGCAATACAATTGTGGGCGGAGGTTATAATACCTCCACGAGTCTTGGTCGCGGCGCCTGGATCTGGCGTCCCGCAACGGGTGTCCAACGGATCGGGCAAGGGAGAAACGTGAGCTTTACTGCGCTGGATGTCAGCGACGATGGCAAGACCGCGGTCGGCTTTACCAGCGAAGGGAAACAGGGGAGGCATCAGCGGGCCTTCATTTGGAGAGATGGCAGAGGCGTCATTCTCCTTACCAAGTACCTTGCGGACCACGGTGTCGTTGTGCCCGAGGGCTGGGACTTGACCGTCGCATCGCTCATCTCCGCGGACGGCACGACGGTCTACGGCTGGGGCTTCAACCCGGACAATCTGATCGAGATGTTTAAGGTCGAGCTGAAATAGGCGACGGGTAGCGCCCACGAAGGAGTTGCCGTTCCTCCTCGAAGCGGATTCGATTTGCTCCACCGCGCGGCCAAGTTGTTGCCCGCTTGACGATTCCGAAGCGCGGTGTTGCATAGCTGTGGTCGCCGGCGCGCCGCTGGTCGATCCGCCAATCTTCAATGACCAACGCCACGCCTGCCAAATCGACTTCACCTGAAATACCACCCGCGATCCTTTCATTGATCGGCAATACCCCGCTGGTCGAGATCACGCGGATGGATACCGGTCCATGCCAGCTTTTCGTGAAGCTGGAGAATCAGAACCCGACCGGCTCGATCAAGGACCGGATCGCGCTCTCGATGATCGAGGCAGCCGAGCGCGAAGGAAAGTTGAAGCCGGGCGGGCACGATTATCGAAGCGACCGCGGGCAACACCGGCCTCGGGCTCGCGCTCATCGCGGGCGCGAAAGGTTATCGCATCATCCTCGTCATTCCCGACAAGATGTCGCAGGAGAAAATCGCCCACGTCCGCGCGCTCGGGGCGGAAGTTCGCCTAACGAGAAGCGACGTGACCCGCGGACATCCGGAGTATTACCAGGACGTGGCGGCGAAGTTAACCGAGGAAATTCCGGGCGCGTTCTACGTCAACCAATTCGGCAACCCGGCGAACCCACTCGCGCACGAGACCACGACCGGACCGGAAATCTGGGAGCAAATGAATCACGACCTCGATGCGGTCGTGGTCGGCGTCGGCTCCGGCGGGACGCTCACCGGTCTCGGGCGCTTTCTTTAAAAAGGTGCAGCCGAACGTGGAGATGATTCTCGCCGATCCGACCGGCTCAATTCTGTATGAATGGGTCAAGACCGGCAAACTGGAGAAAGCCGGGAGCTGGGCCGTGGAGGGAATCGGCGAGGATTTCATTCCCGATATCGCCGACATGTCGTTAGTCAACGACGCCTTCGAGATCGACGACATCGAGAGTTTTGCTGTCGCGCGCGAGCTCCTCGCCAAAGAGGGAATCCTCGCTGGCTCCTCGACCGGCACGCTGCTCGGGGGTGCGCTCCGCTATTGCCGCCAGCAGACCAAAAGAAAACGCGTCGTCACCTTCGTTTGTGACACGGGCAATAAATATCTCTCGAAGATGTTTAACGATTTCTGGATGGCGGAGCAGGGCTTTGTGGAGCGTCCCGCCCAGGGCGATTTGAGCGATCTGATTTCTCATCGCTACGAAAAGGGCGAAGTGATCTCGGTCGGCCCTGACGATACCATCCTGACCGCGTTCAAGCGGATGCGCTCCGCCGATATTTCCCAATTGCCGGTGCTCAACGGCGCCGGGCGCGCCGTCGGAATTATCGATGAGTCTGATCTGCTGGTGCAAGTGCATCGCGAGCCGGCGAAATTTAACGATCTCGTGAAATCGGCCATGACCGACCGACTCGAGACCTTGTCGCCCAAAGCGAATATCACCGACTTGTTAGGCGTATTCGATCGCGGCCGGGTCGCCATCGTGATGGAGAAGCGACAATTTCCTCGGCCTGATCACGCGCACCGATCTGCTTTCCTACCTCCGGTTACACATGGCGAGGTGAACCGCGAATTACGCGGATTTCGCAGATGAGGACCGGAAGGCAATCGACAACCTCTTGTCTCTTCTCTTCTGTCCGTAAAATCTAGGTAATCCGCGATTCATTCGATTCCCAAATAATGAAAAAGAAGCATCACCTCGCCACCCGCGTCATTCACGCCGGCCAATCACCCGATCCATCGACCGGCGCCGTCATGACTCCGATCTACGCCACTTCCACTTACGCGCAGGAGAGTCCGGGCCGGCATAAAGGCTATGACTACGCGCGCTCCATCAACCCGACCCGCAGCGCCTACGAGCGTTGCGTGGCCGATCTCGAAAGCGGCACCCGCGGTTGGGCTTTCGCTTCCGGTTTGGCCGCGATGTCGACCGCGCTCGAGACGATCGACAGCGGCTCGCACGTCGTGGTGAGCGACGATCTTTATGGCGGCACCTACCGGCTTTTCGAAAAAGTCCGCCGACGCTCGGCCAACCTTGATTTCACCTTCATCGACATGACCGACGCCTCGAAAATCGAGGGCGCGATCAAGCCGAACACGCGCATGGTTTGGGTGGAAACCCCGAGCAATCCGCTGCTCAAGCTGATCGATCTCGAAGCGGTCGCGAAGATCGCGCGGAAGCACAACGCGATTTCTGTTTCCGACAACACCTTCGCCAGTCCGTGGATCCAGCGGCCGATCGAGCTCGGTTTCGACATGGTAATTCATTCCGCGACGAAATATCTCAACGGCCACTCTGACATGGTGGGCGGCGTCGCGGTCGTGGGGGAGAACAAGGAACTCGGGGATCAGATGCAATTCTTGCAGAACTCGGTCGGCGCGATCGCGGGACCGTTTGACAGCTTCCTCGCCATGCGCGGGTTAAAGACGCTCGCCTTGCGGATGGAGCGTCATTGCGAGAACGCGCAAGAGCTCGCCGGCTGGCTGGAGAAGGAGCCGAAGGTGCGGAAAGTCAGTTACCCCGGCCTAACGAGTCATCCGCAATACGAGTTGGCCAAGCGGCAGATGGGCGACCGCTTTGGCGGCATGGTGACGGTGATCCTCGACACCGATCTCGCGGGCACGCGACGTTTCCTCGAAAACACCCATCTCTTTTCCCTCGCGGAGAGCCTGGGCGGCGTCGAGAGCCTGGTGAATTATCCGCCAATCATGACCCACGGCGCGATTCCCGAAGAACAACGGATCGCCCTCGGCATCACTGAGTCGCTCGTGAGGCTTTCAGTCGGCGTCGAGGATGTGGAAGATCTGCGCGACGACCTGCAAACCGCCCTCGCCGCTATCTGACGCGGCATGAGACGCTTCTCCTCCCGGGTCGCGCGCTTTCCCGGAAGCCTTTCGCTCCGCCAAGACCCGCGCTAGCGTGGCCCTTCGATGGGCAGCAGCTTCGGGCAACTCTTTCACATTACCACCTTTGGTGAGTCACACGGCGGCGGCGTGGGCGTGGTGATTGATGGTTGTCCGCCACGAATTTCGCTGAGCGAACCTGACATCCAGCGCGAACTCGACCGGCGACGCCCAGGGCAAAGTGCGGTCGTTTCACAACGCAACGAAGCCGATCGCTGCGAAATTCTCTCCGGCGTTTTCGAAGGCCAGACGTTGGGCACGCCGATTGCCATCGTGGTGCGCAACGAAGACGCCCAGCCGGAAGCCTATCAGGAGATTGCCACCACCTTTCGTCCTTCGCATGCCGACTTCACCTACGAGGCGAAGTACGGCATTCGCAATTGGCAAGGCGGCGGCCGGGCCTCGGCCCGAGAGACGATTGGACGGGTTGCGGCCGGCGCGGTCGCACGCCAGGTGCTGGCGGTCCTTCATCCTGGACTGGAGTTCGTGACATACGTAACTCAATTACATGATCTCGCCGCGAGTCGTTGCTGGGGGCACGGTGACGCGAGAACAAGTGGAGGCGAGTCCGGTCCGATGCCCGGATGAGGTGGCGACCGAGAAAATGATCCGGGCGATCGAGCAGGCTCGGGCCGACGGCGATTCGTTAGGCGGAATTATCGAGTGCGTGATCCGGGGCGTTCCGCCCGGTCTGGGCGAACCGGTCTTCGACAAGCTGGAAGCCGACCTGGCAAAAGCGATGCTCAGCTTGCCGGCCACGAAAGGATTCGAAATCGGTTCCGGATTCGCCGCCAGCACTATGAAGGGGTCCGAGCATAACGATCCCTTCGAGATCCGGGACGGCGAGGTCCGCACAACGAGCAACCATTCCGGTGGTGTGCAAGGCGGGATAAGCAACGGCGAGAGCATCATCTTTCGCGTCGCCTTCAAACCAACCGCCACGATTGCGCGCCGGCAGAGAACGGTCACCGCGACGAAGGAGGAAACCTCTCTCGCGGCGCGGGGCCGCCACGACCCTTGTGTGTTGCCTCGGGCGGTGCCGATGGTCGAAGCGATGGCGGCGCTCGTTCTCTGCGATCACGCCTTGCGTCAACGCGCGATTGCGTCAGCGGGTTAATGGCATGACGACAGGTTCTTCACTCTGGCAGATGATCTTTGTTTCGTTTGCCCTCGTCCTGATTCTCTTCGAAGTCGTCCGCGGCTGGCGACGCGGTGCCGTCAGGCAGGTCGTCCGGCTCTTTGCTTTGGGTGCGGCATATGCGGTCGCGTTTTTCGGCGGACGCATGCTGCTCACCGCTTGTGCGTCCTTTTCTGCACGCCCCCGATCTCTTCATCTCGATCGTCGCCGGAGCGATCCTCGCTCTCATGGTTTACGCGGGCATCACAACACTCGGCGCGATTCTCTTTAAACGCACCGGCCAGCAAAGCGCCGGGGTCGTGCGCCTGCTCTACGGAGTTTGCGGCGCGGCACTCGGGCTTTTCTTCGGACTCTTCGGCGTCTGGCTCGTGGTCGTCGCGATCCGTTCAGCCGGCGCGATCGCCAATGGGGATTTGCGCACCCATGCCACCGTCCAACATCAGCCCGCTCCGCTGACTACTCGTCCGCAACCTTCGCCCAGCGCTCCAGCGATAGCTGTTTCGCTCGCCAAGTTGAAAAATTCGATCGAGCTGGGTTCGTTAGGGGAAATCGTAAGAGCAGTGGACGTCGTGCCGGCCCAAGCCTACCAGACACTGGGCAAAGTCGGGACCGTCGTTTCACGTCCAGAAAGCGCCGGGCGTTTCCTTTCCTATCCCGGCGCCAAAGAGCTGGCCGAGAATGCGAAGATTGTCGCCCTGCGCGACGATCCGGAGATCATCGAACTGATCCAACAGGGACGCTTCTTCGACTTGCTTCAGAATCCCAAACTGATCGAGGCAATGAACGATCCGGCCCTTGCGGCCCAGCTACGACGCTTTGATTTGCAGAAAGCGCTTGATTACGCGCTGAAGAAATGAGTTCGAGATTGTAGGCGGAGGCTCCCAATCGCATCACGTCTTCGCACCTTCCTCTTTAGCTTCATGCTTGCCCGCGACAGTCCTCGGGAGCACGATGCGGGATGTTCAAACGACGACGTCACGTAGTGCCAGGCGAGGCTCCGGGGCTGCTCAAACTCTCGCAGGATGCTCCGAACGAACCGCCGATCATCACCCTCATCGAGTATGGACTTGACTGTCTTGAGGAACGGAAGGACGTCAGCTGTGATGAGCTCCTCCCGCATCTCAGCAATGAGCTTGTCACCTGGATCAACATCGACGGCTTGGGTGACTTGAGCGTTCTGCGCATCCTCGGGGAGCGTTTCAATTTGCACCCTTTGGCCCTGGAAGACGTGCTCGACACCAGCCAGCGTCCGAAGGTGGAGCAATATGATGACTATCTCTTCATCGTCGCGAAGATGCTTTATCTCGATAAGGACAAGGAGATAGGCGGCGAGCAAGTCAGCATGTTCCTGGGCAAGACTTTTCTCATCACTTTACAGGAGGAATCGGAACGCGATGTTTTTGAGCCGGTTCGGGCGCGCATCCGAGCCGGGAAGGGCCGGATCCGCGAAGCGGGAGCGGATTACCTCGCCTATGCCCTGCTCGACTCCATCATCGACCATTACTATCCGGTTTTGGAATCAATCGGGGCGGAGATTGACGCGATCGAGGACGAGTTAGTCGATAACCCACTGGTCAGGCCGGTTGGCAGCTTGCATGAGCACAAGCGAACGCTTACCCAAATCCGAAGAATGGTCTGGCCATTGCGCGATGTGACCAACCTGCTCCTGCACGAGGAGTCCGGCCTGATTCAGCCGGAGACTAAAGTCTACCTGCGAGACTGTTATGATCACAGCGTGCAGCTCATGGACGTGGTGGAGAGCTATCGGGATGTCCTTTCAGGATTGACCGAAATCCATATTTCGAGCATCGGCCTTCGGACTAATGAGATTATGCGAGTCCTGACTGTTGTTACATCGATCTTCATTCCTCTAACATTCATCGCCGGAGTCTATGGAATGAATTTTCAACACATGCCGGAGTTGTCCGAGCGCTGGGGCTACGGTGGTTGCCTGCTTCTCATGCTCATTGTGGCGATTGGTCAGTTGATCTTCTTCAAAAAGCGCCGCTGGCTTTAGCGGATGCCCAAAAAGGGCGCATTGGTCGCGGAAAAAGCCTCGCTGTGCCATCTTTCTCCACCATGCCCAAATACCTGGTCGTCAGCTCGAGCGGAAATCCTACGAGTAACAGTCGTAAGATGGGCCGAATCGCGTTCCGTCATCTGCAAAAGGCCAAAACAGACTGCAGTTGGCTCGACCTTGCCGAGATGGGTCTGCCGTTGTGCGACGCGGACGCCTGCTACGCGCATCCCTCGGCAAAGAAGCTCAGTACCGCGGTCAAAGAGGCGGATGGCGTGATCGTGGCGGCGCCGGTTTACAATTACGACGTGAGCGCGTCAGCCAAGAACATGATTGAACTCACGGGGAGCGCCTGGGAAGACAAGATTGTTGGCTTTCTTTGCGCGGCAGGCGGAATGAGCAGCTACATGTCCGTCATGGCGTATGCCAACAGTCTGATGCTCGATTTTCGCTGCGTGGTGATTCCGCGTTTTGTTTTTGCGACGGGTGACGCGTTTGATGATGACATCGTGACCGATGCCAAGGTCACCAGGCGTATTGAGGAGGTTGCAGCGGAGTTAGTCCGCTTCGCCACCGCGTTGCGCGGCTAAGAGGCCGCGACCGCCTGTCGCGGCGCTTGTAAGTTCCGACTTCCCCATTACTGCATAGCGTTCGGCGGTCATAGACCGCCGCTACCATAGCTTTCCGCATTAGTTCTCGCGCCCAACCATACTTCGGCGCCTTCACGAGCAGCGTCGACTTCCATCGGTTTGCCGCTTTCGAGCACGAGCATGCGGGCTGCCTCGACCAGCGCGTCGACCGCCTTGTCGTCGCGACTCGGGTCATGATGAAAGAGGAAAAGTTTGCGCGCCTCGGCATCGAGGGCCAGCGAGACGACGCTGCTGAGTGAGCCATGCCCCCAGCCGACTTTCTGCTTATACTCCTCGTCGGTGTATTGCGAGTCGATGATCAGGACATCCACATTTCGGAGAAAGTCGACCAGCTTGGCACGGGCCGACGCGGCGTAGGCTTGCGCCTTCTCGCGCTCGGACTGGTCGCGAGTGGCCAGGCTGGTCTTTAACACTTCGTACGGTTCGTTATCGGGGAGATAGGCAATCGATCCGTTGGTCGTATTAAGACGATACCCGACACAGATACCGGGGTGATTCACAAAGCGCGCCTCGACTCGCACCTTTCCGATCTTGAATTCCATCTCCCGCAATTCCTCGATCTCAATCGCGCTCGGCATGTCGCGCAAACTAACGGGAAAAACCGAAGTCTCCATTTGACTGGCGAGGATGGTCGCGAGACCGGCGCGCGCTCCTTCGTAACCGAGAAGACGAAGCGAGTTCTTCTCATTGTAGGCCGGGAGGAAAAAAGGCAGACCTTGGATATGATCCCAATGGGTGTGGGAAATGAGAAGAGTCAGCTTGATTGGCCGGGGGCCGAATTCGTCTTCCAGCGCAATCCCCAGCTCGCGCATGCCGGAGCCGGCATCGAGGACGATGATCTCGCCGTCTGCTCGGACCTCGATGCAGCTGGTATTCCCGCCATAGCCTACCGTGGATGACCCGGGCACGGGAATCGAACCGCGCACACCCCAGAATCGCAAGCGAGTCGAGGGCGGCGTGAAATCCGGCAACGGCCCGGTCGGCGGCGGGCCGTCGCCGACCGCCGGCAACACTCGGTCGATCACTTCACGCAGAATTTCCCAGGAGATCGGTTTGACGAGGTATTCATCGGCGCCAGCCTCGATCGCGCTGGCCCGATCGACACCGTAATCGCGGCCGGACACGATGATGATTCTGCTGCGCTGCAAATGCTGGCGGATGGAGCGGCAGACCTGAAAGCCGTTCACTTTCGGCATGAGCAGATCGCAAAGGACCAGTTCCGGTCGACGTTCCAGGGCCAGGCTGATCCCGGCCTCGCCATCGCCCGCTTCGAGAATCGTCCAGTCCTCCCGCGTGAAAAGCTCTGCGGTCACTCGACGGCTTTCGGCGTCATCTTCGATCAGCAAGACAGTAGGCATGGATTTTTAAGGAGCCGATTCTTCACCGACGGAACGCGCGGAGACAAGCGGAATTGTCGGGAATGGCGCGGAGGCCGAGAATCAATCAACGTCGCTCGTCGTTAGGCGGACGCCTGCCTGTCATCCCGAGCCGCGAAGACGGCGAGGGACCTCGCATCTGCGGTTTGCCTTTGCCGATTGCGGCGCTGTTCCGATCCGGGTGGCCTGTGACAAGTTGGCGGGGCACGGGCCGGGGTCAGCACCATTTGTTAGGCAAGGCCGCCTGGTTTCCAACGCAATTCGGGACGAAGATTTACCTCTTCCGGCGGGACGTTGAAGCCGACTGCGCGCAACAAATGGGAGACCCCTTCCCGGCTCTCCATCGTTTCTTTCAGGCTCCGCGCGAAGACCTCGATGTATTCCTTGTAGGATTCGAGTGCCAGTTTGCCGTCGGAATAATGAGCCGCCAGGGCTTCGTCGTGATTATCGATCAGCTCGATCAGCGCGCGCCGCAGTTGCAGGCGCATTTGCGGATCGATCACGATCTTGAAGGGACTTGCGCCCGGATCCACCTCGGCCGCGACTTCGCGCCGCGGCGCGGGGACCAGTTGAAAATCTGCTGTCTTCATAAATTTCCTCGTTAGGCAAACGCGACACCGGCGCTCGATAGGAGCGCGGAACACCTGATTCCGCGCTTTCGCAGCGCGCAGCACTTAAAAGAAAATCGGGATAATGAGAATGGCAACGATATTGACCACCTTGATCATGGGATTGATCGCGGGACCGGCGGTGTCCTTGTAGGGATCGCCCACGGTATCGCCCGTGACCGAGGCGGCGTGGGCAAAGGAGCCTTTGCCGCCGAGATTGCCTTCCTCGATAAATTTCTTCGCGTTGTCCCAGGCCCCGCCGCTCGAAGTCATCGCGATCGCGACAAACAAACCGGTCACGATCGTCCCGACGAGCAGACCGCCCAGAACCACCGGACCGAGCGGCTTGATGACTGCAACCGCCACGACGAACGCCACCGGCAGGAGCGCCGGAATGATCATCTCGCGCAAAGCGGCCTTCGTCACGATATCGACGCAGGTGCCGTAATCGGGCTTGTCCTCGCCCCGCAGAATGCCCGGCTTCGCGGCCAACTGCCGGCGCACTTCACGCACGACAGCACCGGCGGCCTTGCCGACCGCGTCCATGCTGAACGCCGTGAAAATGAACGGCAGCAGGCCGCCAATAAAGAGACCGATGATGACCTTCGGTTCGGTGAGCGAGAACTGGAAGTTGAAGGCGTGCCCGCCTGCGGTGACATGCGCGCGAAGTTCCTCGACGTAAGAACCGAAAAGCACCAGCGCCGCAAGACCGGCCGACGCGATGGCGTAGCCTTTGGTGACCGCTTTCATCGTGTTGCCGACTGCGTCGAGATCGTCAGTCACGCCGCGCACTTCCTTCGGCAGGTTGCTCATGACCGCGATGCCGCCGGCGTTATCCGTGATCGGACCGAAGGCGTCGAGCGAGATAATGATTCCGGCCATCGAGAGCATGCTCATGACCGCGATCGCGATGCCGTAAAGACCCGCGAAATGAAAGCTGAACAAGATCGCGAGCCCAATAAAACCGACCGGCAGCGCGGTCGCGTGTTGTCCGATCGCGAGACCGGCAATGATGTTGGTCGCATGCCCGGTCTCTGAAGCCTTGGCGATCTTGCGTACCGGGCCATAGCTCATCGACGTGTAATAATTCGTGATCACGACCACGATGCCGGTCATGAGCAAGCCAACGAGCGAGGCGAAATAGAGATCGTTGGCGGAACGAAGCGCGTTGGCGATCACCACGCCATCCGGGAAAAGGCTGTGCGTCGCCGGCCAGAAGAGAATCGCCGAGACGATCGCGCTGGTCATGACTCCACCCATCAGTGTGTTACCCGGTTTGCCGCCGCCCACGTTGACAAAGACGATGCCGCAAATCGCGCCGAGGACCGAGATACCGCCAAGGACAAAGGGATAAATGATCGCCGCGGGCGTTGTCGCGAGCGTCAAGGCGCCAACCAGGATCGCGCCGATCAAACTGACCGCGTAGGTCTCGAAAACGTCGGCCGCCATGCCTGCACAATCGCCGACATTGTCGCCCACGTTATCCGCGATCGTGGCTGGGTTGCGCGGATCGTCTTCTTCCAGGCCACTTTCGATTTTGCCGACCAGATCGGCGCCGACGTCCGCGGCTTTGGTGTAAATGCCACCACCGAGTCGCGCGAAGACGCTGATTAAGCTCGCGCCCAGCGCCAAGCCGATGAGGCTGCGCACGGCAGGCTCGTGACCGATCATTTTACCGGCGACGGTATAGAAGATTCCGACCGAGAGGAGCGCCAGACCGACGACCAGCAATCCCGTTACGGCGCCGCCATTGAAAGCGACTCGCATCGCAGCTGTCCGTGATTTGGTCGCCGCCTGCGTGGTACGGGTATTGGCCAGGACCGCGATTCGCATTCCGATAAAGCCAGCCGAGAGCGAGCAGGCCGCGCCAACGAGAAAACCGGCCGCGGTAGCGTGATCCTTCCAGATGAAGAGCAGAATGAAAATGACAACCGCGATCGCGCTGATGGTGATGACCTGCCGGTTGAGATAGGCCTTCGCGCCCTCCTGAATGGCACCGGCAATTTCCTGCATCCGGGCGTTACCGGGAGAGGATTTGATGACCGCGAAGATGAGGAAGAAGGCGAAAACAAGGCCCGCCACTGCGCAGAGCATGGAAAGAGGGACGCCGGAAGTAAGGAAAGATAAAGCGAGAAGAGTCATAAATGGGTCCTGGAATGGGAAGGCAGGATATTAAAGGGATTTGCCCGGGTGGCAACCGCAATGTAGACGCTTCGCTCTGCCAGGCGCGAGAGTGATCGTCGCCGCTCTGAGCCTGCTCCAAAACCGAAGCGTTCCCCACCTCCGAGAGGGAGGCGTCTATAGTTCGAAAACCGAGCGCAACCGGCGCAGAAACGTAGCCCGATATTCCCGGGCTTTCTTTTCCTCGGCCATGGTTTGGCCGGCGTCCTTGAGGAGCCCCTCCGTCTCCATCTTGCGGGTCGCGAGCAGTTCGCTCAGTTGCGTCACGACATCCGGTGCATCCCGCAGCACCGCCGCCATCGCCGGCTTGGAGATTTCAATCACTTCGCAATCTTGTTCCGCGGCCACGGTCGCCGTCCGCTTTTCGCCGGTGAGGAGCGACATTTCGCCAAAGCAATCGCCCATGTGCAGGGAACCGACCCGGATCATGCTGCCATTCTGCGAAACCGAAACCGCCGCCGCGCCATGCAGCAGGACAAACATCGACGCCCCCTCGGCTCCCTGCTCGATCAGTTTTTCGCCGCGACCGAAGCGGACCGTGCGCGATCCGCGGATGAGATGATCGAGCTGGTCGCTCGTCAGACAGTCGAAGAGCGCTTCGCCTTCAAGAATTGCCTTCGTCTGGTTGTGCTCCTCGTGCGGCTTTATCGACCCGCTTGCGGTTGATTTCGAGCGTGCGAATCGGGAAAGGAATGGTGATCCTCTGCCGTTTGAATTTGTACCAGATATTGGTCCGGATGGCGTCGCAGACGTTGTTGTAGTCCTCATGATTGAGCATGTAGAACTTGATCTCGTAGTAGATCGCGAAATCGCCAAAGTCTTTCAGGAAAACTTTGGGCTCGGGTTCCTTCTCCACCCACTCGCGCTTGCAGAGTGGCGTGGAGGAGGGCGTCCTTCACCTTGTTCGGCGGGACGTTGTAATCGACCCCGACGACGATCCGCATCGCGTGCAGATTGCTGCGGATAATGCAGGTTGACGATCGTCTGGCGGACGATCTCGTTATTCGGGATGTCGAGGTAAATCGCGTCGTTCGTGCGGAGTCGGGTCGAGCGCCAGTTGATCTCCATGACCTCGGCAAAGTGTTCGCCGACCTGGAGCCAATCGCCCACTTTGTAGGGCTTGTTGATTTGCAGCGACATGCCGGCGATGACGCCGCCGAGGAGATTCTGGGTCGCAAAGGCGAGGATGATGGCGGCGGCGCCGGAGGTCGCGAGGAGGCCGCGCAATTGAGTTTCCGCATGGTAGCCGAAGCTCAAGACAAGGAGGAGCGCGATCAGGAAAATGACGAGTGCGACTATTTCGCGGAGAAACTTCGGGATGACCGTCTGGCGACGCTGTTCGAAATAAAGATCCCAGAGGTAGCGATCGACCAGCGCGATTACCACCGCGGTACTCAGGAGGACCAGCGCGGCGCCGGCATGATTGCGCCAGCGCAGATCGAGCCCGTAAACCCAGGCCGCGGCGTAGAAGCCGAGGGCGAGGGCAAAGAGTTGGAAAAAGATGCCGAAAGGAACGCCAGCGCGTCGCTTTAGGAGGCGCCCGATCGAGAGCGTAACGAGGAAGGTCGCGATGAAAACCGCGATCGTCGCGACCGCTCTTTGAGCATCAGCCAGGGCCAGCATTCGTTAGGAGAAAAGATAGCAGAGCGAGACGCGTGCCGACAAGCCATCTCGCATGGCGATTCTCGTGCTCATCGCACGAGAGAAGAGATCGCTTAACGCGGCGGCCAAATCACGAGGCAGAACCAGCCGGCGAGAAAACAAAGGCCACCCAGCGGCGTGATCGCACCGAGCCATTTTACATTCGTAAGGGCGAGGAGATAAAGGCTGCCACTGAAGAGCACAATCCCGGCGACGAACAGGCTGGACGTGGCCCGGCTCGCGCCCGGCTGCGTTGCGAGCACGAGGAGAACGACAGCGTGGATGAAGTGATACAGAACGGCGGTTTCCCAGACGGCGGTTGTGCCGTTAGTCTGGAGCGTTCCTTTCAAAGCATGCGCGCCGAACGCTCCCAGCGCGACCGCGAGGAAACCGAGCGCGGCCGCGAGGCGAAAGATGGGGACGTTCACAACCGCAAGCTCGAATAGACGCACGCGAGGCGCAACCGCTCCGGAAGACTTTGGGGTGGCCCTGAGTAAAGACTCAATTGTCGGACGTGTAACCACCTGTTCAGGTAAGTCCGGGCGCCTATCTTTCCAGGCGGCGTTCGAGGAAAATCTTCGGCTCCTGCGTGCCGATCCTTTCGACGTTCGCGGTGACTGCCCCGGACCACGGCTCCCAGTCCAGCCGCATCAAAATCGGCGGTGGACTTCGGTACAACCGCCTAGAAGCGTGTTCTTTCCAAGTAAGGACCGTCTGGGAGTCGGAAGGCAATGAAACGACTGAAATCGTCGGCCTCGCTCAAGCATTCTGTTTACAGCGATTACCATAAATTCAAACTAGGGCGGCCAACCTGAGATTCGCATAATCGACAAGTGGCTTGCCTCCAATGTCTTATGCTAGTCGCCTTCCTAAGGGCCCCGGTTTAGGCAGAGGAACCGTTCGCTATCGAGACTGACCGTGGGGAGTTTCAAGCTGAACTCGGATAGAACTCAGTTCAGTCAAAAGCGCGTTTAGATTCACGATCCCAAGCACTTGTCTAACGCAACCGCTTTGTAGCGGCACCCGGGGCCCTTTCCCTCAAGGCTGCTCGTTCTGTTGGCGCGTCTCCCGCACCTGATTCGCCACCTCGTGGGCGCGATCAATCGAGTGCTTTGCCCAGTCATGTTCTGAAACCGGGCGAGGAGCCGCCCGGGTGGCGACCGCCGTTTCCGCTCTCGGCTTGCTTGCGCTAACCGCATCGTTCCCCTGCCTCTGCCAGACATATAGCGCAGTGACCGTCAACACTAGGAGCAGAAACGTTCTCATGGAACCTCAAAGAGAGCACTGATTGGGCCACCAAACGGAATCACTACTTGGCGGAATTTGCGGGCGGCCGCCGAATCGCGGACACCCGATTAGTATTTAGGGCGTTTCCAGAAGAACTGGATAAACGCCTGAATTCACTAACCATCAAAACCATGAAAAAAAACACTCCATTTCTATTCCTGGCCGCGGCAGCGGCTCTTTGCTTAGCGGGCGGTTCGGTCCGGGCCGGCACCCTCACTCTCGACGAAGGGAGTCCAAGTTATCTTCCGCCTGAGGCGTTCACTGACAACACGATTGTCGTTGACACGACGATCGGAGACCCTGGGTTGATCCACCTCAGCGGGGGCGTCACCGTCGCTCCCACCTCCGGCAATACAGCGATGGTCGAGGTTAGCGGAACGTTTTCGGCTGATTCCGGCGATAAATTTTCCGTCGCCTATCGATTCGCCACCGATCTCAATGCCACGGGGCCGGTCGATTACACGCTGTCGGGCGAGGTTAATGGAATTCCGATTCCTGATATCACCGGCACGATCGAGCCCGGCCTCCACGTTTATGAGGGGACGGCCGAGTCGCCGACACTTCCGCTCCCGTAACCGGGAATTTTTCCGGTACGCTCACGCTTGATTTTACGAACACAGGCGCCGCGCTGCCCTCTGGAGCGACCCCGGGCACTCTCGATCTGACCGTGCAGCAGCTCGATTTCCAGTTGAGCCCAAATCCGGTCGCGGTCATTCCGCCGTCGGAGGCCCAAAACATCTCGACCCGGGCCAACGTCGGCACCGGCGATAATGCCCTCATCGGCGGGTTTATTATCACCGGAGCCGATCCTATCCAGGTCGTCCTCCGCGCCATCGGGCCATCTCTGCTCGTGTCGGGAGTCAGTGGCGTCCTCGCTGACCCGACCCTCGAGCTGCACGATTCCACCGGCGCCGTCATCGCAAACAACGACAACTGGATGGATAACAGCGCAGAAGATCAAATGGTGCTGACCGATAATCACCTTGCGCCGACGGACGACCTTGAGTCGGCTGTCGTCACGACGCTCGATCCCGGCGCCTACACCGTGATCGTGCGCGGTGTGGCCGACACGACCGGCGTGGGCCTGGTTGAAGCCTACGACATCGATACCAGCACGACAGATTCCAAGCTCGCCAACATCAGCACCCGTGGCTTTGTCGAAACGGGTGAAAACGTGATGATTGGCGGCTTCATCCTGGGCGGTGGCGGTGGCGGCTTATCCGAGGTGATCGTCCGCGGCATCGGGCCGTCTCTCACCGGCTTCGGCGTGACCGATGCGTTGGCGGACCCGCTCCTCGAGCTGCACAATAGCGATGGCGACCTGATCGATTCGAACGACAACTGGATGGATAACCCCAACATGCAGACGATCAGCGACAAGGGCCTGGCGCCGAGCGACCCGAACGAAGCAGCGCTTTACGAGATACTGCCCGCCGGTTTGTACACGGCGATCCTGAGCGGCGTAGGCGATACGACCGGCATCGGGTTGGTCGAGACCTATGATGCCGATCCGCCGATCGCGACAGCGGCTCAATAGCAGCTGTCCCGACAAGCGATAGCTCAATCATCTCGCCCGGCCGGATCTCCCGGCCGGGCGTTTTGTTGTTCAGCCAACGGTCTCACGGTCTTGACCGCAAGAGGCCAAAAGATCGGAATCAACACACTCGCCGGAGATCCACAGGATGAGGTTAAGCGGCGCGCCGATGCGAGGCAAACCACTTGAACTGAGGTGTTAGTCTGGTAACCGATCGGGTCGATTGCGCCGTTCTTTCACAACGCCGCGCTGAGCACGAACATGCAGCTGATCACGATCGGTGCGCTGTTACCGGAAACTGCCGAGTCTCCATCGATTCCGAGAATGCCAGCTTACGACGTAGAAACCCCATCGCGGCGAGCGACGAGGTCGGGCGAAAGTCAACTCGCGTAGAAACGCCACGAAGACCAACACCACGAGCGCGAAAACATGGCCAGATGAGGTGAATGCACGTCCCCGATTGAGGCGAAAATCGGGCCGGATCACAATCCGCCGGAATCACCCGATACGCAATTCCAGACGACACTGCGCTCTTCGGATGATCGTTCTGGTTGCACGGGCGGCCTCACCGAGTCTAACGTTTCCTGGCCACAGGGAATAGGAGCGTGAAGGCTAAAATTGATATTCTGGCCTCCACTTGGAGGATACCGATCTTCTCGAAGTTCGGCGGTCTTGCTCACCCTGGCGCTCGCTGGTTGCACCAACATCAGCTACCAAGACCGGGCGCTCACGCCGCTCAAACCGATGAAGACAGTCGTCGGCGTCAAATCCGATGCCTTCGATGTGCCTCCTAAAGTGCTCGAAGGCATGCGACCGCATTATCCTGATCTCGAGGCCGATCGACGCGAGAAAGGCTATGTGGTCATCATTTGTACCGTCGGAGTCGATGGCAAGGCGAGCGATTTCGCGGTGGAGTTGATGACCAATCCCGCTTTCGCCTACGAAGCGGTCCGCGCGATCCAGCAATGGCGCTGGGCGCCCGCGCTCAAGGACGGCCATCCCGTCGCGCAGAAGGTTCGCGTGCCGATGCACTTCAACACGCTTTAGCCTGCGACGACTCGGGGCCCGCAAAACCACTGCGCCAAAGTCGAGGCGACCAAACGGTGCCTAACGACTTTCTGATCGGGTCGAAGGGATGCGCCATCGCTCGGAGAATTGACGCCGCGCCGGAAATGCAGTTCATCGTTATTCCATGAGCCGAATCCTGATTGCCGACGATCAGCCCGATGTGCTCGAGGCTTTGCGCATCCTGCTCAAGGGAGAGGGTCACCAGACCGACGCCGTCACGTCGTTAGGCGCGGTCATGAATGCACTCGATAAGCGCACCTATGCGCTCCTCATGATGGACCTGAACTACACCCGCGATACGACCTCGGGACAGGAAGGGCTCGAAGTCATTCCGCGCATCCAGACGATCGATGAAACATTGCCGATCGTCGTCATGACCGCGTGGGCGACAGTCGATCTCGCGGTCGAGGCGATGAAACTCGGAGCGCGCGATTTTGTCACGAAGCCATGGGATAACGACCGGCTCGCCTCCATCGTGCGCACCCAGATCGCGCTCGGCAACGCGCTCCGCAAGAGTCAGCAGCTCGAAGCCAAGAACGAACTACTCCGCGGCAAAATGCCGAATATCATTTCTGACTCCCCCCGCATGCGGCCTGTCATCGAGCTGATCGCGCGCGTCGCACCGTCCGATGCGAATGTTTTGATTACGGGCGAAAACGGTACCGGCAAGGGTTTGGTCGCGCAGGCGCTCCATTCGCTTTCGACGCGCACGAGCAAGATCATGATCACGGTCAACATGGGCGGCCTGTCGGAGGGTGTCTTTGAGAGCGAGCTTTTCGGCCATGTGAAGGGCGCTTTCACCGATGCCAAGACCGATCGCGCCGGCCGCTTCGAGCTGGCCGACGAGAGCACGCTCTTCCTCGACGAGATCGCGAATTTGCCCATGAGTCAGCAGGCCAAGCTGCTGCGCGTCATTGAGACCGGCGAATTCGAGCGCGTCGGTTCCTCCCGAACCCTGCATGCGAATGTCCGCATCATTTCCGCAACCAATTCCAATCTGCACGAGGAAGTCGCCGCAGGACGCTTCCGGCAGGATCTGCTCTTTCGCCTGAACACGATCGAGGTCGCCCTGCCGCCTCTGCGCGAGCGGCGCGAAGACATCGCGCCTCTCGCCGCGCACTTTCTGCGGCAGCACGCCGAGCGTTACCGGAAAAAGCTCACCGGCTTCGAACCACCCGCCCACGAAGCACTCATGCGTCATCAATTTCCCGGCAACGTGCGCGAACTGGATCATATCATCGAACGCGCCGTCCTCATGTCGCAAGGAACGCAAATCAAGGCAAACGATCTCGGCCTAACGACCGTTTCGGACGGCTCCCCGCGCCTCGAGGAAATGAGCCTCGAGGAAGTGGAAGCGTTCCTGATCAAGAAATCGCTCGCCCGGCATGGCGGCAGCGCGCGCAAGGCCGCCGAGTCGTTAGGCCTGAGCCGGAGCGCCTTTTACCGGCGTCTCCAGCATTATGGCCTCTGAGCGAAACCTCCGGGGAGCGCGGGTTGCTGGCTTGTCCTTTGCTGGGTCTCGCCGCAAAGCGCGCGCAAATGGCGGCGACGAGTCCCACATCATAACATCGAGGGCGGAGAGGACTTGTCTTGTCTCCTCGCGTTCAAACCGGCCGACACGTTCTGAAGGTCTGCGCTCACGGGCCGCCAGTATCAACGAGCCAGCAGCTTGTGCTCCCCGGAAATCCCCCAGCGCGTGTTTCCCATGAAATCCGAGCGCAGACGCCGGCGCGCGCTTTCGCATGAAACACGCCTGACCTGGCTCTCGTTAGGCGCGGCCGGCCCGGCCATCCTCATCGCGCTGGCTCTTCTTTGGTTTGGCGATTTCAGCGCCAAGGTTGGTTGGACGCTCACCCTTGTCATCGGGACTTGCGCGCTCGCTTTCCTTGCCAGCGCCCGGGAACACAGTCGTGCGTCCGCTCCAAACGATGAGTAATCTGCTCGCGGCCTTGCGCGAGGGCGACTACTCCATTCGCGCCCGTGGCGCGCGGACCGAGGACGCGCTCGGCGAAGTCCTGCTCGAGATCAATCAGCTCGGCGAGACGTTGCGCGTGCAACGGCTGGGAGCCTTCGAGGCAACGGCGCTGCTCCGCACGATCATGGCCGAGATCGACGTCGCGGTCTTCACCTTCGATCCGGATCGACGACTCCGTTTGGTTAATCGTGCCGGCGAGAATCTGCTTCGCCAACCGATCGACAAATTGCTCGGCCGCCGGGCGAGTGATCTCGGTCTGGCGGTTTGCCTCGACGCCGATGAAGACGCGCCTCTCACCCTGACATTTCCCGGCGGGAGTCGGCCGCTGGGGCGTGCGCAAAAGCAACTTCCGCGAACATGGTCTGCCCCATGAATTGCTCGTTCTGACCGATCTGAGCCGGACCCTGCGGGAAGAGGAACGCAAAGCCTGGCAGCGACTCGTAAGGGTGCTCGGCCATGAAATGAACAACTCGCTCGCGCCGATCAAGTCGATCGCTGGCAGCCTCGAGACTCTGCTCCGGCGCGATCCTCCACCGCCCGATTGGCGTGATGACGCGCGCAGCGGCTTGAACGTGATCGCAACCCGCGCGGAATCGCTCAGCCGCTTCATGCAGGCGTATACCCGCCTCGCCCGCCTTCCGCCGCCGCAAAAGGAAGAGATCGATCTTGGAGAACTCGTTAGGCGGGTGGTCGGCCTCGAGACTCGGATGGCCGTGTCGTCTGGTGGAAGGGCCCGTCCTTACGATCGCCGCCGATGCGGCGCAGATTGAGCAACTCCTGATCAACATCCTGCACAACGCGGTCGACGCGTCGCTCGAAACCGGAGGCAAAGTGACGATTGGCTGGCGCGAGCTCGGCGATTGCGTGGAGGTTTTCGTGCGCGATGAAGGACCCGGCATCATGAATCCGGAAAATGTTTTCGTTCCCTTTTTCACGACCAAACCGGGCGGCTCGGGAATTGGCCTCGCCCTCAGCCGACAGATCGCGGAAGCGCACAGTGGCTCGCTCTCGCTCGCGAACCGCAAGGATCGCACCGGTTGCGAAGCCCTTCTCCGTCTACCTCGTTAGGGCCTAACGAAACGCCGTCATCTCGAGTGCAGTCGAGGGACCCGGTGATGAGCATTTCACGTTCCGGACGCGATCCAGCGACGCCGCTCAGCACGACGTCCCGCAATCGGGACAGCACAATCCCACCGTCGAAGCAAAAAGATTGCGGGCTCAATTTTCGGTCTTAGACATAAGACTTGTACAATCAATCACTTATAAAAAACTAAAATCGACTGGCACGGGCATTGCAATAGGAGCCGGCACCCCCAGGAAATAATTCTGAATCCAAACCCGAGATCGAACGCATCTCACAGGAAACAGGAAGTAAGCATATGAAAAACACATCTCACATCCTAGAATCACAACCGGCGGCATGAATCCGACCCGCGCGACTCGCGCGCAGGCCGGACTTTCCCGCACACTGACCAAAACTATCAAAGCTCGAAGTTGCACGGAGGTTGCGGAACTCCAGTCAAGTTCCACCACCCGGCCTTCTTCGAAATCAGCAACGAGTATTTCGCCGAGGAAGCTCCGCGCGGCTCAGCGGTGGACGCCGGCGTCTTCGCCGCGCTCATCCTCACCGCGATGCTGCCCATCGTGAACGGCGTCCAGGCCGTCGCGACCCTCATCCACAGCGTCGGCGTGCTTTAAGCACCAGGAATCGTCCATTATGCAAAGAAGCTTCGAAGTGATTGCCGGCACTGAGCCCGCGCGCGCTCCGGGCTTCACACCCGTCACTTCGTCCATGGATGTCCCGCGCCCGCATGTCGCCCGCCAAAAACGGAAGCGGCGGCTGATCATTGCCGCCGCTTCGGTGCTCGGCATCATCCTCATCACAGTGGTTGTCTCGCGGTTGAAACCGGCCGCGATGAGCGTGGATCGCGCTGCCGTCTGGGTCGACACGGTGAAGCGCGGCCCGATGCTCCGCCAGGTGCGCGGCCTCGGCACGCTCGTGCCGGAAGACATTCGCTGGATCGCCGCGGCCAAGGACGGCCGGGTCGAAAAGATCGTCGTTAGGCCGGGCGCGCACATCGAGCCGGATACCTTGCTCGTGGAACTCTCCAGCCCCGACCTGCAACAGGCGGCGCGCGATGCCGAGCTGCAGGAAAAAGGGGCCGAAGCCGAACTGACCACTCTGCGGGCGACGTTGCAGCGCGAACTGCTCAATCAGGAATCGACTTCCGCGCAGGTGCACTCGGAATTCGAGCAGGCCAAGATGGAGGCCGAGACCAACGACAAGCTGAAGCAAGAACGGCCTCATCGCCGATCTCGAATACAAGACCTCGATCATCAAACGGGACGAACTGGCCAATCGCGATGCGATCGAGGAAAAACGCCTCGCCTTTGCCCGCGACTCGATCGAGCCCCAACTCGCCGCCAAGCAGGCCGCGGTCGAACAATTGAAAGCCTCCGCCGAAATGCGGATGAATGAAGTCGAAAATCTGCACGTCCGCGCCGGCATGACCGGCGTGCTGCAGCAGCTGCCGGTCGAAGTCGGCCAGCGCGTCATCGCCGGGCACGAACATCGCCCGCGTCGCTGATCCGACGAAATTAAAGGCACAGATCAAGATCGCGGAGACGCAGGCGAAGGACATTCAAATCAATCAGCCGGCCTCGATCGACACTCGCAACGGGATCATTCCCGGCCATGTCATCCGCGTCGATCCCGCGGTCGAACAAGGCACCGTCACGGTCGATGTGGCACTCGACGGCGCACTCCCGAAAGGCGCGCGCCCCGATCTCAGCGTCGACGGGACGATCGAGCTCGAACGGCTCGACAACGTTCTCTATGTCGGCCGGCCGGCCTTTGCGCAGGACGGAGCGACGGTTGGCGTCTTCAAATTGGCCTCCAACGGCGAAGCGGTTCGTATGCCCGGTGCATTTTGGCCGCAGCTCCGTCAACACCATCGAAATCCTCGACGGCCTGAAAGAAGGCGACCAGGTCATCCTCTCCGACACCAGCGCCTACGATTCGCACGATCGCATCCGCTTGAACTGACCATGATCGTGCCACTCGTCGACACACCTAACAAATTCACCACCACCGCCACCTAACCAAACCATTATGAACAACGGAAACCACACCCTGATTCACCTCGACAGCGTCACCAAAGTCTTCCTCACGGACGAAGTTGAAACGCATGCGCTCTCGGGCATTCACCTCGATATTCGCACCGGCGAATACGTCTCCATCGCCGGCCCGTCCGGTTGTGGAAAGTCCACCCTGCTCTCGATCCTCGGGCTTGCTCGACACTCCATCGGACGGGAGCTACTCGCTCAAGGGCGGCGAAGTCGCGAACCTCTCCTTCCCGGAGCGCGCGCGCATTCGCAATCGCGAGATCGGCTTCATTTTCCAGAGCTTCAATCTCATCGGCGACCTGACCGTTTACGAGAACGTCGAGCTGCCGTTGACCTATCGCGGAATGGCCGCGAGCGAACGCAAAGCCTTCGTCAACGAAGCGCTCGAACGCGTCGGCATGGCCCATCGCGCCAAACATCTCCCGAGCCAGCTCTCCGGCGGCCAGCAACAGCGCGTCGCCGTCGCGCGCGCCCTCGCCGGCAAACCGGCCATCCTCCTGGCTGACGAACCGACCGGCAACCTCGATTCGCGCAACGGCGAAGCGGTCATGGATCTGCTCAAGGAATTGCACGCTGGCGGCGCGACCATCTGCATGGTCACGCACGACGCGCGTTTTGCCCAGCACGCCGACCGCACCATCCACTTGTTCGACGGCCGGGTCGTCGAGGACAAAATCGCCGCCTGACGAGGAGCGAAAAGATGCGCCAGAGCGATCGCAACGAAGGTTCGATCAAGGCACTGGTCATTTTCGCGCTCCTCGTGGCCAATATCATCGTCGCACTTTCGCGTCACGGAACAGCGACATCCTCTCGCGGCCCCGGCCTCGAAAATCCGCGCTTCTCCGGGCGAATGCACCAGGCGGCGCCCGTTGACTAGCCGTTCCGCTCCTTAACCTACCACCAAGCAAATGTTTCAGGATCTACGTCACGCTCTTCGCCTGCTCGCGAAAAATCCGCTCTTCACCCTGGTCGGCATCCTCACTCTCGCGCTCGGGATCGGTGCGACGACCGCGGTTTTCACCCTCGTCAACGCGCTTCTCATCAAGCCGTTGCCTTACGAAGATCCGGCGCACCTTGTCCTCCTCTTCGAGCACTTCAAGGATCAACATCTCGACACCATCCCGGTGTCGCCGCCCGAGTTTCTCGAATACAAGGCGCAGCTCAAGAGCTTCAATAAACTCGCCGCCTTCGACACCGCGACCTTCAACCTCTCCGAAGGCGATCTTCCGGAGCGCGTCTTCGGGGCGAAGGTTTCCGCCGATCTTTTCCCATTGTTAGGCGTGCAGCCCATTCGAGGCCGCACCATTCGCCCGGAGGAATGCGCTGTCGGCCGCGACGACGTCATCGTGATCAGCGAACGGCTCTGGCGGCGAAAATTCGATCGCGACCCGCGGGTCCTCGGAAGCAAGCTGATGGCCGACGGCCGCGCCTTCACCGTCGTCGGCATCATGCCGGCGAGCTTTGAGTTTCCGCTCCCGCTCTTTAACATCACCGGCGCGCAGTTTGGCGAGCAGGCCGACATCTGGCAGCCGCTCGGCTTCACCGACGCGGAAATGAAACGGCGCGGCTCCCGCAGCTACGGCGTGATCGGCCGTCTCGCGCCCGGCGTTTCCTCCCAACAGGCGCAGGCCGAACTCGAAACTGTCGTCAGGGGAATGCGGCACGCAGTTCAAGGACAACTATCCGCAAAGCGACAGCTTTGGCGCGACGCTTTATCCCCTCAAGGAGCAGGTCATCGGTGGGATGAAGCCTCTTCTTCTCATCCTGCTCGGCGCGGTCGGGCTCGTCCTGCTCATCGCCTGCGCCAATCTCGCCACGATGCTCCTCGCCCGCGCCACGGCGCGCGAACGGGAGATGGCGATTCGGGTCGCGGTTGGTGCCAGTCGCGCGCGCTTGCTTCGTCAGAGCCTGACGGAAAGTGTTGTGCTGGCGATCTGCGGCGCTGCGCTCGGAATCCTCCTTGCCAATCTGGGCGATCGATCTGGTGAAATCGTATCGGCACGCAGACCATCCCGCGCCTGAGCGAGGTGCACATCGATGGCACCGTTCTCTTCGTTCACCCTCGCGATCGCGATCGGCACCGGCTTGCTCTTTGGTCTCGCTCCCGGCCTCGCCAGCGGCAAGCCCGATCTGACCGAATCGCTCAAGGAAGGCGGCCGCGGTTCCACGGCCGGGCGACGTCACAATCGGCTGCGCAACGCGCTCGTCATCGCCGAGGTCGCACTCGCTCTCGTCCTCCTGACCGGCGCCGGTTTGCTTCTCAAGAGTTTCGTCAGGCTGCAAAATGTCAATCCCGGATTTCAACCCGCGCAACGTCTTGACGGCCGAGATCTCCCTCCCCGCCTTGCGTTATCCCGACAAGCCGTCGCAAACCAATTTCTTCGCCGAGCTCGACCGCCGGGTAGCCAGTCTGCCCGGCGTGACCCATGCCGGCCTAACGATCATCCTGCCGATGAGCGGCGATGAACAGCGATTCCTCCTTCATGATCGACGGCCGCGTGGTCGACGACGCGCATCCGGGGCCGGACGAAGAAATCCGTCTCGTCTCGCCGGATTATTTCCGCACTCTCGAGATGCCGTTAGTCAAAGGCCGCTTCTTCACCGCCGCGGACAAACTCGATGCTCCGCCGGTCGTCATCATCAACCACGCGCTCGCCCAGCGTTATTGGCCTAACGACGAAGCCGCTCGGCAAACGAATGCAGCTCCCCACCCGCGAAGGCCCGGTCTGGGCCAACATCGTCGGCATCGTCGGCGACCTCCATCATCGCGGCCTCGATCAACCGGTAAAACCGGAATTCTACGTTCCACTCACTGCAGGCCCCTTATCCGTCCGTGATTCTCGCCGTCCGCAGCACGCAGGACTCCACCAGCCTGACGAGCGCGTTCCGCAGCACGAAGTGCAGGCGATCGATCCCGACCCTGCCGATCGCGCACGTCCGCACGCTCGAGCAGGTGATTGCCGATTCGGTCGCGCCGCGCCGCCTCTCGGTCGTGCTCCTGACCGTTTTCGCCGGGATCGCGCTCGTTCTCGCCTCGGTCGGCATCTACGGCGTGATGTCGTTCCTCGTCGTGCAACGAACACACGAGATCGGTGTCCGGATGGCGCTCGGCGCGCAGCGCTCTGATGTCCTGCGCCTCATTATCGCGCGCGCCGGAATTCTGATTGGCGCCGGCACGCTTATCGGTCTGATCATCGCGTTCTTTTCCACTTCGCTGCTGCGTTCCGTGCTCTACGACGTAAGCGCGCTCGACCTGTCGACCTTTCTGTTCGTCACCTTCGTCCTCGCACTCGTCGCGCTGCTCGCGAGCTACATCCCAGCCCGTCGCGCCACCCGCGCCGATCCCGATGATCGCACTCGGGAGAGGTTAATTATGATGACTGGACCACTAATTCGACTCAATCACGTCGAGCGTTGTTATCCGTTGGGCAAACAGCAGTTCTTTTACGTCCTGCGCGACATCAATCTCGAGGTCGAGGACGGCGATTTCGTTTCCGTGATGGGGCCGTCCGGCGCCGGCAAATCGACCCTTCTGCATTTGTTAGGCATGCACGACTTCGGCTGGACCGGCGAATATTTCCTCGATGAAACCGCCGTCCATCGCCTGAAACCAAAAGAGCGCACCACCCTGCGTAACGAGCAGATCGGTTTCGTTTTCCAGAACTACAACCTGCTCGATGATCTGACGGTTTACGAGAACCTCGACATCCCTCTCTCCTATCGACGCTACGGCAAATCGGAACGCTCCGCGCTCGTCGCCGACACGCTCGATCGCTTCTCGATTGTCGGCAAAAAGGATCTTTACCCGCGCCAGCTCTCCGGCGGCCAGCAGCAACTGGTCAGCATCGCACGCGCGATCATCGCCAAACCAAAACTGATCCTGGCCGACGAGCCGACCGGCAACCTCCATTCCAGCCAGGCCGAGGAGATCATGCAGCTTTTCAAAAGACTTAACTCCGAAGGCACGACCATCATCCAGGTCACGCATTCGGAGACCAACGCCGCCTACGGCAACCGCATCATCCAGCTGCGCGACGGCTGGATCGTCGACAGCAACCGAGGTAAATCATCATGATCCTCGAATCGTTCACTCAGGACATCCGTGTCGGACTCCGCGTCCTTTTAAAGGACAAAATTTTTTGTCTTCTCTCCATCCTCGTGCTCGCGCTCGGCATCGGCGGCGCGATGACGCAGTTCACCGTGGTCAACGCGATCGTGCTGCGCGGGTTTTCGTTTCCGCATCCGGAACAGCTGGTCAGCGTCGGATTGATCGATCCGAAAGCGAGCGACCAGAACAACAACTTCGGCGTCGGCAACATCCCGGCGGCGCAGGATTACGAGGACATCAAGGCGGCGCAGCATTCGTTCGCGATGATGGCCGGCTATCTCAACGGCTCGACCATCAACGTCACCTACAAGAACAATCCGCAGCGTTACACCGGCGCCTACGTCACCGAAGACATCTTCAAAATCATCGGCGTGTCGCCGGTGCTCGGCCGCGATTTCACCGCCGAAGATAACAAGCCCGGCTCACCGAAGACCGCGATTCTCGGCGACGAAATCTGGCGCCGCGATTTCAATGCCGACCCGAACATCGTCGGACAGAACGTCACGATTAACGGCAAAGCCGCGACGATCATCGGAGTGATGCCGCCGGGCTTTAAGTTTCCCGATTTCGGAGGAACTTTGGACGCCGCTCTACAATGAGTGGCCGCCGACGCCGCGCGGCGAGCTTTTCCTCGGCGCAAACAGTCGACGCGCCTGCGGTGATCGGCCGACTGAAACCGGGCGTCACGCTCGACCAGGCGAACGCGGAGATGATCGCGATCGCGCGCAACATCGCGACCGACAATCCGAAGACGAACCAGAATTTCACCTCGGCCAGTGTGATGCCGCTGCTCAACGCCTTCACCGGCGTGCAACTGCGGCAGATCGTCTGGGCGATGCTCGGCGCGGTCATCCTCGTGTTGCTGATCGCCTGCGTGAACGTGATGAACATGCAGTTCGGCCGCGCGGCCTTGCGCGCGAAAGAACTCGCGATTCGCGGCGCGCTCGGCGCGACACGCTGGCGACTCGTTAGGCAAATGCTCACCGAGAGTCTGGTCGTCGCGGTCTTCGGCGCGATCGCCGGGCTCGCTGCTCGCCTATTGGGGCGTGGACATGTTCGACAAAGTGGTCAAGGCCGCGCCGTTTCCGCCGCCTTACTGGTGGCACTTCACGATCGATGGCCGCGTGCTCGTTTTCACTCTCGCGATCACGCTGATCGCGACCGTCGTCTCCGGTTTGCTCCCCGCGTTTCTCAGCTCGCGCGGCAACGCGGCTGAGGTGATGAAAGAAGGCGGGCGCGGCAACAGCAGCCGTCTCGTCAATGTCATCACCCGCGTGCTCGTGGTCGGACAAATTGCGCTGACCGCCGCGCTCCTCATCGCCGCGACGTTGCAGATCAAATCGATCCGCAATCAAACCAAGCTCGATTACGGCTACGACGAGAATGGCCTTTATGCCGCGCGCCTCGCCTTGATGGAAGGCACCTATCCGAGTGAGGATTCGCGCCGCGAATTCTTCACGCGCGCCGTTCGCGCGCTGCGCACCAATCCGCAGTTCGAAGCCGCGGCCATGACCGATCGCTTTCGCATGACCTTTGCGCCGGCCGGGCAATACGAAGTCGATGGCCAGAATTATCTGACCGATCGCGATCGTCCGCGCTGCAATTTCGAATCCGTCTCCGACGGTTACTTCACCACCCTCGGCCTCAAGATTCTTGAAGGCCGCGATTTCACCATCGACGACACCGACTCGAAGCAGCCGGTCGCGATCGTGAATGCGAGCTTCGCGCGCAAGTATTGGGGCAACCAGAGCGCGCTCGGACATCAGGTCCGCATCTTCAATCCCGGCAAAGAACAGCCGTGGCGCACCATCGTCGGCGTCGTGCCCGACACGTTGATGCAGGGTCCGTTCGATCAGCAGACCGAGGCCGCCGGCTTCTACATGCCGCTGCTCGGCGCGTCGCCCGCCACGCAGTTTGCCACCGTGGTCGTTAGGCCACGTGCCGGTGTGCGCGCCGACACGCTTGGACCCGTGCTGAGCAAAGCAGTCGCCGCGCTCGATTCAAATCTCCCGACGTATTTCCCCGGGACGCCCGCGCAGTTTCACAATGACATCCTCTCCGGTAACCGGGTGATCGCTACGCTCTTCACCATCTTCGGCATCGTCGCCTTCATCCTTTCCGGTGTCGGCCTCTACGGCGTGATGAGTTTTTCGGTTAATCAACGCACGCAGGAGTTCGGCATTCGCATGGCGCTCGGCGCGGATGCGACTCGCATTTTGCGCATGGTCATGAGCCAGGGCGCATGGCAACTCGCGATCGGTCTGATTCTCGGCGCCGGTGGCGTCGCGCTGCTCCTCGGTGTCGTCGCGGCCGCCGCGCTGAAGAACATTCTCTTCAAGGTCAATCCGCTCGACCCGACGATCTACTTTGCCGTCGCGGGATTGCTCACGCTCGTCGCCGCGCTTGTCGTGTTTCCTGCCCGCGCGTCGCGCCACGCGCGTCGATCCAATGGTCGCACTGCGCTGCGAATGAAAATCTCAAATCCCGAGCTCCAAGGAAGCCCAAAATCCAAAGTTGTAATCCACGCGGACCGGAGGGCCTTGCATGCCTACGGCAACCGCATCATCCAACTGCGCAACGGCTGAATTGTTAACTGACACCACCACAACTATGAAACACCTGCTTACTATCCCATCACTCCTCGTCGTTGGCGCGCTCAGCGTGGCCGCCGCGACTGAGGAAAACATTCACGAAACCCGCGCGGCCAGGGCAGGCGGCACCCTCGTGGTCGACGTCGACTTCGGCTCGATCGATGTCGCCCCAGGCGACAACGACAAAGTCGTGATCGATGCGCATCGCAAGATCGAAGCCTCTTCCAAAGAGAAAGAGGAAGAATACTTCAAAGCGGTCCCGATCACGATCACGACTGAAGGCGATCGCGTCATCGTGCGCGCCATCCACAAACACGAATCGTTAGGTTCGCAGCTTTGGAAGATGCTCGGACACACTCGCACCGAGGCCCGTTACGCCATCCGTGTCCCTGCGAATTTCAATGCCGATCTCGACACCTCCGGAGGCGACATCTCGGCCAACGGCCTGAGCGGCAACATCAAGGTCGACACCAGCGGCGGCGATCTGACCTTCGGCCAAATCCACGGGGACATTCACGCCGACACGAGCGGGGGTAACATCACGGCCAAGAACTGCGACGGCGCAACCAATCTCGACACCAGCGGCGGCCGGATCGAGGTCACCGGCGGCAGTGGCAAACTGAACGTCGACACTTCGGGCGGCAACGTCACGGTCCTGAATCGGGTCGGTGACGCGAAAGTCGAAAGCAGCGGCGGCAAACTCCGCCTCGGCAACATCAGCGGAAAGCTTAACGCCGAAACCTCCGGCGGATCTGTTTCCGCCATTCTGCCTTCGCCCGTGGCCGGCGACGTGCGCCTCGAAACTTCCGGCGGCAGCATCACGGTAGTCACACCCTCGAACGCCGCCCTAACGATCGACGCCGAGACCAGCGCAGGCAGCGTACGGAGCGACTTGCCCATCTCGCGGACGAGCGCGGACGAGCGATTCGCTCAAAGGCACGATGAATGGCGGCGGGACCAAGCTCGTGCTGCGGAGCAGCGCTGGCTCGATCGAAATCGTCTCCGCCGAGAAAGAGACCGCGCAGCAATAGAACTCGCCTAACGAACGATGTTCTCTGACCTTCGTTATGCGTTTCGACAACTGGTCAAGAACCCAGGATTCGCCGCGCGTCGCCATCCTGACCCTCGCGCTCGGGATCGGCGCTTGCACCGCGATCTTCTCGGTCGTTAATGGCGTCCTTCTGCGGCCGCTCGATTTCCCGCAGCCGGACCGGATCGTCGTCATTCGCGAAACCAACCTGCCGCAGTTTCCCGAGTTCTCCGTCTCACCACCGAACTATCTCGATTGGGCCAAACAGACAAAGTCCTGGCAGTACCTCGCGGCTTACTCTGGGGCCCAGGTTAATCTGACCGGCGAAGGCGAACCGCAACGGCTCATCGGTGTGAAAGCGACGGCGCATTACTTCGACGTCTATCAAATCAAGCCGGTCCTCGGACGCACTTTGTGCCGGAGGAAGACGCGCCCGGAAAGGATCACGTCGTCGTTCTGAGCCACGCGTTTTGGCAGCGCGTATTTGGCGGTGAACCAAATGTCGTTGGGCGCGCGATTCAACTCAACGGCGAACCCTACACCGTCATCGGCGTGGCCCCGCCTCACTTTGGCGAGGCGAGCAAAGTCGACACCTGGGTTCCAATGGGATTCAAGCCGGATGAGACCGCCGCGGACGCCCGCGGCGGCCATTATCTGAATGTCGTCGGCCGGCTCCGGCCAAGCGTGAACATCACCTCGGCGCGAGCGGAGTTGGAGTTACTCGCCGCCCAACTCGCCCGCCAGTACCCCGACTCGAACAAAGGCTGGGGTGTCACCATGTCGCCGATCCTCGACTATTCGGTGCGCGATGTGCGCCCCATCCTCTACACGTTGCTTGGCGCCGTCGGCTGCGTCCTGCTCATCGCCTGCGCCAACATCGCCAACCTGCTCCTCGCCCGTGCCACCGCGCGGCATCGCGAGCTCTCCATTCGCACCGCGCTCGGGGCCAGCCGTGCTCGACTCGTTAGGCAACTGCTCACCGAAAGTATCTTGCTTGGACTGGCGGGTGGCGCCGCCGGTGTACTCCTCGCGCGCTGGGGACTCGATCTCCTCCTCGCCCTGGCACCCTCCACCCTGCCGCGGACGAACGACATTCATCTCGATGCGAGCGTTCTCATCTTCTCCCTCGCACTCAGCGTCCTGACCGGGGTGATCTTCGGCATCGCGCCGGCCTTGCTCGCCGCTCACACCGACGTGCAGGAAGGCTTGAAGCAAGGCGCGCGCGGATCAACTGATGCGCGCGGTCGTTTGCGCGGCGCGCTGGTTGTCGTCGAGGTCGCATTTGCGCTTGTTCTTCTCGGCGGTGCCGGACTGCTCGCCCGCAGTTTCATGCGGCTCACCCACGTCGACCCGGGCTTCGCTCCCGAACACGCGACCGTTCTTCGCCTCGCTTTGCCGGAGAAAAAATACGAGAAATCGGAACAACAACTGGCTTTCGCGGATGCGTTGCTCTCTCGACTCCGCGTGCTGCCAGGCGTCCAGGCGGCGGGTCTGACTCACTCTTTGCCGCTCATTAGTGATTGGGTCCTTGGTTTCAAGATCGAAGGACGACCGGAAGTCCGGCCGAGCGGATTTACCCAACACCAATTATTATTCGGTTACGCCCGATTATTTCCCCGCCATGGGCATTCGGCTGATTCGTGGTCGCCTCTTCAATCAGCACGATGACGCTCGGGCGCCCCGCGTCGCGATTATTAACGAAACGCTCGCCCGGCAGTTTTTCCCTAACGAGAACCCGATCGGCAAACGCATCCTGGTCACAAACGGTCCCGACGTCTGGCGCCAGATCGTCGGCATCGTCGGCGACATCAAACAATACGGAGTCGACAAGGAGACCACGAGCCAGACCTACGAGCCCTACGCGCAGTATCCGTTCCGCTCGCTCAACGTCGTCTTGCGAACGAGTGATTCCGGCGCCGCTTTGGCTGGCGCGCTGCGCCCGGCTGTCTATGCGATCGACAAAGATCAACCGGTCGGGGCAATCCAACCGCTGGAGGAAATCCTCGGCGCGACGATTGCGAAGCAGCGTTTCGCGATGTTGCTCCTGGTCGTCTTCTCGTCGGTCGCGCTCGTTATCGCCGCGGTCGGCATCTACGGCGTGATGGCCTACAGCGTGGTCCAGCGCACCGGCGAATTCGGAATCCGGATGGCGCTTGGGGCGCAACGCAGCGACGTGCTGCGGCTCGTTCTTTCCTACGCCGGGAAACTCGTCAGCCTCGGCCTCGTCATCGGTCTCGGCGCAACCTTCGCCGCCTCGCGCCTGATGGGCTCGATGCTATTCCAGACCAACGCGCACGATCCGCTCACGTTTGGCCTAACGACATTGCTCCTGGCTGCGGTGGCGATCGCCGCCTGTCTGCTTCCGGCGCGCCGCGCCACGCGAGTCAATCCCATCGAAGCGCTCCGCACCGAATGACGCCTGACGAATCGTGATGACCGATCTACGCTACGCCCTTCGGATGTTTCTGAAGTCGCCCGGCTTCAGCATCATCGCGATCGCGACCCTCGCGCTCGGCATCGGTGCGAACACCGCGATTTTTTCGGTTGTCGAAAGCAGCCTGCTCCGGCCCCTGCCTTTCCCGGAAGCGGATCGACTCGTTAGGCTGTACGAACTTTCAGGCGAAACCGGCGAACATAGTACCAAGCTGAATCTTGCTCCAACCACCCTTCGGCAGTGGCGCGAACACGGCGGCGATATTTTCACCGGAATCGGTGCTGGAACCGGCGCCAGTCTCACCCTCGGCGCCAGCGCGGGCGAGCCGGCACAGAATATTCCAGCGGCGCTGATCACCGCGAATTTTCTCGAGATCGTAGGATTGCCACCGATGCTCGGACGCAATTTTGCCACAGCGGAAGACCAACCTGGCGCCGGACGCGTCGTCATCGTCGGTTACGATTTTTGGCGGCAACATCTCGACGGCCGGGCGGACGGGATTGGCCAATCCATCACCCTCGATGGGATGCCTTATACCGTGATCGGCGTGATGCCGAAAACGTTTCGGCATCCCTACCACGCTCAGGTTTGGTTGCCTCTGCGGCTGGATTATTCCACTGAAAGATCGCGCCACAACTTTTTGTATGGCGTGGCGCGGCTCCGGCCGGGGATAAGCCTCCCGCAAGCCGAAGCCGCGACCAACCGTCTCTGCGCCGTGATCAAACGGGCTGCGCCTGATCCGGGCAATCCGGAGCAAGCCGCGCTGATTCCATTGCGTAACAGCTTTATTCTCGATCTGCAGCCGAAACTGCTGATCATCGCCGGCGCGGCCCTTTGCGCGCTGCTCGTGGCAGCGGCGAACTTTGCCGGATTGCTCCTGTCTCGCGCGGTCCAGTCCGGCGGCGAGATGGCCTTGCGCGCCGCGCTTGGCGCAACCCGCGGACGTCTCGTTAGGCAAGGGCTCGCCCAATCATTCCTTCTCACAGCCGCCGGCACGTTGGGCGGGTTGTTGATCGCGGAATGGCTGACTCCCGTACTGGTCGCGCTCAGCCCGGAAGGCGCGGACAACACCGGGAGTGCCATCCGCGAATTTGACTACGCCGTCCGGCTCGATTGGCCGGTCTTCGCGTTCGCGGCGGGAGTGATGATTTTTGTTGGGATCGGCGTCGGCCTCTTTCCCGCCTGGCGCGCGGCGCGCGCTGATCTGCGCGGCGGCCTTAGCAACATCGGGCGCGGCGCGACGCTCGATCTCGCTACCCGCCGCTGGCTCAGCGGGTTGATCATCGCAGAACTTGCCATCGCCGCAGTCCTGCTCGTCGGAAGCCTTTCGCTCACCCAATACTTTCGGCAAATCGCGCGGCAGCCCTGGGGCTTTGCAACCGATCATCGCCTTCTCTTCAACGCGATGTTTGCCGAGCGGCTTTTCCCTTCTCACGAAAGCCGGTTGCGCGCGATCGATCGCACGCTGGATGAATTGCGGACGCTGCCAGGTGTCCGCTCGGCCTCGGTCACGGCCCCGCCGCCGATGAACGCGTCGTGGGATACGATCGGCTGCGCGCCGGAAGGCAGTCACCCGCCCGGGGCAAATGGTGTTTACTACGCCTACCTGCGCGCGACCGGAAACGGCTACTTCAAGACCATGGGCCAGCGTTTGCTCAGGGGGCGCGACTTCAACCAATACGATCAGGCCGGCGCGCCGCCAGTCTGCATTGTAAACGAATCCTTTGTCCGGCGGTTTTGGCCTAACGAAGATCCGATCGGCAAGCGGATCAAGCAAGGCGCCCTCGATCGGCCGAGTCCGTGGCTCACAGTCGTTGGAGTGACGAACGACACCAAAGCGATCGCCGACTCGCGTGACGGAGAAGTAGTCGGCACCCTCTATCTTTCGCTGCCGCAGGCAGTCGCTTCCGGGTTCGATGAAATGAGTTTCGTCGTCGAGACCGCGGCCGATCCGCTCGCTTCAGCTTCGGCCGCGCGCGCGGCGCTGGCGCGCGCCGACAATCGTATTGCCGCATACAATACTAGCTCACTCGATGAGGCAGCCGCCGATTCGCGGGTAACGGAGCGATTTCTTTTTGTTCTGGTCTCGCTCTTCGGTGCGCTGGGACTGGTGCTGGCGGCGGTCGGAGTTTACGGATTGCTCGCGCTGCAGGTGGCGCGGCGGACGCGCGAGTTTGGAGTGCGCGTCGCGCTCGGGGCAACGGGGGCAGCGCTGGTCAGGCTGGTCGCGACCCAGGGCGCCCGTTTACTCGGTTTCGGTTTCTTGGCGGGTGCATTCGGCGCCTGGGCTGGCGTTCGCCTTCTGCAGCATGAATGGCCAGATGTGCCGACGGGCGATCCGTTGGTCTGGCTCGGCGCCGCCATCGTCCTTTCGCTCGGCGTAGCCCTCGCCAGCTGGATTCCCGCGCGGCGCGCCGGCCGCGTCGATCCGATCGTCGCGCTGCACGCGGAATGATGCCTAACGAAATCGAATGAAGACACGTCTCGAATTCTCAATAAGCAAGAGAGGACACCAACCATGTTGAACGATTTTCGTTACGCCTTGCGCCAGCTGCGCAAGTCGCCCGGCTTCACTTTCGTCGCCGTGCTGACGCTCGCGCTCGGGATCGGCGCAAATACGGCGATCTTCAGCGTCATCAATGCGGTCCTTCTGCAACCGCTGCCATATCCAGACGCCAGCCGCATCATGACGCTGAATGAATTCAGCGGCGGAACGAACACTTCGATTGCCTTTCCCGACTACCTCGATTGGCGACGCGACAATACCGTTTTCGAGCATCTCGCCATTTCGCGACGCGAGTCGCGCAATCTCAGCGGAATTTCCGGTCGTCAGCCGGAGCGCGTCGGCGCCGCCTTTGTCACGGCGAATTTTTTCCAGGTTATCGGTTTGTCGCCGGAATTGGGCCGCACTTTTACCGATGCGGAAGACAAAGTGGGTGGGCCGGCGCTGGCGGTGATCAGCGATCGGCTTTGGCAGCGCGTTTTCCAAAGAGATCCCTCCGTCCTCGGCCGGTCGCTGAGCTTTCACAACCAGCTTTATACCGTGGTCGGCGTGATGCCGCCGGCCATGACTTCGCCGCAGGAAACGGATGTCTGGTTTCCGATCATGCGCCGCAGCGCGGCCTGGCAAAATCGCGCCTGGCATCCAATGATGTTCGGCTGGGGCCGCCTAAAACCGGGCGTAACTGTGCCAGAGGCGCGCACGGAAATGAAGGCGATCGCCGCGCGCCTGGAAAAGCAATACCCTGACACGAACGCCGGCCAGTCCGCGGTCGTGACGCCGTTGCTCGAGAATCTCGTCGGGGATTACCGCAAAAATCTCGCGCTGCTGCTCGGGGCGGTCGCGCTTGTCTTGCTCATCGCCTGCGCGAATCTGGCAAATTTGTTCGCGGCGCGGGGAGCGGCGCGTGCGCGTGAATTCGCGATTCGTGCCGCCGTCGGGGCCACCCGCGGTCAAATCGTTCGCCAGTTGCTGATCGAAAGCCTGACCGTCGCGGTCTTGGGCGGCGCGTTGGGGTTCATGATCGCGCTCTGGAGCCGCGATGCGCTCGTCGCTCTTGGCCCGGCTGGAGTCGAACGATTTCACCACCTGCAATTCGATGGGCGGGTTCTCGGCTTCACTTTTCTGCTCGCTGGCCTAACGAGTGTCGCGTTCGGTCTCTGGCCGGCCTGGCGTTCGTCACAGACCGATGTGCAACTTGCCTTGAAAGCCGGTGGACACGGAAGCTCCGATTCCCGAGCGGCGCGGCGCACGCGCGATTTGCTCATCGTCGGGGAGATCGCGCTGACTCTGGTCCTCCTCAGCTCCGCCGGCCTCGTGCTTAAGAGTTTCGCCCGCGTCCAGGCACTTTCGTTAGGCTTTGAACCGCGCGGCCTGCTCACCGCCCGGATCGATCTGCCGTTTACGATTTATTCCGACGCGGAGAAGATCGCTCCTTTCACCCACGCCTTGCTCGAGAAAGTCCGCGCCCTGCCGGGGGTTGAAGAAGCGGCGCTCGGTGCAAATCCGCCTCTCCTCAGTGGCTGGCAGATTAACTTTTTGAAGGAGGGCGAGCATCTCGCCGCGGCGCAACAACCCTCGACCGAATGCGAGGTCGTGTCCCCGAACTACTTCGCGACCCTGGGCACGACTTTGTTGCGCGGGCGCGCCCTGGATGAGCGCGACACAAAGAATGCGCCCCTCGTCGTGGTGATCGATCAAACGTTCGCGGAGCAGGCTTTTCCCGGCCAGGATCCAATTGGCCAACGCCTTTTCATGGAGCCCTTCGATGAAGGCGAGGGGCCGAGCTGGTTTCAAATCGTGGGGGTCGTGGCGCGGATGAAGTTTCATGGCTTCGACGAAACGGCGCCGCTGCCGAACGCCTACTTTTCGCTCGATCAGGTGAAGCGGACGACGCAGGTGCTCTTCGTCCGGGCCGGGTCGCAAGCGAAGTCGCTGGAGAAAACGGTGCGCGAAATCGTCGCCTCAATCGATCCGGCGCAACCGGTCTTTGACGTGCGCCTGATGGAGGAGCGCGTCGAGGAAACGTGGATGATGCATCGTCTCCTCGCTTTCCTCCTCACGATTTTCGCGCTCCTCGCGCTCGGTTTGGCCACGGTCGGTCTCTATGGCGTCATTGCCTACACGTCGTTGCGACGCCTGCGGGAAATCGGCGTCCGCCTCGCGCTCGGGGCGCAACGTTTCCAAATCCAAAACTTGATTCTTTCGCACGGCGTGAAGTTGCTCGCCGTCGGGTTGATCCTCGGCATCGCCGGCGCGGTCGCCGTCTCGCATTGGTTGCGCAGCATTCTCTTTCAAGTCCAGCCGGCTGATCTTGGAATCTTTTTTAGCGTCGGCGCGATTCTCTCCTTCGCCACGGTGGCTGCCTCCTGGTTGCCCGCCCGGCGCGCCTCGCGCGTCGATCCCATGGTCACTTTGCGCGCGGAATAAAATGGCATGAACGACTTCCGCTACGCCCTTCGACAGCTCCTCAAGTCTCCCGGCTTCACGTTTGTCGCGGTCCTCACACTGTCGTTAGGCATCGGGGCCAACACCGCGATCTTCAGCGTGATCAATTCGGTCCTATTCCGGCCACTGCCCTATTATCATTCCGACCGTTTGATCGACTTGTTCTCGCTCGATCCGGCCGGCGGGCGGGACGGCCTTTCGATGGTTGAGTTCCAAGATCTGCGCGCGCAGGTGCATTCGCTCGAGGACTTAGCCGGATTTCAATCGCAGAGCGTCAACCTGACTGGCGGCGAGCGGCCGGAGCGGGTGCGCGGCGCGTTTGTTTCCACGAATTTCTTCAAAGTCTTCCAACTCACGCCGGTGCTCGGTCGCACGTTGGTCGCGGGCGAAGATCAGCCGGCCGCGGCGAAAGTTGTGGTGGTTAATGAAAAGCTTTGGCGCGAGCGACTGAATGGCGCAACCGACCTGAGCGGAGCAGAAGCTGATCCTCAACGGCGAGCCCTACAGCGTGGTCGGGGTAGTGTCGTCGAACTTCAAAAACCCATTCGATCCCGAGGTCGCGGTCTGGATTCCGATGGGGAATTACCCAGGCGTGACGATGAAGCGTGACTCGCGTTTCCTTGTTCCGCTCGGCCACCTCAAACCCGGGGTCACGCTTGAAACCGCGCAGGCAGAGGCGACCACGATCGCGAAGCAATTCGCCTCGGCGTATCCGAAAGAAAACGCGGGGCGAGGATTAGAATTCGATTACTACCAGGAGTTCCTCGTCGGCCAGATTCGACCGATGCTCTGGCTGCTTTTTCTTGCCGCGGGTGTGATCCTGCTCATCGCCTGCGCCAACCTCGCCAATTTGCTCCTCGCGCGCGGAATTGGACGACGGCGCGAAATGGCGGTTCGGGCCGCGCTTGGCGCCAGCCGCTGGCGACTCGTTAGGCAATTGCTTTCCGAGACCACCGTGCTTGGCCTGGCCGGCGGTGTCGGAGGCATCCTGCTCGCGAACTGGGGGGTTTGGGGTCTGCTCCACCTGCCGCAGTTTTTCATCAACGTTGAGGAAGCGACCGTTGATAACCATGTTCTTGCCTTTGCCCTAACGATTTCGATCCTGACCGGATGGCTCTTTGGCCTCGCACCCGCGCTGCAGACGGCGCAGGCCGACCTGCACGGTGGACTCAAGGAAGGTGGACGCGGCAGCGGCGAAAGCGCGCGTTGGAATCGTCTGCGCAGCGCATTTGTCGTCGCGCAGGTTGCATTCTCGATTCTTTTGCTCATCGCCGCGGGCCTGCTCATTCGCAGCTTCGACAAGTTGTTGCAGACCGGGGTCGGCTTCGATGCGAAGAACCTGCTCACGCTCGAATATCGATTGCCGCACACGAAATACGCCGCCGCCGATGCGCCCTGGAATTTTCATCGTCAGGTTATCGAGCAGGTGCAGCAGCTACCTGGCGTGCAATCCGTTGCGTTGATCCGCAGTCTTCCTTTTAGCGGCAACGGGGCGACCACTGGGGTGGCCTTGCTCGATCGCGAGACCCCGCAGACCGGTCACGAGCCGCAGGTTGATTTCAACATCGCCACACCCGGCTATTTCAGCACGGCGCGCATTCCGCTCCTGCGCGGCCGGATTTTTGGCGAACAGGATCGGGCCGATACGCCGCCAGTTTTGATCATCAACCAGACGATGACCAAGAAATTCTGGCCTAACGAGAATCCGATCGGAAAGCAACTGCGGCTACTCGAAGATGGCACGATCGGCACGATCATTGGGATCGTCGGCGACACCAAAATGTATCGCCGGAACGACGAGCCGGTAGCACAGGTTTATGCTGCTTACAGCCAGAACTCCACCTTCTTCGCCACCCTCGTCGCACGCACCAACGTCGAGCCGATGAGTCTTTCGGAATCGGTCGGACAGGCGATCTGGCGGGTCGATTCCGATCAGCCCATGTGGAAAATTCGGACGGTCGAGTTCCTCGTGAACCGCAGCGTGGCGGATCGAAAATTTGTCGTCGCGCTGATGATGATTTTCGCCGCGCTCGCTCTCGCGCTGACCGTCATCGGACTCTACGGCGTACTCAATTACCTTGTCTCGCAGCGCACTCCGGAGATCGGGATTCGCATGGCCCTCGGGGCGCAGGTGCGCCACATCATGCAGCTCATTTTGAAGCACGGGGTCGTGTTGGTCGGCCTCGGTGTCGTCATCGGACTAATCGTGGCCTCCGTACTGACGCGATTAATGGCCCACCTGCTTTATGGAATCAGCGCGATCGATCCGCTCACCTTCGCGGTCATCGGATTGCTCCTGACCCTGGTTGCGCTCGCCGCCTGTTATTTCCCGGCCCGACGCGCCGCCCGCGTCGATCCGGTGGTCGCATTGCGGTCAGAATAACGAACCTGCCATGAATGATCTTTGCCACGCGGTTCGCCAATTAATCAAATCGCCAGCTTCTCCCTGCGCGCCGTGCCATGAAAATCGATCCGATGGAAGCGTCGCGGTACGAATGAAACACCGACTGAGCTCGTTATCGCCCATCCTGCGACCGACGCAGCTGTCGTCACATCAATCAGCAACAAACAATCGCCGATCAGAAATTTCATGAACGATTTCCGTTACGCCGTCCGCATGCTCATCAAGTCGCCCGCCTTCAGCGTAATCGCGATTGTCGCCCTCGCTCTGGGCATCGGGGCCAACACCGCGATTTTCAGCGTGGTCGAAGCAGTCCTGCTCCGGCCGTTGCCGTATCCTCAACCGGACAAGCTCATCCTCTTGCGCGAGAAGATGCAGCTTTTCGACTCCGGTTCGGTCAGTTATCCAAACTATCTCGACTGGCACGCCATGCAGCGCAGCTTCACCGATCTCGCGCTTTACCGGCCCGATTCGATGAACCTCTCGAGCCGCGGCGAAGAATCGTCGCCGGAGCGAATCCGGGGCGGAGTAATGAGCTGGAACATGATGCGGATCGTCGGGCTGAAACCGATTCTCGGCCGCGATTTTACCGAAGCGGAGGACGTGCCGGGTGGGCCAAAGGTTGCGCTCATCAGCGAAGGGCTTTGGAAACGGCGCTTCGGTTCTTCAAAAAAAGTCCTCGGCCAGCAACTAGTCGTGGATGCCGTGCCGCGCGTGATTGTCGGGGTCTTGCCTAACGAAATGCGAGTGATGCGGGCTACAGATGTTTATGTGCCGTTAGGCGAGCTACGGGCGGACAAAAATGTTCTGCAGCGCGACAACCATCCGGGATTTTCAGTTCTGGGTCGCCTCAAGCCTGGGGTAAACCTGACGCAGGCGCGGGCCGATCTCGACATCATCGCGCACGAGCTAACGAGAAAATATCCCGCTTCCAATACCGGCCGCACGATCAACGCGCTCACCTTGCTCGACGCCGGAGTGGGCGATTACCGCGGAAACCTTAATCTCCTTCTGGTCGCTGTTGCCTGCGTCCTGCTCATCGCGTGCGCGAACGTGGCCAATCTGCAACTGGCGCGCGCTCTCTCGCGGGGCAAGGAACTGGCGGTGCGCGCGGCGATGGGCGCGAGTCGCTGGCGTTTGATGCGTCTCCTTCTCATCGAAAGCGCGGTGCTCGGCTTGGTCGGCGGCGCCTTCGGTCTGCTCGTCGCGGTTTGGAGTCTCGACGTCATTCACAGTCTCAGTCCGCCGCAGTCGCTCCGTTTTCAGGAGACGCGGATCGATCTCGTGACGCTTGCCTTTGCGATGACGATCGCACTCCTTTGCGGAATCGTCGTTGGTGTCTGGCCCGCCTGGCGCGTCTCGCGGCTTGCTTCGCTCAGCGGCGTCCTGCATGAAACGGGCACGCGCAGCGGCAGCGACAGCACCAACCGACAACGCGCGCGCGGCGCGCTCGTCGTGACGCAGGTCGCACTCGCACTCGTCCTCCTCGCCGGCGCGGGGTTGACTCTGAAGAGCTTTTGGAATTCGCAGAATGCCGCGCTCGGTTTCGACCCGGACGATATCCTCACAATGACGTTGTCGCTGCCGAAGGCGCGTTACGATTCGGATGACAAGGTCACGAATTTCTACCGGCAATTGATCGCGCAAATCGAGGCGTTGCCCGGCGTGGCGGCGGCGGCGATCGGTGAGAACGTGCCGTTCGACGGGACGGAGTGGGACAGCTCGTTTCACATCACCGGCACACCGCCGGTCCAGCCCGGTAAAGAACCCTCGGCGGAAGTGAACGTGATTTCGCCCGATTACTTCAGGGTCATGAAAATGCCAATCCTGCGCGGGCGCGCCTTTGGCCCGGAGGATCGGCCGAAGCAACCGCACTCGGTCATCATCGACGACAGTTTTGCGATCCGCTATTTCCCGAATCAAAATCCGATCGGCCAGCACATCGACGACAACCAGACGATCGAGCCCAATCCGCCGCCTCTTACGATCGTCGGCGTGGTGCCGCGGGTCCGTTCGGACGTCCCGGGCGAGGAGTTCGACCGGCAGCATCTGCCGCAGATGTATTTCTGCGCGGCGCAGATGGCGACCTACGAAAACAACCTGCTCGTGCGAGTGCGAAGCGGCGATCCGACCCAGCTCGTCGAGCGCCGTTGTGCGCGAGGTACAAAACATCGATCCCGATCAACCAGTAGCGGAGATCTCGACGATGAAGAAAAATATTTCCGAGAGCCTGGCGACCCGACGCCTAACGATGAGCTTGCTTGGCTCCTTCGCTGCGCTCGCCCTCGTCCTGGCGAGCGTCGGGCTTTATGGCGTGATGGCGCTGAGCGTGACGCAGCGGACACGCGAATTTGGAATTCGCCTCGCCCTCGGCGCGCCACGCGAGGATGTTTTCCGGCTCGCCCTCGGACGCGGGTTGTTACTCGTTGGAATTGGACTTGCGCTTGGTTTGTTAGGCGCGCTCGGGGCAGGACGCGCCCTGACCAGCCTGCTTTATAACGTTGGAAGCCTCGACCCGGTGGCGTTGCTCACGTCGATCTTCGCCCTCGCAGCCGTCGCTCTTTTGGCCTGCTGGTTCCCCGCGCGGCGCGCTACCCGGGTCGATCCGATTGTGGCTCTTGCGTTACGAATGAAAACCGCCTGACGATATGTTGGCCGATCTCCGATTCGCTTGCCGGATGCTCTGGAAATCTCCGGTTTTTACCTTGCTGGCGGTCCTGACTCTTGCTCTCGGGATCGGGGCCAACAGCGCGATCTTCACTTTGATCGATGGCCTTTTCCTGCACGGCCTGCCCTTCACCGAGCCGAATCGGATCGTTCGCATCTACGGCGAGGCGAAGGAGCGCGACATGCAACAGATGCCGTTTTCGGTCCCGCGCTTCTGGCATTATCGCGACGGGCAGACGGTCTTCTCCAGTCTGGCGGCGGACAGCGGGATGGGATTCATCCTCACCGGAATGGGCGAGCCCGTGCAGTTGAACGGCGGGATCGTGACCGCGAACTATTTCGACCTGCTTGGGGTGCGTCCGATGCGCGGACGTCTCTTCCTGCCTAACGAAGAGGAAAAGGCCGATGTCGCTTTGATCAGCGAACACTTTTGGCGGAAGCAGCTCGCTTCCGATCCGCAAGTGCTCGGTCGCAGCCTCACCTTGAATGGCGTACCGACCACGATCGTCGGCGTCATCCCGACGATGCCGCTCTCCTGGTTCGGCCCCGATTGCGAGGTGTGGACAACGAAGCCGTTCGAGCTCCCAGGCATGGCGCGCGCGATGTTGATGCGCGGCGTCGGTTATTTACGGGTCATTGGTCGCTTGAAACCAGGCGTGACTAACGAGAAGGCGAAAGCCGCTCTTTCCGTTGTGCAAAAAAGCTACGCGGCGCAGTATCCTGGCATCTTCGATGGGAGCTGGGCGCCGGCAGCTGGTGAACGCCGTGGAAGACGTGACCGGAAATCTTCGCCCGGCCTTTCTCACTCTGCTCGCGGCGGTCGCCGCGGTTTTGCTCATCGCATGCAGCAATGTCGCCAACTTGTTGCTCGTCCGTTTCACAGGGCGCCGGCGCGAGATCGCGCTGCGGGCCGCGCTCGGCGCCTCGCGTAGCGGGCTGGTGCGTCTCTTCATTTTCGAAAGCACGATCCTGAGCCTGACCGCGGGCGTCCTTGGCCTGCTCCTCGCTTCCTGGATTATTTCGGCCGCTCCGAAGTTGGCTGGGAACAACGTCCCGTTGGAACCGAATCTCACTCTGCATTGGCCGGTCTTCCTCTTCACTCTTGTCCTGTCGTTAGGCACGGGGCTCGCCATGGGTTTGTATCCGGCCTGGCAGAGTTCGCGCACGGAACTGGCAAATGCGTTGAAAGACGGCGGCCGGTCTATGAGCGGGAGTCGTGGCCAGCAACGGGTCCGTCGTGGGCTGGTCGCGGCCCAGGTCGCGCTTATCGGTCCTGCTGCTCGCGGGGGCGGCGCTTTTGCTCACGAGCTTCAACCGGTTGAGCCACGAGAAAATCGGCTTCCGTCCGGAGGGAATCTGGATCGGAGGGATTGGCCTGCCCGCTGCGCACTACGGAGATGAGCGCTCACAGGCGCGATTTGTCGAGCGACTGCGCTCCGAACTGCAAGGCATGCCGGGCGTCGAATCGGCTGCGATCACGGACCTGGTTCCGCTGAGCGGCGGAGTTTCGCACACTCCTTACGCGCGGCCCGATACGGCGCCTCCGCCATTGGCGCAACGTCCGATTGCCGTGACCCACGGCGTCTCGGCCGGTTACCTCCGCACCCTTGGCATCCCGCTGCTCGATGGGTCGCGATATCGAACCAACGGACGATTCTGATCATCCGCAGGTGGTTTTGATCAGCCGGTCCTCGGCCCGATGCGATTTTCCCTGGCCTCAACCCGATCGGGAGACAATTGCTCCTCGGGGGAATCAACGGCATCGGAACGCTGACCAAAGTCGTCGGAGTGGTCGGCGATGTGCGTTCGGAGCGGGTGGCAAAGAAAAACGAGGTCGAATTCTATCGGCCGTTCGCGCAGCGGGCGAACTCATTTCTCACCGTGGCGCTTCGCGGCTCGGGGTCGACCTGAGATGCTCCTCGGCACGGCCCGCGCCGCCCTCGACCGGGTTGATCGCGAACTGCCCTTCATCCAACCGCAAACCATGGAGCAGGTGATTCGCGATTCGTTAGGCCAGCAGCGCCTCACGATGAGCTTGCTCGGGGCCTTCGCGCTTCTCGCTCTTCTTCTTGCTCTCATTGGGATTTACGGCGCGGTCGCCTACACGGTCGAACAACGGACTGGAGAGATTGGCTTGCGCATGGCGCTCGGCGCGCAGGCGCGCGACGTTCTGCGGCTCATCATTTCGCAAGGGATGCAACCGGTCATGATCGGGTTGCTCCTCGGCCTCGGGACCACATTTGCCCTGGGCGGACTCCTCGCTTCCCAGCTCTACGAGGTGTCGGCGCACAGCCCCACTCTGCTCGGCGGAACCACTTTCCTGCTCGGGACGGTCGCGATAGCGGCCTGCCTTATCCCAGCGCGCCGCGCCACCCGGGTCGATCCGATCGTCGCCCTCCGTTATGAGTGAAATCTTGCACGCCAATGTAGGGCGGGCGTGTCGCTCGCTCGGAGCCACGCAATTTCCGCGCATACCGCGGCCCATACGGCGCCTCTAAATCAATCAAAATTCAGCTCATAAATCAGCAATCCCATGAATGACCTCCGCTTTGCCTTTCGCCAACTTCGCAAAGCTCCCGCCTTCACGGTCACAGCGCTGGCCACGGTGGCGATTTGTCTCGGCGCGAACCTTGCCATCTTCGCGGTGATCAATTCGATCCTGTTGCGGCCGCTGCCGTTTCCGCAGGCCGATCGGCTGGTCACGATTTTCAACACCTATCCGAAAGCCGGCAGTCGAGAATGACGGCTCGTCGATTACCAACTACTACGAGCGACGGGGCAACATCGCGGCCTTCTCGAGCCTCTCCATCTATGACGAGGGCGCCGAAGTCGTCGGCAATCCCGGGTCCACCGAGCAGGTCGAGGTCATGCGCATCTCGCCGGAATTTTTCACAACGCTCGGCGTTAATCTCGCCATGGGTCGCACCTTTACCGAAGCGGAAGCGGCCGTAGCGGAAAACAACGGAGTCATCATCCTGACCGACGCCTACTGGCGCCAGCGCTTCGCTGCAGATCCAAACATTCTCGGCCGCGACATCCTCATCAACGGCATCCAGAGAAAGATCGTCGGCGTGTTGCCTCCTGACTTTCGCTTCCTCTCCTCGGAAGCGCGGCTGATCAAGCCGATCAGGACGCGGCCGGAGCAGCGCGCGCCGAGCCAGCGGCATTCCGGCGGCGGCGCCATACGCATGATCGGGCGGCTGAAACCGGGCGTTACGATCGCGCGAGGCGCAAGCGCAGATCGACGCGCACAATGCGGCGGTCGAGAAGGACAATCCGGAGGCGAAAGCAATGGCCGAAGCTGGCTTTCGTTCGCCGGTGGTTTCACTGCATGGGGACCACGTCCGCTCCATCCGTCCGACCCTCTGGTTGATGCAGGGCGGTGTGTTTTTCCTCCTGCTCATCGGCGCGGTGAACCTCGTGAACCTTCTTCTGATTCGCGCGAGCGGACGGGCAAAGGAAATGGCGATCCGCCAATCGATGGGCGCCAGCCGGCTGCATGTCGTCAGGCAAATTTTGACGGAAACGGTCCTCCTCACCGCGGTCGGCGGATTGCTCGGCATTGTGGTGGGCGCGTGGGGGACTCAATTGCTCCAGGTTCTTGGGGTGAATCGTTTGCCGCTCGGCGCGCATATCGCGTTTGATGGCTGGCTCGCGTCCATCGGGCTTGGCGGCGCGGTGATTCTCGGAATTGTCATCGCGGTCCCGATCGCCTGGTTCAACCTAAGCAGCCATCTCGCAAACGCGCTCCAATCGGAATCGCGTACGGGCACCATCAGCCGAGCCGCGCAACGGCTGCGCCACGGATTCATCGTCGCGCAGATCGCGCTCGCCTTTGTTTTGCTCGCGGGCGCCGCCTTGCTCGGGCTGAGCCTGAAAAAGGTGATGGCCGTTTCTCCCGGCTTTCGCGCTGATCATGTTCTCACCGGCGAGTGCACAATCTCCTGGCAGCTTGACCGAGACAGCGTCGGTATCGTCGATCGCTTCATCGAATCGATCCGGCAGCAACCGGGAATCGCGGCTGTTGGAACGATCACGAACATTCCGCTGAGTGGAGACGATGGCAAAACCGCGGTCACACCGAAGGACTATGTGCCACCGCCGGGTCAATCACTGCACGGTCATTATTCCTATGGCGTAAACGGCGATTATTTCACAGCGCTCGGGATTGCCTTGCGCGAAGGTCGGTTCCTCACTTCGGCAGATTCCCACCGCCCGGAACGCTTCTGCGTGGTGGATGAAGATTTTGCGCGGCGTTACTGGCCCAATGGCGGAGCGCTCGGCCAGCAAGTGTTCCATCCCGGCATTACCTACAACGGCAAGAGCGAGGTAGAGGAGGGAAAACTCTTCACCATCGTCGGCATTGTCGGCACGGTAAAACAGGCGGGGCTCACCGAAGCGCAGGGGCAAGGGGCGGTTTACCTGCCTTACGCCTATCGCGAGGGTGCCAGCGTTTTCGTCGTCACGCGCACGAGCCAGCGTCCGGAAGCGTTCGCTGAGACGCTGCGCAAGCTGGTTCGCGCCGCGCATCCTGAGCTCGCGTTCGATAACATCCGCTCCATGGATACACGCGTCGCCGAGAGCCTCATCGCGCGTCGCTCGCCGGCGCTACTGGCCGGAATTTTTGCCGGCGTTGCGTTGCTCCTCGCGGCGATCGGAACGTACGGCGTGTTGAGTTACGCCGTCGCGCAACGCACGCGCGAGATTGGCATTCGCATGGCACTCGGTGCGCAGAGAGAACAGATCCGCGCGCAATTTCTCTCGTTAGGCCTGCGCTTGCTCTCGTTGGGCTGCATCCTCGGTTTGATTGGCGCCTGGCTGGCAGGACGAGCGATGCAGAGCGTTCTCTTCGACATGCCGACGCTGCCCCGCGCCGCTCTTCTCGGCACCGCATTAGTCATGACCTCGGTATCACTCGTGGCCTGCCTTATCCCAGCGCGTCGCGCCACCCTGGTCGATCCCATCGTCGCTCTTCGCCATGAATGATCTTCAAGTCAGCAATCCGTCCGCATCAGCGGATCACCAATCAGCAATCCTATGAATGATTTCCGTTTCGCTTTCCGCCAGCTCTTCAAGTCCCCGGCCTTCACCATTGTCGCGGTGGTCACGCTCGGCCTTGGGATCGCCGCCAGCACCGCAATCTTCAGCGTGGTCGATGCCGTCCTGCTCCATCCGCTCCCTTATCCCGCATTCCGAGCAAATCGTCACGGTTTCGCAAACTGTCCGAAGCACCGGGGTTTCCTATGGAGGATGCTTCGCCCGCGAACTTCATCGATTGGTCGGCGCAGAATTCGGTCTTCTCCGCCATGGCCTGCGCACGCTCCTCGGCGCGCAGTCTCTCCGGAGGCGAGCAGCCGGAGAGCGTGCGCGCGACGATGGTCTCGTCGCAGTTTTTCAACCTCTTCCAGACCGCGCCGTTACTCGGACGCACCCTCGGGCCGGAGGACGCGAAACCGGGGAATGACCACGTCGTCGTTCTCGAGTCACGCTCTTTGGACGCGCCGTTATGCGGCCGACCGCGACGTGATCGGACACGAGCTGCTCCTCGACGGCGAGAAGTTCACCGTCGTCGGGGTGATGCCGCCGGCTTTGCACCGGACAATTACGGCGAACTCTGGCAGCCCTCGCCGTACGATGTGCCGCTCACATCCGCTTTCGCCTAACGACAACCCGCGCGCGATGCGGAATCGGAGCTATCTCGACGCCTGGGCACGTTTGAAGCCGGGCGTGACCCTGCGCGCAGGCTCAGGCGCAGATGAGCGCGATCGCGCTCCGACTTGAAAAAGCAGTATCCCGACGCCGAACCAGGACACCGGCGATCGCGCTCGTCCCGTTGCACGAAGAAATGGTCAGCGGCCTTCGACCGATGCTCCTGATGTTGCTCGGCGCGGTCTCCTTCGTCCTCCTGATCGCCTGCGCCAACGTCGCCAATCTGCTCCTCGCCCGCGCCGCGAGCCGCGCGCTCGCGAGATTGCGATTCGCACCGCGCTCGGCGCGTCGCGGCTGCCGCTTGATTCGCCAGCTGCTGACCGAAAGCGCTGCTCCTCGCACTCCTCGGCGGCGCGCTCGGCGTTGCTCCTCGCGATCTGGGCGCTGCCGCTTCTGCTTTCCCTTAGTCCGCCGGAGATCAGCGACTTCGGCGGCATCGGATTCAACCGCGAAGTGCTCGTGTTCAGTCTCTTTGCCTCGCTCTTACCGGCACACTTTTCGGCGTTGCCCCGGCGCTCTTCGGTTCGCGCGCCAACCCGAACGATTCACTCCGCGAAGGCGAGCGCGGGAGTTCGTTAGGCAAGAGTCCCGCGCGCTCCGCCCTGATCGCGGCGGAGATTGCCTTGTCGTTGGTCTTGCTCGTCGGGCGCGGGCCTGATGATGAAAAGTTTCGTCCGCCTAACGATGTCGATCCCGGGCTTTAATCCCGATCGTCTGTTCGTTTTCAACATCGGACTGGCGCCCTCGTCCGAGGATCACGCGCGCAGACGAATCTTTTATCGCGAGGTGGTCGAGCGAGATCAAGGCGGTGCCGGGCGTGCAGTCGGTCGGCGCTGTCAGCCGGTTGCCTCTTGCCGGCGGGAACAGCTCGCGCTCGTTCAAGCGTCCCGGCGAGCAGCAGAGCTATGAGGCCGACATCCGCGTCAGCACACCGGATTATTTTCCGACGATGGGGATTCCGTTCTTGCAGGGACGCAACTTTAGCGAACACGACGACAGCGATTCGTTGCCGGTCGCGATCATCAACCAGGCGACGGCGGCGAGCGTGCTTCCCGGGCAAGAACCCGATCGGCCAATACTTGACGAACTTCGGACCGAAAGAGGACAAGCTGCAGATTGTCGGCGTGATCGGCAACGTGCGGCACGTCGCGCTTGGAGAAGGCGGCGCGGCCGGAGATCTATACGTCCCGATCACGCAGACGCAGTGGCCTTCGATGTTCTTCGCGGTGCGGAGCGCGGTCTCCAATCCGCTCACACTCCTGCCCGCGGTGCAAAGCGCGGTCTGGAGCGTCGATCGCAACGTGCCGTTGGCCCATCCGCGCACGATGCAGGACGTGCTCGCGCACTCGGTTCTGCGACGGAAATTCGCCATGCTGCTTGCTCTCGATTTTCGCCGGCCTCGCCACGTTGCTCGCCGCCATCGGCCTCTACGGCGTGATCTCGTATTCTGTCGCCCAGCGAACGAAGGAAATCGGCATCCGCATGGCGCTGGGCGGACAGCGCGAGGACATGCTGCGGATGGTCTTGCGGCAAAGCGGAAACCTGGTGTTGATCGGCATGCTCATCGGCGTGCCGGTCGCGCTTGGTGCAACGCGTTTGTTAGGCGCGATGCTTTACGGCGTCGGCGCGACCGATTTCGCTGACCTATCTTTTCGTCGTCGCGCTTCTCGGCGCAGCGGCATTTCTCGCCAGCGTCATCCCAGCTTTTCGCGCCACCAAAGTCGATCCCATGGTCGCACTTCGATATGAATGAAAGTTGCCTAACGATATGATAAATGACTTTCGCTTCGCTTTTCGCCAGCTGCGCAAATCGCCTGGCTTCACCTTCGTCGCCATTCTCACCCTCGCTCTCTGCATCGGCGCGAACTCCGCCATCTTCAGCGTGATCAACGCGGTCCTGCTGCGACCGCTCCCTTATCCCGAGCCCGACCGACTCGTGATCGTGACAGAGTCGGAGGCGGAACAACCGAGTATCTCTGTCTCTTACCCGGACTATCTCGATTGGAAAAAAGACAGCCGCGCTTTTGCAGAGTTGGCGGTCACGCGCCGCGAATCCTACAACCTAAGCGGGCTGCCGGGCCGTGCGCCCGAACAAGTCTCCGGCGCTATCGTCACCGCCAACTTTTTCAAGGTCATCGGGCTAAAGCCGCAACTCGGGCGCGTTTTCACCGAGGAAGAAGATCGACCGAATGGTCCCTTGGTCGCGGTGATCAGCGACCAGCTTTGGCAACGAGTTTTCGAACGCGACCCCGGCGTCTTGGGACGCGCCCTCAACTTTGGTGGCCAGCTTTATACCGTCATCGGCGTGATGCCGCCGCAAATGTTTTCGCCGCGAACGGCAGAAGTCTGGTTTCCGCTGGTGCGTCGCGCGAATACGACCGCGTGGACAATGCGCGAGAACCATCCGGGCCTCTACGGTTGGGGTCGACTGAAGAAGGGCGTCTCGGTGCACGACGCGGATACGGAGTTAAAGACGATCGCCGCGCGCCTGAGCAAACTCTATCCGAAATCGAATTCCCGCGTCGGCGCCGCGGTCACGCTCCTGCTCGAAAATCAGGTGGGCGAATATCGCGCGAGTTTGACGCTGCTGCTCGTTGCGGTCGGGGTGGTGTTGCTCATCGGCTGCGCGAATCTCGCCAATCTGCTCGCGGCGCGCGGGGCAGCGCGGGCGCGTGAGTTTGGGATCCGAGCGGCCATCGGCGCGAGCCGTTGGCAAATCGTTAGGCAACTTCTCAGCGAAAGCCTGCTCCTGGCGTTGTTAGGCGGAGTGCTTGGCTTCGCCCTCGCCGCCTGGGGTCGCGACCTGCTCGTCGCTGCTCGCGCCCACTGGGACGAAGCGTTTTCAGGAAACAAGCCTGGACGGCTGGGTGATGGCGTTCACCGGAGCACTGGCCGTCGTGACGAGCGTCCTTTTTGGTCTGTGGCCGGCCTGGACTGCTTCGCGGACCAACGTGCAACTCGCGCTCAAAGCCGGTGCGCAGGGCAGCTCCGACGCACCGGGCGCGCGACGCTCGCGGGAATGGCTCATTGTCGCCGAAGTCGCGTTGACCCTGGTGCTCCTGAGCACAGCCGCGCTCGTTTTGAAGAGCTTCGCTCACACGGTGTCGCTGTCGTTAGGCTTCGAACCGCGTCAACTGTTGACCGCGCGGGTCGATCTGCCGAGTCCGGCTTACGACGACGACAAGCGGTTAACCGTTTTCTCACAGGAATTGTTAGGCAAACTCCACCAACTGCCCGGGGTCGAAAAAGTCGCGCTTGCCGCCAATCCGCCATTCATGACCGGCTGGCAGACAGGTTTCCTGCCGGAGGGAATGGCCGAGCCGCCGCCCGGTCAGTTGCCCGGAGCGGAAATGGCGGTCGTGACCGAAGATTATTTCTCCTCGATCAGCACCCCGCTTCTGCGTGGCCGAGCCTTTCTACCTAACGACAACAGAGACGCGCCGCCGGTTCTGATTGTCGATCAACAGACCGTTGATCGATATTTTCCCGGCCAGGATCCGATTGGGAAGCGCATTCGCCTAACGACCGATGACAGCGGCCCGAAAATGCGCGCTATCGTTGGCGTCGTGCCGCATCTGAAAGTTTACGGCTACGACGAGCCGGCATCACCTTTGCCGCAATTCTATTTGCCGATGTTGCAGCATCCGCAGACGGGCCTGGTCATGCTCCTGCGCACATCGTCCCGGGCCGAAACCCTGGAGAGGCCGTTACGGCAAATCGTCGCGTCGCTCGATGCGGCGCAGCCGGTTTTCGAAGTGCGCACGATGCAACAACGCGTGGCGGAAACATGGGCGACGCCGCGGCTGATCACGTTTCTCCTCTCGGCCTTTGCCTCCCTCGCGCTCGTCCTCGCTCTGATCGGCTTGTATGGCGTGATGGCTTATAACGGGCAGCGGCGGACGCGCGAGATCGGCGTGCGCCTCGCCTTGGGCGCGCGGCGCAGACAGATCGTATCATTGATGCTCCGCCAGGGGGCGCGTTTGCTCGCGGTCGGCCTTCTCCTCGGCTTTTTCACTGCGTTTGCTCTTTCCCGCCTGATTCGCAGCCTGCTCTTTGAGGTCAGCGCGACCGATCCAGGCATCTACCTCGCCGTCAGCCTGCTGCTCGGCTTCGCCGCCGTCGTCGCCTGTTGGATTCCGGCGCGACGCGCGTCTCGAGTCGACCCCATGATTACCCTGCGCGCCGAATGAACCAAGCCTGCCTAAACCTAACCAATAACATCCTGACCTTATGCTAAACGATCTCCGCTACGCTCTTCGCCAACTCATCAAGTCTCCCGGCTTCACCTTCGTTGCCGTGCTCACTCTCGCCCTCGGGATCGGCGCGAACAGCGCGATCTTCAGTGTCATCGACGCCGTCCTGCTGCGCTCGCTTCCGTTTCCAAACCCGGATCGCCTCACGATGGTCTGGGCCACCGCGCCGCAGCATCCGGGCGAGGACAAAGCGGTCCATTCCTTTCCTGATTTTCGCGATCTGCGGGCGCAGAATCACACCTTTGCCGCGATGTCGGCCTACACCGGGGCCTCGGCCATCTGGGGCACGGGCGAGAACTCGGAGGATGTCCCCGGCCTCGCTGCGACCTCGGATATTTTTGACGTCCTTGGCGTCCGCCCACTGCTGGGCCGCGGTTTTGGGCCCGAGGATGACAAGCCGGATGCGGCTCGCGTGGTCGTGATCAGCCATTCGTTCTGGCAACGTCACTTTGCCGGCGATCCAAAAATCATCGGCCAACAGGTGACGGTGGCGGGCAAGGTTTACACCATTACCGGAGTGATGCCGCGCGGCTGGAAGTTTCCCGTCCAGAACGAGAAAGTCGATTACGTCGCGCCGCTCCTCCCGCTTTTCTCCAGCCAAACGCCTAACTACATGGAGCGGCGCGGGGCGCATTTTCTTGCGATCGTCGGTCGCATGAAACCGGGCGTGGATCTGCGCACCGCGACGGCCGACCTGCAAACCATCGCCGCACAATTGGCGAAGCAATATCCCGATTCCGACGCGGGCCGGACGGAACGGGCCGTGGCGCTGCAATCGGATCTGGTCGGCGACGTGAAGCCGGCGCTGCTCGTTCTGCTCGCGGCGGTCGTGCTCGTCCTCCTCATCGCCTGCGCGAATGTGGCGAACCTGTTTCTCGCTCGTGCCGCGACACGCGAGCGCGAGATCGCGATTCGAACCGCCTTAGGGGCGAGTCGTTTTCAGATCGTTAGGCAACTGCTTCTCGAGACGTCGCTTCTCGCCCTGCTCGGCGGCGCCGCCGGATTGCTCCTGGCCTGGTGGGGGGTCGACCTACTCCGCGCCGCCAGCCCGGCCGATCTTCCGCGACTGGAAGAGATTCGGGTCAATGGTCTGGTGGTCGCGTTCACCTTTGGGATCGCCTGCCTGACGAGTTTGATCTTTGGCTTGATTCCGGCGTTGCAGGCCTCGCGACCGCAGGTCGAGCAAGCACTCAAGGAAGCAGCGCGCGGTTCGACCGGCGGGGCGCGCAGTCACCGGTTGCGTTCAGCCTTCGTCGTTTCCCAGTTTGCGCTTTCGTTAGTCCTGCTTGTCGGCGCCGGGCTGCTTATTCGCAGCTTTGCCCAGTTGCGCGCGGTGCAGCCAGGGTTTGAGGCCAACGGCGTGGTGACCTTTTGGCAAACACTCCCGAAAGCGCGCTACGGCGAGGTCAATCAACAGACTCAATTCTTCGATAAGCTGCTCGCAAAACTCACCACTCTTCCGGGAATCGAAAAGGTGGGCCTGGTTTCCCCGCTGCCTTTTAGCGGGAATGAGCAGGGCCGGACCTTCACGATCGTCGGCCAGCCCGCGCCCGCCGAGGGGATGGAACCTGCGGCTTCGCTCCTCACGACCGACGGCGCCTATTTCCCGACGATGCGCATTCCGCTGAAACGCGGACGCCTCTTCGACGCCCGCGATGGCAAGGACGCAAAACCGGTCGTGCTGATCAACGAAACTTTTGCCCGGAAATATTTCCCTAACGAAAACCCGCTTGGTCAGCGGGTGCAGATCGGCCGAAGCGAAGACGGCCCGCCGCGCGAGATCGTCGGCGTCGTCGGCACGGCGAAACATGGCAACCTGGCGGAAGCCGATGAAGCGGAATACTACGTTCCGTTTGCCCAGGCCCCCGACCGCTACAGCGACATCGTGGTGCGCACGAGCGAGCCGCCGCCGGCCGGCCTGGAGACGATGATTCGCCGCGCGGTGCACGAGATCGATGCGGAGCAATTCATCCCGACGCTCAAGCCGTTGCCGGAACTGGTGAGCGCGACGCTCTCGCAATCACGCTTCAACACTGCGTTGCTGGGCACATTCGCGGCGGTCGCGATCCTCCTCGCCGCGGTCGGGATTTACGGTGTGATCGCCTACAATGTGACGCAGCGAACGAAGGAAATCGGAATTCGCATGGCGCTTGGCGCGCAGCGCCGACAAATGCTGACGATGATTCTGCGGCAAAGCCTGACGATGGCGGCGATCGGGATCGGCGTTGGCCTGCTCGGCGCCTTCGCTGCGACGCGCTTGTTGAGCGCGTTACTTTTCGGAGTTGGGACGACAGACCTGCCGACTTTTGCCGCAGTCATTATCCTGCTCGGCGCGGCAGCGCTTTTCGCGGCGCTTCTGCCCGCCCGTCGCGCCATGAAAGTCGATCCAGTGATCGCGCTTCGTTATGAGTGACACAGCACGGAATCGAAATTCGTGAATCGGATCAATGTAACGTTAGAGGTAACGAAATTATGACTGACCTTCGCTACGCCTTCCGGATGCTGCTGAAGTCCCCCGGCTTCAGCTTTATCGCCATCATCACCCTCGCCCTCGGGATCGGAGCGAACAGCGCCATCTTCAGCGTGATCGACACCGTGCTTCTGCGGCCGCTGCCATTTCCAGAAGCCTAACGAACTGGCGATGCTCTGGAGCGCGCCTAACGAAGGCGACAGGCCGAGAGACGCATTCCTTCCCGGATTACGAGGATTTCCGCGCGCAGGCGAAGTCGTTTCGCCGCCCTGTCCGCCTACGTCCAGACGCCAGCACGGTCTTGAGCACGAATGGCGATCCGATCGAGTTGGAAGGGGTGGCCGCGACTTCGGACATTTTTTCGGTTCTGGGGATTACGCCGATGCTCGGCCGCGCCTATACCCGGGCGGAGGATGATCCCGACGCACGCGTCGTTGTCTTCACTTACGACACGTGGCAGCGATATTTCAACGGCGATCCCGAAGATCATCGGCCGGCAGGTGCGGCTCGCGCTCAATCCTTACACCGTCATCGGGGTTATGCCGCGCGGGTTCCAGTTTCCGGTCAGCACGCGAAGAGCGAATATCTGATGCCGGTCCAGCCGCTGGTCGCTTCAAACGCCGTCGAAAATTCGTGGCGAGCACATTTCTTTCGGGTCATCGGCCGCCTGCAGCCGGGCATCACTCCTGGAGCAGGCGGGGCGGAGGCCGCAGCGATCGCGGCCCGGCTCGAAAAACAATATCCCGAACACCAACACGGACCGCAGCGCCACGGTCGTTTCGTTTCATCAGGATCTGACCGGCGATGTGCGTCCGGCGTTGCTCGTGGTCCTGGCGGCGGTTTTCTTCGTTCTGCTCATCGCCTGCGCCAACGTGGCCAACCTGCTCTTCGCTCGGGCGACGGCGCGCCAGCGGGAGATCGCGATCCGCACCGCGCTCGGCGCCAGCACGGGTCCGGCTCGTCAGGCAATTGCTCGCTGAAGGTCTGCTCCTGGCATTGTTAGGCGCGGCCGGCGGTTGCTTCTCGCCTGGTGGAGCGTGGACCTGCTACGCACCTTCGGCCCGCAGGACGTGCCGCGGCTCAACGAACTGCAGATCAACTCCGCGGTCGGTTGTCTTCACCCTCGATCGTGGCAGTTGTGAGCACGCTTCTCTTCGCGCTCGTGCCGGCCCTGCAGGTGACGCGACCGAACGTGAACGCTGCTTTGCAGGAAGGAAATCGCGGTGGCGCAGGACCCGGAATCGCATCGTCTGCGCGGGATATGCTCGTGGTTACCCAGGTGGCCTTGTCACTTCTGCTTCTCGCCGGCGCGGGATTGCTCATCAAGAGTTTCGCCAACCTGCACGGGACTCGATCCCGGGCTTCGACCCGACGCGGGTGTTGACGGCGGAGTTCATCCTCCCGCGCGGGAAAATATCCGGAACCGGAACAAGCAACGACAGTTTTTCGAGCGCTTCCTGCCGCAACTGGCGGCGCTGCCGGGCATAGAATCGATCGGGGGCGCTTCACCGCTGCCGTTCTCCGATAACGACAGCGCGAACTCGTTCTGGATCGCCGGTCGGCCCGATCCTGGTCCGGGCAATCATCCCGATGCTTCGAGCCTGACGGTGGCGGGGGACTATTTTCGGACCTGCGCATCCCGCTCCTCGCCGGCCGCTTCTTCGAGCGGCGCGACACGAAGGACGCGCCGCCGGTCGTGATCGTGAACGAAATCCTGGCGCAGAAATTTTTCCCGAAGACGAATCCGTTAGGCCAGCGTCTCCTGATCGATCAGGACAAGGGACGCTCTCGGTCGAGATCGTCGGCGTGGTGGGCAGTTCGCGGCACGACTCGCTCGCAGTCGCGCCCAAGCCGGAATATTACCTGCCGCTGGAGCAGGATCCGAGATCGGGATATGCCACTCGTCTTTCGCACCTCGGCGGCAAATCTCTCGGGACTGCCAGGCGTCACTGCGGCGCATCATCCAGGGGATGGATCGCGATGTTTTCGTGCCGGAGCTGGTCCCGCTGGAGAAAATGATCGGTGGGACGCTGGCGCAACCGCGTTTCAACATGATGTTGTTAGGCAGCTTTCGCCGCCGTCGCGCTGCTCCTGGCGGCGATCGGGATCTACGGCGTGATTGCCTACAGCGTCGCGCAACGGACGCGCGAAATCGGGATCCGGATGGCGCTCGGCGCGCAGCGGGCCGACGTCCTGAAAATGATCCTACGCCAAAGCATGATTATCATCGGGATCGGGCTGGCGATCGGGTTGTTCGGGGCGCTTTGCCCTGACGAGATGGATGGGGAGCCTGCTTTACGGAGTGAGTGCGCACGATCTTTCCATCCATGGCCTGGTGCTCGTGCTGCTGGCGGCGCGGGTCTGATCGCAAGCTACATCCCGGCGCGGCGCGCCATGGCGGTCGATCCGATGGTGGCGTTGCGCTACGAGTAGGCTGGGGAACGCGTGCGCCGCGCACGCTCGCGATGGCGCCTCGACAGCGCGAAACTTTTTCCCGGTTTGCCGCCGCAGGAATTTTCTCCTCCCGTTGGCGGCGTTCGCTAGCCTAGGTTTTCAAGGACGACCTTCATGAAACGAATTGCACTCATCGTTCTTTCGCTCTTTTTCGCCGGCAGATGCTTTTGCGAAACGCCGGCGGCCAATTCCGGCGACGACCAACTGCAAAAACTCGCGCAGGACTTTTGGAACTGGCGCGCCCGCTATGCGCCCTTCACGGCCGACGATGTGAATCGTATCGAGCGACCGGGCGGAACTCGTGATTGGTCAGGCGCGGCCATCGAAAAACGCCGCGCTGATCTCAAGGAATTCGAGGCGCGCTGGAAACAAATCGACGCCAGCCAATGGCCGATCTCTCAGCAGGTTGATTATCGATTGATCGGTTCCGCGCTCGCCCGGGTGCATTGGGAACTGGAGATCAATCCGCGCTGGAAACGCGACCCGAATTTTTATCTCGATCAGACTCTGACGGCACTCGCGGAAGCCCTCACCGTGCCGGCACCCTACGACGACGCGTCCAGCCGGGAAATTCTCATCCGAATCAAGAACGTCCCCTCGATCCTGAAGCAGGCGACTGAGAATCTGGAAAAACCGCCCGCGCCATTTGCGAGTGTCGCGATTCAATCCCTGGAGGGCATCCGCGGACGCCTGCAGCGAATGGCAGGGGCGCTCGCGTCGTCCACCACCTTGCGGCAAGAGGAATTGAACGATGCAGCGCAGCGCGCGGCGGATGCGCTCGAGAAATTCCGGGCGCATCTCCAGCAGCTCGCGCCTTCCTTGCCTAACGACACCGCGCTGGGCCGCGAAGCCTACCTCTTCTTCCTCCGGAAGGTGGCGCTCAATCCGTTCACACCAGAAGAGCTTCTCGCGATGGGACGGCAGGAATGGGCCCGGGCGGTTGCGTTCGAGGTTTACGAAAAGAATCGAAACAAGGACGTCCCACCGCTTAAGCTCGCGGGCGACCGCGAGCGTTGGATCGCAGATGCGGCCGCGAAAGAACTGGAGATCCGCAAATTTCTCGGGGACCACGCGATTCTCACCGTGCCCGATTGGATGCAGCATTATGCGCTGCGGCCAATTCCCGAATATTTGCGCGGTCTCGGCGTGACCGAAGAAGACGACTTCACCTCACCCTCCCGCCTGAACGAGAATTGCATTCGTTATGTCGATTCGCCCTCGCCGAAGCTCGGTTACTTTATGCGCGCCACGGCGCAGGATCCGCGGCCGCTCACCGTTCACGAAGGAATCCCGGGGCATTACTTTCAGCTTTGTCTTTCCTGGAAACACGAGGATCCGATCCGGCGGCATTACTACGATTCGGGCGCGAACGAAGGGCATCGGCTTCTACGCCGAGGAGATGATGTTGCAGGCGGGTCTCTTCGACGACAGTCCGCACACGCGCGAGATTATTTACAACTTCATGCGCCTGCGCGCGCTCCGCGTGGAAGTGGATGTAAGACTCGCGCTGGGCGAATTCACGCTCGAACAGGCGGCGAAATATCTGGAAGAGAAAGTGCCGATGGATCCGGGGACGGCACACCAGGAAGCGATCGCGTTTTCGACCGGGCCGGGACAGGCCATTACCTATCAGATCGGGAAACTCCAGATCATCAAGATGCTGGCGGAGGCGCGTCTTCAGCAGGGAGAAGAATTCAACCTGCGCGCCTTCCACGATTTCGTCTGGAAAAACGGGAACGTGCCGATCTCGCTCCAGCGCTGGGAGTATCTCGGCCGGGACGATGAGGTGCCGAAATAATGTGGGAGGGCCTTGCGTCGATCAGGGAAACGCCAGCCATCGGGGCAAAGGTCCCGCTTTCCTGCTTTCTCCGCTGAAACGTGCGAGGAGCCAGCAGAGATCAGAGAGACGATTCAGGTAACGCAGGATCTCTGCGTTGGAATGTTCGCTTCACATCAAGCGCCGCGACCCGGCGCTCGGCCCGGCGGCAAACCGTGCGCGCCATATCGAGCGCGGCAGCAAGCGGGGTGTTTCCCGGCATCGCCCAGCCTTTGCCGTAGAGCGTTTTATCCTTCTCCAGATCATCGATCGCGGCCGTCAGCCGATCGACCATTGCGGCCGTCGTTAGGGCAAATCCATCCTTCTGATATCGCGCGAGATCCTGCGGCGCGGTCGCCAGTTCACCCATCACCGTGACCAGTTCTTTTTGGATGGAGAGAATTTGTTCCGCCAGCGGTGCGGCCGGCGGTGGCTCGGACGAGACCGAGCGCCGAATTCAGTTCGTCGACGCAGCCGTAGGCATCGACGCGGGCGTCCGTCTTGGGCACGCGCCGGCCATACATGAGCGAGGTCTCGCCGGCGTCACCGGTTTTGGTTGCGATCGACATCTTGAAATAAGGAGAGCCGCACTCGCGTGCGGCCCTCATCTCTACTGCATTGAATTGAGGTTAGCCAAGCGCCGGTTGCGCCTCGGGCTCTTCCATCAAGGGAGTTCCGACCTGTTCGCCGAGCTCGACGAGCTTGATCTCGCGCACCGCCGGGAAGCCAGTGCCGGCCGGAATGAGGTGACCCATGATCACGTTTTCCTTGAAGCCGCGCAGACGATCGACTTTGCCCAGCGTGGCCGCTTCGGTCAGGACGCGGGTCGTGTCCTGGAATGAAGCCGCGGAAATGAAGCTGTCGGTTTCGAGCGAGGCCTTGGTGATGCCAAGGAGCACCGGAGTCGCTTCGGCCGGCTTGCCGCCCTGCTTCACGACCGCCGCGTTTTCCCTTTCGAAATCGAGCTTGTCGATCTGATCGCCCCAGAGAAGCGCAGTGTCGCCCGGATCGGTGATCTTCACCTTGCGGAGCATTTGCCTAACGATGATCTCGATGTGCTTGTCGTTAATCTCGACGCCTTGCAGGCGGTAAACTTCCTGCACTTCGTTGACGAGGTGCTCCTGCAAATCCTGCGGTCCGCAAATCTCAAGAATTTCATGCGGGACCACCGGACCTTCGGTCAGCTGCGAGCCCTTCTTCACGAAGTCGCCCTTGAACGCAATGATGTGCTTCGTCAGCGGAATGAGGTGTTCCTCTTCGGCACCGGTCTCGGCGTCCTTCAGAATCAGTTTCCGTTTGCCGCGAACCGTGCCGCCGATTTCGACGATGCCGTCGATCTTCGCGATCTCGGCCGCGTCTTTCGGACGGCGCGCTTCGAACAATTCCGCGACCCGCGGCAGACCACCGGTGATGTCCTTGGTCTTGGCTACTTTTCTCGGCGTCTTGGCGAGCAGCGCGCCGGCGCGAATCTTGTGGTTCGCCTCGACGATGACGTGCGCGCCGGCCGGAATCGAATAGCTCGCGGCCACTTCGCCGTCGTCGCCCACGATCACGATCTGCGGGTGCAGATCTTCCTTGTGCTCGATGATGACCGTGCCCATCAGACCAGTCGCTTCGTCCACGTCGCGTTTCATCGTCACTCCCGCGATCATGTCGCGGAATTCGATCTTGCCGCTCTTGTCGGTCAGAATCGGCACGTTGTAGGGATCCCATTGCACGAAGGTTTCGCCCTTCTTGACCGACCCGCCGTCGGGTTTCGAGATAACCGAACCGATGACGATGTTGTAGCGCTCGATTTCGCGGCCCTCTTCGTTATGCAGGGTGATCGAACCGTTCTTGTTCAGCGCGATCCAGTTGCCGTCGAGCGATTGCACGGTGCGCAGATCGTTGAACTGCACCACGCCGTCGTTCTTCGCCTTGATGATCGGTTGCTTGAAGGTCTGGCTTGCGGTGCCGCCGATGTGGAACGTCCGCATCGTCAACTGCGTGCCCGGTTCGCCGATCGACTGCGCGGCGATAATGCCGACTGCTTCGCCCAGCTTCACGAACTGGCCGGTCGCGAGATTACGTCCGTAGCAATGCGCGCAAACGCCGCGACCGGTTTCGCAGGTCAGGACGGAACGAATCTTTAGACTCTCGACTCCGATCTTTTCAATCGCCGCGGCGATCGGCTCGTCGATCAGTTGATTCGCCTTGATGATTTTCTTCTTCGTCACCGGATCGACCACCGTTTCGCAGCTCACGCGACCGATGATGCGGGTCGCGAGATCGACCACTTCTTCGTCGCCTTCGTAAATCGCGCGCACGGTGATGCCGTTGACCGTTTCGCAATCAATCTCGTTGATGATCACGTCCTGCGACGCATCGACCAGCTTTCTCGTCAGGTAACCGGAGTCGGCGGTCTTGAGCGCGGTGTCGGCCAGACCTTTGCGCGCGCCGTGGGTGGAGATGAAATACTCGAGCACGGTCAGACCTTCGCGGAAGTTTGAAGTGATCGGCCGTTCGATGATTTCGCCCGACGGCTTCGCCATCAAACCGCGCATGCCGGCGAGCTGTTTCACCTGCTGGCGGTTGCCCCGCGCGCCGGAATCGACCATCAGGAAGACCGGGTTCAATTCCTTGCGACCCTCGTTATGCTCGAGGGTGCGGAACATGACGTTGGAAATCTCGTCGCCGGCGTGGGTCCAGATGTCGATGATCTTGTTGTAGCGCTCGCCGTCGGTGATGATGCCTTTGCGATACTGCTGCTCGACGAGTTTGATCTGTTTGTAGGCGTTCGCGAGCTGGAGCTCTTTCTCCTTCGGAATGATCATGTCGGAGATACCGATCGATACACCGGCCTTGGTCGCTTCCGCGAAGCCGAGTTCCTTGAGACGATCGAGGGTCTCGACCGTGCCCTGCTGGCCGGCCACCTGATAGCAGCGCCAGATAATGTCGCTCAGTTGCTTCTTGCCCGCGGCTTTGTTGAAGAAGCCGAGTTTGTCGGGCCAGATCTCGTTGAAGATGACGCGACCCGCGGTCGTTTCGATGACGCGCGTTTCCGAGTCGCCGTAGATCGTTTCCTGGCCGAAATCCGGATTTCGTCAGGCGAATCCGATCGTGCGTTTTGACCGCTCCATCCGCCATCGCGAACTCGACTTCGATCGCGTTATCGAAGAGCGGCAGGCGCGTTTCGGCCGCGACTCCCGCGGCGCGCCGCGGATTTTGGGTCAGGTAATAACAACCGAGCGTGATGTCCTGCGACGGCGTGGTGATCGGCTTGCCGCTCGAGGGCGAAAAGATGTTGTTCGGCGCGAGCATCAGCATGCGCGCTTCCATTTGCGCCTCGACCGAGAGCGGCACGTGCACCGCCATCTGGTCGCCGTCGAAGTCCGCGTTGTAAGCGGTGCAGACGAGCGGATGAATGCGGATCGCTTCGCCTTCGATCAGGAGCGGCTCGAAAGCCTGGATCGAGAGACGATGCAAAGTCGGCGCGCGATTCAGCAGCACCGGGTGACCCTTGGTCACTTCCTCGAGGATGTCCCAGACCTCCGGCGTCTGGCGCTCGATCATCTTCTTCGCGCTGCGCACGGTGTGGACGTAACCGAGATCTTTCAGCCGACGAATGATGAACGGCTCGAACAAAACGAGCGCCATCTTCTTCGGCAGTCCGCACTGGTTTAGCTTCAGCTCCGGACCGATGACGATGACCGAGCGGCCGGAATAATCGACGCGTTTGCCTAACAAGTTCTGACGGAAACGTCCGCCCTTGCCCTTGAGCATGTCGCTGAGCGATTTGAGCGGACGATTGCCCGCGCCGGTGACCGCGCGGCCGTGACGACCGTTGTCGAAGAGCGCGTCGACCGCTTCCTGCAACATGCGCTTTTCGTTGCGGATGATGACGTCCGGCGTCTTGAGCTGGAGCAGGTTCTTGAGCCGGTTGTTGCGGTTGATGACGCGGCGATAGAGATCGTTCAAATCCGAGGTCGCAAACCGGCCGCCCTCGAGCGGAACGAGCGGACGCAGATCCGGCGGGATCACCGGGAGCACTTCGAGCACCATCCATTCGGGGCGCGAATGCGAGGAGGCAAAGCCCTGCACGAGCTTCAAACGTTTCGCGAGTTTCTTGCGAATCTGTTTGCTCTTGGTGTTGCCCATCGCTTCCTCGAGCTCTTTGTTCAGCTTCGAGAGCTCAATTTCGCTGAGCAGCACCTTGACCGCGTCGGCGCCCATGCCGGCCTTGAATTCTTCGCCGTACTGTTCCTGCGCTTCGCGATATTCCACCTCGGTCAGGAGCTGCGTCTTGGTGAGGGGCGTGTTGCCCGGATCGATCACGATGTAGTCCTCGTAATAGATGACGCGCTCGAGCTGACGGGCGCTCATGTCGAGCATCAGGCCGAGCCGCGACGGCATGCATTTGTAGAACCAGATGTGCGAGACGGGCACCGCGAGCTCGATGTGACCCATCCGCTCACGACGCACCCGCGCGAGCGTCACTTCGACGCCGCAACGATCGCAGATCACGCCCTTGTGCTTGATCCGCTTGTATTTTCCGCAGGAACATTCCCAGTCCCGGGTCGGACCGAAAATGCGTTCGCAGAACAAGCCGCCTTTTTCCGGTTTGAAGGTCCGGTAGTTGATCGTCTCCGGATTCTTGACTTCGCCTTTGCTCCAGGAGCGCATCGTGTCGGAGGAAGCGACACCGATTGCGACCTGATCGAAACCCACGGGGCGTTCTTCGCCCACCAATTCCCGCCAGGAATGTTCGTTCATAATGAGATCTGTTTTTCTAAGGTTGGTAGATTGTTAGGCAACGTTCTCCAGGAAACTCGGCGCCTGGCCGCCGACTTTGACGTCCAGGCCTAACGACTGCATTTCCTTGATTAAGACGTTGAAAGATTCCGGGGTGCCGGCTTCGAGCGAGTTGTCGCCCTTCACGATCGATTCGTAGATCCGCGTGCGACCCTGCACGTCGTCCGACTTGACGGTGAGGAGTTCCTGCAAGGTGTAAGCCGCGCCGTAGGCCTCGAGCGCCCAGACTTCCATTTCGCCGAAGCGCTGGCCGCCGTACTGCGCTTTGCCGCCGAGCGGTTGCTGGGTGACGAGCGAGTAAGGACCGACCGCGCGGGCGTGGATCTTGTCCGCGACGAGGTGGCCGAGTTTCAGCATATAGATGTAGCCCACCACGACTTCCTGATCGAAGGCGTCGCCCGTGCGACCGTCGAAGAGGCGCGCCTTGCCGTTCTCCTGCACCCAGGTAAAGCCGTCGACTTTCTTGGCGTCGTTCAGGTATTCGCGAATCTTTGTCTCCGAGATGCCGTCGAAGACCGGGGTCGCGACTTTGAAGCCGAGCGCCTTGGCCGCGACGCCGAGGTGCGTTTCGAGGACCTGACCGACGTTCATGCGGCTCGGCACGCCTAACGGATTGAGCACGATCTCAACCGGTGTGCCATCCGCCAGGAACGGCATGTCTTCTTCCGGCACGATGCGCGCGACGACGCCTTTGTTGCCGTGTCGGCCCGCCATCTTGTCGCCGACGCTCAGCTTGCGCTTGCTCGCGACGAAAACCTTGACCTGCTTGATGATGCCGGGGTCGATGTCGTCGCCGCTCTCGACGCGATCCATCGAGCGTTCCCGATCGAGCTCGAGTTCGGCGAACTTGTGCTCGTACTGCGCGATGATTTCGCGGATCTTGTTGCGAATCGGGCTCGGATCGATCTCGATGTGATCGTGTGCCATCGCCAGTTTGCGGAGCAGCGTTTTGGTGATCTTGCGGTTGGCCGGGATGATGATTTCGCCGGTCTGCGCATTCACGACGTCGAGCGGGATTTTCTCGCCGAGGAGGACGTTGGAGAGCGCATCGGTCAATTGCTCGGTGAGCTCGTCCTTCTTCTTCCGATTGTCTTCCGTGATCGCCTTGAGCTGGCGCTTGGTTTCCGCCGGCGTCAGTTTTTCCCGCGCAATCTCGCGGCGCGAGGAGACTTTCACGTCCATCACGATGCCGTAGGTGCCCGATGGGACGGTCAGTGAGGTGTCTTTCACGTCGGCCGCCTTTTCGCCGAAGATCGCGCGCAGTAGTCGCTCTTCCGGTGCGAGTTCCGTCTCACTCTTCGGCGTGATTTTGCCGACCAAAATGTCGCCCGGCTTCACTTCGGCGCCGACGCGAATGACGCCGTCCGAGCCGAGGTTGCGGAGTGCTTCTTCGCTCACGTTCGGGATGTCCCGCGTGATTTCTTCAGGGCCGAGCTTGGTGTCGCGCGCGCCGATTTCGAATTCGTCGATGTGAATGGAAGTGTAGATGTCTTCCTTCACGACCTTCTCCGAAATCATGATCGCATCCTCGAAGTTGTAGCCGTTCCAAGGCATGAAGGCGACAAGCACGTTGCGACCGAGCGCAAGCTCGCCGTGCTCGGTGTTCGGACCGTCCGCGATGACCTGGCCGCGCTTCACGTGCTGGCCCTTCTTCACGATCGGCTTCTGGTTCACGCAGGTGCCGGCATTCGAGCGCATGAATTTGCGCAGCTCGTAAACGTGCACGCCGGCTTCCAGGTCGGTCTTCAGTTTCTTGCGGCCTTCCGGCATTTCGCCGTCCTTCGTGACGACGATTTGATCGGCGGTGACGGAGGCGACGCGGCCCGCTTCGGTCGCGACCACGACGGCGCGCGAGTCGCGCGCCACTTTGCCTTCGAGTCCGGTGCCAACGAGCGGCGACTCGGAAACGATCAACGGCACGCCCTGGCGTTGCATGTTTGAGCCCATCAACGCGCGGTTCGCGTCATCGTGCTCGAGGAACGGAATCAAACCCGCCGCAACCGAGACCAACTGCTTCGGCGAAACGTCCATGTAATGGACCTTGGCCGGTTCCACTTCCAAAAAGTCGCCACGATACCGGACAGAAACCTTTTCTCCGGTGAAATGACCTTTCGCGTCCATCGGCGCATTCGCCTGCGCGACGATGAAATTTTCTTCGCGATCGCCGGTCAGGTAGTCGACTTGATCGGTCACGCGACCGTTCTCGACTTTTCGGTAGGGCGTTTCGATGAAACCGAACTCGTTGATGCGAGCAAAGGTGCTCATCGAGCTGATGAGACCGATGTTCGGACCTTCCGGCGTCTCGATCGGACAGATGCGACCGTAGTGAGAAGGATGAACGTCGCGCACTTCGAAGCCGGCGCGGTCGCGGCTCAGACCACCCGGCCCGAGGGCGGAGAGACGACGCTTGTGCGTCAATTCGGCGAGCGGGTTCGTCTGATCCATGAACTGCGAGAGCTGCGAACGACCGAAGAAATCACGCACGACTGCGCTCAGCGCCTTCGGGTTGATCAACTTTTGCGGCGTCATGCCGTCGATGTTGACGTCGAACAACGTCATGCGCTCTTTCACGAGCCGCTCGGTGCGGGCGAGACCGACGCGGCATTGGTTGGCGAGCAATTCACCGACCGTGCGGACGCGGCGGCTGCCGAGATGATCGATGTCATCGAGCGTGCCTTCGCCACGGCGCAGGTTGATCAAATATTTGATCGCCGCGATGAAATCCTTGTCGGTCAGGATGCGTTCCCCGAGATCAACGTCGATGCCGAGTTTCTGGTTGAGCTTGTAACGTCCAACGCGGCCGAGATCATATTTCTTTGGATCAAAAAAGAGTCTCTTCAGAAGGGCACGCGCGTTTGCCACGGTCGGCGGATCGCCGGGACGCAGCTTGCGATAAATGTCCTTGAGCGCCTCTTCCTGGTCATGCGCCGGATCCTTTTTCAGCGCCTTCACGACAGTGTCGTCATGCGAGATGTCGATCACCTTCACCTCCTTATGGCCGAGCGCCATAATCTGGCGAACCGCAGCGAGGGTGAGCGGCTCGAAGGCGCGCGCGACGGTCACTTCACCATCGAGCACGTCCGCCGTAAGCACCTTGGTCGCGAGACTTTCCTCCTCGAGTTTCTCGCTCAACTTCAGCTTCTCGATATTGTAAAAAAGTTTGATGACCTCTTCGTCCGAGCCGTAACCGAGGGCGCGGAGGAAAGTGGTGGCGAGAAATTTCCGGCGGCGCTTGCGGCGATCGAGATAAATGTAAAGCAGGTCGCTCGTGTCGAACTGCACCTCGATCCATGAACCGCGATCCGGAATGATGCGGAAGCTGTAGAGCACTTTGCCGTTGAGATGGATGCTCGACTCGAAAGCGATGCCGGGGGAGCGATGGAGCTGCGAAACGACCACGCGCTCGGCGCCGTTGATCACAAACGTGCCCGACGGCGTCATGAGCGGAATTTCTCCCATGTAAACCTTCTCTTCCTTCGTCCCCTTTTCTTCCTTGAGTTGAAAGGTGACGTGGAGCGGCGCACTAAATGTCTGGCCTTCCCGCTGCGCCTCGAGGGCGCTCAATTTCGGCTCGCCAATTTCATATTGGCTGAAATCAAGCGTCGCCTTTTCGTCGTAGCTTTCGATCGGAAAAACTTCCTTGAAAACGGTTTGCAGACCGGTGTTTTTCCGCTTGCTCGGAGGGACGTCTTTTTGCAAAAAATCGACGTAGGAGTTGAGCTGAACCTCGATCAGGTTGGGCGGCTCGATCGCCTCTTTAATGGTCCCGAAGTGGATACGCTCTGTTGCAGTACGGTCTGACATAACTGGTGCACCAATCTCCAATGGTTTAAAACCTGCAGCGACCCTGGATGACAGATCGCGAGGAGTCTGAAGGGCTACGGCTTCGGCCGGAAATAGCGGGCGAAAAAAGTGGCAGCAAAACGGCGGTCTGTCAACCAGACATCCACCGTTTTGTTGCCAATCTTGAAATTTGCCGTCGAGCGCGGATTAAAAATACTTCGGGCGACTCCTAGCCGGGAAAAAGGGAACGTTAAGTAGCCACATCCTGCCGGAGGGCGCAAGCGCTTTTTTGGCAAACGCCGCGCCCGCCGACGGACGTAAACTATTTGATTTCGACCTTGGCTCCCGCCGCTTCGACCTTTTTCTTGATCTCCTCGGCTTCTTCCTTGGTCACGCCTTCCTTCATCGTCTTGGGCGCGCCTTCGACCAGAGCTTTGGCTTCCGCCAGGCCGAGTCCGGGGACCGCGGCGCGTACTTCCTTGATCACGCCGATCTTGTTCGCGCCCATTTCCTTCAGGATAACGTCGAAAGTGGTTTTCTCTTCTGCGGCCGCAGCGGGAGCTCCGCCGCCACTGCCGGCCGGCGCCGCCGCCATCGCCACAGGAGCCGCTGCGCTCACGCCCCACTTTTCTTCGAGTTGCTTCACCAATCCAGCAACCTCGAGAACGGTCAGCCCGCTGAGTTGCTCCACAATTGCGTTCATATCTGCCATTTTTGTTTCCTCCAATTGCCGCTCCCGAAAGCCTCCGGGAAATTACAGCCGATAGCCATCGGCTCGGACAGTGTTGTTGTTTTTCGTTACTCGTCCCGCAGATGCGGGACGAAATTCTTGTTGTTAGGCTGCCTCCCCGGCCGGTTGACCTTCCTTCCCGGCTTTGGCGTTCAAGAGTCGGGCGAGCGACGCCGCCGGCTCGTTCAAAATGCGGACCAGTTTCGTCGCCGGCGCCAAAAGAACACCGAGGAACTGCGCCAAAAGGACTTCGCGCGACGGCAGGTCGGCCAGCGATTCCACTTCCGCGGTCGAAAGCACGCTCTTGTCGACCACACCGATCTTGACCGCCGCGATTTTGAATTCCGCTGCAAAAGTCTTAAGGACTTTCGCCACCGGCGCGACATCCTTGTCGCCCGTAACGAGTGCGGTTTGCCCGCTGAGTTGCTCGGCAACGTCCGGGAGGCCACTCGCAGTCATGGCACGCTTGAGAAAGCTGTTTTTCACCACGTGCACCTCGGCGCCGGTCGGTGCGAGCCGATTCCGCAGCTCGCCGAACTGGGCGACTTTCATTCCTTGATAATCGGTCACCAAAAGGAAAGGCGAGCGATTCAGTTTCTCGGACAGATCCGAAACGATGTTGGCTTTTTCAGGTCTCATTGGTGGAGAGGTTGAGAGTCGTTAGGCGAAAGTTGAGAGATGGCGATTTAGACGCTGAGATAGGGCGACGGATCGATATGCAACCCGGGCGACATCGTCGCGGCGAGCGTCATCCCCTCGACAAAGCGGCCCTTGGCCGTTGCCGGCCGCGCCTTCACGACCGCTTCAATGATTGCCGTTCCGTTCTCGACCAACTGGTTTTCGGCGAAAGAAAATTTACCTACCGGCACCGCGACGTTGCCGTTCTTGTCGAGTTTGAACTCGACCCGGCCGGCCTTCACTTCGCCCACTGCTTTGGCGGTATCCTCGGTCACCGTGCCGGTCTTGGGGTTCGGCATTAGCCCACGCGGGCCAAGCACCTTGCCGAGCTTGCGCACTTCCGACATGGCGCTGGGCGTCGCGATCGCGACATCGAAATCCTGAAATCCTTCCTGGCATTTCTTGATCAAATCCTCGTAGCCAACGTATTCCGCACCGGCATTCTTCGCGGCCTGCGCTGCTGCGCCTTGCGCGAAAACGAGCACCCGCACCTGCTTGCCGCTACCGTGGGGGAGCGGACACGTGCCGCGCACCATCTGGTCGGATTGCTTGGGATCGACTCCGAGCCGGAAGGACATCGTGACCGTTTGGTCAAACTTGGTCGGCGGCAGTTTCTTCAACACACTGACGGCATCGGAGAAGCTGTAGGTTTTGTTGCGATCCACCTGCTCGGCGGCTGCGCGATAACGTTTGCTGCGATTTTTTTGCATATTGATTTCAGTTCCAACGAGCCGGCTGGCTCTCCTGAATTAGGTCCGCGGTGCACGCGGCGGGGTGCGTAAAGTAGCGGACTGCCCCGGCTGTCAAAAAATAAACACCCTCGAGTCTATATTTGCACGACGGTAATCTCCGGGCGGCAATTGAACCGGATCGGGAACATGTAGGTGCCGATGCCGACATTGACGTAGAGCGGACCGCCTAACGAATCGTAGCGACCTCGCTCATAGCGACCGACGCCATACGGCAGCACCGGCGCGCCGTAGAACGGAAGGCGCACCTGACCGCCATGCGAATGACCGGCGAGAATCAAGTCGTAACGCCGACCATCGAGCCGATCGGCCTGGATCGGATAATGAATGAGCAGAATACGGCGCGCGGCTTTGGATTCGCCGAGGACGTGGACGCCACGCAGTCCCATCCCAATCAATTCGAGATTATGCTTCTTCAGCACGACACTGCGATCCATCAGCCACGCGCCGCCAGTCGCTCCGAAGGCCTTCTTGTATTCCTTGAAATCGGCGCCG
>CAWGFS010000011.1:0-43278 GCA_963821915.1 uncultured Verrucomicrobiae bacterium
AATTGTCGAAGAACGGCGGTATTTCGCAGGTCGAAGGTGCTGGGCAACATCGACTCGATGCCGCGGAATCAGAGAAAGACCTGCGGCTCGCCGCGAGCGCACCTCGGACAGGTTAAGCTCGAGCGGCAGCAAATGCAGGCCGAACACGCGCGCCTGCGGGCGGAAAACGTGGCGGAGATTGAAAAACTAAAAATGCGGCTGAGCGCGCTGCATGGTGATCTTGAAGACTCAAAGCTGAATTTGCTCGTCGTCCGGGCGCCCTACGAGGGCGTCGTTATTTCGCAGGCACAACAAAACGCCGGCAGCGTGGTGCAAAACGGCCAGGAACTTTGCCAGCTCGCACGGACCGGGGCGAAACCCCGCGCGCAGTTGACCATCAGTGAAGCCGGCGTCCCAAAGCTGGCCAACGGGCAACGCGTTCGTCTTTTCTTCGAAGCCTTCCCTTATCAACGCTACGGGGTGGTGAACGCGAAGCTTGAATGGGTTAGCCCCTCTGCCGTGTCGACGGCGCAAGGCCAACGCTTCGTCGGACTGGCTTCGCTCGATGAAACGGAGCTGACAAAGTGGGGCCACCTGGCACTACGCGTTGGAATGGGCGGCGAAGCGCGCGTCGTGGTGGGGCGACGCACGATGATTGAATACGCCTTCGAACCCATTCGGCAGCTGCGCGAGAACATGCGCAACTAAGACGTCATGCAACGTGCTCTTTCCCGCCTCAAGGTCGAAGACCTAACGACTGCGAACGACGCGATGGCTCGTTGCCTGCGGCTGGCGGCATTGGCGGCCAGTTCCGATGTGCCGGTCGTCCTTCTGGCTAAATCGGCACGGGAAAAACATTGCTGGACACGTTATTCATAATTCTTCCGCGCGCGCAGAACGCGCCTTCGTTTTAACGCCTCGGCCATGAGCGACATGTTGATCGAAAGCCAGCTCTTTGAACACGAGCGCGGCGCGTTCGAATGGCGCCCAACAGACGGTCAAAGGGAAATTCGAGCTGGCGAACGAAAGATACTTTTCGACGAGATCGCCGATATGAGTCCACTCGCACAGGTGAAAATCCTGCGAGTGCTCGAATACGGCGAGTTTGAGCGGCTCGGTTCGGAGCAAATGCTGCATTCCGACGCGCGGATCGTTTGCGCCACCAATTGCTCGCTCCTCGAACAGGTGCGGCAGGACAAATTTCGCGAGGATCTTTATCATCGGTTGAACGGCCTGACGCTGCTCATTCCACCTTTGCGAGCGGATGGAGGAGCTCCCGGCGTTGATCGCAGCAGAGCTAAAGTCTTCCGCGGTTAACGAAGGTAGGAGGATCACTGCGATTCATCCCGAAGCGATGGACAAACTGATCGCTTATCCGTGGCCGGAAATCTGCGCGAGCTTAATCACACCGTCCGAACGATGACACTCTTCTGCGAAGGCCGTGTCATTCTCCCTGAGCACGTGGTTTTTCCGCCAGACCTGAAATCGCGCCCGCCGCCGGTCACGCGGGAGCGCGATGCGGAGCTCTCGCCTAACGGGGAAGCGAACATGCGCGACCTTTCTCTCGCCGCGGCCGTCGCCCGTCACGTGAAATTTGTTTACAATCAAGCGGGCCGTAACCAGCGACGCACCGCCCGGTTGCTTGGCATCTCGCGAGAAACCCTCGCCCTGTATCTCCGGGCCAGGGATCAAAATTGATCCGGTCCGGGGTAAGACTGTGGCCAGACAACCTCGCATCAAGGCCGGCGTATCGAAAAAGGCCGGGATAAATGTAGGATTTCGTTAGAACTTCTGCCGCGGGCACAAGTCCCCTTTTACGAGGGAGAATGTGCCCGGAAGTTTTATCCTGCGCGCTAGATTTTTCAGCGCAGACCAAGCTTCGGCATGAACGGCGTTAATAGGAGACGCACGTGAACACACCGAAGGACAAAACAAATACACCGGCTGGTGGATCACCCAAACAGAAACGCAGGAAGGACAAATTGAGTACGACTCGATGACCTCATCCCGAAAGGAAATGTCTCGGGCGGCCGTCAACTGCTCTTTGGCGCGACTGACATCAACCAACAACAAACAAAACGAAAGAGATAGACAGTATGGCTACTAAGAAAAAAGTCGTTAAAATGCGCGACCTCAAACCAACGAAAGACGCTAAGGGCGGAGTCAGCCTCAGAGAGGCAACCGGCAGCTGGACAGCAGTCGTAAGCAGCTGAACACCTCCACCTTGCGGACCGCAATAACTAGGGTCGACCTGATACATGCCGCCTGGCGGTCCAACCCCGCGCGGCGGTTTCATTTTTGTCAGGTTAGGATGGCAACCGGTCCACTCGGGCCGGTTTGTTTTTAGGATGCTAACGGCCGCGCGGGTGACGTGACTCAGTAGCAAAAGCAAATGGGCTCTTTTCGAGCTGCGCGCGGCCCGCAGCAAGCTCGACGGCGGCAAGAACGCGGGGATTGTCGGGTGGCCACCGCCATTCAAACGGTAAGAGACGTTTCCCCGCCAGAAGCGCCCGGCGCAACGCCTTCCGGGCATCGTTATCGACGAGTGCAATTTTCCGCGCAACAATTTCTCGTGGCGCCGATGAAAAAAGAGCAGATCGTCGAAGTCCTCGAGACGATCGCGACGCTGCTCGAATTGAAGGACGAAAACCCGTTCAAGATCCGCGCTTACACCAACGCGGCGCGCTCCATCGAAACCTGGGGCGGCAACTTGCGCGACCTGGCAGAAGAAGATCGCTGGAGAAGATTCCGGGCGTCGGCAAGGCGATCGCGGGCAAAATCACCGAACTTGCTCTGACCGGTTCGTCGCAATTCTACGACGAGCTGCGCGCGGAATTTCCCGCCGAAGATCCTCGAGCTGTTTTCCCTCCCCGGTCTGGGCGCGAAAAAGATCAAGGCGCTCTACGAGAAACTGCAGGTGAGCTCGATTGCGCAGATCTCGCGCAGGCTTGCGCAGTCGGGACGAGTCGCGGAGCTGCCCGGATTTGGCAAGACGACTCAGGAAAAGCTGGCCGCGACGATTGCCGAACGGACGAAGCACGCCGGAGCTTCTCGTTAGGCAGCGGTCGCCGCCGAGGCGGAGCAGTTGCAGGACGATCTGCGCGCGTCATCCCGACGCGCTCATGGTCAGCATCGCAGGCAGTTACCGGCGCCGGAAAGGAAATCGTGCGCGACCTCGATTTCATCGTCGCGACGAAAGCGCCCGAAGAGATCACCGACATTTTTCGTCCAGCATCCGCTCGTCGAATCGGTGATCGCGCGCGGCGCGACCAAATCGAGCGTGCGGCTGCGTTCCGGCATTCAATGCGACCTGCGGGTCGTGAGCAGCGGCGGAATATCCGTTCGCGCTCAATTATTTTACCGGGAGCAAGGAGCACAATATCGTGCTGCGAAATCGCGCCCTGCAACGCGGCTGGACCCTGAACGAGTATCGGCTCGCGCCCGTCGAGCCGCGGAGCAAAGAAAGAAGCGCGGCGAAAGATTCCAGCAGTGCGGGACGAAACCGAGTTTTATCGCGCGCTCGATCTCGACTTACATTCCGCCCGAGCTGCGCGAAAACTGCGGCGAATTCGAAGCGGCCGCCGCGAAAACGCTTGCCCCGATTGATCGAGCCGGAAAATCTGCGCGGCACGTTTCATTGCCATACCACCGCGAGCGACGGCCGCAATTCGCTGGAAGAAATGGCCGCGGCGGCGCAGGAGCTCGGCTTGCAATATCTCGGCATCGCCGATCACAGCCGAAGTTCGATCCAGGCGCGCGGTCTCGATGACGCCCGGCTGCGCACCCAGGTCGCGATGATCCGCAAGCTCAACGAGAACTTCGACGACTTCCGGCTCTTTGCCGGCGTCGAGTGCGACATTCTCCGTGACGGCTCGCTCGATTTCGAGGACGAACTGTTGGCCGAACTCGATTACGTCGTCGCCTCGGTCCATTCCGCTTTCACCCTGTCCGGAAGCGGAGATGACGGAGCGCATCATCCGGGCGATGAGCAATCCTTTCGTGACGATGCTCGCGCATCCGACCGGCCGGCTGCTTCTGAAGCGCGAGCCCTACGCGGTCGACATTCCCGCGATCATCGAAGCGGCGGCCGAGACCGGCACCTGGATCGAGATCAACGCCGCGCCCAAGCGGCTCGATCTCGACTGGCGCTGGTGGCCGCTGGCGAAAGAAAAAGGCGTGAAGTGCGTGATCAATCCCGATGCGCACGGACGTCGAGCGGCTGCAGGAACTCTGGTTCGGCGTCGGCGTCGCTCGCAAAGGCTGGCTGACGAAGAGCGGACGTGATGAACTGCCTGCCGTTGGGGAAGATTGAGCGCGAGCTGGCGCGAAAGCGCGCCGCGAATGAGAGCGACCAGTGATCAGTTGTCAGCGATCGGTTACTGATTACTGATCACTCGTTCGGCCCGTCTTCTCCCGCTGCGGCATGAACATCGTCAGACATTTGCAGGCGCCGCCGGCTTTGAGGAACTCGCTCATCGGCAGCGGGTGACAGGTGTAGCCGCGATCGCGCTAGCGTCGCGACCAGCTTGGGCGCGCCTTCCGGCAGCACGATGTCGCGGTCCGAGCACGACGGCGTTGCAGGAAAAATGCGCGGCTTCTTCCGGCGCCACGTCGATCAGATCGGGGAGGTGATCGCGAATGGCGCGCTGTCCGTATTCGTCGAACGCGGCCGGAAACCAGACGGCCGCCGCCATCCGGCAGCGGACAAAAACAGGTGTCGATGTGATAAAAGCGCGGATCGACCAGCTCGACCGAGATGACCAGACAGCCCAGGATATCCGCGACGGTCCGATGCGAATTGATGTCGGATGCGAAATTTGTAGCCGCAGAAAAGCACGTCGCCGCCGAAGAGCGCGTCGCCTTCCCCTTCGAAAAACAGATCCTTCGGCAGCCAGACGATTTCGTAACCGTGCTCTTCCATCCAGCGCGCGAAATGCGGCGCTTCGCCGGCGCGCTCCTCGTGTCGAAAATTGCTGGGGATAAATTGTCGGCCGACGGTCAGTCCGGCATTGGCGGTGAAAACCATGTCCGGAAGCTTCGGCTGGGGCGGGACGAGCTCGACCTTCGCAATCGAGGCTTTGAAAGTGTGTCGAAGAGCCCGTTCCATTGCGCCTGGACCAGCGGCTTGTCGGCGCCCCGGTCCCGGCTCATCCAGGGATTGATCTCGTATTCGATGCCGTAATGGTCCGGCGGACAAAGGAGAAGTTTGCGCATACCAGTTGCCGCTAACGAATGTGCCGCGATGCAATCGGTCAGCTCGCGCAGGAAAGGTTCAATATCGGTGACCAGCCCGACCGCTTGGAAAGCTCCCGTGCCGCCAGCTTTGTGACGACGGCGGGATTGATATCGACGCAAAGAGTTTTCACGGTCGCGGGCAGCAGATTCCCAACCGCGATCGAATGCAAGCATCGTCCCCATCATCAGCGCGATCGTGACGCCTTCGAGTTTGGCCCGCATCGCTTTCTGCGCCTCGACCGCATCGGTGATGACATCCGGCAGCGGGCCGTCGTCGCGAATGGAACCGACCAGAACAAAATCGACGTTGTTCTTCACGCAGGTGAACATGATACCGCGCTGGAGGAGACCGTTCGCGACCGCTTGCTTGATCCCGCCGGCTCGCGAATGGCGTTGATGGCGTGGAGATGATTTTGCGCGCCTTCGTCCGCGAGCACGTCCTGCTTGAGATTCACGCCTAACGAAGTTCCAAAAAGTGCGATCTCGATGTCGTGCGCGGCCAGCGCGTTGCCGGCAAAAAGCAGATTGATGTAACCCGCCTCATCAGCTTCTCGACATATCCCGGCCGCGCCGGTGTGAACAATGGCTGGGCCGCCGACGAGGAGGATTTTACCTTTCGCCTCGCGTACTCGTTTGAACTTCTCGCGCCATCTCGCGGATCACTGCGATCTTCGGTTTCTCGATCGAGACGTTGCTCGACATGAACTCGAAAACGTCCGTGCGCGCGGTCGACCGTTGCAGCGGCACAACCCGAATTCCCTGGTGGCCCACGACGATCTCCGTTCCTTTTTTAACGTCGTAAAATTTGGTCGCTTGCGCCTTCTTCGCGACCCGGTCGACCGCGATCGCGCTGTTCATCAAGGCCGGCCGCACTTCGATTTCGCTTCCCTCCAGTCGAACGAACGTTTGCTGGTTGGTCGTGACGTAAAATCCGTCCGGAAAAACGCCGTCTGCCGGCGCCGCCGCCAGTTGCACACTCTTTCTTTCCACGACTTCCGCACCGTGCTGCCGTAACTGCAGGACCAGTTCGTCGAGCGATTCAACCGACGGCGTCGTGACCTCGATGCGGGCAAAACTTTGGTCCACTCGCTTCTCACCAATCCGGATTTCGCCGATCTTAAAGGTGCTTCGCGCGCGATGATTTCGTCCAGCACCTTCGGCAGGATCAGCGAATCGATGATGTGGCCGCGCAGCTCGATCGTCTCGGAAGGCATCGGCGGAACTTAGCCAAGGAACGCGGCGGCGCCAGTTGAAGCGCGACTAACGAGCTCCCCCAGCCTCACTTGTCGTCTGCAACGCTGAGACCGATTTCCGCTTGTCGATACCCCGCCCCCGGCTATTAGTGCAGCCGTTCCTGTCGCAAATCAGGTGAAAGATCCCGACACATCCGCATCTACCGATCCCCAGCCCGGGGAAGGGTTTCATCTTGCGGACACGCCGGTCGTGCGGTCAAGTCGGGTCCCTGCCTTGGATGAAGGCACTTTTTCTCGGGGCTTACCTGCCTCCCAGGACACGGATTTGCTTTACGTCATCGCTCGCGATCCGAAGTCGCTTTTCGTCTATTGGGATCTCAATTGGAGGCGGCTCTTCACGCGAGCCGGCCTTTCCGCCCGACAGGTGCACCTCCGCATCTATCGCGACGACGGGTCGATCGAGGGGACAAGCGAGATTAACCCGTTTCGGGGTCATTGTTACGCCGATGTCTCTTCGGCAGGAACCGGATACTACTGCGAGATTGGCTGTTTCGAAGACGACGAATGGACGAGCCTCGTGCGTTCCGGGGAAGCCGCGACGCCCCAGGACAGAATGTCCGACGACATCTCCGCCCAATTCGCCACGCTGCCGATTCACCTGAGCTTTCAGCGCTTGCTCGAAATGGTTCGAGCGACCCAACCGGGGGGCGCAACGCTTGCCCGCTCCGTGGCGGAGCTACAAGCGCGCGCGGGAGTAACTGAGGATACAATTACTCCGGACGAATGGTCGCGACTCGTTGCGGCGGCCGCCTCTCCCAATGGCAACGGAACGTCCGCCTCCGATATCAGCGCTCTTCTGGAAGCCGTCCGGGCGACGACCCCCACAGCCGATGAGCTGGAACGGTGGAGGAAGCTAGGGGAACAATTTGGCGGCTCGAGCTGGGGTGGCGCGAGCGAGAACAGCGTCGGTGGCCGCAGTCCAGCCTAACGAGCGAATAAGATCGTACCGGAACAAGTCTCCGGTTCTTGCGGTGATCGTGCTCATCCGGGTCCTACACTCGGGACCCCCGGATGCGACCAACCCGACCAAAACGCTTGAACGGGCTTGGGTATTTGTGGAATCCGGATTTCTCGAAACTAACCGACTTCGGATTTCGACGACATCTTCCCATTTGACGCGTTAGCTGACCAGGCATTTTCGCGGGGACGGCGAACGTGCTATTCTCGCCGGTGAAGCCCTTCGGCGCGCGCCGCCTCTGCCATCGTCTGATCCCGGCGTTCGCCGCTCTTCTCTGTGTTGGGTCGACCTTCGGCGCGAACGGGCCGCAGCCGGCACTGGAGAATCCGGAATTCCAAGCCTTGCCCTTGGAGCGCTCGCGGCAAAATCATTTCCTGCTCCGGGCGGAGATCAACGGGAAATCGGCCCTCCTCGGCGTCGACACCGGCGCGCCGGTGAGTGCGATTCGGCCACGCGGCGCAAACATTTCGGCATGTCGGCGATCCCCGAATCCTCCAAGCTTCCGCCGCGGCTGCGCATCAATGGCGGCTTCAACCGTGTCACCATTGCTCACCATCTTCGACTTGGCGCCCTCATCCTGGTGGATGAACCGATGGTTGCGATCGACCTGAGCGCACCAGCCCGCGCCGCACGTGAATTTCATGAGCAGGAACTCGACGGTATCCTCGGAGCCGACATTCTCTTCCCCACCCAGGCCGTGCTCGATTGCAAAAAACAGATCTTGTTCATGAAACTCGATCCTGACGCCCGCGGTGGCGTGCCGGGGATAAATCATCGCGGTTGGAAAAACATGCCGATCCGCGTGACGAAAGGGTGGAATCTTTACGTCGACGGCAACCTGAACGGTAAGCCGGCACAGCTCATGATCGATACCGGCGCCTTCACCACGCTGATTCATCGACCTTTCGTGCGCGAAATGCAGCTTCGAACACGCGACACACCCTATACCTCGGGTGCGGTCAATCTCGACGAACGCGGTCTCCAACTTGCGATCATTCGCCGCTTCGCGGTCGGGCCGTTTTTGGTCAGGGGAAAAGAAGTCGGCGTCATGAACCTTGACGGATTGATCCACGGCGATCTGCTCAAGGGCAAGCCGCCGGTGGCGGGACTGTTAGGCTCGGAGTTTCTCCATCGCAATAATGCGATTATCGACTTTGGCACGCGCACGCTTTATCTGAAACTCTGAGACGGGCTTCATCGGTAAATCTGGCCGTAGTGTAGCCGCAGGCGAGGCCGGGCCTTCAAACCACGAAGGGCCGTAAAGCGTAAAGCGAAGTTATTCCCCGAGTCCTTATTCGTTTCCTGGCTTTCTGGCTTGAAAGCCCGGCCTCGCCCGCGGCTGCGTTACGGCCTAATTTGTTCTCTGAAAAATCGAATGCATCGGCGCGCCATCCGTGCCACTGGTCTGAGATGAAACCAACGTTGTTCTGCTGCCTGCTCGTCTGCTCTCTTGGCCTGGCGAATCTTCGCGGCCAGGAGACCAACAAACCGGAAGAAAAGAAACCCATGGATACAAATCAAAAAGAAGTGGCCGTGCTCAAAACTAGCGACGGCGAAATGGTCGTCGAATTTTGGCCGGAAGTGGCGCCCAGGACGGTTGCAAATTTCGAGAAACTCGCGCGCGAAGGCTTTTACAACGGCACCGCGTTTCATCGGATCATGCGGGGCTTCATGATCCAAGGTGGCGATCCTCTGACTAAGGATGCCTCCAACGAAGCCCGTTTCGGTACCGGCGGTCCCGGTTATTCCGTCCCCGCTGAATTCAACGATCGCCCGCATCTCCGGGGTGTCCTCTCGATGGCCCGCTCCCAGGATCGAACTCGGCTGGCAGCCAATTTTTTATCTGCCTCGGCACTGTCAGCCAGCTGACCTAGGTACACGGCGTTTGGCAAAGTGATTAAAGGCCTGGATGTGCTCGATAAGATCGGTGCCACGCCCGTTAGCCGCAGCGCGAGCGGCGAGATAAGCAAGCCGCAGACGCGGGTCGCGGCTGGAGAGCGTTAAGATCGTCCCGGCGGATTCCGTCAAATAATTCTCGTCTCGGCGGTCTATAACCGCCGACGTTTCGTCGTTAAACATGGCAGAATCCGGGAAAGAAATTGGCCTGCCCCCGTAACGGATGCGAAGCAACGGCCGGGCTTTCAAACTGCCGCGACGAGGGTCGCACTGGTGCAGATGCAGTGCGGCCCGGAGCCCGAGGCTAACCTCGCCAAAGCGGTCGCGCGCGTGCGCGAAGCGGCCGAACAGGAGGGCAGATGACTTGCCTCCCAGAAGCTTTTCCGGTCGCAATATTTTTGCCAATCGGAGGACCACGCCAACTTCGCGTTAGCAGAAGAAATCCCGGAACCCTCTACCGCCGCATTGAGCGCCGTCGCGCGCGAGACCGGGGCAGTCATCGTCGCGTCGCTCTTCGAAAGACGCACCGCCGGCCTCTATCACAACACCGCGGCGATTATCGGGGCCGATGGCGAACTCCTCGGGAAATATCGCAAGATGCATATCCCGGACGATCCTTCTATTACGAGAAGTTTTATTTCACGCCGGGCGACCTCGGTTTCAAAGCCTGGCCGACCACGCACGGCAAGATCGGGCGTCTGCGTTTGTTGGGACCAGTGGTATCCGGAAGCGGCCCGCCTAACGACTCTGCGGGGCGCCGAAATTCTATTTTATCCGACCGCGATCGGGTGGCACCCATCGGAAAAAGCGAAATACGGTTACGCCCAGCATTCCGCCTGGGAAACGATGCAGCGCAGTCATGCGATCGCGAATGGGTGTTTCGTTGCGGCCGTTAATCGCGTCGGTCACGAAGCGCCGGTCGGTGGGGATGGGATCGAATTCTGGGGCCAAAGCTTCATCGTCGCGCCGAGCGGCGAGATTCTGGCCAAGGCGAGCGTCGATCGAGAAGAATCCGTCTTCGCCGACATTGAATGGAAGCGTGTGGACGAACATCGCACCCATTGGCCCTTCCTCCGCGACCGCCGCATCGACGCCTACGGAGGCATCGAGCAGCGTCTCCTCGACTAAGAGGCGGATTTCTCTCGTCCCACATTCGCCAGGTTCTGATCAAGCAGTTTTTCCTTCCTTGCTGCCGCGGAGACCTCTACAACAGGGTCCATGAATTCGGTATTTACCGTCTGCCCCCTTCCCGGAAACGAGTCCGGATTAGGCCGAATTATCCGGCAAGAAAGGGCGGGATTTTCCGGCCCACTTCTCGTCAGGCGACGCATTTTTGGAGGTTATATGAGAGTTTGCTCTTCTCCACCGCTCACCACCAATCTTGCGGCCGCGATTCTGGGCGTGTGGAAGCACAAATCGCGACAAGACGTAGATGCTACGGGACGAATCCACATCGATCCGTTTCTCGGCCGAGATCCGCTTCGTTCCTTCTTTTTGGGCCACGTCATTTTGCGGCTCAGTTCATGAAGCGCGAGCGATCCGCTCGGCAGAACGAGCCACAGCCAGTCGAAGCTGAAAACAATAATGTCACCGTGAACGGATACAGTGCTTATTTCGGTATTTATAGTGTAGACGAAATCGCAGGCACTCTCACGACGGATATTGAGGGAGCGATTTGATCGGCCAACGTTGGCGACACTTATGTTAGGGATGTGCGTCTGGCGGACAATGAACTGATTATCCAGCTGCACACGACCGCCGTCGATGGTACAGCTATCACACGAACAAACACTTTTTCCCGCATAGGCTAGGCTTCGGGAGCGTGCGCCCAACCAAAAGATGGAGCTAACCGCTACCCCCGGGAAGATGTTTACATTTTGAATGACTAAATCGCTTTTCACTGCGAGCTACGCGCTCTCGGTAGCGGTAGCGTATCTTGTTCTGGTTAGGCCGACGACCATTGCTCAAAAGCATCGGACACGTGGCAGTAACCACTCTATATCGTTACCGAAATCTCGCAGGTGATGGCTTTCGAGTCGCTGTACTCGTTAGTCGCGTGAGCGCGCTTTCCGTGGTTCGCGGAGGAGTAATCGGAGTAACAGCGGTCGCTGCACCGTCCGTCGCGGTGGGGATTACCACGGCCTTCATTGTTGGTGACTTGAAACCGTCGGCTTGCTCGGCGTTACCGTCGTCCTGGTTGGCGGGCTCGCGTGGACTTGTGCGCGCGTCGCTCATTTCCAGCCGCGCCTCGCCGTGTTTCTCACGACATTTCCGTTCGGCGTTTTTGTGTTGACGCTCGGTGCACTGGTCAGGGGTAACGGTGGCGCTTCTTGCTTCTGTCTCGGTCAGCTTCGCTCGCAGTATGCGTCGCGTGCGGCTGCCACCCGCCTGACCATGCAATGAACTCGCAATCAACACGGCTAACCAGATGGCCAGGCGCGATTTGATACGAAGGCCTAACCAATCGATGTAGGCGACGGCCCCATTCCAAATGAGTTTAGCGTGCTTGCCACGGCACCCCGCCGTGGCTTAGTTCTTTTTCGTTAGATGACTCGCGCGTCTCATCTGAAAGTATTGGCGACCGGGGTGGCGGTGTCGACGTCTCTCCTGACGGCAACACTGGCGTGGTCCCAGCCAGTGCCTGGATCGTTGGACGTGCACTGGAACGCCGGCGCCTCAGATTGCAGAGCAACTCCGCAAGACCGCTCTTCAGGTCCATCATTACGAGCCGCAAACATTTATCCTGCGCCAGAGTCCATGCGCGACCTTTGAAGCAAATTTTATCTATCTTCTCATCGGTTCCGACAAAGCTCTTCTAATCGATACCGGCGCTGTCGCGGACCCGAAAGAGATGCCGCTAGCGAAAACGATCCTGGAACTATTGCCGGATAAGGACCACAAAAAGCTTCCACTCCTGGTGGCACATACCCACCGCCATTTAGATCATCGCGCCGGCGATCCTCAGTTCGCGTCCCTTCCGTCGGTCCAGATCGTGCCCATAGATTTGGAGGGAGTTCGAGCATTTCTTCGGCTTCACTAACTGGCCCAAAGGGATTGGGCACCTCGATTTGGGCGGCCGAACTGTGGATGTAATTCCAACACCGGGACACAACGAAACGCACGTGGCGTTCTACGATAACAGAACGGGGATTCTCTTTCGGGAGATTTCCTTCTGCCGGGCCGACTGCTGATTGAAGATGCCGCGGCTTACCGCGAAAGCGCCCTGAGGGTTGGCGAGTTTCTGAAGACGCGGCCGCTCAGCCATATCCTGGGCGGCCACATCGAATTGAACACGGCCGGACGAGCTTACCGATTCGGATCTCACTATCATCCCAACGAACACCGGCTCGAGTTAGCGAGAGAAGACTTGACCGCGTTGCCAGCCGCGTTTGAAAGCTTCAACGGCTTCTACGCACGACATCCGAATTACATTCTGAGCAATCCCATTCGCAACCTTGTGGCGCAGGCCATTATCGCGGTCGCCGTATTAGTTTTCATCGTGTGGGGAGTGCGCCGGTTGCTACGCCGCTGGCGAGGTTGATCGTATGCAATGCCGTCTAGCCAGCCGATTCAGCTAACCGAGCATTGTGTCGGAGTGAGTCCTGAGTAAATGCTCATTGTTTCGCGTGCAGCAAACGGCTTACATGAGTCTAGGCTCCCATGTGCAATTCCGCTGCGATCCGATCCCCACGGTTCATCACGTGTAGATTGCTCCCGCGTATTGAATTCGAGGGGCCGCGCCATTCGCCCCATGCTCTGCCCAGCAGTGTTTGAGTCAACTACTTACGGGCTGTTGCCAACTCAATTCCCGGGAATGCACACCCAGTTACGCATCCCGTGAAGCTCGCTCCGCAAAAATTGGACAGCAGCAAAAAGGCAAGTGTCGGGGCACAAACGTCAATCACATTGCGCGAACGCACCGTGAACTTTGCCGTTTGTGCCACCCTTGCGCCCGCTCCATCGGCCCCTAGAATTACGGCACAACAGTCAGGGTAAGATCGTTGCCGTCGCCGCCTTCGTAGCTGGCTTGGAAGTTGTTTCCGTTGCACGGCCAGGATCGCACCGTCGGCCAGGTTGCTGAAGGTGCCACTGATCGGGGTCGCCGAGGTGTTACTGATCACGGTCAGGACAAGCCCCGCCTGCAAGGCGCCTTGAACTGTCCCCTGAGAGACAAAGGTCGCACCAGCCTTGATCGTCACTCCCAGGGCTACCATTTTATCAGTCCGACTTTTGTTGCCTTTGGCCTTGAAGGTATAGGTGTAGGTGGCGTCACCATTGAATGTGAGAGCGCTTTGGCTGGTAAGGGTAGCTTGCTTCCTTGTTCCCCCGGCCGGAGCGAGGAAAGCTCCCGCGCCACTACCAGTGCCGATTGTCACCGCGCCGGTGATAGTCCCGCTGCCGCCCAAAGTGCCAGCGTTGACTTTCACAGCTCCGGGGCCGGTCGCCGAACCTGTGGTGTTGCTAACCAAGAGGGTGCCGGCGTTCACGATGGTTACTCCAGTATACGTGCTAGCTCTGCTTAGCGTCAGCTTACCGGTTCCGGTCTTAGTCAGCGAGCCGCCCGTGCCGCCGCTGAATCCTCCGTCCTGCATCACCCCGGAAAAGGTCGTGCTCAGGTTGTTGGTGCCCACGGTAAGGTTAACGCCGCCGAGGAACACCAGGCCGCTGCCTTCAATCGAGCCGGTCGTGACGCCCGGAGCGTTGTGTTGGCTAATGTCCAGAGTGCCGTTACCGAAAACCTCCACCCGCGCCGTCCCGCCCGTGGAACCTAGACGATATTGAATGAAACCGCCCTCACCTCCGTTCGAACCGCCGTTCGCGATGAGGGTGGCGTTACCCGCGTCGCCTTCGAATAAGTTTTGCCCCTTGAATGCGTCACTGACCGTGGCGCCGTTGCTGATCACGGTGGCGTTGTCCGCGGTCGAGCCCGCTTGAAAGACCGTAAATCCACCACCTGTCCCGCTGACTGTGCCGCCACCGTTGGTGAAGGTGGCATTGCCCGCGGTCGATGTGTCCATAAATATTACGATGCCGCAATTCGTTATCAAAGGTAGCATCGCCTGCGGTCGAGCTGCCTTGGAACAATACCTCGACGTTATTGGCGACGGTCGCATTGCCTGCCGTCGAGGTAGCGCCGAATTTCAAGGCGGCATTGTTGGTGAAGCTGGCATTACCCGCGGTCGCGCTGTCGCCGAAAGTTATGTCGCCAGTGTTAGTGAAGTGTGTCAAACTTCCCGCCGTCGCGTTGTTCAGGAAAGTTATCACGGTAGGGCCAGAGACAAAGTTCTGGCTGATCCCAGAATTGTTCGTGATGCCCACGCCGCTGATGGTGAACGAGAAGAAGGGGCTGGTGATCGTGAACGCGCTCGCGCCCGGGTTGAACACGATGCCGTTGACCTCCGTAGTCGCCGAGATGACGGGGCGTTTGATATTGGAGGTCGCGAACGTTGCCGTGTTCGTCGGACCGTTGGGCGGGCCACCCGCCGTCCAGTTGGCCGCGCTGTTCCAGTCCGTATTGGCAGGACTTGCCTACCAGGTGGCGTTCCCGGCAAAGCTGCTGCTCGCGGTCGCAAGACCGAGCGTCAGCATGGCGGCAACCGAGAGAAGGAGAACCCACGCACGCAGGCGCAGGAATGACTGAATACGATTCCTGCGGAAGGATCTCCGGGACAGGAAAGGTATGCTACTGACTAAGAATCTGAAGTTGTTTTTGGTTTTCATTTTGGTTTTCCAAGTTGAGTTAGTTGTTTGATTGCATTGAGTTCAATTAATCGTGGTCATGTAAGTGAGGCGTCAAAGCGGCGATGAAGCTGCCGGGGGCCAGCGTGCAACCGGATTTCATTCCGTTCGACGCTCATTTTCACCCGGCAGCTCATCTTATCTTCGTTAGGCCTTATTGAAGTGGCTGTGGCTCGCCGTAGATGAAGTCATCCATCATGACGATGTCATGCCTGCGATCATCATTTTGCCCCGGGGCCTCATCGGTCGTGATCCGGACCGACGCGATGCGCGCGTCGTTGAATTTGATCCCGATGAAGGAGAGGCTTGCGTCGCCAGGCGAGGCCGGGACAAAACTGCTGAAGATCCGCTTCCCGTTGACGATCGAAATACTCGATCAGCGTGCTGGCCTTGTGTGGTTTGCCTCCATCTGGCTGGTCAACGTCGGTGAAGACCACGCCGAAGCCAGAGACCGTTGCTGGCGAAGCCCCGTTGGTCCCGGGATGAAGAACGAACCGTCGGTCACGTTGCTGCCCACCGGAGTGAACAACCGCGACGGGCTGAAGGTCGTGAAGATGGTGGCGTAGGTCGGATTATTGAAGAGCACGGCCAGCCCGCCCTGGGGCCCGCCTGATGGGGTGGCCTGCGAAAGACCCGTACCCGGCGTGGTGAACCGGGCGCCGCGGGTATTCAGGAAGACGTTGAACGGCGTTACCGGGGGTGTCGTGTCCATGATGGCGGGGTTACCGCCGTCCCAGTTGATTTCGCGGCGACCGCTTGTGAGCGGCCCCGGGTTATTGGCGTTATTGGGATCGCCCAGAGCAGCGCGGAAGGCATCGACCGTGCTTTGGATCGAGGCGGCGGTTGGCCCGGCCGCCTGGAATACAGCCGGCGCGACGAAGTCATCGGCCAGGTCGCCCTGTGCGGGCGCAGTCTGGCTAACCGGGAGTAGCGTCGACAGCAGGCCAAGAGCGGCTATGACGTTGAGCGAGCGAGTGATTGAGTTGGTTACTGATTGTGTTAGTTTTCATAGGTTTACTTGATGTTTTAGGTTTTTGTTTTGGTTTTTCCGGCGCGTCTGTTTTTCGTGCCGGTTCTATCTGCTAAAGCGGAAATCCCGACTGGAACCCGCCACGACTGCGCAGTTTTTTTCTAACCGCCTCGCGCTGTGCTGTATTAATCCCCCGACCGTGTTAGAGTTTGCGGCGTCGAGCAGCCTGTATGACGACGCCCTCATCCACGCGACAAGAGGTCACCCAACTGCTCGGTGACTGGAGCGGAGGAGACGAGGGGGCGCTGGAGAAGTTGTTTCCGCTGGTGCAACCCGAATTGCACCGGCTGGCCCACCATTACATGAGCCGGGAACGCGCCGGCCACACCCTGCAAACCACCGCGATCCTTAACGAAGCTTACCTGCGGCTGGTCGAAAACACGAAGCCGCTCTGGCAGAACCGGACCCACTTTGTCGCGGCGGCCGCGCAGTTGATGCGGCGCATCATGGTTGACCATGCGCGTGAACGCCGCTCGCTCAAGCGTGGCGGCGGCGCGCTGAAAGTAACCCTGGATGAAGCTGCGCTGGTGACGGAAACGCGATCGGAGGAATTGCTCGCCCTCGATGAGGCATTGGAAGGGTTGGCCGCGCAGGACCCGCGCAAGAGTCAGATTGTTGAACTGCGCTACTTCGGCGGTCTGACGGTCGAAGAGACGGCTGAATTCCTGAAACTTTCTCCGCGGACGGTGGAGCGCGAATGGACCATGGCCAAGGCCTGGCTTTACCGTGCGCTGAACGGGGAAGAAACCGGATGAACGCTGAGCGCTGGCAACAGGTCAACGATCTGTTCCACTCCGCCGTCGAGCGTGCGCCCGAGGAGCGGGCCGCATTTCTTGATCAGGCTTGCCACGGCGACGAAAGCTTGTGCCGCGAGGTGAAGTCTCTGCTCACCTCACACGAGCGGACGGAGAATTTCATCGAATCACCGGCCTTCGAAGTCGCTCCCGAGCTGCTGGTTAGCGACAGCGGCCGGCGCATCGGTTGGAGAATTGATTGGTCATTACCGGATCGAGTCGCTCATCGGCAGTCGGCGGAATGGGCGAGGTTTATCTCGCGCGGGATGAGCAACTCGGGCGCAAAGCCGCGCTCAAGCTTCTCCCAGAGCACTTGACGGCGGACGAGATGCAACTGAGCCGGTTCAAAACCGAGGCGCGGAGTGCCTCGGCCTTAAATCATCCGAACATTCTGACGGTTTACGAGATCGGCGCGGAGGGAAATCGGCAATTCATCGCGACGGAGTTCATCGAAGGAGTGACGCTGCGCGCGTCGCTCGCGGACGGGAGGATGAATTTGCGCGACCGCGCTGGAAATTGCCGTGCAAGTGGCCTCGGCGTTGGCAGCCGCGCACGAGGCCGGCGTCGTGCACCGCGACATTAAACCGGAGAACATCATGCTGCGTCCCGACGGATACGCGAAGGTGCTCGACTTTGGGATTGCCAAACTGACCGAGCAGGGGCCGGCATCGGAGCATCATGAGTTCGAAGCAGACGGCGGCGCTGCAAACGCGACCCGGTTTAGTGTTAGGCACGGCACGCTATATGTCTCCGGAACAGGCCCGCGGCCAGAAGGTGGACGCGCGCTCCGATATTTGGAGCCTTGGCGTGGTGCTCTACGAAATGGTGGGAGGGATCCCGCCGTTCCTGGGCGAGACGCCGAGCGACTGCATCGCATCCATCCTGACAAAGGAGCCACCACCTTTATCGGGCGTGTTGCCGGATGTTCCGCTCAAACTCGAAGCCATTCTGCAAAAGACTTTGCGCAAGAACAGGGATGAGCGTTACCAGACGATCGAGGGAGACTGCTCGCCGATCTCCGCAGTCTTGAAGGCGAACTGGAAGCGACAGGCTCCTCGCGTGCCGGCACTTATCGTCGGCAGAATCAAACGTCACAAGCGGGCCGTGTTAGTCACTCTCGTGGCGGCGCTCCTGGCGACCGCGGCGTTTGCCTACTCTTTTTTCTCTCGTCGCTCCGGCGCCGCCACCAAATGAAAAATCCATCGCCGTGCTGCCGTTTGAAAACCTGAGCGAGGAAAAATCCAACGCCTACTTCGCCGATGGGATCCAGGACGAAATTCTGACCCGACTCTCAAAGATCGCGGATCTTAAAGTCATCTCGCGCACGTCAACCGAGCGTTACAAGCACCCATCTCAAAGTCTCTCTGAGATTGCGAAGCAACTCGGCGTCGCCAATCTCCTGGAAGGTAGCGTCCAGAAAACAAATGATCAGGTGCGCGTCAACGTGCAATTGATCAGAGCGTGCAGAGTGATTCACATCTCTGGGCCGAGACCTTTGATCGCAGACTGACCGACATCTTTTCCGTCGAAAGTGAAGTAGCCAAAACCATTGCCGATCAGTTACGGGCGAAACTTACCGGCCAGGAAGAAGAGGTCATCGCCGCCCGACCGACGGACAGTCCTGAGGCCTACGATGCCTATCTGCGTGGTCTGGCTTATACCCTGAAAACGGGAAACTCACCTGCCAACACCCTTGGCGCGCAGAAATATCTCAGAGAGGCGGTGCGGTTGGACCCCAGGTTCGCCCTCAGTTGGGCGCTGCTGTCATACGTCGATGCGCTCGGCTACCTCACGCTGACTCTTCAACCGACGGTCGCCCTCCGCGAAGAGACGCGGCAGGCGGCTGAAACCGCGCTCACTCTTCAGCCCAATCTTGGCGAGGCCGTACTGGCCAAGGGATATTACTACTACGCCTGCCTGAAGGATTACGACGCCGCGGTGCGTTACTTCGAGCAGGCACGTCAGTTCCTGCCGAATAGCAGCCAGATTCCCGAATCGCTTGCCTACGTCGCGCGCCGGCGAGGCCAATGGGACCGAAGCGAGTCGTACTTCAACGAAGCCGAGCGGCTCGACCCGCGCAATGTTTCCCTTCTCACCCAGCACGCACAATCCTACATGATCGTTCGTCGTTTCCCGGAAGCGCTGCGAAAGTTTGATCAGGTGCTCGATATTACACCGGACGACGTGGATACCCTTGCGCAAAAGGCGGGTATTGCCCAAGCCCAGGGCGACCTTCCGCGGGCGGCTGCACTACTCGCTCCGCTGCATCCGCCCGCCGATGACACGGGAGCCTTGGAAATACAGGTTTATCAGGCGATCCTGGAACGGCGCCCTGAACCAATCATCCCTCGGCTGCAGGAAATACTTGCCAGGCCTGACCCGTCGTTGGGTTATAACAATGGCGAACTGCGCTTTTGGTTGGGCTGGGCGCAGGAAGTCGCCGGCGACCATGACTCCGCCCAGGAAAGTTGGCGACAGGCGCGCAGCGAACTGGAACCGTTCCTCGAGGAACAGCCGGAAAATTATGTCCTTATTGGAGATCTCGCCCTGACCAATATGGGCCTTGGTGACAAAGCCGCCGCGTTGTCTCTGGCGGAGCGGGCGATGACTGTGCTCCCGCTCGAGAAGGACGTGGTCGATGGTCCCGCTCCGATCGAAATTCTCGCCCGGGTGGCGGCGCGGCTGGGAGAGCCCGACCGCGCCATTGCCGCGTTACAGAAACTGTTGTCGATACCGTCCGAGGGCGCACTGGCGGCGCGCGTGCCGCTCACGCCTGCGCTGCTCCGGCTCGACCCAATGTTCGATCCGCTGCGGAACGATCCGCGCTTCCAGGAACTGATATTAGAACATATTCCAAAATCCCTTTAACAAGGGGACGAAATGATATCACCGCTTGAAGCTCTGCCCCCACAACAAACAGATCTCTTGGCTACTAACCACAGAAAGATTCGCACTTCGGCCCGTCCGAGGACGAGGTCAGGCATCGAATCCTGATAGCAACTTCCTGAAACGTGCCAGTGCTGAACGGCGGCGAGCTTCTCCTGATAGGCCGGGTTGTTGTGAGAAGTGCCCGACGAAGGCCGCGGCGTTCGTTTGAACCAAGGGGCTTCTGTTTTTTCGCCGAGAGGTTTTCCGGAACAGGCGCGCGGGGTGGCGGGGACGGCAGGCAAAAGAAAAATGAAGAAAGCGCTTGCCTGTGCACTGGTGTTATAGTTAACTATATCACTATATGAGGCACGGTGGTTGATGTGGAACACAGGATGGATCGGGAATGGAACGACAGGCAGCCGATTTACCGCCAGCTGCGCGACCGGGGCGTCCACATGATTCTCGACGGCGTGCTCAAAGAAGGCGATCCGCTGCCCTCCGTGCGCAACGTTGCGGCCGAATATCGGGTCAATCCGCTCACGGTTCTCAAGGCTTATCAACAACTGGTCGACGAGGAGCTGGTCGAGATGAAACGCGGGCTCGGCATGTTCGTCAAAGCCGGCGCGCGCGAGCTTTTGCTCAAGGGCGAACGCGAGAAATTTCTCGCCGAGGAATGGCCGCGGGTTACGACAACGATTCAGCGGCTCGGTCTGACGCAGAAGGAACTCGAGGCCGCGGCCGCGCGCGCCTCGACGCAAGAGCGGGAAGGAGAAACACTGACGCCATGACCTGCATAGAAGCACGCGGACTTCGCAAAGCCTTTGGCACAACGATCGCGCTCGACGGCGTTAATTTGCGGGTCGAATGAGGGCCGCATCCTCGGGCTGATCGGGCCGAACGGCGCCGGCAAAACCACCGCGCTCAACGCCATTCTGGGCCTCACCCCGTATGAGGGGAGCTCCGAGGTGCTCGGACGCAATCCCTGGATCGAGCGCGACCAGCTGATGCGCGATGTCTGTTTCATCGCCGATGTCGCCGTGCTGCCGCGCTGGATGCGGGTCTCGCAGGTGCTCGACTATGTCGACCGGCGTGCATCCGCGATTCGATCGCGCGAAAGCGGAGGGTTTCCTGGCCAGGACCGAGATCAAACGCGCGAGCAAGGTCAGGCAATTGTCGAAAGGCATGGTGGCCCAGTTGCACCTCGCGCTGGTCATGGCGATCGACGCGAAGTTGCTCGTGCTCGACGAGCCGACGCTGGGTCTCGACATCCTGTATCGCAAGCAGTTCTACGATTCGCTGCTGAACGATTACTTCGATCACAGCCGCACGATCGTCGTGACGACGCATCAGGTGGAAGAGATCCAGGACGTCCTGACCGATCTGATGTTCATCAATCGCGGGCGCATCGTGCTCGAGTGCAGCATGGAAGCAGTTCGAGTCGCGCTATGTGGAAGTGATGGTGCATCCCGATCATCTCGCCGCGGCCGAGGCGCTCAAGCCGATGCACGAGCGCCAGGTGTTCGGTCGCAGCGTGCTGCTTTTCGACAGTGCCGAGCCGCGAAGCAACTCGCCGCGCTTGGCGAGATTCGCACCCCGAGCATAGCGGACTTGTTCGTTGCGGTGATGGCACCGGCGCCGCAAACCGGAGGTGGGAAGCCGAGAGCTCGGAGGTGAGAGGAAGAACTGATGAATACGGAATCGAACCACCTGCCAGAAGCGGTCGACGCCCGGCCAACCGCACCTCTGACTTTGTCCGCGACCCGGCCGTTTTACTGGTCGGTGCGTCGCGAATTATGGGAGAACCGCTCGATCTATATCGCGCCGCTCATCGTCGCCGGGGTCGTGCTTTTCGGTTTTGCAATGACGGCGTTCAGATTGCCGCAACTCAGGACGTCAACGCTCTGGCCCTGGAATCGACGCGGCGCAGCGCGCCGCCATCGAGATGCCTTACGACGTCGCGGCCATGATGATCATGTTCACCGTGTTCATCGTGGGCGTCTTCTACTGTCTCGATGCGCTGCACGGCGAACGTCGCGATCGCAGCATTCTGTTTTGGAAATCGCTGCCGGTTTCGGATCTTACCACCGTCCTCTCGAAGGTGTTCGTTCCGCTGGTGATTCTGCCGGCCCTCACCTTCGCGATCATCGATAGTGACGCAGCTTACCATGCTGTTACTCAGCACCGCAGTCCTGCTCCCGAGCGGACTGGCTGGAACCACTTGGAATCTTTTACCCTGGCCCCGACTGTCGATGATTCTCCTCTACGGCCTCGTGACCAGCGCCCTCTGGGAGGCGCCCATCTATCGGTTGGCTGCTCCTGGTCTCCAGCTGGGCCAGGCGCGCGACGTTTCTTTGGGCGGTGCTCCCATGGCTCGCAATCAGCGCGATTGAAAAACTCGCGTTCGATACCACGTTTTTCATTCACATGCTCGTCGGTCGTCTGACCGGCGGTTTCGACGCGGGGTTCATCGTCGTGAACTATCCGGAAGGCGCTCACGTCCCCGTAGTCGATCGACTCACCCAACTCGATCCGCTGAAATTCCTGAGCAGTCCCGGTCTCTGGATCGGGCTGCTGGTCGCGGCGGCATTCATCGCTCGCCGCGGTCCGCTTACGCCGTTATCGCGGACCGCTGTGATGTCATGAGTCTGAAGACTTTCTTTAAAGTGGGACGAGACGGAGCTCATCCGTCCACTGAAACGAAAAAAGCCATGCACCCACTCAAGAAAGCAGCACGCATCGCCGGCGCCATCTATCGTATCAATGGTACGTCACCGGGCCTTTCAGCCTCATTTATGTTCCGAGCAAACTGATCGTGCGCGGGAACGCCGCCGCGACGGCCGATAATATCCTGACTCACGAGACCATGTTTCGTCTCGCGATTCTCGCCGACCTCGTTGGGTCGGTGATTTTCATCTGCCTCGGGATGGCTCTCTATCGTTTGCTTAGCAGCGTGAATAAGACGTGGGCTGGCCTGATGGTCGCCCTCGTTCTGGTCTCCGCCGCGGTTGGATTTCTCAACACGCTCAATAATATCGCCGCCCTGACTCTCTTCCGCGGCGCGGATTTCCTCGCGGTCTTCGACAAACCTCAACGCGACGCACTCGGCATGTTGTTTATTCGTCTGCACAGTCAGGGAATCTTCATGAACGAGATCTTCTGGGGTGTGTGGCTCTTTCCCTTTGGTCTGCTCGTCTTTCGCTCCGGTTTTCTGCCGCGGTTCATCGGCGTCTGGCTAATGATCAACTGTTTCGGCTGGGTGGCTCTCAGCCTTATCGCGTTATTTTTCCCAACCTACTACGAGGCCGCTTTTAAATGGCGCAGCCGGTCCTGTTTGCCGAACTGGCGATCATGCTCTGGCTTCTGATCAAAGGCGCCAAGGTGCCAACTCTTCCAGGTGCGCTTCAGCCGGTGGCGACCTGACATCTGTCTCTCGTTAGGCCGATGAAGCTAAAGCGAATCTTGAAGTGGATCGCAGCCACGATTTTGCTCGCGTTGGTATTGTCGATCTTCGCCGGATTCATCGCCTACTGGAGGTCGAGTAACGATTGCGATCGCAAGACTGCTTTGGTCAATCCGATGAAAGCCATTCGTTTTTGCGAGTATGGTTCACCTGACGTTCTCAAGTTTGAAGACGTTGAAAAGCCTGTTCCGAACGACGATCAAATCTTGATCAAAGTTCGCGCGGCTTCCCTCAATTTTATTGATCCGGGCGTGATGCGAGGGCCGTGGCCGCTTCGCCTGATGTCCGGGCTGCGCAAACCAGAGAAGACTGGGCTAGGCAACGATGTAGCCGGCCAGGTTGAAGCGGTTGGCAAAAACGTGACGCTGTTCAAGGCGGGCGACGAAGTATTTGGCGTGGCTCGTCCTTCTCTTGCGGAGTATGCGTGTGCTCGCGAACGAGCATTGGTTATTAAGCCAGCTAATGTGACGTTTGAACAAGCGGGCTCTGTAGCTTGGGCGGGATTCACCGCCTTGCAGGGTCTTCGCCAAGGTAACATTCAGCCGGGGCAAAAGGTCCTGATCAACGGCGCAACGGGAGGCGTGGGCACTTTCGCTGTCCAGATAGCGAAGTCACTCGGCGCGGAGGTAACGGGCGTATGCAGTACCGGAAAAGTGGATCTTGTCCGATCAATCGGCGCAGATCACGTCATTGACTACACCAAAGAGGATTTCACCAAAGGTGACCAGCGTTACGATGTGATTTTTGATAACGTTCAAAACCACTCCTTCTCAGATCGCCGGCGCGTCTTAACTCCTAATGGCATCTGCGTCCTTGCCGGAATCGGAGGAGCAGGACTACACCCGGAAACTTGGGGGCGTATAATTGGGGGTTTCAAAGCGGATCTGTTGTCGCGGTTCGTCCGTCAGAAGTTCGTCAGGTATGTTACGAAACTGGACAAAGAGGATCTGAAGTTGTTGAGCGACCTCATGCAAACGGGGAAGGTGACACCCGTCATCGACCGGACTTACAAGTTGAGCGAGACCGCGGAGGCGATGCGGTATTTCGAAGAAGGCCACGCGCGAGGCAAAGTCGTCATTACTGTGGAACAGGACGAGCAAGCCTCGTTAGGCCAATGAAATTAAAGCGTATTCTAAAGTGGAGTGCGTCCGTCATTTTTGCCGGTTTGGTACTGGTCACGTTTATCGCCTACTGGATGTCGAGTAACGATTGCGATCATAGGCCTACCCCGAGTCATCCGATGAAAGCTATTACCCATTGCGAGTATGGGGGCCCTGATGTGCTCAAGGTGGAAGAGGTGGAAAAGCCTGTTCCAAATGACAATCAACTGTTGGTAAAAGTCCGCGCCGCGGCAGTCAATCCGCTCGACCTCACGATCCGCGGCACGCTTCTCCTCCGCCCGTTGTCTGGCCTGCGCAAACCAAAAGACACTCGCCTGGGTGTCGACTATGCCGGAACGGTTGAAACGGTTGGCAAAAACGTCACCAACTTCAAACCGGGCGATGAAGTATTCGGAGGAAAGACCGGGGCCTTTGCCGAGTACATCTGCGTATTGGCCGACCGCGCGGTCGTTCTGAAGCCCGCTAACATGACATTTGAGCAAGCGGCGTCAGTTCCAGTGGCGGCGATCACGGCGCTGCAAGGTCTTCGCGACAAAGGTAAAATCCAAGCCGGTCAAAAGGTTCTCATCAACGGTGCATCCGGAGGCGTGGGCACTTTCGCAGTCCAAATCGCAAAATCATTCGGCACCGAAGTCACCGGCGTCTGCAGCACCCGGAATGTCGATCTTGTCCGATCGATCGGCGCGGACCACGTGATCGATTACACCAAGGAAGATTTCACCAAGAGCGACCAGCGTTACGACTTGATCTTCGACCTTGTCGGAAACCACTCGTTCTCGGAGCGCCGGCGCGTCTTAACACCGAATGGCATTTGCGTCATGGCCGGAATCGGGGGCGCTGGATGGCACGACGGAATCCTGGGGCGTTTGGCTGGTGAGCTCAATGGATATCTGCGGTCAAGGTTCACGAGCCAAAAGTTCATTGCCTACATCGCACAATTCAACAAAGCGGACATGTCGATCCTGGCCGATCTGATGCAGTCCGGAAAGATGACGCCGGTGATCGATCGAACCTACAAATTCAGTGAGGTCTCGCGAGCACTTTGGTATCTGCAAGAAGGACACGCTCGGGGAAAAGTCGTCATAAATCTGGAGTAAACGCTTACGCGGAGGAAACGATGGCAACAAATACGATCGAGAGTTCACAACGCACCGCGGCTAAAGTTGCCGGAGTCAGTCTGCTTTTCTCGATGGTGATCGTGGTGTTTGCCAATTACGTGCTCCTCAACCCGCTTATCGTTCGAGGCAACGCCGCGGAAACTGCCAGGAACATCATGGCGCACGAAACGCAATTTCGCGTCGCCCTCACCTGCTTTCTCACTTACAGCGCGAGCGTTATCGTTCTCCTCGCGGCGCTCTACGTCATTCTTAAACCGGTAGATCAAGGCCTTGCCTTGGTCGGAGCATTATTCCGCCTGGTCTTTGCCATAATGTGGCTTCTAAGCACGCTCAACATGTTGGGCGCGCTGCGCCTTTTGAGTGGCGCCAGTTATTTGCAAATCTTCGAAGCAGACAGATTGCAAGCCCTGGCCAGGGTATCCGTCGCCGGAACTTTCGACGACTACTACATCGGTCTGCCGTTTTTTGGATTAGCCGCGACCGTTTGCGCCTGGTTGTGGCTCAAGTCGAACTACATCCCGAAAGGATTAGCGGTCTTCGGTGTGATCTCGTCGGCCTGGTGCGTGATCTGCGCGTTTGTTTTCCTCATTTTCCCCGGCTTCGCCAAGCCGGTTGATCCATACTGGTTCGATTCGCCGATGACCATTTTCGAATTGGTCCTGAGTTTTTGGCTTCTGTTTAAGGGAATCCAAACCAGAGTTCAGAAGTCAGCCGTAGAGTAGATATAGTCGCTTAGTCTTCTCGATTATGAAAACACATCCACGACTATTGATCATCGCATTCTGCATGGCTGCGCTCTTTTTCACAGACGCAGCACTGGCTCAGGGCCCGAGTCCGGGGTCACCGACCCCGGCTACAATGAAAGCCATTGTTTATCACGACTACGGTTCACCCGATGTTCTTCGGCTTGAAGAAATCGCAAAGCCCGTTCCCAATGACAATCAGGTCCTGGTCAAAGTTCGCGCGGCTTCGGTGAACCCACTTGACTGGCATTATATCGAAGGCACGCCCTACCTCATTCGCCTATTAGACTCCGGGCTCCTCAAACCAAAGGTCGTTCGACTCGGTGTTGACTACGCGGGAACGGTGGAAGCGGTGGGCAAGAATGTAACGCAGTTTAAACCAGGCGATGACGTGTTCGGCGGGAAAACCGGCGCCTTTGCCGAGTACGTGTGTGCTCTCGCGGATCGAGCAGTGGCCCTGAAACCGGCCAACATTACATTTGAGCAGGCAGCGTCTGTACCCATTGCGGCAATCACAGCGTTACAGGGTCTTCGCGACAAGGGAAAGGTTCAGCCAGGACAGAAGGTCTTGATTAACGGCGCGTCCGGAGGTGTGGGCACGTTCGCTGTGCAAATAGCCAAGTCGTTTGGCGCCGATGTTACCGGCGTATGCAGCGGGAGGAATGTCGATCTTGTCCGATCAATCGGTGCGGATCAGGTCATCGATTATACAAAGGAGGATTTCACCAAGAGCGGAGCAGCGCTACGACCTGATTCTCGACAACGTTGGGAATCACTCCTTGTTGGAATGCAGGCGCGTCCTAAAACCCCACGGAATATACGTCATGATCGGCGGCGGCGGACCAAGCGAACAGGGATGGATCGGACCTTTGGTTAATCCGATCAGAGCGCTCGTGTTGTCGCAGTTTGTAAGTCAGAAGATGGGAATGATGCTGGCGGACCTGAACCAAAAGGACCTGACCATCCTGGGCGATCTAATGCAGACCGGAAAAGTAACACCGGTCATCGACAGGCGTTACAAGTTGAGTGAGGTCCCAGAGGCCATCAGATATCTGGAACAAGGTCACGCCCGGGGAAAAGTCGTAATAACTGTGGAAGATAACACCCTCGCTGGTCAGTGCCAATCTTGCCGCCGGTTCTGTAAGCACGATCGGACCCGTTCTCATTGCTTCCGAGCTCATCGGGCTGATTATTGGTGTCACAATTGTGCCCATTGTCGCCGCACTCGTTCTCAATCGTCGCTTCCAGCGGCGCAATCCCGGAAAGAAGCCGTACCGGTGGGGCTATTATTTCAGCATTATGTCCATCATCGGCGGCCTTGGCCTCGGCCTGATGCTTGAATTCGGCGTCAGCGCCGTGATCATCTGCGGCGCCATTTACGCAGTCCTCGCATGGTTCTTTGCCCAGCGGCACTACTGGGCTTGGATCACGCTCACGATTGTCAGCTTCAACCCGATCGTTTGGATCATCAATTCTATCTACCTGTGGAAGCGTTGGACGGAGGGCTCTGGCAACATGGCAACTGCCTGACCATACGGCGGAGGCAAGAGAGATCCCGACTTTCTCCTGACCAAGACTTTCCGTTCTTGTGCAGGCGCGGTAGTTTCCTCAATGAAGACGAATCGATTATTCCGCTCTGGATTATGCTTGCTCACCGCCGGCTCCTTCGCGCTGGCTGGCAGCCTCCGCGATGGCCGGCGAACCGACCAAAGCCGTTGCTGTCCTCCACCCCACGAAAGGCAGCAACGTGGAAGGCATTGTCACGTTCACGAAATCTGGCGATGAAATGAAAATCGTCGCCGATGTCACCGGTCTCACGCCGGGCAAACATGGATTTCATATTCACGAGTTCGGCGATTGTTCCTCACCGGACGGCAAAGCGGCCGGCGGGCATTTCAACCCGACGAACAATCCGCACGCCGGCCATGACGTCGCGCAACGCCACGAAGGCGACATGGGCAACATCGAAGCCGACAGCTCAGGCAAGGCTCACCTCGAGCTGACGGACAATATGATGATGATGAGCGGTGAGAAATCGATCATCGGCCGCGGCGTGATCGTGCACGAAAAAGCCGACGACCTGAAGTCGCAGCCTACCGGTGACGCCGGTGGCCGTGTCGCCTGCGGCGTAATCGGTATCGCCAAGCCGTAGTCCGCTTGAGGGGTTCTAAGTGGGAGCGCTTGTGCGCGAAGCGGGCGAAGCCCCTCCTGATCTTGGCGAGGTTTCGCCTGTCCAACACAGGGCGACCTGTGCGAATTTCCTTCAACGATGCAATTGATGACGCTCAAGGAAATCCGGCAGGCCGTCCCACAGGGCCCGCTGGAGGTGCGTGTCCACGTCCAGCTCGAGACTGTCGCGTCGAAATTTACCCGCGAACAAAAACCGTATTGCGAACTCACGCTCGCTGACGCGGCCGATCGCATGACACTCCGGGTCTGGAGCGACAGTCCAAACTACAAAGCGTGCGACTCGTTGCAGAGCGGTGATTTCGTCGAGATCACGGGCGAGTTTTACCAGCATCAGCAATACGGCCTCGATGCCCGCCACTGGAAATCGCGCCGGCTTACGGCTGAGGAACAGGCGCATATTTTGCAAGGCGCGCCCGCACTCCGCGCAAAGCAGGCGGCCGATTGGGAATTCATCGTTGCGACCACCGCCGCGATCCGCGATCCGCGGCTCTACGCGCTCTGCGCCGAGTTCATTGCAGAGTACGGGACGCGTTTTCGAAACACCGCCGGTGCGCGCACCTATCATCACGCGCGCCGCGGCGGCCTGCTCGAGCACACCGCCCAGATGATGCGGGTCGCCGCGCAAATCGCGCCGCTTTATCCCGATCTCAACCTTGATCTGCTGGTCGCCGGGATTCTCTTCCACGATTCCGGCAAGCTTTGGGAAAATTATCTGCCCGAAACCGGTTTCAGCATGCCGTTTGACGAGCAGGGCGAAATGATTGGCCACATCGCGCTCGGGATGGATTTGGTCAATTCTCTTTGGCGAAAAATCCAGACCGACGAGCGCGTGACCGAATGGCAAAAGCTCGCTCCGCCGATGGAGGATTGCCGTCTGCATTTGCTGCACTTGATCGCTTCGCATCATGGCGAGCCGCAGTTCGGGTCGCCGATTTATCCGAAAACGCCCGAAGCGTTTGCGCTCAATTACATCGATAATCTCGACGCGCGCCTCGAAATGATCTTTGCCGGTTATCCGATCGCCAAGCCGCTGGCCGCGCGGATCTTCGAGCGCGTGCGGCCCCTCCCGGGCAACCTCGTCAAACCGCTCGCGAAGTTTTCCGAGAATTCGCCCGGGTAGAGCACGCGAGGCGTGTGCGCTCCCCGAGCCTGCGCTGCGCCTCGCGCAGATATTCTTCGTCGATTTCGAAGCCGATGAAGCTCGTTAGGCAAGATCGCTTCGCCGCAACCGCGGAATTTCCAATTCCGAGAAACGGATCGAGCATTCGCTGCGCTCTCGTCAGGCCGTGGAGCAGAATGCAATTCGTCGCCAACTGGATGGGAAACGTCGCGGGATGCGGTCGCTCCCGCGCGCGCCGCTGGATTGTTTCGTAGGGAATGAACCAGGTGTTGCCGCGACAACGCCGGTCACGGCCGCCGGTGTGGCTCCAGCGCGCGATGTTCGACTTGTCGGCGTAGGGAACGCCGAGCGCGAGACGGTCGAGCGGCGTCTTTCCTTCCGGAGTGAGGTGGAAAATGTATTCGTGGCAGTCGTTCAGAAAGCGCGGCGAACTGATCGGCTTGAAATGGCCGCGGCGAAATCTCCTGGCCCGAATCATTCGGAATCGTGATCGCCTTGATCCAGTGAATCGTGTTTTGCAGAACGAAAATTTTGCGCAGCCGCAGTATCAACTCGTGCGGCAGCATCGGATTGGACGGCGTCGCGCCGATGTTGAGAAAAAGCGATCCGTTAGGCCGAAGAAGCCGGCGCACCTCCGCGGCCCATCGTTCGCACCAATCGAGGTACGATGCGCGATCTGCGGTGTCGGCATATTTCCCGTAGCGAATCCCGAGATTGTAGGGCGGTGAGGTGACCACAAGATCGACCGAAGCGGCCTCGAGGTGCGCCATCCCCGCCACGCAATCGCCAAGGTGCAGATCGAATTGGGTCATCAGTTGAGTTTACCGGAAAAATTCAACGTGTACACGCGTCATCTCGAGCGCAGTTAAGGGGATCCGGTGGCGTCACGCTTTAACTCAACGCTGCTCGACCGCTCTCTGGGATCCTTCGACTCCGCTCAGGATGACAGAAAGATTGTGCGCTATAGATTAACGAGATGTCGGATAAACCGTCGAAACTCAAAATCGCCGATCGCGAATTTACTTCGCGACTGCTCGTTGGCACCGGCAAGTTTGCCTCCAACGAATTGATGCGCGACGCGCTCGAAGCGAGCGGGACTGAGCTCGTCACGGTCGCGCTGCGACGCGCCGATCTCTCCGGTCGGGGCGATCCGTTCGCCAACATTCTCGATTTCATCGACCCGAAGCGCTACCTCCTTTTGCCCAACACGAGCGGCGCGCGCAACGCCGACGAGGCCGTCAGGCTGGCGCGATTGGCCGTCGCCGCTGGGCTGCCTTCTTGGGTCAAACTCGAGATTCATCCGGACCCTCGATATCTCTTGCCTGACCCGGTTGAAACGCTCGCCGCGGCGGAGATCCTCGTGAGAGAGGGCTTCACCGTGCTGCCATACATCAATGCCGACCCGGTTCTGGCGAAGCGTCTCCAGGATGTGGGGACGGCGACTGTGATGCCGCTCGGTTCGCCGATCGGCAGCAACCGCGGCATCGAAACGCGCGCGCAGATCGAAATTATCATCGAACAGGCAACCGTGCCCGTCGTCGTCGACGCCGGCCTCGGCGCGCCAAGCCAGGCGGCCGAAGCGCTCGAGATGGGCGCCGATGCCGTTCTCGTGAACACCGCGATCGCGATCGCATCCGATCCGGTGCGGATGGCGCAGGCGTTCCGCAAAGCGGTCGAAGCCGGTCGCGACGCGCGCGAGATCGGCCTCGCGGAAGCGCGCACGACCGCCTCGGCGACGAGCCCGCTGACCGCCTTTTTTTCCGAAGGAACGGACGCGCCAAAACTGTAGCGGCGGTCTGTGGCCAAATTGTCGAAACTACTTCGTAGCCAGGGGGCAGATCTGGTTGAAGACGGAGTGCGCTACCGGACCTGGGCGCCGGGAAAGAAAAAAGTCGAAGTGGTCATCTTTGACCCAACCGGCCCGGCGAAGCGCATCGTTTCGTTAGTTGAGGAGCCCGGCGGCTATTTCAACGCAGTTGATCCTGACGGACGCGCGGGCGATCGCTACAAGTATCGATTTGAAGGAAGCGACTGGCCCGATCCTGGCTCTCGTTTCAATCCCGACGGCGTCCACGGCGCCGGGGAGGTGATTGACCCAAACGATTACGCATGGGGCGATCAGCGCATGGTCGCCGCCGCGAGTTTCCGAGCTGATCATTTACGAACTGCACATTGGCACCTTCACGGCGGAGGGCACCTTCGACGCGGCGATCGGCAAGCTCGATCACCTGGTCGACCTTGGCGTTACAGCAGTCGAGATCATGCCGGTCGCCGATTTTCCGGGGGCACGCAACTGGGGTTACGACGGCGTGTTGCTTTACGCGCCGGCTCGCGTCTATGGCCGACCTAACGACCTGCGTGCGTTGGTCGATGCAGCACATCAGCGCGGTCTCGCGGTCATTCTCGACGTGGTCTACAACCACCTCGGTCCGGACGGCAATTATCTCGGCGCTTATAGCCGCGACTATTTCAATCCAGGGCACAAGACGCCCTGGGGCGATGGCTTGAATTTCGAGTTGAAACCGGTGCGAGAATTCTTTGTCGAAAACACCTGCTATTGGCGCCGTGAATTTCACATTGACGGCTTCCGGCTCGATGCGACGCATGCGATCGCGGACACTTCGACCAAGCACGTCCTCGCCGAAATCGCGGAGGTTGTGCATTCGTTAGGCGGATTTGTCACCGCGGAAGACGAGCGCAACGAACCACAGCTCCTGCTCCCGCCCGAACGCGGTGGCATGGGTCTGGACGCGATGTGGGCAGACGATTTTCATCATGTCGTCCGCGTGATGCTCACCGGGACCCGCGAGGGTTACTACAAATCTTATGAAGGCACGGCGGAGGAGCTGGCCGCGACGCTCGAGCACGGCTGGCTTTTCGAGGGCCGGGAGCGACAGCATCGCGGTCGTGACCAACCAGCAGCAGCGACGGGCCTGCTTCCGGAGCAACTCATTTTCTGCATTACGAATCACGATCAAACCGGCAATCACGCCTTCGGTGCGCGACTCAATCAACTCGTTTCACCGACGGCATTTCGCGCAGCCTCGGCGTTGCTTTGTCTGGTGCCTTTCACGCCGCTTATTTTCATGGGTCAGGAGTGGGCAGCCTCGAGCCCATTTCAGTATTTTACCGATCACGAACCCCGCCTTGGCCACCTCGTGACCGAAGGGCGCCGGGAAGAATTCCGCGGCTTCGCCGCTTTTCGCGATCCGACGGCGCGCGAAAAGATTCCTGATCCGCAAAGGGAGGAGGCTTGCCTTCAATCCAAGCTTCGCTGGGATGAGATTGGCAAAGGGCGGCATGCCGCGACGCTGCGGCTTTATTGCGAATTCCTGCAACTCCGCCGGCAATCGGCGGTCTTACGGAATCGGTCGCGGGACAATTTTAAAGTTCTCGAACCAATCGGCGGGATCATCCGGCTTCTGTTTGGAAGGCCAGAATCGGAGCAATATCTTGATCCTGGCAGATCTGGCGGGTGGACACCGCGCACCCAAACTCGACAGGACGCGTGTTTGGCAGCCGCTCCTCTCGAGCAACGAAAAGCGTTTTGGGGGCGAAGATTCCATGCCGTTCTCGGAACCCGAAGTGCGCGTTTTCCGCGCGGTTTAGTCATTCGTTAGGCGGCGTGCTGCTCACCTAACGAATTACCTAAATTGACCGCGCGGTCGACGTCAGCGAGAATATGAGCCACCCTGTCGCCGCATGAATTCCAAGATCATTACTCTCCCGGAACTTGCCCGGCGCGCCGGCGAAATTCGTCAGGCCGGGAAACGACTTGTTCTTACTAACGGATGTTTTGATCTGCTTCATGTCGGGCACGTGCGATATCTGGAAGAGGCGCGCGAGTTGGGCGACTTCCTGGCAGTGGCGGTCAATGGTGATGAGTCGGTCCGAGCTTTGAAGGGCGCGGGGCGGCCGCTCAATTCTGAAGCTGATCGGGCGGAAGTCTTAGCGGCGCTGGAGGCGGTCAATTTCGTGACGATCTTCCCGAATGTGCGCGCAACACAAGTGATCGAGACGGCCCGGCCCGCCATTTATGCTAAAGGCGGCGATTACACATCGGAAAGTTTGGACGTTGAGGAACGAGCTGCCGTGCAACGAGTCGGAGCAAAAACCGTGATTCTTCCGCTGGTGCCCGGGAAATCGACTTCGCAGCTGATTCAGAGGGTCACGAGCAGTAAGTGATGAGCCGCCTTGTGCTCGGCATCCTGGGATCGGGTAAAGGATCAAATTGTCGGGCGATCCTCGAGCAGATCCGCGCCGGTCACCTGACGGCAGACGTCCGGATCGTCATTTCGGATGTGGCCGATGCCGGCATTCTCGAGATTGCGCGCGAGTTCGGTATTCCCCATGCCTTCCTTCCTCCGGGAAAGTTCCGAACGAAGCTTGAGCCAGAGGTCGAGCAACAACTCGTTAGGCTGTTGCACGAAGCTGGAGTGGAGCTGGTTGTTCTCGCCGGCTTCATGCGGGTTCTGAAGCCAATCACGCTGGACGCGTTTCCTCGCCGCATCATCAATTTGCATCCCTCGCTTCTGCCGAAGTTTCCGGGGCGTGAAGCATGGACGCAGGCCCTTGCCGCAGGTGAAAAGGTGACGGGGTGCACCGTCCACTTTGTCGACGCCGGCGTGGACAGCGGCGAAATCATCGCGCAACGGGAGGTGCCGATCCTGCCTAACGACTCTCCCGCGAGCCTGCACGAACGAATCCAGCGCGCTGAACGTGAATTGTTCCCCGCCGTGATTGGGAGCCTGGCGGCGCAGTGGAAGGGCGCGGAAATCTAACCGCGCTCGGATTTTTGATCGCGCCCTAACAATTCCTGCATCGCCTGGGCCGGCGCCTTGCCTTCATGCAGAACGGCATAAACCTGGTCGATGATCGGCGTTTCGACGCCGAGTTTGCGCGCGCATTCAAAGGCGCTGCGGGCAGTTGGAATTCCTTCCGCCACTGTTTTCATGCCACGCGTGATGTCTTCGAGGTTTTTCCCTTGCCCGAGCTGTTCGCCGAGGCGGCGGTTGCGGCTGTGGCGGCTAAAGCAGGTCGCAATCAAATCGCCCACGCCACTCAATCCCTGAAAAGTGCGCGCACCGCCCCCCATCGCAACACCGAGGCGAAGCAACTCGGCCAGTGAGCGGGTGACGAGAGCCGCCTTGGAATTGTCACCAAAACCGAAGCCGTCGCTCACTCCGCACGGGATGGCGAAAATATTTTTTAAGGCTCCACCGAGCTCGATTCCGACGATTTCGTCGCTGGTATAAACCCGAAATCGAGAGCTTCCCAAGGTCGCTTGCAGTTCCTCTGCAAGGGTCTCATCGCGACATCCGAGCACTGTCGCACTCGGCAATCCATGCGCGACTTCGACCGCGAGATTGGGCCCGGAAAGGACAGCGACGGGATTGGCTGGAAATTTCGCGGCCAGGATTTCGCTCATCCGCATACCGGTGCCGTGCTCGATCCCTTTGGTACAGCTCATTAGAACGGTTGCTTCGTTTTTCAACCCCGCCTGAAGGTTTGAAGCAACCGAACGAAGTGCTACCGAGGGCGTGACGAACACGATCAGATCCGCTCCGCCGCAATCTCCTAGTTCGCTCGTTAGGCAAACATTAGGGGGGACTGTGGTACTGGGCAGGTAATCCGGGTTTTGTCGACTCCGCGCGATTTCCTCCACGCGCCGCGGTGTGTGTCCCCAAAGAATGATTTCGCGACCTCGCGATGCCCAAAGGACAGCAAGCGCGGTCCCCCAGCCGCCAGTTCCTAGAATCGCAATCTTACCGATCTTCATTTTTGGTCGAAGCGCTGTTCTTTCCCTTGGAAAAGTCGTTTCATGTTAGAGCGATGCCGCCAGACGACGACACCGGCGATAAGTATCGAAAAGGGAAGTAAACTCGCGCCCGTCAGCAGATCGAGCCGCAGGTAAAGCATAACAAAGAAGGGAAGCGCAACGGCAGCCCCGATCGAGGCCACTGACACGTATCGGGTGAATTGAAATAGGATCACCCAGACTGCAAAGACCGATACGACCGCAAGAGGCATCAGGCCGAGCAGGACCCCGGCTGAGGTTGCCACGCCTTTTCCTCCACGGAATCGGAGCCAGACCGAAAACGTATGGCCCAAAATGCAGGCCAGGCCACCAGTGATCCCAAGGAGTTCCGGTCGCACAATCCCGAAGTTTGACGCAAGGGCGATAGCAAACGCAATCCGGACGGCCGCGAAGCCTTTAAGCGCATCGAGGCCGAATACAAAGTAGCCCCACTTCTTCCCCATCACGCGAAGCACGTTGGTTGCACCGATATTGCCACTCCCATGCTCTCGGATGTCTACGCCGCGTGTGCGCGAAACAATCAATCCGCTGGGAAAGGAACCGAGGAGGTATCCAATAGTCGCTGCCAAAAAATAATCGAAAGCGGCGGACGAGCTCACGATTAAGATGCTGATGTCAAGGTTGTTCGACGATATTTCTTAAGCCAGATCGTCAGGATCCCCAAGTCACTTGGCGTAACGCCGCTAATTCGTCTCGCTTGACCGATGTTTTCGGGTCGCAATCCCGCCAATTTTTGGCGTGCCTCGTTTCGTAAGCCCGGCACCTCCGCGTAATCAATATCGACCGGTATCGTTACCGATTCTGCGGCTTGCATGGATTCCAAGTGCCGATAATCGCGACGGATATAGCCTTCGTATTTGATTTCGGTCTCTAGTAATTCCCAAATCTCAGCGTTGATTCGTTCAAGCAGATGTTGTGGGATTTGTTCTGTGCGAAATTCCGGTTCGCTTCATTGCATGCGCCAGTGTCTGTCCTCCGATGCGGGTAGAGGCCGCAATAGTCCTGTGCAACCTGGAGCTGCCGAGACTTTTCCTTCAACAACTCCAAGCGTCGACTGCAAACCAGCCCAAGGTCGGCTGCCATTCCAGTCAGTCGCAGGTCGGCATTATCCTGTCGAAGAAGAAGGCGGTGCTCAGCCCGGCTCGTAAACATCCGATACGGTTCTTGAGTGCCTTGCGTTACGAGATCGTCTATCAACACGCCGATGTAAGCTTGACTCCGGTCCAGAATCAGCGGCGGCTTTCCCGCAAGGCGCAGGGCAGCGTTGGCACCTGCCATTAGACCCTGCGCCGCAGCCTCTTCGTAGCCCGACGTGCCGTTTATCTGCCCCGCGAGATAGAGTCCCGATATCAGCTTGCTCTCCAAGGTCGATTGAAGTTGGGTAGGCGGGAAGTAATCGTATTCCACTGCGTAGCCGGGGCGCATGATCTGCGGCGTTTTGCAGCCCTGGAATCGAACGAACGAACTCTATTTGCACCTCATAAGGCAGGCTGGTTGAAATTCCGTTAATATAGAATTCCTCTGTCTGCCTGCCTTCCGGTTCGAGAAAAATCTGGTGTTGAGATTTTTCGGCGAATCTGACCACCTTATCTTCGATAGACGGACAATATCTGGGGACCTGTTCCCTCGATCCGCCCGCTGTAAAGTGGTGAACGATGAAGATTTCGGAGAATGATTTCATGTGTTTGAGGAGTGGTCGCGGTTATCCAGCATGGCAATTGTTCTACATGGAACCTCCCGTTAGACACCCGATTGAGGGTCAGGAAGCCCTCCTCCTCCTCGAATTCCTCGGTCGCCGGCAAATAGCTAAAGCGGCATGGTGGATCCTCTCCCAGTTGTTTGCGACACGAGTCGAAATCAATCGATCGAGCGCTGATGCGACAGGGGGTCCCAGTTTTGAATCGTCCTGTCGACAAGACCAAGCTCGCGTAGGTTATCGCTCAAAGGCGACGAACTGTCTGCCATTCGGCCCCCAGGCTGACTGCGATCACCAACGTGCAATAATCCGCGCAAAAACGTCCCTGCGGTAATCACTACGCTTCCGGCCCGAACACAAAGTCCGAAATCAGACTGCACTCCCACGGCACGTCCGCGGTCGACCAGGATTTTGGTGACTCCCCCCTGCTTCACGTCTAGGTTCGCCTGGCGCTCAAGGAACCACTTTATTCGAAATTGATAGGCCTTCTTGTCACACTGTACCCTCGGCGCACGGACGCTCGGGCCTTTGGCGCGATTTAGCATCCGGAATTGGATGCCGGTGGCATCAGCGTTGATTCCCATCGCTCCGCCCAAGGCGTCGATTTCGCGAACCATGTGTCCTTTCGCCAAGCCGCCAATCGCCGGGTTGCAAGACATCTGGCCTATGGTATCCAGGTTTTGACTCAAGAGCAGGGTTTCGAGCGCCCAAGCGCGCTGCGGCCAAAGCCGCCTCAATTCCCGCATGGCCGGCACCGACCACAACGACATCGTAGAATTTGGAGAGAAAAAATTGTTCCACGTGGAATTAGATCAATTTAGCCCTTCTCCAATCTACTTGTGTGACCATATCGGCGCGCCAGCAACTATTTGTCCGCCAGCTTCTTGTTGTCCTAGCTCACGCGCTGCTATGGAAGCTCGCTCCTGAGCTTCTCGTACCAGCCGGAGCGATATTCGGCCCAGCAAGGCAAGAACGACAAGGGAAAGCAATAGCCCGGCACCCCACGTCCAATACTCAATCACCCGCGGGTGACTTTTCCCGCGCACCAAATTCAGGCCTAGCTGTCCCAAGGTGCCGATATAGGTATACAAGAACAATCCGGGCGCTTGCCCGATCGCTACCCAAAGTATACACGTCCTGAATCGGACCGTGGTTAGTCCATAGAGATAATTGAGCAGGCTGGTCGGAAAAAGTGGATGTAACTGGCTCAACAAGATGATCTTCCAACCTTCCCGTTTCACGGCTGGTTCCAAAGCCTCCAGCGTTGCATTACGGAGAAGCTTGCGTCGCAGCCATCGGCGCCCGATCCAGCGGCTGAGAACAAAAGAAATCGCCGCCCCGCCAACATTGCCGATCAGCACAATGAGGAAACCCCACCAAAGACCAAAGAAGAATCCACCGCCGATACTTAACAGTCCACCCGGCAACAAAAGCACGTTGCAACCCGCATAGAGGAGTGGATACCAGATCGCGCTCCAGGCGCCGAGATGCATCACCTTTTGTTGCACCTGCGCGATCCAATCAGCGACCGGGAAGAATCGGCTGGCCAAAAACAACAAGACTCCTATGAGCACAAGACCGCCGACTTGAATGTAGACCGCGCGGCGAACCCTGGACATTAGCGCAACTTGCCTACATCAAAGGCTGCGCGCAAATGCCGCCAACTCGACTGTGGTCGAGTATCTCAAGAACGGCGTGATCAGATAAACCCCGGGAAATCGCTCCAACGCCGCTCGAGAAATTTCTCGCGCGATTGCCAGCCCTCGTGCCCGGCCTTCGTCGCCTTCGCTTCCGGCCATTTGAATGCGAACCTGCTCGGGCACCACGATTCCCGGTACTTCGTTGTGGAGAAAATCAGCCTGTCGACCGCTCATCAAAGGCCAGACGCCGGTGAAGATGGGCACACCAAAATCTTGCGTGTGTTTCGCCATCTCGTCGAGGACCCTTAAGTCAAAGACCGGCTGTGTCATCACATACTGCGCTCCGGCAGCGACCTTCCGTTCGAGCCGCGAGACTTGCGCCGCGATGTTTTTCGAGTTGGGGTTGAAAGTGCAACCCACGACAAACTGCGTGGCGCTACTCAACGATTTGCCCGCGTGGTTGAATCCCTCGTTCATCCTCTTGGCGATCGCAATCAACTGGACAGAATTAACGTCATAAACCGACGCTGCGCCTGGATGATCGCCCACGCGAGCCGGATCGCCGGTTAGGGGAAGCACATGTCGCATCCCAAGGGCCGCCATGCCAAGCAGCTCACTCTGCAGCCCAAGCAAATTGCGATCGCGGCAGCTCATGTGGAGCAGCGGCGTTATCCCAAACCGTTCCTTGAGCATCGCCCCGATGGCAAGGTTGCTCACTCGGAGGATGGCGAGCGAGTTGTCCGCAAGCGTAATTGCATCGCATCCCGCCTGCACCAACGCCTGAGCGCCCGCGAAATATTTTTCCAAGGCGAGCGTCTTTGGCGGATCAAGTTCGCAGATGATGACCCGGTGGCCGGCCGCGATTCGGTCGAGGAGGCTTTCTTCTGTCGGCGCGATGCGCGTCGGGGCCAGCGCTCGCTTCGGTTCGACCGTCACCCTGACCGGTTTGCTCCGCACCGGCTCGAGCTCGGCCAACACCGCCGCCATTGCCGCAATCGTCCGTGGCGTTGTCCCGCAACATCCACCAATGAGTCGCGCTCCCTGCGCCACCATCTCGCGAGCCATCTTCGCGAAATAATCCGGCGCGGGGTAGTAGATGAAACGGCCTTCGTGATATTTCGGATATCCCGCATTGGGATAGGCAGAGAGCAAGAATTCCAACGGAATCCGCTCCAGGAGATGCACTGTAGCCTGCGGGCCATTCAAGCAATTCACCCCGACCACGTCCGCGCCCAGAGCGGTCAACTTTCTAAAAGCCTCCACCAGCGTCAGGCCGGATGACAATCGACCTTCAGATTCACAAGCCAGCGAACAAATGGTTGGCGCTTTCGATAATTCCATCTTCGCTCCCAACGCGAGCTCGAGTTCGTCGTAATCGAGAAATGTCTCAAAGAAGATCGCGTTGGCTCCGCCGTCGAGCAATCCGGCGACCTGTTCGTGAAAGACCGCCGCACGATCGATACCGCGTGTCTCCGCCTCATCGGCGCTGATGCCGAGGGGGCCGACGCTTCCGGCCACACATATATCTTTTCCTTTTACGGCCTGCTGCGCCAGCCGGGCGGCAGCCGCATTTATTTCGTGCGTTCTATCCCCGAAGCCAAATCGGTCGAGACGCACGCGGCTGGCGCCAAAGGTGTTGGTTTCAATGACCCGCGCGCCAGCAGCGACATAGGCTTGATGAATCTTGCCTACCCGCTCGGGCTCGCTGATACACAGTTCCTCGAGACAGCGCTCCAGAGGGATGCCTTCTTCGAGTAACATCGTGCCCATGGCGCCATCGCCACAGATCAGACGACTTTGGAGTTCGTCAAGAAGATCCACCGGCTATGCGCTTAACGTCAGCGCGCCCCCGGGTCAACGGCGAGTACCAGGCGGAAAGACTAACCCTCCGCCCACGTCGACGGTCGTCCTACCTAGCGAGCAAGAATGACCTCTTTCTTGTTCCAGGAATGCGTTTCACCGCAATGGCTACAGGCCACTCTGCCGGGCTTGAGATCAGTGGCAACAAAAGCATCTTCTTCAATCACCACCCCGGTGACATTGAGTTTCTTTGTTACCGGACATCGCACCAATATTCGCTTGATCACAGCGCCAATATCGCACATCGGCGGTTGAAAGCTCGCACCTTCTTGCCCTCGTGCCACAATTTCAGCAACCCGTCATTCATTCCAAGAAGAAGCTAACAACCTTGAATAAATACCAATAATCGTTTGAGCCTGGTCAGTCCCGTGTTTTTCCAGTGTCGGCTGCGAGCCTTTATGAACACGTTTTAGCGTCGCTTTTTCATTGGATACTCTACGAAAAGTAAACAGTTATTCAGACGCTGAAGATTAAGATGATGAGCGGTTTTCAATAAAGTTAATCATACATAATGTGAAGAAGTCCTCTTCCCTTTCCGCGCTCGCTTCGGCAAATCTTTGCGCCCTCGTGATCATGACGAAAGCACCGCGTGCCGGACAGGTGAAGACGCGGCTCACCCCGCCGCTCACTAGGGAGGAAGCAGCGGCACTGAATATCTGTTTTCTTCGCGATATTGCCGTAGCCATTCGTAGAGTAGGCGGCAACACACGGGGAATCGGCTGTTTCACGCCGGTTGGTAACGAAGAGATGTATCGCGATATTTTTCCCGCTGAATTCCATCTTCTCGCCCAGCGTGACGGCGACCTAAGCGAGCGCCTCGTTGGTGCAACTGAGGATTTGTTAACGGGTGGCTTTGCCTCCGTCTGTCTGATTAACTCCGATAGTCCCACTGCCCCGACATCAGTCTTTGCCGAAGCGGCTCGATCGCTTTCTTCGCCTCGCCAGGATGTGGTAATCGGACCTTCCGACGACGGGGGCTACTATTTAATCGGAATAAGAAAGTCCCAACCCCGGCTGTTTGAGGCGATTGACTGGAGTACCGACCGAGTTTGCGCACAGACGCTCGAGCGCGCCGCTGAAATAGGACTTAGCGTGCGCCTGCTCCCCGCCTGCTACGACGTGGATGATCGCTGGACGCTGCGGCGACTCTGCGACGATTTACTAGGCCATAATGCCTTCGAAGACTTGGAGATCGCTGCCGCGACCCGTCAATTTCTCCGCGACCTCGTCGCACGCGAAGGACGCGACCGCATTTGGCCCGCTACGTCGGCGCTGCCTGGGCGATGATTGGTATCGAGCCGTGGCGCCACGAAGCCGTTACGGGTGCAGATCAGTAGTCCAGAGAAAATGGTAGACGGCCATAGCGTTAATCGCGACCGAAACGAGAAAAAGACCCAATTCGGTGGCCAACAGCTTGCGCGGGCCGTTACTTACCAGGAGGAGAAACATCCATGGCAACAGGATCATGGCGTAGCGGTAGGAAAACTGCCAGCCTCCGGGATTGCCGTGGCACCAAAGGACCAGGGTCAAAAGCCCAATCGCGATCCAAGCTGGACCTCTAAGGGGTCCGCCTTCTCGAAAAAGTAGAAAGAGGAATGGACTGCTCAGAAAGATAGAGCAGCCAAACGGGTAAGGTCGAAGATACGGAAAGGTTGCGATATCCTGCATGCCCTCGAACAACATCTTGTAAGCGTTCCAGGGGATGGCATGGAACGAAAATAGTCCACCCCGATACCACGGCTCCTGAGCAAGATTCGCGATGCGCGCGTAACCGAAATCAAAAATCGAATCGAAGCGTGCCAAGTTGTATGCAGCCGTGCAGAGGCCAAGTGCGATCGGGATTGCGAGAAACCAGCCCAAAGGTTTCCACCAGTCGCGAGGCGATTCTTTGGAGGCGTCGTTCTCAAATGGCAAGCGGGCACCAGGCCAGGGGCTCCAAAAGTAGAGATATATGGGAAGAGTGAGAATCAGCTCAGTGCGATTTCCAAATGCCAAAGCAAAGCAAGCGCCTGCGAGAAAAGGCTTTCGTCGGATCAACGTAAAATTAAGCGCGGCAACCTGGCCGAGAAGCGCGAATCCGAGGGCGATTTGCCACGATCCACCGAAGCCGAGATTACACCACGACCAGGTTCCAAAGACGGGGAACAAGGCGAGTAGAAGACGGCGAGATTTCGAGTTCGGTTCCAAGCCTGCCAGCTGGTAAAAAGAATAAACACACAGTCCAGCGATGAGGGAGGCCAGGATGCCGCCCGGAAATCTGTTCAGCAGGCCCGCTTCACCCAGCAATGCGACCGGCAATACGGCAAGAACTGCGCCGAGAGGAAAAACGGAATAATATTCTCCGCCCATCGGGACCATCTCGTTTAACCAGGAAGGTGGCTGCGATCTCAGGCCCAGGTGACCCTGCAGGAATGCGTCTGCGATCCGGAAGGTGTAATCGAAATGCTGGTGCGTCGGTCGAATCGACCACGAGAAAACGGCAGCGGCAAGGACTGCGAGCGCGACGGGGAATAGTTTCCATCCAACGCTCGTCCTCGTTCGCGTCTTCGGCATTCTGCGACCTTAAAAGGCGAAAGCCACAAAGCCAAGTACGCGTGCAGCCGGTAGTCGTCCGGGCGTACATTTCGCGGCCATCTCTACGTGGGTCGGGCGAAATTGGCTGCGACTTCGTCGCGACCGCGTTGCGCAAGGACACGTTACATCTCGGCTCCAGCGCGTGGTTCTGGCATCAGCGCTGACAAAGCGGACACCACACCGTGG
>CAWGFS010000012.1:0-85077 GCA_963821915.1 uncultured Verrucomicrobiae bacterium
TAGGGCACGTTCATCGCCGAAGGTGGCTCTCTTTCGCCTCCTTTCGGTAGCTCGGGTTCCGTTTCGTTTGGCGGTAGCGCTACCGCGGTAGACTGTGCCCTACCCTTCAACGTGGACCGCCAGCAGAGCCAGCGGAGGACTGACTCTTTCTTTTCCAACGACTCAAGTGCCGATCATGGGACGTTCCACGGCAGAAGGAGGCAGATTGACTACAGCCAAACATTGGACCATAAAGTTCCAAGACAGTGCCCTCACGGTGGGCGACGTTCTTATCTACGTTGGAGGGCGGCCTGCAACCAAAGGTCGACGGCGCTACCTTCTACAGTTCTTCGTCAGTTCCAGTGCGGGCAAACAGCACGCCGACAGCAAACGGTCCCGGCCAAGAAAGTGCAGGATGGTCACCTTCTGGATGATTCTACCGGTGTACCCCCCATCGAGCTTCCGGCCGAGACGGCCGCGGAATGTTGTCAATCAGTTCTCACAGACTCTGAGGATGACGGTCGCGGGCCAATCGAAGGAGCAGACCGGCAGGCGTTGGGCGCAAGAAACCTGGCGGTGGGCACCAACAATTCGAGCACAACCTTCTCTGGATTGACGACGGGGCTTCGGCGCCGTGAAGAGCAAAGTAGGCAGCGGCAATCGGCGTTAACCACTGCGAATACGTATACGGGCGGGACAATAATTAGTGGAGGGATCTTCATAGCCAGAACACCGAGGGTTCGGCCACGGGTTCTGGCCCGTATGCAGAATGATGGGGTACCTGTGGTAACTAATCGGAGGCCCGGTTATAAGGCATGGAAACACTCGCAGCCATCATTCTTGGCCCAGGAAACGGAACAATACCGGGCACCCCAACGATCCAGAGCAAACTGACGTTCAAAGGCGATGCCACTTACAAGGTTCTGATCAACAGCAACACCTGCGGCGCGGATGAAGATGATTACCAATGGAATAAAGATTGGTGGGGCAGCGATTCAATTTGCTGATTCTGGAGCGATCCTGCCGCCAAGCAGGAGCAACCTTTACTGTGATTAGCAACACCGCTGCGTCGGCTATCGCCGGGACGTTTAGCAATTTGGCCGACGGCTCGACCATTACCATAGGTCCTGAACACCTTCCAAGCCAACGACGAAGGCGGCGACGGCAACGATCTTACGCTGACGGTGGTGCCGTAGTTAGAGCCGAACACGACGGCGGCGACGCCTCCAGTCGCTGGGCCGCACTCGCCCAGCGTGATCCGCTCGCGCAAGGCGATGAGGCGTGCTTGTGTCGCTCTTGTCGCACACGAGGCCGACCTGATTGGCGATGTTAACTTGGGCTGCGCTTTCTGCCGCATCCGACGAAGACGCCAGCAGCGGCAAGGCAGATGTTGTGCACTGCGCGACGGAAATCTCCAGCGCTTCCTTCCCGGCGACTTGCTGAGCCGCCTTGCAGGAAGGCCTGCATCAGCGCCGCGTCAACTGTTCCCCCTGCTGATTTTCCCGGGCTGCAATCAGCGCGTCGCCTGGCAAGGCGCTCTATCGGCGACTAGCGTCAGTTGGGGTGCGATTTTCTGGAACCGGCGGCGAGCCACGCTTCGACTTCTTCGGGGCGGCATCCCCCCGGTCCCGTCTTGCCCTTGTACACGATCGTGTTCGATTCGTCGACAATATAGAAGCGCTCCGGCCAGCCTGCATATAGCGAGTCGGCGCGGTTCTCCATGCCGTCGATCAGAATCGGCACATCGTAGTCGAAGCGTTTGACGAAATCTTTGGCGATCAGCACGCGCTGCGCCAGGTTCGTCGGCTGCGCGTAGCACAGATCGTCCCTGTCCTCGTTGTTCGCTTTACTTCTACTCGTCGATCGGGTGCGCTTCCTTGATATAGATGGTGAGGAACGAGTACGGTCGCCGTACTGCTGGTACATTCTGGCGACACGCTGACCGAGCGCCGGAACGGCGGTCAGGTGTAGCTGCCGAAGATGAGGACGGTCGGGCGGCCACCGGTGCGGCGGAATCTGGCACAGCGAACATGCCATCGAGCGCCGCGAGGACCACGTTGGGCGCCTTGTCTCCGACGACGAGATCCCCTTCGCGTCTTTGGTCATAGCGGATCCTGCCCCAGATGTTCCGGGACCGATCTGGATCACAAAGAATGCTGCGACTGCGAGGACGAGAACCGAAACGGCGAGGGAGATCTTTAGAGCCTTTCGGGTTCCATGATGCATGGCGGGGATTATAGCATTGGCGACCGCGAATCTGTGTTCATTGCCGGGGGAGAGTCCGAACCGACGTTATTTCCTCTCTGCTCGTTCACCCCTTCGTTTCACATTTCGAAGCGTTATAGGCGGCAAACGTGAAACGAACGCGATAGTTTGCAGGCGCTCTCGTCTGTGCAAACGCACCGAAGGCGCTGAAACCAGACGCGGGTTATGCGTGCTTTATTTCACTGAAACTGCACTCCTCGTTTTAGGCCATTTCACGGTTGATTTCAAGGCCGTTTTCACAGCCCGGGGTGAAAACTATTCAGGCGATTTTTCAAGCTAACGACTTGAATGTTCATTGCCGCTTGCGACGCGACCCACCTCGACTTCTGGTGTAAACCTCGAGGGGTTCGGTAACCGTAATCGTGTCGTGAATCGAGTCTATATCCGATGGTCCCTGATCTAACTACCTTCACTTCGCGCGGTTCCGGCCCTGCGACATATGACAAACCCTGGATCGTTGCGATGCAGATCATAGAGAGCGCGATGGCGGCAAAGAGCGATTCTAGTCAGAATTAGTTTTCATGCCGCGCATTACATCACGAATGCCTTTTCGCAGCTAGTCTCTCGTCATTTGGGAACCGTGCTTTATCAAATCACCGCGAACTCGGGGTCATCATTTTTTACTCCCCCCGATTGGGCACAGTGCCTCATAGTTGGCTACTTCCAAACTAGACAGCAAAAAGATTTAGAATTGACAGAGAAATTAAAAATTGTAAAAGCGCCGTGAACCCGACCAGGAGACAAGACATCAATCAAACCCTCACGGCCTCCTCACGCAATACGAAGCCGGACAACGCTGGATGAAAGTTGCCGGCCGAATCTGGACGAGTTACTGGCTGCTGATTTGCGGTAGCTTTCTGATTGTTGGTTCCGTCGTTCTGACGTGGATTAAGTTTCCCTACAGCTGGAATGTTGCCGGTTTCGAGTTACCGGTGCAGGCATTGGTTCTGGATTTTCATCATTTTTGACCGCCCATCTCGGCATCGCAGTTCTGGCCGTCGCCTTTTACTTTCACTTTCGCAAACACTTTCGGCGTTCGCTTCTCCTCGGGGCCGCGATCCTGTTTACTCTCTGGATGCTCCTGCCGGCTCGGCTGACCTTTCGCGAGCCGCCTTCGGCTTCGCCGACTGAGCGAAGAAAATCAGGCCGTTGCAGCTATCAAAGCGTTCACCAGGAGTTGATGTTTCCCAGAATTACCGTTCACCCGAGGACATACCCTGAACATCTCGACGCGGTGACCTCGAGGGCCGATTCGCTGCGTCGCCTCCACCCCAGGCTGGGTTGTATGTTTTGGCTTTGGCTCGATTCCAGCGGCCTGTTATGCAGTTAGCCGCCTGCCGGGCGAGCGGGTGGCGTTCGAGCCGGGAACCATCTGATCGCCAGTAGGGCGCGATCATCCTGGCCGTGCCATCGGTTATAGGGCAACATCATTCGACCGCGGCTCACTTGCTCGAGCCGCAGGCAACAACGAGCAGGCGATCGCCAACTACCGCAAGGCCATGAGGTGGGACCGTTATTACACGAACGGGATCCAGGCTCAGAACTCGATCGGCAAGCGGAGAGGCAGGCTGGCCTCACCGAAGGCTCGGCCGAACGCCTATCAGTCGTGCTGTAGATCTCCTTGGTCGAAAGCCAGTATGAGCCGGCATCGATGAACGCCAGCCGAGATAAGCCCCGTCTCTTGCCAAAACGGTTCGCCATGAGCTCTGCCAATGCGGACCGACATGACTTGGCTGGGCCATAAAGCTGGCGCAATCGGAGCCGCGGTCGCAAACTGGCAACAGGCTCTCGCCGAGGACTTGAAAGGGCGGATGCGTTAGTCGCAGCCTTCTTTGTGGACGTATTTTGACCTTGCTCGTGGACGATGATGGCTGCTACGAAGCCGCGGACCTAGCGGCGACCAATGGGCTTCGACTACTGCTGATCATGGCTCACTCCAGGCCTACGCTTACTCGCTGGCGGCAGATTGCTTATGCAAAGCTGGGTCGTGACGCCGAAGCCCGCGGTTGCTATAGCCTGTCTGCATGAGAGCCTGGAAGGTGACGAATAAGCCACCTCGTTAGGTTGAGAATGTTAGGGCTTCTGGTCGCGAAGACTGTCCAGGTTCCACCGCGACCGCAGCCAGGGCCTTAGAACAAAGGCTCGCGATCAGGTGCAACTATCACCCCGATCACACCATCGTCTGCGGCCTTCGAGACTCCTCGAATACGAACTGGTCTATCACCATCGCTTCGCCACCCGCGCCGAGGCCCGCACCGCCATCTTGGACTTCATCGAACTCGATCATCCCCGCCACGTTGCCGCTTGGCGCGCCAGGTTCGGCCTGTAGCTTCGCGTCTGGTTCCGTCAGGCTCGTTGGTGCTTGCTGCCCGCGTGCTCGGCCAGCGTGATCCGCTCGCGCAGCGCGATCAGCCGCGCGCGCGTCTCTTCGCCGCTCACAATGCCTACCTGTTGTGCCGTGGCGATCGCATTGACGTTCACGCTCGCATCCCGGCGATAATCAGTCGGGAACGACATTCGAAGAAAGGTCTCATGGCCGCGCCACTCTCCCGCTTCGCCCGCTGCCTTTATCCGGGCCAAGGCCTTTTGTCGAGCCTGTTCCCGTGCTTCGGCCATTTGTGCCGCTAGCTCTGGATGGTTCTCTCGCCATCCACGCAGTGTGTTTTCACATATACCGGCGGCAACGTGCAGGCCTGTTTCTGTGTCAGGCCATCAGTTATTGCAGCTATACGCCGGACTACTCGCGGCTATACTCGCTCGGCCTCCCGCCTTTGTTGGTCGCAATAAGCGACAATCGTTCATCATCATTCCGGTTTGTGTTCGTAATTCTTAAAACGGATCATCTGGGTTAGCCGGCGGGGGATTGCTCTCGAATTCACGCTCCTCGTGCATGATCCTGTGCCGTCAGAAATTCAGAAGGGTAGCTACCCTTACGACCGCGCTATGAACCCAACGGGCGGTGGCGAGACTGCCGGTGGCGCTCCACTGGCCGGTAGAGAAGCGATAAATCTCGGCGCTCGCGGTTAATGCGAAGGCGGTCTCGAGACCACCGACCACTAGAACGTCTCCATTACTGAGAGAAGTAGCAGTATGATACGCTCGCTTGTTTATGAGGCTTCCGGTCAATTCCCAGGTTCCCGTATTCGGACGATAAAGTTCTGCACTCGTAAGATAAGATCCGGTCAGATCCCCGCCCCCAGTCACGAGCACCGTGCCGTCAGGCAGCAACGTGGCGCTGGCAGCGTAGCGTCTATCCACGACGGGAGTGCCCGTGACAGACCAGCTTCCGGCGACTGGGTCATAAAGCTCGGCTGGTGTGATATTCGGGGCCAGACTTCCTGTGACGAGAACCAACCCACTGGCGAGCAATGTGGCAGTATGATTAGATCGACCAACGGTCATGAATCCCGCGTCGCTCCAGCTCTCCGTTGCGGGGTCATATAATTCGGCGCTAGCCAGTCGACTAAAAGCACGGTTTACCCCGCCCTCAATAAGGACTCGGCCGTCGGCGAGAAGAGTGGCCTGCTGGAAAATTCGCGCGTGCTGGAGTTGCCCCCCGCGAACAAAACCGGACGGACCTGCGCTGCAAGGTTGCAGCGTCCCGACTATTCCCGCGACAAGGAGCCAAAAAACCAAGGATGACAACGATTGACGAGAATGTGGATGATAGAAAAAGGCTTTCACTGCTGAATTGTTTTCAAGGGCCAGGCGGTGAGTCAAGCGTTTTGACATATTCTTCCCTCGAGTTGCGATAACCCTTACAAAAACTAATCGCGCCAGACGCGTTTCGAGTGTGCGAGCACCGTCCCGGCTGGGATGTCCATGTTGCGCGCCAGTTCGCGCAGACCAATGCCGCTGGCGTATGCAGTGCGGATTTCCGCCCAAGTTGATGCTGAGATGCCTCATGTTCGCTTGAACTTAACAACTCCGCGAGGCGATTGCAAAGTTCAAAATGTTGCTTGGCGCAATTCCGGCGGATCGTATCCAACAGACTGCCGAAACGTAAAGCTTGACTCGAATCGGCATGATCAATCAATCTGGCTCCGTCGAATAGATCTGGATCTGGCGCGGACGTTTAACCTGGGGGCCTCCACCCCTCTTTCAGACCTGCAGTCGCAGGCAAATCCCCAGGTGAAAGGAAATCCTTATGCATCGTCCGATTCAGCTCACCAAGACAACTTCATCCCGCAGAACTTCGCAGGTCACGCGGCCTGACGACAACAAAGCCATTGGAACCTGCTTTCACGCTCTGATCGCCGGTCTCCGGCCAGCCAGCTTGATTCTTGCGCGGCGGATCGCGTTCCCGCTGCTTCTACTCACTGCCGGGCTGGTGCTCGTGCAACCGTGCGCGGGTCAGAGCGGGACTTGGACGGAGACCGGCAGCCTCGCCACCGCACGCTATGATCACACGGCGACGTTGCTGCCCAACGGCAAGGTGCTCGTCGCAGGCGGCTTGACAGCACCGACTACTCTCGCGAGCGCGGAACTCTACGATCCGGCGAGCGGGACCTGGACGGCCACCGGCAGCCTCGCCACCGCACGCTATTGTCACACGGCGACGTTGCTGCCCAACGGCAAGGTGCTCGTCGCAGGCGGTATTGGCAACAGCGGCCGTTCTCGCGAGCGCGGAACTCTACGATCCGGCGAGCGGGACCTGGACGGCCACCGGCAGCCTCGCCACCGCACGCGTCTAGTCACACGGCGACGTTGCTGCCCAACGGCAAGGTGCTCGTCGCAGGCGGATTTGACAGCAGCGGCTCTCTCGCGAGCGCGGAACTCTACGATCCGGCGAGCGGGACCTGGACGGCCACCGGCAGCCTCGCCACCGCACGCGATCTTCACACGGCGACGTTGCTGCCCAACGGCAAGGTGCTCGTCGCAGGCGGAGTGACAACCTCGGCGATTCTCGCGAGCGCGGAACTCTACGATCCGGCGAGCGGGACTTGGACGGCCACCGGCAGCCTCGCCACCGCACGCGATCGTCACACGGCGACGTTGCTGCCCAACGGCAAGGTGCTCGTCGCAGGCGGATATGGCAACAGCGGCTTTCTCGCGAGCGCGGAACTCTACGATCCGGCGAGCGGGACTTGGACGGCCACCGGCAGCCTCGCCACCGCACGCGATTGTCACACGGCGACGTTGCTGCCCAACGGCAAGGTGCTCGTCGCAGGCGGTAGTGGCGACAGCTGCGATTCTCGCGAGCGCGGAACTCTACGATCCGGCGAGCGGGACCTGGACGGCCACCGGCAGCCTCGCCACCGCACGCTATCGTCACACGGCGACGTTGCTGCCCAACGGCAAGGTGCTCGTCGCAGGCGGTGATGACAACTCTGCGGTCGATCTCGCGAGCGCGGAACTCTACACAAGCGACGGGGGTGGCGAACTCACGCTGGTGAGCGCGGCCTCGCGCAAGAAGCACGGCAACGCAGGCACGTTCGATATTGACTTACCGCTTACCGGGACTCCGGGCGTTGAATGCCGACAGGGAGCCCTTGGCACCGCGACCACGATCGTGTTTACGTTCTCGGACACGGTCAATTCCGTGGATAGCACGTCCACGAGCTGTGGCAGGGTCAAAAGCACGACGACCAGTGGCTCAACTGTCACCGTGTTACTCAAGGACATCCAAACCACCTGTGATGGCTCGGACGTCACGGTGACCCTGACTGGGGTGAATGGTGACTCAGGCACTCTGGCCTCCGCGGCCGTCACCTTTGGACAGTTGGCCGGTGACGTCAACGGGGATGGCAGAGTCGACGGGACCGACCTCCAATCGGTCAGGATGAACTCGGGACGTGGTCTGGTAACGGACGCTAACTTCCGCAACGACGTGTCGGGCGACGGCAAGGTCAACCACGCGGATATTAGCCTGACAAGAGCGGCCCGAGGCAACTCGCTGCCGTAACCGCATGAAGCACACCGCAGGGAACAAGCCGTAAAACAATGAAAACCACACCTAGGAAACAACAACTCACTACATCCAAACGGCGCTGTCACGCTTCTTTAGATCCACATTCATTGCCGGGAATCCTGCCGGTGTTCCTGCTTTCAGCGCCGAACACCGCCGTTGGCGGCAGTGCGACTTGGAATCTCGATCCAACGAACGGCGGCGATTGGAATACGGCCACTAACTGGACGCCGATGACTGTTCCTAACGGACCCGACGACACGGCGACTTTCGACGTCTCTAATACAACTGACGTGACTATCTCGGACGGTTTTGACGCGGTGAACGGCATCGTGTTTACTGCTGAGCGCCCCGGCTTTCACCATTCACATCAGTGGTTGCTGCAGTAGTCCTTGCCTGTTACCTGAGCGGCGCTGGCGTCACGAACAACTCCACCAACGTTCAAACGTTATTCGTGAAGCCGCCTCGTCAGCAGGGCGGCGGATCGTGTTTTCCGCCAATGCAACCGCTGCCAATCTACAAATTTTCGATCTGAAGCTGGGAATCGGAAGGTGGTACATGCCATTTGGTTCTTTGACAGCTCGACTGCGAGTAACGCGACGGATTAGCGGTCCATGGAAGTTGGAGGGAAGGGAGTTGAGCTACTAACGATATAAGATTCTACGGGAACTCGAGCGCTGGTAATGCGATTCTGCTCGCCCACACCGCCGCCTTCGGCTCGACTGGCGGCGGGATTTACTTTTGGAGGACTCCATGGGCGGTACGGCACGCGCACAATGCTTGAGGCGGACAGTGACGGTATCGGACTAAAGTCCTATGGACAGCCGATGGCTTTGGGTATCTCCTAAATAGTTCGAAAGATACTTTGCGGATGCGAGTTGTTTCACGGCAACTGAAATGAAGATTCCTTCTGAACTCCGGTTTCATTCCGATATTCGCCTGATGGTTTTCAGACCTTACGGCATTCTCGATGAGAAGCGGATCAACACGGTTGTCGAATTTGTCGAACAAGAAGAAGCTCGAATGGACAGGTCGTTTGATCGTTTTACCGACCTGACGCAGTTGGACGCAATCGATATCAACTTTGAATCTCTCTTCCGGATCGCTCTTCATCGGCGGCTCGTCTATTCGCGACATCCTCCAGCGAAATCTGCCTTCCTTGTAGCCAATAAGGCAGCCGCCCGAATCGTAAAAGTCCCCGTGCTCCTCACCAACCATTCGCCCCTTCACGTAAAAATGTTCTGGGATTTGGCTGAGGCCGCAAAGTGGCTCGACGTTCCAACCGAGACACTGGAAAACAGATGAAATGTGAAACGATTGCCGCGAGGCTTAAACCTTGCCTTGGCGGCAACGCCTGAAACGTTTGATGGCAAATCAGCCAGTGGGACGGGCAGATCCAACCACATCTTTCAGCCACCTTTGAATGCAAACGCCCGGATTCGGGTTGAAGGCTGCGCCGTCTGGCCGAAGATTTCATCATGGTATCGCGTTGTTAGATGGTGGCGATTCGGGAATAATGCTTTCAAGAAATACTGAGGTCTCGGCGGTGGAGGATGGCGACCTTGCCGGATCAGGACATTTGCGCGGAATCCGCTTCGCGCTTCGCGAACGCACCACGGCGACGATCTTCCAAGCCTACTACGAGGCCGGCCGACCACCTCACGGGTGCCCTGATCCAAAGCGATATTGCTCGGTCGGATTCCTGGAAAGCCGTTTCTTACCCCCACCCTCCGACCTAGCCCGCGTTTTGATTGTCCGGGAGGGTCAGGACAGCGGGATGCCACGTTCAGGCTGTCTATGGCTGAGCGTACACGCCTGGAAAGGCACTTGACGGCTCTCCTTCGACCTGTCAGACTTCTGCTACTCAGGACAAATCCATGAACACCTACATCCACGAACAAAATTGATCGGCTTTCTCGCAGCCGCCTGCTCGCCATCACCTGCCTTGCGCTTTCGCCGCGAGCGAAGCAGTTTGCCAAGAAGGCTGCGATACGCAACCGGTGGCTTCCGGGTGAGACGCGCAGTAAACAACAACGGCCCTGCACACGACCTCTGTAGTCTTGCGCTATCTAGCAACACCAACGGCGCTCGTCGACCGCAGTCGTCGGTGCCAGTTGCGCTCTTCAGAACCCGGCGGAGCTCCAAAGCCTCCGCAATCGGTCGAAACCGCGCTCCGATAACACTCCGGCGACTTCACACCGCCATGGCAAATACGCTCCTCGACAGCGCCACCGGCGTCGCAACACGGCCATCGGTATATCGTCGATGCGAGCAGCCCTACCGGAAACTTCATCTCAGCCATCGGCCGCGGTGCGCTAGATGCACACATCGGAGAGCACCACAGCCTTGGCTTCACGGCAGGCACTCGGATCACCGGGGACAACAATATCGACTCGCCAAGCCGAGGCGATTGCTCGGGGACTCCCGCCAATCAGTTCGTCGAGAACCGCTGGAAGCCACCAGCCACTTAAACTCGCTGGCTTCGGGCCGCGCCGTTGCTTGGCACGCCGTGCAGTGGCGTCACCGCCGATGGGCAACTGCGGGTCCGAGCTTCCTCGGCGCGTTTCAAGGACGCGATCAAGCCGATGGACAACGCGAGCGAAGCGATTCTGGCGCTCAGCCGGTCACATTCCGCTACAAGAAGGAGCTTGATCCGAAGGCATCCCACAGTTCGGCCTGGTGGCCGAGCAGGTGGCAAAGGTGAATCCCGACCTGGTGGCCCGCGATGAGCAGGGCAAGCCTTACACGGTGCGCTACGAAGCGGTGAACGCGATGTTGCTCAACGAGTTCCTGAAGGAGCACCGCAAGGTAGAGGAACAAGCGGCAACCATGCACGAGCTAGAAGCGCGCTCGCGCAGCAGCAGAAAGACATTGAGGCTCTCACTGCAGCCCTCAAAGCGCAGGCCGCGCAAATCCAGAAGGTGAGCGACCAGCTTAGAACACAGGCTCCTGCTCCGCGTGTGGTGGCGAATGACTGAGCTTTCATCGGGCTGATCGGCCCGGTTGGAGCGGAAAACGCGACTGCCGCATCCATATCCCCTTCACTTTACGATTCGAAGCCAAGCTAAGGCTTGCTCTTCCGAGGTAAACACATCGCTGACAAAACCGATATTGGTGGCCACCGTGACACCAAACTTCTGGTGATCAATCATCTCCGGGTAAGTCACGACTGCGACGTGCACGGAATGGCCTGAAGCTTTCGCCCACTCATTGACGAAGTAATAACGTTCGATGACATGCGGCGGTTGGAAGCCCGTAAGTCCAAACGTGACCACCATGAGGTTTTTAACCTGTCGCTCACGCGCAAAAGCAATCCCAGACGATATCAAGTGAATCGCCCGAGCAAGCGAAAGCTCACCCACTGGCCGATATTCGGCGTGGTCGCCCACTATCTCAAAACCTTGCAGTTCGCTCATCGACGCTTTCGTGCCATGACATCGTAACGAGAGCAAGTTGAGACGCCTGGAGCGATGACTCGCGTCGCCACAAATTGAGGGATTGAACTATTGGAAACTGAATAGTGCGGCGGCTCGCGGTCCGCTCCATCGCTTGGTTAGGGATTTTGCGCCGCAGTAAATTTGGCGACATTCTCTGCGATCTCGCTCTCCACCGCCAAAACATCGGTAAGCTCTCGATCATACATTTGGGCCCAACGGACGCCCTGATTGCAGCTCACGAGGATCTAGAGGGTGTAACCAAGACGGCCCTGATGCAGGCCTTAGCCAAGGCGGCTCAGCAGGTCGCTGGCAAGGAAGCGCTGGACATTTCCAGCACGGCGCAATTGCGCGACGTCTGCCTTGCTGCCGCCCGCATATTCGGATGGGATGAGAAGCCACAGACCCAAGTTAACATCGCCAATCAGGTTGGCCTAGTCTGCGACGAAGCGACGCGCCAGCGATTAATCGCGCTACGCGAGCAAGATCACGCTTGCGCATCGCGGCGCCAAGCAGCTAGAGGAGGCAGCAACGAGCCTGCCCGAGCCAGTCGCGAAGCTACACGCCAACCTAGCCGCGCCAATCGGCAACTCGGCGGGTAATGATGCTGCCGCGCCCGACAGCCCCTGTTCAATTTGGAGTGCGCCTGCCGGAATGAAGGCTCCACCCGGGGCCAGCCCGGTTTTGCGAGCATGGTTAGAGCACGAACCGGGGCCGGAGTGCGACATATGAAGGGGCGGCACGCGGCCGGCTCCGTCGCTTTGTTGAATGACGGAGCGTTCATTTGATGATCGTGAAAGTCATTGGGATTTGGCCATCAAGCGGGCTAACGAAAACCGCTGATCTTGCTCACGGTGCCGCTGTGGCTGTTTGCCACCCAAATATTGGCTCCGTCAAAAGCAATGCCTATTGGGCGCCGCCCCACGGGATAGGTTTTCAAGCGCCCACCGTTGCGGGCCGGGACTCTCATGACGGTTCTGTTTAGGAAATTTGTCATCCAGAAACTGGTCCCATCGAAGACGATGTCCGCCGGGCTGTCATCCACATCAATTGTTGCTAGCAGGTGGCCGTCTGCCGCCCGTAGGGTGCTTACTGTGCTGTCATTTTGATTTACCACCCAGATGTGAGTGCCATCAGAGGTGATGCCAGCCGGAGCGTCGCCTACAGGGAAAGTGCCTTGCAGGGTGCCATCGCTGGCGCGCAGCTTGGTGACCGTGTTATCGGTCGCGTTTGTTATCCAGACATCGGTTCCGTCAAAAACGACACCATAGGGATCTTGCCCCACGGCAAATGTTCCTTCGGCAGCACCGTCGCTGGCCCGCAGTTTGGTTACTGTGTGAACCGTCGAGTTCACGACCCAAATGCTAGCGCCGTCAAACGCGATCCCCAGAGGGTTAGCACCGGTGCTAAAGGTGCCTTGCGGGGCACCGTCGCTGGCCCGTAGTTTGGTCGTGTTATTGCTGTTCCCGTTAGTGACCCAGACATTGGCTCCGTCGAAAACGAGGTAATTCGGGTGATCTCCTACGGCAAACGTGCCTTGTGACGAGCCGTCGCTGATCCGGAGCTTCGTCACCGTGTTGTCGAGAGAGTTTGCTACCCACACATTCTCTCCGTCAGAAACGACGGCGTTCGGTAGCGTTCCCACGGGAAAGTTTTCGATTGTCACATTCGGGGATGCAGTCACGTCGCCAATGCCTCTATCCGGCGGCGGATCGACGGCTAAGGCTGCAGAGCCAAAGGTGATAACAGTGAGAAGCACTAACTGGGTCGTCTTCATCCCCCCGACTGTCTCAAGTTGTTCGTCGGTTACGAGCAAAAACATCAGCCATTGTCCGCCCGAGATGGGGTCAAAGTCGGTCCGACAAGTTAGAAAACGCTCTACGAGACCTCATAGCGGCAATTCACCGGCGCCAGTGTCTTCGTCTACCGAGGAGACGGCCCGGTTGGCAAGCTCAAAGGGCTCCGTTCCGTTGCCGGGCACCGCACACCCCTGCATTAGCCGAAATCCCGCGCTCCGCCTGTCTTGTCAGGCGGACAAAAGATCAATCGTTGGCCACCACACGAGGAGCAGGAGCTTGCGCGACTCGGACCACTTGTTTTTCGCTCCTTGCGCCTTTTTTGCAATTCCGCGCGCTTTTCTCTTTTGGACAGAAGTGAAAGACAAATTCGTTCAATCCCGGGCGAAGAAACCAGAAAGCTCAATATGAAAACCATGATCAATCACCACAATCAAATTCAGCGTACTATCAACAAAGGCCTTCTGCCTTTGCTACTCATCGTTTGCACTTTTGCTTCCTCGGCTTTGGCGCACTCCTTGTTTGTCGTCACGCATGATTCCGACGCCGTGGCTGTGATCGACGCTTCGACCGACCGGATCATCACGAAAATCCCGGTCGGCGACGGGCCGGTTCGTATCACTATGTCACCGGATCGGCTCAAGGCCTATGTTTCAAACAGTGAAGCCGGGACCGTGTCGGTTATCGATACGGTCGCGCTCACAGCCATCGCCACGATCCCCGTGGGCGCTAGCCCGCAAGAGAGCGCGGTCACCCCGGATGGCGGACGACTCTTCGTCGTGCATCAATCGAACGTCCCCGTTACCGTCATTGATACCGCGACCAATCTAGTCATCGCCAACGTTGTTATTGGCGGGAACCTGGCCAAATGCGTCTTGTTCACGTTGGACGGACGCTTCGCATACGTCGCGAACTTCTCCCAAGGGACAGTGAACGTGATTGATACCGCCACCTACCAAGTGAAGACGATCCCCACTGCGGCCGGTTCCCGTCGCCTTGCCATCTCTCCCGCGGGCGATCGCGTGTTCGTCACCAACTTTTTGGCCGACTCCGTGTCCGTCATCGACACAGGGACGCAACAGGTGATCGCGACAATTCCTGTTGGACACAAACCGAGAGGAATTGCAATCACGCCCAGCGGCGACGCAATTTACGTGGGCAACGTGCGCGATGGGACAGTCTCGATCATCGACTCTACCACACTGACTGTGATCGACACAGTCACAGTCGGAGTGGAACCGTGGCAAGTGATCTTTACGGATGATGGAACACTTGCATTCGTATCCAACGCTCGGTCCGGGACTGTTTCGGTTATCGACGCCGCGACGCGAGAAGTCATCAAGACGCTCGTGACTGGAGACGGTTCCTTCCTTTCGGTGATCCATCCAAACGGGAAGAGATTTTACGTGTCCAATAGCGCTGACACGACCGTAACAGTCATTGATATTCCGTCGCTGACCGTCCTGGATAAAATTCCTGATGTAGGGTCGTATCCCTTTGACTTGGCATTTGGTCGGTAGGCCGTCCGCCCGGACGTTTCTGCGGATATTACCCGGCGCATGTTCGATGGAACCTAATCAACTGGGAAATGATCAAAAGGCAAAATGCTGGTTAATCCGACGGGGTGGTCTTCGATATTCCGCAAAGAGCACCGCCAGGGCCAGCAACAGGATCGCAAGATCGAGGACTTGGAAGCAATCGTTGCGCAGCTATCGTCCATTTTGCCATCAGCTCGCCGCTGCCCCAGGAAGTCCTAAAGTGCGTCTCCCTTCGGCGAATTACTTCCAAGCCAACCGATTCTCTCCCAGTTCCCAAAGGCACCGAGCCCATTCTGATTTGGAAATCGGTCAAGGAATGATGGGAACGGAGGCGCTCGAACTCAATGCTGGATACCGTTAGAATTTCGATATTGGTGCTTCGCGACCGTGGCAGGAGGGGTATCTCTAAAGCTTCTAGAGGCAAAGCCTAATTGAGAAGGTCCTCCCTAGTGGACTGTGAGTGTCGCGTTATTACTGGTGACACTTCCGGCAATGTTGCTGACGACGACTGAGAAGAGACTGCCATTATCAGCCGGGGTCGTCGGGGGCGTGGTATAGGATGGCCTGGTTGCTCCCGTGATGTTGACGCCGTTCTTTCGCCACTGGCAGCTCAAGGGCGCTGTCCCTGAAGCTCTCACTCTAAATTTGGCCGTTCGCCCAACCGCGACCGTTTTATTGGCAGGCTGAGTTGTGATCGTCGGATCGCCTGCAGCAAAACCAGCTGCGAAGAATGCGATCACATCGTCTTTGACCTCTGACCAGTAGGCGAAACCATGCAGACGACTATTCGCCAGGAGGAGTGACTGGTAATTGGTCACGCCAGCGGCGTCGAGTGCACGGATCATGTCAGGGAATTGCTCTAGAGGAACGCCTACATCCATATCGGAGGCGATGATGAGGTACGGACACATCGAGCTGGTGACAAACCTGTACGGAGAAGCCAGATCTAATGGGCCGCCGTCGGAGGCATCGGTCGAGTTAACGAAATTGTATACGCAAGCCGCGAAGTTGGGTCTTTTCGTATCGGCCAAGGAATCCGGATCATGAAAATCTGTCGGCGGCGACAGGCTTACCGCCACGTCCAGCTTATCGTCTCCTGCAGTGCCTGTGCCGGCCCAGTAGATCGGGAGCGCCCCTCCTGACGAGCCTCCGACGGCGCCAACCTTTCCGTTGCAGCGGGGATCCGCCCGAGCCGCCCGAATAGCCATCTGCATGTCGTATACCTGCTCCGGATTGTACCCGTCATCGCCAACATCGTTCTGGCCAGGACAACAGTGCTTGGGAGAATTCATCTCCTCGTGAGGGGGAGCAAGTCGAAATTCGATCGCGAGCGCGAGATAGCCCACCATCGCCAGATCCTGGGCAGCGTTCATATTGCCGGGATCGTTATTCTTAAATCCGCCTTCGTGAACCACGATCACAGCCGGGCGTGGACCCGGAAATAACACCGGATCCGGTGAAATAGATTTCCAGGAAAGTGGTACTCCGGTCGGAGCAGTTCCGTATTGCTCATACAAGACTGGAAGCGGTGTGGCCGTGGGCGTCGGTGTTGGAGCTGATTGCGCCAAAACCGACGAAGCGGAGGCACAAATAACGGCCACAGGCAGCAAACATTTCTTTATTGTCGGCACCTTGTCGGGGCCTGCTAATGTTAATCTACGCGACGCCGCCTGTGTTTGCTGTGCCGACGCGAAGTCCGCACAGTCAATGCCATATGGCAACATGCGGTTTGTGCTATAATGTATCGGTATCGTTTTCATTGTTGTTAGTTAGCTTGGGATCGTTTACTCCAATCGGAGCGGTTATAGTTGCAGTATCGGATAAAAAGCCGGTGGCCGAGGAGTTGATCGTTCCTTTCGCTTTGTAGGTGATCTTACTCCCTGAGGGCATCGTTACGATGTCATTGATGTTGCCACTGCCACTGGCCGTAAACCGTGTAGCCCCGCCAGTCGCCGTTGCGGTAAAAGTTACCCCGGTAAACTCCGCCGGGAAATTGTCGCTAACCGCTGCCCCGCTCACGTCATTTGGCCCTAGGTTGCTCACTACAATTGTATAGGTGTTCTTCCGCCCGGCAATGGCCACAGTCTTGTTGTCTGTGACCGTCACTTTAAGATCAGCTCGCAACTGGATGACTGCCTTGAAAACGCTAGTGGTGGCTAGTGTCAACGACTCGATTGCGCCAGAGGTGATGAAGGGCGAGAGGTCAACTGTCGATGTTACAACGGTATAAAGAACGGCTGTTCCCGACGGTTGAGCAGGTATCGTCGCGGAGTATTTTGTTCCTGAACCAGCCGCTTCAACCATGTGAGAGGTAATGAAAAAATCCGTCGACCACCGCAGGTAGATTTGCTCTTCCACGGATTTGACCTGGCTCGTGACAATACTGACAACAATCGGATCGTGAGACGTCGGTGTTTTGGGACTTTGTCGGCTCCGGCTCACCGAAACCGGCGGAGCAGAGGTTTTCATCACTGTAAGCTGTGCCGGATCTAAAACTCGGAAGGAGTAATAAAAGCCATCTTCCAGGGTGATGTCGTTAGTCGGTCCCAAAGTATCCCCGGGAGTGAACGGAAGCGTAGTTGTTCCATCAATATTTATTGTGACTCCTCCCCACTGCTCTGAATAAGTGTGATCAGCGATCAAAGCGAAGGAATGAGTCCCCGGAGTTGTATCACCGCCTGTTGCAGCTACATGCACCGTGTTGATCCACCAACTATAGGAATCTGGTGTCCCTTCAACCCCAGGTGCGCTAATACGCGTCAATGCCCAAGGCGGGTTCGAATCATTTTTGCGGAATCCATTCCAATCCCCCGCCAAGACCAGCGAATCAGGAAAGTAATCGTTCTCCTGCCAGAGCGGAAAAACCGTTTCGGTATTCCATTGATCATAGAGCTGTTGTAGAGCGGCGACATCGTCGGGCTGAGTCAGGGATAAGTTTTGCGTCTCACCAATGTCGCTAAGCAGATTGTAAAGCTTAGCAGGCGGAGTTTTAGTCATAACAAGCTTGAGCGGACCACTGCGCACGGCCCATATTGTGTCTTGTGATCCGACCGGACCATCTGGTCCCAAACCAAACCAGCGCCAGAACAACGTTCTCGGCGGGATAACTTGCTCACCCGCCAGATAGGGTGTTAGATCAAGCCCATCGTAAACCCGGTCCGTTGGCAGAGGGACTCCAGCGGCTGCTGCTACCGTGGGGACAATATCCAGGGACGAGACTGGGTCGTCGTACACGACATTCGACGGCAACCGCCCGGTCCACTGAACCGCGAATGGCACGCGAATTCCGCCCTCCCACACGTCATATTTGTAACCATGGAGGGGATCATTTCGCGTCCAATCTTCCTGTATCGCGCCGTTGTCGCTCAAAAAGAAAATCAGAGTCTTATCAAGCAGGTTTTGATCTTGGAGCGTTTGTACGACTTGCCCGACCCCGGCATCCAACGCGACCACCATTGCCGCATATTTGCGCCGGTCTGGATCAGTGATATTGGCAACCTGATCCATGTAAACTTGCGGAGGCTCATCAAATGGCAGGTGTACAGCATTATATGCCAAGTACAGGAAAAACGGTTGTGTCGCATGACGATTGATAAAGGAGACCGCTTCCCGCGTGAAAGCATCGGTCAAATATTCCGTCTCTCTGAGAGGCGTTTCCCCTCGAAGCAGGTTGGCATTGTAGTAATTAGAACGCGCTCCTAAAAAACCATAGAATTCATCAAAACTCCGATGCGTCGGGTCAAGGGTCGAGGCACCTCCCAGATGCCATTTGCCGAGCGCTCCACAGACGTAACCTGCCGGTTTTAGCAGTTCTGGTAGCACCAGTTCTTCCAAAGGCAGCCCAAGCCGCGGATTAGCATCGTCACCGTCAGGCTGATTTTCGTATCCGAACCGTTGCTGATAACGTCCGGTAAGTAATCCAGCCCGCGACGGACTGCAAAACGGATGGGTTACGTATCCATTGGTGCAAAGTACTCCATTTGTCGCCAGAGAATCTATATTTGGTGTCGAATAATCCGGGCAGCCGTTGAAACTAACGTCTCCGTAACCCAAATCATCTGCCAGAATAACGATAATATTCGGAGGCCGCGATTGCGCTAAAGCCGAGGAAACGAAAGCGCAAACAATGGGTAACAGAGATAGGTATTTCTTCATAATATGCACCTTCGAAGCCTTCTGGCAGAAAGCTGGAACACGCCGGTGCCTGTTTTCGTTGCTCTCTTGCCAACTGCACGAATTTCGTCTGATGTGCATATCCACAGTTGTGCGAGCGAACCCGGTCGTTCGCGATTCCCTGCGGGACCAATTCGGCGGCACGCGCCAGGATAGAATCTGCTTCAATCCCGATTGCACTGCGGAGCCAAGGACCGCATCCTTGTCCGACAAAATATCTAAATTTATCATCGCGCCCTTTTTGCTTCTAAGTGGTCTCCGTTCGGGTCGAACGGATTTGTCTTCACTTCCTTCCAAAAGAAAAAAGGACCCGGAATTGCAAAAAAAGTGCGGGTCAGCGCGGAAACTTCTGAGCCTGCCGGTGGCCGCAGTAACGTCGCCGTGTGATATGCGCGTGCGGTGGCGAGGCTGCCGGTGGTCGCCCAGGTCCCGCTCTGACCCGCGCACGGCCAGCAGCATTGAAGTGCAAGTGCGGGGACAGCGCACAAAACGAAGACGATTGATATGGCTTTGTCGCCCCGAGACCCTGAATTATGGCTGCCGGGCAGCGAGGTAGTTCAGATTGCTGGCTTTGAGAGATTTGGACTTTGAACCGCTGTGGGCATCGTTGGCCAAGGACAAAGCATGAAGGTCATCGAAGTTCGACCGTGCGAGAAATTCAAGGGCGCATGGGTCGCATTTGAGGCTCCTGGCGTCGAACCAGCCATTCCCGACCCTAACGGAAAGCAGGACGCGATCGATTACGCCCGAGGCCGCTTTGGCGGGAGTCGCGGCGAGATTCAGGTTTACTGCAACGACGGTTCAACCATCGAACGCAGCATCGTCATCGACGGTCGCGGCCAATATCCTCAAGTCGGCGGTGATTGAGAAGATTATCCACGCTACGCCGATTTTCAGAGTTAAACCAAAGTTGCGCCTGGGACCATTTGGCTTGACTAACGGTCGCTCGCCCCGTCAGACTGCGCCCAGTAAAGCGCCGAGACTCATGCTTTTCTCCCGTCAACAGCCAATGAGATTGGAGAACTACGAAACCGCTTCAACAACAAAAGTGAATCAATAAGGCAGAAAGAAAAGAACCTCTATGAAAACAGAAGGCACTTCTCGATTACCCTTCCTCAATCGACGCGTCTTAACGGGCTTTGCTCTTTACGCGGCTGGCCTCGTTTTGGCCTTGGCTGTCACGAGCAGCGCGGCTGCAGAAGACGATGCTGCTGCCGAACTGAGTCAATCGGCGTCGGCCCAGGTGCCTGGCAGATGGAGAGCTACCGGTGATCTCATTACTGCACGCTCCTATCACACCGGGACGTTGCTGCTGAACGGACAGGTACTGGTGGCCGGCGGTACTGGCGGTGGCGCAAGCGCGGAACTATACGATCCGGCGACCGGGGTATGGACAGCTACCGGCAGCATGACCACTGCACGCGAAAACCAAACGGCAACGTTGCTGCTGAACGGACAGGTACTGGTGGCCGGCGGTACTGGCAACTTAGCAAGCGCGGAACTATACGATCCGACGACTGGCGTATGGACAGCGACGGGCAGCCTCGCCACTGGACGCTGGTTACACACGGCGACGTTGCTACAGAATGGTCAGGTGCTGGTGGCCGGCGGCGGCAGCGCCTTTGCCGAACTGTACGACCCGGCTACTGGGGTGTGGAGTCCGGCCGGCACAATGGCCACGGACCGAGGCGAGGCCACGGCAACGTTGCTGCCGGATGGGAAGGTGCTGGTGGCCGGGGGGTTCGCCGTCCCTTTCGAATTAGCAAGCACGGAATTATTCGATCCGGCGACCAGGAGCTGGACGAACAGCGGTAACATGCACAATGGACGCTCCTATCACACCGCGACGTTGCTGGCGAACGGACGGGTACTGGTGGCCGGCGGTATCGGCGTGGACGAGGCAAGCGCGGAACTATATAATCCGGCGACCGGGAGGTGGAGGGTGACGGGCAGCATGGCCCGTGGAGGCTACTTACACACCGCGACGTTGCTGCCAAATGGCCAGGTGCTAGTGGCGGGCGGCGTCGGCAGATACCGTAGCGCGGAACAATATGATCCCGCGACTGGGAGCTGGACGCCCACCAGCAGTCTTAAATCCGGGCGCTTCGCCCATACAGCGACGTTGCTACTTAACGGTCAGGTGCTGGTGGCCGGTGGCACTGGCGGTGGTGCAAGCGCGGAACTCTACAAATCGGCGCCAGAAGGGCTCGACATTCAATAACGCGCTCCGCTACTTGGCCTCGCGGAAATCGCCAGTCATGTGGTTCGATCACATTGCCTCCTGAAACGTAGACGTGCATAATCGTCGCGTGAAGTAGCGGAAAATCATCGCTGACGGCTACCATCACCGACTTAAAGTCCGCGGTGGCGCAGCAGAAGAAAGACATTGCGGCGCTCACAACAATCCTCAAAGCGCAGGCCGACCAAATCCGGAAGGTGAGTGACCGGATTGGAGCACAGGCTCGGGATTGGCGTGTTGTGGCCACCGATTGATCTCTTGTTCGCCTAACGAAACAGACGTAAGCGCGGGATTTCGGCTAATGCAGGGGTGTGCGGTGCCCGGCAACGGAACGGAGCCGTTTGAGCTTGCCAACTGGGCCGTCTCCTCGGTAGAACGGAAGCCACGCCCCTCAGAATGAAGGCCCAACCTAAAGGAACCCGATGAACTCTCCTCGCCACCCACGCTCCGCCCTGCTCCTGTGCGGATTGCTCTTCCTTGTCATGAACGCTTCTACCCACGCCGGTAGCGCGACATGGAACGCTAATCCAGTCGATAACGACTGGAATAATCCAGCGAATTGGACGCCAGCGACGGTGCCGAATGGGCCGCGGGATGTCGCGAGCTTCGAAACTTCAAATCAAACTGACGTCACTATTTCCGCCGCAACCGAAGTCAACAAGCTGATCTTTAGTCCAGGCGCAAGCGGTTTCACTGTCAATGTAACTGAAGGCAAGACCTTCACGATCAGCGGCACTGGAATCATGAATAATTCCGGAATCGACCAAAACTTTGTGATGACAAAGACAAGTCATCTTGATTTGACAAACAGTGCAACGGTTGGGGAGCTAACCTTTTTCACCCTTCTGGGTGGCACAAAGACGTTTGAAGGCGGGGGGGCAATCTTTTTTTCCGATACGAGCAGCGCCGGCAATGGCGCATTTGTTGTCAACGGTGCCGAGAACAACCTAGGGAACGGCGCCTCGGTCGGCTTTGGGAGCAATGCAACCGCCGCGAACGGCACCTTTACAGCGAAGGCTGGAAGTCATTCCAATGTGGCTAGCGGCCTAATTTTCTTCGTTGGCACTTCGACCGCCGGCGACGCCAGCTTTGTCATCGAGGGGGCGGGAACCGGCGCGTCTGTGGCCTTCTTCGGCTCTGATGTTGAGAAACCGACCGCTGGCAACGGCACATTTAATATCAACGGCAGCAGCATGCCCGGCGGATTTGGCGGATTTGCTCAGTTTTCAGGCGGCACAGCGGGCAGTGCTACCTTTATCACAAACCCGGGGACAAACGGCGGCGGCGGCGGTTATATCCGCTTTCTCTCGAATGACCAGAGTGACGCTCGGTTCGAGCTTCTCGGCGGGGAGCTCATTGCTGAATTTCAAGAGGGCGACGCAACGCTGGGCGTCGGCTCAATTGAAGGGAATGCCTTGATCGCCTTCGCCGGCCTCGGTGCCCACCAAAAGCTTATCACCGGCAGCAATGACCTGAGCACGACCTTTTCCGGGACCATCACGGATTTTGGAGGCCCGCTGGGTTCCGGTTCACTGGAAAAGGTCGGCGGCGGCGCGCTCGTGTTAACCGGCGCCAACACCTACACGGGTGGTACCACGATTGAAGACGGTAATCTGGTCGTCAATAACAGAACAGGATCGGCCACAGGGACTGGTGCTGTCCAGGTCAACGCGGGCCGGCTCGGCGGCAGAGGCACCATAGCCGGCAGCGTCACCGTTGGCACAGGGGCTGGCCCTGGCGCAGCTCTAGGACCCGGTAGACGCGGAGGCAAACCGGACGCCCTGGCCATCCAGGGCACACTGACCTTTAATTCCGACGCGACCTACATCTGTGGATTGAACACCAAGAGTGCGAAGGCGGATCAAGTTGCGGCCAATGGCGTGACCATCAACAACGCGCACTTTTCCTTGTTGAGTCGTGGCGGACTTACACTCCAGTCGGGCACCGTTCTTACGGTAATTGATAACATCGCTGCAACGCCGATTGCAGGCACGTTCGCGAACCTACCCGACGGCTCCACGTTTACCACCCACGGCAACACCTTCCAGGCCAACTACGAAGGCGGCGGCGGCAACGACCTTACCCTGACGGTGGTGCCGTAGAACAAACTCAGGGCAAATCGGCTTGATCTTGCCGCCGATTTCTGCTGCGATCGGGTCATGAAATTCGCCCTCTCCTCCGCAGTTCTGTCACTTTTCGCCATCAGCACAAGCTTCGCCGTCAGCACCGTGGCAAGCCCGATCCTGGGCAATTATCCAGACACATCACTTTCCTTGAGCACCGACACGACGGTGACGCCTGATGCCACGCCGGCCAACACCGTCAGCATGACAGTTTCGACCGCGACCGACTTCAAGGGCACGCTCGTTGCCGATCGGGTTACAGGCGTGGTGCGGGTGACGAACGCGCATCCGGCGGGAATTTATACGGGGACGATCACAGCATTCGACAGCGACGCCACAACCGCGACCAAAACGTTCACCCTGACAGTCACGACGCCGGTCACATGCCTCCCGGTTAACTTCGCAAAGGCGGTCAAATACACCACGGGCAGCGTTCCTCAGTCGATCGCAGTGGGCGACTTCAATGGCGACGGCAACCAAGATTTCGCTGTGGCCGACGGCGGCTCCGACGTCATCGCGCTCCTGTTCGGCGATGGGGCCGGAAAGTTCAACCGGTATCCGAGACTCTTCCTTGCTGGTGAGCATGCTTCATCAGTAGCGGCGGGCGACTTCAATGGTGACGGCAGACAAGACCTCGCGGTTGCTAACGGGAACTCATTCTCAAATACTGTGTCGATCTTGTTGGGCAATGGCCGTGGGACCTTTAAACTGCCCACCTCCTACGCAACGTTCGTATCACCGAGTTGGGTAGCGGTGTCTGACTTTAATGGGGACGGCAAACAAGACTTGGCCGTGGTCTCCAACTCTTCCCCGAGCAGTGTATCGATCTTGTTAGGCGACGGCACGGGAAAGTTCGGCCACTTTACCTCCTTCAGCGCGGGTAATAATGCGGTTACCGTAGCCGTGGGTGATTTCAATCGCGATGGCCATGAAGACCTCGCCATCGACAGCAGATTCCCAAACGGCGTATCGATCTTATTGGGCGACGGCACCGGCAGATTCGGCCCCCCCACCACCTACGCCGCCGCTGACCCGATTTCAGTCGCGGTGGGCGACTTTAACGCCGATGGCAAGCAAGACCTCGTCACATCCAACCTGGGTCCGGGAACCGTGTCCGTTTTGTTGGGCACTGGCAGTGGCGGTTTCAGCCCTGCCACAGATTTCGCAGTTGGAGTTCAACCTTTCTCTGTAGCGTTGGGTGATTTCAACGGCGATGGGAAGCAAGACCTTGCCGTTGCCAACTCCGCAAAAAACGTATCGCTCTTATTAGGCGACGGGACGGGTAATTTTAGCGCTCCCGTGACCTTCACCGTTGGCCTTTCGCCCAGGTTTGTAGCGGTGGGCGACTTCAATGGCGATGGCCAACAAGACCTTGCCATTGCCAACGGGGCCTCAGGCAATTTATCGATCCTGTTACGCACCTGTCCGTGAACCAAAGCAATTCGGCGTGGACGACTTGCAGCCAGTCCCCTTTCGCTACCGCTAAGACATATCCCGAGATCAACTGAACGCTAGCCAGGAAACAATAAAATATCGCTGAATACCGCCAAAATACCGATAAACGACCCCCTCACCGCTTGGACTTCGCCCCCATCAATCGCTCCCATTCGCCAAGGGTCCCGCGAAAGCCAAGTTCGCACGCGGATTGCCAGCTGAGGCGCGTAGCGGTATCGCTTCGTTTGCCGCTTTTGGTGTCGTGCATGTTCCGATAGTTCCGGCGTGACACGAAGATGTGAACCGCAAGCGGATCGTGTTCCTTCCGCATTTCCTTCAGGGCTGCATTCACTTCGCGCATGGCGTCGCCGAGTGCCGTGAGGGCATTTTGCAGGCGATTTGGGCGCATCTGTTCATCTGAACATAATCCCGCCCTAAAGGTCAAGCGTCGTCCGCTGGAGATGGGACACGATCACGTGAGCGCCTTTCTGATCGTGAGCTGCTCAGCATCGTCCCCGTGGATGACGACCCGGCCCGGCAGCACCGGTTTTTTGAAGGAGATTGCGCTATTTACGCCTATTTAAGGTGTTCCCGGGGCTTCGCTCGCGGCAGATTTGCAAAGTTCAAAATGTTGCTTGGCGCAATTTCGGCGGACCCGTTCGACCGCGTCGCTGGAGAAAGGATTTCTCAAATTTCGGCGAAACTTCGCTTCGCGCTTCCCGTAGAATACTGGTGAACACGAGATCTGGATCTGGCGCGGACGTTTAGCCTGGAGGCCTCCTCCCCTCTTTCAGACCTGTAGTCGCAGGTAACACCCCAGGTGAAAGGAAATCTTTATGCGTCGCCCAATTCAGCTCACAAGAACAAATTCATCCCGCACAACTTCACAGGTCGCACGGCAGAAAAAACTGCATCCCCTGATCGCCGGTCTTTTCCCGGTTGTTTCCATTCCGACCTCGATCCTCGCGCTGATGGTTTCAGGGCTCCTGGTCACGGCGGCTTGGGCCTCAACGGTCCAGGATCCGCAAGTGGAAGATGGCACTACGCGTTTTGGGCAAAGCGTCGCCGTCATCGGTGACATTACTGGTGACGGAGTTCCGGATCTCGTGGTCGGAGGGCCGTTCCACGATTCAGAGTTTAGTAGCAATAATGGGTTTGGTCCGCCGCAGGATGTGGGAAGAGCTTTCCTCCTCAACGGCGCAACTCTCGGGGAGTTATCTGAACTCAACGATCCGTTTTTTCAACAGCCTCTGGATTTCCCCAAGTTTGGTGGTTTCTTCGGCTTCTCCGTAGCCGCTGTGGGAGATCTTAATCATGACGGTGTCCCGGACGTCCTTGTCGGAGTTCCTCACCACTCCAACTTCCCAGCGGAACACATAAACTGCGGTGAGGCTATGGTCTTCAGCGGTACGAATCACAGTGTTCTCTTTACCCTTAATGATCCTGCTGAAGACGAGGGGAACAGATTCGGCTATGCTGTTGCTGGCCTGGGAGACGTTAACGGCGATGGAACCCCAGATATGCTCATTGGAGTTCCGAAAGCGAACGCGTCCGAAGATGATGTAGGAACTGCTTACATCTTCAGTGGCGCGAATGGCAGTTTGATTCGTTCATTAAATCCGCCTACGGAAGTCGTAAGCGGCCGGTTCGGGTCAGCGGTGGCCGACGCCGGGGATGTGAATCATGATGGGGTGAACGACGCCATCATTGGTGCGCCGGGTGCAAGTCGCGCCTTCGTCTTTAGCGGCGCGAATGGCGCGCTTCTCTTCACACTAGCCAGCCCTGCGGCCCCTAACGCAGACAAAATTCCTTCTTTTGGTGCCGCTGTCGCAGGAGGTCAGGATGTCGATAACGATGGTATTCCCGACTTCGTAATCGGTGCGCCGAACCAGAGCAACCTCAAAGGAGTGGCCTACGTTTTCAAAGGCTCTAATGGAACGCTGTTACGCATCTTGAAGGACTCCCAGAATTTCGCCAAAGTTGGTACGTCGGTAGCGTTAAGCAAAGATGTCACTGGCGATGGCCAGCCGGATATTCTGGTTGGCGCCCCCGATGCGACTGTGAACGGGCTGCTCAACGCGGGAAAAGTTTTGGTTTTTAAGGGTAACGGAAGACTCTTTAGGACGGTAATCAGCGAACAACCGACGGCGTTCGCTGGTTTTGGTTTCGCGGTAACTACAGCAGATTTCAACAACGACGGGACTCACTCGATCGTGGTCGGGGCTCCGTTTCAAGACGTAAATATCATTGTAAACGGAGATGTTGAAACTCATCTCCAGCTTGGCCAGATCGAGATCCACTAAAAGTAGGTTCAGTAAAAAGAGGAAAAATTATGAAAAAAATGCAATTCGCAGCATTGGCTTGCTTAATCCTTTCCGCCGCATTTCTGCCATTGGCTTTTGCCAACCATCGAACCGGCAGCATCATCGCGCCCGAGTTGCTCGTGGCCGGCGATTTCAACCATGATGGCAACATGGATCTGGCAGTCAATTGCACCGGATTTGACGTCGTGGCGATCTTGTTTGGAGACGGGCAGGGCGGGTTCACTTTGGGCGGGCATTTTCCGACTGATACGCTCTCAAAGGGGCTCGACGTGGGCGACCTAAACAGGGATGGACATCTCGATTTGGTGGCTGCTACCAATTGGGGTTACACCGGGGATGTCCTGTTGGGTGATGGTTTAGGTGCATTCCATGTGGCTTCCCCGCCAAGCGAACTTGACGGCGATGGCGAGCCGGTCCGTGTTCTCTTACGCGACTTCAATAACGACGGCCGGCTTGATGTTTTTATCAACGGCCCCGATGAGGATCTCGTCCTACTCTATCTTGGCGATGGGAAAGGGAATTTTGCCCCTGACATTGAAATAGAAGACGTGAAACAACCTTACGGCATGGATGCGGGCGATCTCAATGGCGATGGAAAGCTGGACGCGGCGGTGTGCGGTGTCTCAAATACCCCGGGGCAGAGCGTGGTCACCGTCATGCTAGGCGATGGGGCAGGAGGATTCACCGATTAACACGTTCTCAGTCGGTGATTTGCCATCTAGTTGTAAGATTGGCGACCTCAACAACGACGGTAAGCAGGACATTGTCGTGGCGGGAGCGCTCCCACACAATACTACCGACAACTTCATTTCCACGTACCTTGGCAATGGCAGGGGTGTTTTTGCTCTAGCACAGACAGTGAATTTGGGGTCGGGGAGCTTAAAAGGCGACATCGCCCTTGGGGATTGGAATGAGGATGGAAACCTAGACGTGGCATTTCCTAAGACATCAACTCAGATTCCGCACGAGCCTAGCACTAGCATTCTCCTTTACTTCGGCGACGGTCATGGACACTTATCGGCCGGACCAGTTTTGACCGTTGGAGAGGAACCTCACACCGTCATTGCCGTCGATGTTAACCACGATGGCCATCTGGACCTGGCTAATACAAACAGGACTGATGGAACAGTTACTGCGCTGCTGGGCGACGGGAACGGGAACTTTACGGTTTCATCGACGACGTCTGTACTCTCAGCAATTCGGTAAGTAAGGCTTCTGCGTTCGAAGGCAGACGACAAGGAGAAAGAAAACGTTTATGGCGGGCCACCTTTCAGCTATGCGATGATCAAGTCTTTGACCTTGACCGGATTTCCCGCGGTGATCGGACTCGACCAATAGCCGAAAACGTGATAGGTCTTCCTGCCGGCGTTGGTGTCGGCGGCAACACGGTCTACGGCTTTGAGGCGCTCGCAGACAATACCACCGGCGCCAGCAACATCGCCTTGGGGGTTTGAGCCCGTTCGGTTCTCACAACGGGCAGTAACAATATCGAGATTGGCAACGTTGGGGTGGCCGCAGAGTCGGGCATCAGACCGGGTCAAGCCCGGCGTGACAGCCCGCTATCGAAGTGAGATATTTCCGATCGCTGGCCCGTTTTTCTAATCCCCAACCTGAACAGACACCAGGGAGGGGGGAACTGGAAACGATAACTACACTGGGGCCAGTTAGCCGTACGGGCTCCAAAAAAAGGGACCCCTCGAATGCCAGCTCGAAATCGCTTGCCGCGAAATCGGAGAAGATGATGGCGGTCGCCAGGGCCAGGCGTTTTCGCGTTCAAAGGAATTTGTCTTGACCCGAATGAACTCAGAGGAGCGTAATCTCCATATCGAATAATCCTCCCCATGCCGCTCGCTGAAAATATTTCACGCGCCGTCCACTCCATCGCGCCGGGGCTTTGTGGGGCTTGGATTGACCACACGATTTTCGGGAAGAGGATCCCGAAAGAGCAGCGGCAAAAGTGGAAGGATTGGCAGAAAAATCACCGGACCCCAGGCGAGCGTTTCGTCCCGCTGTTCCAACCGACATCCATTCCCGCCGCCGAGGCGACTTATCTCCAACCGGACGAAAACATTATCGGCATCGTCCTCAACGGCGAAGCTAAAGCCTACCCGACCCAAATGCTCGCTTTTCATCACCTTGTTCAAGACTGCGTCGGTGGAGAACCGGCCCTCATTTCATACTGCCTTCGCTGCAGTTCCAGCGTCGGCTTCCAGCCCGTGGTCGATGGCTTGGAGCGGCAATTCCTCGTGCATGGCCTGCGCGACGGCGCGATGGTTATCACCGACCGCGAGACGCGCACGGTCTGGTCGCACCTGACCGGCGAGGCCTTGGAAGGGCCCGACGCGGGCAGGCAACTCGATCATTTGCAGGTCTTCCAAATGGCCTGGCAGCAATGGCGGGAGATGCAGCCGGGCACGCTGGCGCTGGCGCCGGACGAAGCATTTGCCTGGACCTATTTCCGGCACCTGATGGGCGAGGAAAACATGGACTTTCGCCCGCGCGTGCCCGGCGGGGAAGCGCTCGCCCCGCATAGCATGGGGCTCGGTGTCCAGCTCGACGGGGCAGCTATGTTTTTCCCATTTGAAAAGATGGCCGGCCCGGGAATTGCGCAGGCCAAGGTAGGCGGGGAAACCACGGTGACACTTTTTTACGACGATGCCAGCCGCGGTTGCGGCGCTTACCGCGCGGCAGAAGATATGGTGCGCACTACGCCGAGGCAATGGCGCGATGTCCGCAGTCGCTCCTCGTGGAATCTCGAGGGTATCTGCACCGCCGGGGTGCGCGCTGGCGAGCGGCTGATTTTTGTCCCGTCGTATCCGCTGCAATGGTATGCTTGGGTCAACCGTCATCCGCAGACCGAAGTCTGGAAGCTTGAGGCGAGCAAACCTGCGCCGCAAGTGGTTAACAACCCATGAAGCTGCGCCCGCTCTAATAAAGCAACAGCCTCGATTAGCGACAAAAAAGCGATGATGAACATCCTCTGGGAGGAGCTGACTGCCGGCTTAACGAATCATGATCATCTGCTGCGCGTCTTCATCCGCCTGTTCGCGGCGATTCTACTCGGTGGACTCATTGGCCTCCAACGGATACGCCCGACGAAGCCCTCCGGGCTGCGCACTCACACCCTAGTCTGCCTCGGCACGACCGTCATTCTCTTGTCGTGCTCGGCCGCGGGGGTTTCGCTCGAAGGTATTTCGCGCGTAATTCAGGGGATCGTGATTGGGATTGGGTTTGTCGGCGCCGGTTCCATTGTGAAGTCGAGTGAAGATATTCTGCTTCACGGCTTAACGGCTTCGGTAAGGCTTTGGACCACAGCCTCGGTCGGGATTGCGATCGGTCTCGGTCAGTTAGGGATCGCGCTGATCGCGGCCGTTCTCATCATCTTAGTCCTCACCGTCATTGCCGTGTTGGAACAACGGATGGGAAAGCGCCCGCCGTTAAAGTGAATGGTCGGCTAACGCTTTCGGCTTACGCGCGCGCGCCCCGAGGCAGGGAGCCGGCTCCAATATTTTCGGAATCGCATCTCGCAATTTTGCGCTCTCTCATGGCTTCGTCCATTGGATATCCCGCGTTCAATGGGAATCAATATCCACGTGCCCTCGTGCGGGCGCGGAGTCGTAGCAGACACTACGCTACCCACTTGTAACGCCTCGATCTAACGTGCGGTTTCGCGTCAGCAGTCTTTTCAATCACGTCTACGTCCACCAGCCTATCAATGACATAGTCTGCGCCTGCTTTCGTCAGACCGAGACGATCGGCCAGACTGGCTTGAGACAACTCAAACTCGCTGTTGAGCTGTGCGAACGAGCGGCACAGAAAGAACGCTTCGCGTTGCGGCTCTGTGTTCAGCTTGTCGAATTTCTCGCGCTCGGACTGACTCAGGCGCTTCAGTTCCTTTTTCCGGACCCACTTCCACGCCTCCTCAAACTCGCGCAGATGCTCAGCGAGTCCCGTTGTCACGCTCTCGGCATTGCTTTCGTAGTGCTGCCTCACGATTCGCTCGGCTAGCGCGTAGCCGAACTTGCGAAACAGCTCGCCTGTCATTTTCGACAGAATGCTGTTGCGCGTACCTTTCGCCCTGATCGGATACTTCGCCACGACATCCGCTATCAGACCTTCCGTCGAACTGACGAAGAATGGCTTCCCGCCTTGCGCTTGTTCTGTAAAGTAGCTATTTGCTTCTTTGACTAGGGAAAGCTTCCCTCGGGCCGATGATCTTCTTTCCCTATTGGCGTTTTTTGCGACCAAGTCTTGTTCCGCTAAACGGGCGATCAGGGGCTCGATAGTAAAGGCCAGGATCTTCTCAGGCTCGCCCGTAGCCGGATTCAACGAGCCTGGCACCCGAATCGGCTTGCCGACTTCCTGTTCTGCGGCCCTTTCGTTCGGGAACATCTCGCAGACTCCGTCCTGAATCGGCGCGCCAATGACGTCAGCTGCGTCCCTCAGTAACGCGACCCACTCAGCGACGGGGCGAGGCTCATCGGCGAAAATGAATACGTGGTACCCGCGCCCACTGTCGCAAAGCATCGCGTAACGGTCACAGTATTCTAGGAACAAACGAAAGGCGCTAACCGCACGTTCGTAAGCGACATCCCGCTGAGTGGGATCGTGCGCGTCGAAGTCTAGAGCGGCCCATGTTGATTGGTTGTCTTTGTTCTTCGGATAGAGGCCCATCGAAGTGTGCAGCTTCGCCTTTCCGGTGGTCGTGTCGTAAGTCCAACCAGCGTGCGTTTCCGCATCTTTGTGCGGTTTGGCCTTTGCAAAGCGGGCAATGCCATCCTTGTCGCGCCAAGCCGTCAAAAAGTGGGAAGGTGGGTTGCCATTCAAAATGTGCCGTGTGAGCGACACGAATTGAGCCTTGGTCAAAATTGAGTCGATTCTGACTGGCACCTCACGGAGCACCTTGGTTGGTAGCAATGGCTCAACTTTAGCGGCCTCTGCTGTAGCGCGAAGATAGCCGACGGACGCAGACTGGCGGATTGGTGCAAGGCCGTTAGTGCCCAGAATTGGAGATTCCAGTATGGTGGCAGCGGAATTCACTTATGATCCCTCGTAAGTGCTTGGCGTTGAAGGGGCGAAATTGCCATCTTTTGCCTTTAAGACCCGCTTCCGAATGCACTCCCGATGTTCGCAGTACCTTGGCCTTGCCGTAGACCTGCCGTCTCCGGCAGGCGGAGCACATCCGCTTCGCGTACCACTTCCTGATTGGGACAACGTGCTCGCAGTGGCGTTCGGCCTCTTCGAAACTACGGAAGCGGCACGATGGGTCTGATGAGTGGAAGCTCATGACACTGCGCCTCCATGTTTCGGGTAGTATTCGCGGCGCCGCGCGAGGATTGAATCAACTTCGGCGCGAGGAATAATTATTCTGCCGCAGTCGGCGACCGGCTTTACCCGGCCAGCATATATTTGCCGATAACCCCAAGTTGGAGAGCGACCGAAAAGGCTAGCGAACTCAGCGGGGCTATAGCCGATGCGCTCGCTTAATGGGATTGGTTGACGCGCAACGCATGACTTTGCTTGCGCCCGTTTTCGGTAGGTGTCGCTCTGATTCACAGAGCATTAATAATATGCGCTTTTTTAATTCGCGAACCACCCCGGAATCCAGTGGTCAGGGTTGGCCGTTAAGAAAACAGCGAAAAGTGACACCGCGAGCAACAAAATGACGCAAAATGAAGCAAAATGGCGCAAAATGAAACGCATTACGTCACGGTTTTTTGTCGAAGTTTTTTTTGCGTCGTTCCCGTTCTTTACGAACTCGCGCTCTCTCCCTCTCTTTCTCTCCTCTGGCGTCCTTATCTGAACGCATCTGCTTGGCTACCTCAAACGCTATAGCGCGATTGGCCGTCTTAAGTTCCTTCACTCTCGGATGATTGATTTTTGCGAGCCACCGTACTAATGGCCTGGCATGCTCCACTATCGATTGCGGGGCTTTATCGAGACGGACTGCCGCATGATTTACCAAGTTACTTAAGCGTAGCGCAAGCCGAAGTGAGGGAAGCCGCTTATCGAGCCGTTGAAACGTCTTCCATGACACCCGCTTGGTGGCACTTAGAGTTCCGACATCAGCCTCAAGCGATTCTAAAAAACTGGGAGACGGCCAGTGTGCCTCTGGTTCCCTGCAATAAAGACCGAGGTGAGCATTCTCTAGCCGCTTCTTAACCCGTCTGAGTTCCCTTCCATTCATGGCTTTTCTGGTTGACCTCGCTCTGATCCTCCCTGGGGCTCCGGGTCAGCAACAATTCTCCATCACGGTGCAGTCAACGCTGTCCGCTCGACCGGGCACCGAACCGCTCAGCCCTACTCGATTCTATGCTGTCGCCGGGAATGGAATTATCTCCGCCTGCTTTCTGGTGACCGGCGCGAAGGTCACGCGCTGTGCCTGTGCAAGGCTGTGCTCGTTGCGCAAATGCCCATAAGTCTTCATTGCAAGAGCGCCGCCGTCTTTGTGCCCTAGCCACCTTGAAACGGTTGGAATGTCGACGCCGCTTTCGATGGCGATGGTCGCGAAGAAATGCCGCAAGTCGTGATGCGTGATTCGCGCCATGCCGACCAACGCCGCCGCACGATCCATCGATTTCTGACATTCGCGCACCAGAAACACCTTCTCATCCTTCGGCTCGTTGGGCCGCGCCGCTCTCATGCGCTCAAACAGAGCGCGCGCTTCAGCGACTCATCGGAACTCGGCGGACTTCACTATTCTTCGTTCCATCAACCAGGTCCCCCCGGACCACAACCATTCCGCTTTCAAACTCCAGGTCGCGCCATTCGATTTCCCGCGCCTCGCCCAAGCGGCAACCGGTGAACGCCATGCCTTGCACGAAATCAGCGCAGTTGCGCGAATCGCGGCTCCCCGCCGTTTCCATTGTGCGGACGAATTCGGCGAATTGCGCGCGAGTCGGCAACGTGAGCGCCTTTTGTCGGATCGGCTTGCGCTTCAACATCGCAGCCGGATTCGAGTAAATCACGCCGCATTCGATTGCGACATCGAAGACGTGTCGCAACACTGCCACGCTGTTGTTAAACCGTGTTGGACTGCTTCCCTTCGCAATACGAGCGGCCCAATCGCGGCACAACGCAGGGGTGACCCTGCGGACCTCTGTTTCGCTCAGGTTCGGCCAGCTTTTCTTCAACGAGGCGAGAATCTCACCGTAGTATTCACGGGTGCGCGGCTTGATCTTCACGTTGTCACTCAGCCGCTGGCGGTAAATCTCGGCGGCCGCACCAAATGTCAGCTTCGCGCTTGATGCCTGCGCCTGCGCGTTGCGCGTCTCGCGGTGGCCCTTGAGAAACTCCGCAAGCCTGGACTCGGCGACGCTGAAGTGCTTCGTCTTGAGGGACCGCCAAACCTCTTTGCCGTTGGCGTACGCTCTGGCATAGTAGCCGCCGGTTCGCTTATGCCTGACGAGATACGAGAGGCGAGTTTTTTCCCACGTTCGCACTGCTGTTTTGCGCTCTTTCATAGCCCGACCGTAGAACACCACCGTAGAACTAGCAAGAAAAATCGTTCCTCAGCTATCGATTTTACCTATGTAAAGCGCCCATAGCTCAGCCGGATAGAGCATCGGATTTCTAATCCGACGGTCGGAGGTTCGAGTCCTCCTGGGCGCGGACGAATTTCCGCTCGTGTTCCAGGAGCCACTTCTTGCGCCAGAGACCGCCGCCGTAGCCACATAGGGTGCCATCCGCGCGGATGACACGGTGACAGGGAATGATGATGCAAATCATGTTGGTGCCGTTCGCTCGCCCTACCGCGCGGCGCGCCCCAGGGTCACCCATGCGTTCCGCCATCCAGGAGTAGGAGCGCGTTTCGCCAATCGGAATAGAACGCAGGATTTCCCAATCGCGGAGCTGAAATTCCGAGCCGACCGGAGCCAGCGGCAGATCGAACTCGAGATTCCTGCCCGCAAAATATTCAGCCAATTGCTCGCGGACGGCCTCGAGGTGCCGATGCTCGTCCGGGAACAACGCTCTTGGCCAAGCGCTGCCGCAGAATCGGCAACTCGCGTTCGAGGGCGCGGCGATCGCCAAACTCGAGCAAACGCAAACCTTCATCATCAGCCACGGCCAGCATCGTGCCTAACGGCGTTTCGATTCGTTCCGCGAAGAGACAGTCGCGCCTCTTCGCTGTCGTCGGCGGATCGCCAAAGATCCTGGTGAACGCTTCGCGAAACCCGCTCTCTGATTCGAAGCCGCTGCCATTGCGTACATCTTCCACCCGTTCGCCTTTTCGCACCTCGCGCAACGCCCGCCCCATCCGCCGCGCGCGATGGTAGGCCTGAAAAGTCATGCCGTAATAGCGCTTGAACTGACGGCGCGCGGTTGACGGATCGATCGCGAGCGAGGCCAGCTCTTTGTCCGTCAGGCGCCCGTCCGGCGCTTTCTCAACCTCGGCTCGCAGCCGCTCGATCAACTCCGGCGCGGAGCGAGCCGGATCCATCGGTTGGCAGCGCAAACAAGGACGATATCCGCCCAGCAGCGCCTCGTTAGGGGAAGGGAAAAACTCGACGTTTTCGCGGGCCGGTTTTTTCGCGCTGCAGGTCGGCCGACAGAAGATGCCGGTGGTGCGTACGCCGACGAAGAAGATCCCTTCAAAGCTCGAATCGCGATTCACCAGGGCCTGATACATGGTGTCGTTAGGCGGAAGAAGTTCGAGTGTTTTCATGCGCGCTCGATTCCAAAGGTGTAACAACCGCGGTCCGCACTCCGGACCTGAATGAATTCAGTTTCGGGATTCTCGAATAGCTTTTCAATGACCGTTTCCGGCTTCCGTCCGTTGACAATCTCACCGGCGATCATGTTTTGCTCCCGGTCGTAGGCGCGAATCACGCGGCCCGCGCGAAAGTCCGCCGGATACTGCTCCGTCGACTCGTAGCGCGGGCAAGGTTGCGCATGGACGAAAATCGGTCCCATCTCCGAATAGGGACGGCCCGCCGGAATCGACGCATAAGGGAACAAAATGACTTGTTCGCCCGGTTGTGCCCAGCGCAGGCAATGCCGACAGGGATAGCCCGTCGGCGAGTCGACCGTCACGAAAGCGTGATCCGGGCGCCGGCCTGCGCCGCGCGGCGCGCTGCGTCCGCGAGTTCGGTCGGTAACGGAACGACTCGATAGTTAGATGTCTTCATGTCTGAAACCTAACTGCGGTTCGATCAGTCCTGCATCGACGAAATTCGGGCACTGAATTCGCCTAACGACGCCGGGAGACACTGGCCTGCGGAAACACGTCCGTCCGCAGGGACGCGCTTCCGCACGTTCAAATTCTCTCACCAGCGATGAAACGCCGGATGGCCTTCTTTCACCGCGACGAATGTGCCGCGGCAGGTCGCGCAAACTTTTCCGCCCGCCGCTCAGCGTTCCTTCGATCGTCGCGCGATCGGCAGATGAATCGACCACTTTCGCGGAGAGAAAAACCGGACCATTCGTCGGAGTCGGACGCAGCAGTTTGATTGCGTAATCCGCCGTCACGGTGCAGGGCGGATGATCGTCACCCGCCTGCTTCATCAGGTGCCACGCCGCGGTCCAGTTGCAGTGGCAATCGAGCAGCGTGCCGATGATTCCGCCATTCAAGACGCCGGGAAACGCCTCGTATTTCGGCTCCGGTTTCCATTCCGCCACGACCTCGTCGCCTTCCGGAAAGCTGCGGATGCGCAAGCCTTCCGCGTTGGCCGGTCCGCAGCCCCAACAGGCGTTGTTAGGCGCGTACTTCTCCTGAAGTGATAGAGTTCGTTCATTGGTAGAAGCTGTTCTCGCTGTGAGGCGCAAGGGAAACTGCGACGGCGGCCATAGACCAACGCCACAGAACTATGCGCCATTCGATGCGACCGCTGCTTTGTAGGGCCGCGCGGCCGGGCCGGTGTAAAGCGAGCGCGGACGAATCAGGCGGTTGTGATCGTGTTGCTCGACGACATGCGCGCACCAGCCGGCGACGCGCGACGCGGCAAAGATCGGCGTGTTCAACTCCGGCGGAAATTCGAGCATGGTAAAAACCGGCGCAGCGTAAAGATCGACGTTCGCGCAGAGCTTCTTCTCGCGCTCCATCGTCGCTTCGAGTTTTTCGCAAATCGGGATCCATTGCTCCTTGCCCACCCGCTTGCCCAGATCGCGCCCGATCTCGCGCATGATCGGCACGCGCGAGTCGCCACTCTTGTAAACGCGATGACCGAAGCCCATGATCTTGGCCTTCTTCGCCAGCGCATCCATCATCCACTTCTCCGCGCGGTCGGCGGTCTTGATTTCGTCGAGCATCTTCATCGACTCTTCATTCGCGCCGCCGTGCAGCGGGCCCTTCAACGTGCCGCAGGCGCTCGTGACCGCCGCATACATGTCGGCCAGCGTCGACGCCGTCACGCGCGCGGCGAAGGTCGAGGCGTTGAATTCGTGGTCGGCGTAGAGAATGAAGATCGTGTCCATCATTCGGATCTTCCACGACGGCGGCACTTCGCCGCTCAGTTTGTAAAAGAGATTTCCCGCCAGCGTCAGGTCGGGTCGTTCCGGCAGCGGATTTTCGCCCATGCTGAATCCGAAAACCGTCCGCGATCAGAGTCGATACCTTGGCGATCAGGCGGATCGCCTTGCGAATGTTGGCATCGTGCGAGTGGTCGTTCAGCTCGGGATCGAACGGCGCGAGCATCGAGACGCCGGTGCGCAGCATATCCATCGGATGCGTGTTCTTCGGCATCAGCCGCAGCATCTCCAGGACCTGCTTCGGGCAGCGGACGCTCGGCCGCCAGGGCGTGAGGAGAACTCCTCGCGCTGTTCGATCGTCGGCAGTTCGCCGTTGAGAAGGAGATAAGCGACTTCCTCGAAGTTCGCTTTCTCCGCCATCTCGTGAATGTCGTAGCCGCGATACATCAGGCCGGCATTGGGATCGACCCAGCAGATTTCTGTTTCGCCGGCGATCACGCCGGCAAGTCCTGGGCTGTAGGCTGGTTTGGTTTCAGTGTTCATAAATTCTCCTGAGGTCTGGTCGTTATTCTTAACGTCCAACGTCCAACGTTCAACGTTCAACGTTCAATTACGGAATACAGCCGCGATGCGACGTCTTCATCGAGCGTTCGGACGTTTTCAGCTCAGCTCTGCCTCGTAGCCCGGCCAGCTCTCCGCGGCCGGATCGTAATCCAGCGTCTCGTAAAGTTCCTTCCGCGTCTGCATCCGGTCGAGCCAGCCTTCGGCCGTGCCGGCTTCTTGCAAGCGCGTGGAAAAATTCGCCCGTCGTTTTCATCGAAACGCGAAAGGCGCTCTGCGGGAAAATGACCATGCGATAACCGAGCTCGCCCAGCTCCGCGCACGCTGAGCAGCGGGCTCTTGCCAAACTCCGTCATGTTCGCGAGCAGCGGCACTTTCACTTCCTGCGCGAAATCGCGGAACTCTTCCTTCGTTTGCAGCGCTTCCGGAAAAATCGCATCCGCGCCGGCCGCGACGTAAGCGTTCGCGCGTTGCACTGCGCCTTCGAAATCTTCAAGCGCGCGCGAATCGGTGCGGGCGATGACGAGAAAATCGCGATCGCGTTTGGCCGCCACGGCTGCGCGAATTTTCGCCGACATCTCCTCGGTTTCGACGAGACGCTTCCCCGCCAGATGTCCGCAACGTTTCGGAAATTCCTGATCTTCGAGATGACAACCGGCCAGTCCGGCGCGCTCCAGTTCGTAAATCGTGCGCCCGACATTTTCCGCGCCGCCGAAACCGGTATCGGCATCGACGATCGCCGGAATTTTCACCGCCCGGGCAATGAAACCGGCGAGCGTCGCGACTTCGTTCAGCGTGAGCAAACCGACATCCGGCAAACCGGCGGTGCAATTCGCCAGGCCCGCGCCGCTGATGTAGACCGCCTCGAACCCGGCGCGCTCCACCTGCCGCGCCATTGAGGCATTCGGCACGCCCGGCATCGCGACGATGCCATGGGCGATCAGTTCGCGAAGTTTCGCGCTTCGTCGGTGAGCCATTTATATCCTAGCGCGTCCGCGGACGCTTGCACGCAAGAGCGCGACTCGCTTCGCTCATCGGGAGAACGGACCGCCGGCCTATTCGCGGGCGGTTCCGATGGGATCGTCGGCTGACCAAACGGCACCAACAGGCCAGTGGCCTGTGCTCCCCAGCGATTGTCATTCGCTAGTCAGGCATCTTCGCGAGCTTCATTAACTCGGACGGATTCTTCGCTTCCTCCAGTTTCCAGCCAGCGGCCACAATCTTTTGGGCGCCTTCTTCGCCGAGGACGGGCACGACGAGCGCGTTGAATTTCCCTTCGAGCTGCTCGTCGCTCACCGGGTTAAAGGCGTTGCCGAGCGGATAATCGACTCGCTTGGTCAGGGTGCGACCGTCCTGCAAAGTGACGTGAACGATGTTCGCTACCGCCTTCGCGTAGAGCGCGCTCAGCTCGTCGTTGCGTTCCACCGTCACGTTCTCGAGGAATTTCCAGATCGTCGGATCCATGAAACGCTCGGGCTGAAATTGTTTGTCGGTCACCTCGCCATCGATCAACGCGATCGCCGTGATGTAGGGCAGACTGTGATCCGCCGTCTCGCGCGTCTCCGGTTTCCATTTCTCCGGCTCGCTCCCGATGATGTCGACCGAGGCGTCGTGGCTCTCGATCCGGACCGATTGAATTTTGGACGGATCGCCAATCTCCTTGCGCAAGAACATCGCGGCTTCGATCGCGCTCTGGCTGTGATATTCGGCCGGCCAATATTTGATGCTCGTCTTGAGAATCATCGCCGCCGTGCCTTCGTTGACCTTCTTCGCATCCGGCCGCTTCACGAAAACCTCGCCCACGTTGCCTAACGACACTCCCAGTTCCTTTTCAAAACCCATTTGCCCTTCGAAAATCGGCGCCGGCCCGGTCATTCCGGCGCGCGCGAGCAGCGCCGCGTAAACGCCGCATGCCGCGCCGCGTTGGCAAAGGCCACGCCTTTCCAATGCGAAAGCTCGCCGACTCGCGCCTGCCGGAAAGCCGCGCAATTTACGCCCGCGATATTGACCGCGTGACGAGTTTTCTCCGGGATCGAGTTTCATCAGCTTCGCCGCCGCCAGCGCGGTCGAGAAAGCGCCGTAGGTCGGATGATCCCAACCGCGCGCCCGAATGCTGGCCGCGTCGCAGAAACGGCATTGCACTTCGTAGGCGAGCGCGATCGCGGTGATCAGCTCGCGGCCATTCGCGCCGACGCTCTCCGCGACCGCGAGCGCGGCGGCGATGTTGTCGCTCGGGTGCGCCGGTTCTTTGGAAAGATAGGTGTCGTTGTAATCGAAATAGCGAATGCAACAGCCGGTCGCGAACGCCGCCCAATCCGGCGGCGCCTGGTGATCGGTGCCGATGATCGGTGCCGCCATTCTTCGCCGAAAAATCGGAGGCGACTTTGCGCGCGATCACGCACGGCTCTTCGTGCCAGGCGCCGAGCGCGCAGCCAAACGAATCGATCACCCGCCGCTTCACCTCGTGCACCACTTCCGGTGAGAGATCTTCGTAGGTTAAAGAACAGGCGTATTCGGCGAGACGATGAGCGAGTGATTTGGACATAAGAGAGCCTGCAATCTGGCGACGAATCCCGTGGCGGCAAGCGTCGCCCTGATTCGCAACAAATTCGAAACTGGACTCGGCGCGGCGAGTCCCTTGGCGGATTCGCCCGTAAGTCCGGGATGCTAGGCAACTACGAGCACGTGAGAGCAGAGAATCGATCTTCCATTGCCCTTGCGAGTTAGAACAGTTGGGGAATTCATCCGTGCCCATTCGCGGAATCCGTGGTTAGATTTCCCTCCACATGAGCAAAGTTTACTCCGACGCCACGGCGGCGCTGGCCGGCCTGCTCCACGACAACATGACAATCGCCGCGGGCGGATTCGGACTCTGCGGCATACCCGGAAAATCTCATCGCCGCACTGCACGACAGCGGTGTGAAAGGCCTCACCATCGTCGGCAACAACGCGGGCGTGGATGGCTTCGGCATGGGCGTTCTGCTCACCACCCGGCAGGTAAAGAAGGTGATGGCCTCCTACGTCGGCGAGAACAAGGAATTCGAGCGCCAGGTGCTGGCGGGTGAACTCGAACTCGAACTCATCCCGCAGGGCACACTCGCCGAGCGGTTGCGCGCGGGCGGCGCGGGCATCCCCGGCTTTTACACCCGCACCGGCTTCGGCACCAAACTGACCGAGGGCAAGGAGACGAAAGTTTTCGACGGCAAGGAATACGTGCTCGAACCCGGCATCAAAGCCGAGGTCTCGCTCGTGAAGGCGTGGAAGGGCGACAAATCCGGCAACCTCATTTTTCGAAAAACCTCCCGGAACTTCAACCCGATGATCGCCACCTGCGGCAAGGTCTGCGTGGCCGAGGTCGAGCAACTCGTCGAGGTCGGCGAGCTGGATCCCGACCAGATCCACACGCCGGGCATCTTCGTCGACCGCATCATCCAGGGAGCAAGCTACGAAAAGCGCATCGAGTTCCGCACCGTGCAGGGCGGCGCCGCGGCAAAGAAGGAAAACCCCATCCGCGAGCTGATGGCGAAGCGGGCGGCGCAGGAACTGCGCGACGGCTACTACGTCAACCTCGGCATCGGCATCCCGACGCTGGTGGCCAACTACATTCCCGAAGGCATGAACGTCACGCTGCAGTCCGAGAACGGCCTGCTCGGCATCGGCCCTTTCCCGACCGAGGACGAGGTGGATGCCGACCTGATCAACGCCGGCAAGCAGACCATCACGACGATGCCCGGCTCGGCTTTTTTCTCGAGCGCCGACTCGTTCACGATGATTCGCGGCGGCCACATCGATCTCGCCATTCTCGGCGCCTTCGAGGTGACGGATAAGGGCGACATCGCTAACTGGATGATTCCCGGCAAGATGGTCAAGGGACCCGGCGGCGCGATGGATCTCGTCGCCGGCGTGAAGCGCGTCGTGGCGGTGATGGAGCATTGCGCCAGGGACGGCAGCCCAAAGATTTTGAAACAATGCACGCTGCCCATCACGGGCCTGGGAGTCGTTAACCTCATCATCACCGACCTGTGCGTCTTCGAGGTGAAAGAAGGCGGCGGGCTCGTCCTCACCGAGCTGCATCCTGGCGCCGCGGTCACGGTGGACGACATCCGCGCCAAGACCGGCGCGCCGTTCGAGGTCTGCGCTCTAGACGGATTGAACTCCCCTGAGAGGCCGTTAGCCTGATCGCGGCAGTTGCTCGCCTGACTCTGCTCGCGTAATCGCGCCGGGCACGATAGCAGAGCGAACCCGTATGGCTATGCGAGAAGCGAGCTCGGCTCGAGCGGCCAGCAATCAGACGGATGCCTCGCCCGAGATCGCGTCTGCGTTTCCTTCGCTCTGCCATGCCCGCAGCCTATTTTGCCTCCTATGATTCTCGAACATCCGCTGAGTGACGAAGAACGCGCCTTCCTCGACCGCGTGGCCGAATTTTCCCGCGACGAAGTCATGCCGCACGCCGACGACTGGGACCACGACGAGAAATTGCCGCGCGAGATTTTCACCAAGGCGGGAAAGATCGGCATGATGGGAATGGCCGCGCCGAAGGAATACGGCGGCGGCGGAATGAGCAACGTCACGGCCGCGCTCGCGATCAAGGAATTGGGCAAGGCTTACGCCGCGCTCTCGATGGACATCGCGGCGCACAACGCGCTCGCCGTCGGCCAGATCAATCGCTTCGGCACGGAGGAACAAAAAAAGAAATATCTCCCGCGCCTAACGAGCGGCGAATGGATCGGCGCCTGGGCCCTGACCGAGCCGAACGCCGGCAGCGACACGGGCGGGATCGAAACGAAAGCGAGCCAGGACGGGCGAACAGTGGCAGATCAACGGGATGAAGAAATTCATCACCAGCGGACGCACGGCCGATCTCGTCGTTGTCATGGCCACGACCGGCCAGACCGACAAAGGCAAGAACGAGATCAGCGCTTTCATTTTGATGAAAGACCAGGTCACGCCGGTGCGAAAGATTCACACCTACGGAATGCGGGCGAGCGACACGGCCGAGCTGCGTTTCGAGAACTCGAAAGGGAGAATTGCTCGGCGAACGCGGGCGCGGCCGCGAACAGGCGCTGACCGTGCTTGACCGCGGACGGATCGGGATCGCCGCGCTCGCGGTGGGGATCGCGGAAGCGGCTTTCGAGCGCGCCAACTCCTATGCCAACGAGCGGAAGCAATTCGGCCACGCGATCGGCGATTTCCAGGCGGTGCAATGGATGCTGGTCGATTCCGCGATGGAACTGGAAGCGGCTGAAGTGATGACGATGCATGCCGCCTACCTGCAGGACCAGGGTGAAAACACGACGAAGGAATCTGCCATGGCGAAATTGATGGCTTCGGAATCGGCGGTGCGAATTTGCGATCGCTCGATGCAAATCCACGGCGGCTACGGTTACAGCCGCGACCTGCCGATCGAGCGCTATCTGCGCGACGCGAAATTATGTGAGATCGGTGAAGGCACTTCGCAGGTGCAACGGCTCGTCATCGCGCGTCACGTGCTGAAAGAAGCGAAGCCGCTCAAGCTGGCCCACCGCGAGCCGCGCGCGCCAAATCGTTAGGGGTTTTTCCCTCGCTTTTTGCCCGCTGTTTCTTCAGCCTCGGCGCGTGAAAGAAGGATTGTTCTCCGCAGCGATTCCTCCTGCGCTTCTGGTCATGAGCACGAAGAAAGTCGAAGAGACATCCCTCAGCCGGTGAAGGCGCAGGTTCTTGGAATGGGGGTCTGACATGCCGCCACCAATCGGGGCACAAAGGCCCCTCCCACGTTGCCTGGCGCTACACCATCGGCCGGAAATGGCCGACCAGCTCCTGCAGGCGCCCGGTGATTTGGCCTAACGAACAGACTTCTGCCGCCTTGAGTAAGGCCGGGAAGGTGTTCTCTCCGCTCTCGACGACCGCGGCCAGCTTATCGAGCGCCTTTTCCGCTTTGCCCGCATTCTTCTTCTTGAACTTCTTCAGCCGATTGACCTGTAACTCCTGTCTTTTGCGCGGGGTGCGCGCCAGTTCGATTTTCGGCGGTTCCTCGTTCGGATCGCGATAACGCGTCAGGCCGACGATCGGTCGCGTGCCATCGTAAATCTGTTGTTCGTAACGGTGCGCCGCGTTTTGGATTTGGCTGCGCTGATAGCGATTTTCGACCGCGGCCAAAACACCGCCTAGCGATTCGATTTCGCGGAATTCGTCGAGAATCGCTTTTTCCACCGCGCGCTCGACCGCCTTCATGCCGGGCGAGCCGCTCAGCATGTTCATGGTGTGTTTAAAGATGCCCGATTCCTCGAGCAGGATGGCCTGACCGTGCGCGGCGAGCCGGATCCATTCTTCGCTCGGCGTGGTGAAAGGCTCGTCCGCGCTGTTCGAGTGGCAGGAGTTGGTGCCGTTCATGTAAGCGAGCATCAACTCCGCGGCCGTTCTCGTTAGGTTGTTCTTGAATTCCGCCGCGATGAGCGAGCGTCCGCTCGTCTGGGTGTGCAGCTTGAACATCTGTCCGCGCGGGCTGGCGCCGAAAACATCGCGCATCCCGATCGCCCAGATCTTCCGCGAGACCCGCGAGAGCGCGATGTATTCGACGTCGAGACCGCAATCGAGGAAGAAGGAAAGGCGCGGCGCAAATTGATCGACCGGCACGCCGCGCGCCGCGAGCATTTCGGCGTAGGCGAAACCGTTCGAAAGCGTGTAGGCGGCCTGTTGCACCGGCGTCGAGCCGGCTTCGCCAATGTGATAACCGCTGATCGAGACCGGATACCAGCGCGGCATGTGGGTCGGTGGTCCATTCGATCATGTCGCAGAGGAAACGGAGCGATGCTTCCGTCGGGAAAATGGTTTCGTTCTGCGCCTGGACTTCCTTGAAAATGTCGGCCTGAATCGTGCCGCGGAGATTCGGCACGACCTTCGGCGCCAAAGCGGCGTTTCGCGGCCGCGATATACATCGCCATGATGATCGGCGCCGGTCCGCTGATCGTCATCGAGGCCGAGAAATTCGGCGCGCCGACTTCGAAGCCGTCGTAGAGCCGCACCATGTCTTCGACGGTGTCGACGGCGACTCCGCCTTCGCCGATCTTTCCCAACACGCCATCGGCGTCGGAGTCGATGCCGTAGAGAGTCGGGCCGTCGAAGGCGGTGCTGAGGCGTTTCGAGCGCTGGTGCGCGCTCAGGAAATGGAAGCGCTTGTTCGTATCTTCCGCGAGCATGAGCCCCGAGAAGAGGCGCGTCGGCTCTTCCTGAGGCTCCACCTTTGGCTTGGCGCCATTCGCCTTTCGCGCCGTTTCGTTTGGCCGTCTCCATTGCGATCCGTCAGGCGATTTTCTGTTGCCGTAACTGCCGCATCTCGATCTCCTGCAGCGGTTCGAGATACATCTCGCGATAGGCGCCGTTCAGATACGGAAATTCCCCCGGCAAACCGTCGCCGAAAAGATAACGCGCGATCTCCCCCGCCTCGTCGATTTCGGGCAGAGCGAGCCGCGGCAACGGCAGACCAGTCGGCGCGCGCGCAATCGGAATTCCGGCTTTGATCTTGCTCCAGCGCTCCGTCATTTCGCGGCCGAACTTTTCGTCCGTCCGAGCGCGCTTTACCTGATCGAGCACGAACTTTTCGTGCTTCTCCACTGCTTCGATGACCGCTCCCAGTTTGCTCATTTCTTTTTCCCTGTAGCGGCGCTCTTTGAGCGCCGATTCTGCTTGTTCTGACCATCCGATTTTGGGCGGTCGTCATAGGCCGCTGCCACAGAATCCCGCCTTATCATTTCATACAATTCATCCACCCCCGGATCGCGATGACGCTTCGCCACCGTCGCGACCATCTGCTGCTCCCGTTTGTTCTGCGTCAGGCGATGCTCGATTTCCGAGAGCGCCGCTTTCGCCCGGTCGAGATCGGTCTTGTTCACGACCACGATATCGGCCACGTCGAGCATCACGATTTTCTGCAACTGCAAACGCGCGCCGTAATCAGGATTCATCACCAGGACGGTTTGATCAATCAATCCGCTGCGAAACGGGAGCGCTTCCTGCCCGGTGCCGACCGTCTCGATGATAACGTAATCAAAATCCGCTTTCGTTAGGCGCGCGAGACAACTCTCGGTCGCCGGCGACAATCCCCCGGCCTGCCCGCGCGTCGCCATGCTGCGCATGAAAACGCGATCGTCCTGCGAGTTGATCATCGTGGCGCGGTCGCCGAGCAGCGCGCCTTCGCCGATCACGCTCGGGATCGTGCGACAGAATCGCAATCCGCGCTTTCGGCTCGTATCGCAAGAAACGCAGGACCAATTCGTCGATCAGGGTCGTCTTGCCTGCCCCGCCGGGCCGGTAAAACCGATGACCTTCGCTTCTCGATTGACGTTTCTCGATTCTCGATTTCTCCCTGGCCGCCTTCCCTCTTGCGAACGAGTCTTCAATTGCGGTCAACTCCCGCGCCAGAGCCAGGTCCTGGTTCTTGATTCGCCGTCCTTTTGCGCGGCTTGCCGTAATGTTTCTGCACGTAATCCGCCATCTCCGTCGAGCGATGTGCCGGCGAAGAAGATCTGGTCGACGCCCTGCCGTTTCATCAGGCGGGCGTCGTCGTGGGTGATTGTGCCGCCGCCGCCGCCGAAAACCGCGATGTCGCCCGCCCCCTGGCGGCGCAGTTGCCTGACGACTTCGGCAAAGAAATCGATGTGTCCGCCGTTGTAGCTGGAAATGCCGATGGCCGCGACATCTTCCTGGATGGCGGCGCGCACGATGTCGCCCGCATAACGATGAAAGCCGAGATAAACGACCTCGATGCCGTGCCGGATGAACTCGAGGTTGATCGTGTTGATGGCGCTGTCGTGGCCATCGCAGATCGGAACGGCGGTGAGAATACGAACCGGTGAAGGCATTCGAGCGCAAACTACCGGCATTCATCTGGCGGGCAATTGGATTCCAGCCTAACGTCGCCGATGACTGATCCGTTTGATTTCACTGGCAAAGTCGTTCTCGTGACCGGCAGTTCGCGCGGCCTCGGCGCGGCGATGATCAAAGCGTTCGGCGATCGCGGCGCGCACTGCGTCGTCAATTTCATCAGCGATCCCGGAGGGGAAAAACAAAGCCGATGCGGAGAACGTCGCCGCGCGGGCTGAAGCATCCGCTCGTCGTCGAATGCGACGTGACGAAGCCTGATCAGGTCGAAGCGATGATGACGGCCATCGCCGAAAGATTCAGCGGACTCGACGTTCTCGTGAACAACTCCGGAATCATTCGCGATCGAACGATCAAGAAATTGACCCTGGAAGAATTTGAGAGCGTGGTGCGGGTGAATCTCGCCGGGACATTCAACGTCACGCAAAAAGCCGCGGCGGATTTTGCGCCAGGGCGGACGCATCATCAATCTCTCCTCGGTCAGCGGACAGATGGGCCTTTTCGGGCAGGCGAATTATTCCTCGAGCAAAGCCGCGATCATCGCCCTGACGAAAGTTTCGGCGCGCGAGTTCGCCCGTCAGCAGATCACGGTCAACGCGATCGCACCCGGGTTCATCGACGTCGGGATGAGCAAAGGGATGCCGGATGAGGTGACGGAAAATTTCAAGAAACAGATTCCGTTAGGCCGCTTGGGCGACGCGCACGAGATCGTCGATGCCGCGCTCTTCCTCGCCTCGCCAATGGCCAGCTACATCACCGGCCACGTCTTGAATGTGAACGGCGGCTATTACATGGGCTAGAGGGTAGGAAGAGCGACGCGCTTGGGCACTCTGTTCTGCTGAACCGCCCTGGCGTGCGCTGCTCCTGCCTTCCATCCCAGATTCGAGCGACCAAAATCCCGTTTTCGGGAATTCGAATTCGTTAGGCGATCTTGCAGATCGTTTGCAACATACACTTAGCCAATGCATTCCAACTGATTGCTTGCGATGGCACGCGCTTTGCATCAGGCTGCGCCGCCGCTCAGTTCGAACGGCAGAACTTCACTATGCACTTACGCCTTCTCTCTCTGTCTTCTCGCCGGCTTGCTCGCTCTTGCCGCTCGTCGATGGCGCAAACTCCGGCGCCAACTCCAACGGTCGACGAACTGGTCGCGAAAAATCTCGAGGCCAAGGGCGGCGCGGCCGCGCTCGAGGCAATCAAGACGATCCGCTTCGAAGGCCGGTTGCTCGTCAATCAAGGCCAGCTCGAATTGAAATACACCGAAACGAAAAAGCGTCCCGGGAAAGTGCGGACCGATGCCGTCCTCCAGGGAATGAACCTGGTGCAGGCCTATAACGGCACGAGCGGCTGGAAGATTTTCCCGTTCTATGGCCGGAAGGATCCGGAGAAAATGTCGGCCGACGAATCGAAGTCGCTGGTCGAAGAGGCGGAAATCGGCGGTCCGCTGGAGAATTGGAAAGCACAGGGCAAAACCGTGACTTATCTCGGGACCGAAGACGTCGAAGGGACCGCGGCACACAAACTGAAGGTGGTGCGCAAGAATGGCGACATCAGTTACGTCTATCTCGATCCGGATTATTTTCTCGAGATCCGCGTCATCGATCAGCGGATCGAGCAAGGCGCGCAGGTCGAAGTCGAGACCGACCTCGGCGACTACGAAAAGGTCAACGGCGTTTACTTCCCGTTCTCGATCGAGGCCGGAAGCAAAGGTTCGACCGACAAACAAAAAATCATCATCGAAAAGGGCGAGGCCAACGTCCCGGTCGACGACGCGATCTTCGAGTTCCCCGCCAAGGCCACGAAATAATTCACCTCTCAAACGTCATGCGATTTCTTAATTCTCTTCCTCACCTCACTCGCTCTTGCCGGCGTCGCTGCCGGCGCAGCAGGCGCCCTACAGCTCTGCGACCATCTCCGGTCTCGGCGCGCGCAACATCGGCTCGGCCACGATGAGCGGCCGCGTCTCCGCCATCGCCGCCAACCGCGAGTCCTCCGGCAAGCTGACGATCTTTGTCGGCGCGGCCAGTGGCGGCGTCTGGAAATCGGAAGACGGCGGCACGCATTATCGTCCGGTCTTCGACGAACAACCGGTGCAATCGATCGGCGCGATTGCGCTCGATCCGAAGAACGCGAAGAACGTCTGGGTCGGCACGGGCGAACCGTGGGTCCGCAACAGCGTTTCGATCGGCGACGGCATCTACAAGTCGACCGACGGCGGCGAAACCTGGAACAAGTCGGGGCTGCCAAACTCGGAACGGATCTCGCAAATCATCGTTAGTCCAAAGAGCAGCGACACGGTTTATGCCGCGGTGCCGGGCGCGCTCTGGAGCGATTCGCCCGATCGCGGTCTCTACAAGACGACCGACGGCGGCAAGACCTGGAACCTGATTCTCAAAGGTCCGAATCTTTCCACCGGCGCCTCGACGATCGCGATGGATCCGACCAACCCGAACATTCTTTTCGCCGGGCTCTGGGATTTCCGGCGCAAAGGCTGGACCTATCGCTCCGGCGGCGAAACGCCTAACGATCCCTCGGGCAGCGGACTCTTCCGCACGACCGACGGCGGCACGACCTGGAAGGAGATCACCCCGGAAGCGAACAAGGGTTTCCCGAAGAAGCCCTACGGCCGGCTCGCGGTCGCGATCGCGCCCTCGAATCCGAAGCGCGTCTATGCCTTTGTCGAATCAACCGACAGCGCGCTTTTTGTTTCCGACGACGGCGGACAAACCTGGGCGCAGCGCGACAAGAGTCAGTGGATGGTCTGGCGTCCGTTCTATTTTGCGAACCTGATCGTTGATCCGAAAAATCCGGATCGCGTTTTCAAGACCGACGGCGCGCTCATCCTGAGCGAGGACGGCGGCAAGAGCTTCGCCACCGTCGGCGGCTTCAATGGCGCGCACGGCGATGTGCACGCCGTCTGGATCGATCCGACCAATCCGCAAGACCGTCATCTCCGGCGACGACGGCGGGATTTGGTATGCCTACGATGGCGGCAACCGATGGTGGAAGGCGAACAACCTGCCCATCTCGCAGTTCTATCACGTCAGCGTGGACGACGCCGATCCGTATCAGGTCTACGGCGGCTTGCAGGATAACAGTTGCTGGGTCGGCCAGTCGGAATATCCCGGCGGCATCACCAACGCGCAGTGGGAAAACGTCTTCAACGGCGACGGCTTCTACACCTTCGTCGATCCGGCTGATCCCGATTACATCTACGCCGAATACCAGGGCGGCTACGTCGGCCGGGTCAATCGCCACACCCTCGAAGCGCGCATCATTCAGCCGAAGCCGAACTACAAGGAAAAGCTTCGCTTCAACTGGAACACGCCGCTGGTCGCTTCGCCTAACGAGAAAGGGAACGATCTACATCGGCGCGCAATTTCTTTTCCGCTCCCGCGATCACGGCCAGAGCTGGGAACGCATCTCGCCCGACCTGACCACGAACGATCCGGAGAAACAGAAACAGGAACAATCGGGCGGCGTCACGATCGACAATTCCGCGGCCGAAATGCACACCACCATTTTTTCGATCAGCGAATCGCCCAAGGACAAGAACCTGATCTGGGTCGGGACCGACGATGGCAACCTGCAGCTCACCCGCGACGGCGCGAAGACCTGGAACAACGTCGTCGGCAACATTCCGGGCCTGCCGAAGAATTCGTGGGTCAGCTGGGTGCAGGCGAGCAACTTCGATGCCGGCACGGCCTACGCCGCGTTTGATCGCCACACCTTTGGCGATTTCGCGCCCTATGTTTACAAGACGACTGACTACGGCCAGAGCTGGACACCGTTAGTCACGCCACAGGACGCAAAAGGGGTCCGCGGCTATGCGCATGTCATCAAGGAAGACCTGGTGCAGCCGAATCTGCTTTTCCTCGGCACGGAGTTCGGGCTCTTTGTCTCGATCGACGGCGGCGAGTCGTGGGCGCAATTCAAGGGCAGCCGTTTCCCGGCCGTCGCGGTGCGCGATCTCGCGATTCAGCCGCGGACGAACGATCTCGTTCTCGCCACTCACGGCCGCGGGCATCTGGATCATCGACGACATCACGCCGTTGCGTTCGCTCACGCCGGATCTCCTGACGAAAGAAGCGAGCTTTGTCTCGGCGAAGCCGGTGCAGCAGCAGCGGATCGAGAGCAACGGCGGCTGGCCTAACGGCGCAGCCGTTTTCACCGGCGACAATCCACCCGACGCCGCAGTCATCACTTATTATCAGAAGTCGCGTCACCTCTTCGGCAAATTGAAGATCGAAGTCCTCGACGCCTCGGGCAAAGTGATCGACAGCCTGCCCGCGAGCAAACGTCCCGGTCTCAATCGCGTCACCTGGAGCATGCATGAGAAGCCGCCGCGCGTTCCGCCCGCCGCGCAGATTGCCAGCGCCGGCACGACCGGTCCGCGCGTTCTGCCCGGCACTTATACCGTGCGCATGACGAAGAATGACAAGCCGTACGAAATGAAGCTGACTGTGGCGCTCGATCGACGCGACAAATTCAGCGAAGCCGATCGCAAGGCGCAGTACGACGCGGCACAGAAAGTAAGGGCATTGTTCGGCGACGAAAGCGCGTTGATGGATCGCATTCTCGCCTTGCGCGCGCGGCCTCGCGAAAAGCGAGCAAGCCCTCGCCGCCGACGAAGCGACGCGGCAAAGCGGTCAGCGGATTTCGACGGAAAAGTAGATGCGGTGCGCAAGCAGATCGTCGCCACGACCGAAGGCGGCGCGATCACCGGCGAAGAACGCCTGCGCGAACATACCGACCAGCTCTACGGCGCGATCCTGAGCTACGAAGGCAAACCGGCTGATTATCAGATCGCGCGAATCGATTCGCTCCGGCGCGAGTTGGCCGACGCGACGAAAGACTTCGAAGGCCTGCTCACAAACGAACTGCCGAAGCTGAACGACCAACTGAAAGCCAAAGGTCAACCGGCGATCGAGCCGCCTCCGGCGAAAGTTGCAGTGAACGATTCCGAGCCCCGCGCCGGTGGCGGATTGCTCAATGGCGCCTTCGATCCCGATTTGCCGGCCAGCGCGGTGTCACTCCCGGCAAACTTCCGCTTGCTGCGCTAGCCGCTAAACCGTACGCGGGTCGAAGCCCGGCATCCGAGCCTGACGAGAAAGCTCCGATCAATCGCGCACCGTCTTCATCCCATGCCGGATGATCCGGTCGATCAATTGCGGATACGGCAGACCCGCCTTGCCCGCTGAAAGCGCGAAGTCCTCGTCCTCCGCGAGAATCGGATTTGGATTCGCCTCGATGAAGAAGACCTCGTTCGCCGCCGTCAGCCGCAGGTCCATCCGCGCGTATCCATCGATCGTCAGCAGACGGTAGATGCGTTTGCACATCTGCTCGATCTGCGCGACGAGCGCCGGAGCAAGGTCCTCGGCGAACTGATTCTGCAAGCCCCAGCGTTTGCGATATTCCTCGTCCCACTTCGCGCGATAGGTCGCAATCTTTGGTTCGTCCGGCGGCACCTCGCGGAAGATCAGCTCGCGGATCGGAAAAACGGTCAGCCGCAGGTTGCCCATCAGGCTGACGTAGAGTTCACGGCCCTCGATGTATTCCTCGGCGATCACGTCGCCGTCGTGTTTCTCGTGAATAAAAGCGACGCGCTCCCGGAACTGCTCGTCGGTCTCGACGAAGGAGGCCTGCGCGATGCCGTAGGACGCCTCTTCTTTCACCGGTTTGACCAGGAGCGGGAACTTGAGCTGTCGGGCCGTGCGATGCGCTGACCGCGCGGGATGACCACGAAGTTCGGGCACGTGGATGCGATGATAGCTGAGGATTTTTTTCGAGATGCCCTTGTGTTTGCAAAGGACGAGACCGGTCGCCCCGCAGCCGGTAAAGGGCACGTCCTGCATCTCGAGAAACGAAACAATGTTCTGGTCGAACCCGCGGTTGTTCTTGAACTGGTCGGCGAGATTGAAAATGACGTCGGGCGCGAAGGTTTCCAGTTTTTGCCGGAGCAGATCGAGGTCGTCGAAGATGGCGAGATGCTCCGTCGTATAACCGAGCGTCGCCGAGCGCGGTCAGGACGTTTGCCTCGGTTTTCCAATCCTCCGTCTTCATCTCCGCGCTCAGGTCCTGGTCGATCGTCGTGGGACGGACGGCGTCGAAAAGCGCGAGGACTTTGAAGTTTCTTTTCACGTTATTTGGTGCGCTTGAACTTGCCGGTGAAAAGATAATTCATCACCAGCGTCGTGATGAAAGAGGTGACGCGAAAATCCTGCTGCGGATCGTCGTTCAGCACATGGAGACCGAGCTGGTCGCAGCGGTCGATGAGCCGCGCGAGTAGTTTGTTCACCCGGAATTTTTTTTCATTCGTCCACTGGCAGACCGAGTTCAATAGCCGCCGCCGCCGCCGACGCAGATACGCGCTGGCCGTGATTCGTCCCGGTCCGGCTGGCGCGGCGAAGAGCTGCCGCAGATCGGTATCATAGAAATCCGGATAGGTATCTTCGTAGAGTTTCCGTTTGCGCGCGTAGTAGGTCTTGAGCTTGAGGTTCAGGCAATCGTGGTCGGCGACGCGATAGTCCGGCAGATGCTGCGGTTGCGGCGGCTTCCCGGCGAGCGAGCGCATCAGCTCATCGACGTATTCGAGTTTTTGCAGCGCCTTCCAGCCCGCGTAACGCTTGCGCCAGTCGAGTCCCGGCGTCAGCCAGACCGCGAAGGTTTCGGCGAAATCTTCGTCCGGATGGCTCTGCGCGTACCAGTCGTCGAGATGCACGACGTAGCTGCGACTGAACGGGCGCGGCTGATAGAAATCCGGCGTTTCCTCGACGCGAGGTCCGCCCGAAAGTCTGCTGCCATTTTTTCTTGCGCGGAAGCTGGTAGACATAGCTGTAGGCATGCGCGGCTTCGTGCCGGATGAGTTTCATGAACCACTCGGGCGTTCCGCCTTCGACCTCGAGCATCATCGTCCGCTCCAGCGCGCGCAGCCGATCGTGGACGAGAAAAAACGGCAGGAAGATCGCCGGGATGCCGACCGGCACGAACCATTCATCGCCGATGTGACAGGGCGGCCGAAAGATTAGCCCATGGCCAGCAAGCTCGTCATAAAGCTGCCGGATGAGCGGAGCGAGGGCCGAGCCCTCGAGCCGCAAGCCGAGCTTGGAGATGCGGAGCTCGAGCAGTTCCTCGTCGCTCAGTGATGCCCAATCGGCCGCTTCCATTTCGCGCACGCTATCAGTCGGCGCCGGGCGCTGTCACGTCTTCGCGAACCAGCAATTCGTTGTCCGAAGAAAGATGAATCCAAGCCCTCGGCAACCTGCATCTCATTGAGCGAGCCAACAACATTATGAAATTCTTTTTCAGCGCCTGCTTCGTTGCTTTGGTCGGCACAAATTTGTCGGCCCAAAATCCCGTTCCGGATCCTCCTCCCATTCAAGTGATGGTGCTCGGCACCTATCACTTTGGGAATCCGGGGCTGGACCTGCACAATATGAAAGTCGAGAGCGTCCTCACGCCAGCCAAGCAGGCCGAATTGGCCGATGTCGCGACGCGCCTCGCCAAATTCAATCCGACGAAAATCGCGATCGAAGCGCTCTCCGATCGGGCCGATTTCGGGACGAAAAAGTTCGCTGAATTTACGCCCGAAAAGTTGGCCACCAACCCGGACGAACGCGTGCAAATCGCCTACCGGCTTGCCTACAAACTCGACCAGAAAATCGTTTACGGAATCGATGAACAGAGCGAGACGATCGATTATTTCCCTTTCGACAAAGTCGATGCCTACGCCAAAACGCACGGGCAAGCTGCGGCGCTCGCCCGTCTGCAGGAGAATGTCGAGCAGATGGTAAAGCAGATGGAAGCCGCGCAGAAAACGAAACCGATCCGGCTCATGCTGGCCGATCAGAACGAGCCTGCCCAGGTCCTGTCAGGTCACCAGAAATTCTACTATGGGCTGCTCGTGTTTGGAGACCAGAAGGAACAACCGGGGGCGGAGTTGAACGCGGCTTGGTATCAACGCAACGCGAAGATTTTTGCCAAGCTCACGCAGATCGCACGACCCGGTGATCGCGTGCTCGTCGCCTTCGGCGCCGGCCACGCGTTTTGGCTCCGGCACTTTGTCCAGAACACGCCCGGCTTCGAACTCGTCGAACCGAACCTCTACTTGCGCTAGGCCTCGGTTTAGAGCGCCGCAGGCCGGAAATGCCGCACTTTCGGTGGCGCGCTTTGCGGAACTGGAGAAGCTTGGCCAATGGCAACAAGAACTGGATCGGCAGTGTGGGAAGGCACGCTCAAGAGCGGCCAGGGCAGCATGAAACTGGGAAGCGGCGCCTTCGAAGGCGCCTACTCGTTTTCGTCTCGCTTTGAAAACGGCAGCGGCACGAATCCCGAAGAGCTGATCGGGGCCGCAGAGGCCGGCTGTTTCTCCATGGCACTTTCATTAGGCCTGGAAAAAGCGGGCTTTCCGCCGAAACGAATCGCGACCACTGCAAATGTGAAGCTCGAGCAAAGCGGCGGCGGTTTTCGCATCACCGCGATCGATCTCGAGACGGAAGCCGACGTGCCGGGAATCGACGAGGCAAAGTTCCAGGAACAGGCCGAGCAGACGAAGAAGAACTGCCCGGTCTCGGTCGCCCTGAGCGGCACGCAGATCAATCTGCGCGCCCGACTCGCCAGTCGTTAGGCCACGCCCGGAGGGCCTCGCCCCGGCGACGTCAGGACGCACGGAAACGCGTGGTCCGTCGACTCGAACGAGTTCGCTGGTTCAGGCGGCGGACTTTCTCGTCTCTGCCACCAATGCGTTCCAGCGCCGTTGCATTTCTTCCGGGCTAACCTTCTCAATCTCCTCTGAGATGGTCCATTCGTGACCGAACGGGTCACGCAACGTCCCGGAGCGATGACCATAGAATTCGTTCGTGAGGGCTCGGAGCACCTCCGCGCCGGCTTTCACCGCGCGATCAAAGTCCGCGTCCGCGTCGGCGCTCATCAGGCTGAGCTTGACCGCCGTCCCACCGAGAGTCTGCGGCGATTTGTTGAACTGCGGATACTCGTCCGAGAGCATGAGCAGCGCGCCATTGATCGTCAGTTCGGCGTGTCCGATCTTGCCGCTCTCGGGATCCGTCAGGCGCGACCGCTCCTCGGCTCGGAAGGCGCGCTTGTAGAATTCGATCGCCGCCGCGCCGTCGTTCACAGTCAGTGCGGGTGACAATGGTGGATAGGAAGGTGCAGCACTCATGGAGGTACTTTTCTTCGCGGCCGTTATTTCGCAAACATTTTGGCCAGACAAAACTCGACTTCGGCGGCGTCTCTTATTTGAATCCAATCGCGCCCACCGGCGCATCTCAACCTTGGGAGTCGTATGCTGATTGATCTTCGTTTTGCGCTGCGCCAGTTGTTCAAGTCGCCGGGCTTTACCCTCCTCGCCGTCATCACCCTGACCCTCGGGATCGGGCTCAACACCGCGATCTTTAGTTTGATCAACGATCTCTTCCTGCGCAGCCTGCCCTTCAAAGACCCGGGCCGACTCGTCCAATTTCACTCCGGGGAAAAGACCGCCGAGGCCCTCGAATGGCCGCTCTCCGCGCCACGCTTTCAGCTTTATCGCGAAGGCCAGACGCTCTTCGACGGCTTCGCAGCCGACAACGGCGGGGCCGTCACTTTGACCGGCCTGGGCGATCCCGTCCAGATCGGCGCCTTCCGGGTGACGGCGAATTACTTCGACGTTCTCGGGGTGCGACCAATTCGCGGCCGGAATTTTTTGCCTAACGAAGAGGAAGGCGCCGATGTCGCGCTCGTCTCAGAGAACTTCTGGCGGCGAAGACTGGGCGGCGATCCGAATGTGCTCGGGCGCAGCATCACTCTCGACGGCGTCGCGCACACCATCGTTGGCGTCTTACCGAATATGCCGGTGCCGTGGGTCGGACCGAACGGCAACGAGGTCTGGACGACCAAGCCGTTCGTCATTCCTGGCTTTTCGCACGAGCGGATGATGCGCGGGACGGCCTTTTTGCGCACGGTGGGAAGATTGAAGCCTGGCCTGACAATCGAGCAGGCCCGGGCTGCCCTGCCCGCGCTCGAGCAAAGTTACCGCACCCAGAATCCCGGCAAGATCGACGCCGGCCTGAAAACCATCGTCGTCCCGCTGCCGGAAGATGCGACCGGCAAGTTGCGCCCGGCGTTCGCCACCCTTTTCGGAGCCGTGAGTTTCGTTCTGCTCATCGCCTGCAGCAACGTCGCCAACCTTCTCCTTGTCCGTTTCAGTGGACGGCGTCGCGAGATCGCACTCCGCCTCGCGCTGGGCGCTTCACGCGCCAGTGTGCTGCGGCTTTTTATTCTCGAAAGCCTGCTTGTGAGCGCGCTCGCGGGATTGTCAGGCGCGCTCCTCGCCTGGCAACTGATCCCGCTCGTGCCGAAAATCACGGCAAACTTTCTCCCGCTCGAATCCTCCGGCGTCAGCATCTCGTTGCCTGTGCTCGAGTTCACGCTCGCGCTCTCGCTCCTCACCGGTCTGGCGATGGGAATCTATCCTGCCTGGCAGGCGTCGCGCTCCGATCTGGTCGACGGCTTGAAGGAAGGCGGCCGCGGCACGAGCGGCAGCCTGCGGCAACAACGGTTCCGCAAAATCCTGGTGGGCGCGCAGGTCGCGCTCTCGGTCGCGCTGCTCGCGGGCGCGGCTCTGCTCATCGCCAGTTTTGTCAGGCTAAGTCAGCAGCCGCTCGGCTTTCGGGCCGATCATCTCTGGGTCGCGTTCGTGACGTTTCCGCAGGCGCGCTATCCCGATGAGGCGTCGCGCCAGCGCTTCGCGGAGCGGACGCAGGAGGCGTTGCGCGCGATCCCTGGTTTCGAAAGCGTGGCCGTGGGCGGCGATTTCCCGCTCGCCGGTGGCAACGGCGCCACTCTCTACGCTCGCCCGGAGGGCAATGTGCCGCCGGTGCCGGAGCGTGACGCTGCGCCCTCCCACGATACGATGCCAGGATACTTCCAAACCTGGGGCATTCCGATTGTCGCCGGGCGCGACTTCAATGAGCACGATCTCGCCGGTCAGCCTAACGTCATGTTGATCAGCCAGGCGGGAGCGCGAAAGGTTTTCGGGAAAGAAAATCCAATCGGCAAGACCTTGCTTGTCACAAGCGCCAGCACCCCAGCGGAAATTATTGGCGTAGTCGGAGATGTTCGCTCGGGCAAGATCGGCCAAACCTAACGACATGGAATTCTACCGGCCCTGGGCACAGGAAAATTTTCCGTTCATGAGCATCACGGTGCGCAGCCCGATGAAACCCGCTGGAGGTCACGCAGCTGGTGCAGCGGTCCCTGACCCAGATCGATCCGACGATCGCTCTCGCCCAGCCGCAGCCGATGGATGAAGTCGTCCGCCTGGCGCTCGGCCAAGCCCGTCTCATGATGTGGTTACTCGGCATTTTTGCCGGCGTCGCGCTCCTCCTCGCGACGGTTGGGATCTATGGCGCGGTCGCCTACACCGTCGAGCAACGAACCGGCGAGATCGGCGTCCGCATGGCACTCGGCGCGCAAACTCTCGACGTCCTGCGCCTGGTCGTCGGCCAGGGGATGAAGCCGGTTCTCTTCGGCCTCGTCGCTGGCCTTGCGGCTGCGCTCGCTCTGGGCCGATTGATCGCCTCACAGCTCTATCAGGTCTCGGCGCACAGTCCGCTCCTCTTCGTGGGCACGATCGTCCTCCTCGGCACGGCCGCGCTCCTCGCCTGCCTCTTTCCCGCCCGCCGGGCCAGCCGGCTCAATCCCGTGACCGCCTTGCGAACGGAATAGATCGTTAGGCCGAGGAACACATCCCTCCGGATGGACCGTCGACCTCCCGCGTAACACTCGGGAGCGGTCAGCGGCGCCTCAGCCGGGCATCGAAAAGCCGGTTCCACGTCTTGCCGTCCTGCGACATTTCCATGCTAGTCGTTAGGCAAGCGGCCTCGTGCAGGTCGTATGTCAGGCGCACGTGCATCCCCGGGCCGCCGTGCGCAAGTTTTAGGACATCGCCCTCAAATCTTCCTTTGAAGACTTCCGGGGGCACGCCCATACAATCGAACCATGTCAGGGTGTAAAGATCTTCTTTAGGATCGAAGGTGAAAACGCCGTGACCGGTGAAGGTAACCTTGCCGTCGCGTTCTTGTTCGTAATCGTTGATGAGAGCGAAACCGCTCAGCGCAACGCGGCTCCTGATGCGACCGGTCGCCTTTCCACCTTGCGGATCCCACGGCGAAGGATGCATCGTCTCTTCGCCTTCCCATTGACCCGCAATCTTTTCGAGTTTGCGATGTCCATCGCTGGGTATCGGCATTTCCATGCCGGCAGGATGACAGGTGCCGACGACGGACAAAAGTCTAATCGACGACCGGCACACCTTCGGTTGCGGTGCGACGAGCGTATTGCTCGCTCAGCCGCTGAGTCATTTCGCCGATTTGCCCATTGCCCACGGCGCGACCGTCAATCGTCGTGACTGCCGCCAGTTCGCCCATCGTGCCGGTGCAGAAAACTTCGTCCGCTCGATAGAAATCTTCGATCGTCAGGTCGGCTTCATGGCAGCGTGATTTTCTCCGCGGCGCAAATCTCCAGAACCGTGGCGCGCGTAATTCCTTCCGGGCAGGCAACGACGCGGCTCGTCGCCACCTCACCTTGCCTGACGAGAAAGAGATGCGTCGCGTTCGTCTCCGCGACGAAGCCGCGCAGGTCGAGCATGATGGCGTCGTCGGCACCGGCCTTGTTCGCTTCGATCTTGGCCAGGATCGAGTTGAGCAAATTGGCGTGATGAATTTGCGGATCGAGGATTTCCGGCGGCGGCCGGCGCATCTTGCTGGTGATTAACGTCAGGCCGCTCTTTGGGTAAACGGGTGCCTTGTGTTCCGCCAGCACGATGAGCGTCGACCCGCTCTGGTTAAGGCGCGGGTCCATCCCGGAGGTGATCTTGACCCCACGGGTGAGCGTGAGACGAATGTGCACGCCGTCGCGCATTTGGTTGGCCGCAAGGGTGCGTTTGATTTCGTCGATCAGCTTTTCGTTAGGCGGAATTTCCGCAAAAGAGAGCGCGCTGGCGGAACGGCGCAGGCGGGCGAGGTGTTCGTGTAACTTGAAGATGCGTCCGTTGTAGAGCCGCAATCCTTCCCAGACCGCATCGCCTCCCTGGACCGCGGAATCGAACGGACTGACTCCCGCCTCCTCCCGATGGCACGAGCCGGCCGTTGATGTTGACGATCAGGTCGCGGTTCTTCTCGTTGAATTGCTGCAGCATGCATGATGAAGAATGAATTAGGAAGGAAGGAAAGCAGGAAAACAGACAGCTCCGAGATATCCTTGATCGTTATCTCAGACTCTTCCTGCTTTCCTGCTTTCCTAATTCTACCATTCTCCAGTTAGTTCGCGAGTGAAGCTACTGAACGTCCGCTCTTTCGCTCTTGCCGCTTCGTCTTGATTCCGGCCTCGCCTTTTCGCGGCCGAGCCTCCGGCCAAGACTTCACGTCCGCCCGACAGCCTCGTGCTCGATGGTGTGCCGCCGATCCCGGCGGAGATCGCCGAACAGGTCGGGCGTTATACCGAGAGCCGCGCGGCCACTTTTCTCGACTGGCATCCGAGCAAACCGGAGATGCTTATTCTCACGCGCTTCGGCGATACAAACCAGGTGCATCTCGTCACGCAACCGGGCGGCGCGCGCACCCAGCTGACCTTTTTCGCGGATCGCATCAACGACGCGAGCTTCGATCCGCAAGCCGGTGCTTTTTTTGTTTTCTCCAAGAGCGCCGGTGGAAACGAGTTCAACCAGAATTATCGCTACGATTTCGCGACTGGCGAAGTAGCCCTGCTGACCGATGGCAAGTCGAGAAACTCCTCTCCCACCTGGAGCCACGACGGCAAGCGCGTCGCCTACACTTCGACTCGACGCAACGGCGCCGATACCGACATCTACCTTGAATCGCCCGACGATCCGAAGAGCGATCGACTTCTCGCCGAGGTGAAAGGCGGTGGCTGGCAAATCACCGATTGGTCGCCAGACGACTCCCGACTCCTTGTCCTCGAGTACGTCTCGATTAACGAAAGCTATCTCTGGCTCTTCGACACGAAGACGGGCGAGAGAACCGAGTTAACGCCCCGCCCAGCCGAGAACGCTGAAAAGGTCGCCTACTCGCAGGCGCTTTTCGCAAAGGATGGCAAAGGCATTTTCGTCACGACGGACCGGGACTCGGAATTTCAACGCCTCGCCTACATCGATCTCGCAACCAAAACGCACACGTATCTCTTGCCTAACGAAAAGTGGGATGTCGATGGCTGGGACCTGAGCGGCGACGGCCAGCGCATCGCCTACACTCTGAATGAAAATGGCACGAGCACGCTGCACGTCGTCGGGGTCGCAATGCGCGATGCTAAAATGGCCGCCACCGCGCAGCCCGATCCCGTGTTTGACCCGCCGATCGCCGCCTCTGTCATCACCGGTCTGAGATGGCAGCGCGGCACGAAGCAAGACGAGCTCGCCTTCAATGTGAACAGCGCGCGCTCACCCTCCGATGTTTATACCTGGTCGCCCAAAACGGCCAGGAGCGTCCCGACTCGCTGGACGATGAGCGAGACCGGCGGCATACCAGCCGATCGTTTTGTCGAGCCAACGCTCGTGACTTGGAAATCATTCGATGGACGCCAGATCAGCGGCTTTCTCTATCAGCCCGACGCGAAAAAATTCCCGGGACCGCGTCCCGTCATCGTCAACATCCACGGCGGTCCGGAATCGCAGGCGCGCCCCGGATTCCAGGGACGGAACAACTACCTCTTCAATGAGCTCGGATGCGCGATGATCTTCCCTAACGTGCGCGGATCGGCCGGCTACGGGAAGTCCTTCCTTCTCCTCGACAATGGCTTCAAGCGCGAGGATTCCTACAAAGATATCTCTGCCCTGCTCGACTGGATCAAGACCCAACCGCAGCTCGATTCCGGCCGCGTCATGGCTTACGGCGGGTCCTACGGCGGATTCATGACGCTCGAGGTGGCGACGAATTACGCGAATCGCATTCGTTGCGCGATTGACATCGTCGGCATCTCCCATCTGGCGACGTTTTTGAAAAACACGGAGAGTTATCGTCGCGATCTGCGACGCGTCGAATACGGCGACGAACGCGATCCGAAAATGGCCGAGTTCATGGAACGAATCGCCGCGCTGAACAATGCGCACAAGATCACCAAACCGCTTTTCGTGGTGCAGGGCGCGAACGATCCGCGTGTCCCGAAATCGGAAGCGGAGCAGATCGTCGCCACGCTCAAGAAACAGGGGACGCCCGTCTGGTACATGCTGGGGAAGGACGAAGGTCACGGCTTCGGGAAAAAGAAAAACGCCGATTATTTGTTCTACGCCACGGTGCAGTTCATCAGGGATTATTTGTTGAAATAGGACCGGCGGGGTTGCGCGCTAGTCGCCGCACAGAGGCGGCTCCCACATTTTGGCTCTTACCGCAGGCGGTGTTGGAAAAGCCGGTCGTAAGATTCCCGGCATCGCGCTTCGATCTCGCGTAATCGCTTCGGTACCTCCGCAGGCCGCTCGCGATAAGGTGCGAACCCGGTCGACTTTGCCACCTCTCCGTACCAGTGTTTCGCCCAAACGCCGTCCGTCTCGCGCAGGCCAGGCGGCCAACTGAGCATCGCGGGATCAAACTCGACTCCAATCGCGCGACATAGAAGGCGCAGCAACCGTTCGGGATCCTGTAAGACATCCCGCGCGTCGATCACCGGCGGAATTGTCTCCGATCGCTCTCGCACCCACTCGAAGATCTCAGCCTGTTGCACGAAACCCAGATCCTCCAGTTCCGGATCATCATTCTTTTTGACATAGGACGCGATCACTTCGGCCGGATCGCGAATCAGAAAACAATTCGTTAGGCCATTAAGCCAGTCACGCTCCACCTCCGGCAGGAGATGATGTGTCATCTGTTTCTGATAAAAAATCCAATGTGGAGGGGCCTTTGTGCCCCGATGGGGGAACGTCTGTCGTCAGCTTTGCGACCACTTTCCGCCAGTCGGTCTCTCCGCTCGCGATGACTTCCTGGGCGACGGGATGTTTCTTTCCGGTCGCCTGCAAATAGAAGGCATAGAGCGGCTCATCGACTACCACCGTGTCGGCCCGATTCCCCCACGAGCGCATCATCGCGGTCGAGATATTGCGTGGCCCGGACCACATCGCGATGCGCAAACGAGGCATCATGTTCGCTCGGCGGCCTGGCTAGAGCGCAGCGACAAACTCCGCCATCCGCTGCCGCGTCTTCTCGTCTGGCAACCGACCGAGCCCAGCCGCCATGTTGTCCTCCAGGTGCCTGACGTTACCGGTCGCGGGAATCGCACAGGTGACCGCGGCGTTGCCCAGAATCCATTTGAGAAGAAATTGCGCCCACGATTTGCAATCGAACTCCCCTGCCCAATCCGGCAGCGGCTTGGCGCGAACTCGCGCGAAGAGATCGCCGCTGGCAAATGGACGATTGATCAACACCGCCACTCCGCGCTCGCGAGCCAATGGCAAGAGCCGCTCCTCCGCCGCGCGGTCGATGATCGAGTAATTGATTTGGAGGAAGTCGAGCTTCTCGCGCCGCAGAATTCTTTCCACTTCCGGGAACGCAGAATCGACATAGTGCGTGATGCCGAGATAACGGATGCGACCCTGCTTCCTTCCAGGCACGCATGGTGACGAGCTGGGTGTCGACATCGACCAGATTGTGCACCTGCATGAGGTCGAGCCGCTTCACCCGCAGGCGATCGAACGATCGCTGCATGGAATCGATCCCCGCCTGTTTGCCGCTGGTCCAGACTTTGGTGGCGAGAAAAAGTGAATTGCGCAGATGCAGTTCACTCGTCAGGTCTCCGATCACGCTTTCGGCCCGGCCGTACATCGGCGAGCTGTCGATCACCTTGCCCCCGAGTTGGACAAAACGGGCGAGGACTTCCCTGAGCGGTTGTCGATCGTTAGGCGAGGCGCCCACATCAAACACCTGCCAGGTGCCGAGACCGACCGCCGGGATTTTCTCGCCCGTCGCTGGAATGGCGCGGGACAGCATCGTGGTTTCTTCCGCCGCGCGCAGCGGGATTGAGCAGAGAGCCGCGGCCGCCGCGCCGCCGATCACGCGGGCCGCTTCGCGCCGGGTGATCGAGACATCAAACATGGTTCGAAAATCCTTGCCTCGGCGCTCTTTGCAAAGATTGAATTTGTCATGAAACCGACAATCGGACGCATTTGGATCACGCTCGGGCTGGCCGTCGCGCTGGCCGGAACAGGCATCGTGAACGCGAAAGAGCCGATCTTCGACGGTCTCGGCTCTTACACGAGAAAGGTCACGACCGATTCGCCACGGGCGCAGCGTTATTTCAATCAAGGCCTCGCCTTTTATCACGGCTTTAATCACGGCGAAGCGATCCGATCGTTTCAGGAAGCGGCGCGGCTCGATCCGAAATGCGCCATGGCCCATTGGGGCATTGCGCTCGCCTGCGGACCGCATATCAACCTGCCGCTCGTCCCGCCGCCGGCCGCGGAGCTGGCCTGGAAGGAACTGAAGCTCGCGCAGGAGAACGCCGAACACGCATCGCCGGTGGAGCGCGACCTGATCGAGGCGCTCAGCCATCGTTATGCCAATCCGCAGCCGGAAGATCGCGCACCGCTCGATCAGGCCTACGCGGATGCGATGCGCAAGGTTTGGCAAAATTACCCTAACGATCAGGATGTCGGCGTCCTTTTCGCCGAGGCGATGATGGATCTGCGTCCATGGAATCAATGGACGCCGGAAGGTCAGGCAAATCCGGGCACCGACGAAATCCTCGCGACTCTCCAGGCGATCTTAAAGCTCGATCCGAAACACCCATTCGCCAATCATCTCTACATCCACGCGACCGAAGCTTCGCCGCATCCGGAACGGGCGGCCGCGGCCGCCAACCGTCTGCGCACATTGCAGCCTGGCCTCGCCCACAACGTGCATATGCCGTCGCATATCGACATTCGTTGCGGGCGCTGGCAGGAAGCCGTCGACACCAACATCAAGGCCGTCGAAGCGGATCGCCGCTATCGCAAAATCGCCGGGCCGCCGGTGGGATTCATCAACGTCTACGTCGCTCATAACCGTCACATGCTGGCCTATGCGGCAATGATGACCGGTCAGCGCGCGCTCGCGATGAAACACATCCGCGCCATGGTCGCGCAATTGCCGGCCGATTTCCTGAAAGAGAACGCGCTCCTGGCGGAAGGCTTTGTCGCCATGCCGATGGAAGTGATGGTCCGCTTCGGGATGTGGAATGAAATTCTGGCCGAGCCTGACGATTACGCGGACTACATGACCGGAACGCGCGCCTTTCATCATGCCGCCCGCGCCATCGCCTACGCCGCGAAAGGCGACCCCGAAAATGCGCGCAAAGAACAGGCGATTTTCCTCGAAAAAGCGAAGCTCGTCCCGAAAGAGGAAACCCTGGGCAACAACACCGCCGTGGATTTGCTCGCTCTCGCTCAACACATGACCGAAGGCGAGATCCTGATTCGGGAAAACAAACTCGATGCCGGGATTGCGGAGCTGCGCGAAGCGATCAAGCTCGAGGACGCGCTCAAATACGATGAACCACCCGGCTGGCTGATTCCAATTCGCCATTCGTTAGGCGCGACGCTCATGCAGAACGGTCGTTACGCCGAAGCCGAGCAGGTTTACCGCGATGATCTTGCACGATTGCCGGACAACGGCTGGTCGCTCTACGGCCTGTCGAAAAGCCTGCGTGCGCAAAACAAGGACCCGGAGGAAGCAAAAACGACAATGAAAAAATTTCAAAAGCTCTGGGCCAAAGCCGACATCAAAATCACTAGCTCGTGCCTCTGCCAGCCCGGGAAAATAGCGATCGAGTAAAGTCGGCCCCTCTGAAAACGTGAAAGTCTCGATATGACTTGGCGTTGTCCCAGTAGGCGAGCGCCATTGCGTCCCGAAGATCGCGAGCGGCACTATCACCACTGCGAGGGTAGCCATGATGCCGGCCGGAATCGTAAGCTCTTCGGTTCTTCCCAATCACGGCGGCGAAGGCAAGCCGACTTTCTTGCAAAAGGCAGCAAAGCGCGGGTCCGACCGCAGCTCGCGCGTAAACGGATTGTCGATAATCGCCATGACGCCCGGATCGTGTTTCTCGTAGGCCCGGTCAAGCCACTCGAAGGTCTTGTCGGCATCGCCGCGGAAGGCATACACCGCCGCGATTTGAAAAGACATGTCGTCGCTGTGGCCGGCAATCAATGCGTTCAACGCCGCATCTGCGGCCACCGCATCACCTCGAGCTTGCTGGGCCAGAGCCATGGCGTAGGCGCGCCAATCTGGATCGGTCTCCTGCGCGGCCGCTTTCAGGGCCGCCTCGCCGTCCCCGCGTTTCGCCTCGACCAGGGCCAGCATTTCCCAGGTCCCGGCGCCGCCCGGCTGGAGCTCGATCGCCTTGCGGGCCGATTGCGCGGCTTCATCGTAACGACCGAGGGAGGTCAGCAGCCTCGCGAGATCGAAGTGAGCGTTGGTGGACAGCGGCTCCAGTCGAACTGCCTGCTGCAAAAGCTCGACCGCTTCCTCGATCTGACCGAAATCTCCGATGATTGAGGAGAGCCCGATCTTCGGGTCCGCGGAAGCCGGAGCCAGTTCGACGGCTCGTCGAAATTCCGCCTCGGCACCTTTTGCGTTCCGATCGACGCTGACGAGGATTTGACCGAGGGCAGAATGCCCTTCCGCGGATTTCGGGTCTTCGGACACCGCGCGCTCCGCGGCAACTCGTGCCTTGCGATTGGCCTCAGCGACATCTTCACCTGTGATATCGCCCAGCGCCCACCAGCTTTTCGACAAAGCCGCGTAAGCCAGCGCATAGTGCGGGTCACTGCGGGTCGCCGCGTCGTAGAACCCAATCGCCTTCCGCAAATCGGCGGCTGTATAGCGTTGCTCATAATAGCGACCTTGCAGATAGGCGGTGTAGGCATCGACATTCTGGTTTGAGGGCGCGTCCGGGTTTTTGTCGGTATCACCCAATAGCGCTACCTTAAGTGCGCCGGCCACCGATTGCGCGATCTCCGCCTGCACCGCGAAGATGTCCGGCAGGGTACGGTCGTAAATTTGCGACCAGGCGTTCGCGCCATCCGCGGCCCGCACCAGATTGACAGCGATGCGCGCGCGTCCGGCCGACTTGCGCACGCTGCCTTCGAGCAGATAGCCCACCCCGAGCGCGGCGCCGATGACCTTGCTCTCCTCGTTAGTATTCTTGAAGTGAAACGACGAGGTGCGCCCGATGACCTTGAGTTCCTTGATCTGCGCCAGCGCGCTGATCAATTCCTCGGAAAGCCCGTCGGAAAAATACTCGTTGTTAGGATCGCCGGTGTCGTTCACCAGTGGGAGCACGGCAATCGCTTTGCCCAGCGCCTCCTTGTGGGGAACAAACTGGTTGGCGAGCAAAGCGACGACGGCTGCGGCGAGCACGCCGATGATCCAACGATCGAGTTTGCGGCCGGTGCTGCGAGTGATCGACTGCGAGCGGTCGATCTCGTCTTCGCGCTTCAGGCCCTCCGGCGTCAGCTCGTAGAACCACGAGAAAACGAGCGCAAAGGGAAAGCCAAGCACGACCGCGACGACCACAACGCGCATCGTCCACGTCGGAGCATCGAACACCGGGAGCACCTGCGTGGCGATCTGCACCAGTAGCCAGCCGGCTGCGGCGTAAAACGCGGCAACGCGCAACACGTTGCGGCGCTTTAACTCGGAAAGGAACCGCTCCATGGTTAGCCGGCCATGATCCGGACAGCTTTATCAGCGTAGCACTGAATCGCGCAAGTGCTGTTCGCGATGCCAGCGTCATCGACCTGCTGAGAAAATTGAGCGACCGAAAAAAATGCGAGCGCTCCTATTTCAGCGTGCCAGCGTTTTGTTCGCTCGCCCCCGCTCACGAGCCGGAAGACGAAGAAGAAGATCTTGAAGCCGCCGCCAGCGCGCCCAGCGCCTCGCGGAAATCATGGCCGAAGGCCACGATCCCATCTCTGTGCCCAGCCATCGCGAAAATGTTCCAGTTGCGCACGTCGGTTTCTCGAAAAAGCCGCTGAACTTCCCGTGCCATTTCAAGCGTGCCGTAGGGCACATCCGGTTTAGTGGCGGGACCTTGCTGCCGCAGGCTTCGCCACAGATTCGGGTCATGCCCATGCACGACTACGCGCACTTCGCCGACCATCGAATACACCGCCGCATGAGTAAGCGATTCCGCGGAAGCTATCGCCCGGCCTTCAGAGCGCAGCCAATTACGTTCGAGATCCCACGCGACCACCTTCGCGTAATCCTGCCAGCCTAACGATTGTAAAACGCCCGTACCCGAGCCCGTGATGTAGAACCAATCCGTCGTTCCGTCCCGCAGGCTGACGTTACCATACCCGATCCCGCTCTCATTCACGCCGAGCAAACCCAGCCGCCGCAACTCCTGCCGGGCTGCATTCAGTTCTTCGAAACCAGGAAATGGCGCCAATTCCGCCCCGGAAGATTCGTAGTGGAACTTGACCGCGCCCGTTTCATTCATCGCGCGTGTTCAGGAAACATTGCTAGAATGCTTTGTTCGTTAGCGTCGCAAATGCCGCGCTCGGTGATAAGTCCGCTGATCAGCCGCCGCGGCGTAACGTCGAACCCGTAGTTCGCCGCCGGGCTGCCTTCGGGCGTGACGCGCACCTCGACCAGCCGGCCATCCGCCCAGCCATCGGCATGTTTCACCTCCTCCGCGCTCCGTTCCTCGATCGGAATCTCCGCCAGGCCATCGCGCATCGTCCAATCAAATGACGACGAAGGCAGCGCGACATAGAATGGCACACCGCTATCCTTCGCCGCGAGCGCCTTCAAGTAGGTTCCGATCTTGTTCGCCACATCTCCTGTATAAGTGGTTCGATCCGTTCCCACGAGCACGAGATCGACTGCGCCCCGCTGCATCAGGTGCCCGCCCGCATTATCGGCAATGACCGTATGCGCTACGCCATGCTCGCCCAGCTCCCAGGCGGTCAGTTTTGAGCCTTGGTTGCGCGGGCGCGTCTCATCCACCCAAACATGAACCGGGATGCCGCGATCGTGCGCCGCGTAAATCGGAGCCGTCGCCGACCCGTAATCGACACAGGCCAGCCAACCGGCATTGCAATGAGTGAGAATATTCACTGCCCCGTTTTTCCGGGCGGCAATTGCGTCAATCAATTCCAAGCCGTGCAGGCCGATCTGGCGACAATGTTCCGCGTCATCATTCGCAGCCGCGTTCGCCATCTCGCGCGCGAGCGCGATCTTTTCCGCAGGCGTCGCACCGCTCGCGAGCTGCGCCAGTTGACGTTCGAGCGCCCAGGCCAGATTCACCGCGGTCGGCCGCGTGGCCCGCAGAATCGTCGCTGCTTCCTCCGGCTGCATCTCTGCGAGCATTGCGAGATACATCCCATAGCCGGCCGCGGCCCCGATAAGAGGCGCACCGCGCACGTGCATCTCGCGAATCGCCGCTGCCATTTCCTGGACCGTCCGCACGTCCTCGACGACGAACCGATGCGGTAGTGCCCGCTGATCAATCAACTGCACAACCCGCTCATCATCCGGTTTGAGCCAGATAGTACGATAAGGGCGGCCAGCGACGTTCATGCCTTACAAAAGCGAAAACCTGAAACACTGAAAGCTGAAATCAGCAGCAGATATGCTCCTTCGATCCGCCACGTTTAAGGGGAATCGTCTATGAATTTCGCCAGCAATGCCTTGAAACGCGGTTCATTGCGTGTGGATCGAGTCTCTTGTCGATGCCTTCTGAAAATTGGGGTTCGGCAGCTCGCCTCTGCAAATCAATCGTTAACGCGTTGGCGAGCGAGGCGTGCACTTCCGCGAGGGTGTCATCAAAGTGGCCCGTTCGGCATTCCGGCTATCCCGACCGGCATTCGCTGCCCCAGGGTGAAGCGATTGTCGTTCTCGAGCTCCCGTCATGCTTTAGCGCGGAAGCGGTTGCTCGAGATTGGCGAGGCCGTAGGCGAGAACCGCGTTGATCGCCGCGTTTTCGGCCAACTCGTGCGGATCAATCTTGTCGAGCGTGTCGGCCGCGGTGTGGTGATAGTTGAAATAGAAACGACTGTCCTGGATCGGGCTGAAATTCGGGACGCCGAGCTTCGCCAACGGGTCGATGTCGGCCCCGGCCTGTTCTCTAACCGCTAGCAGGCCGGCACCGGAATTCTCTAGCACTTTGGCGATCGGCACGAGGAACAGTTTTAGTTCAGGCTTGCCGACCAAGTTGATCCCAAGCGGATGGCCGGCACCGGAATCGGTTTCGATCGCGGCGAAATGGTTCGCGACATCACGAGCGTGGTCCCGAGCGTAGGTCTTGCCACCGCGTAAACCATTTTCTTCATTCATCCAGGCAATGACGCGAATGGTGCGATGCGGATTCAGGCCGAGTTGCTTGACGAGATTCGGCACTTGCATCGCGATGGCCACGCCCGCTCCGTCGTCGATCGAGCCCGTTCCGAGATCCCAGGAGTCGAGATGCCCCGAGACAATGACGACCTGCTCGGGATGCTCGGTTCCTTTCAAATCCGCGATCACGTTGTAGCTCACGGCATCGGGCAATTGTCGCGGTGCGAGGACAAGACGCATTCGCACCGGCCCTTGAGACACGAGCGCCGCGATCAGGTCCGCGTCTTCTTCCGTCACTGCGGCGGCGGGAATTTTCGGTGCGTCGGCGACATAATCAGTCTGACCAGTGTGCGGCAGGCGGTAAGCCGCGCCTCCGACCGAACGAATGAGCGCCGCAACGCCGCCGAGGCGGGCGGCCGCACTCGGCGCGTCGCTGCGATAGACGACGGCTTGGCCATAAGCCTCTCCGCCATGGTCCATGGCCGCCATCTGTTTGTCGAAAGAATGATTGAAAACCACGATCTTGCCACTGACTCTTTCCTTGCCTAGCGACTTCAATTCGTCGAAGTCGCGCACCACGACGACCTCGGCAGTGAGACCCTCCGCCGGTGTCGCCACACTGCCGCCGAGAGCGGTCAGCACGATCTTTTGTGTCGTGTTCGCGGCCTGCCCAGGAAACTGGAGGAGCGCGCCGGTTTCCTCGCCGCGCACCCAGTGCGGCACAATCACCTTCTCGAGCTGCACTTCGAGGCCGAGCGCTTTCATTTCGCCCGCGACATACTCCACTGCTTTTTGCGCCTGCGCGGAACCGCTTAGCCGCGGTCCGATGTTATTTGCCAGGTGCGCAACTTGCCGGTAGCCGTAGTCGCTCTGCAGGGCCGCCTGCTGCAACTGCTTCAACTCAGCGAGGGTCTGCGGCGAATAAAGGACCGGGGTCGGAGAAGGAGACGGCGTGGCGGGAATTGGGGAAGCCACCGCCACGACGGATGACAAGCGGGCGAGCAGGAGGACGCCAACCATCTTTTGGCCGCAGGAAAATCTGGACATGCGGCATTCTGCCGAGAAACCGCGCAATCTCAATCTCCGTGCTTGCGGTTCGAAGCATCAACCTCCGATTGGCGACAAGCCCCCGTTCGAGCTTATCTTGTTTGCAACTCCGCGACGTCATGCCTAACGAAACTCTTGTCTCGCTCGATCTTCCTGAATTGACCAAACTGCGCAGCGGCAAGGTGCGCGAAGTCTTCGACCTCGGCGAGACGCTGCTCTTCGTCGCGACCGACCGGCTCTCCGCTTTCGACGTCATTCTTCCCGACCCGATTCCGGACAAGGGCGCGGTCCTGAACCAAATCTCGGCGTTCTGGTTCGAGAAATTTTCCTCGATCCGAAATCATTTTATCACCGACGACTTCGCTCAATTCCCAGCGAAACTGCGGCCCTACGAGCGTCAACTCGCGGGTCGATCGATGATTGTACGCAAGACCAAACCCTTGCCGGTCGAATGCGTGGTGCGCGGCTACCTCGCCGGTTCCGGCTGGAAAGATTATCAGGCGACTGGTGCGGTCTGCGGTCATCAACTGGCGGCTGGTTTACAACTCGCCTCAGAACTGCCGGAGCCGATCTTTGCGCCCTCGACCAAGAACGAAGCGGGGCACGATTTGAACATCGATTGGGGGCAATGCTGCACCATGATCGGCGAGGCAAATGCGGCGCGGGTGCGGGAGTTGAGCCTACAAGTCTATCGTGAAGGGAAAGCGCACGCCGCGAGCTGTGGCATCATCGTCGCCGACACCAAGTTTGAATTTGGTCTAATAAACGGGGCCGAACTGATCCTGATCGACGAATGCCTGACCCCGGACTCCTCTCGTTTTTGGCCGGCCGACAGTTATGTGATGGGCTCGAGCCCGCCGAGCTTCGACAAGCAATTTGTCCGCGATTACCTCGAGACGCTTGACTGGAACAAGACCTACCCAGGACCGAATTTGCCTAACGACGTGATCCAAAACACCTCGGCCAAGTATCGCGAAGCATTTCGACGTCTGACCGGCGCAAACCTACGTCAGCTCTGACACTTAGTCCCAACAATCGAGCTATGGATGCCTTAGATCGCCCTAACATTTTGTTTATCATGACGGATCAGCAAAGGTTTGACACGATAGGTGCGCTAGGTAACCCACATATCCACACGCCGAACTTTGATCGCCTCGTCCGACGAGGGTTGAGTTTTTCTCGAGCTTACACAACCTGCCCGGTGTGCGTGGCGGCGCGTTATACAATTCGCACTGGGTGCGAGCCGCCGACGACGAGGGTATTCAAGAACGCGCTAGCGAAGCCCACCGCAGAGCAACCGACCGGAATGGAGGAGCGATGTGGTCCATATCTTGGTCGAGTGATGTCGGACTTGGGATATCGCACGTTCGGCATCGGGAAGTTTCACACTTCCCCTTGGAACGAGGAGCTGGGATTCGAAATGTTTTTCCGTAGTGAGGAGACTTATGGGCCACGTTAGCCGACTGGGGGATAGCTATGCTGCGTGGTTGGCCCGGGAGCATCCGGAGTTCGACTTTGTAGAACAACTGATGGGAGAGCGGACGGAAATGTATTACATGCCACAAAGGAGTCCGCTTCCCGCTGCCTTGGGAGTGGAAGCGTGGGCGGCTGACCGCGTGCTGGAACAGATCGAGCGGCAGGATGACGAACGTCCGTATTTTGGATTTGTTTCGTTTGTCGGGCCGCATCCCCCACTCGCGCCTCCCATCCCCTTTAACCGGATGTATGATCCGGATCGCCTGCCCGATCCTATGCGGGGCGAGATTGAATCGGATTACTTAGACGAAGAGATTCCTTACATGCGTTATGCCATCTGGGCTGATGCGGTCAACGAGCCATTGGCGAGAATCGTTAAGGCGCGTTACTACGGCGAAATTTCCTACATCGATTCCTGTATGGGAAGAATTCTCGACCGGATCGAAGCCAAGGCGGCAAAGCGGAGAACACGTTGATTTGTTTCTTCTCAGATCATGGCGATCTCCTGGGGGATCACCACGGCTGGCAGAAGCAGAATTTCTTCGAGGGTTCGTGCCGCATTCCATTTCTTCTCAGCTGGCCGACCCAACTGCCGAGTAATGAACGGCGAGATGAGTTGGTCACTCTTGCCGACTTGTTTGGCATCGCGACGCGGGCCGCCGGCGTGGGCGACTTGCGGGAAGGCATCGATATTCTTGGCGTTCTACGCGGCGAATCTGCCGCCCGGCTTGTTTGATTGGGATGACCGAGGTACCGGGGTCGGAATTTTTCAAAGTCATGGTCGTCGCCGATCAGTGGAAATATGTTTTCCTAGCCAATGGCGGTCGCGAACAGCTCTTCAATCTGGAGACCAGGATCCCGACGAGCTGAGAAACCGAGTCCTGAAGCACCGGACGTCGAGAGAGGCTCTATGCCTGGCCGTACCCGCTGCGGAGTCGTCGGCGCGAGGGACGCTCTGGAAGAAGAGAAGTTGCGCGCTTTCCCTACCGGGAGCGAGCCCGGAACGCGGATTTATCAGTTCGACCAATCGCGAGGGGTGAAGGGATTTCCCGAAGCTCCAGCAATGCGCTACCAGAGAAACTGCGGGGGCGGGCGCACCGATCCTGTCCTAGACCGATGACCTTGGCTTGGGACTACGGCCGGGCGATTCGCACTATCGCGCCTATGTTGGGCCGCCGGAACGCTACGACCTCATAGCCGCGATGACCTTTAATCTTTTCACTACACTCGGTCTGCGACAACACCACGCGCTTCTCGACATCGGCTGCGGTTCGCTGCGTGTCGGCAGACTATTGATTCCATATTTGAATCGGAAGAAATATTTTGGCTTTGAGCCCAACGAATGGTTGGTCCAGGACGGAATCAAAAACGAGATCGGCGACACTCTCTGGCGGATCAAACGACCGCGATTCTGGTTTTCCGATTCGACCCCAGCGGTCCTACGGATGGGTGTACCTTCGATTTCGCCGTCGCGCAATCGATCTTCAGCCACTGTGGGCTGGACTTAATCGTGGACTGGCTTTCTTCCGTCGCGAAGTCGTCTTGCGCCTACCGGAGCCTTGGTCGCGACTTTCTTACCGGGTGAAAACGACACCGCGGAACGTGGGTGGATTTATCCAGCCTGTGTTACTTTCAGGCCGTGACGTTGGCGCGATGCGGCCAACGCGGGCTTGCGTTTCGAGATCCTGGATTGGCGACATCCGCGCCAGACTTGGGCCCTTTTTGCCGCCGACAATTCGATGCGGCCTGGTTCCAAAACAAGGCGCTCACTTGGAATACAAGGCTGGACAGCCTCAAGCCAAGCAATGATCGGAAAAGCTGCAGCCAGAATCGGTGCCCAGAAGGCAGCGATGGATCAATTCGCTCGAACAACAGCCGGCAAGATTCTTTCACTCCCCACTGGCCGGGGCCTCTTGATTAGATCAGGGCGTCGCTCTTGAAAGATGGATGCATCCTCACAACCTTCCCTTTTGGAACTTTGTCCAGCCTGTGGTCATCGTGAATTTAACTTTCAAAAAATATTGTGGCCGGAGCTGGTGCAGGAGTGGGAACTTCGCGCCGATGAAGAAACCTACATTGATTGGCAAGACGGATTTCGCGGTACGAGTTGCAAAATACTCTACGCGCATGACGCTGGCGGCGGCGATCACGCGCGCGTTCGGTTTTAGCGGGAGTCTTGAGGATTTCTGCCGCAGCGATCGCGAATTCGCGTCCTCCGCGTCATCGAGGTAAATCCATCCGGAACGCTTTCTCGCTATCTCGAGCTTCTCCCTCAATACCAGCTCCACTCTTTTCCTCAGTTGGACCTTCAACAAATGAGTTTCGAGGACTCTTCGGTAGACGTGATGATCAAATCCGACACCTTGGAACACGTCCCTAACTCCAGGAGCGCCTTAAGGGAGTGTCGCCGTGTTTTGAAGCCGAATGGCTGCCTTTTCTGCACCGTGCCTATCGTCGTCGACCGACTGACTCGAACCCGACAAGGATTGCCCCGAGCTATCATGGAGAACCGGACCTGCCGCGAGCGGATTAGATCGTGCAAACGGAGTATGCGGCGAAATTTTGGTGCGAAATTTTCCAAGCGGGATTTCAGGAGGTCGCTCTCACAAGCTTGGTCTTCCCGGCGGCCGTCGCAACTTCGATTATCAAGCCTAACGGCTAAGAAATCAGCTCTTTGACGAGCGCTTTTTCTTCTTTCAGCTCGGCGACCGAGGCGTCGATTTTCGAGCGGCTGAAATCGTTGATCGGAACGTCCTGCACAATCTGCCATTTGCCGCCTTGGTGCGAATCGGGAAGGAGCTGATGAGGTCTTTCTCCACGCCGTAGCTGCCGTCGGAGCAGACCGCGACGCTGTGCCAGTCGCCGGCTTTCGTGTCTGTCGTCAGGCTGTGAACCGTGTCGACGACCGCGTTGGCCGCTGAGGCGGCGGAGGACGAGCCGCGCGCCTTGATGATCGCGGCGCCACGCTGTTGCACCGCCGGGATGAAGGTTTCTTTGAGCCACGCTTCATCGCCAATCGCTTTATCGGCGTTTTTTCCGTTGATTTTCGCATTGTAAAAGTCGGGGTATTGCGTCGACGAGTGATTGCCCCAAATCGTCATATTGGTCACATCGGTCACATCGACTCCGGCCTTCTGCGCGAGCTGGGCTTTGGCGCGATTTTCGTCCAATCGGGTCATGGCAAACCAGCGATCGCGCGGGATCGATTTCGCGTTGTTCATCGCGATCAGGCAATTGGTGTTGCAGGGGTTGCCGACGACGAGGACGCGCACATCGGAGGCGGCGTTCTTCTCGATCGCCTGGCCCTGGCCGATGAAAATTTTGCCGTTAATGCCTAACAAATCACCGCGTTCCATCCCGGCTTTGCGAGGAATGCTGCCGACAAGGAGCGCCCAGTTCACATCGCGGAAACCTTCGTCCAGATCGGCCGTGGGCGTGATGCCTTTGAGGAGCGGGAAGGCGCAGTCGTGCAGTTCCATGACGACACCCTCGAGCGCGCCGAGCGCCGGTGGGATTTCGATGAGCGAGAGGTGGACGGGCTGTCGCGGACCGAACATCGATCCCGAAGCGATGCGAAAGAGGAGCGAGTATCCGATCTGACCGGCAGCGCCGGTGACAGCGATCTTGATGGGCGAATTCATCCTCATCTTTTAGCCGCAGTTCACAAGCTTGTCATCCCGGGCGAAGTGCAAGGAGCGGGACGTGCCAAGCCTCGTGCACTTACCCGGACCGTTCCGCAGCGGGATCCTTCGACTGCGCTGCGCTTCGTTCGGGATGCCAAGCTCGTCCGGTTCGTTCAAGCAGCTCGCGCACGAGCCGAAGCTGTCGGTGCAGCGACGGGACCGCGGCCCAGTTTGCCAACCGTGGTGTGCAGACGCCGCGTCCAGTTGGAATTGGCATGGGTCCCGGGAATATTGAATCGGTCTTTGCGACCAAGGAGATCGGTGATCATGACGAGCGCAATCCAGGATTCGCTGCGGAAGAGCGCCTCGAAGATCGCCGGGTAGAAGTCCCGCGAATAATTCGTTGATTCGCCAGGGAAAACGAGCCCGGCGAACTCCGCAATCTTGGCGAGATCATGGCGTGCCTGGTCGGAGGTGTCGCAGCGCTTCTCGAACGCTTCCTCCCAGAGGGCGCGCAGTGGTTTGTGGTCGTGGGTGGCAAACGTCGTGACCGAGATGCGCTCATACGCGCTTCCCGGGATAGAGCGATGGGCGGGATCATTTTCCCATTGTGGAATCTTGAAACCGGCAATGCCTAACGAACGCAAACTCGGGCGCACATAGTCGGGCACGGTTCCGAGATCCTCCCCCACGACCCGGGTCGCGCCTGATTCCTCAATGACCATGCGCAGATACTCCTCGCCTTCGCGCTTGTTCGCTTCGCAATTTTCCCAGGTGCGATCATCGCGGGGCGCAAACTGCGGTTCCCTCCCGCCCGTGCTGCCCGTGCATTTCCTCCCAGGTCAAGGGCAGAAACTCGCGGTTGCGCCGCGGACGCCAGGGAAAGGCATAGATGCGATAAAATCCGAGGACATGATCGATCCGGAAGAGATGAAAAATCTCCCGCACCCCGTGGATACGCTGCCGCCACCAATCGAAATTGCGGCTCCGCATCACATCCCAGCGATAGAGAGGGATGCCCCAGTTTTGGCCCCACTTTTGGGTGAATGCGTCGTCCTTGAAATATGGCTCGGGCGGAGCGCCGCCCGACCAGTCGAGCGCAAACCGATCGGGATGGGCGAAGACGTCCGCGCTGTAGTAGCTGATGCCAAATGGAATGTCGCCCATGAGCGCGACGCCCTGCGCCTCGGCGTAGGCTTTGACGTCGCGCCATTGCTGGAGTGCAATCCATTGCACGTAGCTATGAAAATCCCGACGTTCTTCGAGCGGCACGCGCTCCTCTTCCCCTAAGGAATCGAGCCAGCGGCGCGCAGCGTCGATGTCGGAATGTTCCGGGCCCCAGGCGTCCCAGGTTTCGCGCTCGGCGTTTAGTTCCATCAGCACTCGAAACAGAGTGTAATCGACAAGCCAGGATTTTTCCGTTTCACAAAATGCGGCGAACACTGCCTCGACCTGTGGATCGATTTGGGCACGCGCGCGGAAAGCGGCGAAGGCGCGCTCGAGCAATTTCTTCTTCAGCGGCTTAACGATCCTGTATTTCACGGTGCCGCGGCGCAGCGCCGGGAGGTCGGTCCCTGCGGTCACTTCTGCAAAAGCTTCCTCCGACAAGTCCTCCGGCATGCCCGGAGCCAGGTGCAGCGTGGTCGGGTCGATCGCGCGGGAACTAATTGCGTTGTAGGGACTGTTGTCGCCGCCGGACTCGTTGATCGGAAGAAGTTGCACGAGCTTGAAGCCAATGCCGCGCAGCCCAATCGATGAATTGCCGCAACGCAGCGACGTCGCCGATCCCGAGATCGTCTTCGGTCCGGAGAGCGAAGAGCGGAGCGAGGACGCCGGCGATCTTGTCGTTAGGTGAAAGGTTCATGTGGTCATCCCGTTCGAAGTCGAGGGATCCCGCGGCGTCGCTCCAAACCCGTAGCAAGCGATCGATCGCTCCGTTCAAGGCTTTTCTTCGGGATCCTCTCGACTTCGTTCCACTTCGCTCGGAATGACGATCAGCCGCGCCGCACATTCCAGTCCTCGACCAGCGGCGTCGGGATCTCCCTGAGAAAGCGCGAGGGACGCTGAAACATGTCGCCGTAGCCGGCGTTAAGGCGCATCTGGGGATAGGTGAGGTAAAGTTCGTCGCGCGCCCGAGTGATCGCGACGTAAAACAACCGCCGCTCCTCTTCGATTGCTTCGCGCGTGTCGAGCGAGCGCGTGCTCGGAAACATCCCGTCGGTCAGCCAAATGACGAAAACAGAGTGGAACTCCAGTCCCTTGGCCTGGTGGACCGAGGAGAGGTTGACCGCCTCGGTGTCGCCTCCCTGATTAACCGCCGGTTCCGCATCGACATTGCTGATCAAGGCGAGCTGGGTGAGGAATTCATGGATGTCCTTGAATTGGCGGGCGAACCCGGCCAGCTGATTCAGGTCTTCCTTGCGCAATTCGTAATTGGCGAAGGTCGCTTTGGCGTAGTCGTCGTAGATCGCCTCAACGATCGCCATGATCATCTCGGTCGGCTGCTTCGGTGCCCCGTTAGGCGCAATCTCGTCCAGCGTATCGGCCAGTTGTTGCCACGGTCTTTTTGCGCGGGCGCCGATCGACATCGGCAGGAGGCGCTCGCTCCAGGAAACGATGACGTCGCTCTTGTCGAGCGATTCTTCCCAGGCACGCCAGAGGTTTTCCGCGCTCTTGCCACCGATCCCCGGCAGGAGCCTGACCATTCGCTTGAAGGCCACTTCGTCGCGCGGGTTGGCGACGAAACGAATGAAGGCGGCGACGTCCTTGATGTGCGCCTGCTCGAAAAAACGAATCCCGCTCGTGATCTGATACGGAATGCCGCGCCGCGAGAGCTCGAGTTGCAATTCGACCGCATGATAGTGCGCACGGTAGAGGACGGCGATTTCATTCAACTCGATCCCCTCGTCGCGCAGCTCGAGAATCCGCTGGGCGACGAACTGCGCCTGCTCGCCGCCATCGTTCAACGCGACCATTGCCGGTTTCGCCGAGTTCGTTAGGCGGGTAGCGCTCAGCTTTTTGCGGAATTGCTGCACGTTGGCCGAGATGGCGGCGTTGGCGACCTCCAGGATCTCGGGCACGCTCCGGTAGTTCAGCTCGATCTTGAAGACCTGCGCATTTGGATAACGCCGCGGGAAGGCGAGAATGTTTTGGAAATTCGCGCCGCGCCAGGAATAGATCGACTGTGCGTCGTCGCCCACCACCATCACGTTGCCGATGTTCGGCGGCGAGCAGATCGATCGAAGTCGGCCTGGATCTTGTTCGTGTCCTGGTATTCATCCACGAGGATGAATTGGAATTGCCGCCGATAAAACGCCGCGATCTCCTCGTGTTCCTTGAGCATTCGAAGCGTCTTTTCGAGCAGGTCATCGAAATCGAGCGAGTTGGTCGATTTTTTCCGGCGCTCGTAACGCGCGTGCACATCTTTGATCTGCTCCAACAGCGGCAGGAAATAGGGAAACTTTTCCGCGAGCAATTCCTCGATCGGTCGTTCCGTGTTGACAACGAAACTGAAGATGTCGGCCAGCACGTCGCCCTTTGGAAATCGGATTTCCTTCGGATCGATTCCGCTGCTCGCGACCACAGAGTTGAGCAAATCCTTCTGGTCTTCGCGATCCATGATCGTGAATCCGCTCGTATATCCGAGAGCGCTGCCGTGGCGGCGCAACATCCGGTTGCCGATGGAATGAAACGTCCCGCCCCAGAGTCCGCTCGCGTCGGTCGGGAGGAGATTTGTGACCCGATCGAGCATCTGGCGCGCGGCTTTATTGGTGAAGGTGAGGAGAAGGATGTTGCGCGGATCGACGCCGTTCTCGAGCAGGTAGGCGACCCGATAGGTCAGGGTACGCGTCTTGCCGGAGCCGGCTCCGGCGATGACCAGCAACGGACCCGGCGGCGCGGTCACCGCCGCGTACTGCTGCTCATTTAGCTCCCCCGCGTAATCGATGCTGATTGTCGCCGCGGCGGGGGCGCGCTGGAGCGTGTATTCGCGGGACATTGGGGGATTACGCTGGTGTGTCGCTCACCGGTCTTCAACGAAAAGTTTTCCCGCCGCGGCATGGTCAGAGAGATTCGTTAGGCTGGAAGCGCTTTTCTTCTGGCCCGAGCCGGAGGCTGCAAGACGCCGATTTGGGCGTCGGGCAAAAAATATCCTCGGTCACGGCGCTCCGACTCGCGCCTCCTCAAGGGCGGGTCTGCAGGAACGTGATCCTTGAAGAAAGCCCGGGCGCTCCCGGCGCCACATGGCAAGGTTACTGCTTAACACGATTCTAGGAATTATAAACGACACCCGCCAGGGAAGTTTTTACCTATGAAAATCCTCAATCGCGATTGCGTCGATTTCCTTGTCGTCGATGACGACCCATTGGTCACCCGGTTTCTGTCCGACTACCTGAAAGAAAAAGGACATACCTGCGCCGCCCTGACGAAAGGCTTTCAGACCGCTGCCTGGCTCGAGTTGCACGACTGCGAAGTAGTGGTGGTCGATCTAAACATGCCGAAAGTCGATGGTATCTCGCTCATTACCTACATCCGCGAAATTCAGCCCGGCCTGCCAGTCATCGTCTTCACCGGCATCGGCTACGAGGAAGAAAGAATGCATGCCGCTCTCCGTGCAGGAGCGAATGGCTACGTGAGCAAGCATCTCCCGATGGAACAGCTTTACTGCGTCCTTTCCCGCATGCTCGCCACCTCTCGACAACGGCCCGATCGTGAAGCGCGTATGCCCGCCCGATCACCTTTGCTGGGCGCCGCCTAACGAGGCCGCGCTTCGCGCAAGAGATCCCGCAAACCGTCCGGCGAAACCGTCTCGGCGCCGCTCGCACCGGTTGTTTCCTGCTCAAGATAGTCGCCGGTAGCAACGATGAGACGAAATCGCTCTGCATATTTGCTCGCCAACCGCTCGATGATCGAGTCGGCCGTTTGTCCGACGCGAGAATAAAAGACCTGGATCTCGCCCGGCTCGGCTTCGTGCGAAACGGACGAGCCACGGCCATCGAAGACCACGACCACTTTCGTTCCGCTCCAATCTTGAAAGTCGCGCAGCTGCCGAATCAAGGCATCGCGGGCGAGCGAGGTGCGCCTTTCGTGGAGAAGCCGCAGTTCCGGCCAGGCGAAAATAATGCTGTGACCGTCGACCAAAAGATATTGCGGCCGCACCCGGGACGATAGAATGGCGGACGCGCTCGAATCAACCCGCAGATTCCGACACCACTTCTAGGATGCGGAAACAGAAGCCGGCTTTTTGGCGCGGGATTTCGCCGCAGGCCGGCGCGGAGCCTTGGCCGCCGCACGTTTGCGCTCGACATACGCTTTTCGACGCTTTCGCTTGACGGTAACCCGGTGTTGCTGACCCATGAGGCAATTGCTATAGGCCGGAAGCGCCAGCGACGCAATTTGGAATCGTGACCAAAACGCAGCGCCGGGAACGCATCGGACTTTGGGGTCGAGGAAACAATTCGTAAATTGGATGTTGCTCTTCGCCCCTTCCCCTGACTAAAAAGGGCTTCCCCCCTTCTGTGTCCCCATGCCCAAAATCTTAATCGGGATTTCCATGCTCCTGATGACGTTGTCGCTCGTCTTCGGGTTTTTGAACACGAGCAAGGTCAAGGGCTTGCGTAACGAACTCACGATCAGCATTTCGGCGCGTGAGATCTCGGACCGCGCCCGGACGGTAAGCGAAAAAAAACTGAAGGCGCGCGAGACCGACTTCGCCGCGGCGCAACACAAAGCGACGGCGGCCGAAGCGAAGGCCACCAGGGCCGAAGCGGAATTGATCAAGACGCAAACCGACAAGGCGGAAATCGAGGCAAGGCTGCAGGCGAGCGAAGACCAGATCGCGGACCTCCAGAAACGGGTCGCGGAGGCGACGGCCGCCGGGGTGTCGGGCACGCCGGAGAGCGGTTCGCCCAACGAGTTGAAGGCGATGCTGGATCAGACCAAACAACAGCTCGAAGCGGCCGAGCAGGAGAAATCTCTTTTGGTGGACGAGGTCAAAGCGGCCCAGAACCGCGTCGCGGCGATCGAGAACGAGAAAAAACGACGCGAGCCGGGCGGGAACACGCTGGGAGTGCACGGCACAGTTCTGGCAGTAAACCAGGCTTACAACTTCGTGGTGCTGAGTATGGGGGATCGCCAAGGCGTCGTGCCAAATTCGGAAATGCTGGTGATGCGCCACGGAGCGCTCATCGGTAAGATCCGCATCTCCTCAGTTGAACCGACCACTTCCATAGGCGATATCATCACCAATAGCTTGGCGCGCGGCGTCCAAGTGCAAACGGGAGATACGGTCATTTATGCTGGAAGCACCAAATCGTAGTCGGCGGCGGAAACTTTGCCTAACAATCGCTCTCCTGAGCGCCACTCTGGCCAGTTTTTCCTCTTGTGCCACGGAAAAACCGCAGACCGCCTTGATCAGCGATCCCGATTCGCGTCCCGAATCGAGCATCCCGTGGAACAAGCCGGAAAAATGGGAAACCGGTGCCCAATTACCAGGTGGTATCGGCGGCGGGGCCGGTGCCCCAGGGTCAAATTACTAGCCGGCACGGCGGCTGGCAGCGCTTCCCTAAATCCAAAAGCCGGCTGGAATCACGGCGTCCTTTGGCACCACGACGATCCCGTCGCGGATGAAATAGTTATCGGCGTCGAGGTTGGCCTCCTTGCCTTCCGGCGTGATCACGACCCCGTCACCGATCCGCGCATTCTTGTCGATGATCGCGCGGTCGATTACACAATTGCGTCCAATCCCGATGGGCGGCAGGTCGGGCGGCTGCTTCGGCGCGGCGCCTTCGAAATGATCGCCGCCCATGATCACGCTGTTGCGAATCGTCGCACCGCTCCGGATGATGCTGCGCACCCCGATCACGCTGCGTTCGATATGCGCATCGGAGATGATGCAGCCGTCGGAAATGATCGCCTGCCGCAGGGTGGCGCCGTTGATTTTGCTCCCAGGCAGGAAACGCGGGTGAGTGTAGATCGGCGCCTGCGCCTCGAAAAAGCTGTATTGCGGCTCCAGATTCGTCAGATCGAGATTCGCATCGTAGAAAGCGCGAATCGTTCCGATGTCTTCCCAGTAGCCCCTAAAAATGTACGCGTTGACCTGTCGCTCGCCGATCGCTTTGGGGATGACGTGTTTCCCGAAGTCGTCGAGATCGCTGCTCAGGCAATCGACCAGCACCTGGCGATTGAACACGTAAATACCCATCGACGCTTGAAAGAGTTCTTCGTCCGGACTGCTCTCGATCGACTCGAGCAATTTTCGCTCCATTTTCAGCTCATCGAGCACCGCCGTCTCCTTTGGCTTTTCCTCGAACCGCGTGATTCGCCGATCCGACCCGCTCATCATGATGCCGAAGTCTGACGCCGCGGCGCGCTGCACCGGAATTGTCGCGAGCGTGATCTCGGCGCCGGAACGGATGTGCTGGTGCAGGAGCGTCCGGAAATCCATCCGGTAGAGTTGGTCGCCGCTCAGGATGAGGAAATAATCGTAGGGCTGCTCGAGAAAGTAGCGCAGGTTTTGGCGGACCGCGTCGGCCGTGCCTTGATACCATTGCGCACCCTCCGGGGTTTGCTGCGCGGCGAGGATGTCGACGAAACTGCGCGAAAAGTTATCAAACTTGTAGCTCGCCTGAATATGACGATGAAGAGACATGCTGTTGAACTGCGTCAGCACATAAATCGAGCGGAGCCCGGAGTTGAGGCAGTTGCTGATCGGGATATCGACCAGTCGGTATTTTCCGCCTAACGGAACGGCCGGCTTGGAGCGATCCTTGGTCAGCGGAAACAAACGCGTCCCGGCGCCGCCGCCCATGATAATGGAGAGGGTACGCTGCGTCGTGCCAGGCGGAAGAGCAGGTGATTGCGGCATATCGGCCGCATCTTATGCCATGATTCGCCGTCTGTCAGGATGCGACTCTGGGTAGGACATTCCGGACCAAGAACAGCTCTCCGCGGCAGCCTCAACTTTGCGGCCGCTTTCTCAACGGCCGATGACTCGGTTTGGCGCCACACTCACGATAATCCCGCCACGGATCCCGCCATTGGTTGTCGGCGCTTCGCGCATTAAAGAGAGCAGCCCTAACGAGTATTAGAGACCGTCCCCAATTCGTCAATTGCTCGCTGAGAGTCGGCAGTGAGGCCGCTCAATTTGCGAGGCATGCCGGCATCCGCCGGAGGCAGAGTGCCACGGTCGCGCAGAGCGGAGAAAATCGCCCCCGCTTTTTCATACGATTCGCGCGCGCTGGACCAGGCACTGCTTCGTTGTGTCTTAGACGAATTCTTGTCCGCCCCAGAGTGTGCGAACGCGTCTCCTAGTTTTTCCTCGTCGATCGCGAGGTTGCGCGAGTAGATGACGTTGGTGGGATCAGCGGATGAAAGTACGGTTAGAATACGAATCCCTTGTCTGGCCTGTTCAACCGCACGGGCCGAATCGCCAGTTGCAGAGAGAGCTTCGGCAATATCGGCGTGACCGGTGGCGAGATCGAACTTCGCCTGCGCATTTTGCGGATCAGCCGCGGCGAACTTCTCCTTGATCGCGAGTGCCTTTTGGCAACTGTCGAGCGCACCGGCGTAATCGCCCGCGG
>CAWGFS010000013.1:0-57729 GCA_963821915.1 uncultured Verrucomicrobiae bacterium
TTGAGAGTCCGCATTATTCGTTAGTCCGGAAAAGTATACAGGTGCATCAGGGCCCGACCGCTCTCGGTCAGGTGAGCGCTGGCCCCGCGGCCGGCGACATTTCCGCGCGTCAGGTTGCGGCAATCGATCGGGCTTGGTTTCACGTACGAAAGCTCAGCCGCGCTCACCCCCTTGGCACTGGGCGTGAGTCGCAGGGGCACACCAGAGCGGGCGAAGGAGATTTCCCACGTCACCGGCTTTTCGCCGGAGGCGCCGTCGATCATCCAGGGATAGCGCTCCGGCAACTGAAAGTTAGGCGAATTGGGCACAACGACTTTGTAGAAAACTTCTTCCCGGGCAAGAAACGCGGGAATCGTGAGTGAAGAATTCTCACGCAACGCAAGGATCAGCCGTGCCAGGTCGAAGCCGGCCAGGTTTAGCCCGTTGTAGATCCCGTGACGGTCCGGATCGTTCTTGAAAGAGGCGTTGTGCCACTCCGCGAAATGATCGTTCAGCAGCAGGTTGAGCTCGACGTGCACGTGAGCGCGCTCGCGATTGATCCCACTGCCCGTGTGTCCCATGATGGCGAGCTTTTCGCCCTGCCTCACCGTCTGCCCGGTCTCGACCGAGATCGTGTTGAGATGCGCGTAGAGACTGTAGTAAGGACAACCGCCCCAGCGATGCTCGACCACGACGTAACGGCCGTAATTTGACGCGCCGGCCGCGCGACTCACATAAACAACCTTGCCCGCCGCGATCGCGCGCACTTCGTCGATTGGCTCACCGCGTGCATCGCGCCGTATCGGACGGATGTCCATGCCTTCGTGGAAACGCGTGTAAACCGTGCCGGCTGCCGTCTCAACCGGATCGCGAACAAAACCGTATTGACCGCCTTGCCACGGCTGGGAAATCACCCCGTGCAGGTTGCGCTCGATGACTTGATAAAAATCCGCTTCGTCCCCGCGCAGCAACGCGGTGTTATCGGTCGGCAGAGCGAGATTGAGCGAAGTGTCGTCTGCTCGCGCGAACGCATTCATGACGAGAAAAAACAGCGCGAAGATGCGCATCCAGACGGTCATCTTTTCTTCCGGCCGTTGATTAACTTCCAATCCATGTCCATCAGCGTGATATCGGATTCAGTCAGACCCGACGGCGATGGGCAGACTCCTCATGGCGGATTGATAAAGGGTTTGACAGTTTTTGCAACGTTGGCCTCTTTCAACCGGATGAGACTAACGTTAATTTTCGTCGCGCTGATCTTGCTCGCAGGCATCGGCAGCGCGCGTGCCCAGGAGAAGCGCAGCTGGCTCGGTCGTCTCGCTCATCCCTTTGGCTCGTCGGATAAGATCCCGCAATATAAGAACCCAAAATTGCGTGGCCTCGTCCTCGCGGTGCAACTCCCGCCGGAACCGGTTAAGCTCTCGGAAGTCCGCCAGCTGCCCGTTCACGGTCACCCTGACGAATCGCGGCGATCGCGCGGCGGAACTGAGTTTCCCGAGCGAACAGCGAATCGAAATCCTGCTCCGCGATTCGACTGGTCGGATCGTCACGCGCTGGTCCGAGAATCGCGCTTTCGCAGAACAGGTCGGCACCCTCCTGATTAATCCCGGCGAACATGTCGAATACTCGGAGACGATCGCGACGCGTGAGCTTGTGCCCGGCAAGGTGTTCACGGTCGAGGTGATGATGCCGGCCTATCCCGAGCTTGACGCACAGCGCAAATCGATCACTTCGCCGTAGGCAACAGGCTCGTGATTCACGCAAATGCGACTTTTCTCCGATTACCACCTGCATCCGCAGGGGCATCGCCTTCAACCTTATTCGCAGAAGCTACTGCAGCCGTGGGCGGACCACGCGCGCAAAATCGGACTGCGCGATATCGCCCTGACGGATCATGACCGTTACCATTCGCGGCGTCGATTTCGATGAAATCGAGCGGCTGCGCGGGGCGAATCCGGATCTGAAAATTCGCGCCGGGATCGAGCTGGATAACGATCCAGTGCACTCTGCGGATGGCCGCCGCTGGGTTGAGAAGAATTGGGACCGACTCGATTTCGTGCTCGGTTCCGTCCACTTTCTGCGCGGCGACTGGGCCTTCGATCATGCCGGGGAGGAAGCCGAATTTGCGCGACGCGACATCGACGAGGTCTATGCCGATTATTACGAGCGGATTCGCGCGATGGCGAGAAGCGGGTTGATCGATTGCTTGGCGCACCTCGACCTGGTGAAGATTTTCGGCTTTCGCCCGAGCCAAGAACCTTGGTGAATTGCTCGATGCTGTCCTCTGCGAAATCCGCGATGCAAACCTCGCGATGGAACTTTCGACTGCGGGCTGGCGCAAACCGGTCGGCGAGCTTTATCCGAGCGATGAAATCATTCGGGGCGCGATGGAGAAAGAAATTCCGTTCACTACCGCGTCAGATGGACATTCGCACGTGCAACAGGGGGAAAATTTCGAGCGATTGGCGGGAAAATGGCGGAGCTGGGAATTCGCGAAGTCATGATTTTCGAACGGCATCAACGGCACTCGGCACGCTGCGTGCTCTGACAAACGGGATGTAACGGCTGTCTCAGGTTCCTCGGATCAGGACTCAGCCTTACATCCCGAGCCCGCTGAGGCCGGGCATGCCCCCGGTGATTTTCGTCATCTCGCTGCTCGCCATCTCTTTGCCTTTGGCGATGGCTTGCTGGACGGCACTCAGGATGAGGTCTTCTAGGATCTCGATGTCTTCCGGGTCGACGATTTCTTTCGCGATCTTGATTGAGAGGACGTCTCCGGCGCCGTTCGCGACTACCGTCACCTTGCCGCCCCCCGCGGTCACCTCAACCGTTTTGTCCTCGAGCTCGGCCTGGGTCCTGGCCATTTGCTCCTGCATCTTCTGCGCTTGCTTCATTAACTTGTTCAGATTCATGGCTCAGGTGGTGACGGATTTGATTTCCCCTTTGAAAATTTCGAGGGCTTCCTTGATTAAAGGATCGTTCTTAAAGGAATCGAGCGAATCGTTAGGCCCAGATTTGCCCGGCTCGGTTTCGGCTCGCATTTCCTCGGGCGGTGAGGTCGACGGCAATCCCTCCACGAGGCTCAGTTTCACGGTCCAATCGGTTCCGGTCATCTCCTTCAGAAGGGCCTCGAGGAAGCTGCGATTGGCCGGACGCGAGAGCGATTCCATGACGGTTTTTTGGTCGGGCGCGAATCCGAGCAAGACATTGCGGCCCTCGGTGCCGAGCAGCCGAGCCGATTCGATCCAGGTCTTGATCAATGGGCGGCGCGTGTAGACCAGTTGGACGGCCTTCGGCCAGACCGCGGTCATGTCGAGCGAGCCGACTGCGAGGCGAGGTGGCCGGAACGTGGGAGGCGTCTTTGTGCGGCGAATCCCCCGGGAGCGGTCTCAGTGGAGGCGGCAGACACGGCTGGTTTCTCGGCTTTAGGCGCGGGAACTTTCTTTTCCGCGGGCACTGGTTTTGGCCGCCGGCGCTTTAGCAGGCTGCGGCCTGCTCGGCTGCCGGTAACGCGCCACCACGCAGCGCGGCGAGATTGTCGATCACCTCGGTCAGCGTGACCTGGCCGAGGGTCTGGATCGCCTTGATCACCGCCACCTCGAAATGCAGCTTCTTGTTAGGCGCCCATTTCATCCGGCCTTCGGCTTCGGCAAACTGCTCGATCAGCTCGAGCAGGCGATCGGTTTCGATCAAGGCCGCTTCTTCGCCTAACGACGATTGCAGCTCCGGCGCGGCTTCGTCGGCCAGCGCGTCCGGTTTCACCTTGAAGACGAGCAGATCGCGCAGGTGCGCAATCAGGTCGGACATCAACTTCATCATTCCCTTGCCCGCCGCCGACTGTTCGTCGAGCAAGCCGAGCGCTTCGGAGGTCTGGCCGCGGAGAATTTTTTCGGTGAATTCGGCCACCGTTTGCTCGCTCGTGAACCCGAAGACATCCAATACGTCGTTCTCCGCGATCGTCTCGCCGCAAAACGCGACCAGTTGATCGAGCATCGATTCCGCGTCGCGCAGACCGCCATCCGCGCCGCGCGCGATCGCATGGGCCGCGGCCGGCTCGAGCGTGATCTTCTCTTTTCCGGCGATGAATTGCAGATGCTGGGCGATCAGGTTCGTCGGGATCCGGTGCAGATCGAAACGCTGGCACCGGCTCAGGATCGTCGGCAACACCTTCTGCGGCTCGGTCGTGGCGAAGATGAACTTCACGTGCTCGGGCGGCTCTTCGAGCGTCTTGAGGAGCGCGTTGAACGCTTGCGAAGTGAGCATGTGCACTTCGTCGATCACGTAGATCTTGTACTTTCCCTTGACCGGCGCATAACGAACGTTGTCGCGCAGCTCGCGCACTTGCTCGACGCCGTTGTTGCTCGCGCCGTCGATCTCGAGCACATCGAGACTGTTGCCACCCGCGATTTCCTTACAGCTGTCGCAGACTCCGCAGGGTGTCACGGTCGGCCCGTGAATGCAGTTGAGCGCCTTAGCGAGAATGCGCGCGGTCGAGGTCTTGCCGATTCCGCGCGGCCCAACGAAAAGATAGGCGTGGGCCAGTCGATTCTGCTCGACGGCGTTCTTGAGCGTACGCGTGACGTGTTCCTGGCCGACGAGATCGTCAAATGTCTGCGGCCGGTACTTCCGCGCGAAAACCTGGTAGCTCACGCGCCCAATCTAGTGCGCCGGGGGTTGGGCGAAAACAGATTTTCGAAATCCGCTGGTAATTGATGGCACAGTGATTACCGGTTCCCATTACTTTCAGGCGGCGCGCAGCTCAACGCCGAGAACATTCTCTTCCTCGAAAAGCGCCGCTCTAACCGAACGCTACATGGTTTACATCCATCTTCTGCAGAAAATATGCCGACGAAGTTGCTCCGCTCGAAAACGATGAAAATAAGAATCCTTGCCTGTCTGTTCGCTTTCACGCTTGGCGCGCAGGCGCGCGAACCACAACCGTCGCCCAAGTCCGCGGCGACAAAGATGAAAGCCGTAGTGTTGCACGAGTATGGTGGTCCCCAAGTGCTGAACTACGAGGAGACGCGGCGACCCGAGCCAAGAGATGACGAGATCTTGATTCGCGTCGTGGCGGCGTCGGTCAATCCCGTCGATGTCGCGATCCGCTCAGGCAAATATGCGGAATATTTCCACACCACTTTGCCTTTAGTCCCGGGCATGGATGCGGCCGGTGTGGTGGAGACCACGGGGAACAAGATTTCCGCATTTAAGGCTGGCGATCCAGTCTATGCCTTTTTCACCTTGCGCGAGGAAGGCGGTTACGCGGAGTTCGCCGTCGCGAAGGAAAATGAAGTGGCGCGCAAGCCTTCGTGGATCACTTACGAGCAGGCTGCCGCAGTGCCGGCCGCTGGTTCGACCGCATGGCAGGCGCTGGTCGATGCCGCAAAACTCAGCGCGGGACAAACCGTCCTTATTCACGGTGGTTCCGGCGGGGTCGGTCACGTGGCGATCCAGATCGCCAAAGCGCGCGGCGCCCGCGTCATCGCCACGGCTTCCACAGCGAACCAGGATTTCCTGAAAAAAGTGGGGGCCGATCAGGCGATCGATTACACGAAAACGAAATTCGAAGATGTGGTGAAAGACGTCGACGCAGTCCTGGACGCCGTCGGCGGCGATACCCTAACGAGATCATACGGTGTGGTGAAAAAAGGCGGCGTCATCGTCACGATCGCGGGCGAGCCGGATCAGGCGGCTCTGGACGCGCACGGCATCCGTGGTGTCTCCATTTCGGCCGAGCCGAAAAGCGAGACCTTTGCCGAGCTGACGCGTTTAATCGAAGACAAGAAATTGACGCCGATCGTGACGCAGGTCTTTCCGCTCTCAGAAGTGGCCAAAGCTCAAGACCAGATCGCGACACGGCACACCCGCGGCAAAATCGTCCTGCGTGTGGCGCCGGATCCAAAATCCTAATGATTAAGGCAACATTAATTGCACTCCTGCTCTTACCGGTGGGGGTCCTGGCCCGTGAGCCACAGTCATCGCCTCCGGCCAAACCAGCGCTCCGTGCGCGCGCTCTCGGAATTCCATTTGATGGAACGCCAGGGAAGCTGAATGCGATCACGGACGTCGCCGGGGTCGAAGTCGGTTTCACCACTTTGATCAGCGGCGAGGGAAAACTTGAAGTCGGCAAAGGGCCGGTGCGGACCGGCGTGACCACGGTGATTCCGCGCGGACATGACTCGCTCAACGATCCGGTTTACGCCGGCACATTCAGCCTGAACGGCAACGGCGAGATGACCGGAACGGCCTGGGTGGAGGAAAGCGGATTTCTTGAGGGACCTATCGTGATTACGAACACCCATAGCGTGGGCGTGGCGCGCGATGCGGTCATCGCGTGGCGACTCGCGCACGGCGCGGCGGATAAAACCGGTTATTGGTGGAGCCTGCCGGTCGTCGCCGAGACTTGGGACGGGTGGCTGAACGACATCAACGGCTTCCACGTGAAGCCGCAGGATGTCGCGCACGCGCTCGACAGCGCGCAGGGCGGCCCTGTCGCTGAAGGCAGCGTCGGAGGCGGCACCGGAATGATCTGTTACGAGTTCAAAGGCGGCACCGGCACAGCCTCGCGCCTCGTTCCCGTAGCCGGGGCCGCCGACCCCGCTCACAACTGCACTATCGGGGTGCTCGTGCAGGCTAACTGCGGACGCCGTTCCCAACTAACAATTGCCGGTGTTCCCCTCGGGAAAGAAATTCCGGGTTCAGTTTATCCGAAGGATACTGGCTCGATTATCATTGTGGTCGCGACCGACGCGCCACTGCTACCCGATCAACTTAAGCGCCTGGCACGCCGCGCGAGCCTCGGCCTGGCTCGCACCGGCAGCATTTCGGGCAACGGCTCCGGCGACCTCTTCATCGCTTTCTCAACCGCCAACCCCGGCGCGGCCAATCCCGAAAAGCCAACGCAGACAGTGCAGACCGTGCCTAACGACCGGCTTGATCCGATCTTCGAGGCGACCGTGCAGGCGGTCGAGGAAGCGATCGTGAATGCGCTGGTCAACAATCAAGACATGACTGGACGTGACGGCCACCGCGTCGAGGCGCTGCCGCACGATCAAGTGCGGGAGGTCTTGAAGAAATACAATCGGCTAAGCGATTGAATCTTTTCGCGAATCGAATCATCGCGTAATTTCCAGGCGGCTGAGTCCCGGCTTCCGATCCGGGTCACCTCTTTTTTCCCGGAATGAAACGCCCTGCGCTCATACTTGTGATTCTGCTCGGCGTCTGCGCATTCGTCTTGCTTGGATTCCTGCTTCGACATGAACGAGCAAACAAGAGTCCGGATCACCCGACGCGACGCGCGCACGCTAATCATCCAGCGATGGCTTCTCGCCTAACGAAGGCGGAGGAAAACAAAATCATTCTCGGGGACGTCGCGGCCGTGCCGTTCCAGGAGCTTTATGGATTGCTCTCGCGTCGAACGCCGGAGGAGATCGCGGACCTGGCGCGGCAGTTGCAAAGCCTCCCCAAGAATCCGAAGTCGGAGACGAAGATCGCCGCCTTTTTCAAGGCCTGGGCGACGCTCGACGCGACCGCCGCTTTCGCGGTGGCAAAATCGTTCCGGTCAGAGCTGAGGAGCGACGCCATCGGCGCGGTGCTCGATGGAGCCGACGCGAGCGCCGCCGGTACGCTCGCCACCTCGATCAATGAGCTTTCGGAGGGAAGTCTTTCACCGAGCGCGAAGTCGAGTCTGCTTGGGAGAGCCGTCGGAAAGTGGAGTAGGGTTGATCCAGTTGCCGCCGCGAAGTTTCTGGATTCCTCCGACGAGCGCGGAATGAATTTCGCCATGGCCTGGAATGAGGTCGCCTCGAATTGGGCCGCCATCGATCCTGTCGCGGCACTCGACTGGGCGCGTCAGGTCGCAAAGGACAGCGGGCGCTTCGCGATGTCGGGTGCAATCACGGGCTGGTGGAAAAACGACCCGGCCGCTGCCGAAGCCTATGTCGCTTCTCATCTCGCGACCTTGGAGGATTGGCAGCTCGCCAGTACCCTGGCCGCAAACATGTTTGGCGAGGATCCCGAGAGGGCGAAGAAATGGGTCAGCCAGTTGCCTAACGAAGAGGCTCGTAAACAGGCAACGTCGATGCTTGCCATTCAATGGGGCTTCAGCGATCCGGCGGCCGCGACGAAATGGTCGGCCACTCTGCCGGCCGAAGAGCGCACGACGGCCTTGGCCTCCTCCGTCGGCACATGGGCACGGGAGGATCCCGCAGCGGCCGGCCAATGGCTCGGCGCTTACGATGGCCCCGGCCGTGATGAGGCGGTTCAAGACTTCACTCTCAATGTAGCCTCCAAAGACCCGGCAGCGGCGCTCTCCTGGGCCGCGACGATTTCCGATCCCAAGCTTCGGGCCTCCTCCGAACAACAAATCGGCGGTGATTGGTTGAGGCAAAATCCAGAGGCAGCAACGACCTGGATCCAGAACAGCTCGCTCTCTCCAGAGGAAAAGACGCGCCTGCTCACTCCGGGTCCGGGACGATGAAACGTTGGATTCCGATTCTTATCGTGGTGAGCCTTGCCCTCGCGGAGGGCGTCTTGCTCTTGAAGCGAAACGACAATTTGACCAGCGGATCTTCGGGCCACACGAAAGACGCCATCACTTCTTCCTTCTCCGGCAAGATTTCGCCGGACCATCGCCTGACGAAATCGGAAGAAGATCGCCTCCTCCTCGGCGATATCGCCGCCGTCCCTTTCCAGGAACTCTACACCTTGCTTTCCAAGCGAACGCCGGAAGAGATCGCAAAGCTGGCCGAGCAATTGCAAACCCTGCCGCGTGGCCGTGCGTCGGAAGCCAAGGTAGCGGCATTCTTCAAAACCTGGGCAGCATTCGACGCGAAGGCCGCCCTGGCTAGCGCGATCTCGTTGCGCGATGCGCGTTTTCGCAGCACGGCGATCGCTGTGGTCCTCCGAAGTGCGGATGCGACCGCCGCAAGTGCCCTGGCCCATTCGATCAACGATCTTCCGCCCGGTGCTCTGTCGCCCTCCGACAAGATTAACTTCGTGAGCAGCGCCGTGACGAAATGGAGCTCACTCGAGCCGGTGGCCGCGGCGCAATTCTTGGATGCAATCGGCGCCCAAGGGCTCGATTACACGAGTGCTTTCAACAGTACCGGCGGCCAATTGGGCGACTCAAGATCCCGCCGCTGCCCTCGCCTGGGCGCAACAGCATCCCGACGGCTACGGCAATCTTGCCCTGCAAGGCGCGCTCAACGGCTGGTGGCAAAAGGATCCAAAAGCCGCCGAAGCCTATGTCGCTTCGCTGCCCGACGCTTCGGACCAGCAGGAAACGGTAACGTCATTTGCCGACATGCTTTTTCGTTCCGACCCGGCGCATGCGCGGCAGTGGGTCAGTCAACTGCAAAGCGTCGACGCTCGGAGGGCAGCCAATAGCGCGATTGCCCAGACCTGGGCACAGGATGATCCGGAGGCGGCGGCGCGATGGGCGGCCAACCTTCCGCAAGACGAGCGCGGCAATGCGGTGGGAGGAGCGGCGCGGATTTGGGCGAAAGAAGATCCGAAAGGGGCCGGAGATTTTCTCAACTCGTTAGGCGGACCGATGCGCGACGAAGCCGTCGGCTTCTTCAGTGCCACTCTCGCCTACGAGGACTCCGCCCTTGCTCTTAACTGGGCCGCAACGATTTCCAATCCGCAAATGCGGCAGAGCGCCGAAGAACAAATCGCCAACGAGTGGCTCAAGCAGAACCCGGCCGCAGCGAAAGACTGGATTCAAAACAGTTCACTACCCGAGCCAGAGAAGGCACGCCTGCTCGGAGCGAACCCGGGGCAGTAGATCGCGCCGCTGAGGACGGCAGTCGTGGACATTCCTCTAACCACCGATGTCCTCGTTCCAGAGCTCCGGATGCGCGGCGATAAATTGGCGCATCATTTCGACGCATTCCGGTAAATCGAAATCGATCACCTCCACACCGTGGCTCCCCATAAATCCCGGCCCGCCAGGAAAGGTCCGGCGTTCACCCACAATCACCTTCGGAATACCGAACTGCACGACCGTGCCACTGCAGAGATAACACGGCATCAGAGTCGAATAGAGAACTGTGTCACGAAAAACTTCCGATCCGACCGGCATTGCGCAGACAATCAATTTCCGCATGGGTCATCGGGTCGACGTTCTGGACGCGCTTGTTGTGACCGACTGCGAGCAGTTCGCCGTTTCGCGCCAGCGCTGAGCCAATCGGAATGCCACCTTCGCTCAAGCTTTTTCGGGCCTGGGGGATGGCCGCCTCCATCAATTCCAGGTTCGGTCATGTTGCCTCGTTAGGCGCAGCTTACACCTTGCGTCTTTGCCGGCAATGCAGCACTGCTTCTGGGTGAACCGTGCGTTTGAGGACTTCCCCGTCGGGAGCCGCTTTTTTTCGGCCAGCCAGTCGATCTCGGCCGAGGAAATCATCGAGTTCGCGCGTCGCTACGATCCGCAGCCTTTTCATCTCGATTCCAATGTTGACGAAAACCTGCTCGGTCGTCTGGCGGCGAGCGGCTGGCAGACGGCGGCGATCTCGATGCGACTCTTTATTGAAACGATGCAGGTCGGAGGTGGCATCATCGGCCGGGCGATCGACGAACTGCGATGGCCGGCGCCGGTGCATCCGGGCGATTCCCTGCGAGTCGAAATTGAAATCCTCGAGGCGCGCCTCTCCCAGTCGAAGCCCGGTTACGGGCTCATCCGCTATCGCAGCCTGACGAAAAACCAGGATGACAAGGTGGTGCAAAGCTTCATCGCGCTCGCCATTCTGCCGACGCGATCCTCCGCACAAACTCTTCGTTGAAACGTTGAGCATTGAGCGTTGAACACTTTCCTCCAGGATTAAGAGAAAGCGGAAGAGATAACCTGGGCGGTGAGGGGATCGAACCCCCGACCAACACGGTGTAAACGTGCCGCTCTACCGCTGAGCTAACCGCCCGAAGCAACCCACTATATAGCCTACTCCGGCTGCGCTACGACCCGCAGATAAGGCTTGAGGGATTTCCAGCCATTGGGAAATTTCTTCTTCGCTTCTTCATCCGAAACCGAAGGCGGGATGATGACATCATTTCCTGGCCGCCAGTTTACCGGCGTGGCAACGTTATGTTTCGAAGTGAGCTGAATTGAATCCAGCACCCGCAGCACCTCATCGAAGTTGCGGCCGCTGGTCATCGGGTAACTCAGCATCAGTTTGATCTTCTTGTCCGGGCTAATCACGAAGACGGTGCGCACCGTGGCATTGTCCGCAGCGGTGCGACCCTCACAGGTTTCACCGGCCTCGGCGGGAAGCATGTCGTAGAGTTTCGCCACTTTCAGTTCGGGGTCGCCAATCATCGGGTAGTTAACCTTGTGACCCTGCGTCTCTGCAATATCGGCCGCCCACTTGCCGTGACTCGCCACCGGATCAACGCTCAGCCCGATGATCTTCGTGTTGCGCTTTGCGAACTCAGGTTGCAGGCCCGCCATGTAGCCCAGTTCGGTCGTGCAGACAGGCGTAAAATTCTTCGGGTGCGAAAACAGGATCGCCCAGCCGGTCCCGATCCATTCGTGAAAGTTGATTGCACCCTGCGTGGTTTCCGCTGTGAAGTCGGGTGCTTCGGAATTGATGCGTAACGACATATCTTTGCCTCTTTCGATGGTTGTTGGTGTTTATAGATGACTCCCTCAAGCACCGGGTGCCTCTGCGAGCCTGATCCCGAGAAAAACATCCGCGAATATATTTGTCCACCAATTTTACCCGCCGCGGCCGGAGCGTTGACCGTCATTTCGACGCGCTCGCGAGGCTTCCATTACGTCACTTTGGATTTTGTGCGTCGGATAACTCGTTAGGCGTCTGATACTGCAATCTGATACTGCCACCGTCTTGTGAGGGGGACGTGAGATAATGTGGTTTACTGCTCTTTCGAGGCCGTTGTTGCCTATGACAAGGCCGTTTTGTCGGGCCGTCATTGGTAAAAAGCGAAAACGGGAGAAACGCTCCTGAGACACGGTGTAAACGTGCCCTTCTACCGCTGAGCTAACCGCCCTGGTTAACGACTCGACGTTTAGTCCACCTCGCCCGCGCTGTCGAACTGGACCACGCCCTTCCCCCGCTCGATTCGGCCGATGACTCTGGCACGCAATTGCTTTCCAATGGCCGCGGCGTCGTTAGGCGAGACAATCGCCACCATCCCAATGCCCATGTTGAAAACCTGATACATCTCCTTGCGATCGACGCCTCCGTGCTCCCGCATGATTTGGAAAATTGCCGGCACCTTCCAACTCTTCGTCTCGATCACGGCATCGCAATCGTCGGGCAAAATGCGCGGCAAATTGTCGATCAACCCGCCCCCGGTGATGTGGGCGAGACCTTTCAGCTTTCCGCGCGGAACCTTGGATAACAGCGGTTGGTAGTTTCGATGGGTCCGAAGGAGCTCTTCGCCTAACGACAAACGCAGGCCGGAGATGCGGGCGGACGGTTTCAGACGTAACTGCTCGAAGAATATCCTCCGCGCCAGGGAGTAGCCATTGGTGTGCAAACCATTCGAAGGCAAGCCGAGAATGACATCCCCAGGCTTGATCCGCGATCCGTCGATCATCTGCGCACGATCGACTACTCCCACGATGCAACCTGCCAGATCGTACTCGCCCCGGCGATACATCCCGGGCATTTGCGCCGTCTCGCCGCCAATCAGAGCACAGCCGCCAGCCCGACAGGCTCTGGTAAAACCGCGCAGGATTTGGTCGAAGACCTCGGGCTCTAGTTTCTCCGCGCCGATGTAGTCGAGAAAGAACAGCGGCCGCGCGCCAAGAACGGCAATGTCATTGATGCAGTGGTTGACGAGATCGGCACCGACGGTGTCGTGCCGGTCCATGGCAAAGGCGATTTTCAACTTCGTCCCGACACCATCCACACTGGCGACCAGCACCGGCTCGCGCATTCCGGAAAAATTGGGCGCAAACAGGCCGCCGAAGCCGCCGATTTTCCCGAGCACCTCCGGCCCATGCGTTTGCCGGACGAGTCCGTGGATTTTGCGTTTGAGGCGGTTGCCGAGATCGACGTCGACCCCAGCGCTGGCGTAGGCTTTTTTCGTCATTTCGAGCAGAGCGCAGCGAAGTCGAGAAATCCTGCGGCGAGACCACTTTGCGGATTCGCTCGTGAGTATTCGGGTGTTTTGAGATTGCGCCACTGGATCCCTCGACTGCTCTCGGGATGACGGGGCGCTTCTTCGATCATTTCAGCCCAGCGAATAAGGTCGGCTGCTTTTCTTCGGCGAGCGCTTTGGCGCGGCCTTCGCGCTTTTCCATGATGAACTTGTCCAGCTCCGGATCAACCGGCAGCGGGTACTTGCCGTTGAAGCAGGCCAGGCAAAAGCTGTTCGGATCCTTCCCGGTGGCGCGAATCATTCCTTCGAGATCGAGATAGCCGAGACTGTCGACGCCGAGGTACTCGCAGATTTCCGGCATCGTTTTCTGGTTCGCGATCAGCTTGTCCGGGTCGGGAAAGTCGATCCCGTAATGACAGGCAAAGCGGTGCGGCGGACAGCTGACGCGCATGTGCACTTCCCTGGCGCCGGCTTCGCGGAGGTTGACGACACGCGCGCGGGCGGTTGTTCCCCTAACGATTGAATCATCGATCACGACCACGCGTTTGCCTTCCACGGCTTCCTTGATCAGGTTTAGCTTCACCCGCACATCGAAGTCACGAATGAGCTGGCTCGGCTGAAGAAAGGTGCGCCCGATGTAGTGGTTGCGGACGAAGGCGTGTTCGTAGGGAATGTTGAGCTCGTGCGCGAACCCGAGGGCGGCATAGTTGCCCGAGTCGGGCACCGGCACGACAAGGTCGGCTTCGACCGGAAATTTTCGGGCAAGCTCGCGGCCCATCTCGGTCCGCACTTTGGCAACGTTGACCCCACCGATGATGCTGTCGGGCCGCGCGAAGTAGACGTACTCGAACATGCAAAAGGCCGGCTTCTCTTCCTTGAAGGGCCATTCCGAGCGGAGGCCGTCCTCGCTGATGATGAGGACTTCGCCCGGCTCGATTTCTCGGATGAATTCCGCGTGAATGAGGTCGAAGGCACAACTCTCGGAGGCGAGGATGTAGGCGCCGTCGAGTTTGCCTAACGAAAGCGGACGGAAGCCAAATGGATCGCGGACCGCGATGATTTCGCGTTCGCTCATGATGATGAGGGAAAAAGCGCCCTCGACCCGGCGCAGCGCGGTCAGGATGTTACCGCCATTGTGCGAAGGCTGGGCCAGGAGGTGGAGAATGATTTCGCTATCCGAGGTGGTTTGGAAAATGGAACCTTTGCGCTCAAGCTCGTCGCGCAGAACATCGGCGTTGATCAGGTTGCCGTTGTGGGCGATCGCGAGCTGGCCACGGAAGCAATCGACGACGAACGGCTGCGCGTTTTTCACCGTGCTCGAGCCGGTCGTTGAATATCGGGTGTGACCGACCGCGCGCCTGCCCTTGAGACGTTCCAGTGCATCCTGACCGAAAACCTGCGAGACGAGCCCCATGTCGCGATGCACCTGGAAACTGGAGCCGGGTCCATTCGAGGTGACAATGCCGGCGCTCTCCTGCCCGCGATGCTGGAGTGCAAAGAGGCCGTAATAGGTGAGCACGGCCGCGTTCGGATGACCGAACACGCCAAAGACGCCACACTCGTGCATCGGGTAGGGCGGTCGCGGCGGTGGAAAACGTGGGTCCTGAACCATCGGCCCCGGAAAGATACTCATTCCGCGGCGAACGTCACGTTCGGCACCGCCAAATGGGCGGAGCCTTCTTCAGGTTGGTTCTGCACGTAAGTTCACCAACCCGGGTTGAGCGTCAGATTCCGCCGCGGTTAGGGGCTTGACTCCCGCGCGCGAAATCGCTATCTGGCGCGCAAACCCACGAGCTAAACATATGAACATGAGGATTCTTTTGTTCGCATTCCTTGCGATTTCTTTCCTTCCCCTTCCCGCACTCGATGCGGTGGCCCAGCAACCTCAGGTGTCGATTCAAATCCTGGCAACGTTCGATTATCCCGGAGTTGGAAATTCGACGCTCCCTCAAAAGATTAATGATCAGGGGAATGTTGCCGGCTATTTTATTGATTCCGCCGGCGTCGCCCGCGGATTCGCGCGAACGCGCAAGGGCACCTTCAGTCCACCGATCGTCGAGCCGAATGACACCGGAAACCTCACCCAGGTGCGGGGAATCAACGCCGCAAACGTTCTCTGCGGGTATTTCTTCGATACCGCCAATCACGGGTTTTTTCTCTCGGGCGACACCTTTACACAATTCGACGTCCCAGACGCCCTCAGCACCTTCGTTCTGGCATTGAATGATGCGGGCAATTTTGCGGGCGACTTTGACCCCCCCACTGGTGGGCGCCTGGCGTTTCTGAGTATCGGCGGGAACATCATCTCCTTCGGCGTTCCGGGGGCGACGATGAACAGTGCCTTCTCGATCAACAATTCGAACGAAGTCTCGGGAGAGTACCTCGATAGTGGTTCGGTCGCGCACGGTTTCTTTCGGGATTCGGCGGGGACGCTGACCTTCCCAATCGACCCCCCGGAGGCGATGGCTACGTTTCCGTTTGGTATCAACGACAAGCGTATCATCGTCGGAAGGTACACGGACGGTGCTGGAACCGACCATGGATTCATTCTTAAGATGCCGAATTCGTTTGTCTCCTTCGACTATCCCGGAGCCACCTTCACGTCACTGAATGGAATCAACAATCAGGGAGTGGTCTGCGGCCGCTACGATGACGGTTCCGGGATTCTCCACGGGTTCATTGGGCGGATTCGGTAAGAGTCGCCAAAAACAATTCAGGATGTGGGCGCGGTCGCCGGACGCTTTGTCGCATTGGCGCGACAGGTCGGGCAAATGCCGTGGGTCGATTTCACGTCAAGCTCGCTTTTGAGGTATTGCTCAAACGATACCCATTCGTTGTCCACATTCACTTTCCGGCACCAGGCGCAGACTTGGACGAAACTTTCCAGAACTCGCAGTCGCCGAAAAACCCAGAGCGTGGCCGCGATTACCGCGGTCGCGACCAGGAGCATAGTGATCGCTTCGAACCAAAATTCCTGGGGCCGCAACGGTGTCTTGCGCGCGCCGAGAAATCGGAACGGTACGTCCAGATATTCATCGAGCCAGAGAACGGCGAGGAGGATGGAAAATCCGATCCCCTCGATGGTGAGGATCACTTTTTCGTAGGTATGCGTCTCTTTGACTTTCATGATGTGGCGAGCTCCCCGCGGACGGCGTTGGCGATAGTGTCATACCAGTCGTCGTGAATTTCGCGCAGCGGCCAAAGCATGGTTTCGTTGGCAACGACGATCCGCAGTTCATCGCCACCAACGGTGCCGAGACGATGCGCGGGCAAATTTCGGCTCTGCATGAACTGCAAAACCGTCACGACATTCTCCGGCATGGTAGAAATGACAATTCGCGATTGGGTTTCGTTGAAGAGGACTTGATCGAGCCGCCGTTTACCCGCGGCCTGGAGATCGATCGTTGCGCCTAACGAACCATCGGGACTGAAACAGCTCTCGACCAGCGCCACGGCCAGGCCGCCTTCGCTGCAATCATGGGCGCTGCGGACCCAGCCGCCACGGATCAAATCGCGGAGCGCATTCTGCAGGGCAACCTCCCGCGCAAAATCGAGCCGTGGCGGGCGACCGGCTTTGCGGCCGTGGATTACTTTCAGAAAATGGGAACCGCCCATTTCATCGCCAAAATCCCCCAGCAAGATCACAAGATCTCCCTCCGCTTTGAAAAATTGCGTCGTGATCCATTCCTCGCGCTCGATCAAACCGACCATGGCCACGGTCGGCGTGGGATCGACCACTCCGGCCGAGCTTTCGTTGTAAAGCGAGACATTGCCGCCAATGACCGGCGTCGCGAAAGCGCGACAGGCCTCCGCCAGTCCTTCGACCGCTTCGCGCAGCTGCCAGAAATTTTCCGGCTTGTAGGGATTGCCGAAGTTGAGGTTATCGGTGACGGCCAAAGGTAGAGCGCCGGAGCAGGTGAGATTGCGCGCCGCTTCTGCGACTGCGATCCGCCCGCCTTCGCGCGGATCGAGCCGACAGTAGAGCGAATTGCAGTCGGTCGTGGCGGCGAGAAACTTGTTCGCCTCGCGCAGATGAAAGACCGCCGCATCCGATCCCGGCCTAACGACCGTACCGGTGCGAACCATGTGGTCATACTGCCGGTAGACCCAGTTCTTCGAAGCAATCGAAGGGTCGCGCAGCAACAAGCGAAGAGATTCAATCGTGGATTCCGCGGTTGGCGCGGATGTTTCTCTTAGCAGATCTTCATCCGCGTAATCCGCAGTCGCTTTCCTCGCTTCACGCGAATAGAGCGGCGCCTCGTCAGCCAGCGGTTTGGCCGGGATTTCGGCCGTGCTCTTGCCGTTGTTCAACACCCGCATCATGCCGTCGTCCGTCACCCGGCCAATCTCGGCGCAGGGCACATCCCATTTCTCGAAAATTCGCCTAACAACGTCTTCCTTTCCGCGTCGCGCGATGATCAGCATGCGCTCCTGCGACTCGCTCAGGAGCGTTTCGTAGGGTGTCATACCCGTCTCGCGCTTCGGGACCTTGGCGAGATCGATCTCGACGCCGGTGCCGCCGCGGCTGGCCGTTTCGCAGGTCGAACAGGTGAGCCCAGCCGCGCCCATATCCTGGATGCCGGCCACGGCATCGGTTGCGAGCAATTCCAGACACGCTTCGAGGAGCAATTTTTCTTTGAATGGATCACCCACTTGAACTGCAGGGCGGTCTTCGCGCGATTCCTCGGTTAATTCCCGCGAGGCGAACGCGGCCCCCGCCAATCCATCACGACCGGTTTCCGCGCCGACATAAAACACGGGATTACCCACCCCACTGGCCGCACCACGCGCCAGCTGTTCATGCCGTAATACGCCGAGGCAAAAAACGTTGACCAGCGGGTTGCCCTCGAAACTTTCGTCAAAATAGATCTCGCCGCCGATGGTTGGAACGCCGATGCAGTTCCCGTAATGCGCAATACCGGCGATCACGCCGGCGAAGAGCCGCCGGTTGGCTGCGATCTGCCCCTTGCTACCGGTGATCGGCCCAAACCGCAGCGAATTGAGCAAGAACTCGGGACGCGCTCCCATGGTGAAGATGTCACGAATAATGCCGCCGACGCCCGTCGCCGCGCCTTGAAACGGCTCGATCGCGCTGGGATGATTATGGCTTTCGATCTTGAACGCGACCGCCCACCCATCGCCGATATCGACCACTCCAGCGTTTTCTTCGCCGGCCTTCACCAGGATGTTAGGCCCGGTGGTGGGAAATTTCTTCAGCTCTTTCCGCGAGTTCTTGTAGGAACAGTGCTCGCTCCACATGACTGAGAAAATCCCGAGCTCGGTAAAGTTCGGTTCCCGCCCGAGAATTCTCTTGATACGCTCGAATTCTTCCGGCGTGAGACCGTGTTTCGCAATCAGATCGGGCGTGACCGGCGGATCGGCAGGTAGCGACGAAAGAGTGGCGGTGAACATGCGGCGGACTTGGTAGAATTGGGATCGGTGGAAGGAAGAGAACGTTCAACGTCCCACGTTCAACGTCCAACACTCAATGAAGAAGCGCGGCGCGACGCGTGCGAAATTCGTTTGCCCGGCGACCGATCCTGTTAGGCTCGTATCGTGGATTTATCGACCATCGCTAATGTCGCAACCGCTCTGACGGTTCTGACCGGTGTCGCCTTTGGTTTGATCGAAATGCGACGCGCCCGGCGGGAACGCGAGGAACGCGCCGCATTCGCCGCCGTACAGGCGCTCATGACTCCGGAGTGGATGAGTTCGTCGATGATCGTCGCATCAATCCCCGAGGGGACGACCGCCGCAGAACTGGAGAACAACCAGCGGGTCCTGGAAGCGGCGCTAAAAATCGCGACCATCATGGAAGGCATCGGTTACTCTGTCTTCGCCCGGATCGTGCCGCTGTCGGTGGCCGACGATCTCGTCGGCGGCATGGCGCGAGTTGCTTGGCGCAAGTTCCAGCCGTTCGTCCTCGAGGAGCGCGAGCGCACCGGAACGCAGAAGAGCTGGGAATGGTTCCAATGGCTGGCCGAACAGATCGACCGCCATGGAGTAAGCCGCACCAATCTACAGACCGGCGCCTTCATTGCTCATCGCGACTGGAAACCCTAGGTTGCGTTCCACATGCAGATCGCAGACCATTTGGCATGGCTTTTGACCTGAAGGAAATTGTCGCGGCTCGCCTCGGCGAAAATTACGAGCTGCATGAGCGGCATCTCAATCGCACGCTCGTCGCCGCACAACGCGTGATCGGGTTCGACAAGGTCTACGCGCGGGCCGAGGGCGCCTATCTCTACGACATGGATAATGCCGCCTACCTCGATTTCCTGAGCGGCTACAGCGTTTTCAATATCGGTCGGAACCACCCCGCGGTGCAGAAAGCGATCCGCGACGTGCTCGACCTCGATCTGCCCAACATGGTGCAGATGGATTGCTCGCTCCTCAGCGGCCTGCTGGCCGAGGCCCTGACGAAGCGAACACCGAAACATCTCGACGCAGTCTTCTTCTGTAACTCTGGTACCGAAGCGATGGAAGGCGCGCTCAAATTTGCCCGCGCCGCAACCCAGCGGCCGCGCGTCTTTTCGTTAGGAGGAGCCTTTCACGGCCTTAGCCTCGGCTCCCTTTCCCTGATGGGCTGCGAAAGTTTCACCGAAGGCTTCGGACCTTTGATGGAGGGATTCGACGGGCGCATCGCGCTGGACGATCTGACGACACTGGAACGCGAGCTCTTTAAGCGTGACGTTGCAGCCTTCGTCATCGAGCCGATGCAGGGCAAAGGAGTCAATTTTCCTCGGGGCGACTTCTTTAACCGGGCGCAAGAGCTTTGCCGACAATTCGGCACGCTTTTGATCTGCGACGAAATCCAGACCGGCCTCGGACGCACCGGGAAGATGTTTGGCTTCGAGCATTGGAACCTGGAGCCGGACATCATTACCCTGGCCAAGACTTTGAGCGGCGGCTATGTCCCGTGCGGCGCGATTGTCGCGCGGCGCGACATCTATCAAAAGACCTTCAGCCGGATGGATCGTTGTGTGGTCCACTCGACCACCTTTGGTCGCAACAACCTCGCGATGGCCTGCGGCCTCGCCGCGCTCGAAGTGCTCGACGACGAGAAGCTGATCGAAAACGCCGCGCGCATGGGCCGGCTCTTGATCGAGCGGATCGATGCGCTGCGCGCAGAAACATTCCTTCATCAAGGAAGTGCGCGGCAAAGGACTCATGATCGCAATCGAGTTCCACGAGCCTAACGAGTTTAAGCTCAAGATGGCTTGGAAACTTCTTGCACAAAGTCGACAAGGTCCTCTTCGCGCAAATGGTCGTAACCCAGATGCTCGCGCAGCACCGCATCCTGACCCAGGTCGCAGGGCACGCCATGGATGTGATCAAGATTCTCCCGCCGCTCATCATCGGCGAAAAGGAGGTCGACATGTTCGTCAACGCGCTCGATGCGACCCTGACGGAATGCCGAAAATTCCCAGGTCCGATGTGGGAGATCGGGAACAATTTCGTCCGGCACGCCCTACGCTCGAAGCATTCTCCCGAGCCGTCGCGGCCAGTCTCTATCTGACGTGCCATCGTAGCCGGAGGCGCCGACCCCGCCGCACAAAGATGAAACTCCCCAGCTTCAATACTCTAAGCGTACTCCTCCTGCTTTCGGAGGTCGCTCTCGCCGTAGCCAAGCGCTCCAAGTCCCGCACCGCGGGAAAAGATCGCTGGACCCTCCCGCTCCTCTGGACGGTCATCGGCGCCAGCATCTTCGCGGGGCTTTTTCTCCGTGGCGCCTTTCCGCAAGGGAGATTGCCGCACCCGCAAACCTTCTACGTACTCGGGCTCATCCTATTCCTTCTCGGGCTAATCGTACGCTGGATCGCCATCACCCATCTCGGCCGCTTCTTCACTGTTAACGTCGCTATCGCGGACGACCACCAGCTCATTACCACCGGCCCCTATCGTCACGTGCGCCACTCCTCCTACACCGGCACGCTCCTCATTTTCTTCGGCTTCGGCCTTTGCATGCTGAACATCTTTTCTCTTGCAGCAGTGGTTCTCCCGATCACCGCCGCTTTCCTGTGGCGGATGCACGTGGAAGAGGACGCGCTCAAGCAAGCCTTCGGTGAAAGTTATCAAACGTACGCGGCAGCGACACCGCGTTTGATCCCGCTGGTGTATTAGGTGTATCTCGATGCTAAGGATTCACTTTTCGCCAACATCTCTACCCGCGGCAAAGTCGAGACCAGCGATAACGCCACGATCGGCCGCTTCATCGTCGGAGGTGATGATCCGACGCAAGGACTAGTCTAGCCGTCGGACCCTCGTTGACCGCGAACGGAATCGCGCTGTCACTGGCCAATCCGGTTCTGGAGTTACACGATGACAATGGAGATATTCGTTTCCACGAACGACAATTGGCGCTCGCCCCAGCAGTCGCTCCTGACGAAAATCCCGCAACGCAGGGTGAGGCCGCGGGTGGCCGGAGTGCGAAACTGAATCGCGGCCACGGCGGTCTTAAGAGTGAGATCCGTGGGAGTGGGGACGCTATCCAGAGCAAGCAAACGCACCCGCTCCGGCTCGCGGACGCCGAGCGACCTGGCATCCGCCAAACCCTGCTCCGAAAGCGGAACGCCTTCCCGCAAGATTCGCGTTTCCATCGCGGCCGCCCAATTGGTCGTAAGGGGTAAGAGTTTCTCGAACTGCGAAAGCAATAATTGCCGAGTCATGAACAGTTGTTGAATTTGCATCGCGAGGGGGAACGCGTCGAGGTGGCACCGCTTTGGATGAAGACGTGCAGAAGCGCGTCCCTCCAAGGTCCAGACTTGTCGCCGGCGCAACATTGAATCATTGATCGACCATGGCGGAATCGAAACGCGCGCTCATCACCGGCATAACCGGTCAGGACGGTTCCTATCTCGCCGAACTGCTCCTCGCCAAAGGTTATGCCGTGCACGGTGTCGTTAGGCGCACGAGTAACCTGCTCCGCTCGCGGATCGAACATCTGCGAACGGATGAATCAATCTACAGCCACCGTCTCTTTCTCCATTACGGAGACCTGACCGACGGAACGACGCTCCGTCGCATTTTCGCCAAAGTGCAGCCCGCGGAGGTCTATCATCTCGCGGGACAAAGTCATGTTGGCTTGAGTTTCGAGATTCCGGAATCCACTTCCGAGGAAGTGGCGATGGCGACCCTGCGCTTGCTCGAGATTTCGCGCGATCAACCGCAGCCGTTGCGCTTTTATCACGCGTCGAGCTCGGAGATTTTTGGCGACGCGGCCGACTCGCCGCAAACGGAAGAGACGCCGCTCCGGCCGGCCAACCCCTACGGTTGCGCGAAGGCTTTCGCGACCCAGTTGGCACGCGTGTACCGGCGGGCCTACGGACTCTTTGTCTGCAATGGCATTCTCTACAATCACGAATCGCCCCGGAGGGGGGAAAACTTCGTTACTCGCAAGATCGCGCGGGCGGCGGCGCGGATCAGTCGCGGTCTCGAGCAGGAACTGGTGCTCGGAAACACTTCCGCACGGCGCGATTGGGGCCACGCGCGGGACTACGTCGAGGCGATTTGGCTCATGCTGCAACATCCCGAGTCCGACGACTATGTGGTCGCGACCGGCGAAACGCATTCGGTTCAGGACTTCATCGAGTTGGCCTTCGCGGTCGTCGATCTTCCCCCGGAGAAGTACGTGAAGCACAACGCGTCATTTGAGCGTCCAACCGAGCCGGCAAGACTTGTCGGTTCACCGGCAAAGATTCGGCGCGTCCTGGGTTGGAAACCGAAAAAGGGATTCGATGACATCGTCCGCGAAATGGTGGAGGCGGAGTTGGCCGCGATCCCCTAGCCGAAGGACGGTCAGTGACGGCCGAAGCCATCCCCTTTAGTCACGGCGGTCGCGGACCACCACAATGCGTCAGCTTGCGCTTTAGATCGCCAGTTCTAGTTTGCCCGCGTGAAGAAAATCGAAGCGATCATCAAGCCCTTCAAGATGGAGGCGGTGAAGGAGGCGCTCGCCGAGATCGGGGTCGAAGGCATGACCGTAAGTGAGGTCAAAGGCTTCGGTCGACAGAAAGGCCACACCGAGATTTATCGCGGGAGCGAGTACACGGTCGATTTCTTGCCGAAGGTAAAACTGGAAATCGTTCTGACCGATGAAATCGCGTTGCGCGCGGTGGAAATCATCACTCAGGCGGCCAAGACCGGAAAGATCGGCGATGGCAAAGTCTTCGTCAGCGACGTCGAACAGACTATCCGCATTCGGACGGATGAGCGCGGGGCCGACGCGGTTTAGCCTTGCCGCGGCCGCTACAATTCTCCCGCGCTGCATGAATGACTATCTTCTCTCGATCCTGCTCGGCGCCATCGAGGGGCTTACCGAGTTTCTACCGGTCAGCTCGACCGCGCATCTGCGGATCGCGGAAGCACTCTTCCAGATCGATCTGCAAAATGGGTTCTGGAAAATGTACAGCGTTGTCATCCAGTTGGGCGCCATTCTCGCCCTGACCGCGTTCTTTTGGCGTCGCATCGTGAAATTTCTCCGCACGTTTCCACGCGGCGCACGCGGTGATCGGACTGTGCTCACCCACCCCCTCAGTCTGGTCTTGATCGCGTTCATCGTGACCGCGATCCCCGCTTTTCTACTCAGCAAGTTGATCGGCAAGAATCTCGAAAACCTCCACGTGATGGCTTTCGCGCTCCTTATCGGCGGCATTGTGATGTGGCTCGTCGATTCGCTTTTTGTTAGGCCAAAGATTCAGCAGATGGACGAGACGAACCTTCCGACCGCGATCTGGATCGGCGCGGTCCAGGTGCTCTCGGCGGTCTTCCCTGGGACATCGCGCTCGATGTGCACGATCGCCGCCGGACAGGTGGCGGGAATGTCGCGCGAGGCCGCGCTCGAGTTTTCCTTCTTTCTCTCCATCCCGACGATGTTTGTCGCCACCGGCTACGATTTGCTCAAGGCGCTCAAACCGCACACGGGGACCGACGCACTCGCGCCCCTCGCCATGACGCCGCAACTCTGGATCGTGCTCGCGCTCGGGTTCGTCACCGCCTTCGTCGTCGCACTCGCGGTTGTCGCCTGGTTTCTTCATTGGGTGCGGCAACACGGTTTTACCCCCTTCGCCATCTACCGCATCGTGCTCGGCCTCATCCTGCTCGCGGCGCTCAGCCGTGGATTGCTTGGCCACTGAGGCGAAAAGGCTTAGGTTTAAGGCACCTTGCAAACCGAGACCATTTTGCCCGACCTCCAGAGCTGCGTGCTCTGCGAGGATGTGCGCTGCGAATTCAACGGCATGCAGACGCTCGTCGGTGTGCTCAACATCGTGCCCACGCCGAAGCTGCCGATCAACTACCTGCGCCTCTGCATCTGGACGCGCTGGTGCAGCGGCGCGGGCCGGTTTCATCAACGCTCGAAAATCGTCGGCCCGGATGACGCCCAAACGGTCGCGCAGGCGGAAGTCGATTTTGACCTGAAGGAAATGGAAGGCCACGCCACCAACGTCCATTATTTCGGCGGGGTGCAGTTCCAGCAGTTTGGCCTGCATCACGTCGAGGTTTATCTCGGCGATGAGCTCCGGCTGCGTTTTCCCTTGCCGGTGATCCAGGTCAAACAAGCCTAACGACAGGCCGCCTCCGGCGAATCGCGACAGCTCGATCCTGGTGCGCCAGTCGCTAAATCCGCCCGGCGACCGCAAGAATGATTAGAATGAGGAGGACTAATCCTATTCCGCCCGCTGGGTAGTAGCCCCAGCCGGTACTATACGGCCATGCGGGAAAGGCGCCGATCAGGAGCAGAATCAGGATGATGAGCAGGATGGTACGCATATGTGTGCAGGGTAACGAAAAGCTGTGGGTTCTTCCCAAGATCGTTTTCCAGATCAGCAACGGCCTTGTCTTTTTCGCAAACAAAACCAGCTTGCGTGCGTCTGTCGTCATCCTATCTTCGGGCGCGGTGGCCGCGGACTTCCGGTGAAGCTTTCCCGGCGACTTCTCTCAACCGGCAACGCGATGGCAAACACGATATTGGTCGGCGCGCAATGGGGCGATGAAGGCAAGGGCAAAATCATCGACGTCCTTACCGGGAACGCCGATATCGTCGTCCGCAGTCAGGGCGGCAACAACGCCGGGCACACGGTCATCCACGGCGGTAAAAAATACGTTCTGCATCTGATTCCTTCCGGCATTTTGCGGCGCGGCAAGATCTGCGTGATCGGCAACGGCGTTGTCATCGACCCGGTCGCGCTCGTCGCTGAGATCGACGGACTGCGCAAAGTCGGGGTCAACGATCGGCCGGAACCTGCTCATCAGCGATTGCGCGCATCTCGTGCTGCCTTACCACCGCGCGCTCGATGAACGGCGCGAGTTGCGCAAAGGCGAGGCGAAAATCGGCACGACCAAGCGCGGCATCGGTCCGGCCTACGGCGACAAAGCCGCGCGCACCGGTCTCCGCATCACCGATTTGATGCAGCCCGCGCTGTTCACCAACAAACTGCGCGCCAAGATGCGCGAGAACAACAGCATCCTTAAAGCGCTCGGCGCCCGTCCGATCTCCTTCGCCAAAGTAAACGCCGATTATCTCGCGGCCGGCGAACAACTGCGGCCGTTCGTGGCGAACACCGTTGTCTATCTGCACAGGGCATTGCAAGCAGGGAAAAGAGATCCTTTTCGAAGGCGCGCAGGGGACATTCCTCGACATCGATCACGGCACCTATCCCTACGTCACTTCCTCGAACACGACCGCGGGCGGCGCCTGCACCGGCACTGGCGTTCCGCCGCACCGGATGGATCGAGTGCTCGGCGTGATGAAAGCCTACACCACGCGAGTCGGCGAAGGCGCTCTCCCGACGGAGGACCCGACGATCGCGGAAATGCTGCACGAGATGGGGCGGGAGTTCGGCGCGACGACCGGGCGCGCGCGCCGCTGCGGCTGGTTCGACGCCGTCGCGACTCGTTATGCCACGATGATCAACGGCATCGACGAACTGGCCATCACCAATCTCGACGGACTCGACACGGTCGATCCGATCAAAGTCTGTGTCGCCTACCGACTCGATGGGAAAAAGCTCGAGGTTCCGCCGAGCGACGCCGCGCAACTAACGCGCTGCCAGCCGGTCTACCTCGAGTTTCCCGGCTGGAAGCGATCGACCGAGAAGGCAAAGAAGCTCTCCGATTTGCCTAACGAAGCACGGAACTACGTGCGGAGTATCGCGGAGCTGACGGGCGCCCGCCTCACGATGATCAGCGTGGGCCCGGCCCGAGGCCAGACGCTGATGGTCTAGCAGGATGAATCCTTCGCTCAAAGCGGTGCCGCGGCACATCGCGATCATTATGGATGGCAACGGCCGCTGGGCGAAGGAGCGCGGACTGCCCCGGATCAAGGGCCACGAGAAAGGCGCCGACGCGGTGCGCGCCTGCGTCGAAGGCTGCGGCGATTTGCGGATCGAGTTCCTCACTCTCTACGCCTTTTCCGCGGAAAACTGGCAGCGCCCGAAGAGCGAAGTTTTCGCATTGATGAATCTGCTCGAGCGCTTCCTGAAGGAAAAGACCCCGGAGCTGGTGGAAAAAAACGTTCGACTCCAGGCGATCGGCCGCCTGACGGATTTGCCAGAGGCCTGCCAAACGCAGCTGCACAAATCGATCGAGCAGACCGCAAACAACAACGGACTCACTCTCATTCTCGCGCTCAGTTACGGCGGACGGCTGGAGATCATCGATGGGATCAAAAGCCTCTTTCAAGAGATTGAGCTTGGTCACATCGACCGCGCCATGATCGACGTGGAGATGTTCAGCAAGCACCTCTACACCCGCTACTATCCCGATCCCGATTTGCTCATCCGCACCTCGGGTGAGATGCGAATTTCGAATTTCCTTCTCTGGCAGCTCTCCTATACCGAGATGTATGTCACGCCAAAACTCTGGCCCGATTTCGGCAAGGAAGATCTCTTCGAAGCGGTTAAGGAATTCAGTCGCCGTCAACGTCGCTACGGGGGCGTGTAATCAGAAACGTCCGGCGTCCTAAGATCTGTCATCCCGACCCGCGCAGAGGGCAAGGGCTCTCCATTGCGAGCGCGTTTTCTCATGATCTGAGGGCTCAGATTGCAAGAGTGAGGTCCCTCCCACGTTTCGGCAGTTCGGGATGACATGTGTGAGCTGCAGCGGACAAAGTTGACAGAGCCTAGACAAACGCTTCCGCGACCGAATCGGCGAGGAAACGTCCGGCCCGAGTCAGCACATAACGTTCAGCCTTTGATTGCATCAACCCTAGCCTGACAAATTCTTCCACTTCGTCAGGCCGATCTTCCACCCATTTTGCCGGAACGCCGCGATTCGTCCGGAGCGAGAGGGCGATCGCTTCCGCCCTCTTCATCGCTGGTGTCAGCACTTCATCTCCGGTCGAAGCGGATTCACCGCCGAGAATGCGATCGGCATAAAGCCGATAATCGGAAATGTTCTGCCTGCGACGCAGCCCGATGGTCGAGACCGCGCTCGGCCCGAGACCGAGATAATCCTGACCGCTCCAATAGGCGCGATTGTGCACCGACTCGAAACCGGGGCGCGCGTAATTCGAAACTTCATACTGCTCGAATCCCGCGGCGCCTAACAATTCGCCCGCGGTCACAAAAAAATCGGCGTCTGCTTCCGGATCGGTTCGGAATTCACCGCGGGCATGGCGGAGAAAGAACTCGGTGTCCTCCTCGTAGGTCAGGCAGTAGGCGGAAACATGATCGGGTCCCAGCGCGATCGCACGCCGTAACGTCGTTTCCCATTGCCCCAGCGTCTGACCGGGCAACCCGAACATCAGATCGATATTTAGATTTTCGAAACCGCTTCGTCGCAACAAGTGCAAAGGAAGCCTCGGCTTGCGCGGCGGAATGCTCGCGACCGAGCAACTGCAGCAATCCATCATCGAAGGATTGCACACCGAGACTGATCCGGTTCACGCCGCGTTCGCGCAGGAGCCGCGCCTTACGTTCGGAAACGCTGCCCGGATTCGCTTCCGAAGGTCCATTCCCGGAGTTGCGACAAATCCAGTTGCGTCGTGGAGGCCGGTGAGGAGGAAGTCCAGTTGCGCTGTCGTTAGGGCGGTGGGTGTTCCGCCGCCAAAAAAGATCGTCCAGGGGCGAAGCATAACTGTAGACGTTTTCCTTCGGGAGGCGCGGGGTGGCGGGACGCCGCTGCCACTATACGGCCGCATACCGTCCTCACGTGCTCCACAGAGCGAAGCGTCTACAACGGGCGCATCGGCGAGCAAAGCGTCCACACTGACTGCGCGCAGTTCCGCCAGAATCGCCTCGCAAAAGCGCGCCGCCTGCGCCGGGTCGGCCCGTTCTTTGTAAAACGCGCAGTAGGGACAAATTCGCGCGCAAAACGGGATATGCACATAGATGTGCCGTCCCGCGCCGCTCGATGCCGCGGAGTTGTCAATCCTCCCCTCGCCCATAGAGTCCACCATCGCCGCTCGCCTCTTTCGCTCAATCGCTTTTCTAGTCGTCAGCGTCGGGTGCGCAGCCGCCTCGCTCGGCGGCGCGGCCGCTCTCGCCCAGGGCCTGCCCCCGCCCGCGCCGACGCCGTCCGTCGTTTACCGGGCGCACAACCAGAACGCGATTCACGATTTCCAGACCAACCCGGAGATCGTCAGGCGGATGACCAATGCGCTTGTCCTTGCGGTCACCCATCAGCCCGACGTGGCCAGCGCCTGGCGCTCGCTGGTCCGGCCTAACGACCGCATTGGAATTAAGATATCGGCCGCCGGCGGCGAAATCTTCACCACTCACCGCGAAATCGTAAACACGATCGTCGATGGCCTGGTCGCCGCTGGCCATTCCCGCCGCGACATCATCGTCTGGGATCGATCACTCGCCGGAATCAAGGAGGCCGGCTACACGGACAGAGAGGGCTACCAGCTCAAATCCATTCCGCCCCGCGACGGCTACGATCCCAAAGCGACCTATTCCGCGCCGTTTCTCGGCAACCTGATCTGGGGCGACTCTGAGTATCTTGGCAGCGGCGGCCAGCTACCACTGCTCAGCGAAACCGAGAACACGAGCAGCGTCAGCCATTTTTCGAAAATCGTCGCGAATGATGTGACCAAGATCATCAACCTGCCGGTCCTGAGCGACAATGTGCGCAACGGCGTGGCCGGCTGCCTCTACAACGTCACCATTCCCAATATCGACAACTGGCGCCGCTTCGGTCTCCCTCCGGACTATGGCGCTTCCAGCATTCCGGAGATTTATTACGACCCGCACATCGGGCAAAAAGTCGTCTTCAATCTGATGGACGGACTGCAGGCCCAGTATGCCGGAGGGCCGGAGTCGCAGCCCGGCTACTCCTTTCCTTTCGCGACGCTTTACGCGAGCAAGGACCCGGTCGCGATCGATGCTATCGCCCTGCGCCAGCTCGAAGAATGGCGCAAGAAACGGAAGGTGCCGCCGATCAAGCGACTCGGCGCCCACATTATGACGGCGGGACAATTCGGCTTGGGAAACGCCGATCCTTCGCGGATTGAAGTTCGCGACGTCGGCCCGTGAAAGCGATCCTCAAATCGGTTTCGCGGTCGTTTTATCTCACGATCTCTTTCTTGCCGCGGCCGCTGCGTGAGCCGGTCAGTCTCGCCTATCTCCTGGCGCGGGCGACCGACACGATCGCGGATACTCCGACTGTTCCAGCGGCGATTCGCCTAACGACTCTGCGCGACTTCGCCCGTGTCATCGCCGGCGAACTGGATTTCAACGCGGTCGCGGCGGCGTTGCAGGACTTCGCAGCGCAACAGAGCGATCCTCACGAGCGGACGCTGATCGAGAACCTGCGCGAGTGCGTCGAGTGGCTCGCCAAGCTGGACCCGGCGGACCGCGACGATATTCGCGGTCGTGCTCCAGATCATCGTTACGGGCCAGGAGCTGGACCTCCAGCGTTTTGGCGATCCGGCGGTCGTTACCTCGTTAAGAACCGGGGCGGAACTGGAAGAATACACCTACCTCGTGGCCGGTTGTGTGGGCGATTTTTGGACGAAACTGGGGTTTCGACATATCGGAGCCTTTGCCTCTCGATCGCCTGAAGAAATGACAAAACTTGGGATCACGTACGGGAAAGGCCTGCAGTTGATCAACGTCCTGCGCGATCGCGGGGCGGACGCCGCGGCGGGTCGCGGCTATTTGCCGGCCGAGGAATTGGCGACTGCGCCGGTCGCGCAAGTTTTCGCAAACTGGCTCGGCAAGGCGGAAGAGAAAATCACCGCCGGCATCGACTATTGTTTAGCCCTAACGAACTGGCGAGTTCGTTTTGCGACTGCACTGCCTGCGCTGATTGGCGCGCGGACGATCGCGCTGCTGCGCGCGGCCGGGGCGGGGTCGGGCGGGGTCGGGGAGACGAAAATCAAGGTCCCGCGAAAAGAAGTGCGCCGCATCCTGCCTGCCGGTGCACTGGCATCGTTGTCGCCAGCTGCGCTGCGCGCGCTGTTTCAGCGCCTGCTCGCCCCGCCCAAGTAGAGGGCTGCGCGCCCTTAAGCGCTGGGGACTACGGGGCGCCGGCCTGTCGGTGCGGAGGCTCGCCGCGACGAACTTTGTTTGTTGGACGTTGTGCAAAGGAAAACCTTGCCTAACGACAGCTGAACCATTTCTAAGCCTGTTTTTCGTGGGCCGACGAAACCAAAAGGCTAGCGGCTTTTGCTGCCCGGAATACCGCGATGGAAAGCTGGAAGCTCGCGCCAGCTTCCCCTACAGTCGCGAACATGAGACGCTTGCAGACTTTTCTCGCTTTGGTTGCCTTGTCCGGCGCGTTCGCGCTTTCCGCCCTTGCGCGCCCGATGGCCCTTGTCGGGGGCCGGTTGATCGATGGTTTCGGCGGGCCCCCGCTCGCAAACAGCGTCATCCTGATCGACAACGAACGCATCACAGCCATCGGCCAGGTCGGAACCCTGGCCGTCCCCAAAGATGCCGAGGTGATCTCCACCGAAGGCATGGACATCCTTCCCGGCCTCTGGGATTGCCACGTTCACACCATGCTCCTCGGTCACAGCGACTACACGCATTGGGACAAGACTTATCCGCAACGGCTCGGAACCGAGATCATGCCGGCTGCCGCGCACCAGTTGCTCATGGCCGGGGTGACCAGCGCACGCGATCTGGGCGCGCCGCTCAAGGAAAGCATTGAGCGTCCGCGACCGGATTAATCGCGGCGAAATTCCCGGCCCGACGCTCTACGTCGCCGGACCATTCATCCAACATGAGCCGTATCCGGGGACGGAAGCTTTTCGCTGGGGAGTGAAAGGTGCGGCGGACGGACGCGCCAAGGTCAAGAAGCTAGCTGACGCCGGTGTCAATATTATCAAGCTGATCGACCAGGATGAGATGACGATGGAAGAGGTGAAGGCGGTCGTCGACGAAGCGCACGCGCACAAGCTCCCGGTCGTCGCCCACGCACATCGGCCCGACGAAATCCGGCGCGGACTCGCCGCCGGGGTGGATGATTTCGAGCACACCGGGCTTTCGACTGCGCCTGGTTATCCCGATGACATCCTGAAGGCGATCGCAGAGCGGACCGCGAAGATGAACATCGGCCCGCTCTTTTGGTGCCCGACGATCGAGGGTTTCCTGAACTACGGCCGGCTGATCGAGAATCCGGAATCACTCGACGATCCGGCGTGGAAACTCGACGTGCCTAACGATATCGTTGAGGACATCAAAGCCTCCATCCGCCATCCCGGTCAGCTCAGTTATTATCAGATCACACCGCTCCGCGCCGCCACGGTGAAGAAGAAGTTTCACCAATTGCAGGATTCCGGCGTCGTCCTGCTCGTCGGCACGGACAGCGGAATCCCGATGAAGTTTCACAGCAGCTCGACCTGGCACGAAATGGATGCCTGGGTGCACGATCTCGGTGTAGATCCGATGGCGACCATCCGCGCCGCGACCTATTGGCCGGCGGTGATGATGAAGGTGGACAAGGATTACGGTTCGGTGAGCGAAGGAAAATTCGCCGACCTCATCGCGGTGAAAGGCGATGTCCTGCGCTACATCGATCTCCTCCAGTGCGTCGATCTCGTGATCAAACACGGACATCGCTACAAGTAGATCAGCGGCCGAAGCCAGGATGTCGTTTCGGAGTAAAATGCGAGGAAGGTCTGGCGATTTGGAAATCGAAAAAGTGACCGGCAGTGCAAAAGCTCTGCAACGGCGACTTCCTTCGTTGCGGCGGCAAACTCTTGCGCGATACTCCTCCTTTTTTCGAGGCAAAATGGAAATACGGCTCTTGCTCGTCCCCTACGATTCCGGCCAGCGCAACGTGCGCATGGGCGCAGGACCGGAGCACCTCTGCGCGGCCGGCCTTGAGAAGCATCTTGCCGCTCAGGGCCATCAGGTCGATTCAGAGGTGATCGAGCCGGCCTCGAGGAATTGGCGGGCCGAAGTCCAGACGAGCTTCGAGCTGATGCGAGCTGTCGCCAAGCATGTCCACGCCGCGCGGACGGCAAGGAGATTTCCCGTCGTCCTGTCAGGGAATTGTCTCGCCGCGGTCGGCGTTATCGCAGGTCTTGGCTCGGGGACCGGGGTGATCTGGATCGATGCGCACGGCGACTTCAATACACCTCAAACGACCACGAGCGGTTTTCTTGACGGGATGACGCTCGCGACGGCGACCGGGCAGTGCTGGGGAGAGTTGGCACACAGCGTTGAAGGATTTGAACCGGTCCCGGAAAACGCTGTGGTTCTGCTGGGCGCGCGCGATCTTGACCCCGGCGAAGTGTCGGGCCTGGCTCGCTCCCAAATCATTCGCTTGAGTGTGGAGGCAGCAAAGACCGGTCTCGCCCCGGTTCTGCAATCCATTAGCTCGACCATGGAAAGGTTTTATGTCCACCTCGATCTGGATGCCCTCGATCCAAGCGTAGGACGAGCCAATGGTTACTCGGCGCGGGGTGGCTTCTTGAGCGATGACCTGCAAACGCTTCTCTCGACCATTGCAGAGCACCTGCCGGTGGAAGCTCTCACGATCGCCAGCTATGACCCTTCCTACGATGGCGACGGCGCGGTTTGCGCGGCGGCCTTCGAGGCGAGCGCCGCGCTGCTGGCTGGAGTTGGGTCAACCCAGGTTCGGTAACGCTCGAACTGGCGGGTGCCGATTGGCTTTGCGTCGGCCGCTATTCGCGCCTCACCTCCGTCGGATTCTTGTCGTCGCGCAGGCCGAGAAAGACGGGCTGACGCAATTTCCCCTCGCGCGTCCACTCGGAGAACTTCACCTGACAAATAAAAACGGGATTCACCCAATGGATCTTGCGCATCATCGCGGGCGTGATTCCCTGCACCCATTGTCCGCCCTGCCTTGACGGGAGGTCAGCAAAGGGACAATCATCGCGCGCTTTGGCTTGGAATTTCCGATGCAGGATCGCGAGTAATTTGTTATCAAAACCGGAGCCAACCTTGCCGGCGAAAAGCAGCTTTTTCTTTTCGTAGTAGCCGACGAGAACCGCGCCGAAATGCTGCCGCGAGCCGGCCGGTGGAGTGTAACCGCCGATGACGAACTCCTGTTCGTTCGTGCCCTTGAGTTTGATCCATGCGCCACTCCGTCGTCCCGGTTCATAAAGCGAATCCGCCAGCTTGCCGACGATTCCCTCGAGCCCGCGCCGCTTGACCTCGCCGAGAAGGGCGGTCGCGTCGTCGCCCAGCTCGCCAGAGTAACGAATCGGGTCGCCCGCTCCGGCGCAAAGTTGCCGTAGGACTTCCTTGCGACTCGTTAGGGGAAGCCCGCGCAGATTTCTGCCGTCGAGCTGGAGGAGATCGAAGACATAGTAACAGAGTGGGGACTCGCGCCCTTCCATTTCCCGAGCCTGCAGGAGTTGGAACGACGAGCGGCCCTCCTCATCGAGAGCGACCACCTCGCCGTCGATCACGCATTCCTCACAAGGCAAGGACTCGAGCGCGGCCGCGACTTCATCGAATCTTTTCGTCAGGTCATTTTCGTTGCGCGAGATCAATTTCACTTTCGCGCCGTCCTTGAGCGCGAGCGCGCGGATGCCGTCAAACTTCAGCTCGTAGATCCAGCCACCTTGCGCCGGCGGCGTTTCGACCAACTTCGGCTTCATCGGCTCGATGAAGCGCGGTTTCGCCGCTGGGAGTGAATCAGCCAGCGCCGGCCGCGGTGTCTCTTATTCGTGCCGTGCGCGAGACTTTTTTTTTATTCGCAACGGCTTTCCGAATCCGCTCACGCAGGCTCTCCGGTCCACTCAAATCACGCGGACGATTCGATTGCCATTCGGCATCACGATCCTTCGTGATCTGTTTCATCGTTCGCCCGGTCTTGACCGACTCGTCGTCGCGCTTTTTCGAGATCGGCTTGACGTCGGCGTCACTCTTCAGCAGGAGCCACTGGTTTTTTCCCCGGTCGCTCCGGGTCCGAATCAACGCCCAATCGCCCTTCACTTTCTTGCCTTCGAGCACGAGATGGATGCGGCCTTCCGCGAGTGCCTGGAGCGGCTTCTCACCATGCACGAAGTACTGGCCGCGATCCCAGACCATGACGGTTCCGCCTCCGTAATTCCCCTCTGGGATGACTCCTTCAAAATCCTCGTAGTCGATCGGATGATCCTCGACCTCGACCGCAAGATGTTTTTCTCCCCGCTTCCAAGGCAGCCCTTTGGGCACAGCCCACGACTTCAGGACGCCATCCATCTCCAGTCGGAAGTCGTAGTGTAGCCGGCTCGCGTCATGTTTTTGAATCACGAAGCGGGAGGCGCCAGCGACCCGTTTGGGCCGCGGCTTCTTCACCCCGCTCGGCTCGGCCGTGACGGCAAAATTCCGCTTCCGTTTGTATTCGGTCAGACCCATCTCGGTTCAGGCTTCCACCAAAGTAACGAAAACGCCATCGTGATCGAGCGGGTCGCGCTGGCGATATCTTCGGAGCCGGAGCTTTCGCCTAACGACGAACCGACTAGTCCCACAATTCCACTGTCACGCTTTGCGCCGGCAGTGAATTTGCCGCCGGCCACCACGCGAAGAAGAGCATTCGCGCGACTCAGGCCGAAAAGCGCGTGCGACTCCTGCCGTCCGCTTAGAACGAACACTCCCTCGTGCAGCCGCCCACGCAGATAATGCGGCCGATCGCCTGAGTTCGTCACCTCGCTCGCGAGACGCGCCGTCACTTTGCGCAAGCCCAGGAATTCTTCCGCCGCGCCCTCCATTTTCAAAAGGGCCGGCCGGACAAATTTTAGAAAGGTCACGAAGGCGGAGACTGGATTTCCCGGCAGCCCGAAAATACAGCAGCGCCCCGCACGACCGAAAAGGAATGGCTTCCCCGGCTTGAGCGCGACTCGCCAGAGGTCGATTTCAGCGCCGAGGGCGCGCAGAGCCGGTTTGACAAAATCGTGATCGCCAACCGAGACGCCGCCGCTGATGATGAAGGCGTCGCCCTGCAATCCGTGCCGAAAGACTTCGGTCATTGTTTCGAGATGATCCGCGCAATGCTCGACCCGCGTCACCTCGCCGCCAGCAGCGAGCGCGAGCGCGCGAAGCATGATCGAATTGCTCTCGAAAATCTGTCCCGGCTGCGGCGTCTCCCCCAGCTGCGCTAACTCATCGCCGGTGGAGACAATCGCAATCCGTGGCGCGCCGCCGACCTCGAACTCAGCGATCCCTTGCGAGGCGAGAAGCGCCATTGTCTGGGCCGCGATCCGCTCTCCGCGTGAAAGAATTTTTTGTCCTGCCGCGAGGTCCGAGCCCTGACGGCGGATAAATTCTCCGGGCTCAGCGTTGCCTTGCACGACAATCGTTTCACCTTCACGCGTTACATCCTCCTGCATGATGACCGCATTGGCGCCCGCCGGCAGCGGCGCGCCGGTGAAAATGCGAATTGCTTCCCCTGCGCCGACCGTCAGGCCACGGTCCGCGCCGGCCGGTTGTTCGCCAACGACGCGCAATTTCACACCGGCCCGGCACGAGTCCGCCTGCAGCGCGTAGCCGTCCATCGCAGAGTTGTCGAAAGCCGGCAGCGGCCTGAGCGCGAATGCATCCTGGGCCGCAAATCGGCCTAACGAATCGACCAGCGCAGCTTTGACGCTCGGGAGAGCCGTAACCTTTGCCAGGACGGCGGCCAGCGCATCTTCCTCGCTCGTCATCGCACGACCTCGTCGCCGACTGCGGGCTCGCCATCGATGATGTCGGCCGCGATGAAAGGCCTTTTTTGTTCCGGCGACGCCTTCAAGTGGGCGGTCGCACCCGCGGCGTTGGTCGAATGCATGGCCGCGCCCGGAGCTGGAACGTAAAGATTCGAGCCGAGGTCGATCAGGACGAAGCGCTTTTCCTCATCCACCACCGCGATTTCACCGACGACGGAGGGACGGGCCGGCTGGGGCGCCGCCGCAGCTCCCCGCGGCTGAGTCGCGCAACCTGCAAAGGTAAACAGCGACGAGGTCGCCGCGCCGGCTATCATCAGGCCGCGAACGAGGATTTGCGAAGCGAGGAGCATGGCGAGGCAACCGGTTGACGAGCATGGAACGACCCCGATATTCTCGCAACTTCGACGGCGCAGTTGGTGAGGTGGCTGAGTGGTCGAAAGCAGCGCTTTGCTAAAGCGCCGTACCCCAAAAGGGTACCGAGGGTTCGAATCCCTCCCTCCCTCCCTCACCGCCGGCCTTCCAGGGTCGCCTTGATGCGCGACGCTCTGCATTCATGCTGTTAAAGGCAACATGCCTACTTCGTTACTGCAGGTTGTAGATCTCGACCAACGCGACGCCGGTGCCGCCCTTGCCTGCGACTATCGCCGTGTAAGCCGCAGGCGGAAGAGTCGCTACCATAGCTGATTCGAGGTCGTCGCCCGGCGCAAACCCGATCGCTATGAGCTCGTCGGCCTGGGCAGCGTCGTCTCTCCAGTTGTCGTTGGTCCTGGATTAATGCGCCGTTCGCATCGTGCAACTCGAGAGTGGGATCAGCCAGGGCATTGCCGATGCCAAATGAGGTCAGGGACGGTCCTATTGCACGAACGACAACGGTTGATTCTTCCGTCCCGCCTTGGAGGATAAAGCCGCCAATCATGGCTTCGTCGCCGGTCTGCACCAAGCCGCGGGTCGAGATATTCGCGAGCATCGCATCGCCTGCGGAGTCGATATCGTAGATCTCCAACAGACCGATGCCGCCAGCCGCGTCCTTCGCGGCTTGGACCACGGTGTAGGTACCAGGCGACAGAGTGGCGATGATAACGGAGTCGCGGGGATCAGCCGGCTCGAATCCGGCGGGGATTTGCCCGACATTTGGCGTGTCCTGCCAGTCATCGTTGCTTGCAATCACTGAGCTTCCCTGGTGCAGCTCAAGGGTTGGATCTTGGAGGGGATTTGGGACAAAGGCTGCCAGAGAAGGCCCCAGCCCCCGAATAAGCACCGTTTTCGGATCACTGCCCGCGATGATGAATCCACCGATCGCAACATTTTCTCCTGTCTTCGTTAACAGCCGGGTCGAAATGTTGCGCAATTGAGCCGGAGTGGGACTCGGGGTAGGTGTGGGTGTCGGGCTCGGGGTAGGTGTGGGTGTCGGCGTGGAGGTGGCAGTGACCGCCAAGCTGAAGATTTGCGTGGCGTTGGGCATGACGCCATTGGCCGCCGTGATTGTAAGGGAGTAATTGCCAGCGCTCCCGACAGCCGGCGTCCCCGCGATTTTGGCGGTCCCATCGCCATTATTGAGGAAACTCACACCGCTCGGCAGAGTGCCGGTCTTAGTGAGTGAAGCCACCGGATTACCTCTCGTCTCGACTATGAAGCTGCCAGGGACGCCGACCGGAAACGTCGCACTCGGCGGACTTGTAAACGTAGGGGCCTGGGTGACGGTCAGAACGAATGCCTGAGTGGCGTTGGGAAGCACTCCGTTGGCGGCCGTGATTGTGAACGAGTAACTGGCATCGCTCCCCGAATCCGGCGTCCCGCTCAAGGTGGCGGTACCATCTGTGTTATCGACATAGGAGAGCCAACTCGGTTGCGGTCCAATCAGGGTCACTTGCGAGGTCGGCGTGCCTGTCGTTGTCACGGTAAACGTACCGTGACTTCCGACCGTGAAGGTGCTGGCAGTTGCACTGGTGATGGCAGGCGCGTGCAAAACGGGAGGTGTGGCCTGCACGGTGAGGGTAAAGTTCTGGACTGCATCGGGCGGGGTCCCGTTCGAAGCCGTGATGATAAGCGGATAAGTCCCCCCAGAAGCCACCGGCTGGGGTTCCGCTCAAGGTGGCGGTGCCGTTCGCGTTTGGAACAAAGCTAACTCCGGATGGCAAAGTCCCGGTGAAGCTCAAAACGGATATGGGAGAAGTCGCCTTGGTCTTGACCGTGAAGCTGTTGGATGTGCTGACGACGAAGGTGGCATTGTCCACGCTCGTAATCGCCGGCGCAGTATTGAGCACAAACAAGGTGAAAGTCTGGACCGCATCCGGCGCAATGCCATTGGCCGCAGTGATGGTAAAGGTATAACTCGCGGCTCCGCCCAGATCCGGCGCGCCTACGATGGTCGCGGTGCCGTCGGTATTATCGATAAAGGCCAGCCAGTCCGGCAGCGTCCCCGTTAGAGTGAGCGATGCGGTCGGCAAGGCTGAAGTTCGGACTGTGAAAGTGCCTTCAACGCCAGCAGTGAAGGTTGTGCTTGCCGCACTCGTGATGGTTGGCGCGCGAAAAATCGGCACCGCATCCTGGACCGTCAGGGTGAAGAGCTGTGTCGCATTGGGCAGAGTGCCGTTTTGCGCCGTCAGCGTGATTTGGTAAACTCCCTGGGTGCCCGCCGCCGGGTTTCCGCTCAGTGTGGCCGTGCCGTTGTTATTGGCTGTAAAGGTGACTCCGGCTGGCAGGACGCCGGTAAAGCTCAGAGTGGACTTCGGAACCGTGCTCAGCGCCTTGACCGTAAAAGTATTGGCCGTGCCGACCACGAAAGTGGCGTTATTCACGCTTAAGATCCTCGGCGGTTTGCTGATCGTGAGGGTGAAATTCTGCACGGCCGCCGGGATGACGCCATTGGATGCTGTCAGCGTGAGAGCGTAATCTCCAATCAGCCCCTGACCGTTTCCCGGCCTGCCAGACAGCGTCGCTGTGCCGTCACCATTGTCGGTGAACTTCACTCCTCCCGGCAGGTGTCCGGTTTGGGTGATCGAAGGGATCGGATTACCGGAGGTGGTGATGGTGAAGGAGGAGTAGATTCCCTGCGGAAATGTCACAGTCGAGGGGCTGGTAAACATGGGCGCCGTGTCAGCCGCGGCCCGTCCCGCGCATGCGATTGAGAAGACTGCAGTGAGAAGAGCGATTGCTTTGAGGCTGAATCGAAAAGGCCCGACAGGAGACGCTGCCGTTGGGAGAGCGGATAAATAGAGACGTTGCATGGGTAGGACTTCCACGTGTTCGAACAAATGGCCGTAAGTCGCCCGGAGAATTAGCTGCTATCGTGCCAAACGCGCTTATTACTTACGCGCCTTTAGTAGAGGCTTCTCGAGGCAGCCCAGCGAATGCGCTGGTGGACATCGATTAGGACTCCGGCTGCCGAATCAGCGCGTGCGCCGTAATTTGGCGAGATCGTAGCGTTCTTCGGGGCCGGTCTTCTCCGCGCTCCGCTATCTTTCAATATCTCTCCAGCGCCACGATCTCTTCGAAGCTTTGGCGTTCCCGGATGGTCTTGAATTGATTGTCATCCACCAGCACCTCCGGCGGCAGAGGCCGGGTGTTGTAGTTCGACGACATCGCGGCGCCGTAAGCCCCGGCATTCAAGATGGCGACAAGATCGCCGGACTCCAGCTTCGAAACCCGGCGGTTGCTCCCGAAAATATCCGACGATTCGCAGACCGGCCCGACGAAGTCGTACGATTCCTCCCCGTCGCGCTGGCGCACCGGGACGATTTCATGATAAGCGCCGTAAATGGCGGGACGCGCGAGGTCATTCATGCCGGCGTCGAGAACAGCAAAACTTCTTCCTTCGATCTGCTTGATAAACTGAACTTCGGAGATTAGCGCCCCGGCCGACGCCGAGACGGAGCGGCCCGGCTCGAGGAAAAGCTGGAGGCCCAGCGCTCGCACGTGATTGATGACCAACGCGGCGTAGTCTGAAATTCCGATTGGATTTTCATCCTTGTAGGTGATCCCCAGTCCGCCGCCGAGGTCGATGCGCTTCAAAGCAAAGCCGTCGGCCTGTAACTCCCGGGCCAGGTTCGTGACCTTCGCAAACGCGTCGTTGAATGGCTTGGAATCGGTGATCTGGCTGCCGATATGGCACGCCACCCCTTCCACCCTCAGGTGCGACAAGGTCCGGCCCCTTTGACAGGCGTCCCAGGCTTCGGTCCAGGGAATGCCGAACTTGTCTGCCTTCCGACCCGTTGAAATCTTATCGTGAGTGCCGGCATCCACGTCCGGGTTCACCCGCACCGAAACCCTGGCCTTGGATGCTTCGGGCCGCAGCGATGCGGTCGATTATTTCCAACTCCTCCGTCGATTCCACATTCAGCTGGCCGATTCCTGACTCGAGAGCGAAGGCGATTTCCTCCCTCGTCTTGCCGAGACCGGAAAAGATGATTTTTTCCGGAGCGATCCCGGCCCTCAGAGCGCGCCGGATTTCCCCGCCGGAAACTGTGTCAGCCCCCGCGCCCGCGGCGTTCAGCAACTTGAGGATGGCAATGTTGGAACACGATTTGACCGCAAAGCAGATTGTCGCATCGGTCGCGGCGAAGGAAGTCAGGAAGGCGTTGAAATTCTCAAGAAGTTTCGCCGTGGAATAGAGATAAAATGGTGTGCCCACCTGCGCCGCGATTTCGGCGACTGCGACCCGCTCGCAGACGAGCTGTTTATCCTGATAGGTAAATGACATTGGCCGGTCCTCGCCGGAATCGTTTCAGCCGGCCGCCCAGCCGCCACCGTCAGCGAGAGCCTTTGATCATATTGATGATTCCGGTGTTGTCATCGGCGTGACGCTGGCCAGCGCAAATAGCTCCAGCGACGACTTTCGCCGGACGAACTGAAAAGACTCTTGGCGGGTCTCGCGTCACCTGATAGACGAAAGGGACACCGCTGCCGCAACATTTGCCCGCATGAATTCGTTGCCCGTCCTCGATCCGCAGTCGCCTGAAGCTCGCGCGATCTTTCATCTCGCGATTGTCTCGGGAATTATCTTTGCCGCTCATTTTCATCATCGTCGCTGGAATGATTGTTTATGCGCTCATGCGCTATCGCTGGCGCGAGGGCGAAGCAGAGCCGCGGCAGCTCGCCGGCAACAAGATGGTGGAAATTGTCTGGACTGCGATCCCGTGCCTCATCGTGCTGGTCCTCATTCTCCTCACCTGGCAGTCGATGAACGCTTCCGACCCACCCGCGGCGGCGACGCCTGACATCGTGATCACCGGTCACCAATGGTGGTGGGAGGCGCGTTATCCGAAATCGGGCGTGATCACTGCCAACGAAATTCACATCCCCGCGGGCAGGCCGTTGTCGATCCGGCTCGAGTCGGCGGACGTGCTGCATGAATTCTGGGTCGCGCAATTGACGCGCAAAATGGCGACCGTACCGGATCATCCGAATCATATCTGGATCCAGGCGGACGCGCCCGCGACATATCTCGGGGTCTGCTCGGAATTCTGCGGGACGCAGCATGCCTGGATGCATTTTCTCGTCGTGGCGGAAACGCCGGAGCAATTCGCGGCCTGGGAGAAAGCGCAGTTGGCGCCGGCGAAGATTCCCGATAGCGGCAGCGCGGCGCAGGGCTTCGCCATTTTTCAAGAACACAGCTGCATGAATTGTCACGCGATCAATGGCACCGCGGCAGAGGCACGGGTCGGTCCGGATCTAACTCATTTTGCGAGTCGAAGAATACTGGGCGCCGGAGTGGTCGAGAATACGCCGGCCAATCTCCGCCGTTGGTTGACCGACCCGCAGCTGGTCAAGCCGGGTGTGAAGATGCCTGACTACAAGTTCAGCGAGGCGCAGGTGACGCAATTGGCTGATTACTTCGAGACGTTGCAATGAACGAGATCGCCACCGTCCTGGATCGCGCCGGTATTTTGACTCCGGAACAGCGGGAGCATTGGAAGATGGCGTGGCTTTCCACGGTCGACCACAAGCGGATCGGGATCCTCTACATGGTGACGGGACTGGTTTTCTTCATCTTCGGCGGAGTGGAAGCGCTGCTCATTCGGCTGCAGCTGGCCGTGCCTAACAACACGCTGCTGCATCCGGACACTTACAACATGGTCTTTACCATGCACGGCACGACGATGATTTTTCTCGTCGCGATGCCAGTGCTCTTCGGCCTGGCCAACTACATCGTCCCGCTCCAGATCGGCGCGCGCGACATGGCGTTCCCGCGCTTGAACGCTTACAGTTTCTGGCTCGTTCCTTTTGGCGGGATTCTGCTGCACTTCAGTTTCCTGGCGGGCGGCGCACCGGCGGTGGGATGGTTCGCCTACGCGCCGCTGAGTGAGACGCGCTTACTCTTCGCAACCCGGAGTGGATTACTGGGCGCTCTCGCTTCTCGTTCTCGGGATCGGCTCGGTCGGTGCCAATATCAACTTCATCGCCACCGTCCTCTGCAGCCGCGCACCGCACATGACTCTTCGGCGGTTGCCGCTCTTTTCCTGGATGATCTTCGTCAATGCTTTCCTCGTCATCCTTGCATTGCCGGTGCTGAACGCGGGGCTGGTCATGATTCTGATCGACCGGTTGCTCAATACCCATTTCTTTCTCGTGCCCGGCGGATCCGCCATCATGTGGCAGCACATTTTTTGGGCCTTTGGACATCCGGAGGTTTACATCGTGGCCCTCCCGTCTTTCGGCATCTTATCGGAGATCATTCCGGTTTTTTCGCGCAAGCCGATCTTCGGCTACGAGTTTGTCGCCGGCTCGACCGTCGCGATCGCTTTCCTCAGCCTTGGCGTCTGGGCGCATCACATGTTTACGACCGGGCTGGGGCACACGATCGACTTGTTTTTTGTCGCCTCCAGCATGCTGATCGCGATCCCGACCGGAGTGAAGGTGCTGAACTGGAGCGCGACCATGATTGGCGGCCGTCTCCGTTTCGATACGCCGATGCTCTTTTGCGTCGCGGCGCTGGTCCAGTTCCTGGTCGCTGGCCTAACGGGGGTAAGTCACGCTGTCGGCTGCGCTCGATTGGCAGACGAAGAACAGCTACTATCTCGTAGCGCATTTCCACTTTGTTTTTGTTGGTCTGATCGTCTTCGTGATCCTCGGCGCGCTCCATTACTGGATTCCGAAAATGAGCGGGCGCATGCTCTCCGAGCGACTGGGCAAATGGAGCTTCTGGCTCATGGTCATCGGATTCAACATGACATTCATCATCCAGCATTTCCTTGGGCTCGCCGGCATGCCGCGACGCGTCTACACCTATGCAGATCTGCCGGGCTGGGCCTGGATGAACATGCTCTCGACCATCGGCGCGTTTTTCATGGCCGCAGCCTCGGTTGCTTTTTGTCTGGAATCTGATCGTCAGTCTGCTCAACGGACGCAAGGCCGGCGACAATCCGTGGCATGCCTGGACTCTCGAATGGGCGACCAGTTCGCCGCCGCCTCATGAGAATTTTCATTACTTGCCGCCGATTCGCAGCCGCCGGCCACTCTGGGATGTCGCGCATCCCGATGCTCCCGACCCGGTCGTCGGAAGCAGAGGAGAGATCGACCAGTTCAAACCGGAAAAGAACAAGACCAGCATCGTGGCCTTCATCATGTCGGAGACCGGATTTTTCCTGGTGCTGATCCTGGCTTTTCTTTATTACAACGCCGCTCCGCAGGCCGGGCCGAATCCGCATGAGTTGGACTTGTTCAAGACCGGACTTTTTAGCCTCTGTCTTTTTGCCAGCAGCTTTACGATCTGGCGCGCGGAGACCGGCCTGCGCAATAACAACCAGGGCAAGATGATTGGCTGGCTGAGCGCGACCATTGTCCTCGGCGGAATTTTTATTGGCGGCCAGGGGCTCGAATACTGGCATCTCTTCAAGAGTGGAGTCGATGTAAACTCGAATCTTTTCGCGACGACATTCTTTACCCTCACCGGTTTCCACGGATTGCACGTCTGCGTCGGGCTTGTCGCGTTGCTCGTTCTGCTGGGACTGGCGCTCGCCGGCGACTCGAAAAAGCGGCCCTGGCCGGGACTCGATGCCATTGGGCTTTACTGGCACTTTGTCGATGTGGTCTGGGTCTTTGTTTTATCCGTGGTTTACATCCTGCCTCGACTCCGATGAGCACTGAACAATTTTTTCTAACGGCCTGGACTTGGAATCCGTTGGTTCTCAGTATCACTGGAGTTGGGCTCGCCGCCTATCTCTTCGTCTTTCGCGCGGAAGGGCGACCTGCCTGGCTTTTACTAGCGCTGAGCGTCTTCGTGCTCACCCTTGTTTCACCGCTTAACGCACTCGCCAATGGATACCTTTTTAGCGCACATATGCTGCAACACATCTTGCTCCTACTCGTCGTCCCGGCATTTTTCATTCTTAGTCTGCCGCGATCAGTTTCGCTTGCGATGGCGACCGCGCTTTTTCGCCCATCCCGTGGCCGGTTGGATCGCTGGCGTAGGCGCGATGTGGGTCTGGCATTGGCCGACGCTCTGCAACGCCGCCGTCGCGTCGCGTTCGGTCTATGCCTTGCAAACCGTTTCGCTGCTCGTGCTCGGGACTACTTTTTTGGATTCAGGTCATCGCGCCGAGGGAAGAAGAACGGCTCTCGCCGCCTGGGGCGGTCCTCTATCTCTTCAGCGCCTGTGTCACCTGTAGCGCGCTCGGCGTAATTCTCACTTTTTCGCCAGTGACCGTTTGTTCGATTTACGCGCTGCCAGTGGGCGATCGGCTTGGAATCTGGGAGACGATTCGAACCGGTTGGGGATTTAGTCCGGAAAAAGATCAGCAAATCGGCGGACTCCTTATGTGGGTGCCGATGTGTTTCATCTATCTCGGTGCGATTTTCGCCCAAATCCCGCGCTGGTTCGGGGAAGCACCTGCGGCATCTCCGGCAACCCAACGACTTTAATGGAACAAAATACCGAACAAACGCACGAGGGCTGGGACTTACTCCCAGACGAACATTTGCCGCGGCCCAATTATTTCCCGGCCGGTCTGGCCATGGGCACCACCTTCTTCTTCTGGGGTTTCATCACCTCATGGGTCATTCTCGCGGTCGGGGCCGGTCTTTTTATTGCCTCTCTTGCCGGATGGATTGCCGAAATTCGCCGTGAACGAAATCGTACCTAACGAATCAAAGCGCGGTGCGGAGCCGCCTTCCCCCGAAGAGATGTCCCGCCGTCGTTTCTTTGAGAAGCTCTCGTTTGCTCTCGGCGGCTTTTGCGCCGCTCTCCTCGGGGTGCCGCTGGTCGGCTTCGTCATCGCCCCGCTTTTTCGCAAGGCGCCTAACGAGTGGCTTTCGCTCGGCAAGATCGCTGATTTCGAAATCGGCAGAACGGTCAACGTCACGATTACAGATCCCTCGTCGTTGCCCTGGGCGGGCATTTCAGCGAAAAGCGCGGCCTGGCTGCGCCGGGTGGACGAGGAGCAGTTCATCGCGTTTTCCGCTCATTGCACTCACATGGGATGCCCGGTGCGGTGGCTTTCTGACGCCGAACTTGTTCATGTGTCCATGTCATGGCGGAGTTTATTATGGAGACGGAACCGTCGCGGCCGGTCCCCCGCCCAAGCCGCTCGTCCGCCTTGCGGTGCGAGTCGCGAACGGCCAGGTGCAAATCAAAGCCGGCCCGATACCGATCACAAACACTCTATGAAACGGCTCTTGCTCGGAGCCTGGCAATGGATTGATGACCGGCTCGGGCTCGCCGACCTCATCGGGCCGGCCGCCAAGCACCTCGTCCCGCACGACGCCCGCTGGTGGTACACCTTTGGCAGCGCCACGATGGTGGCTTTCATCGTCCAGGTGGTGACCGGTGTGGCCCTGAGTTTTTCCTACGTCTCCTCTTCGTCGCAGGCCTATGAGACGCTCAAGTTCATCACCGACGAGGCGCCGTTTGGGAATTTCCTCCGCGGCATGCACTACTTTGGCGCGTCTGCCATGGTGCTGATGGTCGGAGCGCATATGGCGCAAACCTTTCTCTTTGGCGCCTACAAATTCCCGCGCGAGATGAATTGGACCACCGGCGTCCTGCTTCTCGCCTTCACCCTCGCCATGGGATTTACCGGGCAACTTCTGCGTTGGGATCAGACCGCTACTTGGTCAGTGGTGATCGCGGCCGAACAAGCCGGGCGCGTTCCGCTCATCGGCGACTGGCTGGCACACTTCATCCTCGGCGGCACGACGATTGGGGGCGCAACCTTGAGCCGCTTCTTCGCGATCCACGTCTTTCTTGTGCCGTCGCTGATTTTTATCTTCATCGCGCTGCATCTCTGGCTGGTTTTGCGCCACGGTATTTCCGAACCGCCGGTCGCCGGCAAGCTGGTTCACCCGGAGACTTATCGCGAGGAGTATCACGAAGAACTGAAGAAGACCGGCGTGCCATTCTTCCCTGATGGAGCGTGGAGAGATTTTGTCGTCGGTACGGTGCTGATCGTCGCGATCGCGCTCCTCGCCATTATTTTTGGACCGCCCGCGCTCGACAAACCGCCGGATCCGAGCGTCCTGCAGGCCGATCCGCGTCCCGACTGGTATCTGCTCTGGTATTTCGCCGTTCTGGCGCTGATTCCACCGGCCCTGGAAGGCTACGTCATGATCCTCGCCCCCGCGGTGATCGGCATTCTCCTGCTGGTCGCTCCTCTCCTGAATAACCGCGGGGAGCGCGCCGCTTCGCGCCGACCGTGGTCGATCGCAGTCGTGCTCCTAAGCGTCATCATGATCGGTTCTCTTTGGATCGCGGGCGCCCGCTCTCCCTGGTCGCCTAACTTTGATCCGCAACCCTTAACCCAGGAAATCATCGGCGCCACAAGCGGGCCAGTGTTTGAAGGGGCGCGGCTCTTTCAGGAGAAGGCGTGTTTGAACTGCCACCTGATCGACGGCCACGGCGGCCGGCGCGGGCCCGATCTCACCTATGTGGCAGATCGTCTCACTCACGACGACATCGTTATTCGGATCGTAAACGGCGGCGTCAACATGCCCGCCTTCGGCAAATCACTCAAACCGGAGGAACTGGCCAGGATTACGGCATTCGTAGAATCACGAAAGCAGCCGGTGCCAGCGGCGAGCCTTGGAGCTAGTAAAAACAAGTGAGCGGAGTGGATCGCACGGGCGCGGTGTCCGGCGAAGTCGGCCGCGACCGAGTGGACTCTATCGAACAAGGCGGGATTGACCTACGTCCGTTGCTATTTTCCGACCTGACCGGACGGCGAAGGTTGGGTTTGGTTCCGTGGTCGCCACGCCAAGTCATCGCTCAACACGTAGGCGATCATGGCGGCCAACATTAGCAGCACGCCGATCCAGAAACGCCAGTCCGTATGCGCACGTTTCCAGTAAGGAACATGGTCATGTTGAGATCTGCTGACGTCCGACCCGTGATTGTGTTTATGCCTGCTCATTCATTCGCTCCTTTGTCGGCTGATGTTTAGGGCGGAGTATGCCGCATGCTCTCTCCACCTCCAACTCAAAGTCCTGGACTACTCTGCATGATCCCGCCATCCACAAAGATCGTTGTCGCCGTGATGTAACTGGCTCCGTCGCCCGCCAGAAACGCGACAACGCTCGCGATTTCCTCGGGTTTGGCCATGCGGCCCAGCGGAATGGCGTTGTCCAGCTTATTCAACAGCTTCGGGTCATTCATCGTCCCGAGGTTGATTGGGGTCGCCACCGCGCCGGGACCGACGCCGGCGACAAGAATGTTATGCGGCGCCAGCTCGACTCCCGCGGTCCGGGTCAACATCCGCATCCCCCCTTTCGAGAGACAATAAGCGGTGTTGCGGGGCATTGGCCAGTCTTCGTGCACCGAGGTGATATTGATGATGCGACCGCCGCGGCCCTGCTTGATCATTTGCTGCGCTGCGAGCTGGGTGCCGAAGAATGCGCTCTTAAGGTTGATCGAGAGCACTTTCTCGTATTGCGCCTCGGTTGTGTCCAGAATGGAGGTGCGCGTTTCGACGCCGGCATTATTGACCATGATGTCCACCCGCCCGAATTCCTTGACCGCAGCGGCAAACAGGTTCTGCAACTCCGCGACCTGGCTCACGTCGGCCTTCACCCCAAGAACGCGTTTCCCCAATGCGTGAACCTGTCTTTCCAGAGCATCTGTCGCCTCGGGATGCGCGACGTAGTCAATGACGATGCTGGCGCCCTGCCGGGCGAGTTCCAATACGATGGCCATGCCGATCCCACTATTGCCACCGGTGACGATGGCGACCTTGTCTTTAAGATTCATGATGTTTCCTGTTTGGTGACTTCGGTAGTCGAAACCAACGTTAAGCCCGTGCCGCCGATTTGCTCGTGATGAGAAAGGATAGCGCGGCCATCGCGAAGGCAATCATCGCAGTGCCCCCGTAGATGGTGCTGAGGTCCAGTCCAGCCCAGGATTGCAAAGGGCCAACTCCAAAAGCGGCAATGCCATAGCCAATCTGATAGAAAGCGATCAGGCCGCCCGCCACCGAGACGGTCATCGTCGCCAGTTCTTTCTGCCCAAAACTGATGGCCAGGGGCAAAAGCGCCGAACATCCGAGTCCCGCGAGCGCAAATGTCAAAATGCCGAGCGCCGAATTGCTTTTCGGCACCCAGGCACCGGTGATGAAAGCAGCTGTAACGACGAATGGCAGGGCCCGCCAAACCAGCCGTTGGGGAAACCGTTTTCGAGGCCGGCGAACAGCACACGTCCCGCCGTGACTGTGCTCCAAAACATCGTCAGGGCGAGGGACGCCATGGCCGGGCTCGCCTTAAAATGCTTCGTCAGATAAAGCGAAGCCCAGTTGCCATTCACGGTTTCGCACACGCCGTAGAGCAGGACGAAAGTGGCGAACATCCAGAATCGCATGGGAAATTTACCCATTTGAATCCGACCGACGTGAGATGATTCGGCTTCGTTCAAGCTTTCCCTGGCACTTAGCACAAGCAGCCCGAAAAGCAGGAGACCCACAAGCACCGGCAGGCCCCACCAGACTCCGAGTCCTACAAAGAGCGCGACAAAGACCGGAGCCAGCGCCGTTCCCAATCCCAGGAGCGCGTTCAGGGCGAGCACGGCCTTGTCCACCGTCTGGGGAAAAAACGCCGCGGCCAAGGTATTGAGCGCCGGGACGGTGAAGCCAAAGCCGACTCCCATGCAACTCGTCGCGACGAGCAGAATTTCAAAGGCCAATGAATGTTTCGATATCGCAAAGCGGCTCGCGACAAGCAGTGTCATGGCGAGCAGGTTGGCCAACAGCCCTAGCAGATAGATGCGCTTGGTGTCGAGGCGGCTGCGCAGCCCCGCGCCGAGGAGCGACGCGACAATCGCCATGATGGCCTGTGGCACAAACATGGCGCCGTATTCCGTGCTCGTTAGGCCGTAATGGGTGGAACTGGTAAACACCGCGCTCGTCGCCGGAAAGGTAACGAGCCCGACGCCTTGCACCATACCGGCGGCATAGACGGTTATGATCTCGCGCCGTTGCGCCATTTGACTTTACGCCAGACGCTGCCGCAAGTGATCGCCCACCCGCAGAGCGTTGGCGATGATGGTAAGCGACGGATTGACGGCGCCGCAGGAGGGAAAAAAGGAACCGTCCACGACATAGAGATTCCCGATATCGTGCGTGTGGCAGTCGAGATCCAGGACCGATGTCTTCGCATCCGATCCGAACCGGCAGGTGCCGTTCTGATGCCCGACCCCTTCCAGCGGAATGGATTTCTTGAGGTAGAATTCCTCAGGCACATACGTATGCCCGCCATCCACTTCCTTTAACACTTGTTCCCATCGTTTGATCAGGCGCTGGTAAGGCTTCTCGTTATTCGGAACATAATCGAGTTGAATACCTTTGTCGGCGATCCATCGGACCCGATTGTTATGGCTCGGCAAATCCTCCGTTGTTAGCCACCAGGGAATGGAGTGTGACTTCATTGTTTCTAAGACGATCGGGGGCGTGAGCGGCGGCGCTTCGCCTTTCATCATCTCCCACTTGAAAGAGCCGACCAACTGAATCCCACCCATCGGAAAAGGAAACTCCTTTTCGCCAAAGTAGAAGTCGTGCACGGCCACGGTCTTCATGTACTTGCTCGGATTCGGCTTCAAGCCGATCGAGAGGACGATCGCGGCTTTGTGGAACATGAAGTTCCGTCCGACCAGGTCCGAGCTGTTGGCCAGACCGGTGGGATGGGAGCTATTGGCGCTGCGCAAGAGCAGCGCAGCAGAGTTGATAGCCCCGCAGGCGACCACCACGATGCTGGCGGAATAAGTCTCTATGCGTTTTCCTCCATCTAACTCGACCTCGACGCCCTTGATCTCGGTGCCGGTAGCGTTGGTCGTCAGGCTATTTACATAGGCGCCAGTGAGAAGCGTTATGTTTGGCAGTTCGAAGATGGGTCGAATGCAGTTATTGTCGGCGTCCGACTTGGCCTCGACGAGGCAGGGAAAGCCGTCGCAGGTATCGCAACGAATACATTGGCTTTGCCAGCGCACTCGTTCGTTTAATTTGAGCCAACAGGGCACGGGAAGGGATGGTAGCCGCCCGCCTTGAGCTCATCGTGAATCTCCTGGATCCGCGGCTCGTTAGTCACAGGAGGATGTGGATACGGCTGGCTCGTCGGCGGCTCCGTTGGGTCGGCGCCGCGCTCACCATGCGCCTGATATAGGACCTCGGCTTCGTCGTAGTAAGACTGGTAGTCGCGGTATTTCAAGGGCCACTCGGGCGAGATGCCGTCCTCGTGCTGGACCTCTTCGAAATCTCGCTCTCGCAATCGGAAGAGGGCGGCGCCGTAGACCTTCGTATTGCCCCCAACCCAGTAGGCGGTCTGCGGATGGAGAGGCTTCCCTTCGCTATCCTGCCAAACTTCATCGGTATGATAGCGATTCTCGACAAAGACCGCTTTGGGATCCCAGTTTTCTTTCTCCTGAGGCAGAAAGGTGCCGCGTTCCAGGATGAGAATGCGTTTCCCACTCGGAGCAAGGCGTTGCGCGAGAGCGCCGCCACCGGCCCCGGTGCCGATAATGATAACGTCGAAATGAGTCGTGCTCATCGAGCTTTCCTTGGCGGAGTTACCAAGTCTTTCGGAGGGTGGCGCTTCTCCTCGAAAAAAATCCAGGTGATGGCGTCCTCTCCCCCCACTCCGGCGGAAAGGCGGGGAACCCGCGAATTCGTTAGGGAGCCTTATCCGACTCGATGTCGATCGAGACCGTGACTTCGTCGCCCACGACCGCCGTGCCCTCGACCGCCTTGCTCCAGTTAAGGCCGTAATCGCTCCGCTTGATCGGCTCGGGCATGACCTGCCAGCCGCTGATCGCCTTGCCCCCCATCCCTTTGCCTTTGCCGAGGAATTTGACGTGCAAGGTGATCTCCTTCGTCACTCCATGCATCGTGAGATCGCCCAGGATGTCGCCGCTGCCCGCGCCGGTTTGCTTCACGCTTTTGCTCTTAAAGGTGATCGTCGGGTATTTCGCCACATCAAAGAAATCTGCGCTCCGCAGATCTTCGTCCCGCTTGTCGTTCTTGGTGTCGATGCTCGCGGTATCGATCGTTGCGGTGACGGAAGATTTTTCCGGATGATCGGGATCGACGCGGATCGTGCCCTCGAACTTCTTGAAGCTGCCGTTCACATAACTGAAGAAGTGCCGCACCTTGAAATTGATCGAAGAGTGGACCGGATCGATTTGATAAGTGTCGTCGGCGCGGGCCGTCACGACGCCACCACAGAAGATGGCGGCAACAAGGAGAAGAAGGTGGCTTTTCATGGTCCCATGACGTTAACGAACGGCCGGCCGCTGGCGAGAAGTTTTGTCGCGGGAAAGGTTACATCAGCGCCTTGAGCAGAGCGGCGCGCCCGCGGGGCAGGCGCCCGAAGAGAGCCGCAAGCGCCGCGGCGGGATCGCTTTTCAGCATCGCGACGTCGTGCACTCCATTGAGACGCGCCAGCTCGGTTTCGAAATGTCGCACCGCGCGCAGGTTCGCGTCCCGCGCGTCGAGAAAACCAAAGGCGCGCTGCAACAAATGGAAAAGCTCCGGAACCGGATGTTCCGGCGCGGTGCTAATGTCGATCAATTCCACAAAGTAAGAAGCCGCCTGCATGCGGAGATAATTTTCGCGGATGCCGCGAAACGGATTGCGCAATACCGCCTCTGTCAGCGTATGCAAATTCGACTTCCGGCTGCGCCTGATCTGAATCTCGACCTCGAAAAAAAGGTCGAGTCTTCCAGCGAAAACGCTCTTCGGCCGGCGCGCGCCTTTCGCCACGGTCTCGATGCAGCCTAACGATTCTGTGCACCACGAAACGATCAGGCTGGTGTCGCTCAGCTTCCGTTTGCGGAGTAGAATCGCGTTGGTCGTTTCCAATTTTCCTCTGTCTCCTCAGATTTTTTTGGAGGCGACGCAAGTGCCTTTATTAAGACTGCTGGACTTGAACCTCTCTCGCCTGACTTCAATTTCATGAGTAACGCGCGCAGTGTGATCGTCTGCGGTGGAGGTATTGTCGGCCTCTCGACAGCCTACTACCTGGCCTGCGAGGGTTTCGACGTCAGGGTTGTCGAGCGCAATGCCGAAGGGGCCGAGTCGTGCGCGCATGGCAGCGCCGGCTACATCTCGCCCAGCCACGTCGTGCCGGTCTCCGCGCCGGGCATGGTGTGGCAGGGATTGAAATGGATGCTGAGTTCGCGCAGCCCCTTTTACATCAAGCCGCGACTCGATCCGGAATTGATCCGCTGGGGTTGGTTGTTTGCGCGCCACTGCACGCCCGCTCACACCCGCCGGGCCGCGCCGCTCCTGCGCGATCTCTGCCTGGCCGGTCGAGAGCTGTTCGTCGACCTGGCGAACAAAACCGGCAACGCATTTGAGCTGCGCACGGAAGGTCTCTTGAATCTTTGCAAGACGCCGGAGGGCTTGGAGCACGAGGCGTGCGCTCTCGGCCGCGTGGCCAACGAAGTCGGCGTGGAAGCCCGTGTGCTCGACGCGAAAGAGACCGCGGCGATGGAACCGGGGGCGCGGTTGGATGTCGCCGGTTCAATCTACTTCCCGATCGACGCGCACCTGATCCCGGGCAAATTCGTCGCCACGCTGATCGCGCTGCTGCACGAACGAGGTGTAAAATTCCACTGGAAGACGAGGGTCGACGGCTGGCGAGTGGAGGCGGGACGCGTGACTGCTGTAGTCACCAGCGCCGGTGACCTGGTCGCGGACGAATACATCCTCGCGACCGGTTCGTGGGCAGCGGAGATGCTGCGCGGCTTCGGGTATCCGGCTCCCGATGCAGCCGGGCAAGGGCTACAGCCTAACGATCACACAACCGCGCTTCAAATTCAGCAAGCCGATGATCCTGAGCGAGCGGCGCGTGGCGGTCACTCCGATGGGCGACCAATTGCGCTTCGGCGGGACGATGGAGCTGAGCGGGCACAGCGGTTCTGTGCTTCCGGAACGCATCGAGCAAATCATCGCCGCTGCACAGTCGTATTTCCCGGATTTTGGTGCGGATGATTTTGCCGCGATCAAGCCATGGTTCGGCTATCGGCCTATGTCGCCGGATGGCCTGCCTTACGTTGGGCGGTTCGCAGCTTTCTCAAATCTTACCGCGGCTTGTGGTCACGCCATGCTCGGTGTCACGCTCGCCCCGATTACCGGCCTGCTCGTCGCGGAAACGCTTACTGGCCGCAAGCCGAGTGTGGAGATGCGGCTGCTCAGTCCCGATCGTTTCGCCTGAAACGAGGCTTGCGCCTGGGTCGATCCCGCAACCTCTGCCGTGGCAGGGCAGCGCTCCAACCAATTGAGCTAAGGCTCCCCGAAAACCGAGACCACCGTAGGCACAGCCTCGCCCGCGGCGCGATTCTACTTCGGCGGAGCTGTGGACTCCGGCATGGACATGCCACCGATGATCTGCCAATCCTTCCCGGACCGGAGCCAGGTATGCATGATCCGCGTGCCGCGCGTCGCCCCATCGCCGTTCTTGTCCACCCATCGAAACGTCTCCCAGTAAGATGTCACCGCAACGTCCCCCGTGACCTGAATCGCAGCCGGCTTGAAATTGACGGACTCAAACTTCAAACCCTTGCTGGTTTGGGCGGTGATCCAGTCTGTGATGTGATCCTTGTGGACCGGGACGGGACTGACCGAAGGCCAGCCAAGAAAACGCTCATGCCACAAAGTCGAATAGGCCGCCAGATCGTTCTCCTGAACGTAGCGCCAATAATCGTGCTCAAGTTTCCAGAGCGCCTGCTCGTCAGCTGACCCTTCCGCCCACACGGTGGTTCGCGCAGCGGAGAGAGCCAGGGCGCCGGCCAGAAAGGAGAGGACCAGGCGCCGTCTGAGCGTCTTCCGGTAATGGAGGATCTTGGTGCTGCCTCGATATCGTGTCGTCATTCCCGCGAGAATGCCAGCCGCGGCTAGAGCCGCCAGCAAAATCTCAGGCGCAGGCCAAGTTCAGGAAAAACCCGCGGAGCCTACGGGGCTCGAACCCGATTTGAGCACTTCGCGACATTGCGCGATTCCAGCGTAATACTACGCGGTCTCGCATCTTAGAGAGGAAATCGGCGTTTCATCACTTTGTCGGATTCGCGCAGAAATACGCAGTTCGAGTGTCCGAATTTGTCCGAACATTTCTTGGCTCGCGTCCGCTGGCTCTCGCATGCGCTCGCTCGTGTGAATTTTTGGGCAACGGCAAAGACCGGGCCGCATAGGCTGCGCGGCGGATGCCGCCTTCAAGCTTGCCGAGTCGCGTGCGCGTGTACGCGCGGAATTGTTGCTAACTTATGACCGCATGATCGGCATCGATTGAGCTTCAGCCGTCATTCGAGTAGCTCACTTTGGCGCTAACGAGGCGACGATTTGCTCGAACCGCGGATCGCCGCGAAGCGGGTCCCAGACCGGGAACAGCTTCAAAGCGCCGTAACTCAGCATGTCTGATGCGTCGGGAGCGCGCAGTCCAGCTTCCAGTTGCTGCAAGGCAAGCTCCTTCTCGCCCGCCCACGCCGCCGTGACGGCGAAATACTGAAGGACGCGGCTGCCGTTGTTGACATCTTTTTCCACCGGCATGAGTGCGATCGCTCGACGGCCTTCGTCCAACGCCAGGTCTTTCCGCCCAAGAGCAGCATCGATTAAGCCGAGGACGCAAAGCGCCGGGCCATAGTCCGGCTGCGCCTGAACGATCTTCTCCTGCTGTGCGCGAGCCGTTTCAAATGCAGTGCGCGCTCGTGCCTCATCTTTGTTCATGCGCGCCAGCAGGCCTTCACCAAGGCTGTGGCTCAGGATAATCGCGGATTCGGACCAGCAGGGATTGTCGCCCAGCGCGACGAGTGCTCGTTCGGCCGTAGCCGGATCGCGTTCGGCCAAAGCGCAAAAGAACCAGAGGTCCGCGGCGCTGACAATAGCGCCGGACCCTTTTCGCGAGGATTGAATCAATCGTTTGGCGCAGCGGCCGGGTGTCCCCTTTCCAGTAGAGTTCAAATGCTGCACGAGCGGCCTGCGTTTCGACGTTGTCGGGCACGATCGCTAACGCGCGGTCTAGGGCACCGATTGACTCGCCATAGCGCCGAAGGCTTGAATAACTGAGCGCGATCTGTTGCAGAGTAAAAAAGTTGCGCGGGTCCAGCTCCACCGCCCGCTGCAGGTTCTGCAAACCTTCCTCGTCTTGCCCGCGCCGCCGCACAATGTAGCCGGTCAGTTCGAAGGGACGCGGATCGTCGGGTAACCCTCCCCGCGCAATCTCCAACTCGGCGAGGGCGCCCGCATAGTCGCGCAGCCCGCGGTAGAGATATTGTGCGCGCGCCAAATGGGTTTCGGCAGCATCCGGTCGCAGCCGTGTCGCGGCTTGCACGGCAGCTTCCGCCAGGGCAGCCGGGCCGGGAGTACGATCAGAGCCAATCACGGCGTAGAGCCGTTCGTGGGCGAGGGCAAGTTGGCAGTAAGCGTCGAAAAATGAAGGATCGCGCTTGACCGATTCATCCAGAAGTTCAATTGCCTTCCGCAGGTCGGAATCTCCCGTCACGCTCAAACCTGCCGTGAGGAGAAGTGACTTCGCCCGGTTGTAACGAAAGCCGCCAGATCAGTGGTGGGCGGCTGCTCGATGGCCTTCTTCTCCTTAGGCGAGAGCTTCGCCTGCAACTCGTCGGCAATCGCCTTGGCGATTTCGCTTTGGATGGCGAACACATCAGCCGAGATCGCGGTCATAGGTTTGTGCCCACAGATGCGCGTCGTTCCGCGCATCGATCAATTGCGCGATCACCCGCACTTTGTTGGCCGCGCGCTGCACACTGCCTTCAACGAGATGTGCCACGCCGAGTTGCTGACCGATCTCGCGCAGATTGCGCGGCGCACCGCTTTTGTACTGCATGACGCTCGTGCGGCTGATCACTTTCAGATCAGCGATCTGCGCGAGGTTGTTCAGGATTTGGTCCTGCACGCCGTCAGTGAAAAACGCGTTCGCTTTTTCTTCGCTCAGGTTTTCAAACGGAAGGACCGCGATGCTTTTTTCCGGCGCAGTCACCGCCGAGCGCATCGGTTTCCGTGAAACGATCAGGAACGCGGCGACGACCGCCGCCAGTAGCAGGAGAGCGGCGGCGATTTCGGCCCAACGAATCGGCCCGGGCAGCGCCAGGGCGCGGAACTTTCTCGGTAGCTGCGGATTTCCGACGTCGTTGCGGTAGAGATTGACCACCCCGAAGACGCACGCCGTGCTTCACCTCGCAATCGCCGAGGTTGTGCAGGTGCGGCTGCCAATGGCCATACTGCTCAAGATCGTCGGCCACATGTTTGGAGAGCAGGAGGTGCCCGGCATCGCCACAATCCATCACCCGCTGCGCAATGTTAATGCCAGCTCCGGCAGACGTTGGTCCGATCATCCACGTCGGTGACTTCGCTCACCGGCCCGCTGTGGACGCCCATCCGCACTGCGATGTCCGGATGAGTCCTGAGCGCTTGTGCGATCTCGAGCGCACATTGCGCCGGCTCCTCGGAGCTGTTGCGAAAGACCAGCGCCATTCCATCGCCGGTGGGGAGCCGCACCAGTTGCTCATTGGTCGATTTCGCCACTTGGGAGGTGGCCAGCACGATCTCGGTGAGCTGCCGTAGTCGCTCCTTCTGATCTTCGATCAAGAGCTTGGAATAACCGACCAGATCGATAAACAAGACGTGGCCAATCTCGAACCGAAGATTGTTCTCAGATTCAGGGGCCACTCCGTCATTTTACAGGGGCCAGAAGCCGTCGCGATCTTTTTCCGCCATCGAAGATTCGACCCGCTTTGGCCCAGTCTTCCAATTGTTACGCCATGCTCACGGCAACCCGCGCCACGCTCGAAAAAATCGGCCCGCTTGTCGGGATCGGTGCTTGTTCGAGCGAGGGCAATCGCTGATCGCTTCCGACCGGCATCGTGTAATGCCGCTTTGAGGTTTTGAAGGTAGGAAGGCATATTCTTCGAAAAGTAACAAGGAAGTAACCTTTCCGCATTCGCGTCCGGCGAGGAGTGACTTCATTCTTCAATGTTTCTGACAGGGAACGATCCCGATCCCAGAAACCGATTTTGAAATGCCCAACAAGAAACCGACTAGGAAGGAATTAGCACTCAAATTGCGGGACTTGCCGCCGAGAAAAGATGCGCAAGGCGGTCGCGCCAGCTATTCCAACAGCGCTCCCTTTTCATTCCTCCACCGGGCTTCATTTCGTCGAGTCGTCAATTCGACAGGCATCGTTAGGGCTGTTCACAACTTTTTCGGACATGCAGGTCAATA
>CAWGFS010000014.1:0-19106 GCA_963821915.1 uncultured Verrucomicrobiae bacterium
TGGCGACGGCAGCGTTCCGCGTGAAACTCTACGTGCCGTTGGCGGTTCCGGCGCTGCGCTTGAAACAGAAAGCTGTCGGGCCCGGTTACGTGAAGAGCTACGTCAAAGCGAAGATGCTGACGCACGATCCCGAGCAGGCCGCGCTCTATGACGCCGATCCGCTCATCTTCCGACAGATTTCGGTCAATCTTCTCCTCGATCTGCACGATACTTCGAAGCGTATCCTCGCCGACGCCGGGGCGATCAACGTGCCGACGTTGATGCTAGGCGCGGGCTCGGATTGGGTCGTTAGTCTGAAGGCGCAGCGCGAATTCTTCAACGGGCTCTCCTCCGCGGTGAAGCGGATGCACGTTTTCCCCGCGGCCTATCACGCGATCTTTCACGAGAAGGATCGACGGCGCGTGGTCGATCGCGTCCGCGAGTTCGTCGTGGAGCGATTCGCCGCGCCCGCCTCGGTACGACCTCGCTTGCTGGAAGCGGACAACGTCGGCTACACCTGGGAGGAGCATGAACGCCTGAAGCTTCGTGGCGGCCCGCAATTTCCGGTGATTCGGGCCGCGATGAAAACGGGCGGTCGCCTGAGCAAAGGGATCGATCTGGGCTGGCGGAGCGGTTTCGATTCGGGCTTGGCGCTCGATTACGTTTACGAAAATCAACCGCACGGTTCGACGCGGCTCGGGCGCTTCATCGACAAGGCCTATCTCGGCTCGATTGGCTGGCGGGGATTCGGCAGCGCAAAGTTTATCTGGAAAAGCTGCTGCGAAAAACCATCGAAGCGACGCGCGCGGACGGTCGCGAAGTGCGCATCGTGGATATCGCCGCGGGTGGGGGACGTTATGTGCTGGAGACACTGCATTCGCTGCAACGGAAGTTCCGCCTCCGCGGTGCTGCGCGATTACAAATCGGAAAATGTGGAGGCCGCGCGCGCCCTCGCGGATCGCCTCGGATTGCAAAACGTCACCGTGCAGCAAGCCGATGCCTTTGATCGAAAATCGCTCGCCGGCATCGCACCGCGCGCGACCATTGGCATCGTCTCCGGACTCTACGAATTGTTTCCTTCGAACACGCTAGTGACGGAATCGCTCGCTGGTTTGGCGGACGCGATCGAGCCGGACGGCTATCTGATTTACACCAACCAGCCATGGCATCCGCAGCTGGAATTTATCGCGCGCGTCCTGCGCAATCGCGAAGGCCAACCGTGGATCATGCGCCGTCGGACGACCGCGGAAATGGACCAACTCGTGCAGCGGGCGGGATTCGAGAAACTCGAGATGGAGATCGATCGCTGGGGCATGTTTAGCGTCGCGATCGCGCGCCGCGTCGCCGCGTAAGGAACAACCTTGCGACCGAAATTCGTCAGCCGGCTTGCCGCCTCCGTCGGCCTGTCGGTTCTCTTTCTCGTTGTCTACAGCGGTTGCAACTGGATCACTGCGCAGCGGCACGACGTCGGCACGATCTACTTTGAGTGGGAGCGGCTGATTCCGTTCGTCCCGCTCATGATCGTTCCCTACATGTCGATCGATCTGTTTTTTGTGACGGCGCCATTTCTTTTTCGCGATGCGCGGGAGCTCAAAGTGTTCGTCGCCCGGGTCGCGAGTGCGATCTTTCTTGCAGGCGTTTGTTTCCTGGTCATACCGCTTCGCTTCGCCTTTCCGAGACCGCATGCCGAGGGTTGGCTGGGGGCCCTCTTCAATTGGTTCCGCCGGATAGATGCGCCTTACAATCTCTTTCCATCGCTCCACGCAGCGCTTCTGCTTTTCTTGATCGAAGCCTATGCGCGGCATCTGCGCGGTCCGAAACGATCCGCTGTGATGTTCTGGTTCGTGCTGATTGGTCTCTCCCCGCTGCTGACTCATCAACATCACGTGATCGATATCCTCGGTGGATTTGTCCTGGCCGTGTTTTGCTTCTTTTTTGTCCGGCCAAAGATTTACCTCGATTCCGCCGAGAGCAGCCCCTAAACAGAGCGCGGCCATGAACTACAGCGAACTGATCCAGCTCTATTTCGATCGCTCTACCGCGATGCAAAACTATTGGAATCTCTACGTCCTGGTCGTCGGCGGTATTCTCGCTTTCTCCTCCTTGCGGAAGCAGCACGCCGCTGTGACGACAGCGCTCGTCTGTCTTTTGTTTGCGCTTTTCGCCTACGAAAACCTGGGCGCGATGAAAGACGTCACGGCACAGCGCTTCGCGTTGCTCGACGCGATCAGGCAATTCGATGCCAACAACGGGGCTACGACAAATCCAAAACCGGTGCGCGAGCGGCTTGAACCGACGCTCACGCCTGCCACCTATTCAAGTGTGAGAGCCACCCACATCACGAGTGATATTTTGACGATCGCGGCTCTGGTCGCAATGGAATTGCGGAGACGCACGCTGCGCGAAGTCCTGCACGCGTCGTGAAGTGCTGGAGCGCCGCCATGTCGGCTACAGCAACTCGACACGACGCTTTTGTTTGAACCCGCGGGCCGGTTGAGGGCAAGATAGCGCCATGGTCCGCATTCTCCCGAAGTTTGCCCTTTTTCTTTGCATTGTAGCTTTTGCGTTGGTTGAACCGGGTGTCGCAGCAAATCCCGTAGGCGAATTTTTCAAGAGAGTCGGACGTTCCATTTCGAGCCTGGGAAAGAGCCCAACCCCAACACCTACTCCGCGAAGGCCGCGTCAGGACGCCCGAAGAGGCGAAACGGTGGCAGATAAAAAGGACACCTCGAACCCTCCGTCGGCCACGCCCTTCGTCACGCCTACGCCGAGTCCGATGGAAGTCCGGGTGGCCACGGTTGCTCCACCAGACCGCGGGCGATCACGCGATCTGCCTTACGGCGTGGCGGTACCGAATCGGCCCGGGTTGGTGACCAGCCCTTACGCGCCCAATCAAGGGTTGGTGGATGTGCGTGCATTTCCCAAGTCCACCGAAGTCATGGACCCCTTCTCGGGCAAGGTCTTCCTAACCCCCTGACGGCGTCCTTCACTGGGTCGGCGAAGGCTCCATTTTTTGGGCCGTTCTGATCGGAAGCCTACAGGCGGCGGCCTGACTCTTGCTACGCTGTCTTGGCGACGGAAATGAAGAACGGTTTGAGGATCCTGACGGTCGAGGACGAGACCGCGGTGGCTCAGTTGCTGGCGCTGGTGCTTTGCGGCCCCAATTGCAAGGTGACATCGGCCGCCGATGGCGAAGAGGCGCTGGCCAAAATTGCCGCTTCGGAGAGGCCCTACGACATTGTTATTACCGACCACCAAATGCCCCGCGTAACTGGGCTCGAACTCGTGCGTCAGCTACGGGCGAGGGAATTCGGCGGCAAAATCGTCGTCCTCTCGGCTTTTTTGAACGAGGAAAATGTCAGGGCTTACGAAGCGCTCGGCGTGGATCTAATGCTGGCCAAGCCATTTGACATGGACGAACTCCGCAAGGCCATCGCCATTCTCGCCGACCAAGCCCGGGTCTACGCTCATCGCGCGACCGAGTGGCACTGAGCCGCAGGCAGCGCGTGCGGGTTTGATTTGCCCAGATTCGGTGACGGGGCATGGCGGATGCTCTAAGAATAATCGTTCCGCTTTCACCATGGGAAGTTCACTGAAAATTCTGGCCGTCGACGATGAACCATCGATCGTTCAATCGATGTTCTTTATTTTCGAACGGCCGATGTACGAAGTGGACAGTGCAGAGGACGGGGAAGCGGCCCTCGCCCGTGTCGCGGCGAATCCGAATCCGTTCGACGTTGTCATTACCGACAACAATATGCCGGGGGTGTCAGGCATCGAATTGGTGCGCCAGCTGCGCGAGCGAAATTTTTCGGGCAAGATCATGGTCCTCTCGGCGCATCTCTCGGTGGATGTGCGTGCGGCCTATGAGGAGATGAAAGTCGACGCCATGATCGAGAAGCCTTTCAGCGTCAAGGCGCTGCGCCATGCCCTGGACGAGCTCGCGGCCTAGCCTGCGCGGCGAGCGGGACGTCGTGGGCCGGGATAATTTCGAAGGCCACGGCGAGCGGTAAGGCAGACGCGAATCCATTCGCCTAACGAGATTCGCCGAGCCCCAGCCTTTCCGCATCGGCCTGCAAGGCCGTAATGACTCCGGCGATCACTTCTTCCAACGGTCGCCCCAGTTTAGCCGCGCCGCAGATGATGTCCTCGCGGTTCACGGCCCGGGCAAACGCTTTGTCTTTCATTTTCTTTTTTACCGCGGCCACGTCGACTTCCTGGATGCTCTTCGAAGGTCGCACCCGTGCCACCGCCATGACAAAGCCGCTCAGCTCGTCAACCGCATAGAGAGTCTGCTCAAGAGGGGTGACCCGCGCGACGCCTGCGTAATCCGCGTGGGAGAGAACGGCCCGGCAAACTTCTTCGCTCCAGCCGTGTTCGCGCAGCCAGGTTGCGGCAACGAAGGGATGCCCGTCAGTTGGACTGCGTTCGAGATTCGGGTTGCGCTCGTAATCCATGTCGTGCAAGAGCCCAACCGCTTCCCAGAGGTCCGGATCTCCGCCGCTTGCCGGCGCGAAATGCCGGAGCGAGCCGGCCACCGCATAGCAATGCCGGCGCAGACTCTCCGATTTGACCCACTCGTGCAGAATGGTGCAGGCGCGATCAGCGAGCGGCGACAGGACCGACGGTGGTGAAGATTCGCCGTGCTGAGCGTTAGGCTGCGAGATCATTTAGATCGCTCTTCGCATGACAACGGATTGAGCGCTCTGGCTGGCAATCTCAAAGCCGAAGCGCTCAAAGAGTCGCGCGGCGGGGCTGTTGGCCCCGACCCGTAATAGGACCGCCGAGAGTTTCGGATTCGTTCGCACGAGTTGGGTAAGGAGCGAAGCACCAATCCCGCGATGACGATGTCCTGCCCTAACGACGAAGGCCAGTTCGGGTGGCTCTTCGCCCGGACCGCACTCCACCGGCGACCTCAACCAAACCGCGCCGAGGATCGATCTCCCTTCCTTGTCATGGACGACGTAGCCCGTGTCTCCTGGGCGACCCCAGCCTTCAACGTAGCGGGCGTATTCGGGACGGTGCATTATTTCCCTGGACGGCGCTTCGCTGTCCGGTGGACTAAGTGCCTGATAGAGCATCTCCCATAGGACCACTTCGTCGTCGCCCTTGAGAGGCCGGAGCACATAATCGGCTGGAGCAAACATTTTTTGGTTTCCTGGCGTTATTATTCCTCTCTTCGCTCGGCAAAGAGTTGGTTTAACTCGGCCGACGGAGCGCCGCCAGCGAGTTTTTCAAAGTTGCCATTCGTTGCGATCGCGCGCGCGCCTCGGATGAAGGCGCCCCACGCCGCGAGCGCCATGCCCGATCCGACCGAGATGCGACGAACCCCAAGGTCAGCTATCTGTTTCTGCGAGAAGTGCGAGTTGAACCCGGAGACAAGAACATTAACGGGCTTCGGAGCGACCGCCCTAACGACTGCAGCGATCTCCTCCTCCTCAGTCAGGCCTGGTGCGTAGAGACAATCTGCTCCCGCCTCAGCATACGCCACGAGGCGCGCCAGCGCCGTCCGCAGCGGATCGGCTTGCCCAACGAGAAACGCCTCGCACCGGCCGGTTAGAACGATCTGACTTTGGGAGGCGTCAATCGCGGCCCGGGCTGCACGGATCCGCTCGACGGCGAGGTTGTGGCTGTATAGCGGGAGATCGTTCTGTCCGGTGGAATCCTCGATTGAAAGCCCGGCGACGCCCGTGGTGATGCAGCGAGCCACGTTGTCCGCCACCTCTTGGGGTTCATCGGCAAAGCCATTGAGGAAATCGGCGTTGACGGGAAGCGAGGTGGCGGCGACAACGTCGCCAATGTGTTGGAGCATTTCGTCGCGGGCCACCGCACCATCCCGCTTTCCCCGGCTAAACGTGTACCCGGCGGAAGTGGTGGCGAGCGCCTTGAATCCCAATTGGCCCAGGTAGATGGCAGTCCCGGCATCCCACGGATTTGGCAGCACGAAACATCCTCCGGCGTGCAATCTGCGGAACTCTTCGCAGACGAATTGTTGGGTGCCGGCCATGTGGGGAATTTATTCCGATCACGCGTCTCTGCCAATCCGCCCGTTTCGCAGGCGCGGCACGCGCTGCGCGTGGCCGGCCGGCCTCCGCATTCGATCGGCCTCGTCATCTGCAAGAGGCGATCGAGGCAGTGTTGGCGCAGACTTATTCGAACATCGAGGTCGTGACCATTTGATTTTGGAATACGAGATTCCGAAATATGACGGTGATCTCGAGAATCCGAATCTCCTTGTGCCGTTGAGTCTTGCGATTTGCCGTCGTAAGACCGGTATCTCGATCAGGCTTTCCGATCGCAAAAGGGCAGACACTGGTTCTCGGAAGATACTTTTCTCGCCCTGATGCGGCTGCGAGGGGTGGAATGTGCGTCCAGGTACGCCGAGGCGTTTTATTGTCGCCAGATGATCTGTGATTAGGGCTCTTGCCGCATTGCCACATCTATGTTCGGAAGATTCGCGTGTCGCAGTCGGGGTATTGGCCGATAGTCCCAAGATTGTGCCCTTTCGTTCGCTCGGTCTCGACGACCGCATTTTCAAAGCCATCCAGGAAGCTGGTTACACGGAGCCGACCCCGATACAGGCGGCTGCCATCCCCGAGGTGCTGGCCGGGCGCGATGTTATCGGTATCGCGCAGACAGGCACCGGCAAGACAGCAGCGTTTGTCTTGCCCATCCTGACGAAACTTGCGAGCGCAGCGGGCGATGGAAACCGCAGGGGCATGAAGGCGCTGATCGTCGCGCCGACACGTGAACTCGTCGTGCAAATCGAAGAAAATGTGCGCGCCTACGCGAAGCATCTGCCGCTGCGCATGGCGACGGTCTTTGGCGGAGTGAGCGAGCGACCGCAGATCGACGCGCTTCGCTCGGGCGTTAACCTCGTGGTTGCGACGCCGGGCCGATTGATCGATCTCATGGAGCAGCGCCACACAAACTTTTCCGGTGTCGAATTTCTCGTCCTCGACGAGGCCGACCGCATGCTGGACATGGGCTTCCTCCCGCAGATCAAGCGAATCGTTAAGGCGCTGCCTGCGCGGCGCCAGACACTCATGTTCTCGGCTTCGCTCTCGCGGGAGATCGAGGCGCTCACGCATGAGTTTCAGCGTGCGCCGAAAGTGGTCGAGATCGGACGGCGCGCAAACCCGGCCGAGACGGTCACGCAGTTGGTTTATGAAGTGCGCTCGCATCTCAAGCCGGCTCTTCTGCAACATCTCCTGGCCGATCCAGGAGTTTGACACAGTCCTTGTTTTTACCCGGACAAAGCACGGTGCTGATCGGGTGGCTCGGCGGCTCGAGAGCAGCGGAATCAAGGCGGGGACGATCCATTCCAACCGCTCGCAGAATCAGCGACTGCGCGCTTTGAAAGACTTCAAGTCGGGCGCGGTGCGGGTGCTGGTGGCGACCGATGTCGCTGCGCGCGGGATCGATGTGGACGGGATTTCGCACGTCGTGAATTACGACTTTCCGATGCACTCGGAGGATTACGTGCATCGCATCGGACGCACGGGCCGCGCCCACGCGGTCGGCGACGCGATCAGTTTTATCACGCCGGAGGATCACGGACCGCTCCGTTCACTGGAGCGGTTCATCGGTCGCGGGATTGTCCGCAAGCGCGCCGAAGGCTTCGATTACGATGCGGCCGCGGCGCCGCGCGAAGAGCGGGGGAGAGGTGGGCCGCCCGCTTCAGCCGGGAGCCGTTCTCGCGCGTTTGCTCCTAACGATTCGCGGCGTGGTCCGGCGCCGCGCCGAAACGGTTTTCGACCGGCGGTCGGCGCCGGGGCGGACGTCGTTAGGCGGGAGATCCGGCGTGCCGAGGCTCTTTGCTTTTCTCCGCGCGATCAACGTGGGCGGGAGGACAGTGAAGATGGAGCGATTGCGGCGCGAGTTTGAGTTCCTCGGCTTCTCTGGAGTCGAAACTTTTATTGCGAGCGGCAATGTTGTCTTCGAGGCCCGCGGGAGGAACGAAGAACGGCTCCGGCGAAGATTGAACACCATCTTCGGGAAGCGCTCGGCTACGAGGTGACAACCTTCATTCGATCCACAGCCGAACTCCGCCAGATCGCGAGCCATCGCCCCTTTCCCTCGTCTGAATCGGATCGGGACACTCCATTCTGATCGCATTTCTCTCCTCGCCACCGGATTGCGCGGCGGCAAAAAATCTGATCGCCTGTCGCAGCGAAACGGATGATTTTCACATCCAGAATCGGGAGGTTTACTGGTTATGCCGAACAAGACTCAGCGACTCAACGTTCTCCGGCGCACGGCTGGAAAAAATCGTGGCAAGGCGCGCGACAATGCGCAACCTGACCACGATCAAGGGATTGGCCGCAAAGTATCCGTGAAGCGGACGACGCTGACACCCGAGCAGCACCTCGCGGCGTCGGATCCGAAATTCGCCGCGCTCATCGCGAGGTCCCGTCCTTATGCTGTGCAGCCGGGCAAGCTCGTTAGGCCATTCGATGCGCTGGCGGAATCGATCGCTTACCAACAACTTAGCGGCAAAGCCGCGGCGACAATCTTCGGCCGAGTACGTGCACTTTATCCGCGGCGAAAATGGCTTTCGCCGGAGCTAATCATCGCCACGCCAGACGAAAGATTTCGCAGCGCGGGTCTCTCCCGGGCGAAGACTGCAGCGCTCAAGGATCTCGCGGCGAAAACGCTCGACGGGACCGTCCCGACGCGTGCCGCGCTCGATCGGATGAGCGACGATGAGATTGTCGCTCGCCTAACGATGGTGCGCGGAATTGGCCGGTGGACGGTGGAGATGCTCCTGCTCTTCGACCTCGGTCGGCTCGATGTCTGGCCAGTCGATGACTACGGAGTTCGCAAAGGTTATGCGAAGACATTTCGGAAGAAGGAATTGCCAAAGCCGAAAAAGCTGCAAGCCATCGGCGAAAAGTGGCGGCCCTACCGATCGGTCGCCGCGTGGTATTTCTGGCGAGCACTGGATGTGCCGGCTGAGCGAGCATAAAACATATTGGGTCGTATGGGACTAATTTGATCTACGGCCCCGCCCAACATCTTCATCCGGCGCACCACGGTGCGCCTCGATGAAAGCGCTTCGATCGAGCCAGCCGCGAGTGTTCTTACATCTTGTCGGTAGACGGAAGGCGAGGTCGATGAAGAGGGCGGGCAAGAAAGGCGATCGCCAGGGGCCCCCAGGACTTGCAGCGTGATCTCCGAGTGGTTGGCATGGGTTCCTTTGAATCAGGTACTCAGATTGCCTGGTCATTCTGAGTGAAACAAAGAACCCAGGGCGAGACCGGGGGATGACAACGGAAAAGTGGATCAGCGGCAATCGGTTCTCTCCTTGCCCGGCCATCGCTTCCTCCTTACGCTCGCGCCATGAAAATTCTCGTGACGGGCGGCGCCGGATTCATCGGCTCGCATCTCGTCGAGAAACTCCTCGCCGTCGGCCATAAGGTTTCGATCCTGGATGACTTCAACGATTTTTACGATCCGGAAATCAAGCATGGGAACATCGCTGCCGTAGCGGAGAAGATCACGGTCCATCAGGCCGATCTGCGCGACTCGCGTGCGGTGAATGAGGTTTTTCATCGCGACAAAGTCGATACCGTCATCCACCTCGCGGCCCGTGCCGGGGTACGGCCTTCGATCGGTCATCCCCAACTCTATTACGACACGAATGTTACCGGTACGCTGCACCTGCTCGAGGCCGCGCGGACGCTCGGAATAGAGCGCTTCATCTTCGCTTCCAGCTCGTCTGTCTACGGGCTCTCCAAGACCGTGCCGTTTTCTGAGGACCTGCATCTCACCCAAACTGTCAGCCCATACGCCGCGACAAAAATCGCCGGTGAATTTCTGTGTTCCACCTATTCGCATCTTTATCGGATGCGAATCGTCGCGTTGCGCTTCTTTACCGTTTATGGCCCGCGGCAGCGGCCAGACCTGGCCATCCACAGGTTCACAAGCCGGATTTGGAATGGCCAGCCGATCGACCAATTCGGGGACGGCACGACGCGCCGCGATTATACCTACATCGATGACGTCATTCAGGGCGTCATGACATCGTTAGGCTACGGCGGGCCGCTCTTCGACATTTTCAACCTCGGCGAAAGCGAGACGATCCAATTGAAGGACCTGATCACGGCGATCGAAGACGCGCTCGGTCGCAGGGCAAAGATCAATCAGCTCCCGGAGCAGCCAGGCGACGTCCCGCTGACTTGTGCAGATATTTCCAAAGCCCGGCGCCTGCTCGGTTACGAACCGACCACGCCCCTGCACATCGGTCTGCCGCGTTTCGTCGAGTGGTTTCATCAGACGCGAGACGGCGCGTGATCGGAAAACGCTCGTTCCTAGTGATCTTCGTCGCGGCCGTCGTGTTGCTGCCGGCGCTCATTTCGCACCTCATTCCAGCTCGGCGCGATTTTGAGACAAAACCAATCTCCCGTCTGCGTCATCGGCAGCCGGATGTCGTCCTAATCGGCGATTCGGTTTTGGGCGGTTCGATCGATCCTTCGCTCTTCGCCAAGATAACCGGGATACGCGATGTCGAATTGCTTTGGAACGGCGGCGCTGCTTCGGCCGCGTGGTATCTGCTCCTGAAAAACTACGTCGTCGCTTCCGGTATTCATCCGCGGCTGGTCTGCATTTTTTTCCGCGAACGGATGCTGACCGACGCTACCTTTCGCACGACACCAACTTACCGGCGATTCTTGGAGTCCATCCGGCACGAGAAAGAACCGGTCTACAGGGAGATTCTGCAGGACGAAGAGGCAAACGAGGAAAGCGCCCTTGGCCGTTTCATCGACTGGCTCTACCCGCTGAACGGCCGCCGCCATGTGCAGGCGGAAAAAATCAGCCGGCTGGCTTTTCGTATCGCGGCGGGCGGGAGCCGGATCGGACCTTTGCGTCGTCGGGTAAACGAGACTTTCGATGTGGCAAAACTGCGCGACGAGGTCATGGACGAATCGACCGAATTAAGCGGCGCAAAAGCGGAAGAGTTCAATCCAGATCCGCGCCATAGCTTCCTGCCGCACATCGTCGGCGCCGCGAAACAGGCTGGCATTCCGCTCTGCTTCGTCCGCCAAAAACGGTATCCGCTGCCAGATGGCACGACGCCGCAAAGCGAAAGCTTGCGGCGCTACATCGCGCAGCTCCGTGCCTGGCTGGAGAGCGAGGGTTGCACCCTTATCGACCTAACGAACGATCTTCAGCCGGACCAGTCGATGTACAACAAACCCGGCGACGATCACATGCGCCGGGCGGCGAAAGAAAAGATGACGGAAATTTACGCCCGAAAGCTCGACCCGCTTTTGCACCGATGATTTTCCATTCGCTCACCTACCTGGTCTTTCTCGCAGTGGTGCTGGCGCTCTACTGGTCGCTCCCGCGACGGGGCCAGAATTTGATGCTGATTTTCGCCAGCTACATTTTCTACGGATGGGAACATCCGTGGTTCCTCCTTCCGCTCTGGGCTTCGACGTTGGTCGATTACAGCTGCGCCCTCGGGATGGAGCGTTTCCCCCGGCGGCGACGCGCCTTTCTCGTGGCCAGCATCATGGCCAGCGTCGCGCTCCTCGCGACCTTCAAGTATTATGACTTTGCCCTCGAGAACGTAAACGCGATCCTGGCGAACTTCGGCCAGGATCCGCTCCGCAATACGCTTCGGCTCGCCCTGCCGGCGGGACTGTCGTTCTACACTTTTCAATCGATCGGGTACGTCGTCGATGTTTACCGCGGCCGCGTCAAAGCCGTCCGATACTTGCCCGATTACGCACTCTACGTGACGTTTTTTCCGCAGCTCGTGGCGGGACCGATCGAACGCGCAGCGCACATGCTGCCGCAATACCGGACCCCTCGAAAGTTCGACGCCGAAGTCTGGCGCACCGCGCTCGGTCTGATACTCTGGGGATACTTCAAAAAGGTTGTGGTCGCGGACAACGCCGCGGTCGTTGCAAACAAGATCTTCGCACTCACGGATTCATCGTTCCCGGTAGTTTGGGCGGGTGTCTTCGCTTTCGCTGTTCAGATCTACGCGGATTTTTCCGGCTACACGGACATCGCGCGTGGGACGGCGCGGCTGCTCGGGATCGATTTGATGGTGAACTTCAACCATCCGTATCTGGCCACTTCGCCGGCCGATTTTTGGCGGCGCTGGCACATTTCGCTTTCCACATGGCTGCGCGATTTCATCTACATCCCGCTTGGTGGCAGCCGCTGCTCGACCGCCCGCGCCTCCTTCAACCTCATGGCGACTTTCACCATCAGCGGCCTCTGGCACGGCGCGTCGTGGAACTACGTCCTCTGGGGCGTCTACTGGGGTGCATTCATCCTGCTCCAGCGTTGCTTCGGTTGGCTAGGGTTGACTCAAAAAATTCCCTGGTTCGCGAAGGTGACGCTCACTTTCGGCATTACCTGCCTGGGCTGGCTTATCTTCCGGGAACGGAACCTCGGCCAAATCATGAATGATCTTGCGCAGTCGCCCTTCGGTGCTTCGGTCGAACAATGGCGGGTCGGGATCTATTTTGTCGTCCTGGTCCTGATTTACGCCCTGCCGCTTGTCATCCACATGCTAGCAACTGGCCTTCCGGGATGGCGCTTCGAGCCCCGACTTTCCAGGCGCGGTCGATTCATCCTCGAAACGGCGGTCGCTGTTCTGCTCCTCTTTGGCATCGTCACCATCCGCAGCGTGGCCACCTCCGACTTCATCTACTTCCAATTCTAAGGACCGCCGCCCGCAGCCTTGGATATCGCAAGGCGAGAGTCGACGATTCCAGCCGGGCGCACGCCTCGGTGGAAATGCCAAGTGCGTTCGTTATTCTACGCTTGTTGAAGCTCTCGGAATCAATCGCCAAGCTCGGCCAGCCGCTGACTTATCGACGGACGTGGCGCCGCATCCGCCGAATCCTTTACCCGGTCCCCATGACGCCGCTGCTCGCGAAGATTGATCGGGAACGGCTCGGCGCCTTACGAGAGGAATGCGGTTCTCTTCCGCCGACTGCTCCTGCTCTATGGCGACATTATTCCAAATATTTGGACCTGCAGGCACGGCTTCCGATCAATATCCAGCGCGCTCAGGATTTGAATCTACAACGCTTACCTCGCCAGGAAATTATGGACATCGGTTGTGGTGGTGGATTTTTTCTCTTCGTCGCCCAGACACTTGGGCATCATGGCCTCGGTCTGGATGTCGCTGGAATCCCGGTGTTCGACGGCTTGATCGACCTTCTCGGAGTCGATCGTAGGAATTACCGGATTACCGCGTTTGGACCGTTGCCTGACTTCGGCCGGAAGTTTGATTTGATCACCGCCTTTGCCACGGCGTTTCACGGCGGCCGGGAAGATTCATGGAGATGGGGTCCCCGGGAATGGGATTTCTTTATCTCGGATCTCGAGGGACACCTCGCGCCGGGGGGGCGGATCTTTTTCGAACTGAATGCTGCCTATGAGGGAAAGTATTTCACGCCCGAGATTCAGGAGGTTTTTCTCCGGCATAATGGAGCGCTGGAAAGAGGAAGCGTTCTCTTTTCACCGGGCTTACCGTTGGCGAGCAAGGATTCTTGTGCTCGTGCCTGACTAAGGCGCGTTGGCGGGCGCCTGATTACAACAAGCAATGATTCGACCTAAACGAAAGATAGAGCGGCTGGATTTCATCATCGCTGGCACGCAAAAAGGAGGGACCAGCGCTCTCCACTACCATCTGGACCAGCACCCCAACATCACGATGGCGCACAGCGAGGAAGCGCACATGATTGATCATCCGCGCCGCCACTTCTTCGATGACGAAAAGCGTTTTGCGGATGGCGAGGTCAGCTATGACATCCTGCACGAAGGTGTCCGGCTAAAGCGCCGATCACTTATCACCGGTTCGTGCACCCCCATCTATACCTACTGGAAGCCGGCAATGGAGCGAATCAGCAAGTACCACCCAGGAATCAAGCTCATCGTACTACTTCGGAATCCGATCGATCGCGCATTCTCACAGTGGAACATGAACCGGGACCGGCAACGGGAGACCATGGGATTTCTCGAAGCCATCGCGGAGGAGCGGAGTCAACGCCAGGCAGAGCTTCCTCTCCAGCCGCGTCGGACCTCGTACCTGGACCGAGGATTTTATTTCGAACAGGTGGAGCGAGTCTTTCGCTTTTTCCCGCGGCAGCAGGTCTGCGTGATCAAGTTTGAGAATCTTCGCAAGAACACGCCAGAGGTGGTCAATGGAGTATTCACTTTCCTCGGAGTTCCGCCGTTGGCGAAGGTAAAGAACGAAGAACAAAATCGAATCCCCTACGAGAGACGAATTTCGTCCGAAGAAAGGCGGTATCTTTATCCTTTCTATGAGGAAGATATCGCCCGCCTTGAAAAGCTCCTGCAGTGGGACTGCTCCGACTGGAAGCAAGTCTGATGCGGGCGGCGGAAGCTGCCAACCTCTGCGATTGACCATAGTCGCGCAGTCGTGTGCAAGAATGGCGGGTTTCTGGCTTGCAATAAAGACTTACTCGTGAATACTGTGCGCGGGTGCCGGGGAGCCAGGCGCATGTCTGTTTCCCGCGATCGTCCAGTTTTTGGAAAATGAAGCCGGCCTACTTGTCCATTCTGACCCGTAGGCCGCCACGGAGATCGCACGCAGACAGGCTTTTGCCCGTTTCCCGGCCCGCCGAGGCGGAGTTTCCTCCGGCTGCGCAGACTGCTCGTGAGCTGATTGATTGGACCTTTCGAGGTTCGCGCGCCATGGACCGTGCATCGCTTGATGCGCTCCGCCCACAATGTAACTGGTTTAACACCGAGGATTATTATGAAATCTCAATCCCCCGGGAGAAACTCGCGACGCCCGCGTCGTGGGGGATCCCGCCGGCGGTTCGATACGCGCGACGATCGCGCGGAGTCGAAGGCTCCCGCAAAAAAGAGCTTTTGGCAGAAAGTCACGGCCTTCTTCGGAAGCGCCGATAGTTCCAGCAAGCCGTCCGCCCCCGCGCGGAACGGCTCACCGAAGGCGCACAACAATGGTGCGCCCCGGCCGGCGCGAACTTCGCGCAAACCTGAGTCCATCGAAGTGACGTCACCGCGCCTTTATGTCGGCAATTTGTCCTTCGACGCGACGGAGAGCGACCTGTTCGAGCTTTTCAACGGAGTTGGTCAGGTGCAGAACGCGGAAGTGGTGACCTATAAGCATAACGAACGTTCGAAAGGTTTTGCTTTCGTCCAGATGCAGTCGGTCGAGGAAGCGAAACGGGCTGTCGCGGAGTTGCACGACAAGGAATTCCTGGGCCGCAAACTGGTTGTGAGTGGCGCGAAGTCCGACAGTCATTCGCGCACCTAATTACAACGGAGTTTCTTCGAGACCGGGAGATCAGGTAGCCAAAGGCCGCCGGTCTCCCGGTTTTTTGTAGCGCGACCTTCCAGATCGCGTGTTGAAACGAACAAGCTGTAAGCTTGCGCCACCTTGAAACGCGTTTTCTTCATCGTCGGTCCGACGGCGAGCGGGAAATCCGAAATCGCGGCCGATGTAGCGGCGCGTTGCGGCGCTGAAATTGTCAGTGCGGATGCCTTCCAGATTTATCGCGGCTTGCCGTTGCTGACGGCACAACCGGACCAGGCAACAGCTGGAGAAAGCGCCGCACCATCTCGTGGGTTCGGTGCCGTTGACCGAGGAAATGAGCGCCGAGAAATTTCGCATCTTGGCGAGCACTGCGATCGAGGAAATCAACCGCCGCGGAAGGCTAGCGATCGTGGCCGGCGGGAGCGGCCTTTACATCAAGGCGCTGACTGACGGGCTCGCGCCGCTGCCGGCGATTAACCCGAAATTGCGCGCGGAACTCAACGCACTCTCGCTCGAGGAGTTGAATGCTCGCCTGGCGGCGGTCGATCCGTCAGGCGCAAAGAAGATCGATCAGCAGAATAAGCGGCGCGTTGTCAGGGCGCTGGAGATTTTCACGCAGACAGGCGCGCCGGCTTCCCTCCAACGGTCGCAATGGAACCACGGCGCCGCAGAAGCAGTCGGCGTTTTGCTTTTGCGCGATCGCGTCGAACTCTATTTACGCATCAATCAACGCGTGGAGGAGATGTTTCTCCACGGCGTTACGAAGGAAGTTGCCGCGATTGGCGAGGTCGGCCCGACCGCCGCCAAGGCTCTTGGTTTCGACCAAATCCGCGCTCTGTTGGCGGGAAAAACAAGTCCCGCCGAATGTCTGGCGGCGATTCAGCAGGCAACCCGCCAGTATGCCAAAAGACAGTTGACCTGGTTTCAGCGCCAAACTAACCTTGAACCACTGAATTTGTCTCTGTTGAAGGATCACGCAGCAGCCGTCGATTGGATCCTGCAAAAGGTATCCCTTTTGCCTCCCCTCGAATGATCGATACCCAGCCAGACCGAAAACAGGAGCGCGCGCTCCTCATCGGACTCGAAAAGGAAGGCATCTCAAAATGGGACTTGCGCGATTCGCTCGAGGAATTGCGTGAGCTGGCGAGCTCGGCCGGCGCGCAGGTGGTCGACACCGTGACGCAAAAATTATCGAAGCCGACCGCGCCATTTTACATCGGCAAAGGCAAAGCGGAGCTGATCAGGGAATCGTTTCAGGACCAGCAGGTCACGTCCGTCATTTTCGACAACGAACTTTCGCCGGCGCAGGGCCGGAACCTGGAGAATCTCTTTTCCCGCAAGGTCCTCGACCGGACGCAGCTCATTCTCGACATCTTCGCGCAGCGCGCCCGGAGCCGCGAAGGCCGTCTGCAGATCGAGCTCGCCCAGCTGCAATACCTGCTGCCGCGCCTAACGAGGATGTGGACGCACCTTTCCCGCCAAACCGGCGGCATCGGCACGCGGGGCCCGGGCGAAACGCAGCTCGAAGTCGATCGCCGTCGCGTCCAGGAACGGATTGCACGACTGGAACGCGACCTCGAGGAGGTGCGCAAACATCGCGCGGTGCAGCGCCAGGGCCGGAAGCGACATCAGTGGCCGGTGGCCGCTGTCGTCGGCTACACCAACGCCGGCAAATCGACCCTGCTCAATCTGCTCACCGGCGCGGGCGTTCTCGCGGAGGACAAACTCTTCGCAACGCTCGATCCGACGACCCGCAGCCTGATGTTGCCTAACAAACAGCGGGTCCTGCTGACCGATACGGTCGGTTTTTTGCGCAAACTGCCGCACACCCTGATCGAGTCCTTCAAGGCCACGCTCGAGGAAGTGGTGGAGGCCGATCTGCTCATTCACGTGGTCGACTTGAGTCATCCGCGCCTCGACGAGCACATGGCGGCCGTCGATACCGTGATCAAAGAGATCGGGGCCTACGGCAAACAAACGCTGGTGGTTTTCAACAAGATCGACGCGCTCTCCGACCGGGATCTGATCCAGGTTTATCTGGAGAAATTTCCGGGCAGCGTCGCCATTTCCGCGCGGACCGGCGAAGGCATCGCAGACCTGGTCCCGGCGCTGCAGGAAACCCTCAGCTCCTGGCGGCTCCGTTGTCGCTACAAGGTGCCGCAGAGCGAATCGGCGTTGCTCGCGGAGGTGCATCGCGTCGGTCACGTTCTTGAACTGCGCTATGACGGCGAGTTTGCCGAGTTGGTTGCGCACGTTCCGCCCCAGTTGGAGCAGAAGCTCGCGCCTTTCCTCGATCCTCCGCCCGAAGCCAATCACTTGCCCGGCCTGACGAACGGTGAATTGGTATGCGCGATGGGTAAACCGCTTCGGCCTGACCAATCGGCCTCGGGTCAGGAAACTGATTGTCGCAGTCATCGGCATCACCGTTGTCTTGTTTGGGCTGGCTTTGATCGTCTTGCCGGGCCCCGCCGTGCTGGTCGTGCCGCTCGGACTGGCGATTCTCGCGACCGAATTCGCCTGGGCGCGACGCCTCATTCGGCGGGGCGGCGCAGTCTTGGGCAATGCTCGCCGCCGCTGGCCGTGGGGCAAGCAGGCGCAACCGAAGTAGTCGTTAGGCAATGACGCGAAGCGAGCGGGCAAACCAACTGGTCGAAGCGTTGCCGGGGGTTTATCCGGACGCGCATTGCGAGCTCGATTTCAAGACGCCGCTGCAACTCCTCGTCGCGACGATTCTCTCCGCGCAATGCACCGACAAACGCGTAAACATGGTCACGCCCGCGCTTTTCGCGCGCTATCGCACGGCGGCAGATTATGCCAGGGCGAAACCGGCTGAACTGGAGAAGGCGATTCAATCGACCGGATTCTTTCGCAACAAGACCAAAAGCATTCGCGCCGCGACCGCGGCGATCGAAAAGAAACACGGCGGCAAGGTCCCGCAAACGATGGCGGAGTTGCACGCTCTGCCCGGGGTCGGCCGCAAGACCGCCAATGTGGTTCTCGGCAATGCCTTCCACAAAAACGAGGGCATCGTGGTCGACACCCACGTGGCGCGCCTCTCGCAGCGACTCGGCCTAACGACGCAGCAAGATCCGGAAAAAATCGAGCGCGACCTGATGAAGCTGATCCCGCAGAAACAGTGGACGAACTGGAGCCACTGGCTCATTTGGCACGGGCGTCGCCGCTGCTTTGCGCGCAAGCCCGATTGCGAGAACTGCGAGTTATTCCGCCTTTGTCCGTCGGGCAAGAAATTCATCCGCACGGCGAGGCGCGGGCTTCAGCCTGAACGCGCTTTATGGGCGGCTTTTCTCACGCTCTCGGCGGCGGCCTCGGAGCGTTTCCGCAAGCGCTCGAACTCATCCTGAAATTTCTGTAAATCCTCGTCGGAGAGCGTTTCCAGATCCATCAGGTGATTGCGCGCCCCGGAGAGGCTGCGAATGATTTCATCGAGTTTAAGCTGGATCGCCTTCGAGTCGCGGTTCTGGGTGTTTTGGATGAGGAAGACCATCAGGAAAGTGACGATCGTCGTGCCGGTGTTGATGATCAGCTGCCAGGTATCGGAATAATGAAAGATGTGGCCGGTCACTCCCCAGATAACGATGACCGAAACGGCGCCCATGAACGCCCAGGCAGTTCCGAGGACGGTGGAGGTTTTTCGAGCGGCGATGCGGAAGGCGTCCTGGACAAGGCAGAAGATGTTCTGCTGGTCAGGCTTTTCAGGCGGTTTCCGCTTGTTGGCTTTGGTAGCGATGGCAACTATTGGATCGCTTTAGCCGCACGTGCTGCGCGTTTTCCTCCAAATTTATTCTTCCGGGACTTGAGGGCCCCTTCAGGGAGAAAGCCGCCAGGCTTG
>CAWGFS010000015.1:0-26490 GCA_963821915.1 uncultured Verrucomicrobiae bacterium
CGGTCACGGTCGCTCGGCCGGTGAACGCGGTGCGGCACGAGATCTGGCCGACATGGTCAAAGATGTGGCAGCGTTCGTTAGGCAGATCGCACAGCGCCACGGAATTGCGCTCGAGAACATGATTGTGCTCGCGCACAGTCTCGCGGCGGTAACGGTGACCGCGTGGGTGCACGATTACGCGCCGCCGATTCGCGCTCTAATTCTGGCGACGGCGGCGTTCGAGGTGAAACTCTATGTTCCTCTCGCCATCCCGGCGCTGCGTTTAAAGCAGAAACTTTTCGGGGCGGGCAAGGTGAAGAGTTACGTCCGGGCGAAAATGTTGACCCATGATCCGGTGGAGGCGGCGCGCTATGAGGCCGATCCACTGATCTTTAGCCAGATAGCAATCAATGTGTTGCTCGATCTCCACGACACCGCGCGGCGCTTGCTCGCAGATGCCGGAGCGATCCAGGTGCCGACGCTAATGATGGCTGCAGGACGGGACTGGGTCGTTAGTCTGGAGGCACAACGGGCATTCTTTGATCGGCTCTCCTCACCGGTGAAGCGGATGCACGTTTTCCCCGCGCAGTTTCACGCCATCTTTCACGAGAAGGAGCGCGGGCAGGTGATCGAGCGGACGCGGGCATTCATTATGGAGTGTTTCGCGCAGCTTTCCCCGGTTGTCTCGCTGCGTGCTGCCGACCAATACGGCTACACCTGGGAGGAGTATGAACGGCTGAAGCTGCGCGGCGGCGCGCAATTCCTCGCCGCCCGGGCGGCGCTGAGAGTCGGTGGGCGCCTGAGCAAAGGAATCAGTCTCGGCTGGCAAAGCGGTTTCGATTCCGGCCGGTCTCTCGACTATGTCTACGAGAATCGCCCGCGCGGTTCGTCGCGCCTCGGCAAGTTCATCGACGCGAATTATCTCAACAGCATCGGGTGGCGGGGAGTCCGTCAACGCAAAGCCAATCTCGAGCGTGCGCTTCGGGACGCGATCGAAAAACTTCAGACGGAGGGGCGACCGATCCGCATTCTCGACATCGCTGCGGGCGCGGGCCGTTATGTCTTGGAAGCGATGCGTGCGCTGCCGGACATCTCGATTAGCGCGACCCTCCGCGACAACAAACAAGAAAACGTCGATGCAGCACGTGCCCTAGCGGAAGAGTTCGGGCTTAAGAACGTAACCTTCGGAATAGGGGACGCATTTGATCGTGCTGCGCTGGCCGCGCTTGCCCCCCGCGCGACGATCGGTGTTGTTTCCGGGCTCTACGAATTGTTTCCATCCAATGACTCGGTTTTGGAGTCGTTAGGCGGGCTGGCCGGGGCAATTGAGCCGGGCGGATTCCTTATTTACACCAATCAACCCTGGCATCCGCAGCTTGAATTCATCGCTCGCGTCCTGCGCAATCGCGAGGGAAAGCGATGGATCATGCGGCGACGCACCACCGCGGAGATCGACGAGTTGGTTCGGATGGCGGGTTTCGAGAAATGTACGATGGAGATCGATCGATGGGGGATGTTTACCGTCGCGGTCGCGCGCCGCGCTCTCTCCTGAAAGCGGACACCTCAATTTCACGCGCCAAGGCGTTTGCTGCTTCGGTTGGATTGTCGCTGCTCTTCTTGCTCGTTTACGGGGCCTGCCTCTGGGTTACAGCACGGCGCGGTGATGTCGGGGTCTTCTACTTTGCCTGGGAGCGAGCAATTCCGTTCGTCCCGTTCATGATCCTTCCTTACATGTCGATTGATCTATTCTTTGTCGCGGCGCCATTTCTTTTTCGCGATGCGCGGGAGCTCGAAAGGTTCATCGTGCGGGTCGCGAGTGCGATCTTTCTTGCAGGCGTTTGTTTCATGGTCATGCCGTTTCGCTTCGCCTTTCCAAGACCGCATGCCGAGGGTTGGCTGGGCGCGCTCTTCGATTGGTTCCGCGGGATAGACGCGCCTTACAATCTCTTTCCCTCGCTCCACGCAGCGCTTCTGATTTTCCTGATCGACGCCTATGCGCGGCATCTGCGCGGTCTGAGGCGATCCGCTGTGATGTTCTGGTTCGTACTGATTGGTCTCTCCCCGCTGCTGACTCATCAGCATCACGTGATCGATATCCTCGGCGGATTTGCCTTGGCCGCGCTTTGCTTCTTTTTTACCCGGCCAAAAATTTACCTCGATTCTGTCGAGCGCAGCCCCTAAACAAATCGCGGCCATGAACTACAACGAACTGATCCAGCTCTATTTCGATCGCTCTACCGCGATGCAAAACTATTGGAATCTCTACGTCCTGGTCGTCGGCGGGATCCTCGCTTTCTCCTCCTTGCGGAAGCAGCACGCCGCTGTGACGACAGCGCTCGTCTGTCTTTTGTTTGCTCTTTTCGCCTACGAAAACCTGGGCGCGATGAAAGATGTCACGGCACAGCGCTTCGCGTTACTCGACGCGATCAAGCAATTCGATGCCAACAACGGGGCTACGACAAACCCCAGACCGGTGCGCGAACGGCTTGAACCGACGCTCACGCCGGCAACCTATTCAAGTGTGAGAGCCACCCACATCACGAGTGATATTTTGACGATCGCAGCGCTGGTCGCGATGGAACTGCGGAGGCGTACGTTGCGCGAAGTCCTGCACGTGTCGTGAGGTGCTCGAGCGTCGCCATGGCTACAGCAACTCGACACGACGCTTTTGTTTGAACCCGCGGGTCGATTAGTTGCAAGATAGTGCCATGGTCCGCATTCCCCGGAGGTTTGTCCTTTTTCTTTCCATTATTGCTTTTGCGTCCGTTGAACCGGGTGTCGCAGCAAATCCCGTAGGCGAATTTTTCAAGAGAGTCGGACGTTCCATTTCGAACTTAGGAAAGAGCCCAACCCCTACACCCACTCCGCGAAGGTCGCGCGCGGACACCCAAAGAGGCGAAACGGTTGCAGACAAAAAGGACATGCCGAATCCTCCGTCGGCCATGTCCTTGGTCACGCCTACGCCGACTCCGATGGAAGTTCGGCCGGCCACGGTTGCTCCACCAGACCGCCGACGATCACGCGATCTGCCTTACGGCGTGGCGATACTGAATCGGCCCGGGTTGGTGACCAGCCCTTACGCGCCCAATCAAGGGTTGGTGGATGTGCGTGCGTTTCCCAAGTCCACGGAAGTCCTGGACCCCTTCACGGGCAAGGTCTTCCTCACCCCCTGACGGCGTCCTTCACCGGCTCGGCGAGGCTCTATTTTTGGGGTCGCTCTGATCGGAAGCCCGCTGGCGGCGGCCTGACTCTTGCTACTCTGTCCTGGCGACGGAATGAAGAACGGTTTGAGGATCCTGACTGTCGAGGACGAGACCGCGGTGGCTCAGTTGCTGGCGCTGGTGCTTTGCGGCCCCAATTGCACGGTGACATCTGCTGCCGACGGCGGGGAGGCGCTGGCCAAAATTGCGGCCTCGGAGCGGCCCTACGACATCGTTATTACCGATCACCAAATGCCGCGGGTAACTGGCCTCGAACTTGTGCGTCAGTTACGGGCGCGGGATTTCGGCGGCAAAATCGTCGTCCTCTCGGCTTTTTTGAACGAGGAAAATGTCAGGGCTTACAAAGCGCTCGGCGTGGATCTAATGCTGGCCAAGCCATTTGACATGGACGAACTCCGCAAAGCCATCGGCATTCTCGCCGACGAAGCGCCGGTCCACGCTCATCGCGCGACCGAGTGGCGCTGAGCGCCAGCCGCCCCGTTTGGTTCGCCCGGATTCGATGACGGGGCATGGCGGATGCTCTAAAGATAGCCGCTACGCTTTCACCATGGGAAGTTCACTGAAAATTCTGGCCGTCGACGATGAACCATCGATCGTTCAATCGATGTTCTTTATTTTCGAACAGCCGATGTATGAATTGGATAGTGCAGAGGATGGCGAGGCAGCCCTCGCCCGTGTCGCGGCGAATCCGAATCCGTTCGACGTTGTTATTACCGACAACAATATGCCGGGGGTCTCAGGCATCGAGTTGGTGCGCCAGCTGCGCGAGCGAAATTTTCTTGGCAAGATCATGGTCCTCTCGGCGCATCTTTCAGTGGATGTGCGTGCGGCCTATGAGGAGATGAAAGTCGACGCCATGATCGAGAAGCCTTTCAGCGTCAAAGCGCTTCGCCATGCGCTGGACGAGCTCGCGGCCTAGCCGCGGGCAAAAGTAGTTCTCCTGTGCGAAGAGAAGGAGAATCTAAAACTCGAACCGGATCAACCACTGGGCGAGCGGTTCAAAGAATTCCTGCCCGAAGTTTTCCGGGAAGACCGGGTGGGCCAAGAATTCGCGGTCATAGGGACACTGCAAGACGGCGGAAAGAGCTTGTCGCGAAGAAACAGCCTGAATGCGAATTGGCCCGGCGGCGGCGCGGCAAGATAGGTTCGCAGTGCGCGTGATGTAACCAAATCCACATAGCCCCCGGGGCGCTCCGCGCGAACCGGCTGCAGCAAAGGTCGATGCCTTGGGCATGAATGAAGCGACCGAGTGCCGCTGCGTCCATGGCAACAGGACCGCCCACATAACCGCGGAATGCTTCCGTGAATGTCGCGGCCTGTGCGGCGAGCGGGCCGTCGTGGGCGGGGATAATTTCGAAGGTCACGTCGAGCGGAGATGCAAACGCGAATCCAGTCGCCTAACGAGATTCCGCCGAGCCCTAGCCTCTCCGCATCGCCTGCAGGGCCGCAATGACTCCGGTGATCACTTCTTCCAACGGTCGCCCCAGTTTAGCCGCGCCCGGAGATGATGTCCTCGCGGTTCACGGCCCGGGCAAACGCTTTGTCTTTCATTTTCTTTTTTACCGCGGCCACGTCGACTTCCTGGATACTCTTCGAAGGTCGCACCCGCGCCACCGCGATGACAAAGCCGCTCAGCTCATCGACAGCATAGAGAGTCTGCTCAAGAGGGGTGACCCGTGTGACGCCCGCGTAATCCGCGTGGGAGAGGATCGCCCGGCAAACTTCTTCGCTCCAGCCGTGTTCGCGCAGCCAGGTTGCGGCGACGAAGGGATGCCCGTCAGTCGGGCTGCGTTCGAGATTCGGGTTGCGCTCGTAATCCATGTCATGCAACAGCCCAACCGCTTCCCAGAGGTCCGGATCTCCGCCGCTTGCCGGTGCGAAATGCCGGAGCGAGCCGGCCACTGCGTAGCAATGTCTGCGCAGACTCTCCGATTTGACCCACTCGTGCAGGATGGTGCAGGCACGATCAGCAAGCGGTGACACGACCGACGGTGGCGAAGGTTCGCCGTGGTGAGCGTTATCCTGCGAGATCATTTAGATCACTCTGCGCATGACGACGGATTGGGCGCTCTGGCCGGCAATCTCAAAGCCGAATCGCTCAAAGAGGCGTACGGCGGGACTGTTGGCGCCGACCCGCAATAGGACCGCCGAGAGTTTCGGATTCGTTCGCACCAGTTGGGTAAGGAGCGAAGCACCAATCCCGCGATGACGATGTCCCGACCTAACAACGAAAGCCAGCTCGGGTGGCTCTTCGCCCGGACAGCACTCCACCGGCGACCTCAGCCAAACCGCGCCGAGGATCGTTCTCTCTTCCTTGTCATGGACGACGTAGCCCTTGTCTGCTGGACGGCCCCAGCCTTCAACGTAGCGGGCGTATTCGGGACGCTGCATTATTTCCCTGGACGGCGCTTCGCCGTCCGGCGGACTAAGTGCCTGGTAGAGCATCTCCCACAGAACTACTTCGTCGTCGCCCGTGAGAGGCCGGAGCACATAATCGGCTGGAGCAAACATTTTGGTTTCCTCGCGTTATTATTCCTCTTTTCGCTCGGTAAAGAGTTGGTTTAGCTCGGCAAACCGAGCGCCGCCAGCGAGTTTTTTAAAGTTGCCATCCGTTGCGATCTCGCGTGCGCCTCGGATAAAGGCGCCCCACGCCGCGAGCGCCAAGCCCGACCCGACGGAGATGCGGCGGACCCCAAGGTCAGCTATCTGTGCCTGCGAGAAGTGCGAGTTGAACCCGGAGACGAGAACGTTAACGGGCTTCGGAGCGACCGCCCTAACGACTGCAGCGATCTCCTCCTCCTCAGTCAGGCCCGGTGCGTAGAGGCAATCTGCTCCCGCCTCAGCATACGCCACGAGGCGCGCCAGCGCCGTCCGCAGCGGATCGGCGTGCCCAACCAGAAATGCCTCGCACCGGCCGGTGAGAATGATCTGACTTTGGGAGGCGTCAATCGCGGCCCGGGCCGCACGGATCCGCTCAACGGCGAGGTCATGGCTGTAAAGCGGGAGATCGTTCTGTCCGGTGGAATCCTCGATTGAGAGCCCAGCGACGCCCGTAGTAATGCAGCGAGTCACGTTGTCCGCCACCTCTTGGGGTTCATCGGCAAAGCCGTTGAGGAAATCGGCGTTGACGGGAAGCGAGGTAGCGGCGACAACGTCGCCGATGTGCTGGAGCATCTCGTCGCGGGCCACCGCGCCATCCTGCTTTCCTCGGCTAAATGCGTACCCGGCGGAAGTGGTGGCGAGCGCCTTGAATCCCAATTGGCACAGGTAGATGGCAGTTCCAGCGTCCCACGGATTTGGCAGCACGAAACATCCTCCGGCGTGCAATCTGCGGAACTCTTCGCAGACGGATCGTTGTGCGTCGGCCATGTGGGGAATTTATTCCGATCACGCGTCTCCGCCAATCCAGCCGTTTCGCCGCACGCGTGGCGCGTGCTACGTGTCTCCCGCCGGTCTGTCGTTAAGGTTCCGATTATGGTATTCTCGTTCGGCACCGCCGTGAGGCGCGCGCGAGCCACTTGGGCGAATGATGCGATGATTGGGCCTTCAAAATGCTGATTCGTTTTGGTTCAATCGCCGCATGACCCCTCTCGTCAGCATCATCATTCCGACTTTCGATCGGCCTCGTTATCTGCAAGAGGCGATCGAGGCAGTGTTGGCGCAGACTTATTCCGAACATCGAGGTCCTCGTTTTCGACAATGGCACTCTGGACGAGACTCTTGCGGTTGCGGGGGACGCGGCCCGCCGTGACCCGCGGGTGAGATTTCAGCGCAACGAGCGCAACCTGGGCATGTCGGCTAATTTCAATGCGTTGGCGCGAGCGGCGCGAGGTGAGTTTCTGGTCGCGATCGGCGACGATGATCGGCTGCTGCCCGAGTTTGTGAGCCGATTGGTCGGCGTGATGCGTCCGGAGTTGCACGTGGCGTTTTCGAACCACTACCTTATCAACGCCGAAGGGACGCGGCTCGAACCGGAGAGCCGCGAATACACGCGGCACTACGGGCGCGATACTATCCCGGCCGGCGTGCTCGAAAATGCGGACGCGGCGGCCTGGCGCCAATCGATCCCGATGTCGGCTTCACTTTTGCGCACCGCCGATCTCCAGCGGCTTCGCTTTCGGGAAGACTTGAATACGCCAGATCGTCGAATTTTTCATCCGTCTCGCACGCCAAGGCGCGCAGCTTCATTTTTGTGCCGGAATATCTGATGGAATACCGGGTTCATTTGGGCGCGGTGACTGCCAGCGGATTGTGGACCGAGGAACTGGTCGACTGTTTGACTCCGATCGAGGTGAAGCCCGAGATCGAGCCTTACAAGCGAAAGCTCTTGATCCCAATGGTAGTGAATGCAGTGAGTCGCTGTCTGCAACAAGGCAACATGGAACGCGCACGCGCGTTCCTCCGGAATAAGTATTATCCGCGTGGCCGTCGTGTATGGTGGAATGGGAGCGGGTGCCGACCTCCGTCACCCGGGCCGGCGCCGGAGGCCCGCGATGAAAAAGGCCCCGCGCTGCGCTATGCTCTCGGCGGACTTTTGCAAGGTTTCTGCGCGAATTTGCCTGCGTCGGTGGGATCTCCAATCTATCGAGCGGTTCGTCGCGTCAGCTTGGCGGGCTTTTCCGGGAAAGCGTAGACTGTGAAAATATTGGTTACAGGAACAGATGGGTATCTCGGGTCACTCTTGACTCCGATCCTCATCCGGCAGGGTCATGAAATCCGTGGGATAGATACCGGCTTTTACAAGTCCGGTTGGTTATATAACGGCCTTACCGTTACGCCTTTGACCTTGACCAAGGACATCCGGCACATCACCGCGCATGACTTGGAAAGCGTGGACGCGGTCGTCCACATGGCGGAACTCTCCAATGATCCAACCGGGGAGCTCGCTCCCAGTATTACCTACGAGATCAACCATAAAGGTTCGGTCCGGCTCGCAGAGTTGGCGTGCCAGGCCGGCGTCGAACGCTTTGTTTATATGTCGTCGTGCAGCGTTTACGGCCTGGCCTCGGCGGACTATGTAACGGAAGAATCATCTCTTAACCCGCAGACCGCCTACGCAACTTGCAAGACGTTGGTTGAGCGCGATCTACAGCCAATGGCCGACGACCACTTTTCGCCGATATTCCTGCGCAACGCGACTGCCTATGGCGCTTCGCCCCGCATGCGGTTCGATATCGTGCTCAATAATCTTGCCGGCCTGGCTTGGACGACGCAAGAAATCAAGATGGTAAGCGACGGCACGCCTTGGCGTCCGCTCGTTCATGCGCTCGATATCGCTCAGGCGATTTCCTGTGTTCTCAACGCCCCGCGCGAGATGGTTCACAACGAAATCTTCAACGTCGGTGACACGTCACATAACTATACAGTCAGGGAAATCGCGGAGATTGTCGCGGAAGTCTTTCCTGGTTGTGAGCTGATCTTCGGCAGCCAGGGAGCTGACAATCGTAGCTATCGCGTGTCGTTTGACAAAATTAAGGCAAGGCTGCCCGACTTCAGATGCGAATGGAACGCGCGCCGGGGCGCACAGCAGTTACACGATGTCTTTCAACGGGTCGATATGACCCTCGACGTTTTTAACGCGCGCAGCTTTACCCGCCTGAAACAGCTCGAATACCTGATCCGCACGCGGCAAATCGATCAGGATTTCTTTTGGAGAAAGGGCGCGAATTAGGTATTGCCGAGGCGTCATTTTCGAAGATGATTTTTACCGAGACCCCGCTCCGCGGCGCGTTTATCATCGACCTCGAGCTGCGCGAGGATGATCGTGGCTTTTTCGCGCGCACGTTCTGCGTCAATGAATTTGCGAAACACGGGCTAAACTCAAACGTTGTCCAATGCAACCTGTCGTCGAACCTCAAAGCCGGCACACTCCGCGGAATGCATTTCCAAGAGACACCGGCGAGCGAAGCCAAACTGATACGTTGCGTGCGCGGCGCGGTTCACGATGTCGTGGTGGATCTGCGGCGGGAATCGGCTACTTATCGTCAAGCATACGCCGTCGAACTCACGATGGAGAATCGACGAGCGCTTTACATCCCAGAGTCATTCGGACATGGCTTTCAAACCCTGAGAGACGATACTGAGGTGGAGTATCAAATGAGCGAGTTTCATGCTCCGCAACATGCCCGCGGCTTTCGCTATGACGATGCCGCCTTTTCGATCGAGTGGCCTCGGCCTGTCTCGATCATCTCCGCCCGGGATCTTAAATGGCCGCCTTTCCCATGAAGGAAGACTTGGGCGGTGCGATGCACGCCTTTATCGCGCGACTGTTTCCGATCTGCCGGAGCATCACGGGCGATGGAGTGCGCAAGACGTTGCGCCTGGTGCAAGAGCAGATTCCGATCAAGATGCACGAGGTGCCGACGGGCACCCAGGTCTTCGACTGGAGGGTGCCAAAGGAATGGAATATTAGAGATGCCTGGGTCAAAGACTCGTCCGGCAGACGACTGATTGATTTTTGCGAACTCAACCTGCACGTTGTGAACTATAGCTCTCCGGTTCACCGGCGGATGCGATTCGCCGAATTGAAAGAGCATCTCTTTATTTCACCTGGACATCCGGAATGGATTCCCTATCGGACGACCTACTATGAGGAGACCTGGGGTTTTTGCCTATGCGAGAATCAACTCGCAAAATTTGATCATGGTCAGGAATACGATGTTTGCATCGACTCTTCTCTCGAAGACGGCTACCTAACCTATGGAGAGTGTCTTTTGCCGGGCGAAGAAACGGCAGAAGTTTTGGTTTCGTGCCACGTCTGCCATCCGTCGCTCGCGAACGATAACTTGGCCGGAATGGCTGTCGCGGTTGAACTGGCTCGACAGCTTGCACAATCACCTCACCGCTACTCTTACCGCTTCCTGTTTATTCCCGGGACGATCGGCTCGATTACCTGGCTGGCGCGGAACGAAGACGTGATACCGCGGATTCGGCACGGGATAGTGTTGACCTGCGTGGGTGATTCGGGAAACATCAGCTACAAACGTAGCCGGCAGGCTGAAGCAGGAATCGATCGGGCTTTCATCCACGTGCTCAAGCACTCTGGTGATCCGCACACGGTTGTTGATTTTGCTCCCTACGGCTACGACGAGCGACAGTATTGTTCCCCGGGAATCAACCTGCCGGTTGGCTGCCTCATGCGGTCACGTCATGGCGAATTTCCGGAGTATCACACCTCGGCCGACAACCTCGAATTTGTGCGGCCTGGGGCTTTGGCAGATTCTTTGGCGAAGTGCCTTGCAGCAATCGAGGTGCTCGAAACCAATCGAGTCTTCGTAAATCAAAAGCCGAAAGGCGAGCCACAGCTTGGCAAGCGCGGCCTCTACAAGGGACTTGGTGCGAGTCCTGGCAAGCGCGAGCGCGAATTGGCTCTTCTTTGGGTCTTGAATTTGTCTGACGGCAAGCATTCGTTACTCGATATCGCGGAGCGGGCGAATCTGCCTTTTGCGTCGTAAGAGATGCAGCCACGGCTTTGTCTGCTACGGATCTTCTGATTCCCGGTGATTGGGTATGAAAGTGGACTGTGCAATTATTGGCGGAGGAATCGTCGGGTTGAGTGTGGGCATGACTCTGCTCAGACGGCAACCTGGCTTGAGGCTCCTGGTGCTTGAAAAAGAGAGTGACTTGGCAACTCATCAGTCAGGACGCAACAGCGGCGTCATTCACGCCGGGATTTATTACAAACCGGGTAGCCTCAAGGCACGCTTGGCACGCGAAGGCAATCGCTCGATGGTCGCGTTTTGCGAGCGAACACGGGATCGCGCACGAAGTCTGCGGAAAAGTGATTGTCGCGACGGACGAAAAGGAGTTGCCCGTTTTGGATGACCTTTATCGACGAGGCCTGGAGAACGGACTTGACGTCTTTCAGGTTGGTCGGGAGCAGATCAAGGAAGTCGAGCCGCACGTCCGATGTCTCAGAGGCCTACGGGTCCCGGCGACGGGGATCGTAAGTTTCCGGAGAGTTTGCGAGAAGTTCGCGGAGTTGATCAGGGAAAGCGGCGGAATCATAAGAACTGAAGCGCAAGTATCGGGAATCCGGCGTCACCGTGGCGTCCACCTGCTGGAGACACCGAACGACGAAATCGAAGCGAAGTTTTTGATTAACTGCGGCGGTTTGCACAGCGATCGAATCGCGCGACGAGGCAGGTGTGGATGTTGCAGCCAGGATTGTTCCGTTCCGCGGGGAATACTACGAGCTTGTGCCCGCGAAGCGTCATCTGGTCAACGCGCTTATTTATCCGGTGCCCGACCCGGCGTTTCCGTTTCTTGGTGTGCACTTCACGCGGATGATCGACGGCTCCGTCCACGCCGGTCCAAACGCGGTGCTCGCCTTCCAGCGCGAGGGTTACCGCAAATCGGATTTTGGGTTTGGCGACTTGTGCGAGACATTGACCTATCGAGGATTCTGGAACGTTGCACGCAGACATTATAGGGAGGGGTTGAAGGAGATCTGGCGTTCCGTGAACAAAAGGGCATTTGTAAAGAGTCTGCAAAGACTGATTCCGGCGGTCGCCGAAAGCGACTTGACCGAGGCTCCCTCCGGCGTTCGGGCGCAGGCCTTGCTGCCCGATGGAAGACTGGTGGATGATTTTCTGATCATGCGCGGACAAAATTCGATTCACATCTGCAATGCTCCGTCGCCTGCTGCCACGGCGTCGTTGGAGATCGGAAAGGCGGTCGCAAGCGAGATCCCGGAGCTCCGATCGCCGGTCATGAGCGTCCCCGGTCTCGGGTCGTTATCCGGCGGAGGACAAGCGCAGTGTTGACTCAACCTTCGACATATCAGTGCCGCTTCTGCGGCGAAGCTCTTGCGCCAAACGTTTGTCGATTTAGGCCTGTCGCCGCTCTGTGAGACCTACATCGACCCAGCGCATCTGAAAGATCCGGAATTGCTCTATCCACTGCACAGTTTCGTCTGTGAAAAGTGTCTGTTGGTGCAGTTGCCGGAGCATGTTACAGCGAAGGAAATCTTCGAGGAATACGCCTACTTCTCGTCCTATTCGGACAGCTGGCTGGCCCATGCGAAGGGCTTATGTCGCGGCTATTTCCAAACGTCTGGCTCTTGGTGACCAGTCTCTCGTGGTCGAAGTGGCAAGCAATGATGGCTATCTGTTGCAATATTTCAAGGCCATGGGTATTCCGGTGCTCGGGAATCGAGCCGGCGAAAAACGTGGCCCAGGTCGCGATCGAGAAGGGCATCCCAAGTGTGACAGAGTTTTTCGGGCGCAACCTGGCACACAAATTGGCAAGGGAGGGAAGAAGGGTCGATTTGCTTTTGGGGAACAATGTTTTGGCGCACGTGCCGGATATTAATGACTTCGTTGGTGGGATCGAGGCTTCTTCTAAAACCAGAAGGCGTCGTGACAATGGAGTTTCCACATTTGATCCGTCTCGTGGAGGAGAATCAATTCGATACCATCTACCACGAGCACTTTTCCTATCTCTCGTTCACGACGGTCGAGCAGATTTTTGCCGCCCACGGTCTTGTGCTTTTCGACGTCGAGGAATTGTCTACGCACGGTGGTTCCCTGCGCATTTACGGCCGCCACGCGGAGAATCGATGAACGGGCGGTCACGTCAAACGTCATAGGACTGAGGGAGAGGGAAAAAAGCTGGGGCATTGGAGAGATGGAACGTTATCGGGACTTTGCCACGAGGGTGGAAGCGACAAAGCGAAATATTCTGCGATTCTTGATCGAGGCCCGAGAGTTGGGCAAGTCGATCGTCGGCTACGGAGCGCCTGGTAAAGGCAATACCTTATTAAACTACTGCGGGATTCGGACCGATCTTCTCGATTACACCGTGGACCGCAATCCCTACAAGCAAGGCAAATATACCCCGGGCACGCGTATCCCCATCGATCCGCCGGAGAGACTTCGAGAAACGAAACCGGATTTGCTTTTTATTTTGCCTTGGAATCTCAAGGACGAGGTGATCGCGCAGAATGCTTACATTCGAGAATGGGGCGGCCAATTCGTTGTGCCGATTCCAGAGGTAAGAGCATGGTGAGGGCGGATCGTTCCGGTCCGGTTCGCGGCGTGAATCCAGCTAAATTTGCTTGTTTGCCGAAAGACCAATCGCTACGAAGAAAATCTGAAATGAAGAGATTGGGAACAGAAAAGGACGTCAGTGCCCGGTCCTGTGACCATAGGTATGCTGAGGTTTGACCTAAAAGGGGCGAAGAAGCTTCTTTTCCTCGGCGCCCATTCCGACGATATTGAAATTGGCTGCGGTGGAACGATTTTAGCGCTGACGGAGGCTTACTCCGGACTGAATATTCTTTGGGCAGTCCTTAGCGCAAAAGGCAAGCGGCGACGAGGAGGCGCGATCGAGCGCGGAATTGTTCCTTAAGGGCGCCAAGGCGTCAAGGCTCGTGGTAAAGCAGTTTCGGGAGAGTTATTTTCCTGGCGACTTCGATCGCATCAAGACATTTTGCGAGAGCCTAAAGTCATTCAGGCCTGACGTCATCTTTACGCATTATCGCCATGACCGGCACCAGGATCATCGAGTTCTATCCGATCTCGCATGGAATACATTTCGTGACCATTTGATTTTGGAATACGAGATTCCGAAATATGATGGTGATCTCGGGAATCCGAATCTCTTTGTGCCGTTGAGTCCTGCGATTTGCCGTCGTAAGACCCGGTATCTCGATCAGGCTTTCCGATCGCAAAAGGGCAGACACTGGTTCTCGGAAGATACTTTTCTCGCCCTGATGCGGCTGCGTGGGGTGGAATGTGCGTCCAAGTATGCCGAGGCGTTTTATTGTCGCAAGATGATCTGTGGTTAGAGCTCTTGCCGCATTGCCACATCTATGTTCGGAAAAGATCGCGTGTCATAGTCGGGATATTGGCCGATAGTCCCAGGACTGTGCCATTTCGTTCGCTCGGTCTCGATGACCGCATTTTCAAAGCCATCCAGGAAGCTGGTTACACGGAACCCACCCCGATACAGGCGGCTGCCATCCCCGAGGTGCTGGCCGGGCGCGATGTTATCGGTATCGCGCAGACAGGCACCGGCAAGACAGCAGCGTTTGTCTTGCCCATCCTGACGAAACTTGCGCGGCGCAGCGGGCGATGGAAACCGCAGGGGCATGAAGGCGCTGATCGTCGCGCCGACACGTGAACTCGTCGTGCAAATCGAAGAAAATGTGCGCGCCTACGCGAAGCATCTGCCGCTGCGCATGGCCACGGTCTTTGGCGGAGTGAGCGAGCGTCCGCAGATCGACGCGCTTCGCTCGGGCGTTGACCTCGTGGTTGCGACGCCGGGCCGATTGATCGATCTCATGGAACAGCGCCACACAAACTTTTCCGGTGTCGAATTTCTCGTTCTCGACGAGGCCGACCGCATGCTGGACATGGGCTTCCTCCCGCAAATCAAGCGAATCGTTAAGGCGCTGCCTGCGCGGCGCCAGACACTCATGTTCTCAGCTTCGCTCTCGCGGGAAATCGAGGCGCTAACGCATGAGTTTCAGCGTGCGCCGAAAGTGGTCGAGATCGGACGACGCGCAAACCCGGCCGACACGGTCACGCAGTTGGTTTATGAAGTGCGCTCGCATCTCAAGCCGGCTCTTCTCCAACATCTCCTGGCCGATCCGGAGTTTGACACAGTCCTTGTTTTTACCCGGACAAAGCACGGTGCTGATCGGGTGGCTCGGCGGCTCGAGAGCAGCGGAATCAAGGCGGGGACGATCCATTCCAACCGCTCGCAGAATCAGCGACTGCGCGCTTTGAAAGACTTCAAGTCGGGCGCGGTGCGGGTGCTGGTGGCGACCGATGTCGCTGCGCGCGGGATCGATGTGGACGGGATTTCGCACGTCGTGAATTACGACTTCCCGATGCACTCCGAGGATTACGTGCATCGCATCGGACGCACGGGCCGCGCCCACGCGGTCGGCGACGCGATCAGTTTTATTACGCCGGAGGATCACGGACCGCTCCGTTCACTGGAGCGGTTCATCGGTCGCGGAATTGTGCGCAAACGCGCAGAAGGCTTTGATTACGACGCGGCCGCGGCGCCACGGGAAGAGCGGGGGAGAGGTGGGCCGCCCGCTTCGGCCGGGAGCCGTCCTCGCGTGTTTGCGCCTAACGATTCGCGGCGTGGTCCGGCGCCGCGCCGAAACGGTTTTCGACCCGGCGGTCGGCGCCGGGGCGGGCATCGTCGTTAGGCGGGAGTCCGGCGTGTCGAGGCTCTTTGCTTTTCTCCGCGCGATCAACGTGGGCGGGAGGACAGTGAAGATGGAGCGATTGCGGCGCGAGTTTGAGTTCCTCGGCTTCTCTGGAGTCGAAACGTTTATTGCGAGCGGCAATGTTAGTCTTCGAGGCCCGCGGCAAGGAACGAAGAACGGCTCCGGGCGAAGATTGAGACGTCATCTTCGGAAAGCGCTCGGCTACGAGGTGGCAACCTTCATTCGATCCACTGCCGAACTCCGCCAGATCGCGAACCATCGTCCCTTTCCCTCGCGAATCGGATCTGCGGCCACTCGATTCTGGTCGCATTGCTCTCCTCGCCACCGGATCCCGCGGCGGCAAAGAAATCTTATCGCCTGTCGGAGCGAAACGGATGATTTTCACATCCAAAACCGGGAGGTTTATTGGTTATGCCGAACAAGACTCAGCGACTCAACGTTCTCCGGCGCGCGGCTGGAAAAAATCGTGGGAAGGCGCGCGACAACGCGCAACCTGACCACGATCAAACGATTGGCCGCAAAGTATCCGTGAAGCGGACGACGCTGACACCGGAGCAGCATCTCGCGGCGTCGAATCCGAAATTCGCGGCACTTATCGCGAGGTCCCGTCCCTACGCTGTGCAGCCGGGCAAGGTCGTTAGGCCGTTCGATGCGCTGGCGGAGTCGATCGCCTACCAACAACTGAGCGGCAAAGCCGCGGCCACGATCTTCGGCCGGGTGCGCGCCCTTTATCCGCGACGAAAATGGCTTTCACCGGAGCTAATCATCGCCACACCGGACGAGAAGATTTCGGGCGCGGGTCTCTCGCGAAGCAAGACGGTGGCGATCAAGGATCTCGCGGCGAAAACGCTCGATGGGACGGTCCCGACGCGCGCCGCCCTCGATCGAATGAGTGACGAGGAGATCATCGCCCGCCTCACGAAAGTGCGCGGGATTGGCCGCTGGACGGTCGAGATGCTGCTGCTCTTCGACCTCGGCCGGCTCGATGTCTGGCCGGTCGATGACTACGGAGTGCGCAAAGGTTATGCGAAGACGTTTCGGAAGAAGGAGTTGCCGAAACCGAAGAAACTGCATGCCATCGGCGAAAAATGGCGACCCTACCGATCGGTCGCCGCGTGGTATTTCTGGCGAGCGTTGGACGCGCCGGAGAAGGTCTCCGTCGAGGGGGCATAGCTTCACTGACGATCAGGGTTCGGCCCGGTCGCGATCCATTGCTCGCGTCGACCGGTCACTCTGAGTGCGACGGGGGACCTCGCAAGTGCAGTGTGCGCGTCCTGGTCAGACGGGTGCTTTTCCCACACTGCGGGCGCGGGATGACAACGGAAAAGAGGAAGAGCGAATCGCGTTCTCTCCTTGCCCGGCCATCGCTTCCTCCTTACGCTCGCGCAATGAGAATTCTCGTGACGGGCGGCGCCGGATTCATCGGCTCGCATCTCGTCGAGAAACTCCTCGCCGATGGCCATCAGGTCGCGATCCTGGACGACTTCAACGATTTTTACGATCCGCAGATCAAGCGCGGAAACATCGCTGCCGTAGCGGACAAGATCACGGTGCATCACACCGATCTGCGCGACTGCGCGCGCCGTGAACGAGGTTTTTCATCGCGAGAAATGTCGACACCGTCATCCATCTGGCGGCGCGCGCCGGGGTGCGGCCATCGATCGGTCATCCCCAGCTTTATTACGACACGAACGTGAACGGCACGCTGCATTTGCTCGAGGCGGCGCGCACGGTCGGAATTGATCGCTTCGTTTTTGCCTCGAGCTCGTCGGTCTACGGACTGGCCAAGACCGTGCCGTTTTCTGAGGACCTGCATCTCACGCCAAACGATCAGCCCATACGCCGCGCACGAAAATGGCCGGGGAATTTCTCTGTTCCACCTATTCGCATCTTTATCGGATGCGGATCGTCGCGTTGCGCTTCTTTACCGTCTACGGCCCGCGGCAACGACCGGACCTGGCGATCCACCGATTCACCCGGCGGATTTGGAATGGCCAGTCGATTGACCAATTCGGGGACGGCACGACGCGACGCGATTACACCTACATCGACGACATTATTCAGGGCGTGATGGCGTCGTTAGGCTACGGCGGGCCGCTCTTCGACATTTTTAACCTCGGCGAGAGCGAAACGATCCAATTGAAGGACCTGATCACGGCAATCGAAGACGCGCTCGGCCGCAAGGCAAAGATCAATCGGCTCCCGGAACAACCGGGCGACGTCCCGCTGACCTGTGCGGATATCTCCAAAGCCCGGCACCTGCTCGGTTATGAACCGACCACGCCCTTGCGCATCGGTTTGCCGCGTTTCGTCGAGTGGTTTCATCAGACGCGAGACGACGCGTGATCGGGAAACGCTCGCGTCTAACGATCTTCGTCGCAGCGGTCATCTTGCTGCCCGCGCTCATCTCGCATCTCGTTCCGGCACGGCGCGATTTTGATCCGAAACCAATCGCGCGTTTGCGCCACCGGCAACCGGAGGTCGTCTTGATTGGCGATTCGGTTTTGGGCGGTGCGATCAATTCTTCGCTTTTTGCGAGCAAGACCGGAATGCGCGATGTCGAATTGCTTTGGAATGGCGGCGCCGCTTCGGCCGCGTGGTATCTGCTGCTGAAAAACTATGTCGTCGCTTCCGGGATTCATCCGCGATTGGTCTGTATTTTTTTTCGCGAACGGATGCTGACCGATGCGACTTTTCGCACCACGCCGACATACCGGCGATTTCTTGGAGTCGATCCGGCACGAGAAGGAGCCGGTCTATCGGGACATCCTGCGAGGGTGACGAGACGGAAGAGGAAAGCACGCTTGGCCGCTTCGTCGACTGGCTCTACCCGCTGAATAGCCGCCGTCATGTGCAGGCGGAAAAAATCAGCCGGTTGGCATTTCGTGTCGCAGCGGGCGGCAGCCGAATCGGACCTTTGCGCCGCCGGGTGAACGAGACGTTCGATGTCGCGAAACTGCGCGACGAAGTGATGGACGAATCAACCGAGTTAAGCGGCGCAAAAGCGGAAGAGTTCAACCCCGATCCAGCGCACAGCTTCCTGCCGCACATGGTCGAAACCGCAAGACAGGCTGGCATTCCGCTCTGCTTCGTTCGCCAGAAACGCTATCCGCTGCCCGATGGCACAACGCCGCAAAGCGAGAGCTTGCGGCGTTACATCGCGCAGCTCCGCGACTGGCTGGAGAGCCAGGGTTGCACCTTTATCGACCTAACGAATGACCCCGAACCGGATCAGTCGATGTACAACAAACCCGGTGACGATCACATGCGGCGGGCGGCGAAAGAAAAGATGACGGAAATTTACGCCCGAAAGCTCGAGCCCGCTTTTCCACCGATGATCTTTCATTCGCTCACCTACCTGGTTTTTCTCGCGCTGGTGCTGGCGCTCTACTGGTCGCTTCCGCGGCGGGGCCAGAATTTCATGCTGATTTTCGCCAGCTACATTTTCTATGGCTGGGAACATCCGTGGTTTCTCCTCCCTCTCTGGGCCTCGACGGTGGTCGATTACAGCTGCGCGCTCGGGATGGAGCGTTTCCCGCGGCAGCGACGCGCCTTTCTCGTGACCAGCATCGTGGCCAGCATCGCGCTCCTCGCGACTTTCAAGTATTATGCGTTTGCCCTCGAGAACGTGAACGCGATCCTGGCGAACTTCGGCCAGGATCCGCTCCGCAATACGCTTCGGCTCGCCCTGCCGGCGGGACTCTCGTTCTACACTTTTCAATCGATCGGGTACGTCGTCGATGTTTACCGCGGACGCGTCAAAGCCGTCCGAGACTTTCCCGATTACGCGCTTTACGTGACGTTTTTCCCGCAGCTCGTGGCGGGACCGATCGAGCGCGCGGCGCACATGCTGCCGCAATACCGGACCCCGCGAAAGTTCGATGCCGAGACCTGGCGCACCGCGCTCGGTCTGATGCTGTGGGGATACTTCAAAAAGGTCGTGGTGGCAGATAACGCCGCGGTCGTTGCAAACAAGATCTTCGCGCTCACGGATCCGTCGTTCCCAGTCGTTTGGGCGGGCGTCTTCGCTTTCGCCGTCCAGATCTACGCGGATTTTTCCGGCTACACCGACATCGCGCGCGGGACAGCGCGGCTGCTCGGGATCGATTTGATGGAGAACTTCAACCATCCCTATCTCGCGACTTCGCCGGCCGATTTCTGGCGGCGCTGGCACATTTCGCTTTCCACCTGGCTGCGCGATTTCATCTACATTCCGCTCGGCGGTAGCCGTTGCTCGACCGCCCGCGCCTCCTTTAACCTCATGGCGACCTTCACCATCAGCGGCCTCTGGCACGGCGCTTCGTGGAATTACGTTCTCTGGGGCATCTACTGGGGCGCGCTCATCTTGATCCAGCGGTTTCTCGGGTGGCTTGGCCTGACTCCAAAGATTCCCATGGTTCGCGAAGGTCACGATCACTTTCGGCATCACCTGCGCGGGCTGGCTTCTTTTCCGGGAACGGAACCTCGGCCAGATCATGCACGACCTTGCGCAGTCGCCCTTCGCGGCTTCGGCCGAACAATGGCGGATCGGGATCTACTTCGTCGTCCTCGTCTTGATCTACGCTCTGCCGCTCGTCATCCACATGCTGGCGACGGGCCTTCCGGGCTGGCGCTTCGAGCCCCGACTGACCGAGCGCGGTCGATTCATCCTCGAAACGGCAGTCGCGGTTCTCCTGCTCTTTGGCATCGTCACCATCCGCAGCGTGGCCACCTCCGACTTCATCTACTTCCAATTCTAAGGACCGCCGCACGCAGCCTTGGGTATCGCAAGGCGAGAGTCGACGATTCCAGCCGGGCGCACGCCTCGGTGGAAATGCCAAGTGGGTTCGTTATTCTACGCTTGTTGAAGCTCTCGGAATCAATCGCCAAGCTCGGCCAGCCGCTAACTTATCGACGGACGCGGCGCCGCATCCGCCGAATCCTTTACCCGGTCCCCATGACGCCGCTGCTCGCGAAGATTGATCGGGAACGGCTCGGCGCCTTGCGAGAGGAATGGGGTTCTCTTCCGCCGACTGCTCCTGCCCTATGGCGACATTATTCCAAATATCTGGACCTGCAGGCACGGCTTCCGATCAATATCCAGCGCGCTCAGGACTTGAATCTGCAACGTCTACCTCCCCAGGAAATTCTGGACATCGGTTGTGGCGCTGGATTTTTTCTCTTCGTCGCCCAGACACTCGGGCATCATGGCCTCGGTCTGGATGTCGCTGGAATCCCGGTGTTCGACGGCTTGGTTGAGCTCCTCGGAGTCGATCGCAGAAATTACCGGATTACCGCATTTGAACCGTTGCCTGACTTTGGCCGGAAGTTTGATTTGATCACCGCGTTTGCCACGGCGTTTCACGGCGGCCGGGAAGATTCATGGAGATGGGGTCCCCGGGAATGGGATTTCTTTATCTCGGATCTCGAGGGACACCTCGAACCCGGGGGGCGGGTCTTTTTCGAACTGAATGCCGCTTATGAGGGAAAGTATTTTACGCCCGAGATTCTGGAGGTTTTTCTCCGGCATGCTGGAGCGCTGGAGAGGGAAGCGTCCTCTTTTCGCCGCGCCTTCCGTTGGCGAGCAAGGATTCTTGTGCTGGTGCCTGACTGAGGCACGTTGGCGGGCGCCTGATTACGACAAACAATGATTCGACCGAAAGGAAAAATAGAGCGGCTGGATTTCATCATCGCTGGCACGCAAAAAGGAGGAACCAGCGCTCTCCACTACCATCTGGACCAGCACCCCAACATCACGATGGCGCACAGTGAGGAAGCGCACATGATCGATCATCCCCGCCGCCACTTCTTCGATGATGAAAAGCGTTTTGCAGCGGGCGAAGTCAGCTATGGCATCCTGCACGAAGGTGTCCGGCTAAAGCGCCGATCACTTATCACCGGTTCGTGCACCCCCATCTATACCTACTGGAAGCCGGCAATGGAGCGAATCAGAAAGTACCACCCAGGAATCAAGCTCATCGTCACTGCTTCGGAATCCGATCGACCGCGCCTTCTCGCAGTGGAACATGAACCGGGACCGGCAACGGGAGACCATGGGATTTCTCGAAGCCATCGCTGAGGAGCGGAGCCAAAGCCAGGCAGAGCTTCCTCTCCAGCCGCGCCGGACCTCGTATCTGGACCGAGGATTTTATTTCGAACAGATGGAGCGAGTCTTTCGTCTTTTTCCCGCGTCAGCAGGTTTGCGTGATCAAGTTTGAGAATCTTCGCAAGAACACGTCGGAGGTGGTCAATGGAGTATTCACTTTCCTCGGAGTTCGGCCGTTGGCGAAGGTAAAGAACAAAGAACAAAATCGAATCCCCTACGAGAGACGAATTTCGTCCGAAGAAAGGCGGTATCTTTACGAATTCTATGAAGAGGATATCGCCCGGCTTGAAAAGCTCCTGAAATGGGACTGCTCCGACTGGAAACAGGTCTGAGGCGGGTGGCGGAAGCTGCCGACCTCTGCGATTGAACATAGTCCCGCGGTCGTGTGCAAGAATGGCGGGTTTCTGGCTTGCAATAAAGACTTCCTCGTGAATACTGTGCCCGGGTGCCGGGAGCTAGGCGCGTGTCTGCTTCCCGCGATCGTCCAGTTTTTTGGAAAATGAAGCCGGCCTACTCGTCCATTCCGACCCGCAGGCCGCCACGGAGATCGCACGCAGACAGGCTTTTGCCCGTTTCCTGGCCCGCCGAGGCGGAGTTTCCTCCGGCTGCGCAGACTGCTCGTGAGCTGATTGATTGGACCTTTCGAGGTTCGCGCGCCCTGGACCGTGCATCGCTTGATGCGCTTCGCCCACAACGTAACTGGTTTAACACCGAGGATTATTATGAAATCTCAATCCCCCGGGAGAAACTCGCGACGCCCGCGTCGTGGGGGATCCCGCCGGCGGTTCGATACGCGCGACGATCGCGCGGAGTCGAGGGCTCCCGCAAAAAAGAGCTTTTGGCAGAAAGTCACGGCCTTCTTCGGAAGCGCCGATAGTTCCAGCAAGCCGTCCGCCCCCGCGCGTAACGGCTCACCGAAGGTGCACAACAATGGTGCGCCCCGGCCGGCGCGAGCTTCGCGCAAACCTGAGTCCATCGAAGTGACGTCACCGCGTCTTTATGTCGGCAATTTGTCCTTCGACGCGACGGAGAGCGACCTGTTCGAGCTTTTCAACGGAGTTGGTCAGGTGCAGAACGCGGAAGTGGTGACCTACAAGCATAACGAACGTTCGAAAGGTTTTGCGTTCGTCCAGATGCAGTCGGTCGAGGAAGCGAAACGGGCTGTCGCCGAGTTGCACGACAAGGAATTCCTGGGCCGCAAGCTGGTTGTGAGCGGCGCGAAGTCCGACAGTCATTCGCGCACCTAGTTACAACGGAGTTTCTTCGAGACCGGGAGATCAGGTAGCCAAAGGCCGCCGGTCTCCCGGTTTTTTCGTAACGCGACCCTTCCAGATCGCGCGTTGAAACGAACAAGCTGTAAGCTTGCGCCACCTTGAGACGGGTTTTCTTCATCGTCGGTCCGACCGCGAGCGGCAAATCCCAAATCGCGGCCGATGTAGCGGCCTGTTGCGGCGCTGAAATTGTCAGTGCAGATGCTTTCCAGATTTATCGCGGCTTGCCGTTGCTGACGGCACAACCGGACCAGGCAACAATGGAGAAAGCGCCGCATCATCTCGTGGGTTCGGTGCCGATGACCGAGGAAATGAGCGCCGAGAAATTTCGCGTCCTGGCGAGCACCGCGATCGAGGAAATCAACCGCCGCGGAAGGCTGGCGATAGTGGCCGGCGGGAGCGGCCTTTACATCAAGGCGCTGACTGATGGGCTCGCGCCGCTGCCGGCCATTAACCCGAAATTGCGCGCGGAACTCAACGCACTTTCGCTTGAGGAGTTAAACGCCCGTCTGGCGGCGGTCGATCCGTCAGGCGCAAAGAAGATCGATCAGCAGAATAAGCGGCGCATTATCAGGGCGCTGGAGATTTTCGCGCAGACAGGCGCGCCGGCTTCCCTCCAACGATCGCAGTGGAACCACGCCGCCACACAGGCAGGCGGCGTTTTGCTCTTGCGCGATCGCGTCGAACTGTACTTACGCATCAATCGACGCGTGGAAGAGATATTTCTCCACGGCGTTACAAAGGAAGTCGCCGCGATTGGCGAGATCGGTCCGACCGCCGCCAAGGCTCTTGGTTTCGATCAAGTCCGCGCTTTGTTGGCGGGAAAAACACGTCCCGCCGAATGTCTGGCGGCGATTCAGCAGGCAACCCGCCAGTATGCCAAAAGACAGTTGACCTGGTTTCAGCGCCAAACTAACCTTGCACCACTGAATTTGTCTCTGTTGAAGGATCACGCAGCAGCCGTCGATTGGATCCTGCAAAAGGTATCCCTTTTGCCTCCCCTCGAATGATCGATACCCAGCCAGACCGAAAACAGGAGCGCGCGCTCCTCATCGGACTCGAAAAGGACGGCATCTCAAAATGGGACTTGCGCGATTCGCTCGAGGAATTGCGTGAGCTGGCGAGCTCGGCCGGCGCGCAGGTGGTCGACACCGTTACGCAAAGATTGTCGAAACCAACCGCGCCATTTTATATCGGCAAAGGCAAAGCGGAGCTAATCAGGGAATCGTTTCAGGACCAGCAGGTCACCTCCGTCATTTTCGACAACGAACTTTCGCCGGCGCAGGGTACGGAATCTGGAGAACCTCTTTTCCCGCAAGGTCCTCGACCGGACGCAGCTCATTCTCGACATCTTCGCGCAGCGCGCCCGGAGCCGCGAAGGCCGTCTGCAGATCGAGCTCGCCCAGCTGCAATACCTGCTCCCCCGCCTGACGAGGATGTGGACGCACCTTTCCCGTCAGACCGGGGGCATCGGAACGCGGGGGCCGGGCGAAACGCAGCTCGAAGTCGATCGCCGTCGCGTCCAGGAACGGATTGCACGACTCGAACGCGACCTCGAGGAGGTGCGCAAACATCGCGCGGTGCAGCGCCAGGGCCGGAAGCGACATCAGTGGCCGGTGGCCGCTGTCGTCGGCTACACCAACGCCGGCAAATCGACCCTGCTCAATCTGCTGACCGGTGCGGACGTTCTGGCGGAGGACAAACTCTTCGCGACGCTCGATCCGACCACCCGCAGCCTGATATTGCCTAACAAACAGCGGGTCCTGTTGACTGATACGGTCGGTTTCTTGCGCAAACTGCCGCATACCCTGATCGAGTCGTTCAAGGCCACGCTCGAGGAAGTGGTCGAGGCCGATCTCCTCATTCACGTGGTCGACTTGAGTCATCCGCGCGTCGACGAGCACATGGCAGCCGTCGATACCGTGATCAAAGAGATCGGCGCCTACGGCAAACAAACGCTGATGGTTTTCAACAAGATCGACGCGCTCTCCGACCGGGATCTGATCCAGGTTTATCTGGAGAAATTTCCAGGCAGCGTTGCGATTTCCGCTCGCACTGGCGAAGGCATCGCGGACCTGGTCCCGGCGCTGCAGGAAACTCTCAGCTCGTGGCGGCTCCGTTGTCGCTACAAGGTTCCGCAGAGCGAATCGGCGTTGATCGCGGAGGTACATCGCGTCGGCCACGTTCTTGAATTGCGCTATGACGGCGAATTTGCCGAGATCGTTGCGCACGTTCCGCCGCAGTTGGAGCAGAAGCTCGCGCCTTACCTCGATCCTCGCGCCCGACGCCAATCACTTGCCCGGCTGACGAACGGTGAATTGGTATGCGCGATGGGGAAACCGCTTTGGCCTGACCAATCGGCCTCGGGTGAGGAAACTGATTGTCGCAGTCATCGGTATTACCGTTGTGTTGTTTGGCGTGGCTTTGATCGTCTTGCCGGGGCCCGCCGCGCTGGTCGTGCCGCTCGGACTGGCGATTCTCGCCACCGAATTCGCCTGGGCACGACGCCTCATTCGGCGGGGCGGCGCAGTCTTGGGCAATGCTCGCCGCCGCTGGCCGTGGGGCAAGCAGGCGCAACCGAAGTAGTCGTTAGGCAATGACGCGAAGCGTAGCGGGCAAACCAACTGGTCGAAGCGTTTCCGAGAATTTATCCGGACGCCCATTGCGAGCTCGATTTCAAGACGCCGCTGCAACTTCTGATCGCGACCATCCTTTCCGCGCAATGCACCGACAAACGCGTGAACCTGGTCACGCCCGCGCTTTTCGCGCGCTATCGGACGGCGGCCGATTACGCCAAGGCGAAACCGGCTGAATTGGAGAAGGCGATTCAATCGACTGGATTCTTTCGCAGCAAAACCAAAAGCATTCGCGGCGCGACTGCGGCGATCGTCGAAGAAACATGGCGGCAAGGTCCCGCACACGATGGAGGAGTTGCACGCGCTTGCCGGGCGTCGGCCGCAAGACGGCAAACGTGCGTTCTCGGCAACGCCTTCCACAAAGACGAAGGCATCGTCGTCGATACCCACGTGGTGCGGCTTTCGCAGCGGCTTCGGCCTAACGAACGAAACCGATCCGGAAAAAATCGAGCGCGACCTGATGAAGCTCGTCCCGCGCCAACATTGGACGAACTGGAGCCACTGGCTCATCTGGCACGGACGCCGCCGCTGTTTCGCGCGCCATCCCGATTGCCGCACTGCGAAATTGTTCCGGCTTTGCCCGAGCGGGCAAAATATTTATCCGCACCGGCGAAGCCCGGGCCAGCCGAACGATGCTTTATGGGCGGCTCTCTCTCCTCTCGACGTCCGCGTTGCCTCGGAGCGTTTCCGCAGGCGCTCGAATTCGTTCTGAAATTTCTGCCAGATCCTCATCGGAGAGGGTTTCCAGATCTATCAGGCGATTGCGCGCTCCGGAGACGCTGCGAATCAGTTCGTCGAGCTTCAGCTGGATCGCCTTCGAGTCGCGGTTCTGGGTGTTCTGGATGAGGAAGACCATCAGGAAAGTGACGATGGTGGTGCCGGTGTTGATGATCAGCTGCCAGGTATCGGAGTAATGAAGATGTGGCCGGTCAATCCCCAGATGACGATGACCGAGACGGCGCCTATGAATGCCCAGGCCGTTCCGAGGACAGTGGAGGTTTTTCGAGCGGCGACGCGGAAGGCGTCCTGAACAAGGCAGAAGATACTCCTCTCGTCAGGCTTTTGCCCCGGCTTCCGGTTGTTGGCTTTCTTAGGCATGGCAACTATTGGA
>CAWGFS010000016.1:0-82899 GCA_963821915.1 uncultured Verrucomicrobiae bacterium
CAGTGCTCAGGGCTTCAAAACGACCTTGATGCAGCCGTCCACTTTGTCGCGAAAGATCTTGTATAACTCCGGGCCTTCCTCCAGTGGGCGGTTGTGAGTAATAACAAACGAAGGGTCGATCTCACCCGTATTGATTCGGTTAGAAGCGGCTGAGTATAGCGTTTTATGTGGGTTTGCCCCATCTTCAACGTCAAGCCTTTGTTCATCGCCGCACCCATCGGTATTTTGTCGAGGAATCCACCATAAACTCCCGGGATTGACACCGTGCCGCCCTTCCGGCAACAGATAATCGTTTCCCGCAAGACGTGGGCCCGATCGGTCGCGAGGTAAACCGCCGCTTTGGCCTGTCCATGATTGCATCGAAGCTGCCGCTCCCATGCGCTTCGGCGCCGACCGCGTCGATACAGCAGTCCGGTCCTCGACCTCGGGTCATCTCCTGTAATCGGTCGTAGACGCTGCCTTCGAGTTTCTCGAAATTGATGACTTCTGCTTTGCCTTTCTCTTCGGCCATTCGAAGGCGCTCCGGCACCCGGTCGATCGCGATCACCCGCCCGGCGCCGAACATCCAGGCGCTTTGAATCGTAAACTGGCCCTGACGGGTCCACAGCCCCAAATCGCAACCGTGTCGCCCGGTTCGATCTGCGCGTTCTCCGCTGCCATGTAACCAGTCGGGAAGATATCGGAAAGGAAGAGGACTTGCTCGTCGCTGAGTGAGTCGTTTTCGATCTTGAGCGGACTGACGTCGGCATGAGGGACGCGAAGATATTCTGCCTGGCCGCCAGGATAGTGGCCTGTGATGTGAGAGTAACCAAACAAACCAGCCGGTGCATGACCCATGAGCTTGGCGGCAGCCTTGGCGTCGCGATTCGTGGTGTCGCAACAGGAATAGAGTTCCTTCTTGCAGAAAAAACACTCGCCACAAGCGATTGTGAAGGGGATGACGACGCGGTCGCCAACTTTCAGCTTCTTCACGTCCTTGCCGGCCTCGATGACTTTGCCCATCGGTTCGTGGCCGAGTATGTCGCCATCCTCCATCGCCGGCATGTAGCCGTCGTAAAGATGAAGATCGGACCCGCAAATCGCGGTGGCGGTGATCTTTACGATTACGTCGCTCGGGTCTTCGATTTTTGGGTCAGGAACGTTGTCGCAGCGGACATCACTTTTCCCATGCCAGACTAATGCTTTCATTGATTCCCCCGTTGGTTTCTTTCAGCAAACGTCTCATAGGGCAGGTCTGGATGGGCTACCATCCCGAACGAGGAATCCGAAAATGACCTAGTAATAGAGCGCGCCCGGGGCCATAACCTTATTTCAAGTCTTCCAAACCTTCGCGAGTGCAAGAAGAGGCAAGCACTAGTTCTTTCCAAAACGATACTGAGGATATGGAACTAGAAACATTGAAGGATTTATACATTCACGAACTCAAGGATCTCTACAGCGCTGAAAATCAGCTGCTCAAGGCTCTTCCCAAGATGGCCAAGGCCGCGACCAATGGCCAGCTAGCCAAGGGTTTTACCGATCACCTTTCCCAAACCGAGGAGCACGCGGCCCGGCTGGAAACCATTCTGGAGAGCCATGATGAGAGTACGCGCGGTCCGAAGTGCAAAGGTATGGAAGGATTAATTAAAGAAGGGGATGAGATGATCAAGGAAGAGGCCGAGGATGAGGTGCGCGACGCCGGGCTCATTTCCGCCGCGCAACGGGTCGAGCATTACGAAATTGCCGGTTATGGATGCGCTCGCACCTATGCCGAACTTCTGGGCGACTCCGAAGGGGCAAAGACGTTGCAAATGACATTGGATGAAGAAGTTGCCACCGATCAAAAGCTAACCAAGCTGGCAAAGTCCACGATTAATCTTGAAGCTGTGAGCATGAGTTGAAGGGCGCGGCGGGCTCCGACTTCGGGAGCCCGCCACCCACATCGATCAGACTGGTCGCGAAGGGTTGGGGACTCTACTCTGATCTCCAGTACATCGAAGTTCATGGTGGACAGCACACCAAAAAGCGGGGCTACTCGTTTTGAAGCGGTTTTTGGCTTCTCTTCCCGTTTCGCCACCGGGTCTTTGAGTTCATTACCGCCGCCAATTATTGGGCCCCACGACATTGTTATCCCGTTCCTGGCCTAAGATTCTGGCCAGAAAAAGGGCGGGGGCGCGCACCGATCATGCCCGTCACATACGAAGATGCTAGGACGTTCTTTTTCTGCCGCTAAGGAATCGACTTAGGCGTCAATCAGGCGGGCGACCAATTGCGATACGTGGGCGGGGTGCGTGAATTGAGAGGCTTTTACGCGTCATTCTCATATTGGAATAAGAGAAACCGTCTCATTATGGACACGGATATCCTTCCCCTGGCTATAGTCGTCGGCGCTTTGAGCGGCATCGACTATCATTTAGCAAAGCGATACACCGAGTACGGGTTCGATTTTGTTGTCGCGCCTGCGATCGAGCAAACAGTGGGGGATTTTCGTGTCCCCGGCGTGTCAATCGACTATGGGCAAACGCCGGCTTTACGAACTCAGGTTATCGCGGCATGATCCGACCGACTATCGCTATCCCGTCATTCGCCGGTGTCTCCGACGAGGAATTGATGGAAGGTCTAAAAAATCGAAATGAAATTGCGCTGCACGAATTTCGCGTTCGTTTCGGCCGGGTACCTAGAACAATCGTCGATGATACGCTTGTGGAAGAAAACGAAGCAGACGACGTCGTCCAGGACACATTTCTCCAGATCTGGAAGCGGGCCCACTATTATTCGCAAGAGTGCGGCAGGCCGCTCGGCTGGATTAGCACAGTGGCGCGACGCCGTGCGATCGACCGGTTACGTCGCCGCCTTTCTTATGGTCGCGCATTGGAAAATTTCAAAGCGCACGCGGCGGAAACGATGGATCGCGGGACTGATAGTTCTCTCGAGGAGAAATTGGTTAGTTCGGATTTAAGGCGCTTCCTGCAAAGCAAGCTTAACTGCCTGCCCGTAAAACAGCGTGAAGCCTTGGAATTGTCCTTTTTCGACGGTTTAAGTCACCGGGAAATTGCGATCGTCACGGGCGCTCCGCTCGGCACGGTGAAGACACGTGTGGAACTTGGCCTGCGCAAAATGGCCAAACATGTGACCCCCCTCCGCTCGAAAATCTAGCGTTCCTCGTCGGTACAATTGCTTCCGATCCGATCAACCTGGATCGGGACGCGGTTACACTTCGCGCGGGGCCTAGGGTTTTTCGCTAGGAGCGGTACAGACTCGCGCCTGATTGGCAGCTTCCCAGCTGTTTGTTTCACTAGTGCATGCGCAAATTTGCGCGAGAGAGAAAAACAGCGCCGGCGTCGGCAAACCTTTCGCCCTCCGCCCACACATCATATCGTTGTCCTGGTTGCGGTGAAGAACTGGATGGCACCGATCTCAATGCAGTCCAGCGGCACCATGCTCACGTGCTCCATCCGCATCTTTTTCGCTTCCAACTCAAAAGCGAAAATGAAGACGCCGGTCTTTCCGGACCTAACGAGCGAACAGCTAAGCGATGAGGCAAACTCACTTTCCGCCAGAAGAGCGGCTCGCAATTTTGAAAGCAGCCAATTCCGCGCGAAAGTGGTATTCGCTCGACGACAAGCGCGTTTGCGTGATCTGTGATCGCGTCTTCACCGGGCGGCAGATCGATATTCAGTCCGACCAGAAAGGTCATTATTTCCTTGCCTGCCCGACGCCGACTTGTCCGTCCAATATCAGCCATTGGTTCCTCTGCGAAGTCTCCCCGGCTCGTTATCGAGAAGCGTCGAATGGGGAACAGCAGGAATTCTCTGTTTTAAGTCGCGACAAGAATCAGTCGAAGAAGATGGCGGTTTCTGATTTGCTGGCCTAGGTTCGGCATGGGCTTCCGTTCGGAAAAAATCGCGAGCGAGAACGACGTGCTCACGCCGGTCGTTAAAATGACGATGTCGTTGAAGGGTTATCCATGTGACGAGAGGAAATTACTATGAAAGCAACCGCAAGATTTTCCGGTGACAAGGGGCACGATTATCGCTGCGAAGAAGGCCAAAAATGTGTTGAGGGCGGTAACTCGCATCCCGGCGATAATCAGCCGGGAACGACATGCGAAGGAAGGCTTCCGAAGCCCGCCAGTCTCCCGCTTCGCCCGCTGCCTTGATCCGGGCCAGGGCTTTCGCACGGCATCGCTCGCGCGCTTCTTCTAGTTGTTGCTCTAGTTCAGGGTGTTCTTCGCGCCAGCTGTGAAGAGTGGTTTCGCCAATCCCAACGGCCATGCAGGCTTGCTTAATGTTCAGGCCGTCAGCGATGGCAGCCAATAGCTTGGCTACTAGTTCCGGCTTAAATTTGCTTGGCCTACCGGCCTTGCGGGTTTCTACAATCCCGACATTACCCTCAGAAACGGCCCGCAGAGCACCAGAATTGGCCTGTAGCGCGTCTTCTTGCTTGGTCTCACTCATTGCCAGTGTTTCCTCAAAATGGCTCGCGCTCCTGCCGCTCTAATTCCGAGCGCACGTATGCACTGGCGGTGCGATACTCCGATGGCGCCCACTCAATTCCGTCCGCGACCAACGGGGTACCCTTCAGCCTTTCGCAGTCTATCTTGTGAACTAAACGCGCGAGCGGATCGAACGCGTCCTGTTCCTCATCCTGCGCGGGGTTCTTCTCGAGATAGTCCAGCGCGCGGGCGTAATCACACGCGTAATATTCGATCGGATAATCTGCGCTCCAATTGCACTCTGGGTGCCCTTGAGGATGCAGACCCGGTGCGCCCTTGATGGCGTCCAGTAGGTTGGTAAGCACGAGGCGGGCCGATTGTGGCTCCCTGAGCTGGGTGGTAACCGTCGCCTCGCCTTGCTGGGTATATACCCCCTGCAAATCGCTTGCAACCGTGCAACCGGCCTCACTGGAGCAGCGCAATTCAGGTGGTTCCGGCAATAGGTTACTCTCGCCAGGCAGTGGATCATCGGTGACCCAACGACCAGGTTTGCCGCGTTTATCCTCCAGATTGCGGATAAACCCTTGATCCGCCGCCATTCGAAGGCGTCGGCTTACGGTGCCCTTGTCGAGGTCAAGTCGTTCGGCAATCGCAAGCGCCATCACGCCTGATTCGTCAGCTAGGGTTGTGATCGTCTCCACTGTCTCTCGCACCACCGACGAGACGGTCGCGCCGACTCCCTCTGACACGATTGGAGCCACAAGTTCGCGCACCTGCGCGTAATCGTCGATTGTGGCGATAATCCTGCCTTTCGTGTCCCGCTCGCGCGAACATTGGTGCAAGATCGCATGTGCCCTGATTAGCGCTAACACGGCCCCAAAGTCTCGGCGAAGCCGCACCGCGACCGGGGGGACAAGCTCGGCGAGGCCTTTCGCGTAGGGAATAGTCACACGTTGCTCGGCGGTTTGGAGCCAAATTTGAAACTGGCGCCATTCGCTCTTATCCAATTCGTCGCGGTCTTCGCTGGCCAGCGCAAGGATAATAGCCTTCGTCTGTTCGCGTGTATCATTCGTATTTAAGGACAGCAACCGAGTCTCATTTTCCGCGTGGACTCGTGTTTTTGTGGTCGTGACAATCAGATTAGTGGGCCCCTCTTTGACAATAGTTTTTGTCTTAAAACTCCCGTCCTTGGGGTCGCGCACTGTCACGGGATATTCAATCCGTCCCTCAGAAAGTAGCGAACGGACGAAATACGCGGTGAGGTTGTCTTCTGCCCCTTCACGCAGCGCGGTTGCTTCGTACAAGATCAACGTGCGATGAGCGTATTCCTCTTCGGAGTACACCAAAGCGCGTTCACTCATGGCAGTCATCACGATCACGGCACCAGGCGGAAAGAACTCCAGAGTTTTCTCAGTCGTGAATGATTTACCGGAACTGGACAGCCCTTTAACAGCAGCCGAAACCGGCCTATCGAGTAGGCGCGACGTGACCACTAGGTAAAGGGTTGCTGCAATTGCATCTTCTCCAACGACCCCGCAGACGCGAATAGCTTCCCGGAACCTGTCCAAAATCCTCGGTTCGTAGGCGATCTGGGGCGCTTCTCTGGGCGGTTGCACGGTTGCGGTCGAAATGGAGGGGGTATAAGGCTGGCCTTCATTATGCGGGTTGTCCCCCTCGCGTTTCGGCTTCGCAGGCACTGAGCTGCTGACTCCGGCAAGCTCTTTGTAATGCCGAATCGCTGCGGCTTTGTCCATGTTTAGCGCCTTCTGGATGAAGTCGATTTCATCGCCTTGCCCGCAACCGGCAAAGCAGCACCAGTGGTGTTTTCCTTCTTTCTCGGAGATCCCAAAGGACGGGGTTTTGTCGTCGTGCCATATACAGCGTGCCGACTTCTTTGCCATGTCGCCAAATCCGAGTTGCTGCATCAAGGCGGGCAGCGGCAATCGCCGCTTCGCCTCTTGAATGTCTGGGCTGCTCATCGTGCGTCCTCCTTGCGCCTTGCCTTTAGCAGCCAATCGGGAAGAGATAGCAGGTTCTCCCATCCGCGGTTGATTAGCTCATCCTGCAAGCGTTCCTGTCGTTCGTTCGCTCGCCTGAACACGGCCAGGGCTGGCGATACTAGCGCCCTTTCTAGAAGCCAATATCGTAGCGCCATAAGCTTAATGGCCAGCGGTGGCTTAGATTGTTTCTTTTTTGGTATGCTCATTCGTTGGATCTCCTTTCTAATTGACGCGATAAGTGTTGAGTTTCTCTAGGACATCATCCCATCTGTAACGGCATGCTTTGCCGATTTTGAAATAACAGATGCGGCCCCGGCGTTGCCAGTCGTCGAGTGTTCGACACGACACGCCGAGCCGTTCCGCGAGTTCTCGCTTAGTTAACAACCGGGCGCTCGCGTTGTCGTCTGCCCGGTTCCTTGATTCCAGGGGTATAATTCTCTCCATGCTAACAGTAGAACGCACCCCAGAGCGCCACCTGTGGCAGGGCGACTCACGCTTTTGGCAACCATTGAAGGCTAAAGCTAGTGATCTTGGCAGAATGATGCGGCGAAATTGCCGCAATTTAGCGGTTTTGGCAGCGCTTACGCCATTATTGGCAACTTTAGGCGGTTTAAATTATGTCAAACCGCGTTGCTGCTCTTATTGGCGGAATGTTTTTTAAGCTGCCTCTTTGCCACTACCTCCGCCGTTGTCCACCCCACGTCGCCCTTCTTTCCCTTTTTAAGGTTTCTTATGGCGAAATTCTCGCCGAGCTTGTCTTTCCATCCACGGCTAACAGCGGCCTTATGAAGTGTAGCTTTTTCCTCCGCCGATAAATGGAATATCCGTTGGGCAATAGGCCCGCCCGATATTTTTGCACCGACTCGCTTGTCATATTTCGATAACACCTGGCCCTGTTTGCCCTTCCGCGGATTTCGACCGGGCCACCACTCTAAAAACTCCATCTGAAACTGTTTTGCTTCCGTGCCCGTGAACCCCGCTCTCTGAAAACGCCGCGACGTGGCATCGGCTTTGCTCTTCCCGTACTTGGCCAGCAGGAACCGCGCGAAGCGATCTTTAGCGAGATACAATTTCTCCCCTGTGATCGCCTTCACTCCTACATCGTATTCGAGATGCAGTTTCGCTAACTTTTTCGCCTCTAGTTCTTGCCATTCCTTGTCTGCTTGCGGTAGTTGCAACTCCAAAACTGTGCGCCAGGCGTCTAGATCGCCTTTCTCTAGAAACTTCTTTGCCACCCTGATTCCTTCGGCTGGATTTTGCTTGTAAAGCTCAGGACAAAACTTAACGGCAAGCGTCTCTAATTGATCCGGGGTGAGTTCAGCCGCATGGTTTTTCCACGCGTCGCTGTCTTCAGTGTCAGTTTTCTTTTTCATTTATCGCCTTCCATCGCTGAGCTTGAGCGGCACAACGTTAGGAGCCGCCTCCGGCGCAATCGCGAACCACGTGTGCGCCTGCTCCGGCGTGGCCAGTTCGCGGTAGTGACGGAAGATCATCTGTGGCGAATTGCCCGCTTCCAGTGCGACGCGGTTCATATCTTGAATTTCCGCAAGCCGGTAGCTAATAAACGAATGCCGGAGTGCATTGGGCTTCCACCTAATCCCCGCACTTTTAGCGAGACGGCGACGCGCTTTAAAGAAAGTCGTTTTTGTGTATGGCCACAAACGTCCGCTCTCAAAACGCGACTGATCGAGCCAGCCAGCGAGATTGTCCGAGACGGGGACGAGACGGCGCGCCGCCGTCTTGGCCTTGTCTGCAGCAACCTCGATAAACCCCGCTCGGCGCGTTACGTCTTGCCATTCGAGCCGCAAGATTTCCTCGGAACGGAGACCCGCGAACGCCCCCAATGCGATACAACGAGCCATTTCAGTCGTCGCTTGCTCCAACAGCGTGGACATCTCTTTGGGGGTGAGGATCTGCACAGGCGTCCGCTTCTCTTTTCGTCTTTGCACGCTCGCGAGTAAGTCGGCGTCTTTAGAGAGCCAGCCGCGATCCTGAGCGAAGCGGAAGAATGTTTTTAGGCTGATGACGAAGTTGTTAAAACTGCGCGGACCTAGGCTTAGGTCGGTGAAAAACTTTCGCACGTCGTCCGGTGTCAGCGAAACCACATCGCATTGAAACCGTTCCGTAAACACGCCGAGCCGGTATCGTAAGTCCGCGAGGTATACTTCACTGAGGCCGCTGGCCCTTTTTCCCTCGATCATCTCCGTTACAGCGTCCCCAACCCGAATTCGCTTAATGCCACGGCCTTGATGTCGTAAGTAAAACTTCACCGCGTCGAGCAATGAAACCCCCTCCAGCAGTTTAACGGCGTCGGCATACTCCACTGCCGCCGAATCGAGCTGCGAGCCCGTGGCTTTCACGGCATCAACTGCGCGGCCATAAATCAGCCGATCACGGCCCGTGAGCTGCACCGCGTCAACGTCACCACGGGAAAGTTGTGACGCCTTTGCTTCCGCCTCGTTAGTCGCCGTCTCCAAATCCCGGAAGTTGAGACGGTGACGCTTGCCGCCCAAATGATAGGCGACGCGAAAATAAGTGCCCTGGGGCTTTTGATCGCGATAGATTTTGACCGCGCACGACCCGCGTTTAACAACGATTGGGAATTTCGGCTTCTTCATAGGCATGGCGTGGAATTGCATGAATATTGTCCGAAAAGTGTCCGACATTGCAATCCAAAATCATCGAATTAGTCGAAATTAACTATGGAAAGAAAAACCGGAGCCTACGGGGCTCGAACCCGCAACCTCTGCCGTGACAGGGCAGCGCTCTAACCAATTGAGCTAAGGCTCCTCGAAAAGAGAGGCCACCGTAGGGCGCAGCCTGGCCCGCTTCAACCGATTTTTGCCAGGTTCACAGGCACGAGGTTTGCGGCCTGAATCCTGCACGCGTATCATTTTTTGAGCAACCGTCAGGACCAAGGGACGAATGGAAATGAGCGACGAATGGAAACCAGATCCGGCACGCGACGACTCGCCTAACGACGAGCGCGAGATCAGTCTGCTCGAAGCATTTGATCGCGCGGTCGCCTCTCTGCCGCTGGACAACTTCGCCCGGGAACGTCTCCTCGCCCTCCGCGCCGAGATTGCCGCGCAGGAAGAGATGGTGGGCGACGCGCGCGAGATGATCGAAAAGCTCGAGCAGGTGATCAAGAAAGTGACTTCGCCCGCAAATCGGATCGGCACTTTCCTCGGCAGCCCGGCGCGCGACACCGCGCAGATCGTCGTCGGCGGCGCTGATTATTATTGCAACGTCGACCCGCGGATCAGCCTCGGGAAGCTGCAAAAGGGAACGCGCGTTCTGGTCAACGAAGCCTACGTGATTGTCGGCGATCTCGGTTTCGAAACCGCCGGGCCGGTGACCAAGGTCGCCGAAGTCCTCGGCTCGGATCGACTGCGCGTCGGCGCGGAACACGGGACGCAATCGTTGGTCCTGCAGCGCTCCGCGCAGCTCGCCAAGGCGCCGTTGAAAGCGGGCGACGACGTCCGGGTGGATGCGAATTATCGGGTCGCGCTCGAGCTGCTCGCGAGCCCGCAATCGCGTGATCATTACCTCGACGAAGTGCCCGAACTGCCCTGGGAAAAAGTCGGTGGCCAGGAGGAAGCGCTTCAGGCGATCCGCGACGCGATCGAGCTGCCGCTCTTGCACGAGGAATTGTTTCAGAAATTCCAGCACGCCACCCCGAAGGGCTTCCTCCTTTACGGCCCACCCGGCTGCGGCAAGACGCTCATCGGCAAGGCGACGGCCTACAATCTAACGAAACAGCTCCGCGAACAAATCGGGCGCCGACATGCGCGAATATTTCATGCACATCAAGGGGCCCGAGATTCTCAACATGTGGGTCGGCGAATCGGAGCGGATGGTCCGCGAGATCTTCGCCACCGCGCGCGAGAAACGCCGCGAAGGTTACATGCCGTTCCTCTTCATCGACGAAGCCGAAAGTATTCTCGGCACGCGCCGCGCTTCGCGTTATTCGAGCATCCTTTCCACGCTCGTTCCGATGTTTTGCACCGAGATGGATGGGATCGATTCGCTCAACGAAGTGGTCATCATCCTCGCTTCGAACCGCGCGGATTTGATCGACCCGGCGATCCTGCGCCCGGGCCGGATCGATCGCAAAATCAAGGTCAAGCGGCCGAACAAGGAAGGCGCGCGCGAGATTTATCGCATTTATCTAACGGACGATCTTCCCTACGACGCCGCGCTTCTCGCTGGGGCGGAATCGAAAGCGGCCGCGATCGACGCGCTCATCGGCCGGTTGCTCGAGACGCAATTTTCGAAGCGCGACGAAAACCGGCTTCTCGAAGTGACCCTGCGCAGCGGTCGCAAGGAAGCGCTTTACCGCAGCGACGTGATCAGCGGCGCAATCATCGCTTCGGTCGTCGAACGCGCCAAAGGGATGGCGATCAAACGCGCCATCGCGAGCGGCGAAGGATGAGGGGATCAGCGAAGTCGATCTGCAGGTCGCGTATAACGCCGAGTATCTGGAAAATGAAATTCTGCCCGCGACCGACATCACGGAAGACTGGCTCAAGTTGATCGATTACGACCCCGACAACGTGGTCAAGATTTCGCCGGTGCAGGCTGATCGATCGCGCCAAGGCGAAGCCAAGCTCCGGCGTCATCTAGCGGGGAGCTGCAACCTTCGGGGAGCGCACGCGACTGGCGTGCTGGCAATGACGACCCGCGTTCGCCAGCCTGTTTCGGCGAATCGCCGCCGTAACGCAGCGCGATAGCGCGAGGCCGGGCTCCAACCAGCACGCCAGTCGCGCGCGTTCCCCGGAGCAATTTCCCTCGCGTGCGAGGCGTTTTGCATGGATAGAAATCGCCACACCGATGAAGACAATTGCATTCAGCACCGCCGTCCTCGCAGTGACCACCGCCATGGTTCCAGCACAGAATTCCAGCCAACCCGACCAGGCGAAGCTCGAGCAAATGACCGCGCGCTTCGCTCCGACCGAGATCACGGCGGACGTCGCCAAGCTCTCGCCTAACGATCGCAAAGTGCTGGCAAGACTGGTCGAGGCTTCGCAGATCATCGACGGCATCTTCCTCCGCCAGGCCTGGGCGGGGAATCCATCGATGCTCCTCGATCTCGCGGGCGACACGAGCCCGGAAGGCCGCGCGCGACTTCATTATTTCCTCATCAACAAGGGCCCCTGGTCGCGGCTCGATCACAATGAGCCATTTGTGCTGGGCGCGCCGCCGAAACCGGAAGGTGCCAACTTTTACCCGCTCGACGCGACCAAGGCCGAGATCGAAGCGTGGATCAAATCCCTGCCCGCGGCCGAACAAGAACGGGCCAAAGGTTTCTTCACCGTTGTCCGTCGACAGGCGGATCGAGAAGTTCACCCTCGTTCCTTACAACATCGAATACGAAGGCGAGCTGACTCGCGCCGCCGTCCTCCTGCGCGAAGCCGCCGCGGCCGCGACCGAGCCGACCCTGAAGAAATTCCTCACCACGCGCGCTGACGCTTTCCTGAGCAACGATTATTACCCGAGCGACGTCGCCTGGATGGAACTCAAGGGCGCGATCGAGCCGACGATCGGGCCCTACGAGGTTTACGAGGACGAATGGTTCAATTACAAAGCCGGCTTCGAGTCCTTCATCACTGTCCAGGACGAAGCGGAAAGCGCGAAGCTGCGAGAAATTTTCCGGCCAGCTTCAGGACATCGAGAACCATCTCCCGATCGACCCGAAATATCGCAACCCGAAGATCGGCGCCCTTTCTCCGATGGTCGTGGTCGATGAAATCTTCTGTGCCGGCGACGCCAACCACGGCGTCCAGACCGCCGCCTTCAATTTGCCTAACGACGAACGGGTCACGCGCGAGAAAGGCTCGAAGCGCGTCATGCTCAAGAACGTGCAGGATGCGAAGTTCGCCAAGACGCTCGTCCCGATCGCGAAGGTGGTCCTTTCGCCTGACGACCAGAAGAACCTGTCGTTCGACGCCTTCTTTACCCACACCGTGGTGCACGAGCTGATGCACGGACTCGGTCCGCACGACGTCACAACGAACGGCCGCAAATCGACCGTGCGCGAAGAGCTGAAGGAAGCCTACAGCGCGCTCGAGGAAGCGAAGGCCGACATCTCCGGTCTCTTTGCCATTCAATTCATGATCGACAAGGGCGTGCTCCCGAAGTCGCTCGAGCGCCCGCTCTACACCACCTACCTCGCCTCCTGTTTCCGAAGCATCCGGTTCGGAACGAGCGAAGCGCACGGACTCGGCACGGCGGTGCAGTTCAATTATCTCCGCGACCACGGCGGCTTCGTCGCCAACCCGAATGGCACCTTTGCGGTCAATATGGACAAGATCAAAGCCGGCGATCGAAGGCCTGACGCAGCGAGATCATGACCCTCCAGGCTGAAGGCAACTACGAAAAGGCGAAGGATCTTACAGCGCAACTCGGAGTCGTTAGGCCGGAAGTGCAAGCAGGCGCTCGACAAATTGAAAAGCGTCCCGGTCGATATCGAGCCGAAGTTCACCACCGCCGAGCAACTGGTGCGCGAGAACCCCTAGGGTCGACCGCATGGTTGTTAGGGCGAGACTCCGTCTAGCCTGGGACATGGCGCCGGCTGCAGATCGGAGTCCTCTCCCCTGGCTCGACAGAGTCTCGCCCTACCTTGTGAGCCGTTTTGCGCTTTGCGGGGGCACTGCCACCGCCTACGGTCCACGCTGTGAGAAATATGTTTGTTGCTGCGACAGTTTTGACGGCCTGGGGCGCGCTGGTTGCGAATGCGCAGACGCCTGCAACAGACCAAGCCGGATATTTCAAACAAAGCACTCCTCGTGAAACCGGGCGCGACCTTGCAGGGACGGGCGGAGGCTGGCGCGCTGCACAAGCTGGCGGACGATTACTACGACTGGCGTAATGAACAATACCCGGTGCGGAGCAGCGATGCCGGACTGCATACCTGGGATGATCGCCTAACGGATTATTCACCGGAGAAAATCGCGGAACGCGCGCTGCATGTCCGCGCGCTACTCGATCAAGTGAACGCGATGCCGACGGCAAATTGGCCCAAGGATGAGCGAATCGATTGGATCCTCTTCCGCTCGCAGCTCGAGAGCGCGGCCTTCGACGATCGCGTCTGGCATTCCACCAGCCGCGACCCGCAGACCTACGTCGGCGAATGCAGCAACGGGATTTTTTCGCTCCTGAAGAAGGAGTACGACACGCCGAAAAAACGCGCGCTCGCCGCCACGAAACGGCTTCAGCAGATGCCGGCGCTTCTCGCCCAAGGGGAGAAGAATCTGCAAAAGCCGGTCAAACTCTTCGCCGAGCTCGCGATCGCGTCGGCGCGCGCGATCGACCCGCTTTTCAACGAGAGCCTGATGACTCTCGCGACCGATCTTTCACCTGACGAAAAGGAAGAACTGGTCAAGGCGCGCGACGGGGCGCTCGCGGCGCTGCACGCCTTTGCGGATCATCTGGAAAAAGGGCTTCCGTCGATGGTCGCCTTCGCGCCGATGGGCGAGAAAAACTACAACTATTATCTCCATCACATCCTGCTCCTCCCGCTCGACGCGGCGGAGGTGGAAATGATCGGGCGGGTGGAGCTGGCGCAGTATCGCGCCTACGAAGCGTGGCTGCCGGATCCGTCCCTGGCCGATCCCGACCCGAAGCGGAGCAAGAACATTCCGCCGGACCAGGCGTCCTTCCTGAAGGCTTATGAAAGCCGCGAGGCAGAGATGATCCGCTTCCTGAAAGATCGCCGGCTGGTCACGCTACCGGATTACCTCGGGAAATTTGAGATCCGGCAATTGCCCGAAGCCTTCAAGCCAACCAGCCCGGGCGGCTTCATGAATCCGCCGGGCGTTTATGACAAGGATCCGACCGGATTCTATTTCATCCCGACATACAACCCGGATTCGAAGAACTTCTACATCCGGGCAGCGATCGAAGATCCGCGGCCAATTCTCGGGCACGAAGGAATTCCCGGACATTTCCTCCAGCTCTCGATCGCGAACCACGTGAAGGACGAAATTCGCCGGCAAAACGGCGACAATCTCTTTGTCGAAGGCTGGGCTCTTTACGGCGAGGAAATGCTGATGCGCGAAGGCCTCTACCCGCTCGACTCAGCGTCACAGGGGCAGGTTCTGCGGCTGGCGCGCTATCGCTCGGCGCGGATCGGTGTGGACGTGAATCTGCACACAGGAAAGTGGACCTTCGAACAGGCCGTAAAGTATTTCATGGAAGCAGGCGGACTCGATCGCGAAGCGGCCGAGGGCGAAGCGGCCGGGGCGGCCTCCAGCCCGACCCAAAAAATCAGCTACATCGTCGGGAAGTGGCAGATCATGGAGTTGTTAGGCCGCTACCGCGACAAAATGGGGAAGGATTTTCGTCTCGGACAGTTCCACGACGACTTGATCAGTCACGGCAGCCTGCCCCTATCCGTGATCGACTGGATCATGCTGGATGATCCATCGGCGGTGGAAAAGGCGCTCAAATAAGCGCCGCGGCAAAGTAGGTCGAGGTTATGGTTTCTTCCGGTGCGGCGTCGGAGTTTCGTCCGGCGGCAGAGTGCGGCGGGGCCGGGCCGTAGGGATAGGTGTCGGAGTAGAGTTCGCCGCCTTCTCCTGGTATTCGAGGCGCGCTTTGCGGTTCTTCGCGTCCTGGTTGTTCGGATCCAGGCTCAGGACCTTGTCGCAATCGGCGATCCCAGCGGCGTAAGTCGCCTTTCAGCTCGTAGACGTAACTGCGATCAAGATAAGCTTCCTTATCCTTCGGCTTGTCTTTGATGATCTGGGTGAAATCGGCGATCGCCTTGTCGTACTCCTTCAGGTTCCAAAGGGCAAAGGCACGGCGATCGAGGATCGCGTCATCATCCTGCTTTTCTTTCAGAACGACGTTGTAATCTTCGACTGCCTTTGCGTAGTCCTTCTTCTGCAGGTAGGCGAAGGCCCGGAAACGGTAGGCGGAAATGTTGTCAGGATTCGACCTTGATCGCCTTGTCGAGATCCTCGATCGCCTTGTCGTATTTTCCCTGCGAGGTGTAAACGACGCCACGGTTGACGTAGCCGGCGGAGTTATTCGGCTCGGCTTCGATCGCGTCGCTGAATGCCTTGATCGCTTCGTCCATTTTGCCGGCACCTTTGTAGGCGAGACCGAGATTGTTGTAATTGTTGGCTTCCTTCGGATCCGCCTTGACCGCCTTCTGGAACAGATCGATCGCCTTGTCCCATTGCTTGTTCTTGGCGGCCTCGATCCCTTCCTTGCCGTATTTATAGGCATCGGCTTTTTCGTCGGCCTGGGTGACGGCCGGGAACAGCAGCGCCAGGAAAAGTGAAGCAGCGACAGCGAGATGGCGGTTCAACTTTTTCATAAATTGGAGTCCCTCTGTAATACGAACGAGCGGGCACTTTGGCCGCAACAATTTCCTTCTGCAAGCGGAAGCTGGCCCTGCAATCGACTACGATGGAACCGCTTCCACGGACGAACCCGGTTCGTCCAAACGCGTAATTCGACGCGCCCGGCCGGTCGCTTGTTCAATCTCGACCAACACGCCGCGCAGCCGAGCTTCACCATGCGCTACCGGGAAAGCCGCCGGCAGATTGGAGATAAAACGTCCCACGATCGGCTCGATCTCGCGTCCCAGAATTGAGTGCACCGGTCCGCACATTCCCGCGTCGCAGATGAACGCCGTTCCGTTTTCAAAAATCTGTTCGTCAGCCGTCTGGACGTGGGTATGTGTGCCGAGGACGGCGGAGACGCGGCCGTCGAGATAGCGACCGATCGCCATTTTCTCGCTCGTTGTTTCGCCGTGAGCATCGACGATAATGACCGGTGTCTCTTCGCGCATGGCGTTAACCGCGAGGTCGAGCATCGGAAACGGATTCTCCAGGATCGGCTGCATGAAAGTGCGGGCCTGCACGTTAATCACGCCCACTTTTCCTTTTGGAGTCTCGAGCACGATCGTGCCTGCTCCCGGCGCGCCGGGCGGATAATTAAGCGGCCGGAGCAACCGCGGCTCCGTCTCGATGAAAGGCAGGATCTCCTTGCGATCCCAGATGTGATCGCCGGTGGTGATGACGGAGACGCCGGCGCGCAACAAATCGATCGTGATTTTCGGCGTAATGCCACGGCCGGCCGCGGCGTTCTCGCCGTTCACGATGATGAAATCCAAGGCATGCTCCCGCTTCAATTCTGGCAGGCGCGCGATCACCGCGTTGCGACCCGATTCGCCAACGACGTCGCCGAGGAAAAGAATCGTGAGCATCCGGCGATCATCGTATTAAACTCGAAAATCCCAAGTTGATGTTTTGTTCTCTCGTTACGCGCGGGTTCGCGTTCCTCCTTCTGCTCGGCGCTGCCGGCCGCCCGAGCGCTCGACGAGGAACCGCCTAACGACTCCGCGGCCAATCTGAGCGCGCTCGGCCGCAAGCCGGATTGGAGCGCGCTGGAGAAATATCAGGCCACGATTACGCACGACGAGTTCGTGCATCTGCTCGAGCAAGTCTACGGCAGCCACGGATACAGCCCGGAGTTGATCAAAATCGAGTCCGACGCGGCGCGAATCCTGACGAGCGCGGAAGCGCAGGATTATTTCGTTCTGCATTTCGCCAAAAGTGCGGCGGACCGCCGGCCGGTCCCGCGCTGGTGGACTGCGCCGAGCGCGTTGCCCGCCCACGCGGAGGCGGGGCCGCTCGCTGGATTGCACATCGCGCTCGATCCCGGCCATCTCGGCGGGACCTGGGCGCAGATGGAAGAGCGCTGGTTCAAGATCCACGACGCGCCGCCCGTGCAAGAAGGCGATATGACCCTGCGGGTGGCGCGTCTCCTTGCGCCCCGCCTCGAGTCGTTAGGTGCGAAAGTTTCGCTCGTGCGCGAGAAGACCGAGCCGCTCACCCCCTACCGCCCGTCGGATTTCGAGAAGATTGCCCGGCAATTTCTGCTCCGCACGGGCGTGGCTGATCCACGGGAGAATTTCGATGGCCCGGCCGATCCGGAGAAGGAGCACACGATCGGCTGGCAACGCGAGCTGCTATTTTATCGCAACAGCGAGATCCGCCGCCGGGCCAGCCTGGTGAATTACCGTTTGCGACCAGATCTCGTACTCTGCCTGCATTTCAATGCCGAGCCGTGGGGTGACCCGAACCACCCCAAATTGGTGGAAAGCAACCATCTTCATCTGCTTGTGAACGGCGCCTACCTGCCGGCGGAGCTGGAGCTCGATGACGAGCGTTTCGAGATGTTGCAGAAGCTATTGAGTCAGTCCTTTCCCGAGGAGTCGAGTCTGGCGGAAACGATCGCCGGCACGATGGCGAAAACGACGGGCCTGCCGCCCTACGATTACAAGACCGAAAACGTTACCCCGGTCGGAGCGAGCGGCTACGTCTATGCCCGGAACTTGATGGCAACGCGGCTTTACCAATGCCCCACCGTCTATCTCGAGCCGTACGTGATGAACAGCCGCGAGGTTTTTGCGCGTGTGCGCGCGGGAGATTACGAAGGGACGCGGGAAGTAGCGGGGAAGAGGCGGTCGAACATCTACGAGGAGTACGTCGACGGCGTCGTGGATGGCGTGCTGGAATATTTCAAGAAGGCACGGCCGCTGTAGACGTCTCGCTCTGCGCCGTAACGCATGCGAAGCAGCGGCCGGGCTTTCCAACGCGGATCCAGGCGAGGTGGCTAGATCGGCCCCGGGCATCGCAGACCAAAGCGTCTACAACGCAGCGACTGCCCCTTCGAGATCTCCCATCGTCACTTCGCTCGTAATACTGGCGTGACCGATGGCATGGGCGACCACGAAGCGGATGCGGCCGTTTACGAATTTCTTGTCGCGAGGGAGCGCCTCGAAGATTTTCGCTCGCGGGAAATCAGGCGGCAGAGCAGTCGGAAGATGATGCGCCTGCAGAGCAGCGCTGATTTCGTCGACTTCGCGCGGCGATAAGCCGGCTCGCCGCACGGACACGTGCGCGGCGGCGATCATCCCGAGGCTGAGCGCTTCGCCGTGCAGCAGTTCTCCGTAGCCGGCCGCGGATTCGATCGCGTGCCCGATGGTGTGACCAAAGTTCAGGAGTGCGCGGATGTCGTTTCGTTCGCGTTCATCCGCCGCGACAATCGCCGCTTTGATCGCCAGACTCCGCTCGACGAGGAGCGCGAGTTTCGGTCGCGCGAGCTTCCAGCTTGGATTGTCGTCGTTAGGCTGCCAGTGACAAGCTTGCGCTACCATCGAGAAAAGCTCCGCGTCGCGAATGATCCCGTGCTTGATCACCTCGGCAAATCCTTCATGCCAGATCCGGTCCGGCAAGGTCGCCAGGGTGTCGATGTCTGCGATGACGAGCACGGGATGATGGAAGCTGCCGAGCAAGTTTTTCCCGGCGCTGGAATTCACGCCGGTCTTTCCGCCAATGCAGCCATCGACCTGTGCCAGGAGCGTTGTGGGCACGGAAACGTAAGGAATTCCCCGCATGTAAATGGACGCGACGAAGCCGGTGAGATCGCCGAGCACTCCGCCGCCTAACGACACGAGAAAGGACGAGCGATCCAGACCGGCCGCACCCAGTTGGTCGCAGAGCGCGCTGGCTTGCGCGATGGATTTCGCGCCTTCCCCGGCCGCGATCGTGATCAGCTCCGGACGAAATCCCGCGTCCCGCAAGCGGTCGCAAACTTTCGCTCCCAGGAGCGGTGCGACATTCGCATCCGAAACAACCGCACAACGGTCGCCGGAAAAATGGCGCCTAACGAGTGGGCCAATCTGCGCCAGCAGGCCCGAGCCGATGAGGGCTTCGTAGCGGTGTTGCCCGGCACGAACTTCGACCGATTTCACGGCTCCGAGCAGAAATGGGAGGGGTCGTCAGCGGGACGGGTTGAACCCATTCCAAATGTCGTAAGAGTGAAACCGCGCCCAGAATTTTTCATCCTCAGAATTTCGGTCAGCCGCACCGTATCACCCTCACTCCGCCTGCGTAAATGAAATCGCCGGCCGAAGCAAAGCTTGCTCACTGACCGCAGCCTTTGTAAGTAAAGGGTATGCCTGATCCAGTCGACCCGATCGATCCCGTTGCACCGCCCACCCAACCGGTGGGCGACTCTGACGCGACGGCGCGCCCCACTTCCACCGGTCTGCCTTCCAATGTCGCAGCCGCGCTGGCCTGTTTTCCGCTCATCGGGGGCATCATTTTTTACATCCTGGAAAAGCGCGATGGGTTCGTCCGTTTCTATGCCATGCAATCGATCATCTTCGGCGCGGCCTGGTTTCTGTTTAATATCCTGTCGTCGATCATGCATGGAATTCTCTGGGCCATTCCCGGCCTGGGCGATCTGCTGGCCGGTTTATGGGCGCTCGTCTCGGCACTGGTACAGGTCGGTTTCCTGATTGTGCTCATCATTGCGATCGTGAAGGCGTTCAGCGGGGTGCGCTGGGACATTCCGTGGGTCGGACCGATGGCGCGCAAGCAGACGAACGAGACGCTGTAGAGGCGTCCCTCTGGGGCACGCGGGAAACGGTTGGCCTAACGAGTCGAGGTGATTTTGCGGCGAGGCTCAGGGCCGTGTTGGAAAACCCGGCCGTTGCTTCGCCTCCGTTACGGCGCAGAGCAAAAAACGGTTACAGGAGCAGCTTCACCACCACCTGGTTCAGGATCAATTCGTGATCGAGCTGGCTGGTGACGATTTGCAGGTTCGCCGCCAGGCAGGCTTCCAGCCCGGCGACGAGCTGTTCGGTCTCGAAGCGATGCGCCTGCATGGCGGCAATGCCTAACGTGTAGCCATTGATCGAGCCGTCTTTCTTGCGCGGCAGATGGGCGGTCGCTTCGGCCGGGAGACGATTCAAGGTCGAGATGAAGGAAAAGGGCGCACTCGGCCGCGGCAGCTGATGACGCTGCATGAGATCCTTCGCGAGGAGGAGATTGCGAACCGTCGGGAAGATCGCGACGAGCAGGATGCCGATGGCCGTTTCACCCTGGTCGAGCAGTCGCCTGACGAGTTTGAGCGCCTGCTCAAGGTCGCGCGCGGCGAGCGCATTGCCGAGCTCGAAGATGACGCCGCCGCGCGAGAGCGGCACGAGAGTGCGGACGTCTTCCAAGGTGACGTGCCGTTCCTTCTCGCCGAGGAAGAGATCGAGTCTTCTCAAGCTCGCTCTTGATCGTGCGGGTGTCGCCACCGGTGAAGAGGACGAAGAGATCGAGCGCCTCGTCGTCGAAACGCAGCCGGTATTTCCGGCCTAACGACTGGACGAGATCGGTCGCGGCCTCCTCCCAGCCACCGCGGCTGGAGTCGAGTTTGTCGAAGACCTGGAGCTCGGCCCGTTTCGCGAGGGCTTTGTAAAACGAGCGGCGCTTGTCCACTTCCGGCGCGCTGAGAAGAAATTTGACTTCGCCTCCCCCGAGGTCGCCCTCCAACGCCGCGCTCAAGGCTTCGAGCGCTTCCTGCACCGCTGCGGACCTGCCGAGTTTGTTGTCGGCGAGAAAATTCGCGTTTTTCAGCCAGACCAGTTTGCCGCCACCAAAAAACGGAAGCGTTTGCAGCGCCTCGATCGCCGAACGAATCCGCGCCGCGGCCTGGTCGGCGTTATCGGCGCAGGCGTCGATCGTTTCCACTCCGAAATCGCCTGCGTCGGCCGGCGCAAGCTTGGTCGCGAGCTCGGCGGCAGCCGCCTTGACGGCGCTTTCATCGGAGCCGACGACGGCGTAGACGTTGGCGTTTTTGCTGGGCGGCTTTTGTTTTCATCAACGCGTAAAACGACTGAAGCGTTTTTCGAAGTCTGCCATATCGGAGAATTCATTCCCGTAAATTCCCAACGGCCCCGTCGCGCGCTCCTCGGTGGCACGGTCGGACGAATTTCGTGCTCGTCTCGGCCGAGAAGCAAAGCGTTTATTCAGCTGTTTGAGAAGTCTCCGCATCCTTCGATGCGTATGAGACGAATTCCTTTTCCAAGGCGGCGACATCGAAGAATCGTCCTGAATAACAGCGGGACAATGCGGTGTCGAACGATTCGCCGCGCGCGACGGCGTCGAGAAGCGCGCGAAAGGCCACCGGATCGACCCCCACCAGAAACCGAACCAGTCGTTCGGACTCGCGATAGAAGAGGTCGATCTCTCCGCTCGCTGGATAATCCGCCAGAGTGGTCAGTCGCGAGAGCGGGATGAGCCGGTCTGCCGGAATGGACTGCGAACGCGGCCGAGCGTTGTAGTTGCGGGCACGCTGGTAACTCGCTCGCGCCACCCGCGAGACATATTCGGCAAAGCCTTCGTCCAGCCAGCGCGGCAGCGGTCGTTGATAGAGACGGAAAAGAATCAGGTGCGCGATCTCGTGGCCTAACGAATTGTTGGCAAACTTGTAGCTGGGATCGCGGACCATAAAGAGACTGCCGCAAGAGTGAATACCGCCGGTCCACGGCTCGAGATGCGCGTTGCCCTGGAACAACTTCCAATCTTCCGGCTTCTCGAAAATGTAGATGTGCGATTTTCCGGAGGCGCCGGGCATCGTCGCCAGGCCCAGTTCCTGGGTAATGACGCGGTAATGAAACTCGGCCTCCACCGAAACGGGCGTTGCGACATAGCTGTGGACGAAGTGATAGATGAAATGGTCGGTCTCGCCATGTTTCCAATCCAGTGGACCAATGGCGAGCGCCCGGGCACCGAGTGGATTTTGCTCGGGCGAGCTGAGAGCGGAGAAGGCGACTTCGGGGAGCGCGTCCAGGCCCGGGGCCGGCTCGTTCTGGATTGCGCCAGCGGATCCGAGGCCGAGGAAGATGATCGCCGCCACGGCCGCGAAAATCTTGGGGGAAAGCATGGCCGCCGTTTCGCCGATTCTACCTAACGACCTACGGCTCGGTCTTTAGACCGCTCGGAGCCTTCGGCACGGTCAGGAGACCAAGGAGCAGGTTGTGCGCGTAGGCGATTTCATCCGGGAGATTGAGAACATCGGTCTGATAGATCTCGATGTAATTCATCTCGTAGGCCGCGCCGGCATCAACGCTCTTGTGCAGGATCGTGGCGGGGGAATCGGCGACGCCGTTGTTCATACGATAGGACGTGTCGTTAAAACAATTCCAGAGCATCTGGCCAGCGATATCGGGACGGCTATCCCAAAGCAGCTGGAATACCGTGTCCGTGCCCGGTGCTGGCGGGTTGAAGGTGGCGAGATTGTTTTTCTGGACAATCAAGCGACCGGGCCACGTCGCGCGGGCGGCGAGGACCGCGTTGCGAGCAACGTAGTCCGCGTCGGGATCGAGATTGCCTGTATCTCCTGCGTGGCCGTTTCCCGCCACGGCCATGGTAATTTGCTGACCTGGAAAAGCCGCCATCGTGGCGTCAATGATTTGCTTGCCCGCGTCAAGCATTTTTTCCGAGGTGTAGCCGACGGCAAGCCAATTGGCGACATCCGGCGGTGTATGCGGCACGCTCCAGTCTTCGCTGCTGGCATTGGCAAAACTCGCGCTGACAATCTTGATCGCAGCATTGCTTGCGAAATGGGCTCCCAAGGCGGCGATCATCGCTTTTTTCTTCGCCAGGAAGGTCGGGTCCCAGAAAACCGGAATGGTCGTCTGGATTCCGTCGCTTTCGAAAGTGACGAAGAGGCCGCCGGCGTCGGTTACGGCGCTAGTGACCCAGGCGGGTTTGTTCGCCTGAGTGTTAATCCGTAGGAGCACCTGTTTGCCCGCTGCCGCAACCCGGCCGACTTCTGAGTCGAGAAAGGTCCAGTCATATGCGCCCTCAGCGGGCTCGAGGTCCTTCCATTCCTGGCGGATGCTAATTCCGTCCACATTGGGATTCGCCAGAACCGGTTCGCGGGCGATATTGCCGGACGGCGAGAGAGAAAAGACGCCGCGCACAACTTCACCTGAGGCGGGATGAATGCAGGTCAACGCGCTACCGCACAGTAGAGCAAACAAAAGACCGGACGTTTTGGAGAAGGGTGCTCGGGTTTGGGACGAATTGATGATCAACTCCATACCAAGACTTCAGCTTTTCTTGTGCCACCCACAGGTAAGGGCCGGGTCAAACCTCGCGACGGCGACCGGCCAGTTGAAGCGAGCAGTGAAGACTCGCCGCGCGAGGTGGATGCAGTTGGACTCCTGATCCGTACAATTCTGAGGTGGCGACTGCTTTTGCTTGCTTCGTTTTGGCGCGGAGGCTCTGGGCTCTCTTTTGGATTCTCGGTTTCCAGCATTAACCAGGTTGGAACCGCGCTCAGATCAAGGCAGACGGATTCGGCCGCCCTCGGTGCGAGTCGGTTTTCATCATGCGGACGGCTAGTGTTCGATGATTGCGGAAATTATGATATTGACACCTCAAGGCTATTTGAACTCTAATGATGGCCCGGTCTTCCTATGACCGTATCTCTTTTCGCGTCTCTGATCCCGTTTATGTTCCTCTCTTTAGATCGATCCCGACTGTTTTCGTGGGTGACCACAGCAATTTGCGCGGTTGTGGCGGCTGCGCCCGCCGCAGCTCAATTCGTCGACGTCTCGGGGCAGGTTGGGCTTTCTTTCCTGCAGAAGAAATCCTGGGGCAGCCCGATTTGGGGCGACATCAACAACGACGGGTTCCTGGACCTAATCGTGCCAACGCACGGGCTCGCCGTCTCGCACGGACCTTTCGTCTACCTCAATCTCGGTGGCGCAATATTCTTTGACGATCTTAGCAGCTCCAACATCCGGCAGGCCCCGTCTCTCGATACGAGGGACTGGCACGGTTTTTCGTTTGGTGACTTCGACGGGGATGGAAATCTCGATCTATACATCGCTGAGGGAGCCAAAGGCAACCAGGGCGGAGCACTCAAACAGGACCTTCTTTTTCGCGGGAACGGCGATGGCACTTTCACCAATACGAGCGTTCCGACGGGCATAGAAGTTTCTATGCACCGCGGCCGTTGTTCCATTTGGTTCGATTTCAACAATGATGGGCACCTCGACCTGTTCGTGAAGAACTATGCCGACGTCAACGTCCTCTATGCCAATAACGGCGATGGCACCTTTACCCTGGTGCCCGATGCGGGTGGCCTGGCCGACGCAGCCGCTGGGCAAGGCTTGGGAAGCATCCTTTCGATCGCGGATTACGATAACGATGGCTTTGTGGATCTTGCGATTACAGGCGACGGCGACACGCAGCGACTCTATCGGAACCTGGGCAACGGTACATTTCGCAGACGTCACGTCCGCGGCCGGAATCATCCCGGCTTCCAGCGGCAAGGGAATCGCCTGGGGTGACTATAACAATGATGGACTGCTCGACCTCTTTGTCGCCCGAGGACGCCAACTAGGTCCGGGCGTTGCGGGATCTCTCTACCGCAACAACGGCGACGGGACCTTCACCGACGTGACAACGGCTGCGGGATTGCAGGTCACGGGGAATTACTGGGCGGCAATCTGGGCTGACTACGATAACGACGGCTTTCTCGATCTTTTCGTGACCAATGCTGGGAATACGGGCCAGGGACCGGGGAACGCCAATCGTCTTTTCCACAACAATGGCGACGGAACCTTTAACGACGTGGCCTCAAGTTTGAACCTGGCCTTGCAGGATAACATTTCACTGCACAAAGGTGCGGCCTGGGCCGACTACAACAACGACGGCTTTCTCGATTTGTTGATCAAGGACGGCATCGGCAACGAGCAGGACAATGGCGCGGGGTCAAGTGGCCCGCATCGCTTGTTCAGGAACACGCCCAATGGTAATCATTTTGTCACTGTCGACCTGCGTGGCACGGAATCCAACTCCCACGGCATCGGTGCACGAGTTAGCGTGACTTCATCGGACGGCCTTACCTGTTTCCGCCAGAACACTGGAGACGGCGGAGGCAACTTCTATTCACAGGGAAGCGGACCACTGAATTTCGGGATTGGAACCGCCACCGACGCAACCATTATGGTCACCTGGCCGAGCAGAATTGTCGATGTAGTCTCGCACGTAGCAGCCAACTCAGCTATCGCGATTGTGGAAGGCAGTTATCCAAGCCCCACGCCAACCCCTACCCCGGCCCCTTCGCCTACCGAGACCCCAACTCCGACCCCAAGTCCCACTGAGACCCCAACTCCTACTCCTACCGCAACCCCGACGCCGACCGAGACTCCCACTCCGACCCCAACCCCAAGTCCCACCGAGACCCCAACTCCTGTTCCGACCGCAACCCCAACCCCGACCGAGACCCCAACTCCGACCCCGACCCCCGCCCCCACTGATACTCCAACTCCTACCCCGACTGCGACCCCAACCCCGACTCCCGCACCTCCAACAATCACGAAGCAGCCCGCAAACCGTACTGTTCAGGCAGGGTCATCCGCGAAATTTACGGTCATCGCTGCCGGTGACCCACCGTTAGCGTATCAGTGGAAAAAAAATAGCATGGATATCTCGGGAGCCACCGGCCCCACCTATCTCACTTCAGCCACAACCCTCGGCGATAATGGGTCAGTCTACTCGGTCGTAATTAGCAATCCGGGCGGGAGCGTGACAAGCAGGAGTGCCAAATTGGCGGTCATCGCCCAGTGAATTTTATCTGCGCCAAAACGAGACCGACCTGCTGGCCAATCGATTAACCTTAACAACGGCCGACTGATCGGTCTCTTATTGCGGCTGCGAGATATTTCCTGGACCTCTCTGCGTTCGAGCTACCCGGGCTAATATGGAAGCAGATTTTGGAGGGCACATAGAACCTTAACAAATGATCTTAAGAAACGGAGCGGGAAGTTCCATTTGTTTAGGCGGCCGCGCCCTGTCGCCACCATGAGCGGATGTCTCGGGCCCTGATCCCCGCTCCAGATTATGGCACTATGTGAAGATTGGTCGGCGCGGCCGGAGCATCATCGTTCCGCAACTGTCCGCCCATAGCCAGCGTGGTGCTTTCTATGAGCGGATACAAGTCTTCGTTCATTCCGTCATGCGGCCAAATTTCTATGAATGAGGGGTTGAAAGTCAAAGAGACTTCAAGCGACTTTTCCAATACGCAAGACGGCTCACAATTAGGGCCGCAGGGGCCGTCGGGGCCGCCGCCTTGCCTGCAATCTGTGGTTGAGCCGTCCGTGGCGCTCTGGACCATCTGTAACCCGCCTTGTCCCGGCGTTGGGCCGTCTGGACGGGTATGATCCCAAACCAGCTTCTTAGGGTATCGTATCGATTTTACGCTGGGTTCGGTCGGAGGATCGAGCGTGGAAGCAACTCCCCAGTCTGCGTCAACAGTGTTGCGTTGCGGAAAATACCTGTTCGCGTATGACGTGGTCGCTGCATAATCCACGATCAGTTTTGCCAAAGAACCATAGCCGCTGTCCGGACCGAGAAAAGGTACGACCAGGTCGTCGGCAAGACCACCGATTGGGTGCTTAATCGATTGGTTGGGGAAAGCCGCCGCCGTCGCGTCCAGAATCTCTTTGCCGACATCCAGCATTTTTTGGATGGTCCAACCGGCATTTGTCCATTGCAGGGGCTGGTTCACCTCATAGCTCTTTCCATCGCCGCAAGGGCCAATGGTTCCGATGGTGTCCTGAATGTTCCAGTCGTTCGTATTATGATTGGCGAACTGTGCAATTACCGCCACGATTGCAGGATCATTGGCATACCTCTCCCCTGCTTTCTTGATTAAGTTCAATCTGGCAGCATGAAAGGTCGGATCCCAGTAAACGGCGGTCTTTATCAGCTCGCAGTACGTCTTGTGCGTCTCGCTCGGATCACGCAAATAAATGATGTCCTCCGTAGGTATGCTATCCAGAAGCCATTGTGGGGTTCTTGCGGAGCTAGCGGTTATACCAAGAACGATATATTTGAAGCCGGCGGCTTTGATAGCCGCGATTTTCTTGTCCAGGTAAGACCAGTCGAACGTCTCGGGGCCAGTCTGAATCTCGCTCCAGTCGTCCGTGGCTGCGAGCCCGACAAGGCCTTTGTTGTTGGCCAGGCCTGGGGGCACGATGCCTCCAAAATCCAAGACGTCGAATCCGGCCCAGACGCCTTTGGGATATGGTATCGGTGCGGGCAGCGCAGCATGAATGAAGGCGGTGGCAGCAATGATGGTTAGCGTGATGTTTTTCATATTGATTTTAGCCTGATGTAAAAGCGGGATAGGTTAAAGCCGCGCAGACCGCGCGCACCGTTGCGCCGGCCTTCACCTCCCAAAATCCCGATCTTTCGTTCTTCACTGAATCGATGTTTTTCCGTTTGTTTCTGCTTTTTCTTGCGGCCAGAACTACTCTTTCTGTCAGGTCCGCTTTTCGGGGATCAGGCCAATTTGCGCCATTCTAATTTACCTGGACTTACATGGGAAATAGACCGCAGGGCTATTCAAAGGACGATATGCAGATTCGTCGGAGGACTTGGAACCGAAGGCAGCCCTAGAGCTTCTCGCTGTGCCGCAAGCAATTCTTGATACGCCGGATTAGTTACATCGGTTTCGTAGACTTCGAAGTACCCCACGCCTAGGGCGAGGCCCGCGGCGAAAGAAGCACTCATCGCATCATACGCCGGGAGCAACGGTTCCGAGCCGTAAGGTGGAGCATTGCACAGTCGCGCCAAATTATCCTCCGTAGAATTGCAGAGAAACTGAATTCCCGTGGGCTCAGTCAGATGGTTATCCAAGATCGCCGCATTAAGGTAGTAGCCAGGGGAAGATGACACGTGTAATTGCGCGTTCATGATCCCGAATCTTCCAGGATAAGTCGCCACACCCCAGTCGAAAATGTCATTCATGGCACGTTGGCCCGCTAGCTGTTGGTCTCCCCCGTACGGCCTTGCTCCAGTGATCATAAGTGGCGTATTCTTAAAGGAAGCCATGTATTGAGCAACCACCTCTTTGACTGTGGCCTCCCACGCCACCAAGCCAGCCGGTAGGAGCTCCGTCGCCTGGTACCCAGCTGCCACCGCACTGGCGTCGAAGAAATCAAAGTCCTCTTGGGAACCCGCCATGTAACATTCTCCGGTCTGCTGAAATCCTGCCATCACCAAATACTGAAGTTGTGGGTTGGTGTCATATCGCGCCGCCGATGCCACGATGAATTCCTTCCATTTTGCTTTGAATATCGGATCCCACGGCACCGGCATGACACCTCCTGAATCACTGAGCACCCTAAATACCGCTCCCCCAGGTTTGCGCGCCAGAATGGAGAAAACGGCCGGCTTCTTATCAGTCGAAGTCCTGGTGGCGCCTGTGGAAGTCTTCACCACGGTCGAACTGATCACAGAAACAATCATCGTTCCCGATTCGTAGTTATCGGAGGCGATCACCTTCCCCACATCGGAGGAAACGAATGCGGCCGTGGACGAGCTCAGAGTGGCCACGTCGAGCGTTGACGAGCCGTCCGTAAAAGTGACACCCCCGAGCAGCCATGACGGGGCATCGAAGCCGGAAATCACGCCAAGTCCGATGAATTTTCCACTGGCTAGCGCGTTAGCCAAACATTCATCAATCTGCACCCAATTGTAAACGTTATCTGCTGGCTCCGTATTGTCCCAACCCGTTCTGATCCGGAGTCCATCGACGTTCGGATTTTCCCAAGGATGGTCGGAGAGCGTTCCAATTGGTTCCTTGGCCGAAATCGCCCCTGGGAGATCCATGATCCCACGGGGATATGGTTTGACCGCCGCAGGGGCGGTGGCAGCGAGAGCGAAGAAAAGACAAAAGAATTTGGCTGCGAACCTCATTTTGAAAGCGTGCAATATGGTGAATATAGTAAACGTAGCAACTTTGATACCCGTCGCTGGTAACCGTTTCTTTCGCGACTCCATCCCTTTTCCCTTTCTGCATTCCTGATTGGCCATCGAGCGCACCTCACTTCGGTTCGAAAATTGTCTTCTTCCCAAGCAAAGAGGCGGGGCTTGCGCCAGACGAGGTTAAAAATTAACCTTGCATTAAGCGTATCGTTTTGATAAAAGCCAGAACGATCAGTCAAATTTAATCCAAAATCGCTACGTACTTCACCCAGGATCAAAACAATGAACTCGACCATCTTTTCGCCTAACAAACTTGTCTCCATCTCCAAGCAGGGCGCACTATTTGGCGTCGCCGCACTCCTGCTTTTTTTCGTCACCCCCGTGAGAGCAACGACTCTGATCAACCCCGTGCCGGAAAATTCGACCACGCTTTTTGGGTTTGCAGTGGCAGCCGTCGGGGATGTCAACGGTGACGGAGTTTCCGATCTCGCGGTGGGCGAACCCTTCGCCGATGGAGAATTTGACGGCGCCTCGGGGTTCGGCCCCCCCCAAAACGTCGGCCGAATCTTTCTCATCAGCGGGGCGGATCTGAGCGTGATCAGAAAGCTGGAGGATCCGGACTTTCAAATGCCCACGACGGAGAAGTTCGCCGGTCAGCTGGGCAGTTCCGTAGCTGCCGCGGGCGATCTTAATGGCGACGGAGTGCCAGACGTCCTCGCGGGCGTTCCGCATTCCAAGATAGAAGATCTCGGCCCGCCAAAAATAGAAATAATCAGCCCGGGCAAAGCGTACGTTTTCAGTGGACAGAACGGCGCCGTCCTTCTGACTCTGAACCCGCCGGGTCCCGAGGAAAACGCCCGGGCCGGCTTGTCGGTCGCGGGTCTGGGAGACATCAATTCTGATGGCAAGCCTGACTTTGTGATCGGCGCTCCAGGCAAGAATATCGGCGCAGGCGAAGGTGGCAAGACCGATGTGGGCGTCGCCTATTTCTTCAGCGGAGCCGATGGCAGCATTATTCGGGCGTTGAGCGACCCGGACTCGACGGTGGATGCCCGATTCGGGTTTGCCGTCGCAAACGCGGGTGATGTCGACAGTGATGGAGTGTCCGACGCTCTCATCGGGGCGCCCGGAAAAGGTCAGGCCTTTGTTTTCAGCGGGAAGACCGGTCTTCTGCTCTTTACCATGAAAAGCCCTGCGCGGGAGAAAACTAACTCCTTTGGCTACGCCGTTGCCGGAGGAAAAGACTTCGACGGCGACGGGAAGCCTGATTTTGTCGTTGGCTCCCCGCTGTTGAAAAATTCCCGGGGAGGAGCGTTCGTTTTCAAAGGCAGCAATGGAAAGTTGCTACGCGGGCTGACCATCCCTTCGCCTCAGACTTTTGCCAGGGCCGGCGCTTCGGTCGCTGCGATCGACGATGTTACTGGCGATGGGATAGCGGACATCATGGTCGGCGTACCCGAACAGGATGTGAACGGCTTGACCAACGCGGGAGAAACTCTCATTTTCGACGGCGCACTGGGCTCCGTCTTCCAGACTCTGACCAGCGAAGTACCGCAGGCTTTCGCCGGCTTTGGTTCGAGCGGCACGGCGGTTGATTTCAATGGTAATGGAAGTGTCACCCCGGTCATCGGGGTCCCCTACGAGAATGCAGACCTGATTGATCCGGAAGACGGCGACCTGGACACTCACCTACAGATCGGTCAGATAGAGATTCAGTAAAATTAGGAAAAACTATGAAACAAAAGCAATTCTTAGCCTTGGTTTGCTGGGTTCTTACTGCGGCGTTTCTACCCACAGTGTCGGCAAACCACCGAACCGGTAGCTTCGCGCTGCCAGAGGTGCTCAGGTCTGGTGATTTTAACCAGGACGGCAATTTGGATCTCGCCGCTAATGTGACTGGTTTCGATAACGTGGCGATCTTTTTTGGTGACGGTCACGGCGGTCTTATTTTAAACGGCCATATCGCTTCCGACACCCTCACCAAAGGGCTTGACGTTGCGGACGTCAATGGAGATCGGCGTCTCGACCTGGTGGGCGCGACCGCATGGGGTTACGACGTCCTTGTGCATCTAGGCGATGACTTGGGTGGATTCGGTAACAGAGATCAGGTCTATAACGCCGAAGGGGAGCCTACCCGGCTTATCTTAAGCGACTTCAATAACGACAATAAACCGGATATTGCCGTGAACGGGCCAGACGAGGGAGTAATTCTGGTCTACCTGAACAATGGGAAAGGTGGATTTGTCGTCACGCCCACGGAATTGAACGAAGGTATTCCGCACTGCTTCGACTTAAACTCCGGCGATTTCAATAACGACGGCAATTTGGATCTGGTGACCGCTACCATTCCAGATCCGAGTGGTAAAGATGACGGCGTCGCTGTTGTCTTCCTGGGCGATGGGGCTGGCGGATTTACCGAGAATTCGAGGGTGACCATCGACCCATTGCCAACCAGCGTGAAAGTGGCTGATCTTAATAACGATGGCAAGCTTGATTTTGTCGTGGCGGGAGCCCAACCGGGCAATACGTCGGGCAATTTTTTTATGACCTTCCTGGGTGATGGCACCGGTCATTTCACTCAACAGCAGAAAACCAGTCTCGGGGCGGGAAACCTGAAGGGCGAGATTTCCCTGGGAGATTTCAATGAGGATGGAAAACTGGACATGGCGTTCCCTTTAACCGGAAGCCAAATACAACACCAGCCCAGCCATGCTGTGCTCATCTACTTCGGCGATGGGGCCGGCAATTTGACAGCCGGGCCAGTCATCGAAGTTGGCAACGAACCTCATAGCGTCATCACGCCGGATTTTAATAAAGATGGCCATCTCGACCTGGCTGTGTCTAACCGAACCGATGGCACGGTCTCGCTCTTACTCGGTGATGGGACCGGCAACTTTACCCTCTCCGTGACAAGATCCGTCGTTACCCCGCTCCTTGATCCCTGATCGTTCGCAAGCCTGAACATAACCCTATGAAAACACCTGTTATGCGTTGCACTCTACTGGGCACACTCATTCTCATTACGGCAGTTTATATCGTCCCGGCAGAGGCGAAACTGCCGCTTCGTAAGACCAAGGCGGAGCGGTTCCTTTCGACGAGCGGACCTCGGCCCGAAGGCCCGGCCAAATGGTTTTACATCGAGGGGATCACTGCCCCGGTGAATAACAGTCCCGCCAGCGCGCCGGCCCAGACCGGCTTTGACAACCTCACCAACGGCTTTGCCACACAGGGGCCCGACTTCGATACCATCACCAAGGATAATGTGATTCCGACGCGCTCCTTCAACGATGGTCGCTTCGTCTTCGAAGAAGCGGAAACAGCGGCCCTTGGCCTTGGACCTATCTACAACGCGCAAAGCTGTGGCGCGTGCCACCAGAATGTGGTCACGGGAGGCGCCAGCCAGATTGCCGAACACCGGACGGGGCATACCGAAGACGGCATGTTCTTCGAATCCCAGGGCGGTTCCTCGATTCAGTCCCGCAGCCACCTTTCCCGACATCGTCGAGCATGTGATTGACACGGATGAAACCAGAACCTTCCGCATGTCGACCTAACACTTTGGGCAATGGTTATATCGAGTGCATTTCCGATAGCACTCTCACGGCAATTCGTGATGCGCAGCCGGAAGCTATGCGCGGCACTGCGATTGAGGTGCCAGTACTGGAAGGCGACGGCAGCGCGCGGATCGGGCGGTTCGGCTGGAAAGCCCAGCACGGCAGTCTCGTCTCCTTCTCGGCCGACGCTTATGCGAACGAAATGGGCGTCACCAGTCCTCTTTTCCCTGATGAAAATACATCAAGTGGCACGTTTGTCGGCTTCGGAACACAGTATGATCCGGTTCCGGAGCCCGAAGACGACGGGGATGACGTCGAGGGATTCGCTCTCTTCATGCGCTCAACCAAAGCTCCATCTCGGGGAGCGATCAATACCAAGGTGACCAATGGTGAAAAGCGTTTCAACCAGATCGGGTGCGGCGTCTGCCATGTAGGTTCCATCACAACAGCGTCCGCTGGGACGGTGATTAACGGCGGCTCGTTTGTCGTTCCCACCGCTCTCGGCGACAAGATTCTTCGTCCGTTCAGCGATTTCCTTTTGCACGATATCGGCACCGGTGATGGCATCCCGATCCAGCCCTTGCCGGAATTCGCCGGTACCGCAAAGCAAATACGCACTGCGCCGCTCTGGGGCCTGCGGACTCGGAACCGCCTGATGCACGACGGTCTCTCTTTCACTCTACCGCGAAGCGATCCAGCGACATCAGGGACAGGCGGCGGACACCGTTACCCAATTCAATGCGCTGACGCCCACCCAACAAGACCAGGTGCTGACCTTTCTGGGGTCGCTCTAATTTGCTGCCGCGGCGTAAAACCTGATCGCCAACTTGTGATCAGGATGCGTCCGTCGGCCAGCAGGTTCACCTCACGTCAAGTCCGGGCCTGTTTGAGCGTGGCTGCCAACGAGCGGCTCCAAGCCTCCCAAGTGTCAAAAGAGGAACCGGATATTTAGGAAACTTCTGGTCCGCCTGGCATCAACGTCGTTCGCGGACCGTCAGAGAGACTTCGCGAGATTCCGACTCTGTATCCGCGATCAAGGGAATGTCTGCTTTCATGCTCGCAGCGTAACGAACCTGGCCTCCAAGTTCTTCGGATCACCTGGCTTTCGCTGTGCAGAAATTGCGCTCTCCTTGAGCGGCGAATCCCCGCGCATCTTCGCTGTAATCGGCGCGTGGGCCGCTCCCGCAACAGGCCGGATTGGACACGCGAGCATTTCTCCTAGGGTGCGCACAATTGATCGTCTGTCAGACGAATCGCGCGGCCGCCCGTTTAGGCAATGCTTCCCCAAAGCAAAACGACCGGAGACAAAATAATCATATTAGAAACAGCCATCTCGTCACGTCGCACCGTCGAATCGTTAGGCGCGCCGTCGCTAGCATGCAGGGCCAGGCGCTCTGCCTAGCATCAGCCGCTGGATCCCGCACGCATTCACTCTCCACGCCTCTCGTACCCAGATCGGTACGACTATTGAAACAGCCGAATTGGACATGCGGGCGTTTTACTCCTAGGGTGCACGCCTGCGCTTCCGCCTGACGGATCGCGCGTCGGCCCGCTTCGGCGGCTGCTGCTTCCCCTCGAAGCAAACAACGACAGCAACCAATCAGCACATTACACCTTTGAATACACACGCTACGAACCAGCCATCTCATCCCGCCACACGGCGGGGAACTCATCAACCTGATCCTCGATCGCGAACAGGCCGCCGATACCAAAGCCGAATCGCGCGATTTCCCATCCTGGGACCTCACGCCGCGCCAGATCTGCGACCTCGAAATGCTCCTCAACGGCGGCTTCTCACCGCTCACCGGCTTCATGAACAAGGCCGATTACGAAAGCGTCTGCAGCAATATGCGATTGAGCAGCGGCCTTCTTTGGCCGATGCCGATCACCCTCGATGTTACGGAGGCCTTCGCCAAGACCCTCCAGCCCGGCAGCACCAAGGTCGCCTTGCGCGACGCCGAGGGCGTCATGATCGCCATTCTGCACGTCGAAGACATCTGGCAACCCGATCGTCAGGCCGAAGGCAAAGCCGTCTTCAACAGCACGAGCGTCGCCCACCCCGGCGTTGCCTATCTGATGAACCGAAGCAATCCCTGGTACGTCGGCGGCCGACTCGAAGGCCTCCAGCTCCCGAGCCACTACGACTTCAAGGCCCTGCGCCAGACACCCGCCGAGCTCCGCGCCGAGTTTGCGAACCAAGGCTGGCGCCGCATCGTCGCCTTCCAGACCCGCAACCCGATGCACCGCGCCCACGTCGAACTCACCTTCCGCGCCGCGAAACAGGTCGAAGCCAGTCTCCTCATCCATCCGGTCGTCGGCATGACCAAGCCCGGCGATGTCGATTACTTCACCCGCGTCCGCTGTTACCAGCTCCTCGTCGGGAAATATCCGGCCGGCACCGCCAAACTCGCCCTTGTCCCTTTCGCCATGCGCATGGGCGGCCCGCGCGAAGCCATCTGGCACGCGCTCATCCGCAAAAACTACGGCTGCACCCATCTCATCGTCGGCCGCGACCACGCCGGCCCGGGCAAGGATACCGACGGCAAACCGTTCTACGGACCGTACGAAGCGCAGGAGCTGTTCGCCAAACACGAAGAGGAGATCGGCGTCACCCAGGTGCCGTTCCAGATGATGGTCTACCTCGAAGACAAGGATAAATATTTCCCGGCTAACGAAGTGCCGAAAGATGCCCGCGTCCTCGATCTTTCCGGCACCGAGTTGCGCAACCGCCTCAACGAAGGTCGCGACATCCCGAGCTGGTTTACCTATCCGGAAGTCGCGACGGAGCTGCGTCGCAGCTTCCCGCCGCGCCACAAGCAAGGCCTCACGATTTTCTTCAGCGGACTTTCCGGCAGCGGTAAATCCACCATCGCCAACGTGCTCATGACGAAGTTCCTCGAAGTCGGCGGCCGCCCGGTCACAATGCTCGACGGCGACCTCGTCCGGAAGCACCTCTCCTCCGAGCTCGGCTTCTCAAAGGAACACCGCGACATCAACATCCGCCGCATCGGTTACGTCGCCTCCGAGATCACGAAAAACGGCGGTATCGCCATCTGCGCCCCGATCGCGCCCTACGACCTCACCCGCAAAGATGTGCGCGCATTGATCGAGCCGGTCGGCGGTTTCATCCTCGTCCATCTCTCCACCTCCGTAGACGTGTGCGAGACCCGCGACCGCAAAGGCCTTTACGCCAAGGCGCGCGCCGGCATCCTGAAAGAATTTACCGGCATCAGCGATCCCTACGAAGAGCCGACCGACGCCGAATTACACATCAACACCGCCGAGCTCAGCCCGGAAGAAGCGGCCCAGGAAATCGTCCTCCACTTGGAGCGCGAAGGCTTCATCGGCATGAACCGCAATCACGCCTAACGAATAGAGGATTCAGTAACCGCCGCTTGCGAGCCTGTCTCGCAAGCGGCGTTTTTGCTTTCGACGGGAGGGCACGCGTGACCGGCTTGGCGCACGTTTCACCCCTGCTCATTCTGCCTGGCCGGTCCTTCCTTCTGACGGCACCGACCGCCGAGCCTTCAATAAGTGAAGGACTGAATCTGGCTCACTCCCGGGTCGGGCCCGTCGACAAACCCAAGCCGCTTGCGCGGATTTAATGCAATGTGCGCCGGCACCACATTTCCCACATTCGAAAAGTTTAGGCCATTGATCGATTCGATCAGATTACCGGCCACATCATAAACATGAATGCTGCTCCCGCTCCCCGCCGTGCTTGAGACGGGCTGCGCCACGAGAAAGAGCCTGTTCACCGGATCGAACTGCACATCTGCCCCGCTAAAGATCTGATTGAACGCCCCGGGCAACGGTTGGACCGACCCTGATTGAGTAGCGAGGTTATAGAACTCCACGCTGAAATCGATCTCCGTCGTCGTGCACGCCGTCCCCGTCTCCGGGTCGACCGCGATCCCATTCACATCTCCCAGCCCGACCCCGGTAAACTTCACGAAGGCTCCAGTCGTCAGGTCGACGGTCGCGATTTTCCCCGGGATGAAAGGATTGCCTAACGTCGCGTGACCCAGCACCGCGCGGTTCATCGCGCTGTCGTAGGCCATCGGCGGATCACCTCCGTTGACAAAATCCTGGTCCGCGATGGATACGACCGGACCGAAAGTGTTGGCTCCGACGTCCGACGTAAAGAGAGTCGGCCGAAAGTGACTGCTAAGATCCAGCGCGTATACGGCGACATTGGGCGCTCCCTGGCTGCGACTGACCTGGGTGACAAGGTGATCCGTGCCGACTGGCGGTGTCCACTCGCCCGTAAGTCGGTTGCGGCGCAACGGATCGAGGGTGCTGAATGTGCGAATGACCCTCAGGCCTCCCGTCGAGTGCTCGCGCTCCACCAGCCCGACCGAGTTACCCACGACTCCGAGGGTGATAAAGTCGTCATGAGTCTGAGTCTCACGGATGATCTTAATGATCGCACCAGTCGTCTGGTCGAAAGTTTCGATCGCGGCGTGGATCCTGTTATTGTCAAGGGTCTGCGCCTCGCACAGGATCCCTTCGTTACTCGCCTGGTCGATATCGAACCCGAAGATTTGTCCACCAAACTGGCTTTGTACGATGACCCCGGTCGGCCCGACTTCGGGATTCGATTGTCTCTCCCCGGCCTGTCCCGTAGGGACGGCAAAGCCCGCGACGACCCCGAGGATCAGCGTGATAATCCACTTGCTCGTTAGACGCGATCCTCTGGTGGAGGACCACCGCAAAATCGGCCGGTGACAAGGGACCATGTCGAAGCCAGGAAAAAATAACCGGAAAAGAATGAACCACGCGCTTGTTCTCATGGCGGATTGTTCCCGCACCGGAGGTCCACGCTCAAGAAAGTCTTGGTAACAGGATCGTTACGATTGCCCCAGCGACCGACTCATCGTACGCCGACCGGCCGCCTCTCGACCTCCCGCGTCGCCCACCATTCTTCTCAACGTGTGCACTAAAAGCCGGACGGTAGAAAGAGACACCTAAACTCAGGAACCGACCGCGAGCCGCCGTACTATCCGGTTCCACTTAGTTCGATTTATCAATCCGCACCGACTCGCGTCCTCCGTCCCGGCAGCCCATGTTGTTATCGTTTGGAATAGGGCCGCGCCGCGTGAGTGGATTCCCGAGAATCATAAACGCCAGGTCAATTTTTCAATGCCGGGGAAGCATTGAAGCTGGCAAACGGCGCGGTTCGTATCAGTGCGACGCCCACTACGGCAGGCTTGCCCATCTGTTGGCCTCCGTGCTAACTGACGTCCACGCATGACGAATCCAACAACAGCGAGCCATCCGCGCCGCCTGGGACGGAGCATTCTTTCAATCTTCCTGGGTTTTATCACCGTCGTCGTCCTGTCGCTGGGCACCGATGAAGTGTTTCACTTGCTCCGGGTCTATCCGCCTTGGAATCAGCCGATGAACGATCCCGGCCTCAACCTGCTCGCTCTCTCCTATCGGATCATTTACACCGTCCTGGGCAGCTACATCGCCGCCCGGCTCGCCCCTTCCTCGCCGATGCTGCACGCCTGGGTGCTTGGCGTGATCGGCTGCGTCATCGGCACTGCCGGCGCGATCGCGACGATTCCGCTGCATCTCGGCCCAGCCTGGTATCCGATCGCGATCGCCGCCACCGCCCTGCCCTGCGCCTGGCTCGGCGGCAGGCTGCAAGGCCGATGAAACGCAGAGCCTTTCGCTGACTGATTTTGAGGTGTCTCAAATCAGGGTGAAACATGCGTGCGTTCGTCATCAACCTGGATTCCGCGACCGACCGATGGGCTTTCACTGAAGCCGCTTTCGCTGGGAGCCAGCTCATCCTCTGCCGGGTACCGGCGGTCGACGCGAAAACGCTCACGCTTTCCCACGCCCAATACTCTGAGCAGACTCTATCGCTGGTTTCACGGCAGGACTCCGAATGTGCGCGAGCTGGCCTGCTATCTCAGCCATCTCAAGGCCATGAAGGCGTTTCTTGCAACCGATGACGACCATGCGCTGATCGGCGAGGATGATCTGGTCCTCCGGGCGGATTTCGACGCCGCGATCGAGGCGGCGATGCGGTATGCGCGCTCCTGGAACATCCTGCGAGTCACGGGACTAAGTCGGGGCCATCCCATTAAGCTGGCCAGACTCTCGGACAACTACTTTCTTTGCGTAAACCTCGGCCGGTTGAAAGGGGCGGGCGCTTACGTGATTGACCGGGTCGCGGCGACGGCCTTGCTTGACCGGCTGCTGCCGATGCGACTGCCGTATGATCACGCCTTCGATCGCGAATGGTTCTTCGGGCTGCGGGCCGCCTACATTAGCCCGTTTCCCGCTTCCCAGATTGAGAGTCCTTTCCTTTCATCTGTCCAGCCAGGGATTTACCTGAAACTTTCTCGAACCCGGCGTTTTCTTGCCACCTATCCCTATCAAGCCTGTAACGAGATAACGCGTTGGTTCTTTCGAGGTGCGGCTTATCTGCGCTTCAAGCTACTCCGCGAAGGTAAACGACAAAAGCCTTCAGGACTGGACGTTTGACGTCCCGCGGCACCTAGACCCGGGAACGACGCCGGCCGGAGCCGCGGGTGTATTTCACCGCCTTGCGCTTCGGCTCTATTTTCGTTAGGCCGGTGCCGCTTTTTACTTCCATGATCTGGTCGCGCAACAAGGCTGCGCGCTCGAATTCAAGGTTGGCCGAGGCTTGTTGCATCTCCTCTTCCAGTTCGCGCAGGAGCTCGGTGAGATTGAAGTCGCCGCCAGCTTCCTGAATGACAGAGGCGGCGATTTCGCGCCCGCGCAGGATGGTGTGCAGGCTTTCCTGCACCGCGCGCCGCACGGTCTGCGGAGTGATGCCGTGCTTTTCGTTGTACTCCATCTGCTTGCTCCGGCGGTAATCGGAGATCGAGATCAAAGCCTGCATGCTTTGCGTGACGGTATCGGCAAAGAGAACGACTTCGCCGTTGATGTGCCGCGCGGCGCGGCCGGCGGTCTGGATAAGTGAGGTCTGACTGCGAAGGAAGCCTTCCTTGTCGGCATCGAGGATGCAGACTAACGAGACTTCCGGGAGGTCGAGGCCTTCGCGGAGAAGGTTGATGCCGACGAGGATGTCGAACTCGGCCGCACGCAGCCCGCGCAGGATTTCCACCCGCTCGATGGTGTCGATGTCGCTGTGCAGGTAGCGCACTTTCAAGCCGACGTCGCGCAGGTAATCGGAGAGATCTTCCGCGGTCCGCTTCGTCAGGGTGGTGACAAGGACGCGCTCCTGGCGTTCCACCCGCTGCCGGCAAAGCTCGATCGTATCGTCGATCTGATTCTTCAATTCTTTGAGCGTGATTTTCGGATCGAGCAGGCCGGTCGGGCGAATGATTTGCTCGACGACCAGCGGCGCGCCCGGGGTGTGAACATCGAATTCCTCCGGCGGCTGGTCGGTGCGCGAGAGCGGAGGGACGTTGCGGCTGCACATCTCCGGACGAGCGGACGCTCGTCCCTCCAGCGACGACGAAAGGCACCAGCTCTTCCTCGCCGATCCGCGCCCGCTTGTGCGGAAAATAGCCGTTGTTGCCGACGATGCTGTTCTTGATTTCAAACTCGGCCGGCGTCGCGCTGACGTAGACGAGCTGGTTCGCCATGCCCATGAACTCGGGGAAATTGAGCGGCCGGTTGTCGAGCGCGCTGGGGAGGCGGAAGCCGTATTCGACCAGGACGGTCTTGCGCGATTTGTCGCCCTCGTACATCCCGCCGATCTGCGGAATGGTGGCGTGCGATTCGTCGATCACGAGCAGAAAATCCTTCGGGAAAAAGTCGAGCAGCGTGAACGGCTTCGAACCCGGCGGGCGGCCGGAGAAGTGCCGCGAGTAATTTTCGATCCCGTTGCAGAAACCCATCTCCTGCAGCATCTCGAGATCGTATTCGGTGCGCATTTTCAGGCGTTGCGCTTCGAGCAGTTTCCCCTGCGATTCGAGCTGAACGATCCGCTGGTCGAGCTCGTTGCGGATCGAGATGAGCGCGCGATTCAATTTGTCGGCAGGCGTGACGAATTGTTTCGCCGGAAAGAAGGTCATCACGCCTAACGATTCGTGGGCGTGGCCGGTGAGCGGATCGAAGCGCGTGATCGCGTCGATCTCGTCGCCGAAAAATTCCAGGCGCATCGCTTCCTCGTCCGCGGTCGCGGGATAAACCTCGACCACGTCGCCGCGCACCCGGAATTTTCCCCGGCCGAAGCTCATGTCGTTGCGCTCGTAAAGCATGTCGACGAGCCGCCCGAGGACGGCTTCGCGAGAGATTTGCTGGCCGCGTTTCACCGTCAGGAGCATGCGCAGATAATCCTCCGGCGAAGTCACACCGTAGATGCACGAGACGCTCGCGACCACGATCATGTCCCGCCGGGAAAGAAGCGCGCTCGTCGCGGAAAGCCGGAGACGCTCGATCTCCTCGTTAATCGACGAATCCTTCTCGATGTAGGTGTCGGAGCGCGGGATGTAGGCCTCCGGCTGGTAGTAATCGAAGTAGCTGACGAAATATTCGACCGCGTTGCGCGGGAAGAACTGTTTGAACTCCGAGTAAAGCTGCGCGGCGAGCGTCTTGTTGTGCGAAATGATGAGCGTCGGCCGGTCGAGTTCGCGGATGACATTCGCGATCGTGAAGGTCTTGCCGGAACCGGTCACGCCGAGGAGCGTCTGATGGCGATTGCCGGCTTCGACGGACTTGAGCAGCTTGGCGATCGCCTGCCCCTGGTCGCCGCGCGGGCGATAGCTGGATTCGAGCTCGTAGGACATTCACCGCAATATGCGTCAGGCAAAGAGCCGGCACAACGCGGCGCGGTGCGCGACCTGCTGTGAGAGTTGCGCTATTATTTTGCTCCGGTTCAACTTTATGAAATTCAAGCGCACCCTGACAATTGCCACCGGTCTCCTGGTCCTCGCTTCCCTCGCCCAGGCCGATAATTTTTTTGTCGCCAATTCCGGGGTCAATTCGATCACGAAATACGATGACAATGGTGCGGGCTCGCCCTTCACCGGCGAGTTTGTCAATGGCCCCTACGGTCTCGCGCTCGACTCGAGCGGCAATCTTTACGTCACGACGAACAGCAACGTGATCAGGAAATTCGGGCCGAACGGCGTTGATCTCGGCGTCTTCGCCAGCACTGGCATTAACAATGCCATGGGCCTGGCCTTCGATAGCAAGGGCAATCTTTACGCCGCCAACTTCGGCGGCAACACGATCGAGAAGTTTGCCCCGAACGGGACCGACCTCGGGGTTTTCGCGAATGTCATCGGCCGCCCGACTGGCCTTGCCTTCGATGCCGCGGGCAACCTTTGCGTCGCGAATTTTGGCAACACGATCGAGCGCTTTTCGCCAATCGGGACACCGCTCATCCCTTTCACCAGCTTCTTTCTGAACAACCCTGAAGGCCTGGCCTTCGATTCGTTGGGCAATCTCTACGTGGCGAACAACGGTTCGGACACGATCCAGGTTTTTTCCCCGAGCGGCGCTGATCTCGGTTCCCTCCCCACCGTCGGCTTGAGCGGCCCGATCGGCCTGGCCTTCGATTCGTCGCGGCAATCTTTATGTGGTCAACAATCTCACCTCGACGATCGAGAAGATCACCCCCGATGGGACTGAGTCGTTGTTCGCCACCACGGACTTCAGCCCGGCTTTCCTCGCCGTGCAGAATACCGCCACGCTGGTCAACATTTCCACGCGACTGAACATCCTGACCGGCGACAACGTGCTCGATGGCGGTTTCATCGTCGTCGGCTCCGGCTTCAAGGACGTGCTCATCCGCGGCCTGGGTCCGTCGCTGGCCAGCGCCGGGATTACCGGCACGCTGGCCGACCCGATCATCGAACTGCACAGCGGCAACGTGATCATCGCCGAGAACGACAACTGGATGAAGAACCAGAAAACGGAGATTGAGGCTACCGGCCTGCAGCCGACCAATGACGCCGAGGCTGCACTCATTGCTACCCTTGCCGCCGGCACCTACACCGTGATTGAGCGCGGGAAGCAGGACACAACCGGCATCGGGCTGATCGAAATCTACGACTTGGGCGCCGGCACCGGACCCGAACTGGCGAACATCAGCACCCGGGGATTTGTCGATACCGGCAGCAGCGTCATGATCGCCGGGTTCATCGTCGCAAGTAGCACCGGCGGCAGCAGCCAGGTGATGGTGCGCGGGCTGGGGCCTTCGTTAGGCGATTTCGGGATTGCCGATCCTCTCGCCGATCCCGTTCTCGATCTCTACGACGCCAACGGGATGCTTATCGCCTCCAGCGATAGCTGGCAAAGCGACCAGGAAGCGGAGATCGTAGCGACCGGCCTGCAGCCTTCAAATGACGCCGAAGCGGCGATCCTGATAACCCTCGCGCCCGGCGCCTACACCGCGATCGAAAGCGGCAAAAATGGCGGAACCGGAGTTGGCTTGGTGGAAGTTTACAACCTGCACTAAGGCGCGGGTCGTGAATCGTCGGCATCTGGTCCCTTGTCCGGGGTTCGTCGCCGCGTAAATTTCCCAAGATTGAAAAAGAACTCTCGCGTCCTCGGCTCCAGCCTTGTGTTGTCTGGGAGCAATTTCCTGTTGCCTAACGACGACTGCCTCATCGGGGCCCGGCGTCTCCATGCCCGCTCCCGATCGGAGCAGTTGGCCCGCCGCATTGGAAACCGTCCCGCTCGAGCGCCTTTCTTCGGGTGCGCTCATGCTGCTTGACCGCGGCGGCGATATCGTTAGGGCGCCGGCCGCCGCCCGGGCGCCGGCCCAGGCCGAAGCGGTCGTCACCCTCGACCTGCGCGTTGGGCCGAATCTGCGGCTGGGCGACGATCCGGCACCCTTGCCCCCGACGATGCGGGCGCAGGCCGAACCCCATATCGTCGCGCTCGCCATCCGATCCCGATTTTCTGGCCGCGGTCTTTCAGGAGGGCCGCTTCACGGATGGCGGCGCGGTCGATTGCGGCTATTCGGTGACCCACGATGGCGGCCTTAGTTGGACACGGGCGTTGATTCCCAACCTAACGACGATCACTGGCGGCCCCTATTTCCGCGCGACCGACCCGGTGGCCGGGATCGACCTGGACGGCAAAGTTTTTCTGAACACCGAGGCCGCGACCGATAGCGCCTTCACGACCGGCATTATTCTCGTCAGCCGATCCATCGACGGCGGGGCGACCTTTGCCGCGCCCGCAGTTGTTTTCCAGCCCGAAAACAACAGCGACTTCCCCGACAAGCCGTGGATGGCGGTCAATACCTTCGCCGGCACATCGACGGTCGGCCGGATTCTCGTTACCTGGACTGAATTCGGAACGACCGACGCATCGCCGATCCTCCGATCCTATAGCGACAATCATGGCGTGACCTGGAGTCCCGGCGTCGTCATTCACTCAGCCACCACAAGCGCCCAGGGCTCGCAACCGATCTTTCTCCGGGACGGGCGGGTTGCCATTATCTATTGGAACTTCGCCGAGAGCGGGTTCGGCGGTGACGACGCGGCCACGACACCGGAGGAGATTGACATGGTGCTCTCGACCGACGGCGGCATTACCTTCGGGGCGCCGACGCTGATCACAACCGTGACTCGTTACGTTCACCCGAGCATTCGCACCGGCGTCTTCCTGCCCTCGGCCGCAACCGATCGCACGACCGGCGCGCTCTACGTCGTGTATCAAGCTCGCGACGGCGCGGGCCTTCCGCGCATCTTGTTTACCAAATCGACCAATACCGGTGCCACCTGGTCGGCCCCAATCGCCGTCAGTGATAATCCAAGCACGGGTGTCTTTAACCCCGCGATCTCCGCCTCGCCCGATGGGCAAAGCCTAACTGTCTCCTTTTACGACCAGCGCGACAGCGGCGGGGTCTCAACGCTCTGCAATCTTTACGTGGCTCAATCGTTCGATGGCGGGGCGACCTGGCAGCCAAACATTCGCCTAACGAGTGAAACAACCAACGCCACGCTCGCGCCGCTGACTGCTGACGGCTACATGCTGGGCGATTATCTAGGGCATCGCGGAATCGACCAGCCCGGACGTGCCGGCGGTGCCGGTCTGGGTCGATACGCGCACGGGAAATCCCGACCCGTTTATCACCCGTGTCGGGATCGCGCCGGAGGTCGATTTCACCGGTTTCCAGGCCTCGCGTTTATCGCTCGCCCAGATCAATGATCCGCAGCTCGGCGGACCGGACGGTGACGCGGACGGCGACGCCGAGGACAATCTCTCCGAGTTTCTCTCCGGGACGGAGCCTAACGACCCGGCGTCTGTCGTGCACACCTCGCGCCAACTTAACATCTCGACCCGCGAAATGGTCGGCACGGGCGAGGATGTCCTGATCGGCGGTCTGATTGTGAGCGGCTCAACGGCAAAGCAGGTGATCCTGCGCGCGATCGGTCCTTCGCTCGCCGCCTTCGGCCTCAGCGGCGTGTTGCAGGATCCCATGCTCGAACTTCATGACAACACGGGCGCCCTTATTTTCTCGAACGACAACTGGCGCGAAACCCAGGAGGCCGCGATCGAGGCGACGGGCCTCCAGCCTGACGACGATCGCGAAGCGGCAATTGTCGCGACGCTCGACCCGGGCGCCTACACCGCCATCCTCCAGGGCACAAACAACACCACCGGGACCGCGCTGGTCGAAGCCTACGATCTCGATGCGACGCCGGAGGCGCAATTTGCCAACATCAGCACGCGCGGCCTTGTCGGGACAGACGACGCGGCCTTGATCGGCGGGTTGATCATCTCGAGCGGAGGCATCGGCGCAGGCCAACATCGTGGTGCGCGCGCTCGGGCCGTCGTTAGGCGCGATCGGCGTAACGGGCGCGCTGCAGGATCCGACGGTCGAATTGCACAACAGCAATGGCGACCTGGTGGCGTTGAACGACAACTGGCGGGACACGCAGGAAGGGATTATCACCTCAACCGGCCTCGAACCCAGCGACGACCGCGAGGCGGCGATTTTCGCGGCGCTCCCCGCCGGGGCATATACCGCCGTGGTTCACGGAATAGACGAGACGACCGGCGTCGGACTGGTCGAAGCGTACAATATTCCTTAACACCATCGCCGTGCGCGGCGCTAATTTGACATTGCGTCCCGGGCATCCGATGCAGCGCGGTGAGCAAAGCAAGCGATCCTAATCATCGTTAGGCACATGGTCACCCAGGCCTTCGTCCTCGGCGCCGGTCTCGGCCTGCGGCTCCGTCCGTTGACCGAGGACTTGCCAAAGCCGCTCGTCCCGATTTTCCAAAAACCGCTTATCACCTTCGCTCTCGATCACCTCGCGGCCGCGGGCGTGAAGTCGTTCGTCGTCAACACCCATCATCTTTCCGGACATTTCGAAACCCTTTTCGCCAACGGTAGATATCGCCAGCTTCCCATCAGGCTGATACACGAGCCGGTCCTGCTCGAAACCGGCGGCGGGATCAAGAATGCGCAACCGTGGCTCGGGACAAAGCCGTTCATTGCCTACAGCGGTGACGTCCTGACCGACCTCCCGCTCGAGCCGCTGCTCGAGGCACATTTCGGTAGCGGCAACGACGTCACCCTCGCCTTGCGCGAGACCGGCCTGGCCTCCAACATCGCATTCCGCGACGGCGACGGTCGAGTCATCGACATCGGAAATCGCTACGGACATCCCGGTAATTTCGACTATGCCAATGTTTCGGTCTGGAACCCGCAGATTTTCGAGCGCATTCCGTCAGACACGAAAGTCTCCTTTATTCCAGTCCTCGCCGAATGGATCGGCGCTGGCGGCCGGATCGGTGGCGTCGTTTCGCAGGAAGGCCGCTGGTGGAATCTCGGCTCGCGCGCTGAATATCTCGCGGTCCATCGCACGCTCAGCGAAGAAACGTGGCGGCCGGATTACGTGCAGCCGTCCGCCTGGCCCATCCGGATCGCGCCCGACGCGAGCGTCGATCCGAGCGCGCAAGTGCGCGGTTGCTCTTCGATTGGGGCCGGCTGTCGCGTCGGCGCCGGCGCAATCGTCGAGGACTCGATCCTTTGGCCCGGCGCACAAATTGCCTCCCGCTCGCGGCTGAATCGCTGTATCGTCCGCACCCGGCGCAGCGCCGAGGGCTCGCTGACCGATGCTGTTATTTAGATTGGCCGGCGCAAGAATGAATCAGGCCGTAACGAAATCGAAGATGAGGCCGGGCTTTCAAAGCAGGAAAGCAGGAAGGGGAACGAGATCGAACTCCTTTTCCTGCTTGGAAAACCCGACCGTTGCTGCGCATCCGTTACGGCCTGCTTTCCTCATTATTTCATCTTCAGCTGCTTTTTCCTGTTCGCTTTCCCGATGATTCTTGCCGAGACGCTCCTGCGCCAGACGCGCCTCCGCTTCCCCGGCCTGGCCGCGACGGAAGCAAGCATTTCGCCGATCGAAAAAGGCGGGTCGGAGCGCAAGTTTTATCGCATCCAGTTTTCACCCGGTCAGTCGATCGTCCTCGTCAAATACAAACAAGGGCACGCCGAAAATGAGCGCTATGTCGGTATCGCGGAGTTCCTGGCCACCCACGGTGTGCGCACACCGAAGATATTCTTTCACGATCCGGCGGAAGGCCTCATCTGGATCGAGGATCTCGGCGAGCGCGACCTTTGGAGCTACCGCGACGAAAGCTGGGCGATACGCCGCCCATTTTACGAGTCAGCGCTCGAAGAAATCGCGAAGCTGCACCGCGTCTCCGCGGCTGACTCTGCGGAAATCCGGGACGATCTGCCAGCGCAGTTCGACGCGGCGCTTTACCTTTGGGAACAGCATTATTTCTTCGAGAATTGCCTCGGCCGTCATTTCGGCGTCGAGGAGAGGAAGTTGCATGAACTGGCTCGCCTTCCTCGACTGGAACAAATTGCCCAGCAATTGGAGCGCTACCCGCGCATGCTCGTCCATCGCGATTTTCAATCGCAGAACATCATCATCCGCGACCAGCAGGCTTATCTGATCGATTTCCAAGGGATGCGGCCCGGACTCGCAGAATACGATCTGGCTTCGCTCCTTTACGATCCCTATGTGCAAGTCAGCGCGGCCGAGCGGAAGAAGTTGCTTGGGTTCTATCGCATCGAAGCTGGGGTCACCGACCCGGACTTCGCGGAAAAGTTTCAGTTCTGCGCCATGCAACGCCTGATGCAGGCGCTCGGCGCCTACGCCTTCCTCGGGCTGGTGCAAAAGAACCGCGCCTTCCTAGCCCACATTCCCGCCGCGCTCGATTCGTTAGCCGAAGTTCTCACCGGGATCGAGGGTTCGGAGCCGTTGCGCAGGCTGTTGCGTCAGCTTCCGCCAACCGGGACGGCATAGGTGCGCCCTCCTGTGGCCGGGGTGGTTGACCCCGGTCGTGGACGAACCGTCGTAGCACAACAAGGGCAGAAACAGAGACAGCGTCCAACCCGGCCGAGGACACGTCCCCGGCTACAACGGCCGCACGAAAGGGTTCGCGCGGCGCTCGGCTGCCGATCGTGGTGGCGGGGCCGTGACCCGGCAGGACGGTGACGTTATCGCCTAGCGGATAGAGTTTTTCCCGGATGCCGGCAAAGAGCAGATCGCCGTCACCACCGGGCAAGTCCCAGCGGCCGACCCCGCCCGCGAAGAGGACATCGCCGCCGATGAGCAGCTCGTGCTCGCGCGAAAAAAAGCACAGGCTGCCGGGGCAATGACCGGGCACTTCGAGGATCTCGAAGTTCATCCCGAGGAATTCGCGGGAGGGCGTGGCTTCGATCAGCAGATCGGGCGTCACGGGCTCGATCGCGATCTCGAAACCGAAGTTGCGAAAGAATTCGCGGTCGGAGAGCATCGGCGCGCTGGCTGGATGGACGCCTACCGGGCAGCCGAAGCGGCGTTTGATCTTCGCTACGTCCTGGATGTGATCGATGTGCCCATGAGTGAGGAGGAGGAGGCGCAGCTCGATTTCCTGCCGGACGACCCAGTCGCACGCACCATCCGGAGCATCGAAGAGGATCCAACCCTCAGGCGCCTCCAGCGCGTAGCAATTCGTCTCAAAAATTCCGCCGGTGAAGCTGCGGTATTCGATCATCTCTTTCTTGCTCCTGCTTCCTAATCCTAATCCTACCGCCACGGAATAGCAGGACCAAGATTAGCAGCAGGAGCAGGCGTCCCACGGAACGGAAATTGCATCCTTCAGCCGGCCTGCATCCGAATCTAAATTTGAATCTTCGCCGGGGAGCGTTGTCTCACTCTTCACCTCCGGGCTTTGTGACCCGCTCGCTCACCTTGCTTTCAAATCGTTTTCTGCGAGCTTTTTTTTCCGAATTTATGAAAAATTTCCTTGGTCGATCCGGCGCGCTCCTGTCTGGCTTGCTCGCCGTCGCACTCGGCGTGCAGCCGGTTTTGGCAAAGTCGGATTCCGAGCAGATCGGCCTCTCCGTCGGACGTCTCCTCGAGGAGGGCCACTACACGCATCATCCGCTGAACGACGAGATTTCGCGCAAACTCCTCACCGGCTATCTCGAGCTCCTCGATTTCAGCCATCTCTTTTTCACCCAGAAGGATATCGACGCTTTCACGGCGAAATATGCTACCACTCTCGACGACGACATCCTGCTCGGGAACCTCCAACCGGCCCACGAGATCTTCGCCGTTTTCCAAAAGCGGGTGGAAGATCGGGTCAAGAAGATCAAGGAACTGGTCAAGCAGCCGGTTGATTTCAAGTCCGACGAAACCGTCCTCCTCAGCCGGCAGAAAGCACCCTGGCCTAAAGACGAAGCCGAGGCCGACGACCTTTGGCGCCAGCGGATCGAGAACGAGCTTTTGCAAGAGAAACTGTCCGACCATCCGATCGAGCCCGGGCCCAAGCTGGTCGAGCGCCGCTACGACCGCATGCTGCGCAACATTCACGAGGAAGATAACGACGAGCAGGTCAAGCTGTTCCTCGACGCTCTCGCCCAGGCCTACGATCCGCACTCGGAATATCTGAGCGCGTCCGACCTGAAGAACTTCAGCATCAACATGGGCCTGTCGCTCGTCGGGATCGGCGCGATGCTGCGCAGCGAGGACGGCTACGCCAAAATCGAGAGCCTCGTCGCGGGCGGCCCGGCGCAGACGAGCGGCCGATTGAAAGTCGGTGATCGGATCAGCGCCGTCGCCCAGGGCTCCAAGGATTTCGTCGATGTTCGCGATATGCGACTCGACAAGGTGGTCGAGCAGATTCGAGGCAAGAAAGGCACCAAGGTGCGGCTCCTCGTCATTCCGGCGAGCGCGACCGACCCGGCCCAGCGCAAAACGGTCGAGCTGGTGCGCGACGAGATCAAGCTGAAAGACCAGGAAGCGCGCGCCGACATCATCATCAAGAAGGACCGCGACGGCAATCCGGTGAAGCTCGGCTGGCTCACCCTGCCATCGTTTTACGCCGACATGGATTCGCATAAGAAAAGCACGACGAAGGATGTGCTGGCGCTCCTGAAACGGTTGAAGCGGGAAAAAATAGGCGGCCTCGTGATCGACTTGCGTCGCAACGGGGGCGGGTCGCTCGAAGAAGCAATTTCTCTCACCGGCCTCTTCTTCAAGTCCGGCCCTGTCGTGCAGACCAAAGGCGCCAACGAGCGCGTCGTGATCTCGACCGATCCGGATCCCGGCATTGCTTACGATGGTCCGCTCGTCGTCCTGACCAGCCGGCAAAGCGCGTCCGCGAGCGAGATTTTCGCGGCGGCCTTGCAGGACTACGGCCGTGCCGTGATCGTGGGCGACAAGAGCACTTTCGGCAAGGGAACGGTGCAAACCATCCTCGAGATCGGCCGTTTCACTTCGCTCCTCGGCAGCCGTTCGCAGGATGACGGCGCGCTCAAACTAACGATCCAGAAATTCTATCGCGTCGCGGGCGGCTCGACCCAATTGCACGGCGTCACCTCGGACATCGTGCTTCCGACGCTGACCGATCTCCCCGAATTTGGCGAGGGCGCCCTGAAAAATGCGCTCGCCTACGATGAAGTGCCGCCCGCGAGGTTCACCAAATGGTCGGACACGCATCCGCTTTTCCTCGACGAATTGAAGGCGCGCTCCGCCGCCCGCGTCGCGGCTGATCCGGAATTTCATTACGTTCTGGAGGACATGGAACGGTTGCGCAAGAAGCTGGACGACAATCGCATTTCGCTAAACGAAGACGTGCGCCGCCACGAGGTGGACGAGCAGAAAGCGCGCAAGGAAGCGCGTTCCAAGGATCGTCTCGCCCGGAAGGAGGAAGAACCGAGCATTTATCGGGTCACCCTCGAGACGATCGACGCACCCAAACTTGAGCTGATCATGTATCCTGGGAAAATCGCCGAGGCAAAGAGTAAAGGCGGCATGAAGGTCGCGCCGGAAGCCGCTCCCGATGCCGACTGACGATGATCGGATCCGGATTCTGATCTCGCCGACGGCGATGACAGCAAGGCTGCCGCGATCGATCCGGAACGCGACGAGACGCTCAACATCCTGAGCGACCTCGTCCGTCTGAGCGCCGGTCCCAAGACGGCCAGTACCACGCGCTAGTTCGTTAGGCGGTTTCTCCTGTTTTCCAGTGGAACGGGACCGTGCTCTCAAGCCGGCGCTCGGGAATCACACTTCCGCGCCCATGGCCGCAAAAGGGCGAGGACGCAAAAGAAACCATCGACGGGCCCGCAACCCCTCTGCTATATTGCGCGCCCATGAACCCCCCCGTTCGGCGCGCGCGCACCTTTTCCGCGGCGCTCTGCTCGGTCGTGGCGGTCGCGACGGCCTCGGGCCAGGACAATCGCGATCTTGCGATTGCCCACAGCCAGGCGATGGCGGAATTCCAAGCCGGCGATTACGCCAAGGCCGCGACAGATCTCGAAGCGCTCGTCGCCCGAGTCGAAGTGACGCCGCAGGTTGAGCCAATTTTTTACACCATTGGCTCCGCTTATTTTAATGCCGGCGACTATCCCAAGGCGATCGTCGCCTTCAAAAACTACCAGGCGAAATTCCCGAAAGGGCGACACACGCGCGGCGCCTCCTTCGCCATCGCCCAGTCGAATTTGCTCGGCAAGAATTTCACGGATGCGGCGGCGCAGATGGCGGCGTTGGAGAACGATCCCCAACTGCGCGAACAGGCCCTGCTTTTCGAGGCCGAAGCTCTTAAAGCGGCAGGCAAGACCGACGACGCGATTCGAACGCTGGAAAAACTGACCGGCCAGGAAATTCGCACCCCCGACGCAATGCGCGGCGCGACGACGCTGGCCAAGCTTTACGCCGAGAAAGGCGACGGCGCCAAAGCGCTGCGCACTCTCGAGGCGATCCAGCAAAAGATTGCCCTGGCGGACAACATCATCGAGCTGAACGCGCTGACGGTTGAGCTCGGCGACAAGTTTTACGAAAAGCAGCAATTCAAGGAAGCGCTCGCCTGCTATCGTTCTGCGCTGGCCGCGCGAACAAGTCATTCGGCTGCAGAACGACCGGATCGCCGGATTGCAGAACCGGGTCGAGGAAAACCTCGCCGCGATCCGCGCCAACCCGACCCAGATCACGCAGCTCACAACGGTCAATAACCAGCTCAAGGCAAGCATCGCGAATGCGCAAAAGCTGCTCGAGGAATTCGAGAAACTGCCCTCGATCACCCCGGCAATCTACCTGCGCCTTGGCCGCTGTTTTTACGAGCTCGATCGCAAATGGGAAGCGGTCGTCGTCAACCAGGAAATCCTCGACCGCTTCAAGGAAGGCCCGGAGCGCGAACCGGCGCTTTTCGGCTTGATCGTCGCCCTCGCCGACGTCAACCAGCCGCAGCGGGCCGAGGAACGCTGCGAGCAGTATCTGCGCGATTTCAAGAACGGACCGAACGCGGCGACCGTCGGGTATTTGTTAGGCGCGGTCGCATTGCAGGCAGGCGATCCGAAGGCCGCGGAGACTTATTTCGGCCGCATCCTCGAGACGCAACCAAAGAGCCAATTCCGCGAGCAGATCCGCTATTTGTTGGGCAACGCCAAGTTCATGGCCGGCAGCTACGACGAGGCGATCACGGCCTACAAAAAATATCTGAGCGAATTTCCGAAAGGCGCGAGCGCCGAGGACGTGAAATACCGCATCGCGCTCTGCGCACTCTTCGCCGGGAAATACCAGGATGCGATGAACCAGCTCCAGGATTATGTCGCGAAACATCCGAACGGCAGCTTTCTGCCCGACGCGAAATACCGGCTCGCCGTCTGCAAATATGCCGCCTCGCTTTACGACGAGGTGATCGCCGATTGCCAGGCGTGGGAAAAACAATTTCCGAGCAACCCGCAACTCGGCGAAGTCCTCGCGCTCCTCGGCGACGCCTACGCCGCGAGCGATCGCGAGTCCGCCGCCATCCCGGTTTACATCCGCTCTTATCAGACCGCGACGACCGACGAGGTGATGAACTACTCGCTCTTCGCCGCGAGCAAGCTCCTGCAAAAACAGGGCGAATGGGACAAAGTCGCCGAGCTTTTCAGCGGCTTCGTCAAAGACAAACCGGATAACCCGACCGTCGTTTCGGCGCTCTATTGGATCGGCAAAGCGAAAGCGCACGAAGGCAAGATCGACGAGGCCAAACAGCTCGCCGCCGACACGATCAAGAAATACATCGCCGATCCGAAACGCGACGCGGTCGAGCAATTGATCACGCAGCTCGCGCAGCTCTGCGTGAAGAAAAAGACAGCCGTCGCCGAGAACGCTGACCCCGGTTCGGTAGGGCGAGACTCTGTCGAGCCGGGGGTCACGCCGCAAGCCGATCCGGGCGCGGAACTCGATCGCCTGCTTTCCTCGACCGGCCAACGAAGAATCCGCCACCGCCAAAGCGCGCATCCTTTTCGCCAAGGCCGAGCTCGCCCGGCTCCGCCGCCAACCGGACGAAGAGGAAAAAAACATCGCGCAGATCGCAAGCGAGTTTAAGCCGGAAGACTTGAGCCCGCTGCTCCTCGGCGAAGTGGGCGATTATCTTTTGCGCGCAGAAAAGTTCGATCAGGCGGCCAGCTTTTATCAGCGGCTGCTGGATGACTTTCCGAAGAGCCAGATGGTCGACTACGCCTACAACGGCCTGGGCGAAATCGCCTACCAAAAAAAGGATTATCCCGAAGGCGTTGCGTTATTTCACCGACGGCACGGAGAAGATCGCGGCCGCCCAAAAGCTGAAAGAGATCTCACTCGGCCGCGCCAAGACCTTGCTCGCGCTCGGAAAGCTGGATGAAGCGCAAAAGGCCTTTGAGCAGGTGGCATCGGTCCGGGAATGGCGCGGCGAAGCGACCGCCTGCAGTGTCTATTCGTTAGGCCAGATCGCCGCCAAACGCGGCAAGTGGGCGGAAGCAAATGCTTATTTCCAGCGCGTTTACGTCGGCTACCAGAAGTTCCTGCCCTGGGTCGCGAAAGCCTATATCGCGAGCGGCGAGAGTTTCGAAAAGCTCGGCAAAACCCAGGAAGCGACCAACACTTATCGCGAGCTCCTGCGCAACGAAAAGCTGTCCAATTTCACCGAAGCCACCGAAGCGCGAAAGCGACTCGAAGCTCTGGGCGAGGGATGATGACAATCCACCAATCACGCTTACGCGCCTCGTCATCCCGAGCCGCGCTTTCTCCTCTGCTCGTGCTCGTGCTCGTAATCGCCCCATCGGCCCAGGCCCAAAACATCCTCCTCAAAACCGGCCAAACGATCGAAACCAAGGGCGTCCGTCGTTCCGGCGACATGGTGATGATCAAAGTGCAGGTCGGCGCGAGCAGCGGCGAAGTCGGTTACCAGGCCTCCACGATCGCCAAGATCGATTTCCCCGAGCCGCCGCAACTGAAAACCACCGCGGCTTTTCTTTCCCAAGGCCAGCCGGAAAAGGCCCTCGCCGACATCGAGCCGGTCGTAAAATATTACGAACCCTTTCGCGACATCCCGGGCAACTGGTGGGCTCATGCCGCGCTTGCTCAAGGTTTCCGCTCTCAGCGGAATGCAGCTCGACAAAGAGGCCGAGAGCGCTGGGCGACGAAATTCGAAAAAACGTGACCGACCCGGAGACCGCCCGGGCGGCGCAACTGCAACTCGTCGCCGGCCTGGTGCGCAAGGACGATTACGACAAGGCACTGCAGCTCTGCGACACCGTGATCAAGGAAAGCGCGAAGCCGGAAGTGCTGGCCGAGGCCTGGGTGCACAAAGGCGACGCACTCCTCGCGCAACGGCAGTGGGACGACGCCGTCCTCGCCTATCTCCACGTGCCGGTTTTTTACGAGGACGAAAAACGCTGGATGCCGCCCGCGCTCCTCGGCAGTGCGCGCGCTTTCCGCGGTTTGGAAGACTTGGAAGAGGCGAAGACGATCGCTCAACGATCTGACCGCCGAATACCCGAAATCGGCGCAGGCGGAGATCGCCCGGGCCGAGTTGCAGAAGTTGCCAAAATGAAAAACACGATCGAACAGATCACTCGCCTAACGAAAATGAAGCGGGCTCTTCGCCTCTTCGCTTGCGCGATCGCAGGCGCCTTTCTCCTCCTCGCCACGCCCGGCTTGGCGCAGGCGGCCGCCTCGCCCGGGCCCGCCGCCGGCGTGCAATCAAAGACGCTCTGGGAGCAGATCAAGGAAGGCGGCTGGGTCATGTTCCCGATCGCGCTCTGCTCGATCGCGACCCTTTACCTGATCGGCGACGGAATCATCCGGACGAGCCGCAAAAAGGCCGCGCCGCCCGAGCAGGAGGAAGCGCTCAAGACGCTTTTCCGGCAGGGCGATTACGTCGGCGCGCATCACTACTGCAAAGCGAATCCGTCACCTCTGACGAATGTGTTGCGGATCGGGATCGGCCTGCTCGGAGAGGGCAAACAAGTCGCCGAGGAAGGCATGATGGGCGAGCTGGCGAAGGAAAATTCGCACCTGCAGACCTACATCAGCTATCTCTCCGTTATCGGCGTCTGCACCCCGATGATCGGTTTGTTAGGCACGGTCACCGGCATGATCAAGGCCTTCGCCAAACTCGGCTCCAGCGGCATCGGCGATCCCTCCGGCCTTTCCGCCGCCATCGGCGAAGTGCTCGTCGCGACGGCGAGCGGTCTCGTCATCGCCATCCCGGCTTTCGGCGCGTTTTATTTCCTGCGCAATCGCGCGACCGGCTCGATCCATCACATTCAGGACATCGTGAACAGTCTCTTCCGCAAGATGCCTTACGAGTCGCTCGCCGGCGTTCACCTCGGCGACGACGAGCTTTTCGCCGCCACGCCGAACTGGCTGGCCGCCGACGCGCAAGCCACGGCGGATCCGGCCGAGCAACCAGCCTAACGAGGGTCAACGGCGATGGCAGGAGGAGGCGGAGGCAGCGAATCAGGCGAACCTGAATTTCAGGTCGCGCCGATGATCGACGTGCTCCTGACCATTCTGGTTTTCTTCATGACGATCACCTCGGCGCAGGTGCTTGAAGGTCGACAAATCGATCCAGTTGCCGATCGCGAAAGACGCGCAGAAAAAAGACAACACCCGCGCCGAAGCGATTCTGAACGTGCGCTGGAACCTGCCCGCGAAGAAGGCGCAATTCGTTTTCGACGATCACACTTATCAAAATGCCGCCGAGATGGTCGGACCGCTCAAGACCGCCCGCATTACGGGCGAGAAAAAGATTACCGCGGGAGCGAATCCGACTTTCCGCGCGGTCATCCGCGGCGATCGCGATGTGCCCGCGATCTACGTTTCGCAGGCGATGAACGCCTGCGCCGAAGCCGGCATCACGGACATCTCGTTCTCGGCCGTAAACAAAGAATAACGCGAATGCGCCTCGAAGCTTAATCCAAACGAAGGCAACCTCGGTTTCCAGATCGCGCCGATGATCGACGTCGTTTTTGTGATCATGCTTTTTTTCATGGTCATGGCCGGCGCGGTGAAAGTGGAGAACGAGCTGAACACGCAACTGCCCGGCACCGCCGAGACCTCGTCCTCGACCGATTTTGTCGATGAGCAAATCATTACCATCTCCGATACCGGCGAGATTTCGCTCAACGACGAGCCCTTTGATTCAGCGACGAGCAAGGATCTGCCGAAACTCAAGGGCACGCTCATGCGCCTGAAGCAAAACGCCGACGCCGCCAAGACACCGGCCGTGGTCACGATCATCAGCGACACACAGGCGAAATACAGTCGCACGATCGATGTCCTCGACGCGCTCGCTGTGGCGAAGATCGACAATGTCACCTTCACGGTAGCGGAAGAAGAGTAGCTATTATTTGCTCGAAGGACCGGGAGAAAGTTCTACACCCGGCTTCACCAGCGCAAACTACCGCCGCGCTCTTGGTTAGGCGCTGGGCAGATAGTGCTGCACGGCCGCGCGATCGCCCTGCACCGCGATCATGTAAACGCGATCATTTTCCACCCAGCTCGCAGTCATCCAATCACCGACACCAGCGAAGACCGGCGGCGCACCGGACTTCATCTGCGGCAAGGCCGCCCGATCGACGACGAAAAGATGCGCGAGCCTGTCGTTCGTCCCTCTTGAAGCAAATCAGCGTGACCGTTTGGCCGCGAAAGGAAAGGAGTCGGCAGCCCACCGGCTGCAAAGCAGCCAGGCGCGGTGGCACAAACCGTCGGCGGCGCTTCCTTTTTCGCAAGCCATTCTTGATTTGTCCGAGATCGTGGCTCTCCATGTCGAGCGTACGGCCGAGACGAATGAAGCTGACCATCTCGCGCGCGTAATTCGAAACCGGCGCCTTCGGGGCGGCCGGGCGGAAAAGACTAACGACTTGCGTGAGAAGAAAAAGGAGGGCGGCCACCGCCGGCGAGCTTTACGACCCAACTCCATCGGCGTGGCGCCGCCGGCGGCGCCAACTGGGCGAGAATGCGAGTCTTCAAGCCAAACGGCGCCGGGACGTTTCCGAGATGAGCGGCGATCGCACGATCGAAGGCTTGTTCCTCGGCGAACCAGCGGGCCAGCTCCGGATTGCGCGCCGCCTCCTGCAGCGCGTCGGCAACCTGCGGATCGTCCGGATCCGCACCGGGTCGATACGCCTGCAAAATCAGACGCGCCTCTTGCTCATTCATGCCGCTGTCTTGTCTTTTCGTTTGTCGTTAGACCGACGCTATCCGCGAGCGCCTTGCGCAGTTGCTCTTTGCCGCGGGAGATGCGTGACATGACGGTCCCGATCGGCACCTCGAGCGTTTCGGCGATTTCCTTATAGGAATGCTGCTGCAGATAAAAAAGGGTAAGCGGCGCGCGATAAATCTCGTCGAGTGCGAAGAGCGCACGCTGCACAATGTCGCCATCAAGCTGGTTTACAATCGACGCCGGGACTGTCTGCGCGCCGATCGCCTCGGCATTGCTCTCCGCTTCGACGAAACGATCCTGCTGCCGTTTGCGACCCAAGAAATTCGCGGTAAAGCGAAGTGAAAAGCCAGGTTTTGACCTTCGAAGCATCGCGCAGTTGATGCCCTTTCGACGCCCAGAGAAAAAACGTCTGCTGCGTCAGGTCGGCCGCGTCCGATTCCTGGCGGCTGAGCGAAAGCGCGAAGCGATAAAGCGGCATGTAAAATTCCTCGACGAGTTTTTCGAAGTCGAGATCCGCCACACCGCGAGCGTAAATCGACGCGGCGGGAGCCGCCAAGAAAATCGAGCGGGCGCAACGGTTCCGTCTTCGTGACGTGCGAGGCGCAACGGGTCTGGTTATTCCGGTCCTTCAGCCCACCTTCTTCGTCTCACCCTTCAGCAAGCGCGATGGAAAAGCAGATTCAGAGGGAGAGGAAGCGGAAGAGGTGCGCTCAGTTCACCCACTTGCCGCCGACGGAGGAAAGCGCGGGCAACTCGCCGGTCGAGTAATCGGTCTTGCCGATCGCACCCCACATCCGGGTGCCGGTCGCTTCGCGCCAGAGCTTGCTCATGCTCTCGCCGGTGTGGCAGCCCCAGCTCTTCACATAGGCGTTACGCGCGAAATCGCGCCGGTCGATTCTCTTCAACTCGCTTTCGTGCAACCACGCTTTGGAAGCGCTGTCGATGACGTTGCTGTAGTCGAAGAGGAAGCATGCCTTGTTCGAGTGTCCGAAGAATTCGAGTCCGGAAATTTTGAGCTGATCGCGTGGCTGGCCGTTGTTCAGGTAATTGATCACGTCGCTGCCGCGGTCGAAGTAAACCAGGTTGAGATGAAACTTGTCGCGCACACTGTTGATGTTGGCGATCAGGTCCTGCTTCTCTTGCCTGCCGCGATCGATGTAGCCCGGTTTGTAAACCAGCCAGGTAATCATCGCGTTTGGACCGAGCTGAACACGCAATTGCTCGGTCCGGACCCGAGCCGAATGGACGAAATTCGCCCACCAATGGTCGTGCGCGATCGGACCTTTGTATTGTTCCCAGATGTGGAGCGATGGTCCGCCGACGAGCACAATGTATTCACCCTGCTGCGCCTGGGCCGAAGCCGCAGCGAAGAGACTGAGAAGAATAAGAATGGCGAGCCGCTGTTTCATGATCAAAAAGTGGGGAGCAGTATCTATGCGCGGAACGGAAGTGTGCGCAAGCCTGATCAACCCGCCGCTCTTCGCCGAAACAAGCCCGCAAATCCGATCGCGATAAGCAGCACACCAAATGTGCAAACGATGGCCGCGCCCGAGGGCAGATCCCATTGGAAAGAGAGAAACAGCCCGGCCACGCCACCGAGCAGAGCGATGACCCAGCCGATAAGCAGACGGTTGGTCAAGGATCGAGCGAGATTGATCCCGCAAACCGCGGGCACGATCAGGTAGCTGAAAACAAGCAGCACGCCGGCGATGCGAACGAAGCTGGTCACGACGAGCCCGAAAAGCGCGTAAAACAGAAAATCCCACCAGCGCACGCGCAAGCCGTGCTCGTAGGCGCCGTCGCGATCGAAAGCAGACGAGGAGGAACGACTTGCGCAGGACGAAATGAACGACGCCGACGAGGAGAAAAAGCCCGAAACATTTCCAGACATCGGTTGGACTCACGAGCAGGATGTTACCGACGAGCATGTTCTTGATTTCCTCGTCGCCTTCCGCGGCGCGGCTCAGGAGCAAGCACGGCCGCGGCCGCCGCCACGACATAGCTGATGCCGATGATCGCTTCCTGCGGGATCTGGCTCGTGCGCTTGCCGGTAACGGAGAAAATCGCGGCGCCAAGCAAAGTGAACCCAAGGGCGATGACGAAGGCGGGCCAGCTGTCGAGGTTGAAGGTGCAGCAGGACGGCGACGCAGATGCCTAACGACGCCATCTGCGCCATCGCGATGTCGATGAAGATGATTCCCCGCCTGACGACATGCAGGCCGAGATAAACCAGCAGCCAGGGCAACAAAACGCAGGCCACGATGGGCCAAAACATGACATCCCACATGGCTATTTCAGCGCTGCGGCCAGGTTGTTGACCAGCGCGTCGATCAACTTCACGTAGGTGTCGGTGTTCGGCAGCGCGCCCGGGAATTGCGCGAAATCGACCACCTTCGCGCCGGTCGATTGCGCCACTTTCTCGGCGATTTTCCGGTTGTGATACGGCTCGACGATGATCGCCTTGATCTTCTGCGCCTTCATCTGCTCGATCACCTCCGCGAGATGCGAGGGCGACGGCGGAATGCCCGGCTTCGGCTCGAGGAAGACGTCGATGTTGAAAGCCAAAACGATGCGCGAAGTAGGGCCAGGAATCGTGATAGGCGACGAGGCTTTGCCCGTGGAACGGGCAGCAGCTTCGCCCCCCATTCCTGGAGCTTGGCGTTGATCGTCGCTTCGAATTTCTTTTCGTTCGTCTGGTAGTCGGCGGCGTGCGCTGGATCGACCGCGGCGAAAGCGTTCGCGATATGTTGCGCGACGGCCTTGGCGATGATCGGATCGACCATGAAATGCGGATTGCCCATCGCGTGCACGTCGCCCGCCGCGCGGGTCAATTGCGCCGGCACCTCCATCAAGCGAATCCCCTGCGACGCCTGCACGCGCCCGGGTTGGCCCGACTTCGATTTTCGGATTGCGCGCGTTTTGCAGGAGCGGCGGCAGCCAGCCGATCTCGAGCTCCGCGCCGCCGTCGATCAGCACGTCGGCCTGGCGCAGCTTGACGACGAAGCTGGGCCGCGCATCGACGAAGTGCGGATCTTCGGTCGGCTTCGCCAGGACGGTGACGTCGACGTTGTCGCCGCCGATCTCGCGCGCGATCGCGCCGAAGTCGGGCAGAGTCGCGACGACATTGATTTTGGCTTGCGCCGTGAAAGCCGAGGCCAGCCAGAGGAATGCCAGGGCGAGTGTCTTGATGATATTTGGTTTCATAAATGGTCTCTTCTGCGTCGGAAGGACTACGCGTCAGAATTTGTGCGCGCCGTGCGCGCCGAGGATGAATTCGAACTGGAGGAAAACGGAATCAGCTTCGCGCTGCGGGAAGAAATCGTTCGCCTCGCAGAAAGTCGTGGTTGTACTGCAGCCGGATTTTCGAAAACTCGGTCGGATACCAGGTCAGTTCGCCCGAGATGCGCCACGCGACTTTGCCGAGCGAAGTCGTCCGTGAAAGCCGAATCCTGCATGTGCAGATAGTCGCCGCGCACACCGGCGGTCCAGCCTTTCTTGAATCCCCAGACGACCTGCGAATACATGCCCCAGTCGTGAAAGGTCTCGGCCACCGGGAAACGATTGATCGACGCCGCGGCCGGCCTCGAAGCGGCGATACATCGCTTCCGTCTGCCATTTCACGAACGGAAACCCGCCTTCCGCGCTCGGCGATTTCCATTTGTAGAGACAGATCGGCGCCGTAGATCTGGGTGCGCGTGTCGGCGCCGGTTTCGTTCGAGCCGAACGCTCCCGAAACGCCGGCCAGGACGGTCTGGGTCGGGCTGAGATCGAAGGAATTTTCCCAGCGCGGAACATAAACAAAATCCTGCAGGTCCGCGCGCTTCGACGATCGGTCGTTATGCGATCGTAAAAGATGCCGTCGTCGCCCGGATTGCGGAAGGAAAAGCCGGTATTGCCCTCGCCCATTCTGCACCCCAAAAATGAACTGCGAATACCAGGGGACCGGCACCGTCCAGGACAGCTGCGCGCCGACTCCGCGCAAGCCGTCGGACCCGAGAAGTCGACCGTGCACGAGCGGATCGTCGGCGAAATCCCAGGTGTGCGGATGGGTCGGATTGATGCGGCCGAAGGCGGAGAAAAATTGGCCGCCCTTGACCTGCAAACCCCAGGGCAGATCGGTCGTTTGCATGAACGCTTCTTCGACTTCGATCTCGGTTTCGTTGTCGTTATCGAGCTTGAAAACGATGTTGGCGAAGCCTTCGAAATAAGGATCGACCGCGCCGTCGAGCGCGAGCTCGAGGTTGCGCGCGTTGAAGCCGCGCTGCTGCGGATCGTGGTCGCCGACCTCGAGTTGATCGAGATTGGGATCGCTCGAATAGGCGAGCGCAAACAGACCGTCGAACGAGATGTTCATGTAGGTTCGCCGCCGCCCGCGATCGTCATCGGCGCGGTCAAGGACGCTCCCGCACCGGTCGACGAGATCGTCTCGGTGGAGGTCGTGACCGACGCGTCGGTGGTCGGGAATGGCGCGTTGACCGGAGCGGCCGCGGGGCCGGCCGCCTCCGGAATGGGAGAGGGCATGGGCGCGGCCGCGACGACCGATTCGTCGGTCGTCGGAAAGAGCGGCGGCGCGCTCGCGGTCGGCTGCGGGGTAGGAGCGCCGTTTCGTTCGCCGGCAGCGTGGTCGGGCCGGCGTTCATTTTCGCAAGGGTGTCCTGCTGATCTTTCACCTGCTGCTGCAGCGTCTTCACCGTCTCGGTAAGCGCCTCGACCTGCTGGCGCAAGACTTCGACGTCGTTAGGCGAAGGCGCCGGCGACGGTTGCTGGGCAAAAACGGCCGCCTGCGCGCAAACCAACGCGGCGACGATAAGCGATTTCTTCAAGATAAGTTCTCCTCTGCTCGTTCCGGCGCTTAGCCGGAGGGTTCTCCTATTCGAACGGATGCGTTCGGCGCGCATTTGGACCCAGCATCGCGCGGAACGCACGCAGGCGACGCTGCCGCGCGCTGAGCGCGGCTGACCCAATCGTTAGGCGAGCGAGGGCGGCGCGTGCTCGAGGAGCGAGAAGAAACGCGCGCAGGAGAAGAAAGGAGCAGCCGGCAGAGGAAGAACAGCGAGCAGAGGGAGCGCATCGGGCGCCGCGAAAACCGGCAGCGGGCCAGCGGCTTCGCAATGACCGGAAGCAAACAGAGTTACTACGCAAGAGTGGGTCGCGGCTGCGTCGTGGTGGAGATGTTCGTGCAGCGCAGGCGAGACGCTGAGCAGGCCCGCCGCGAGCAGCGCGACGGCGAGGAGCACGGCGAGAAAAAATCTGCCTAACGACTCGGATCGTTTCTTTTGGCAGGCAAACATCGCGGGAGGAGCTTTCCGTACACGATCCCAAACCGCAAGCCTATTGTGGGCAGCGATTTTCCGATTCCAGTAGGCGCCGGCGCCTCTAATTCTTGCTCGCCAGTTTGTAATCCTGCCAGGATCGCCAGGCGCGTTCCCAGTCTTGCTTTCCGGCCCAGGCTTCAGCTTCCAAGTAATGAAAATAGGCCGGCGCATCCGGTCGCGCAGTGAAATGCCGGGCGGTGGCGAGCGCGTCGTCCGTCTTGCCGGAGTCGATTTGCGCGCGGTAAAGCGCGTAGCCGGCAGCGTAGTCGCCAGGATTGGCGTAAAGCTCCTTCTTCAACTCCGGAATTGATTCGCCGGCCGCGCTTCCGCGGCAGGCTGGGCGGCTGCGCATAACGCCTAACGAGCTGCCAGGCCTCCTCAAACTCGTGGCGACCGGCATGGTAACGAGCGACTCCCGGCCAGGCAAATTCCAGCCATTCCGGGTGGGTTTGCACAGCGCGCAGCAGTTCATCGAGCGGATCGTGGTTCGACCACAATTCGAAAAGCCGTGTCTTTTGCTTGCGGACTGAACTGCAGGAGTTCGGAGTCGGTTGCGAGCAGATCATGCAGTGCCTCCTCGAATTGCCGCTGGGTCGCGGCTTCCAGATAGTTGATGGTCAGGCCTGGGCGATTGACCGCGAATTCGCGCAGCGCCGCGTGCACCTTCGCGTCGTAATTTGCGGCATCGGTGAGCATGAGCGCATAGATGCCCGCCTCTTCTGCGCCGCGGCGCTGCAAGGCTTCGCGCCACGCAGTGATGGCGAGCGTCGGCTGCCAGCCGAGCCAGGCCTTCCCTTCCTCGAACGGCAATTGGTAGGCGTCGGGTTCAAGGAAACGCGCCCGTCGGAAATCGTCCAGCGCCCGGGCGGGTGATTCGCGTGCGCCGATGCGAGCGACGGCGCGAAGAAAGTAAAGCTGCCAATCGAGCGGTGCCCACTCCAGGCCGTGATCGACCAGGGAAATCGCTTCGGAAAAACGGTGACCACGGTTCGCGACGGTGGCGGCTTGCTTGACATTCTCTACGCCCAAACGTCCCGGCAGCGGCAGGGCGCTTCGGAAGCCGAAAAACCAGGCAAGACTGACCACCCCCAGCAACAGACCGACGAAGCGAAAAAGGAAAGGCGGCCAGCGACGAGGTGGCGAGGGCAGCGGGCGAAACTGCGCCAGACCGAGGAGCAAAGTTCCAGCGAGGAATGTTCCGAAGCGATGGCCTGAAACGTCCACGAAACCGTGCAGCAGGAAAAGCAACCCACCGACGAGCGTGGCATAGCGCAGGCGCTGGTTCGTTCCCTCGCGCAAAGGGAAAGCCCGCCTAACGAATAGAACGACGCCCGCCAGAATCAGGACGAGCGCAGGCCAGCCCATTTCCGCCGCCACCCAAAGCCAGTCGCTTTCCGGATGAAGCGAGCGGGTGACCCCGCGCGAAACATTACGAAAGAGTGCAAACACGCTCTCGAAATTCCCCAGCCCGAGGCCGCACCAGGGCGAAGCCCTGATCATCGCCCAGGTATCCTGAAAGATGAGCCAGCGATATTCGGAAACGAGTGCATTTCCGCTTCCGAAACGGAGATTGAAACGTTCGATCGTTTCGCCGCCGAAAATTAGCAGTCCGGCGAGGAGCGTGAGGAGTACGGAGAGTGCGATGGCGATTCCTCCGCCCGACCATTTGCGAAGAGCCAAACGCGCGAGCCACGCCGTGACGCCGAGAACAAGAATGAGAATGCCGGCCCGGGAAAATGCGAGCACCAAGGCGGCGATAAGCACCCCGGCTCCGATCAGCCAGAGGATCCAGCGTTTGTGACCGCGGCGAAAGTCATCCTGCATGCAGCCGAGGACGACGACCGTGGAGATGCCAAACAAGTCGCCGGTCTGGTTGCGATTGGGGAACGGGCCGAAGCCGCGTTCGTTATGCCAGAAAGGCAGCGCGCCGTGCGTGAGATTCAGGTAAATGGAAAGCACGGCGAGCGCGATGATGCCGCCGGCAAACGCCCGCGCGGTGCGGCGGACATCGCGCAGATCGGCATTGAGAGCCGCGACATAGTAAATCCAGGCCAAACCAGCGACGAGCGGTGAAAAGGGAATCGAGCGTCAACCACGGTTGCGGACTTAATGTCGGCCCCAGTTGCAGGTTGAAATCTTTCGTTAGGGCGACGCGCCAATCGGGCAGAACGAACCAGCGCGCGGGCAAGAAAAGCGACCGCCGCCAAGGCGAGAAAAAGAAGCGCGAGCGTATTCAGAGCCGGCCCGAGTGAAGCGCGTGGCGGATAGGCGAGCAGCAGTAAAGCGAAACCTCCGATCACAATCGCTTCGCTCCAGCGTTGCGTCGCGCCGCCGAGAAACGAAGCGAGGACGACCAGGAATGCCAAAACGATCGTTGCCCAGTCAGGAACGCCGCCACGCGGAAACGGTTTGATTGGTGACTTCTCAGCAGATGGCATCAGAATGCACTGATATGATTATGCCTAACGAATTTGCTCTCGAACCTGGCAGACTAGTTTCTTATTCTGGCAATCGACTAACCGATATTGCAGCCATTCGCACGACAGTTTTGATTCCCAGTCGATAATCATGGTCACCCAGCGTACACAAGGATTGTATCGCCTTTTTCTGCTTTGCCAGATCGTAATCGTGGCGGCGCTCTTCTGGTTTGGCGTCTGGGTGATGGTGACCTTTTACGCGAAGGGCGCGGAGCTTACCTGGCGTCGCTACAGCATCTATTGCGCGATGCTCGTCATCGGCCTCCTCGGTGAATCGCTCAGCCGGGAAGGCTCGAAAAGATATTTTCTCCAGAGCGAACTCCTCCGCCAGCATCGCCTCGCCCTCCGCCAGACTTTCGCCAGTGCCGGCGTTCTCGTCTTTTATCTGGTCGCGACAAAGGACTCGTTCATTTCGCGAATTTTCTTCTTCAACTTCCTCCCCTGGCTCTATATCGCGCTCCTCTTTTCGCATTATTTTCTGCCGGAATTCCTCGCCCGCGGAATCTTTCGCCGGGAAGAAAAGACGTTGCTCGTCGGATCAACAGCAAAGGCCGCCCAACTGCGCGGCTGGCTGCGGCGCAAGGCCGAGATGGGATTGCGCACGGTCGGCATCATTTGCGATGAACCCCTCGATTGGACGGAGGGCAAGATTCCGGTCCTCGGCGGGCCGGACCGCTTCCGCAGTGCGATCGAGGAACATGGAGTGACCCAGGTGATCATGCTCGAGTTCCCGCAATTCACCGAGTTGAACCGCAACTTCATCGCCACCTGCGACCAGCTCGGCGTGCGACTCTTGATCGTCAGCGACCTGGAGGAAAAGCTGCGCCATCCGGTGACACATTTCGAGGACGATGGCTTTCATTTCATCGGCTTGCGGGAGGAGCCGCTCGAAAATCCGTTCAATCGCGGGGTCAAGCGGACGATCGATTTCGCGCTCGCTTTGCCGATCATGCTGCTCGTTTTTCCACCGCTCGCCCTGATTGTCTGGCTCGCCCAGCGGCTGCAATCTCCCGGGCCGCTCTTTCACAAACAAACCCGCGCCGGAATTCAAAACCGGCGCTTCGATATTTGGAAATTTCGCACCATGCATCCGGAAAATCACGATCTCGCGCGGCAGGCGACGACCGAGGATGAGCGAGTCTATCCGTTAGGCAAATGGTTTCGCAGGCTGAGCGTGGACGAGGTGCCGCAATTCTGGAACGTGCTCCGCGGCGACATGAGCGTGGTCGGTCCGCGACCGCACTTGATCGAGCACAACGCGCAGTTTTCGCGGCTGATGGCGAACTATCAGGTACGGACTTTCGTCAAGCCGGGCATCACCGGGCTCGCGCAGGTGCGCGGCTTCCGGGGCGAAGCACAGACGAGCAAAGACATCGAAAACCGCGTGGCCTGCGACATTGAGTATCTGGAGAATTGGAATCTGACGCTCGAGTGCGGGATCATCGCGCAAACAGTTGCGCAACTGGTCGTGCCGCCGCCTTCGGCCTACTAACGCGTGTTGCTCGTCAGGCGGGGCGACGCCGACGGTCTTCAATGTCATCCCGAGCGGAGCGAGGGACTCCCCAGTTGCAATGGCGGCGTCCTACAAAAAAACGCAAGTTATAAGGGTGAGGTCCATCGCCGTCTGCGAAACTGGGATGACAACAGCTGAGGACCCAGCCCTAACGAGAGAGCCGCTGGCCCAGTTTCTGGAGCTCTTCGAGCAGCTCGTTCGGCAAATAGGGTTCCAGCGTCTTGAAAAACTCTTTCTGGCCTTTCAGCTCCTTCGCCCACTCCTCCGGCTTGACCGCCAGCAATTCTCGCATCCTTTCCGGCGAAACGCCCTCCAGCCCGTCGAGATCGAGGTCCTCCGCGCGCGGAACGCTGCCGATCGGACTCTCCCCCGCTCCGCCCCGGCCTTCACAGCGATCGATGATCCATTTCAAGACTCGCATGTTGTCCCCAAAGCCAGGCCAGAGAAATTTTCCGGCGGCGTCTTTGCGGAACCAATTAACATGAAAAATGAGCGGGGGATTGGTTAGGCGCGGGCCGGTCTCGAGCCAGTGCCGGAAATAATCGCCGATGTTGTAGCCGCAGAACGGCAGCATGGCCATCGGATCGCGCCGCACCTGACCGACCGCGCCGGTCGCGGCGGCGGTGGTTTCGGAGGCCATCGTCGCGCCGAGATAAACGCCGTGCTTCCAATCATTGGCCTGGAAAACGAGCGGCATCGTGTCGCTGCGGCGTCCGCCAAAAATGATCGCGCTGATCGGGACCCCGGCCGGGTTCTCCACCTCCGGATCGAGCACTGGATTGTTGCGCATCGGGACCGCGAACCGGCTGTTGGGATGCGCTGCTTTTTCCTTCGAATCGGGCGTCCAGGGGTTGCCCTTCCAATCGATCGCTTCCTTCGGCGGATCGCCATCTTTTCCTTCCCACCAGACGTCGCCGTCATTTGTCAGGGCGACATTCGTGAAAAGCGTGTCGCGCTCGATCGCACGCATGGCGTTTGGGTTGGAGGCGTAGCTCGTCCCTGGCACAACACCGAAGTAGCCATTCTCGGGATTAACCGCGTAGAGGCGGCCGTCGTTTCCGATCTTCATCCAGGCGATGTCGTCCCCGATGGTGGTGATCTTCCATCCGGCAAAATGTTCCGGAGGGATGAGCATCGCAAAATTGGTTTTCCCGCACGCGCTCGGGAAAGCGGCGGCGACGTAATGCTTTTTCCCTTCAGGCGATTGGACTCCGAGAATCAGCATGTGCTCGGCGAGCCAGCCCTGCTTCTTCGCCAGGTAGGAGGCAATGCGGAGGGCGAGACATTTCTTGCTCAGCAGAACGTTGCCCCCGTAGCCGGAGCCAACGGAGATGATCGTGTTGTCCTGCGGGAAATGGCAGATGAAGCGACGCTCCGGATTGATATCGAGCAGCGAGTGCACTCCGCGATTAAACTCGGCGTCCATTTTTTCCCCAAGGCGCTCGGAGGCCTGCGTGCCCATCCTGGTCATGATGCGCATGCTCAGGACGACGTAGATTGAGTCGGTGATTTCAAACCCGATCTTGGCCAGCGGCGACTCCGGCGGTCCCATGATGTAGGGCACGACGAACATGGTGCGGTCGCGCATCGCACCTTTCAGCATGCCGTGTAATTTGCTGTATGTCGCGGCGGGCTCGGCCCAGTTGTTGGTCGGTCCGGCTTCCTCTTTCGTCGGAGTGCAGATGAGGGTGAATTGCTCGACACGCGCAACGTCGTTTGGGTTGGAGCGATGCAGATAACAACCGGGATCTTTTTCCTGGTTGAGCTTGATCAACACCTCCTGCCGGCCGGCTTCGCCGAGCAGATAATCGTTTTCCGCCTCGGACCCGTCGCACCAGAAGATATTCTTCGGGTCCGTGAGGGATTCGACCTCGTGCACCCAATCGAGAACGGCTCGGTTGGCCGGCTTGTTCCTGCCGATACCCGTGGGCGGCGAAATGGCAGGAGCGATGTTTTCCATGGTTTGCGGCCCGCGACGAGCGGGCGAATCTCTACTTTGAACGCTCCAGCCAGTTGGCCAAGAAAAAACTGACAAAACGCCGCATGTGGCGAGGCCTGATACGAATGCGGCCGAGCATGGCCGCCCCCACACCACGGAAGCGCGCTTGCGCTACCCCGCGCTGCGCCGTTTACTGTCGCTATGTTCGGCGTCGCGACATCAGATGACTACCAGCCGGTGGCCTGGATGGGTCGCTATCCGATTCACGTCACGACGCTGCTCGTGATAACGCACGTGATCTGCATGATCATCGGCTGTCTCCTGATTGCGGTTGGCGCCGGATCCTTCCTCGGCGTGCTCACCTTCGACAGCGCCCAGGTCTTGTATGGCGGCCGGCTTTGGCAGATCGCGACCTACGCCCTGGTGCATTCGCCGTCCACGCTCATCTGGTTCGCGATCGAGATGTATATGCTCTTCGCTTTCGGGCGGGAAGTGGAACGCTTCATCGGGCGGCGCGCCTTCATTGCGCTCTACGTTTTGCTCCTGCTGGTCCCGCCGCTGTTACTAACCGTTTGGGGCCTTTGGCAACGCACCGGACTGGCTGGTTCCGCGACCATTCATTTCGCCATTTTCATCGCCTTCGCCGCGATCTATCCGAACGTGGAATTGTTCCTCCGGATCATGGCGAAATGGGTCGCGCTGATTTTTGTCGCCGCCTATTCGCTTCAGTTGCTCGCCTATCACGGCTGGGCGGAACTGGCAGTCCTCTGGCTGAGCGTGGCCCTGGCCTATGGCTTCGTCCAGCTGCGCGGCGCGGGCCCCGAACTCGCCTGGCTGACCCAATGGACATCGCGCTGGCGTTCGAAGCGCTCGCTGAGCGTCGTCCCCCGGCCCACTGGGCGCCAGGTGGTGGAACCCGAGAATATTTACGAGTCGATTGATCCGGTGCTCGACAAGATTTCCAAGTCCGGCATCGGCAGCCTGACCGCGAGCGAACGGCGTGCGCTCGACCGGGCGCGCAACCGGCTCCTGAAGAAATCCGAGTGAGCGACCCGGCAAGGGCTCCGTTGCGGGTCAGCGTCATTGTCCCGGCCTGGAACGATCACGTCAGTCTCGCGCATCTCCTTCCCGCACTCGTCAGGCTCAAAGGGCTGCACGAAGTGATTGTGGCCGATGCCTCCCCGCACTCGGCCACGGCGGAATCGGCGCGGACCGTCGGCGCCATCTACCTGGCTGCGCCGCAACCTAATCGTGGCGCGCAGATGAATCTCGCGGCGGAAAACGCGACCGGCGACGTATTGATCTTTCATCACGCCGACTCGATTTTGACCGCGGCGCATGTCGCGGCCATAGAGAGGGCATTGCGGGACCCGGAGACAATTGGCGGCGCGTTCTATCGCAAGTTCGACGGGCGCCATCCGCGTCTTCGCTGGCTCGAGGTGGCGGGTCGGTTTTTCACCCGGCATGGTGGGAGTTTTTTCGGCGACCAATCAATTTTCGTCAGGCGGGAAACTTTTCGCGCGCTCGGCGGTTTCGCTCCCATCCCGTTGATGGAGGACATGGAATTTTCCCGGCGGCTGCGGCGCGCGGGCAGAGTAGCTGTGCTCGATCCGCCGGTGGAATCGTCCGCCCGGCGGCATGCGAGCGGTGGCGCATGGCGCACCTCGCTCCAGAACGGACTCTTCATCGTGCTCTACAAGTGCGGACTTTCGCCGCGCTATCTGCATCGCTGGTATTATCGTCCGCAACCGTCCGCACCTGATCAATTAGTCCTCCTCAGGCAGGCGATCGAAGAAATGAGCCGGCGCTAGGACGCCCACACGAGGTTCAGGAGCGGTCAGGGCGCGGCCGTCATGGTCAGCACGCTTCCAGCTGCGCTACTCACAGTCACGGCGAAAACAGAACCGTCATGAGCCAGAGCAGGGTTCCGACAAATCAGACGCTTGTTGTAACCGAGGGGCAGTAAGAGGTCACCAGAGTGCGTTCTCGTCGCCGCCGCGGGGACGGAAAAGATCGAGGACGATTCGGGAACGGACAAAAATGCGAGCCCTGCCCGGATTCTCCCGCGCCGTGCTCTCGCCTAACGACTCAACTCCCGGCCCGCAACTGGTCAAGGAATTCGGCCGGCGTTGCCGCGGCCAGGAGAGCCTGTCGGGTGCCCTCCTGCCGCAGCAGCCGGGCCAGCGCGCCGACGCAGATTAAATAATCGTTCACCATCTGTTGCGGCACCGCGATGACGAAAATGAGGTGCACGAGGTCTTTCTGCCCGTCAAAGACGACCCCCTTCCGGCTCCGGCCGATCCCGAGGAGAATTTGATCGACGAGTTCGGTGCGGGCATGCGGGAAGGCGACGCCGCCATCGGCCACCGTCGAGGCCTTTTCCTCGCGCGCCATCACCGCCTCGAAAAATTCGCTCGGCTTGTTCAGTGCGCCGCTTTCGCGGAGCAGCTCCACGATCTCCCAAACCGCTTCGCCGGCCGTGCTCCCACGCAGGTCGAGGGCGACGTGTTTCGGATCGAGCAGACCATCGAGGAGTGAAGAGATCATCGGGCAGTTCAATTGATAGATTGACGCGCGCCGCGCCGAAGTCGAATCATTCGCCAGGCGTGGCGAACGAAACTCACGGACCGACCGACGAACCGACGCACTCCGTCCAGAGCAGCCTCTACGACCAGGGCTACGTCAACGCGATGTCGCATTTTTATCGCGGCGAGCTCGGCCGGATCATGGTCTGGCGGCACACGGCTCGACACGACGACGAACTGGGCGGTGACGAGCAGCACTGCGATCATCACGATCGCGTTTTCCAACGCCGGGGTGCCGCACCTGATCTTCTTTTTCAACCTCGCGATCGTCTGGATCATGCTCTGGATCGAGGCGCGACGTTACCGATTTTACGATGCTTTTCGCGCCCGGGTGCGCATGCTTGAGGCGCATTTTCTCGTCCCCATGGTCATGGAAAATCGGCATCTCTTGCAGGGCGAATGGAAGAAACTGGTCTGCGAAGACTTGATTCTGCCATCGTTCAAAATCGGCAAGCTCGAAGCGGTCGGGCGGCGCTTGAAGCGCAACTATGTCTTCATTTTCATCCTCATCATGATTGCCTGGGTGATGAAGATTTTTCTTCACGCCACCGAACCGATCGATTCGATCGGCGCATTCTATCGCGCCTTGCGTGTCGGTCACATTCCGTCGTGGCTCGTCGCGATCATTTTCGTCGGCACGCTTGTTACTGTGATCGGGATCGCGGTTTATGTCGGCAGGAAGACCTCCGGCGAAATCTCCGAGTTCGGCAGTCATCGTTCGCTCTGGCGGATTTGATTCGGATGATGATCATGTCGTACAGGCGATCGGGCTTTCAATCGTGAATAGTCCAGACAACGCGATCGACTCCGACGTCCAGACACGAGTCACCGGTCACGATTCACTTCGCGAAGCTCTGCGAAATCGTGGCGCGATTACGCGCCCCGGACGGCTGCCCGTGGGATCGCGAACAAACGCACCAGTCGTTAGTCCCGGGCCTGCTCGAAGAGGCCTACGAAGTGGCCGACGCGATTCGGACAAGCGATGACGCGAATTTGCGCGAGGAGCTGGGCGATTTGCTCCTCCAGGTGGTGATGCATGCGCAGATCGCGCGCGAGGAAGGCCGCTTCGCGATGGAAGATGTGAGCCGCGAAGTGGCGGACAAACTGGTCCGGCGACATCCGCACGTCTTCGGGGAAAGCGAGGCCCGCGATACCGGCGCCGTGCTCAGACAGTGGGACGCGATCAAGCGCGCGGAAAAGGATTCGAATAATGAGCCGTATTTCAACGGCCTAACGAGAGCGCTGCCGGCGCTGATGCTTGCCCAAAAAGCGCAGAGCAAAGCGGCCCGCGTCGGTTTCGATTGGAGCGCGCTCGCGGACGTGGTGGCCAAGGTCGACGAAGAACTTGCTGAAACGAAGGAAGCCATGGCTTCGCAGGACGCAAAGGCGATCGCCGGCGAGATGGGTGATCTTCTTTTCGCGGTCGTGAATCTGGTGCGGAAAAGCAAGCTCGATGCCGAGACTGTGCTGGCGGCGGCGACGGAGAAGTTCATCGCGCGTTTTCATGCGATGGAGAGCGAACTCAAAGCCGCTGGCAAGGAACTGGGTTCGCTCGACCTCGCGGAGATGGACGAAGTGTGGAACCGAGTGAAGCGATGAACGCGGATTCTTATTCGCGTTGTCATACCGAGCTGCGTTGTGCGGCGGCGACCTCGCATCTGCGATCCGCGCCTTCTCCCAACTTGCTCCTCTCCATAGCAACCGGGAGGAGGTTCGAAAGCCGGGCTTCGCCCGCTGCGCGGCCCGCGTTACGGCTCTCCGCGCTTCGCCGGACTCGGGATGACAGTTTAGGAGGCCCGCCGGCTCTCTCTCGAAGAGTCCCGAGATGACAACCAGCTCGCCCACCGTTAAAATCGCGGCCTAACAATGGAGACCGAATACAAAGTCCGGCTCGAGATTTTTGAGGGCCCGCTCGATCTCCTGCTTTACCTGATCAAGCGCGATGAGCTCGACATTTACGACATCTCGCTCGAGCGGATCACGCAGCAATACCTCGAATATTTGCAGGCCTTCAAGGAGCTGAACATCGATGTCGCGGGCGAGTTCGTCGTCATGGCGGCGAACCTGATCTACCTCAAGAGCCGCAGCCTCCTCCCCGCCGATCAACAGCCGCCCGAGGAGGACGTGGACGAGGACGATCCGCGGTGGGATTTGATCCGGCAGTTGATCGAATACAAAAAATTCAAGGAGGCCGCCTCACATTTGCAGGCGCGCGAGCTGGAGCAGGAACGGATTTTCGCCCGCATCGGCGACGGCGTCGTGCCAGAGATCGTGCCGCTGCATCTCGGCGAAGTCGGAATTTTTCAGCTGATCAACGCCTTTCAAAACGTGATCAAGCGGCTCGAAGCGAAGGACGATTTGCGCGAAATCTTCGGCGAAAATTTTACCGTGTCGGACAAGATCGAGAGGATTCTGCAAACGCTCGCCGGAGGTAGGTCGGTGCGGTTTTCGGAGCTGTTCGCCCGGATGGCTTCGCGGATTGAAATCGTCGTTACATTTCTCGCCTTGCTCGAGCTGATTCGGTTGAAACAGGTGCGAGCGATTCAGCCTGATGAATTCGAGGAAATCGAAATCGCCCCGGTCGTAAGCTGATGCCACGCGTCCTGATTGCCGGCTGCGGTTATGTCGGCACCGCGACGGCCGATTTGTTTCAGGCCGCGGGCTGGGAAGTGGAAGGCTGGACGCGTTCGCCGGAGTCGGCGGCGCAGTTGGCCGCGAAGCCGTACGCCGTTCATGCAATCGACATAGCAAATCGTAGCGCCGTTCAGGAGGCAGCCAGCCCGTTCGACGTGGTGATCCATTGCGCTAGTTCCGGCGGCGGCGGGACGGAGAGTTATCACCGTGTCTATCTCGAAGGGGCCAACAATCTTCTCGCGGGATTGCAGCCGCGCAGGTTCATTTACACGAGCAGCACATCAGTTTACGCCCAGACCAACGGGGAATGGGTCGACGAGGAGAGCGCGACCGAACCGGTCCATGACACGGGCAGAATCCTGCGCAAAGCCGAAGAATTCGTTAGGCAAAACGGCGGCCTGGTGGCGCGATTGGCCGGGATTTATGGACCCGGCCGCTCCGCGCTTTTGCGTAAATTTCTATCGGGCGAGGCGCGCATCGATAATGACGGCCAGCGCTACCTGAACCAGGTCCATCGCGACGACGTCGCCGCGGCCCTGCTTCACCTCGTCGCGTCATCCATCGAACGCTGGTCCGCAGCGTCAATTGTGAATGTGGCGGATGATCAGCCGATTACCCAGCGAGAAGCATACGCGTGGCTGGCGAGAAAATTGGATCGTCCCCTTCCCGCAGTCGTCGCCCGGCCGGGCGAACGAAAACGCGGCGCGAGCAATAAGCGGGTGTCGAACCGAAAGATGCGCAGGCTTGGCTGGGAGCCAAAATTTCCGACCTTTCCGATCGGAATGGAGGGGTCGGTCCTGCCAGCATATCCGGCACTCGGCGCCTAACGTTAGGCCGCGGCAATGCCACCTTCGCGATGGAAGTGCAACGATTTTCAAAGAGACTCGCGTAGGGGTGGCCGTACTGCGCTGGGCGCATTCGGCATGGACACGAAAATTGAATCTAAGTGGGGCGACATGCCCGCCTTGCGACTCGTCAGCCTAACGACGGCTCGATCAAACCGAAATCGCCGCTTTTGCGCCGGTAGAGGACGTTGACCCGCGAGTTTCGCGCATTCATGAAGACGAGAAATTGCCGGGTCGACATCTCGAGTTGGAGGACCGCTTCGTCCACGAACATCGGCTTGACCGGATGACGCTCGGTCCGCACCACGGTGTGCTCGTGATGCTCGTCTTCTTCAATCGGCTCCGGATGAAGAATCTGCTCTTCGATGTGCCGGATGTCTTCCTTGCGCGGCCGATGGCGGCGGAGGAGGCGCGTTTTGTACTTGCGCATCTGACGCGCGATTTTGTCCATCACCGCGTCAAGCGCGGCGTAAAGATCGTCCGTTTCTTCGCGTGCCTCGATGGTGATGTGGTTGGAGCAGACGAGCACGACCTCGGCCCAGTGCCGGTATTTTTCCACTCCGAGAATGACGTGGGCTTCGATGATTTTCGGATAGTCGAGGTGCAGCCCTTCGATCTTGCGCGTGGCGTAATCGTTGATCGCGTCGGTGATCGCGAGATGGCGGCCGGTGACTTTGACATTCGGATTGGCGTTGACGGTTTGCATGCGGCTCCTTTGGTTTACATCTGAAAGCGTTCGCCGAGATAGAGCTGGCGGCTGATCGGGTCGTTGATCAGGAAATCCTTGGTCCCCTCGCTGACGACGCGGCCTTCGTCGATGAGGTAGGCGCGATCCACGATCGAGAGGGTTTCGCGCACGTTGTGGTCGGTGATGAGAATGGCGAGGCCGGATTTGCGCAGGTTCACGACCAGCTGTTGCACATCGTAGACCGCGATCGGATCGACCCCGCTGAAGGGCTCGTCGAGCATGAGTAATTTCGGACGGGTGACAAGGGAGCGCGCGATCGTCAGGCGGCGTTTTTCGCCGCCGCTCAGGGTAAGCGCGGTGTTTTTCGCGATGCGGTCGATCCCAAATTGGTGGAGCAACTCGTCGCAGCGATGGCGGCGTTCCTGTTTGCTCAAGGGCATCGTCTCGAGAATCGCGAGAATGTTTTGTTCCACCGTCATTTTGCGGAAGATCGACTCCTCCTGCGGCAGATAACCCATCCCGAGCCGGGCCCGTTTGTACATCGGGTAATTGGTTACGTCGTCTCCAGAGAAAACAACAAGGCCGCTGTTTGGCCTAATGAGACCAACGATCATGTAAAAGGTCGTCGTCTTGCCGGCGCCGTTCTTGCCCAGCAAACCGACGATCTCGCCCTGCCCGACGTTCAGTGAGATCCCGTTCACGACCGCGCGGCCGGCGTAGATCTTGACCAGGTCGTCCGTCGTCAGGACTTCGGCGTGCTCGTTAGGGTGAGTTCTCCGCGGAGCCGACTCGGGCGCGGATGGCGGCGCGGTCTGGCTGATCATGGCTTCTTCGTCTCCGGTGTCGGGGATGGAGACGGCTTTCCGTTCGCGTCTTTCTTGGCCTCCTGCCGGATCTCGGTCCGGCTCGGACCATGCGTCGTTAGCTGACCGTCTTGATTCAGCACCATGACCGTGTCCGGGCTGGTCGCGACGTGGGTATCGAGACCTTGCTGCACCCGCGGACTCCCGGTGAGTACCACGTTTCCATCGGATGAAGTATAAACCGCCTTCTCGGAAAGTCCGACCGCTTTCGACGGCGGGCCGCCTTTCGGGTCAGGCTTGTCGCGCACCACGCCGACGTGCCCTTCGGCAATCGCTTTTTCGAGGCCTTCTCCTTCCTCTTTGTGAATGAAGACGGTCAGTTTGTCCGACTGAATGTTGAAGCGTGGATCGAAAACCCGGACGTTTTTGGTGAAAACGCCGATGCGCTTCTCGGTGTCGAAGGACGCTTCGTCGGCGAAAACCTGGGTTGTAATCGGCTGGCCTTTCGCGTCCGTGGCGGCGAGCGCAGGGGACGCCTGCGCTTTCGCTCGCGGGGCGGCTTGCGCGGCACGCGCCGCCTCCTGCCCGCCGGACCGCGTCGCGGTCAGGATCGCAAGAAGATAGGCGGCGACAAAGACCCGCTTCATGGCTTCGCCGCCGGGCCGGCGATTTCCTTTTGGTTGAAGATCGTCATCTGGACGTTGCCGACCATCGTGCCCTGGTGGGTCAGAGTGTTGAACTCCATTGTGTCGCCGGCGATTTCGAAATCGGTGCGCTTGATCATCGTCCGCCGCTTGGAATCGATAACCCGCGTTTCGAGATTCAGGGTGGCGTCGGTCATGTTGACGTTGAAGTCGGGTTTCTCCTGTTGGTTGAAGGTCAGCATCTTCAAGTTGGTAAAGTGGACGTGATTTTGATCAATCCGGGCGGCAGTGTCGGCTTCAAAGCGGCCGAGCAGATGCCCCTGGAGATCGTAATTGGGCAGGACCAAGCCCTTGGCTTCGTGCCCGACGGTGAGCGGAATGTTTTTGAGACCAAGGTCTTCTTTAGACGCGTCGGGCGTGGGCGTCGGCGCCGCCTTGCGGTGTTTGCCATCCCCGGCGACAGCCAGGCAGCTGCCCGCGAGCAAGAAGACGAAACTCAGGCGCGTCCCGCGGAAGAGGCGGGACCCGCTACGACACGGCAGCATGAATAGCTTTTAACATGCGCAGATGCTTCGGCAAATCCTTTAGCGGAACTTGATTCGGCCCGTCAGAGAGGGCGCGCTGGGGTTTTCGTGCACCTCCATAAAAATACCGTCGCACCCGGCGGCGAGCGCCGCGCGCGCCAGCACCGGAGCGAGAGCCGCGTCCCCGGAGGTGGCGTCGCCCGCCCCTCCGGGCCGCTGCACCGAATGCGTCGCATCGAAGATCACGTGATATCCAGCTTCGCGCAGCCAGGCGAGCGAGCGCATATCGGCGACGAGATTGTTGTAACCAAATGTGGTGCCGCGTTCGGTAAAGAAAAACTTCCTGGCGCCGAATGCGTGCAGTTTCTCCGCGATGTTGCGCACATCCCAGGGCGCGAGGAACTGGCCTTTCTTCACGTTCACGACCCGACCGGTCTCCGCCGCAGCGCGGATGAGATCGGTTTGACGACAGAGAAACGCCGGAATTTGCAAGACGTCGATGAACTCGGCCGCGATCTCGGCCTCGTCAGGTGAGTGCACATCCGTCGTGACCGGCATGCCGATCTCGCGCCCGATCTCGCCTAACAACGCGCAACCTTCGCGCGCGCCGATCCCGCGAAAAGAGCGCACCGAGGTCCGGTTCGCCTTGTCGTAGGAGGCTTTGAAGATGAAGGGCAGTTTCTCCGCGGCGCAGAGGGTCGCGATCTTCCGCGCCATCCGCCTGACGAATTGTTCTGACTCGATCACGCACGGGCCGAGAAGAAAGGCCGGCATTTTGCCGCCAAGGGTGACTGGGCCAATCGTTAGGGGTTTGAGTCTCACGAGCGTTCATCCTCGCGAAGAAGTTTGTTGAAGTCCAAGCGTAAAGTCAGCGGCGCGACTCCTTGGTGCAGAGCCGGATGGTAGCGCGAGCTGGTTCAGGCGCCGCTCCGGATCTTAAAGCTCCGAGCTGACGAGCAACTCGGGATCGGCCGGGACTTCGTCGAGCGGAGCGGGCTCGATCGCGACGATCGTGTAACGACCCGTATCCTCTTCAGAATTCAATTCCACGATTTCGCCGAGGCGCCGGCCTAACAATGCCTGCCCAATCGCCGTTTGATAGGAAATGATGCTCCGTTCCGGATCGCCGTCCCAGGCTCCAAGAATGGTGTAGGTCTCTTCGCGGTCGGTCGCGGTTTCGCGCAGGGTAACCACGGTGCCGATGGAAATCTGGCTCGTGTCAGGATTTTCGAAAGCCGTCCCGCGGGCCAGATGCAGGGCACGCTCCAGCTCCGATTTTCGGCGCATCAGGACCGCCTGCATTTCCTTGGCGGCTTTGAATTCGAAGTTTTCACGCAGATCGCCATAGGAACGGGCGACCCCGATCTCCTTGCTGTTCTCGGGGATTTTCTTGTTCACGAGTTCCTCGAGTTCGGCCTTGCGTTTCTGCAGGCTGCTCCAGGAAACGACGAGCGCTTCGCTCTTTTCCTCGGGTTGCCCGCCGCTGACGAGACTCTGGAGATCCGGGTATAGCTTGATGATCCGCGCCATGAGGGAGCGCTTGGTCAATTCGTCGAAAACCGGGCTGAGCATGAGACGGCGCATCGAGTCGCGCGCGACTCCAAGCTCGACACCGGCAAAGACATCGGGAATCAATGAGCGATCGGAGAGGAGGAGATCGCGCAGGCGCGTGCTGCGGCTGTTGCTCTCGTTATGCTGGTCACGTTCGCAGGCGGCAAGAATGGCGCTGAGCAGTTCGGGATGGATCAGCTCCGGCCAGTCCGCGCGATTTTTGCAGAGCCAGAACAGCATTTCGCTGGTGGCGGAATGTTCGCGCAAGCTCCGTTCAAGCGCGGCGCGCAGCTCGTCCACGTTTGCCGGCTTCGGCGAAGACTTTGGGCATTGACGACACCAGCCGGGCGTTACTGCCCTGCATGAGATGGAGCGCGCGAACAGTCCAGCGTTCACCGAGCGCCGCGGGCAGGGCATGCAGGATGCGGCGCTCTTTGGCCGAGGGAATCTTCGGCAGAATGGCCGCGAGGCGCGGCTCTTCCTCGACGATCAAACGCTCGAGCGCGAAACCAGGATTGGAGCTGCGCAACCTCGGTTGCAGCTGAAGCAGATCGTCGCGGCCGATGACGAGCTCGAAAGCCATCGCCGGATTGAGCCGCTGATTCCGGCGCGCGGTCTCCTCGATCGCGTCGAGGAGCGGCTGCAGTTGTTTCTCCGGCTCCTTGAATTCGTCGTGCAGCTTGATGATCTGGTCGAGCGCAGCGGCCTGCTCCTTTGGCTGCCGGGCTTGATCGAAAAAAGCGAGCAGTTCATCGGCGCGCGAGACAGGCGCAGAGCGGAGCTCGATTGGGTCGTTCTTTCTTGTCGGGATAAGAAAGTGGCCATCTTTCTTAAGCAGTTTCTTGGTCGAGTCCCACCAGCGTTTGAATTCCGCCTCGTTGAAAACGTCGCCCAGCAACCAACTGCTGATCTGCGCTTGCGTCGCCTTGCCGCCGAGGCTCTCGAGAATGTTGCGCATCACGGCGGCGGGGTCTCCCTTTAACAGGATTTTCAGCGCGGGAAGGTCGTTCGCTTTCCGGGCGAGGAAATGGTCCGCGGGAATCGGGGTCAGGTTTTCCGCCGCATACTGCACCTGCATCGGGTGGCCCTTCTTTTTCTCGAAGTCGATCAGGATTTGATTTAGGAGCAGATTCCAATCAGCGACCCGGCCGAAACCCCAGCTCTTGTGCAGACAGAAGGCGCCGGGCTTGAGTTGATTGAGCTGTGCTGCGCCTGCGGACGTTAGCTTTCCGGCATCCACCAACTTTTGCAGTTCTGCGTCCATAGAAATGTGGGGAGGTAATGATGCACGGCCCACCGTGCCTCGCAAACCGGAGGGCCCGCGTTGTTTCCGATTGCCCGCCACCCTCACTCGTGGAAGCCTAGCGCCTCGTGTCGGTCAGCATCTGGTTCTGGGTCGCCTTTCATCTCGGTGTTTTCATCGCGCTCTTCGTCGATCTTTTCAGCGATCGGGCCCACGAGCGCATCAGCCTGCCCAGCGCCATCCGGCGCAGCTTTCTCTGGGTCGGCCTCTCCTTGGCTTTCAACGCCTTCGTCTGGTGGTTGGCAGGGCCCCGACCAGGCGGTCGATTTCTTTACCGGTTACCTGATCGAATACTCGCTCAGCGTAGATAACATTTTTGTCTTCGGTCTGATTTTCGCCTACTTCCGGGTCCCGCCGCGCTACGAGCACCGGGTCTTGATCTGGGGAATCCTGGGCGCGCTTGTGATGCGGGCCACCATGATCGGGTTAGGCGTGGCGCTCGTCTCGCGCTTCCATTTTGTTCTTTTCATTTTTGGCGCGTTTCTCGTCATCACCGGGTTGCGTATGCTGCTCGGCAAATCGCAGCCGATCGACCTGGAGCACAACTTCATCCTGCGATTCGTCCGCCGCATGCTTCCGGTGACGAACGATTACCACGGGCCAAAATTCATCGCTCTTGTCGGCGGCCGGCGCATGCTCACGCCGCTCGCACTGGTCCTCATCGTGATCGAGGTGATGGACCTGGTTTTTGCCGTCGACTCCATCCCCGCGGTGCTCGCGATCACGCGCGACACTTTCATTGTCTATACCTCGAACATCTGCGCCATCCTCGGCTTGCGCTCGCTTTACTTCCTGCTCGCCAATCTCGTAGCGCGTTTCATCTACTTGCGCATTGGGTTGGCGATTATTCTCTGTTTCGTCGGCCTGAAGATGCTGGTCGAACACTGGATCAGGATACCGAGCTGGCTTTCGCTGCTCATCATCGTCGCGGTGCTGGCCACGACCACCATCGCCTCATTCCTCGCGACCAAAAACGAGGCGGCATCGACCACAAAATAAACAAGTATTGCAATCGTCGGCAGCAACTCGGTTTACTCGCACGGTTGCTTATGAAATTGCTGCTCGTGACGCTTCTCGGCGCCGGATTCGCTGTCACTTCGTTGGCCGACATCCAGGATCCACCGGCGGCGGATCACGGTCCGACAAGAAAACTGGGGCGGGGACTTTCCAACATGCTTTACGGCTGGGCGGAAATTCCAGTTACGATCGGCAGGATCAATACCAACGAAGGCAATGCCGCGGCCGCCAGCTATGGCGTAGTGCGGGGAACGGGCCGGGCCTTTGCGCGCTTCGGCGCGGGCTTCTACGAGGCCCTGCTCTGGCCGATCCCGGTTTACCAGGGCACCTATTTTCCCGTCCTGCGGAGCGACATTCCGTGGATTCACCGCGGCTACGGCGAGTTTCCACCGGAACTGGGGAACGAATCGAAATATCCTTACGTGCGCGCCTACTGAGTCGCTCGTTAGGCAGACAAGGGTCTGATGGCGCTCAACGCGGACGATTTGGCGGAGCGGATCAGGCCGCTCTTTGAAGAAAATTTTTCCCGCTTCGGCGAGCTGGGCGCGGCGGTTTCGATCTGGCAAGGCGGAGAATCGGTGCTCGAGCTGCAGGGCGGTTTCCGCGATGCACGGCGGGAGACGCCGTGGACGAGCGAGACGATCGTACTTTTCTGGTCGGCGACGAAGGGTCTCGGGAGCGCCTGTTTATTGCATGTTCTGCAGGAGCGCAGCATCGCGTTGGAGCGGCGGGTCGCGGAGTTTTGGCCGGAGTTTGCGCAAGGCGGGAAGGAGAAGATCACCTTCGCGCAGTTGCTCTCGCACCAGGCCGGTCTGGCCGCGTTCGACGAATCGGTCGATGTCGTGGATTACGCCGCGGTCGTTAGGGCATTGGAGAAACAGAAACCGCTCTGGCCGCCCGGGACGGCGCACGGCTACCACGCGCGCACCTTTGGCTTTCTCCTCGACGAACTCGTGCGGCGGATCGCTTCCCGCACCATCGCAGATTATTGGCGCGAAGTATTTGCCGAACCGCTTGCTCTCGACATCTGGATCGGATTACCAGCCGAAGAGAATGCCCGGGCCGCGACCGTTTATCCGGCCAGGGCTTCGAGCGCCACGCCGCCGGACGTCTTCTACCGCGCGCTGGCCAGGCCCGGCACGCTCCAACGCAAGACCTTTACCTCGCCGCGCGGCCTGCACGCGGTCAGCGCCATGAACACGGCGGAGAATCGCGCACGCCCGTTCGTCTCATTTGGCGGAATCGGCAGCGCCACTTCGCTGGCGAAGTTCTACGCCATGCTCTCCAACGGCGGAGAGCTCGGCGGACAGCGTTTCTTCTCGCAGCACACGATCGGGCAGATGACAACAACCCTGACCGCCGGCATCGATCGTGTCTTCGAGATCCCGACGGCGTTTTCCGCCGGCTTCATGAAAGACCCGCCCAACGCACAAAGGCGGATCTTCGGTCCTTCGCCCCTCGCTTTCGGCCAACCGGGAGCGGGCGGGAGCCACGCGTTCGCCGATCCCGAGAACAACCTCGCCTTCGCCTACGTGATGAACCAGATGGAACAGAAAATCCTGCCTAACGAGAAGTCCCTCCGCCTGGTCGACGCACTTTATCGATAACTGACACTC
>CAWGFS010000017.1:0-143378 GCA_963821915.1 uncultured Verrucomicrobiae bacterium
TCCCAGGCGGCTTGGCCACAAGGTTATTGGTCGATAACGTTGCGGTCATCCCTCCAGCAGGTGCGGCGCTATTGAGGAAGACCGTGCCGGTCGCGCTCGTGCCGCCAGGCACGCTCGCTGGACTGATGGTGAGGGATTTTAGGATCGGCGGCGCATTCGGGTCGGGAGTCACCGTAACGAAAACAGACTTCGTCACCCCGCCCGCAGTAGCAAACACGTTCCCTCCCGTGGGTATAGTAGAGACGGGACTGGTCGCAACAGGGAAACTGATCGTGCTATTTCCTCCGACGATGGTCACGCTCGCGGGCACCTGAAGGACCGAAGGATTGTCCGTCGTCAGGCTAACAACACCGCCGCCGGCTGGCGCAGGCATTACCAATCCTACCGAGACGCGAGCCGGGGTGCCGCCGATGACGTCCTGACCGGCCGGGCCAATCGCGAGCAAGGTCGCCGGACCGGGCGCGGGATCGATCTCAAGGATGCGCGCTTGCGATCCTCCCAATTACCATAGTGCGCCTGGACGAGGACCCAGCGCGAAACCGCCGTTTGAGGAGCCGGCGTGGTGGTGAAACTTGCGCTCAGACTGCCAGCCGGGACGGTTACACTTGCTGGAACAATCACCTGACCTTCCATGCTGCCGCTCAAGGTGACAATCGCTCCGCCAGCGGGCGCAGGTGAAGTAAGAGTCAGCGTCCCGGTGACCGTCGCACCAGCCAGCACAGACGACTGGCTGAGAGTTAACGAGGAGAGGCTGGCTGCAGGCGCCGGACTTCCGGACGGAGTCACAACAATCGAGGCCTGCGGAGCACGGTAGCCTTCAATACCCGTGCCAGTGTCAACGGTCACACGCGTTGCGACCGAGACCGGGCTCGTGGCAATGGCGAAGTCCGCTCCGGTCGCTCCGGCGGCAATGAACACCGTGGCAGGCGGCCTAACGAGACTAGTGTCACCACTGACCAGAGTGACAGTTGTTCCTCCGGGAGGGGCCGGACTTAGCAAGGTCACTGTTCCGTTGAACGAAGTTCCACCGACCACACTCTCCTTACTCAGGCCCGTGCCGTAGAGGATCGGGAGAATTCCGAGCGAGTTCTGTTCCCGTTGAGTGCCAAACCCCGCTAATATGTCTCCAATAATTCCGATTGAGAGGCCGAAATTGGGCACCGGGCCGGTGGTAATCGGTGTGATGGCCGCGTCAGTTTTTCCCGCTGGGATCGTGACTGTGGTTGCCGGCATTTGCGCTTGCGGCAGATCAGTCGCGATCGTGACAACCGCCCCGCCTGTAGGCGCCGGATTATCCAGCAAGACCCTCGCCTGGGTCGAATTCCCACTGTAAGCGTTACCCGGCTCCGCAAGGATAGCGAACACCCTTACATCCGCTGGCGGCGGCGGTCCGGCAGTCACAGTTATCGCGAGTCCCGGCGACCATGGCCCGCCCGCGTTGCCAGCCAGGGGGCGAACGCGCCAAAAGTAACTGCCTGGTGCGAGGAGGTCTCCTGTCACCATGTAATCGGAGCGGCTGACCGCCACAAAAAGAACGTCGGAACTGGCCGGGAAAGCAGGGCTGGTATTGATCTCTAGATCGTAACCAGGGATCTGCGGGTTGGCCGCCTCACTCCAATCGAAAAAGAATGGCGCCGAGACTGTCGCGCCGGCAACCGGAGCGACCGGCGCGATCGCCGGCGGCAGCGGAGCCGCGTCCGTAATATGCACCGTGAGCGTAGCGGAAGGAAGACTGCGCACACCGTCTACGGAGACGGCTCGCACCCGGTAATAGACATTCGGGATTGCATTACCCCAGGCTCCGCCAAATTGGGTGCCGAAGTTTAGCGGCGCCTCGGTGAGTGTTAAAGGAAAGGAAAAGGTTGGCTCGTCATCCGCCTCCAGCACGTAGTATTGAGCGCCTGGGACGGCGGACCATTGAATCGGATAGGTCTGAGCGAGACGAAACGAAGCGCCGTTCGCCGGTGTAGTGAAGGCCGGCGTTGCTGGTGCAGCTCCAAGGCCGGTCACTGTAAACGACCGCACGGCTGACCAGGGTGAGTCAACGCCTCCATTCGACGTAAGCTGGGTTGCCTTCACTCTCCAAAAGTAAGTGGCATTGGAAAGCCCACTCACCTTGTCCTCAGTCGGCGTGGGGATCGTCGGGTCGCTATCCATGTTCTTGAAGCCGGAAGCAATAATGGCGGTAAAGGCGGAGGTTGTTCCGACCTGCCAGGTGTAACTGCCGATCGGGCCGCCCTGCGCGACCACCGGGTTCCAGTCAAGTCCGATGGGTTGGACAAGAGCCGCACCATTGGCAGGCGCGACCAGCGTGGGTGCTGGCGGAGGAGTCTGCCCGGGAGTAGGCGTGGGCGTGGGTCTTTTTGCCGCTGCAGCCGGATTCGCTGCAACAACCAGAAGAAAGAGAGAGGCCAAAAAAACCGAACAGACCTTTGTTGTTTTCATGGCTCGAAGGATACGAGGGGGATGAGACCCGCCGCTACTCGGGAAAGGTAACGCGCTTGTTACCTTTGCTTTCGACCTGCCGCCGCGGCACGGAACCGGGCGCTCGCATTGGCCGTAGCGCTCAAGTGAGCGACCGGGCTTTGAAAGCCCGGCCGTTGCTGTGCATTTGAAAGCCCGGCCTCGCCTTCGGCTGCGTTACGGGTTACGGGAAAAGCCCGGCCTCGTCCGGCAACGGCAGGACCGCGTTACGGGTTACGGGTCCTTTAAAAGCCCAGCTGCGGTTGCGGCTGCATTACGGCCGTTGTCGGCCTTTAATTGACCGTGATAGTCACCGCTTTGGACGGAATGCCGTTGGCCACCACTTCCAGCGTGCTGCTCCCGGTCTCGGCTGCCGCCGGCACGTCGAAGTTAGTCGACACCCTGGCTTTGCCGGTCGCGACACCCATTGTGCTATGCCCGTGGGTGCGGGCATAGAAAACGTGTCCGGTCGCGATGTTCGTTATCCTCACCAGCGGATAATTCGTCGCCGTCTCGAGCTCATCGCCAAAAGAGGCCGCTTGCGACAAGCCATTAAACTGCTGTCCCGTTAGCCGGTAGGTCGAGCCGCGCACGACCGTTGCGGGAAACCGCTTGATCCGCGGTCTCCAGGCCGGCTTGAACGTCGTATTCGAAGGTGTGTAGATCTTCACGATCGAGCCATCGCTCACCACCACCTGGCCAGTCGGCAACACCATCAACGCGCCAGAAGTTCTCAAGGTCTGAGTTAGATTTACCCCGTCGAATTCATAAAGTGTTCCCGTATTTCCTAGGACGAGCGCATTGCCATTTGGCAGGAGCACGGTAAAGGAATCGCCAGCGTTATCATTATTCGGAAAATCAGGGCCGACCACCCAGGTACGGGATCGCCCACCACAGTCGGTGGAGTATAGATGGCCGTATGGCCGGGGCCGGCCGAAGAGTCAGAGCCGGTGGCAAAAACCCGGCCGTCGGGCAGGAGTATGCCGGGACCAACCTCACCAGGCGGAAAGTAACAAAACTGCCCATGATCCCCGTATGGGAGACAACCGAAAGTCGACGGCGAATGCAAATCCACGATCGTACTGCCGGCCGTCTGCCAGGTCTGTGTCGACGGGAAATATCGCTCCGAGTTCGGCGCATTCTTCACATCGAAAGTAAACACCGTGCCGTCTGGCAACAGCGTCCAACCTTCCTCTGCGTTAAAGTCGGCCTTGCCCGCTGAGCCGAGCAAAGTCCAGGTCAAGGTCGCGGGGTCCAGGGCCGCCACCTGCATGTCGAGCTTGCGCCCGACGAGGAAGCGCCCATCGGGCAGCACGACCGAAGCAGAATCGCCGATAAAATCCCAGCCGGGCGGCGCCGGCAGCGGCGTCCAGGTATTGGCAACCGGATCATAAACCGCACCTAGATTCGTTAGGGTAAACTGACCGTTATTGTATTCGCCGCCGGTAATGACCAGCCGGCCATCCGCCAGCACCGCCGAGGCAAAATCATCCGGCGAATATCCCGCCTGAAGCGAGGCCTGTTTTGTCCACGTCCCGTTAAGATAGCTGCCGAAGCTATCTGGAGTCAGCTTCCACCAGTCCGACAAACTATTCGCCTGGAACAGCACCGTGCCATCGGTCAGCTGGAAGGACAGGAAAGCGCCGCCCGGCGGCTGATGCACGAGATTTTGGAGAGTTTGGGCCGTTGAAAAACTCGCGAGCGCGAGCGAAGTGAAGAGAGCGAGAAACGATTTCTTAAACATAATCAGAGAGAGCGAACCGAGTTTGAATTGCTCCTCCTGCGCGAGCTCAGACCCAATCCAGAACACGCGCCAGACGAGTCTGTGAGCCTTGGCAAATCCGCATTCCGGCGTCAAGCATATTCCACCCCGGCGTTCCCCGTTCCCTGATTAATTCGAGCTGCCCCCAGTCAGCTTCCAGTTGTCAGCTGTTCGTCGTCAGCATTTGCCGTAGCGCTCACGTAAACGCCCGGGCTTGGAAAGCGCGGCCGTTGCTTGCATCCGTTACGGGAAAGCCCGGCCTCGCCTCCGGCTGCGTTACGGGTTACGGAAGGCCCGGCCTCGTCCGGCTGCCGCAGGACTGGGTTCCGGGTTGCCGGTCATCCCTCCTCTGTCGCCTGTTCGGGGGCTGGCTCGCTTGCTTCGATCACTTCCTCGCTTCCTGCGGGCAAAGAAGCGTTCTCAAGTTTCCGCCGCTTTTTCTCTTCTTTTTTCTTCTGCTTCTCGAGTTCTTTGCGCCGCTTCTCGCCTGAATAGTTTGGTCTCGCCATATGTCTGGCCTCACACTAGCAGGTTTAGGCGCGGCCATCGAAAAAACTGTCGCCAGCGGTTTACCCGCCGCACCGGGTCTCCTGCCCTCTGCCATTTGAAAGCCCGGCCGTTGCTTCGCATTTGAAAGCCCGGCCTCGCCCTTCGGGCTGCGTTACGGGTTACGGCCAAGCCCGGCCTCGTCCGACAATCGCAGGACTGCGTTATGGGTTACGGGTGCTGCGACCTCCGACCTCCCGTGCGCTTGACGCGCAAAGTAAGAATTAGGAATGCAGAAGGAGGAAAATCTACGCGATCGGACCAAAGAATTTGCATTGCGGATTGTGCGCATGTTCTCGCAGTTGCCGAAGTCGACCGAAGCGCAAATCTTAGGCAAACAGCTGCTGAGATCGGGAACGTCGGTGGGCGCGAATTATCGCGAGGCATATCGCGGCCGCAGCAAAGCCGAATTCATCGCGAAATGAGGTGATTGCCTTCGCGAGATTGAGGAAACGGCTTACTGGCTGGAATTGCTCGTCGATGCCGAGATTATTCCCGCCGCGAAAACTCAACCTGTCCGCCGTGAATGCGACGAGCTCACCGCGATCTTCGTTACGATCCTAAAGCGCTCGAAGCAGGCATGATTTCCTTTCTTCGTTCTTCATTCCTACTTCTGCCTTTTCCGCGTCCTCCTCGGGGGCGTGGGCGAAGCCTTTACGTCCTGATCACCGCGGACCTCTTAGTAGACTACAACAAAGTCCGGATCACCTTCGCAGATCACCCGCTCGGCAAAGACAAAGCCGGCCACGTCAACCGCAACCCAACAGCTATCCACAAAGACGAAGTAAGCGTTACCGATCAAGCGGAAATGGTTCGCCCCGTAACGCTGGACGAAGAACTCTTTGGGATGCCGCCCAAGGGTGAACACTTCGCGGTGCTGCGACTTAAACTCCTGCACGTTTACCTTCGTCTGGGTCTTGCCCGAAGGCGCCGTGGCTTGGGTCTTCTTTGTGCCCGTCGCTTTGGTCTCTGCGTGCATGTTTGCATCGGCGTTTGAGTTAGGCTGCGCTTTGTCCGGCTGGTGCGCGGCGTGCGCCTTTTTCTTTTTCGCCGGAGTTTTCTCCTGGGATTCGTTCGTCTGTCCCTGTGCTGTATCTTTTTGCTGGTCTGCAGTTTGTCCCAGTGCCATAAGTGGCAGCGCCGCAATTGCTATCAATGTCGAAATTATCTTCATAAGTCCTCCTCTTATGACTGTGAATCGTGTTTCCCGAAATTTTTGGATGCCGGGATTACGCGCAAAACCATTGCGTCCATGGCCGAAGCCATTCGGGATTAGGCGAAGCATCTGCTCGCGCGCCAGCCAGAACTCGCGCTAACGTAGCTATAGCTGAAAGACGCCAAGCCGTATGTCACGTGGGTGGAGTTCAACCGCAAACCGCAGCTAGGCAAACCGGTCCCCAAACAGCCGGGCTTTATCCTCAGCCCAGTATTTGCCGCGATGGCCTGAGCCGTGGCATCACGCCGAGGCGATGGACGCGCGTCACCTCGCCCATGGCGCCATGGTTATGAACGATCTCACTGGAAAAATCTTCCTCGTCCCTTGAACGCACCGGTCGCCAACTAACCATTGACGACTAACGAATGCCCACGCGGCGTCGGTTACTGGTCCTGACTAGGAACGTCTTTGGCGTCTACCGGCTGCTGGCGGGGAACCACGCGCCCTTGATAGACCTGCGGCGCATAAGCCGGCGCGTAGGCATAGGGATAATAGCCGTAGCCATAAGGCGCATAAGGATAGCCCCATCCCCAGAATGGAGCCCCAATCCCGATGGCGACGCGAGGCCCGCCCCATCGCCATCCTGGGTGCCCGTGCCAACCCCATCCCGGATGGCCGTGCCAGCCCCCTCCTCCATGCCGTTGCGCACTGGCTGGAGAGGCGAAAGCGAGCAGAGTCGCAACCGCCGCTGCACCGATCAAAGATTTGTAAAATCTCATAGAATTTTCTCCCGTTTTCATCCGTGAAAAAATAGCACAACTTCGTGTTTTTGCATAAAAAAGTCCGCTTCCCGCGTTCACGAACCATGCACTCGGAGAAATGGCGAGCCCCTCCCGTCCGCCGTTTACCGCCCCGGCGGGTCCTCGGTCATCCGTCCTCCTCGGGGGCGTGGGCGAAGCTTTTACGTCCTGACCTCCGCCCTTTGCCGTAACGCACTCGCGAGCGGCCGGGCTTTCCAAGCCCGGCCGTTGCTTCGCACCCGTTACGGGTCCTCTGCCCCCCGCCCGAAGCGCTTTTTTCGTTGCGATAACCGTGACCCCCATTAGAAATGTGCGCTGAATGCCCCGCCCTCGCTCCTCGAAGAGCAATAACTCCTCCACTCTAGGTGTTAACGCCCGGTAAGACAGCTGAATGGCAAGGTGTACAAACCGCCGGTTGCTCGCAGGGTAAACCCGAATCCCCAACTGACCCTTGACTGTCCACCTCCACCTGTGCGCGAATGAACTAGAGTTTGTAGTTGACTTGGGCGAAGCCAATCCTCAACCTGGGCCATGTTGAAAACAAAATCGTTCCTTCCAAGCTTGTTCTGTCTTGGTCTCTGCGGCGCAGTCTGTTTGTTCTCGATAAAAAACTCGTATGCTCTCGCGCCGAGTGTCGTCGTTCCCAACAGCGCAACGAGCACCGAGGGCGATGGGTCGAACTCATTTCCTTTTGACATCTCCTCGGCTGGTCGCCCCATCGAAACCATGCGTTACCAGCAGCTCTATGACGCCTCGCAATTTTCCGCCTTTGGCCCCGCTGGTTTCATTACCCAGATCATCTTCCGGCCAGATGTTAGCTTCGGCTTCGCCTTTGATTCCACGCTTCCCGATATGCAGATCAATCTCTCCACCACGAGCGTGCCGGATGACGGGTTGAGCTTTTTGTTTGCCAGCAACATCGGGGCTGACGAGACCGTCGTCTTTAGTGGCCCCCTTCCTCTCTCCAGCGACTTCTCTGGCGGCGTCCCGAAGGATTTCAATATCGTGATTAATCTGACCACACCGTTTTTTTACGATCCGAGCATGGGCAATCTGCTCCTCGATGTGCGCAACTTCGGTGCCGGTTTAACTACGGCTTTTGACTCGATGATGAAGCAACACGATGGAGTGTCGCGCATCTTCACAAACTCGAGGAAGGGCGTAAATCAAACCCAAGCGAACCTCAAAGACACTGAAGGACTTGTCACAGGCTTTACCATCAGCTCCAGTGTCCTCGAGCTGACAAATGCAATGTCGGAGCTGGGGGGCTTCGATGTTGCGCTGCCCGGCATCGAGTGCCGTAGCAACAGTGCGCAACGTCGCTATTCGATCGTATTTACTTTCAATAATAGCATAGTCTCCGTCGGAGAGGCGAGCAGTAGCTGTGGGCAACTCAGCGGCACAACCATCGACAGCAACGATCCGCGGCGAGTCATCGTGAATCTGCGACATGTTTCCTGCGATGGCAGCGACATCGCCGTTAGCCTGACCGACATCGACGACGATCAGGGGAATAATTTATCCACGGCATCCGCTTCGATGACCTTGCTATTCGGCGATGTAACAGGCGACGGCGCCGTCGATGATGTCGACCTCCAGGAAGTGCGGATGCATAAAGGCGAAACAACCAACGAAACGAACTTCCGAGACGATGTGAATGCCGATGGTGTGATCGATTCGATTGATGGGCGCCTGGTGAAATCGGCTGCCACGATGCTGCCTTAGGAAAAGCAAGCCGACAGTCGATCTGCGTGATGCCAAAAAGCCCTGTTGGCGTAGGTGAATATCGGCTTCTGTCTCCGAAGTTGAAAGCCGAACTACCCGAAGCTAGCGAACTCAAAAAACTTGTCGCCAATACGGGGAGATTTCGCGTCAAGACGAAAAATTTGAAACGAACCAGTGCCGGTAAGCAGTGGTCGAGCGCCTTCCGTCCTCCGTCATCCGATCTCCGATTTGAAAGCCCGGCCGTTGCTTGCATTTGAAAGCCCGGCCTCGCCTTCGGCTACGTTACGGGTTACGGGTCCTCTGATTCTTCCTTCTTCCTTCTTACTTCCTTCCCGATTTCCCTTGAATATAGTCATTGACCTGTTCCTCGAGAATCTCCAAGGGCAACGCGCCATTCTTTAGCACTACATCGTGAAACTCACGCTGATCGAACTTCGCTCCCAGCTCCTGCTCCGCACGCGCACGCAATTCTTGCAGCTTTAACATCCCGACCTTGTAGGCACACGCCTGGCCCGGCGCCACGATATAGCGCTCGATCTCTGCGGTCACCTCTTTCTCCCCCATGCCCGTCTTCTCGCGCATGTAAGCGATCGCCTGTTCGCGCGTCCACCTTTTCGCATGAATGCCCGTGTCGACCACGAGCCGCACCGCGCGGAAAAGCTCCGCCTGCAAACGCCCGAGATCGCCAAACGGATCGCCCTCGTACCAGCCTGCCTGTTTCGCCAGCCATTCTGTGTAAAGCGCCCAGCCCTCCGAATAAGCCGTGAACGGAATGACCTTGCGGAATTGCGGCACCCCTTTCAATTCCTGCGCCGTAGCAATTTGAAAATGATGCCCCGGCACACCTTCGTGATAGGCCAGCGTCGGCATACTCCATTTCGCGACCTCATTCATGTCGCGAAGGTTCGCGTAGAAAACGCCCGGGCGAGTGCCATCCATTGCCGGCGGCTCATAGTACGCACCCGGCGAAGTGGTCTCCTTGAACACCGGGACCCGCTGCACTTCGATCTTCGCCCGCGGTAGAGTCAGGAATAATTGCTTCGAACGTTCCATCGCCTGCGCAATCAGGCGCGAATATTCGGCCAGCGCCGCCGCCCGACCCTTATCGTCGTTCGGATAAAGGAAGCGCGGATCCTTCGCCAGCTGCTCCATCGATTCGCCAATCGGCCGACCGGCATATCCGTTTGCATCCAGGATCGCGCGCATCTCCGTTTCGATCCGCGTCACTTCCGACACCCCCAGTTGATGGACCTCGTCCGGCTTGAGCGTCGTAGTCGTGTTCTCTCGCAGCTTGTGTGCGTAATAGCCCTCGCCATCCGGCAATTTCCAGACTCCGTCGTCCGTCGTCGTCTTCGGCAGGATTTCTCGGAAATAATCGATCAGTTTTTGATAAGCGGGATAAACGTGTCCTGTTACCGCTGCTTCCACGCGCGATTGAAAATCCGCGCGCTCTTGCTCCGTCAGTCCTTTGATCTTTGCCGCTCGCGCCTTAAACGAACTCGCGAGAATGTTTTCCGGCGCCGGTGTTCCGATGAACCCAGTCATCTCGTTCAGCACTTTCTCGACGACAAAACGTGGCGGCAGAATCCCTTTCTGCTCGCGCACTCTCAGGTTCTCGAGAAGCTGATCGAACTTTTTCGGAAACGCATCGAGCCGCTGGAGATAATATTCGCAGTCCTGCTTTGCCAGTAGGCGATGAGTGTTCGCCATGAACGACGGCAACTGGTTCTGCACCCCGAAGAGCTGATTCACCGGATAGTCGTGCCACTGATACTTTTCGCCTTCCACCTGGCGTTGGAGGAACCAGTCGAGCACATGCGTGGAAAGGCGTTGCGAATCGGTTTGCCGCTTTAGCGGATACTCACGCAGCTCCGCGAGATCCTTCTTCCAGCGATCGAACTGCTGCTGTTGATGCGCCGGGGACAGGTCGCTCAGTTTGCCATTGTGACCGGTAATGCCGAACTGCTCTACCAGCCCGATCGCGGAAAGCGTTTCCGGCTCGTCGAACAAGAATTCGGCGAACACCTTTTCGTAAAACAGATTCAGACTCCACGGCCTGAACCAGATGAGATTGACCAGAAAGATGGAGGTCGCCACCAGCACGACCGCGACCGCTGCGAGGAACCATTTCAAAACACGCACGGGCTGAGACCAATCGGTTAGGCCGCGTCGGTCAATATTAATTTCTCTCCTCGCTCGCGAATCGCTTTGCGGGCTCTGACTATGATTAGCGCGCGTAACCTCGTCGATGGCAGAAAATCCGGCCGCGACCGCCGACTTCCGTCCTCTGACTTCTATCCTCTGTCATCCGTCCTCTGACTTCTGACCTCTGATCCCGTTCCTCTGATTCTCCTCGACTTCATTTCCAGACCCCTTAGAAATGCCGAGCAATGTCGACCCAAAAGAACCGACCCGAGAATGAGCGAAGCTGAGTGGCTGACGCGCCAGAAGCGGATCGAGGCCAGACTGGGCAGGCCCATTAGAGCAAATCTGAACGGACTGGGATATGAGGCGTAAAAAAGCCGCTGGGTCAAAGGCGCTCGTCCTCGAGCAAGTCGAGCCGCTTATTCACGAAATCCGTGGTGAAAAGGTCATCTTGGACTCGGATCTGGCGCGGCTCTACGGCGCGACGACCAAGCGGCTGAACGAGCAGGTGAAACGGAATCAGGAACGGTTTCCGAGCGATTTCATGTTTCAGCTCACCGCGAAAGAGAGCGCCGCTTTGAGGTCGCAAATTGCGACCAGTTCACCGCAAGCCGTTGATCCTCATGGTGGTGCAAGCAACCGGTCGCAAATTGCGACCGGTTCCCAGAAACATCGCGATCCACGTTTACGGGCCTACGCCTTCACGGAACACGGAGCGATCATGGCTGCGAACGTCCTGAACACCCCCGAAGCTGTCGTCATGAGCGTGTATGTGATTCGCGCCTTCATCAAACAGAGAGAGCTTCTCCGGACGCATACCGAGATACTCAAAAAGATCGCGCAGATTGACGCCAAACTCCTGAAGCACGACGACGTTCTTCGCGCCATCGTTCGCGAACTTCACCCCCTAATCAATCCGCCGCCGACCCTGCCAAAACGCCAAATCGGCTTCGGTAAACCCTGAAAGCGGCCTTCTAAATTCTTTCTTCTTCCTTTTTACTTCCCTGCTGCGTCCTCCGCCCTCCGACCTCTGACTTCTGACTTCCGACATCTGACCTCCGTCCTCCGTCCTCTGTCTCCTGCCCTTCCCTGCTACTCTTCCCTCCTCTGACTGAATTTCACCTTTCAGATTTTCCGCTTTCCATTTTTTTGAAACAAGCCCGCCATCTTGACGCCGTTCGATGGCCGGGATGACAAAAGAGAGGGGCGTGGTGAAGCCGGAGGAGTGAGATTAGAGTGAACGACATCAATTCCAATGAAAGACTGCGATACTTGCGAGCGCCCAACATTGGTCCGCAAATCGTCGGTCTTGAGATTGATGGAGTGCAAACGGCACTGATCTCCTACAACCGACGTTATGACGCTTCGCTGGCTGCCGGGCCCCATGTCTTGACGGTGTTCCCAGTCATAGGGCGTTGGACTGTTAGCACAAAAGGTAGGCGGCTGATCGTGGAAGCGGATAAGACATATACCTTTACCGCAACATGGAAGCACATTGGAATTTTACTCCAATAGGGGCGGCGAGCAGATTCCCCGCTCTGCCCCCACAGGCCGCCTTTGACTCGAACTGCCCCAGTTCTCGGGCCACACCCATGCTTCGCATGTCTATGTCGCTAGGTTCCCACCGGCCCCATTCGCGCATCCCACATGCGCTCACCCTTGGGAGCAAAAGGGGTCAGAGCCAAGTAACGACACTCCTTGTCGAGACTTTTGTTTGGCATCCCACCACCGGCGATTTGACTCAATTCGGTCGGTTTGACGTCCGCATCTTGAATCTTGTCAACGACCAGAACCCAGCGCATCATCCTCCAAAACCAACCCGCTCATGAAAAAAATACTCCGCTGGACTTTGATCAACGTGTTCACTGCTGGGGCGCTCGTGGCCTTGACGCCCGGATGCGCCACGGTCGCAGACAACAACGCCGAGATCGCGAAATCACAGAAAGAAATGCTTTTGACGCAAGCTGGCTTCAGGACCCACACCGTCACTACTCCGGCGCAGATAAAACAAGTGAGCCAGTTGGCCGCAAACAAGGTGACGGCCATCAAGCAGAACGGAAAATTGTGGTACGTCTATCCATCGGGGAAGAGAGATCAGATTTACGTTGGCAACCAGGCCCAATACAACGCCTACAGACAGGAGTTGCAAGGCTACTGGAAGAGCGTGCAGGCGCAGCAGAGCGCCCAAATGCTGACGGGGTCGCCCACCTGGGTCGGTGAAACCGCCGGGCCCGACCACATCGGGATCGAGACATTCAATGGGTTCGAACCATTAGACCCGATGGCAGGCTCCGACTAGTCGGAAGCGATCGCCGCACAGAGGCGCCTCCCACGTTTTTTGGATGTAGCGAGCGTTCCCTGCGGAACCAGATTGAGGGACTGGGAGCAAAGGGGGCAGAGCCGTCCCCGTTGAGCCGTCCCAGCTGCAGGACGTCCAATCTTCTTGTTTCGGTCTCGGATTTGCTCATGGATGAGTGCGTGTTGAAACATCTTCGCTTGTTCGCCGGCAGGACGCTCCCCGGGATCTTGCTGCCGGCGCTGTTGACCAGTTGCGTTCTGCCCACCCGGTTCGGCGTGAGCCGGTCGCCGGCCCACGCTTTCATCGTTTATTCGCCGCCTGCGCCGAATGGCAAATTGCGCCTGGCGGTGAAGGATCTCATCGACGTAAAAGGAATGCCGACGACGGCCGGCTCGGAGTATGTGTCGAAGATCGCCCGGCCGGCCGAACGGGATGCAGCGTGTCTCGCCATCGCCCGCCGGCGTGGAGTGCAGATTGTCGGGAAAGCCAACCTGAGCGAGTTCGCGATCTCGCCTTCGGGGATCAACGAATACTTTGGGACGCCGAAGGACCCCTTTAGTCACTGGTGGCGGCGTTATATCCCGGGTGGATCGTCGAGTGGCTCGGCGGCGGCGATCACGGCCGGGCTGGCCGATGTCGCCCTGGGGACCGACACAGCCGGGTCGATCCGCACGCCCGCGGCTTGCTCGGGGATTGTGGGATTGAAGCCGACCTTCGGGCTCGTGTCGCTGGAAGGAGTGTTTCCAATTTCGCCGAAGCACCTGGATACGGTCGGCCCAATGGGCAAAGACATCGCGCATGTCGTGATCGGGACGGATCTGTTGGTGGAAGGCTTTGCGCAACGTTATGAGGCAGCGAAGGCGGCCAAACCGGAGGGGCGTCAGATCAAGGTAGGACGGCTCTATCTCAATACTCCTTCCCCGAAAAATCTGGCGTTCGTCGTGACGGATCCGGGCAGCCTAATACTGGGGGTGACTGACCTGAGAAATCTCTTCTATAGCCTGACAGACCCGGGACGGCTCCTTGGCACCACGGACACAAGGATCGACCAGGCGGTGGACGCGGCGCTGGGCAGGGCCGGGTTCCAGGTGGTGCGGATGGATCCGTCGTTCAAAACCAAGTGGGCGCGGGCCCAAGAGGACGCGAATGTAATCGCGACGACCGACGCCTGGCTGCACGATGGCAAGTATGAGGATCTGCCCGGTGTGACCATCCGATCCAAGTCTATCCTGTTACTCGGGCAATTCCTTTACAAATCGGGAGGGTATAAGGAAGCCCTGGGCCGGCGGGAAGAATGGCAGCGCACGGTGCAAGAGGCGCTCGAGAAGGTGGACTTCATTGCTTTGCCAACGTGGCAGAGTCTGCCGCCCCCGATGCCGTTGATTGGGAGCTCAGCCTCCATGGAAGCGCGTGTGGCGGCGTTACAAAACACAGCCGCGGTCAACCTGGCCGGGAACCCGGCCCTGGCGATCCCGATCCCGGTGAAAAACGCCAACGTGCCGGTGACCAGCCTGCAGTTAGTGGGGCGACGCTTTGGGGAAGCGCAGTTACTGAATGCCGGGCGGCTGGTGGAGGCGAGTAATCCGCGGACTGAGTAGGCGGTTGGTTTGGCCCTTCTCCGAGAGACTGGCTATGCCAGGCCCCTCTCACAGAGGGTCGGCTCCACAAAGCCTACTTGTTGAACCCAGAGGCGACGCAGGGCGATTGACTGGTGAGCCGCCCGAGTGAAAATGCGACATGTTTGAACCTCGTCTCCATATGGATGGCCGCAATCTGCTGGCTGACCGTCCCTGCCCTTGCCATCGCCTCGTTCGCCTTTGCCTGCGGAAATATCTCGGCTGCTAGTAAGGCTTCTCTTACGCCCGCGAAAACGACGCAGGCACCGGGCCGCCTCATCATCTTGCGAGCGCCCAACATTGGTCCGCAAATCGTCGGTCTTGAGATTGATGGAGTGCAAACGGCGCTGATCTCCTACAACCGACGTTACGACGCTCCACTGGCTGCCGGGCCGCATGTCTTGACGGTGTTCCCACTCATAGGGCGTTGGACTGTTGATACAAAAGATAGGCGGCTGATCGTGGAAGCGGGTAAGACATATACCTTTACCGCAATATGGAAGCACATTGGAATTTTACTCCAATAGGAACGGCGAGCAGATTCCCCTGTACTCTATTCAAGGAATCGTTTCGAGGAATGCAGATTCCGACTTGATTCCTTCGCATCCCGCTGAGTCACCGCTACCTCGCGGCACTCCGCCTATGTCGGTCGTCCCACTCACTCCGTTCTGACTCACGGCCTCCGGTCTCCGCAGCTGTTCGGCTTTGTAGATAACACCGCCTTTCATCACGAAGATGACTCGTCGCACCGCCGTGATGTCTTTCAGTGGGTCGCCGTCCAGGGCAATAATGTCGGCATCGTAGCCAGGGGCGATGGAACCGGTCCGGTCGCCCATGCGCATCGCTTCGGCGCCGAGCGACTGCGCCGAGGTCAGCGCGCTCATCGGATCAATCCCGCAATCGCGCACCCGATCGATGAATTCTTCCGCGTTGCGACCGTGCGAACCGGCCAGTGCATCCGTGCCGAAAACGATTTTGAGTCCGGGAGTCTTAGCTGCCTTGACGGACGATCTCGTGGTCGAGCTCGGCAACCTTGGCCATGGCGGTAAAGCCTTCTTCGGTGTAGCCCTCCGTCCCAAGGAACTTGTCCTTGTTATCCATGTAATTCTCGATCACGAGCCCAGCCTGTGGATCGAAGTAGGTGCCGTGCTCGGATAACACTTTCAGATCGGCGCCCGTCGCCCCGGTGCCGTGCTCGACCTCAGTGCAGCCGGCCAGCGCGGCGGCGGGGACGGCATTCTTGTAGGCGTGCACAAGGGTGCGTAACCCCAACTTGTTCGCTTCGCCGCAGGCGGCATTGAGTTGCTCCTGGGACAGGGTCATGCCGCCGCCTTTGCGGATCGATTCCGAGGCAAAGATTTTGATGAGATCGGCGCCGGCCGCTTTTTGTTTGCGCACGAATTCACGAATCTGATCGGGCGTGCCGGTTTTCTCGCCTTCTCCTTCCAGCGGCTGAACCGCACTGAGGATGCGCGGACCGGGCAGCGCGCCTTTGGCGATCGCGTCGCGCAGCGGCACGTCCATAGTCGAACCGACGCTCTGCACGGTGGTGAACCCAGCCATGAGCGTGGCCCACGCGTTCGCGGCTGATTGATAGGCGGCGAACTGAGTTGTCGCATCGGCGCCCTCGTTTCTTCCGTTCGGTCCGAAGCTCCAGGTGATGTGGACGTGGGCGTCGATCCAGCCAGGCATGACGGTCAAGCCCTTGAGATCGTAATCGATCGGTGACGCTTTCGGGTCGAGCGCGACGATCTTTGATCCTTCGATAACGATGCGAGTCTCGGGTAAAATGTGGCCGCGTCCGTCGAGCACTCTGCTAGTGGCGATAACGGTGCGTCGCTGTTTAGGCGGCGGGGTTTGTGGTTCGTCAGGCGTGGCGGCGCAAAACATGAGGCCTACCAGGGCAGAGAGAATAATGACGAATGCTCGATGCATGATCCTGCATTCTTAAGTCTCGATTCTCATTCCTCAATGCTAGATTTGGATTGGAGCAATAGGGTCAGAGCCAAGTAACGACATTGTGGGCGAACAATTGGCACGACGGCGGCGTATGGGGTCAGTGGGGTCGCGTTGACCACCCGAGCAGTCGCTTGTGGCAAGATTCCAAGTGGCTACGCTTGTTTGCGGTGTCTCGATACGTTTTGGATCACCATTTGGAAGGCGAGAAAAAGCGACTCGCGTTGATGTCGAGTTTACTTGATCCCATGCACCGGCGACTCATCGAGTTGCTTGGAATCAGCCGCGACGCCCGGGTGCTGGAAGTCGGTTGCGGCAATATTCCATTTCGTTAACGACAAATTTCTCGAGGATGTCTACGATACACGGGGTAACGTTGATCGCAGAAATGAATATGAAATTTTCCAGGACTTGCATCGCTCTCGCCTCGATCGTTATCGTCCCTTCTAGCTCGCCAGGACAAGCGACACCGCAGCCGACGCAATCAGGAATCGATTCGGCCGATCGACTCTTTCAGGTTGGGAAGTTTGCCGAGGCTGGAGAAACTTTACTCGCAGAATCGTCACTCAAAAGCCCAACGACTATTCGGCAACGCTGCAGTTGGGTCGCATCGCATTGCTTTCCAACCGGCTGGACGATGCGCAGAAATGGCTGGAAAAAGCCATCACCCTGCAGCCAAGTGACACCGACGCCAAAGGTCATGCTGGCCGAAGCGTTTTATCGCCGCGACGATTTCCAAAAGGCGGCGGCTTCGCTGAACGGCGTCGACGTAAGCAGCAACAAGCTGATTATTTCGCAGTATCCGACCTCAACGTTGCGAAGTTGGAGAGCTTCAAGGGCCAGACGCCCTATGAATTGCATGGCAACGGGACAAGTACGCGTCTGAAGTTCGTAAAAACCGATCCGCTGCCGGTGGTTACCGTGCGCGTAAACGGCGGCGACGAAGTCACCTTCTTCATCGATACCGGGGGTTCGGAGGTCGCGCTCGATACGGACTTCGCCAAGGAGCTTGGCGTCCCGCAATTCGGCACGGTACAAGGCACGTTTTCCGGCGGCCAGCACGCTGAGGTCCAGCATGGGCGGATTGAGTCACTCACCCTCGGCGACTGGACCATCAAGAACCTGCCCACGGCAATGCTTCCCTTGCGCCAGCTCTCGGAAGGGATTCGGCGTGAAACGAATCGACGGAATCATCGGGACTACTCTGTTTTACCATTTCCTGACGACGATGGATTATCCACGCGGCGAGCTTGTGCTGCGCCGGAAAGACGCCAAAAGCCTGGAACAGTTTACAACGTCATCAGGCAAAGAGAGTCGTCGTTCCTATCTGGATGGCGAGCGATCACTTCATGGTGGGCTGGGGTCGCGTCGAGACGCTCCCGCCCGCGCTCCTTTTCGTTGACACAGGACTGACGGGTGCGGGTGTCAAATTGGCGGAGTCGGTTATCAAGGAAGCCGGGATCAAGCTGGAGGAAAACAAAGCTTCCGAAGGAGCCGGTGGAGGCGGAACGCTGAAAATCGTTCCGTACACCGTGCATCAACTTTCCTTCGGAGATATAAAGGAAGAGAACGTCCCGGGTCTCTACGATGGACCGTTCCCGTGGGAAAACATGTTTGGTTTTCACCTCGCAGGCATGGTCGGCCACGATTTCTTCAAGCCTTACGCGGTGACCTTTGACTTCCAGAACATGCAGATTTTTCTGCAATAGAAACGCTGACTGCAACGAAAGCTTTGGCAGGATTAAGACCGGAGTCAGCGAGCGCGACTATAAGTGCGGCTGACACGGCCTGCGGACGAGTCCTGTAACCCAATTCCGGTCGCGCCATCCAGTCACGCAACCGATTGCGCCCAGCCCGTCGCTTGTGGCAGCATCCCGATCGGCTACGCTTAATTGCGATGTCTCGATACGTTTTGGATCACCATTTGGAAGGCGAGAAAAAGCGGCTCGCCTTGATGTCGAGTTTACTTGATCCCACGCACCGGCGACTCATCGAGTCGCTCGGAATCAGCCATGACGCCCGGGTGCTGGAAGTCGGTTGCGGCAACGGTTCCATGTCGGCCTGGATGGCTAAGCACATTGATCCCGACGGAAAGGTCGTCGCGCTGGATCTTGATCTTTCCCTTGTCGATAATATGCGTGCTCCGGGCGTTGAGTTCCGGCAAGGCGACATCCTCACGGGGCCGGTCGAACCTGGTGGTTTCGACTTCGTGACGGCACGCGCCGTTCTTCATCACGTGGCCGACACCAAGGCGGCAATTGGCAATCTGGTCGCCAGTCTCAGACCAGGCGGGGCAATTTTGCTCATCGAACCTGACTTCCTGCCGGTTAGTGTCGCCGAGCCCTTGGAGATACGGACATTCTGGAGTGGGTGGTTAGCCTGGTCGCGAGAGCGGAACATCGATTATCACATAGGTCGAACCCTAGCGCCGCAGCTCGCGGCCTGTGGTCTCAAAGAAATTGCAGGCACTGCGGAGACCGCGATCTATAACGGTGGCTCCCCATGGGCCGATTACTGGCGTGAGACGATCACGGAGCTGCGGGGCGACTTAGTAAAGTCTGGCAAACTCAATGACGCGCTCATCGATGCGTTCCTCGCTCAATGCGCCGACCCGAACTGGTGGACCCAGACAATCGCATTTACTGCCGTTCACGCGCGTGCGCGTGATAGTTGACGCGTTGGAGCGGGACGAAAGAAACTACTCAGAGGATAAGAGCTTGCGGGTCCCCTGCTGGCTTTAGAGACCGCGATAAATCTCCCGCCGATGCCCAATTGCCAGTAGATGAATCTTATTCTTTTCCGAGTCGAAGGCGTAAATGATTCGATAGTCGCCCACGCGGGTCCGGAACCGATCCGATCCTTTCAGTCGGTGGTGCGGATAGGACCGCAGCCGCAAGCCGATTTCATCGATCCTCGCTTCTACCCGTGCGCGGAGGGTCGCTGGCAGCTTAATAAAGACAGCGTCGAAGCTCGCGTAGTAAACCTGGGTTGCCGCGCTCACGAGCCTTCAGGCTCGCGCACCCGAGCGCTTTTCCCATCGGCCATGTCGCGTTCGGCCTGGCGGATGGACTGTTCGAACTCGGGTGTGAATTCCAACTCGTCTTCGATGAAATCGTCGAGCCATTCACGGATTTGACGAAGTTCCGTCCGCGATAGTTTGCGTAGTTCGGATTCCATTCGCTCGACTTTGCTCACACGCCGATGATCGAATAAATTCATTCCGACTTCAAGCGTGACCAGTAACGCAGCCGAAGGCGAGGCCGGGCTTTCCCGTAACGGACGCAAAGCAACGGCCGGGCTTTCAAATACGATTGATTGTCAGGCCAGAAACCAATCGGATCATACAGGCTTGCCCTCAAGCCGGAATTCGTGATCAAATGCATCGCATTATGTTGAGTGGAAATGGCGAGATTGCTTTGCGACTAAGCGCCGCTCTTGTTCTCGGAGGCGCGCTCGGTCTAAACCGCGAACTGCACGGTGAACCGGCCGGCTTACGGACCCACGGTTTAGTCAGCCTTGGAGCGGCCGTGGCCACGATCGTCTCGCTCGGGTTCCCTGGCGACTCGAGACCGATCGATCCAAACGCCGTGAGCAGAGTCCTCCAAGGTATTCTCACCGGGATTGGATTTCTCGGCGCGGGCGTAATTCTGCGCGATCCCACCGGTCATGTGACGGGACTTACCACCGCGGCGACCATCTGGATTTGTGCCGGGCTCGGGGTGGCCAGCGGCCTCGGTTATTGGTCGGTTCTTGGAATCGGGACGGGGCTCACCGCGGTCGTGCTGATCATTGGCAAACCAGTCGAGCATCTCGTCGAACGTTTGTTCAACCGAAAAAGCCGATCAAAGCCATCAGACCCTCGGGCCTAGGCCCGCGATTGCAGTGGGAACAAAAATGGCGTGGGACCGCGCACGAGAACATGAGCGGTTTCCGTGAAGCTAAATAGCAAAGGCCGCGCTAGCGGCGCGCGATCACGAAGGTCGATGCAGGCTGTTGGGCATAGCTTTCGGGATAACCCGGTTCACACCCAAAGCGAATGTCCAGAACCGCTGTTCGTGTAGGCCAGTTTGGGACAGTCCAATCGAAAAAGGTGGGCCCCTTGGGGTCCAACCACGGGCTGATCCACGCACTGAATGTCCTACCGCCGTCCAACGACAGCCAGACTTCCGCCTCACACGCCCCCAAGTCCACGTGCGGAAGCCTCGATCTCCACTGAACCCTGAATACCTGCCCAGGGTGCAGCACCTGACCGGCGACCGGCGAAATCAGCTCGGCCGAATATCCGCCTGCCTGTGCACTTGAAGTATTAACGAATTGCGGGGCGAAGCTAATCGCCACCGCGGCACTGATAAAAACTAACCCCCGAATGTCCATCTCTTTTTGTCCTCCCTTTGATCGGAAACGTGCGGACTCAAGAGACACGCTGTCAATTGCTTTTGTCCTTACCTTTTTATCATTCGTCCCTTTACCGGCCAGCCTGCCAGCAGCCAGCGATCTGCTCGCTTTGTCAGCGTCGACATCCTAAGTGTCGGCGGTCGCAGGCCGCCGCCAGAGCGCAAAAATCTCAGTCAATGCTTAAATGCCGCGCAGCGTGCAGAATGACGCACCCTAATCGGATTCTTGTGGAGAAAGCTCGCAGCCTTCGAGTAGGGCGATCCCGGTAGTGTTATTCGCGCCGTGCGCGATCGCGGTACAGTTCCCCGGGTGCGAGAGTTTCGCCAGTATGTAAGGTCAAACTCGTTCGCTTAATTCGCTGGCATGCCTATGCGGACTGTTTTGTTGAAGCTATCGGCCACATAGATCGTGGCCGAAGTGTCCACGGCGATGCCAAGGGGGGAGATGAAGCTCGCGTCGGGGCCGGTGCCATCGCTGCGCCCGACCACCCCCGGCGTTCCAGCCAGTGTCGTTACGACCGCGGCAGGAGTTATCTTGCGAATGGTGCGGTTCCCGTCGTCACCCACGTAGAGATTGTCATCCGCATCCACCGCAATCGACCGGGGCCCGGCGAAAAGGGCCGCCGAGCCAGTGCCATCGGCGCTCCCCGCCACGCCCGCGACGCCTGCGATTGTGGTCACCACGCCCGCCGGAGTAATCTGGCGGATCGTGTCATTGAGGCTGTCCGCGACAAAGACGAAGCCCTGGCGGTCCGCGGTCAAAGCATCGGGTTCGTTGAAGCGTGCCTCGCTGCCGGTGCCGTCGGCGCTGCCGGCTACACCCGCCAGGCCGGCGAGAGTCGTGACCACGCCAGCCGGAGTAATCTTGCGGATCGTGTCGTTATTGTCGTCCGCCACGTAGACATTCCCCGCTCCGTCCACGGCGGTATCAAAAGCGGTATCGAATCGAGCCTCGCTACCGGTGCCGTCAGCACTGCCACGTTGACCGGCCAGCCCAGCCAGGGTCGTCACCACACCTTGCGGCGTCACTTTGCGGACGGTGAAATTATCCTGATCTCCGACGTAAAGGTTTCCGGAGCGGTCGATCGCAATCCCGGCGGGAAAGGCAAATCGTGCAGCCGTCCGTTTCCCATCCGTGCTGCCTTGCTTGTTTGGGCTACCGGCCAAAACCTTTTGCACGCCATCAAGGCCGACTTTGTAGATCACCTGCCGGACCTCATCCAGCACAAAAAGATTACCGGCACGATCGACGGCGACATCTTTGGGTTGCTTGAAATTAGAGGGAGCCAGAGTTGTAATCGTATAGGGCTCGTAAACAGTTTGAGCGTGCGCGCCCAAGGCACCTAAGAGTGCGCCGCTAAGTAACAGACACGAAGTCGCCAGGGTTTTCATAAGTAACGTGAGGTTGATCGCTTTTGATCGAGGAGGTCAATACTTTTTCCGTAACAGTGGCGCGTAAGTCACATCCTCGTTATCTTATTCCCCTCGTTCCCGGGCGCCACTTGATGCCCTGTCCAGACAAGATTACAAATTCCTATCATTCGCATGATCACGTCCTTGGAGAGGTCATTGTTAGTTTGAGCGTTAACTCACAAACGAGCGGGAAGTGATCTGACGCCAGACGCGCGAGCGGCGTGCGATGAACGTTGAGTTGCAGGGGAGATAAAGCGGCGTTCACGAAAATGTGATCAACCGCGAAGGAAGGGAAACGGGTGGGAAATGTGCGGAATGCCCCCGGCTGCGTAACGAGCGTTCGCACGTCGCGCAGGTGCGTCCCAATGAGCCGGTAAGCGCGAGAGGTCCGGACGCTGTTAAAATCTCCGAGTAGAATTGCCGGTTCGTCCGGTGAGACAGAGCCGAGCCAAGTCGGTCCAATTAGCAGTTTCGCCTGCAAACTGCGTTCGCTGCGGCCGAGACCAAAATGACTGTTGATAATGTGCACTGGACCGAGATCGGTTTCCGCTTGCATCCAGATCACGACCCGCTGCTCGCGGCAGTACCAGGGCGCCGCACCCGGCATTTCGGCGGCGCTTTTCAGTTCAATCGGGAAGCGACTTACGATGGCGTTGCCGTATTGCTCGTCCCCGTTGCGCATTGCTGGATGAAAGTAATATTTCCAACCGAGCCGCGTCGCGATCAGCGCCGCCTGGTCGGCGTGGGCGGAGCGCGGTCGGCCGAGATCCAGTTCCTGCAAGCCGACAATGTCGGCCGACATGCTCGCGATCACTTCCGCGATGCGATTTTCCGAGCGCTGCCCATCCATCCCGACACAACCGTGGACGTTGTAGGTGGCGACACGTAACCGCCGCCGAATAGGTTCGCTTGTCATTTCCGCCTGAGCATGGACTCGGCGCTACATCTGCGAGGCGAGCAGCGATCCGATCCGCCCTTTGATCTTCTCGCCCCAGGGCCTCAGACACCAATCGTGTAGCGTAACCTCGCGGGAGTGACTCTTGTCCTCTTCGAAGACGCGCGTGTGGGCGGCGACAAATTTCTCATCGAGCACGTTTAGATTCGCTTCCTCGTTCAGAGACAGGGAGCGGTTGTCCAGATTCGCCGAACCGACAGACGCCCAGCACTCATCCACCAGGAGATATTTGCAGTGAAAACGCGCAGGCTGGTATTCATAGAAGCGGGCACCCGCTTCCAGCAATCTCCGCCAACGCGTCTTGCCCACCGCACGAACCACCTGTGCGTCAATGTCGGGGCCCGGCGTGATGATTTCCACTTTCACTCCACGCCGGAGCGCATCGAGCAAGGTCTGCAGGCAGAGTTTGTCCGGAATGAAGTAAGCGTTCGCGATCCGAATGTGACGACGGGCGGCAGCGATCGAGATCAGTAACATCAAGCGCGCGCTATCCGAGCCTTCGCCGGCGGAACTTTTGAAGACCTGGCACATATCGTCGCCGGCGGGTGCGAGTTTCGGAAAGTACTCGTCACCATGAAGCAACTCCGCGCGCGTTTCGAGCCAGTTGTCCATAAAAGCCTGCTGGATCTGCGCGACAGCCGGCCCTTCGAGACAATAGTGCGAATCACGCCAGCGGCCGTGGGTGCGCCCGTCGCCCTTCCAGTCGTCCGCGATCCCCGTGCCGCCGAGGTAACCTGTGCGTCCATCAATAACGAGAAGCTTCCGATGCGTGCGGAAATTCATTGCCACATTCATGAAGCGGAAGATTTCCAACTTCACGCCGGCCTGGCGCACCAGGTTCATGGCGCGTCCTTGAAGGCAATCGCAACCGAGAGCGTCCTGCAGAAAGTGCACCTTCACTCCGGCCCGAGCCCGTTCCGCCAGTGCTTCGGCAAATGCATCCGACACTTCGCCTTCTTTGAAGAGGAAGTTCTCGAACGTGATCGTCCGCTGCGCCGAACGGATCGCCTCGAGCAAAGCGGGAAAAATTTGGTCGCCATTTTCGAAGACGGTCACTTTGTTGCCTTTCAGCAGGGGCGGCCCGAGCAGATTTCCCATCGTCCGCACGAAGACATCGTCTCCGACCCCATAGTCCGTGATGATTTCGTGATGAATTTTCTTTTCTGAAGGAAAGAAATTGCGAGCGAGAAAGAGCGTGGCCGCTCCGCCAAGAGCGACCCCGCTCAGCACCGTTGGCCATTGTGGTGGGCAGGAGCGATGAAAACGACTCTTCACGCAAGAGTATCGGATAGCCCACCGGCTTGGTTCCCTACCCGGCAGGAATTGGGGTCGCGTCTAAAAAATTGATCCTGTTGCCCTTCGCCCCAAACGCAGCCTTACGACCGTTACCCGGCGGTGCGAAATTTCGCCGAAGAATGAGCCGTTTTCCGGCTCGTTGTTGCGTTAAGGAGTATGAAAACATTCTTTTCAAAAAGAAAACTCCAGCTCATGCCGGTGGCAACCATCCTGATCGCCTTGGCAATAACCATCCCCCTGTCTGCGCAAACCATCACTGCCTTTGACGCGCCGGGTGCGGGCACGGGCGCCTTTCAGGGCACCTATGCCACCAACATCAACCCGTCTGGGACAATCATAGGATTCAGCCGTGACGCGAACGATGTGCGGCACGGTTTCGTCCGGTCCCAGGATGGCAGTTACACCATCTTCGACCCGCCGGGTGCGGGCACAGCCGCCTTCCAAGGGACGCGGGCCTACTCCATCAACTCGAGTGGGACCATGACGGGATACTTCATTGACTCAGTCAATGCGGTCCACGGCTACGTTCGCTCCAGTCAAGGCGTGATTACCGTCTTCGATGCGCCGGGCGCGGGCACGGGGCCATTTCCCGAAGGCACCTTTCCTTTCAGCCCCGAAATCATCAACCCGAACGGGGAGATCACAGGATGGTACACTGACTCGGCCCTCGTGAGTCACGGTTTCATCAGGGATAGTAAGGGCGCCTTTACCACATTCGATGTTCCGGGCGCGGAGGTCGGCCCAGGTACGTTTCCCTTCGCAATCAGCCCCGGTGGGGAGATCACAGGATTCTACGATAACGGGATCAATGCGAACCACGGCTTCCTGCGGGATAAGAAGGGCGTCATCACCACATTCGATGTTCCGGGCGCGGGCACGGGCCTCGGCCAGGGTACTTTTGGCGGGGGCCTTACTCCGAGTGGAGCCGTCATGGGAAACTACCTTGATGCGGACAATCTGAGTCACGGCTTCGTGATGGATAAGAAGGGCGTCATCACCACGTTCGATGCGCCGGACGCCGGTAACGTCCCAGGATCCTTCCAAGGCACCAATCCTTTTGGAATCAATACAAATGGAGCGATCACGGGATGGTATGTTGACGAGGCAAATGTGAGTCACGGGTTCCTGCGCGATAAGCACGGCGCCTTAATTGAGTTCGACGTTCCGGGCGCGGGCACAGGCCCCTTCCAGGGTCCGAACGTCTACAGCATTGCTCCGAACGGGGCGATAACCGGATTCTTCTTCGACCCGAACAATGTGGTTCACGGCTTCGTGCGAGAAGGGGACCGGGGCGCGTTGGGGTTGCCCCAATTTTCCGGACAGTAATTCCTGGCCGACGATGCTACGTAAGCACGATAGTCTTACTGAATCATCGCCAACGAGAGATTGAAGCCGGCGCTAAGCCCGGTGGACGCGTAAAACCGTCCACCCGGGCGGTTCGGTGCAAACAGCGCAGGAAGAAAGAATTTTAGTATCAATCCAGTTGTGTGCGAGGCGCCGTAGAGGTGCGACAATATATCAACACGGGAGGCGATGAGTTCTGGCTGGACGCCCCGGCACGGGATGCGTTAGGCTTCGCCGTTATGGCAAGGGTTCGCACCGAGAGGCCCATGCCGTCCCCCGCGGCGCCGTTGACTCCTCTTCGTGTGCGTGAGGGGAATCATGCCGGGCACAACGATGCCGTCGCGATTAGCGAGATGATGCCGGAGATTTACGAGGGTCAATCGTCGTTCAAATAATGGCGAAATCTTTGCTAATCTTAATGAGCAAAGGAGACATGGCGAATGGGGAACGGCTAACACCAGAGGTTGAGAGAGCGGAGGAAATTTTTGCCGGGAGAAGCAGACAGGGTCGCCGCTAATAAATTGATCCTGTTGCCTTTCTCCCCAAACGTGACCCTTACGACCGGTACCCAGCTATGCGAAATTTCGCCGGAAAATGAGCCGGTTTCCGGCCGGTTGCTGCGTTATGAGGTATGAAACCATTCTATTTCGCAAAAAGGAAACTCCAGCTTGTGCCGGCGGCGACCATCCTGATCGCCCTGGCAATATCCATCCCACTGTCGGCGCAAACCGTTACCACCTTTGACGCGCCAGGTGCGGGTACGGGTGTCTTTCAGGGCACCTACGCCTTCAATATCGCCCCGTCTGGGACGATCATAGGCTATACACGGGACGCAGCCAATGTGCGCCACGGTTTTATCCGGTCCCAGCATGGCAGCTTTCACCATGTTCGACGCGCCGGGCGCAGGCACGGCCGCCGGTCAGGGGACGCGGGCCTACGCAACCAACCCCAGTGGGGAAATTACGGGATTCTTCCTGGACTCCACCACGGTAGCTCACGGCTACGTTCGCTCCAACCAAGGCGTGATTACCGTTTTCGATGCGCCGGGCGCGGGCACGGGGCCTTTGCAAGGGCACGTTTCCTTTTAGCCCGCTCATCATTAATCCCAATGGGGCAATCGCAGGGTATTACGTGGACTCGTCCGGTGTAAGTCACGGTTTTCTGCGCGACAAGAATGGCGCCATCACTGACGTTTGACGCTCCCGGCGCGGGCACGGGCCCGGGCGAGGGTACGTTTAGCTACGCGATCAGCCAAACTGGGGCGATCACGGGATACTACTTTGACAGCGCCGATGTGAGCCACGGTTTCCTGCGTGATAGGAACGGCGTCATTACCACCTTCGATGTTCCAGGCTCCGGCACAGCCCCTCTTCAGGGCACCTATGGTGGGGGCTTTACTCCGAGGGGAACCATCATGGGAAATTACTTCGACGCGAACAATCTCAGTCACGGTTTCCTGATGGATAGGAATGGCGCCTTCACCACGTTCGATGCGCCGGGCGCGGGCACCGTCCCGGGTTCGGACGACGGTACCTACCCCTTTGGAATCAACGCGAACGGCGCGATCACCGGATGGTATGTTGACAATGCAGATGTAAATCACGGCTTTGTGCGCGGTAAGCACGGCGCCATCGTCGAGTTCGACGTTCCGGGCGCGGGCGCGGGCGTCTTCGTCTTCAGCATTGCTCCAAGCGGGGCGGTGACGGGATATTTCTTCGACGCGAACAACGTGGTTCACGGCTTCGTGCGAGAAGCGCATGGAGGCGCGGTAGGGTTGCCCTAATTTTCCGGACAGTAAGCCTGACCGACCGAAGCCGCTACGTAAACGCCGTAGTCTTCCTGAATCATCGCCAACGAAATATTGAGGCCGGCACTGAGCCCGGTGAAGGTGTAAACCGGGCCTTGCATAAGCGGTCCTGTCCAAACAGCGCACAAGGAAAGAACTCTAGTAGCAATCCGGTTGTGTTGCGAAGCGCTATAGAGATGCGACAAGGCATCGACGCGCGAGGCGATGAACTCTGGCTGGACGCCTCGGCACGAGATGCGTTAGGCTTTGTCGTTATGGCAAGGGTTCGCACGGAGAGGCCCATGCCGTCCCCCGCGGCGCCGTTGACTCCTGCTCTTGTGCCTGAGGCGAATCATGCCGAGCGCAACGATGCGGCCGCGATTAGCGAGATGATGCCGGATGTTTACGAAGACTTGCGTCGTCTGGCCGAGACCTTTCTGCGGGGCGAACGGACCGCTCATACGCTTCAGCGGACGGCGCTCGTCCATGAGGCTTTTCTTCGCCTGATTGGCGAGAAGAATCTTGTCTGGCAAAATCGTAGTCACTTTATCGGAATCTTCGCGCGGGTGATGCGACAGACGCTGACTAATTACGCGGTCGCGCGACACCGTTTGAAACGAGGCGGCTCGGATCCTCTGAGACTTACTCTCGAATTTTACGATAGCCGCAAAATTGATGTCACTGCGCTCGACGAGGCATTGCAGACGCTGGAAGCTCTGGACGAGCGACAGGCGCGCATCGTCGAACTGCGGTTTTTCGGCGGGCTGACGGTCGAGGAAACAGCCGACGTTACTGGAAATTTCGCCGGCCACGGTGAAGCGGGACTGGACCCTGGCGAAAATTTGGCTTCGGCGAGAACTATCTGCGAATTAGGAATTCAAATTCTCCGTGACCACAAAAACTACTCGATTCGGGCAAGGGAACGTCGATCCGCAACGCTGGGATCGTTTGAAAACGATTCTGGGCGAAGCGTTGGAACAAAACTCGTCAGCGGCGCGGATTGCCTTGGTGGAGAAACGCTGCGGTCAAGATACGGATTTGCTCGAAGAGGCCGAGTCGCTCCTGGCCGAAGCGGAGACGCTTCTTAAGGAGCGTACCGACAGCTTCGAAGATTGCGCCCAGAACGCAGCCTCCACTTTCTGGCAGGAGGGACCGCCGCGCGGCGGAGAGCGCGTGGGCGCGTATGTCATCGTCCGTGAACTTGGCCGTGGCGGGATGGGCACAGTTTTCCTGGCAGAGCGCGCTGATGGTCAATTTGAGAAACAAGTCGCGATCAAGATACTGAATCGAGGCGCCGACACGGCTGAGATCCTGCGCCGTTTCCGAGCGGAACGCCAGATCCTGGCCAGGCTCGATCACCCAAATATCGCGCGGCTGCTCGATGCAGGCACGACCGACGATGGTCTGCCCTACTTCATCATGGACTACATTGTCGGCGCACCGGTGACTCGATTTGCAGTCGCGCAAAGGCTGTCGACGCGTCAACGACTGGAGTTTTTTTTGAAGATCTGCGCCGCGGTGGAGTTTGCGCATCGGAATCTGGTTGTTCATCGCGACATCAAGCCGAGCAACATTCTGGCGAACGCAGAAGGGGAACCGAAGCTGCTCGATTTCGGGATCGCCAAGCTCCTGGCGAAAGACGAAGACGCGGCGCAATTGACTACCGAGGCACAGCAGCATCTGACACCTATCTGCGCGTCGCCCGAACAGGCGAAAGGAGATCCGATAACAGTCGCGACTGATATTTACTCGTTAGGTGCGCTGCTCTATGAAATGTTGAGCGACCAAAAGCCGCACCGGTTTTCCACTGCCCGTCCCACGCGTGAGGAACTGGCCTTGGTGGTAGGTGAGCAAATTCCGCCGCCGCCCAGTGCGGTTGCTTCTGATGCGCAAACCGCACGGCTGTTGCGCGGTGATCTCGACGCGATCGTCCTGTTCGCGATGCGCAAGGAACCCGAGATGCGTTATGCCACAGTAGCAGATCTCGCGGCTGATATTCGCCGCCATCTCGCGCGAGAGCCGGTTGTCGCGCGTCACCCTACTCTTGGTTATCGCGCGAAGTGTCTGGTCAAGCGAAATGGATCACGTCTCGTGGCGAGCGCGGCTGTCGTGATTGTGCTGGCCGGAGTTCTGTTCGCGTTTTGGGCTCGGTCTCAACAAAATGCCCGTGAGGCGGCGGGCATGGGGCGCGGGCAGTCAGTGCACCAGCCTCGGATATCCGGAAAAGTATTGCAGTCCTGCCCTTCGAAAACCTGGGTGACAACAACTCTCCGTCATATTTTGCCGATGGTGTTCAGGACAATATTCTGACCGATCTCGGCAAAGTGGGAGATCTGAAGGTCATCAGCCGCAGTGGTGTCGCAGCCTACCGGGGCAAGAATAGAAACATGAAGCAGATCGGGCGCGACCTGAGCGTTGCGAACGTGCTGGAGGGAAGCGTGCAGATTTCGGGCGATCGCGTGCGGATTAACGCCCAACTCATCGACACCCAGACAGACAGCCAGATTTGGGCGGAGCAATACGATCGCAAATTGGAGGACATCTTCGCGCTCCAGAGTGAGCTCGCGCAGACGATCGCAGCCCAACTCAAAGCAACCCTCTCCACCGGCGAAAAGGCCGAGATTTCGAGGCAACCCACGCAGGATTTGCAAGCCTACGATCTTTATCTCCGCGCCCGCGCCGCCTTCCGCGGTGAAGGTGGAGCTATGTCGCGCGAGAATTGGAACGTAGCGGTCACTCTTCTCAACAGGGCGATCGCTCGCGACCCAAAGTTCACTCTCGCCTATTGCCTGCTCAATGAGGTTTACGTCTTACAGTACCGTTTTGGAGAGGATCATTCGCCGCAGCATCTCGCTGCCGCGAAAGATGCAGCGGAGACAGCGCTGCGGCTCGAGCCAAATCGCGAAGAAGCACGCCTTGCTCTTGCTCGATACTATTATCATGGGTTGAGCGACTACCGCCGGACGGAGCAGGAATTATCAAGTATCCCTTCTTCCGCGCCTCATGAAGTTGAGTTCTTTACCCTGGCTTCATTGGTCGAACGCCGTTTGGGGCAATTTGCGGCATCGATTCGCGATGGCGAAAAAGCGGTTGAGCTTGATCCTCAGAATGCGTCGCTCACTACTAGCCTCGTGCAGACGTATTCGGGGTTGAGACGATTCGGCGATTCGGAGCGCGTGGCGAACGCAGCCCTTGCGCGCCTGCGTGGAGCAAAGCCGAGAGGACTTCTGCTGGTGAAGAACGAAGCGGCACTCGCGCTGGAAAATGTAGAAGAAGCGCGTGCCGCGCTCGATTCAATCCAGGATAAGGACGACATGGATTACCAAGCCGCGCGACTCTGGCTCTACTTGATAGAAAGAGATTACGCTGGAGCCGAAGCCTTCGCCGCAAAGGCGACTGACGAAACAAAGAGAGTGCCGGATTTCTGGCTCACCCTGGCAGCAGTTGCTCATGCGTCGGGCAAGGTAAACGAGGAGCGTCAGGCCAATGAGGAGGCGAAGCGCTCGGCACTACTTGCGCTCGGGCCGCGGCCAGATGACCCCGGACTCCTTGGTGCACTATCGGTCGCCGAGGCTGGGCTCGGCCAAAACGAAGAGGCACTCCGTCATGCGCGTCAAGGCGCCGAGATACTTCCGCCGAGCGTGGATGCAGTGTCTCGGTCCCAGCTGTGAAATGCGCCTCGCGCAAGTGTTGGCTATGACGGGAGACCGTGATGGCGCTTTCGACAAATTAGGCAAACTGGTGAAGCTGCCGTTTGGTCTGAACCACGGCGATTTGAAATTGAATCCCATGTGGGATGACCTTCGAGACGATCCCCGCTTCGATCGTATCCTGGCGGAGTCTGCTTTGCCTCCGGCGAGCGACGGCTAGCGCCCCGTTCGGTGTCCATTGGCATTCCTTAAGGTGGAACCTAGAATTAGCTACTTCACGAGGATAGAGCGATTCTCCCGACCATAAAAGGCGAGAGCAGGCCCTATCGTGCGCGCGACACCATGATCATTTACAAAGTTGAGATAACCATTGAGGCCGCCATCGAGTTGGAGTGGTCCGACTGGATGAAGCGGGTCCATGTTCCTGATGTGGTCCGCACTGGGTGCTTCTCCGAGTGTCGTATCTATAAGGTCATCGACTCCGCTGCAGCCGATCCGACCTATGTGATGCAGTATCATTGCCAATCGATCGAGGAGTATTACCGCTACCGGGACAGTTTTGCCCCGGCCCTCCAGAAGGAGCACTCCGACCGGTTTGCCGGGCGCTTTCGAGGTGCCCGCCAGCTCCTCGAGGAGGTCGCCCAGGCGATGGCCGCGAACGCTGAACCGGGACGGATTCGGGTCGGGGACGTGAACTGACTTCGCCGCGTGGGGCACTCTCAAATGTCGCCCACGTAGAGTTTCCCGATCTCGCTCGCGCTACGGACCAAAGGCCGCAGGCCTCACAAGACCTGCGGCGTTTATTGGCCGTAGTGCAGACTATGCAGCCTCAGTCCACCACAACGTGATCAACTGTCTTCACACCCGCGTTGTTAGCAAAGTAGACATGCACATGGGTGCCGGGCCTGAGTGCGGTTTGGACTACTTCACCTTTGCTGTTGAACACATGTCCGGGACCGTCGAGAACGTATTGGCCCCCACCCTCGTTGCGAATAACGAGAGTTTTGGGAGGCTGATAGCTTGCAGCCTCGCCTCCTTCAACCGTTGTGGTTGGGCTTGTTCCCGTCACTGTGACTCCCTTTTCTATAACAGCTACTCGAACCTTGTCCGAAGGCCAGCGGCGCAATCAATGCGCAGCAGGCAATACTGATGATTACTGTCTTCGTTATCATAATTCCTCCATGAGTTGATTGTTGCATCTTATCGGTCGTCGGATGCAATCGCATAACACGTGCCGCGGGGTGTATTTCAACGCAACAACCTACATTCGAAGAACTTAGCGGGAGGTAGACCTTTCTTCGCGTAAGCCCACTTTCCCGAAGACGGGATTATCTTGCATCATCTTCGGGAAAAACTGAACCCTTCACGTCCTAGGCCCATCGGTTACCTGGATGCTACAACGGTTGTAGTAGCTCTCCTATGGAGTCTCTGTGCGCCTTTTACAGATAGACGGCTACGGTCGCCACGACCTCGACGATTTCGTGAAATGTTATCTCGAAGGGACGAGCTTCCGCTCCTAGGACCTGCAAAAGCGGCTCCCTCCGGAGAATCGGCACGCCGTAATGCGGATTTAGCCCTCTGGATCGGTGTCGGTCCCGGCTGCAGTCGAGTCTTGGAAACGACAGCGCCCCGTTTCGCTCCAGGCTGCTTCCTGAGTTTTTCCGGGCGCCTGACTTTCCGGTTTCCTGGTCTGATGTTCCGCACCGGTGCCCACGCGGCTTTTCTGCCTGTCAGATAATAGAGAGCGGTGACGCTATTTCTTATCCAGGAGCGGGAGGTACTTTTCGTAGCCCTTATCTTTCATCTCCTCTTTCGGGATGAAATGGAGGGCGGCGGATGGAATGCTGTAGCGCCGGCCGGTGGGCGATTTCGGGTCGCCGAAAAGATGGCCCAGGTGGGCGTCGCTCCGTTTCGCACGCACCTCGATCCGCTGCATCCCCTCGGAGTTGTCGGGTTTCTCGACGACGATGTCGTACGAGATCGGTTTGCTGAAGGACGGGACGCCGAGGCCGCTATCGTATTTGTCGAGCGAAGTGAAGAGCGGCTGGCCGTCGATGACATCGACGTAGATCCCCACGCGCTCATTGTTCCAATACGCGTTCTGGAATGGCGTCTCGCTGCCGCCGCGTCGCACGACATTGTATTCCTCGGCTTTCAGGCGGGCTTTTATGACGGCCTCGCTCGGGACGGGCCGGTTCGGATCGAAGCCTGTGGTCTCGCTTTTCTCCTTCTGGATGAGGACGAAGAAGTAGATTGCCAGGGCAGTGAGCACGACCGCAATGCCGACACCGATGTAAATGCTGAGGGTCGACTTTTCCTCGATGGTAATTCGGCCGCCCTTCATCAGATCGTGCTCAGGTTATTGCAATGAATTTGCCACGTTGCTCAGTCATTTTTCTTGATCGGGGGAGGATCTGATTTCGGTTCACTCTCAATTAGTTGAAATGACGCCCCGAGGTCAAATCTAAAACTGCGGAATTTCAGTCCCGCCTGGCCGGCGATCGATCGCGATCGGTCCTTGGGAGCGAAGGCAGCAGCGAAGGCAAGCGGAAGCGGTTGGCCTACAATCCTGCGGCGTTTCTGATTGAAACTCGGTCAGAGGTCCAAAAGTCCTATTTTGTCGGAATTTTGTCCTAGTATTTACTGATTTTCCGGGGTTTGCCGGTTGACCCAAGGATTCTCAGGTCAACGGTAAAGGAGATTCAAACTAGAAAGGAATCATCATCAGCATCATGAAAGCAAAAAAACTGTTTATTCACATTCTCGCGGTATTGATTTCACTACCGCTCATCGGAAGCCGTTGCGCAGGCAGCAACGATTGAAGTGCTGGAGACGTTCGATTATCCCGGAGAGGGAAACGCAACCCTCCCCAGAAGATTAACGACCACGGAGTCATCGTCTGGCGTTGTGATCGACATCAACGGCGTTGCCAAAGGCTTTTTCCGGGCGCGCAACGGCAGGTTCAGCGACGCGTTCGTTGAGCCCAACGACACGGGCAACCTTACTCAGGGCCGGGGCATCAACAACCGCCGGACAATTTGTGGGGAATACCTGAACGGAAGCGATGGCATCTTTCACGGCTACTTCCTTTCGCACACCGTCTTTACTGAATTCGATGTCGCCGACGCACTGGACACGGTACCTTGGGAATAAACAATGCCGGCGACTTTGTCGGTAATGTTATCCTCAGTGACGGCACCTCACCGGCCTTCGTCAGTCTAAGCGGAACCGTCACGTGAATTCGCCGTCCCGGACGCAACCACGACTCTGGCTTATCAAATCAATACTTCGGACCAGATCGCGGGTTACTACATTGACGCCGCAGCGGTCACTCACGGCTATCTCCGTGAGAGCGACGGTACCCTGACCTTTCCGGTCGATCCTTCTGATTCGACCGGAACGATTCTGTTTGGAAATAACGATTCGAATTGGGTCGTAGGCAGGTATGCTGATGGCGCGGGCGTGACCCATGGACTCTTCTTCATGACGCCGGGCGATTTCGTGACCTTTGATTTCCCAGACTCAACCTTCACCTCGCTCAATGGGATCAATCGGCAAGGATTCATCTGCGGGCGCTACGTTGACGCGGCCGGGATTACCCACGGATTCCTGGCGAAGGTTAATCCCAACGCCACGAGTGAACCTAACCGCAACAACCTGCCTTTGGCGCCAGTCAAGCTGCCCAACCCTCGCTTGAGACCTTGCGACCAGGGGCGCCGGCCTTATAGGTCTGATCCGTCCTGACTTGGTTTCGAACCTCTAGCTCACACTAAGCAAAGCGAGTGGGTCGGTCGCGCTTACAAATCCAATATTGGATAGTGCGGCCGACCTCTGGCTGTCGCGAAACACAGCGCCGACATTGCCCTTGTTGGCTGATAGTCGCGCCAGCTTTGAACAGGTTTCTCGCCCGTCCCCGCTCAGCCTAATCTACTGGGAATTAAGGTAGCGCGCCAGGGCAAAGTTGGCGAATTGATTACTGAAGGTGGCTTGAAATCCGACGGCCACGATCTTCCCATCCGACTGAAGAGCGGCCCCGTTGGCTCCGCCATTCAGATCGCCAAACGAGGTTCGCACTTTGCCGCCGACACCGAAGGTGGTGTCGAGCGAGCCGCGCGGACTCAAACGCGCCAGCAAGAAGTCGGCGTCGGAGATCTCGGTGTTCGCATAACCGACGGCAATGATCTTGCCATCGCTTTGCAGCAGGACCTTGTTGGCACTCTGGCAGCAATTGCCGAAGTCGATTTGGGTTTTCCCGTCGCGACTAAAGGTGGTGTCGAGGACGCCGTTTGAGGTATAGCGCGCGACGGCGAAATTCTGGACTCCGCCGCCGTGGGAAATAGCGAATCCAGCAGCGACGATCTTGCCATCGGGTTGAAGCGCGGCCGAGCGCGCCCGATCAAAGTTTTGATCGCCGAAGTCTGTCCGCACTTTCCCGGCGACACCGAATGTCGTATCGATCGTGCCATTACTGAGATAACGCGCAGCGGCGAAGTCGTAGAAAGTCGCAGGGTCATTGGCGGAGCCGACTGCGACAATCTTTCCGTCGGGTTGGATCAAGACCGAAAAGGCATCGTCTTCGAAACCGACAAAATCGGTTGAGACCTGGCCGCCATTGCCAAATGTGGCGTCCGGCGTTCCATCCGGGTTGTAACGCGCCAGCGCAAAATCGGTATCGGAAGACTCGCCAATGATGAAATCTACGAAGACGGTCCCGGCGGCAATGATCTTGCCGTCAGCCTGCAAGGCCACGTCGGACGCGTAACTCCCTGCGGGAAAAATCGTCGTCACGATGCCGCCGTCGCCAAAGGAAGTATCGAGCGATCCGTTCGGGTTATATCGGACCACTTCGAAATTGCCGAGAAAGGTAAAGAGCGGAAAGGCGCCGCCCGCGACTACAATCTTGCCGTCAGGCTGGATAACCACTGATGACGGCACCGCGGCCAGGCCCGGGAAATCTGTGTCGTACTTTGCCCCGGTTGCCAAAGGTGGTGTCGAGCGTGCCGTCGGTATTGTAGCGGGTGACGACAAAGTCTTCGTCCGAGAAATCATTGTTTTTATAGGTTGTCCCGACGACGACCAATTTGCCATCAGCCTGGATCGCCACCGCCTTGGCAATGTCGGTGCTTTGACTAAGATCGGTCATGACCATGCCGCCGATCCCGAAGGCGGGTCGAGGTCTCCGTCGGCCGCCTGCGCCATCTGGACACTTGCGAAGAAGGTTAAGATGATTGCGGCCGCGCCGAGCTCGCGGAAGCGAGCGACGAATCGGTAAAGTTTTGAGTTGGTGATTTGCATGGATGTCCTTTTGTTTTCTACTAATTCATATAGACCCAAAACGCGCCGTTTTGCGCGAAGTGTTTCGTAACAACTCTGTTACAAGTCGCGCGGGAGCTGGAAGACGTCTGCGGCAGCGAGGTTCTGTTTGCCGCGAGGCCAGCGGTTGAGTATCCGTTATCAGCGCACCCGGATGTCGATCGTTACAACATATCTTGAGATGCGTTCGCCGGATCAGCTTCGCGCAGCGCGCTGCGCAGATGAGCGCTTTCAAATCCGGCAGAAGAAAGAAGCCGACTGGCGGTTCAATCGCGATCTCTATTTTGCCGTCGGTGAGCGCTGGTCATGGATTGATAAACGACCGTGGACCGATGAGCAGTGGAAGGAATACGGGCTCGCCCCGGAGTTGCGGACATTCGGCGCCTACCATGGCGACTCTCTCGCGGGTTATTACGAATTGCGTCGGGACAACGAAGGCGGGGTCGAGATCGCATACTTCGGACTGTTGCCGGACTTTCTCGGACGCGGACTCGGCGGGGCGTTGCTCACGAGTGCGATCGAGGAAGCGTGGCGGATGTCGCCTTCAGTCACCCGCGTTTGGTTGCACACCTGCACCCGCGATCATCCGCGGGCACTGGCCAACTACCAGGCCAGAGGAATGGCGATCTACAAGGTGGAAGACGAGTAGAGCTGATGCGTTGATTCGAAAGGGCGAGCTCCCGCTCGTCCGCGGACGCGCAGAAGCGCGTCCCTCCGCCGCCCAGGCTTCGAGGCGACCCGGGAATTTCGGTAATGGGCTTTATTGGATTGACGCCTACCAACGAACCTGCTCGGAATCGCGCCATGAAAATAAATCGTTTTCTTCTTGTTGCTGCGGCGCTCTGGTTCGCAGCGACCGCCGCGACTTTCGCTGCCAATCCTCATTTGGGTACCTGGAAGCTTAACGAGAGTAAATCGACAGTTCGCGCCCAATGGTACCAAGAATCACACCGTCACCTACGCCGAGGTCGAGGGTGGTATGATAATGCTAACGGTGGATGGGACGGATAAGGATGGAAAGCCAATCCATTGGACTTGGACGGGGAAATTCGATGGCAAGCCGTACAAGGTGGAAGGAAGCTCGGTGGTCGATTCAATCGCCACCGAACCGGTGAACAAGCGCACCAACAGCACAACCGGGATGAAGGACGGCAAGGTGGTATTCACCGGCACGATCAAGGTCGCCAAAGACGGGAAATCGCGTGTCGTCAAGACCACCCTGTCGGACGCGAACGGGAGCAAGTACACTGACAAGGCCTACTACGACAAGCAGTAGATTCCTGGATGGCAATCGCATGGTGTCACCAAGTTTTGACCGGTTCTGGACTCGCCGCTGCGAGTTCCTCCGGAGGAACGCACCTCTGCACGTCCGGGTTTACCTTTTAGGCCGCATTAGAATCGTGAATTATGGCCAGACAATTTAAGCCGGTTCGTTTCTTTGTCTTGATGGCCCTGCTGGCGTTTGTCGTATGTGGCGTGACCGCCTTTTACACTCATCGGGCAGCTCATGGCCGGACGAGCGAGGAACGGGCCGCCTACGCCATCGGTGAGAAGGCGGGAGAGGAAGCACCGATGGGCGCGACGCTGCCGAACGCCGCCGAGCTCAACATGATGGCGCAGCAGTCTTTCAAGCGGCAGGGCTCGGGGGAGCAGCAGAGCTGGGATCTGGCGTTTGAAAATGGTTATGCGGATGGATTCAAGAAGACGCATCCCGCGCCGTGAACCCGCCGCCGTTGCCAGTTCAGAAGCGGTTTGCCTGGATTCCTTATTGGATCGTGTTGGCGCTTATTGTTCTCGTCGCGCTCGCGCCGATCGGGTCGGTGATAACGTGCGGCTGGATCGCCAACGCGCACGGTTGCAAGGTGGATGAGGGCTCGGTCCATCCTTGCATGATCAACGGGAAAGACTACGGGCAGCTGCTTTATACTCTCGGCGTCCTCGGCTGGCTGATGCTTGTCACTCTCCCCGTTGGGGCGCTTGCTTTCGCGATTTGGTTGATCGTTCTCATTCTTCATCGCGCAAGCTGGCGGAGGCGCGCTGGACCAGGTATCGCAAATCCCGGCGGCCTTGCGTAAAGGATCTCGTCAGTAGAATCGAGTGAGCCGCTTAGAACCGTGAGATTATTGGAAGCGCGGACAGAAGCGGAATAAGATGGGGATTCCCGGTTAACGAGCATGACAGAATGGAATGCTGCTGATTACTCCCGCCATTCGTCGCTTCAGGAAGCGATGGCCCAGGAGGTCCTCGCACTCCTCGATCTAAAGGGCTCGAAGCGTATCCTTGATGTCGGATGCGGCGATGGAAAAATCACTGCGGAAATCGCCGCTCGCTCTCCGCAAGGTTCGGTCGTCGGGGTCGATCCATCACGAGACATGATTGCTTTCGCTCAGAGCACTTCGGTCCGGCGACGCGACCGAACCTTCGATTTGAGGTCGCAGACGCTCGTTCCCTGCCCTTCAAACACGAGTTTGATCTCGTCGTTTCTTTTAACGCGCTGCACTGGATTCCAGAACAGGATGCGGCCCTTGCTTCGATTCACTCCGCCTTGATTTCCGATGGCAGAGCACAGCTGCGTTTGGTCGTGGCCGGTGCGCGCAAGAGCTTGGAGTATGTCGTCGAAGAGACACGTCAAACATCGAAATGGAGTGCTTACTTCCACGATTTTCACGATCCCTATTTGCGCCTGACATCAGATGAATACGCAGCCATGGCAAAGCGCAATGGCTTCCGAGTGCTGGATGTAGAGACAAGGGATCATGCCTGGGATTTTGGGTCGCGCGCGGCTTTCGCAGCTTTCTCCGCAGTCGGCTGCGTCGAATGGACGCGCCGTTTGCCCGAAGCCAAACGGCCGGAGTTCATCAATGATGTCCTGAACCGCTACCGAGCCGTAGCCGCCGATGGCTGCGGGGAAGAAAACACCTTCAAGTTTTATCAGATGGATATCAGCCTGCTCGCAACTGCTATTTGAGACTTGGGCACGCTCAGCGGGCGCGCCAGATCAGCAACAAAAGGCGAATTCCGAAGCACAGGTGCCGCACCTTTTCGCCGCGGGCAGCGCGTCAATCAGCTCACTATCCGATACTGGTTTGAGTAGTTTCCGGCGCCGGCGCTGCGAGGAATTCGCGCAACTGCTCCATCGCTGGGAAATAACGCGCGGCCAAAGCGTCGGTGACTTCTACAAGGACGACGCCGTCGTAGTTGTGGGCGAGGAGATTGCGGTGGTCGAGCATGTCGATCCAAACCTGACCATCGGCCAGGATGCCGGCCGCGGCCCCTTGCCTGATTACTTCGCGCGGCGTTACCGGCGCGATACGCAGTCCTGAGTGTTCGAGGAATTCTTTGGCGGCTTTCCAGGCCAGATCAAGGCAGTATTCGAAACGGCGGATGGCGCCCTCCCTTTCGAGCGAGTTGAGGGCTTCCGGTCCCCGTGCCAAGGCGTGGCGGAGCAGCACAAGACCGCTCTCAAAACTCTGAAACCGTTCCTTCCTGCGGGTGTCCGCGTGCATCGGCGCGTCCTTCTGAAGCAAGAAGAATGCGCCGAGATTGGAAATTCAATGCTCTCCAGCATCGTGGGTCTCGCCGCGGCAAAAATGCGCGAGGATAAATTCCCCGTCTTTGACAGGTGATCCCGTTGTCGGGCGTTCTCCAATCGCCGCCGGCGCTTGAAAGCGGTTTGCGAGCCGCGAAAGTGCGCGGTGAAAAAGAAAAAGGTAGCGGCAAGGAAGAAGACCCCTGCGGATGTGGTTTCTCCTTTTCGGAATAAGCTGTGGGATCTGTTCAAAGAAACGGCCAGCGGGATGGATGGCGCCGACGTGGTTGTGGCGCTTAAGCAGGCGGGCGAGGAAATCTGGGCAGTCGGAATCGACGAGACCTACACGCGCATGAGCCCTCTGGCGCAGGACACGGAACCGCTCGGTAATGCTTTCGATATCACGTGGCTGACGGTAGTTTGCATCAAGCTCAGAGAGATCAAGCAAGGCAAGAAGCCGACGACGCGCATCCACGCGTGATCGCAGATTTTTCGCCGAGTCGGTGCGGCGAGACGCTTCACAGAAGCGCGAGGCACGTGTGTTCCACTGATCAATGGGAATCCGGATCGGCTGCGGGCGAGGCACTGGTCGGCTTTTGCGGTGCGATGCCATCGGCCTTGGCATGGGGAACGGTCGGTTCGCCCACAGCTCCAGTGCCTTGGGGGGGCGTTGATTGTTCCTGCAGACGTTGCGCCTGCGACGTTGTACCTGTTGTCTCTTTGCCCCCTGATTTTGCTGATTGTTCGCGCGCCTTTTGAGCCGCAATTTCCTCTTCGCTGAATCCCATTCGGCTCATCAGATCAGAATTCGCGCGAGGTATTTGCTTCCTTGTCTCGACGCGCGCTTCAGCTGCTACCTGGCGTTGGGCTTGCGCCCGGGCCCGGTCGGCCGCTTTGGCTTGGGCCTGAGCGGCGGCAGCAGAACTGCGATTGGCCTGGGCCTGCGCTTTCGCCTGGGCAGCTCCCGCTCGCGCGTCTGACTCGTGCCTTCGCTCAATGTAGTTCAACCGCCGCACTGGCCCGGAACGCGGAGCGTTGTGACGGAAGATCGGAGTGGGGCTTGGGCTGGGTTCCTCAGCTGCCAGCAGGCCAGGGCTGAAGCAGGCGAGCGAGATGACAATGACTGTAATTTTCATGCTTTGTCTTGTTGGTAAGTTATGGACATTCGAATCGATCCTTCGGATCTTATCAGTCGCCGAGTAGTCCCAACCTTCGGCAAACCGTTTTAGCAGCATCGCACGTGCCGTAGCCGCTGCAGCGATGGACCTACCCACGAGTTCACGACTTTGGAGGGTTGCCCAGGTCGCGACCTTATCGTATCCGGGGCGTCGCGCCACGGCATAGAGCGCGGAGACCCGCGCAGATCACGAAGCGATCGATTCTAAGCTGATTATTAAACGAAGCCCAGCGACTGCAGTGTTTCCGGATCTATGAGGCCCGTAACGGGGAGCCCATTGTCCTGCTGGTAACTTTCCAGCGCGGCACGCATTGTCGGACCGAGAACGCCATCAATCTCATCGAGATAATATCCGAGGTCTTGCAATGCGCCCTGCACATTCGCGACCACCTGATCTGGCGGCAGGTCCTGGTAACCATAAACAGGATCGTCAAAAGCATAGGTCGAGTAGAGCGGATTATAGCCCAAGGCGGGATACCACCAGCCGGCATCCCAACCCCAATAACCCCAGCCAACCAGAACGATTACGTTGCAGTGATGCCGCCACCAATCACGGTTGTGATGGTGCTGCTGGTGATCGTTGTGTTTCGTACAGGCCGCGACAACAGAGTCCCCTTTCCCGCGCCAATCACGCAATCGTGCGGCGCTCTGCCGGTCGAGGCTGCTCCGCCCGCTCCGGTTGCTGTGCGACCAACTGCCGGAACGCTCACCCCTTTTCTGGACCTCGGTTGCGGCTGGTCGGTCAAGGGTTACGTCTTGCGACCCAGATTCCCGTTCGTCCACAGATGCAGGTGGCTGATCGCGCGCAACGTCTCGCGGCATTAATTTCGCTTCGGTCGTAGAGGCGGACGGTTGATGCTCGGTTACCGGCTTGCCCGGGAAAGTGCGTGGACCTGGGTTTGCCTGCCCGGCCGGATGAGGTAGAGCAGATTTGGATGGGTAGCGAGGGGGAGCTGCCTTATAGAAAGTCGCCTTGCCTCGGGCCGAGGGTGCCGCGGGCGCTGCTGCCGGCGCGGCAGAACTTGGGCGCGGGGCAGAATCCGCGCGGGGAGCGGGCCGAGAGTGGGATGCGCCGTTATTATCCTCCGCAAGGGCAACCGCGCCACTTAGGGCAACACAGAAAGTCGCAATGACAATGACTCCTCTGTTGATCGATGTTCTCATGTTAATCTCCTTCCGCATTCCATTTCGCAGCATTAATCTACCCTGATAATGATACGGTAAAGCGAATGCGCGAAAGCTTTTCATATGCTAAAGGTCGGACTCTAAACGATTGGCTGGCAACGTGCTTTCCGTAACGGCTTCGTTACGCAACCAGCCGCTACTTCCTCGTCGACTTGCAGTCAATCTTGCCCGAACACACTCAACCCGCGGTAAAATCGAGCCGATCGCAATCGACAAGTTCAACGAAACACATGAGCGCACGCTCAGAAGCGATATGAAATACCGTTTCGTGATCGACACGACGTCCCTGCAATAGCAGGTTGTGCCATGTCTCTCGCTTGCCAGGCTCAGAACCATGCCGGGGAGTTGCCGCACCGAGCAACGCCCGGTAGGCATGGCAAAGCCACGCTCAGAATCGTACTGAAGCGATTAAATTTTTTCGCCTAACGGACCTGAATTAGCCGAAATGAATTGGGACGCAATCAGCGCGGTTTCGCAATTCGTTAGCTCAATCGCTGTCGTCTTGTCGGTGCTTTACCTCGCCAAAGAAGTGCACCGCAGCACGCGCGTCGCCAAGGTAGCGGCCCAGGATGCTGCGGCGGCGGCGGTCCGGGAGGTGACAAACACGTTCATGGAAAATGCGGATATGTCGCGCATTTGGGGAGCGGGTTTGGAGGACCTCAAAGCGCTCTCCCCGGAGGATCAGGCCCGTTTCTTTCACGCCACCCATCAATTTCTCAAGGCGCTCGAGACGATTCACTTTCATCAGCTCAATGGGCTGATGGATGAACAGCTCTGGCGTGGCTGGCAGGAACTTCTCCGGCATTATATCGCCGCGCCAGGTATTGCTCGCTACTGGGAGGTTCGGAGTCAGCTTTTCTCGGCGCGCTTTCGCGAATTCGTCAGTCATCTCGAACCGGCACGCGATCGTCGAACTGTCGGCACCCTGTTGGGACAGGAGGACCATCCGGAGTAAAGACGAGAACCGCGCAGCCCAATGGCAGTCGGCACATTTGAGAGCACCGCGCTGTCGACTTGAATGAGTTTCAGCTTGACAAAAACAAGTTGCGTCGGGCCGCTACAATGCTGAGTTAGCCGTCATGAATAAGGCCGCAACGCGCGAACTCCGTCTCGCGAAACGCATGGCGCGTCTCGGCACCGAGACCGCCTTCGAAGTGCTGGTGAAAGCGCGCGCGCTGGAGGCCAAGGGCCGCGACATCGTCCATCTCGAGATCGGGGAGCCCGATTTCGATACCCCGGGCAACATCATCGAGGCGGCTTGCGATGCCTTGCACAAGGGATTCACGCACTACGGACCTTCCGCGGGGATGCCACCGCTGCGCGAGACCATCGCTCAGTATGTAAGTGAGACGCGCCGCATAACAGCAACCCCCGAAGAAGTGGTCGTTGTCCCGGGCGGCAAGCCCATCATCTTCTTCACCATCCTCGCGCTGGTGGAAGAAGGGGACGAGGTCATCTACCCCAATCCCGGATTTCCCATTTACGAGTCAATGATCGACTTCCTCGGCGCAAAAGCGGTGCCGATCCAGTTGCGCGAGGAGATGGATTTCCGTCTCGACGTCGGCGAACTCCCCGGGTTGATTACCGACCGCACGAAGCTCATCATCCTGAACTCGCCGCAGAACCCGACCGGTGGCGTGCTGGAGAAGAAGGACTTGGAGGGCATCGCGCGCGCGATCGGCGACCGCAATATCATGGTGCTGACCGACGAGATCTACAGCCGCCTCATTTTCGAGGGTGAGCACCATTCCATCATGTCGTTCGACGGCATGCAGGAGCGTTGCATCCTGCTCGATGGCTTCTCCAAGACCTACGCCATGACCGGCTGGCGGATGGGTTACGGCGTTATGCGCGCCGACCTCGCGACGCACGTCGCCCGCCTCATGACTAACTCTAACTCGTGCACCGCCAGCTTCACGCAGGTCGCCGGCATCGAAGCGTTGCGCGGACCGCAGGGCTCGGTCGAGGCGATGTGCGCCGAGTTCAAGAAACGACGCGACGTGATGGTCGCCGGGCTTAACGGGATCAAAGGTTTCTCCTGCCGCTTGCCCAAGGGCGCGTTCTACGTTTTTCCGAACGTCAAGGAGACCGGGTGGCCATCGAAGAAACTGGCCGACGCGTTGCTTGATGATGCCGGCGTCGCCGCGCTCTCTGGGACCGCTTTCGGCGATTTCGGCGAGGGCTATTTGCGCTTCAGCGTGGCCAACTCGATCGAGAACATCGAGAAGGCGCTCGATCGCGTCGGCGCCTGGACGACGAAGAATTTGTAGGGCGGTTTTTGCCATTGCGCTCCATGCTTGTCATTCTGAATCCGGCGAAGAGCGGAAGCTGGTCCCTCCGGAGATTTACCCCGGCGAGTTAAGGATTGGAAATCTAGATGACCAGAACCGAAAGTTAATAACCGTCTTTTCCCATTATGACTGAGAAGAAGAAGTTTCGCGTCTTTGCCACTTCGCGGATCGGCGATCCGGCCGAGAACCGTCTGCGCGAGCGCGGCTACGAACTCGAGGTCTTCCAGGGACCCGAGGCACCGCCGAAGAAACTGATTATCGAGAAAGTGAAAAGCGGGATCGACGCTCTTCATCACCACGCTACGCGATCCGATCGACGCCGAGATCTTCGAAGCCGGGAAAGGCTCGCTCAAGGTCGTGGCGCAGATCGCGGTCGGTTTCGACAACATCAACCGGGCCGACGCCAACAAATACAAGATTCCTTTCACCAACACCGCCGACGTGCTCACCGAGGCGACCGCCGAGTTCGCTTTTCTCATGCTCGGCATGCTGGCGCGCAAGATGTATGCAAGTGAGCGTCTGGTGCGCGAACAGAAGTGGCCGTCGTGGCACCCATTCCTGCCCTTTCTTGGCGACGAGGTCACGGGCAAGACCATCGCCGTCATCGGCACCGGACGCATCGGCCTGGCGATGATCAAGAAGTGCTCGGGTTTCGACATGAACATGCTCTGCTACGACCCGGCGTATCACAATGACAGCTACATCGCCGCCATCCAGGAGCTGATGGACCTGCGTCACGCCCTCGGGATCCAGAAGGAGAAGACCTGGATCAAGTACGTGGAGCTCGAAGAGGCGCTGCGCGGCGCCGACTACGTGAGCATCCATGTGCCGCTGTTGCGCGAGGGCGAAACCGACAGGCCGACCTACCACCTGATCAATGAAACGACGCTCAGGCTGATGAAGCCGACGGCTTACCTGGTGAACAGCTCACGCGGCCCGGTCGTAGACGAGACGGCTCTTGCTCAGGCGCTAAAAGATAAGGTTATCGCCGGAGCCGCGCTCGACGTCTTTGAGAAGGAGCCTTTGCCGGCGGATTCGCCGCTTCTCGATCCCGAGATTGCCGACCGCACTCGGCTGTTCCATCACTTCGCCAGTGGCGCGCAGATCACGCGCCTCTCGGTCGATCCCGACAAAGGCATGGCTGGGCGCACGGCCCAGGCAGTGATCGACGTCTTAGAGGGCAACTACGGCGGCGACCCGACCAAGATGCCATACGTGGTGAATAAGGAAGCATTTGAAAAAAACTAGCTGGAAGCTAACGAAATGCTGACAACCTGGAGTTAGTCGGATCGCTCATTCAATCTCGCGCCCTCCAGTCTGATTCATCCAACTTCCACGGACGCGGCTCGCGCCTGGCCTAACTCTCGACTGATTACTTCGATGTAGTGGTGCCAGCCCCTTGCGTCCGTGGCAGGACTCGGATGATCGCCATCATCCCGCCATCTTCGTGATCGAGGATATGGCAGTGATAGACGAAGTCGCCGATGTCGGGCCCGCGGAAATCCATTCGCACCTTTATGCTCGGATAGGGACCAGTGCCTGACCAATAGGGGAGATCTACGGTATCGAGGATCTGCGCTTGTTTGGGACCAACAGGCTTCCCATTTCGCTCCATGAGGAGGAAATGGATTTGATGAATGTGAAACTCGTGGTTCTCATTCGAGCGATTCTCGATCACCCAGTCTTCCGTCGAACCCTGGGTAGTGGTGATGGCGGGCGGGGCGTCCATGCTGTAAGGCCGGGGCGTCTGGCCGTCGACCGTAATGTAGAAGTACTGGTCGTCCTCAGAGAAGTAGAGCTTGCGATTGGCTGTCGGGATCGCCTTATCCAAATCGTGGAAGCGTTGTGGAGGTGGCGGACCGGAGCTGGCCGGGATAGTCGTGACGTTGCGTAAGGAGGAGCCGCTTTCGGTTTGCACGATGTTGAAGAGCGGGCGAGCGGGGTCGGGATCGCCACCGGGGCCGGTATCGACTTTGGCGGTGGCGAAACCGGCGACCTTCACGCCCGAGTCGGGACCGTTAACAACGATCTCGGCCCGACCAGCTGGCGGTATGAGGAGATGCGGCGGAGTGAGAGTTCTGGGTTCGCCCGAGCCGTTTTGCGAGCCGAGAGGGACGCCATCGAGCGCAACAATCTTCAGGGGTTGATCAACACCGTCATAGGTCAGGTGCAAATCCAGAATCGAGACAGCGGCGGAGTTAACGATGCGCCAAAATTGCTTCTCGCCCGGCTTCATCTCGAAGAGGGCAGGGATGAAGGCCGGGCCACCGGTTGGAATGTAATTCACCGAGAGATCGGCAGCGGCGTCGTCATCGGAGGGCTTGGAGCCTCGAGGCTGATGGAGCGGACGTGGCGGAGGATTCACAGGCTGGTTGTCCCGCACGACGATGACGCGTTGCGGCAGTCCGGCAACGATCGGATTGACGTTCTCGATACCATCGACAATGAGCACGCCCGTGGCGCCGCCCTGGACGGCAGCGGTCGAGATGCCATGAATATGCGGATGATACCAGTAAAGGCCGGGTGGCTCGTTCTTCGGGAAATGGACTTCGTAGCGAAAGCTTTGATCAGAGTTAATGATGGTCCGAATCACTTCATCCTGATGGCAAACCGGCGGAGTGTTAGTGCCGTGATAGTGCAGGTTAACAGAGGCATCTGTCATATTCATGGCGCCGCAGCCCCCCTCGCCGGCGCGGGACATATCCATCCCGGGCATCTCAGGCATTTTGCCCGTTCCTTCGGGAACAAGATTGGTGAGAGTAAGAACGAGAGTGTCGCCTGGACGAACATGCAGGGTCGGTGATTGCGCGCCGTCGGAATTGACGAAGCAATACAAGGTCTTGCCGAAATCGTCCTGACTGGTCTGATAGGTAAAATCGACCTTGAGGACGCCGTCCTTGCTGTAGAGGTTTTCCGGTTCCTGGACAACGCTGCCCTGTGGAAAACGTTCACAGGGGCTTTGGGCGAGCGCGCCGACTGGTAGGAGGGCCAGCAGGACTAAACCCTGAAGAGCCAGTTTCACTGTAGTGGTTGTTGTCATCATTTTCTCAATTGTTGTTTTCGAAAAACGCGTCGACTCCGGCCAGCGAGTGACCGCTGGCCGGAGTGAAGGCTAGTAAGTTACGCAGACGATTCGCGATCGCGATAAACCGGGTGGTTACTGGATGGTGACCGCCAAAGGTCTGGATGCGATTCCGTTGGCAACCACTTCGATTGTGCTGGCCCCGGTCTCGGCTGTGGCGGGCACATCGAACATGGTGGAAACCTTGGCCTTAGCGGTCGCCACCGCCATCGTGCTGTGGTCGTGTGTACGGGCATAGAAGACATGGCCAGTCGCGTTGTTCGTGATTCTGACCAAAGGATAGTTAGTCGCGCTCAGGGCGTCGTCGCCGTAATCGGAGCCACCGGAAAGTCCATTGAACTGCGTCCCAGAGATGCGAGAAGTCGAGCCCCGGTTGAGAGGAGCAGAAACCTTCTTAATCTTCGGCCGCCACGCATTATTCACGCTCCCCGTGGTAGTGTAGACTTCCACGTCCTTCGTTTTGCCGTCAGCCACCAGGTAGAGCACCTGTCCCGTCGGCAGGAGCAAGGTGCGCGTTTGCCACGATTGCAGGCTGGGCGAACTCTGTGTCGCCGGAGCCTGGGTGAAGGTGATGCCATCAAAGATAAAGAAAGTGATGTTGCCCTGGAAAACGCCGGGGCTGGCCGCCAGCAGAATGTTGCCATCTGGAAGTAAACTGGCTGGACCGTCGGCGGAGTCGTTCCTGTTTGGGTAGTCAGGTCCAGGCGTCCACGTCCCGGTCGAGGGATTATAAATCGAAGTATGAGGAGTTCCTCCAAAAGCCACCATGTTCCCGTCCGGGCGCAGGATTTGCGGTCCGATCTCGAAACTGCCCGCGTCGGGCAGAGCCACAATTGTGCTCCCCGCGCTGGTCCATTTGAGCGTGGCCGGATCGTATATCTCAGAGTTGGGAATGTTGTCGGTATCAATTGTGAGGATTTTACCATTGGGCAGAAGGCCGAATCCCTCTTCGGAATAAGTGTCTACTTTCCCCGTATTGGTGATCGCGGTCCAAGTCAGGTTACTGGCATTGAAGGTCACCTGTTTTGTCGACGAGATTCCACCCTGACCCATCATAAAGACTCCGTCAGGCTGAACGATGCCCGGCGAGTCGCCGATGTTGTTCCAGCCTGCCGGCGGGTTAACTTGCGTCCAGACATTGGCCACCGGGTCATAGATCGCCCCCTGGTTTGTAAAGACCTGCGAGAGATTATTATACTCTCCACCTTCTACGAGTAACCGGCCATCTGGCAGCACGGCGTTGGCAAAATAGAGCGGAGCGTAGCCGGCCTGCATTGCGGCCATCTGAGCCCAGGTACCGTTGACGTAGCTGCCATTAATATCCGGCGTCAGCTTCCACCAGATATTGCTGTTGTATTGGTGCACCAGAACCGTGCCATCCGTCAGGAGATTGGCGGAGTCGGTATTGAAGGTGGGCTGATTGATCAGCTTCGTCCAGCTTCCTGTCGCGACCTCGTCGAGGCCAGACGGTCCCAAACGCTGCGCGGAGGCGGTTTGCGTGATAGTCCAGACTGCCAGAGCAGCTGTGACGCCCAACGTAAAAGAGCAGAGGCGCCGCTGGAATGCAGCCCGATGATGTGCGGAATGAGTTGTCATTTGGCCGAATCGTGATCAATCGCGGACGTCTCGACAAGCCAAATCTGACGATTTCGTAATCTTTTTTGCAGTCGACCGGTGCCGTCATTTCTGGGGTGCGGGTAAGGGAGGACCGAGGAGCAACGCAAGGGATCCCGGGGCTGGTCAGAGGTCCGATCCTGCGCTCGAGTCACCGCGGGTGAGCAGGCTATGACAGGCCAAGTCGGCCATCTAGCCCATTTTTTGGGGTGCAACAGCTTCGAATTGTATATTGCGTGCCGTTCCGGGACTCCATTCGCGAAAAATGGCAGAGCTCCAAGGCACAGCTGTCGCAGTGTTCGCCGGATGGCAACATGAAAACGGAGCGCAGCCCTAGAAACGGGGACCGGGTTCGGGCCACCTGGTGGCTTGGCCGGATTTTCGCAAAGCGTGTTATACGTCCTTCGACTGCTTTCCCCGGACGGGAAACGGCGCCTGCGGCTCTAAGGGCCCATCGCTCTTTCAGGGAACCATGAATATGCCTTATCGCGGTCAGGAACCTAAATATCTTGCGGCAGTGATGCGTTCTAAGGTAAGCTTTGTTTTCCCCAAGAGAAAAAATTGTGAAACAAGCATTCCGAATCCAGGCGGCGCTCGCCTTTGCCATCCTATTCACGGTTTGGCTCAGTGGTTGCGGCAAGGAGAGTACGGCTGAAGCCATCGCCTCCGGCAGCGCTGCCCCAATCAACGAAGTCGACCTGATGATCAATGACTACGAAAAGGTTACGAATCAGTACGTCCGCATGGCGAGGAAACTAAAGGGGGGCGACATGAGCGTCACAGTTCCGTACATTGAGCTGGGCAAAGAGATCCGGATATCCTCAGCGAAGCTTCAGCAGATAGCAGCGAAGATGACATCGGAGCAAGCGCAACGCGTTGCAACCATTTCGGCCAGGGCGGCGCCTTACTTGCAAAATTAATTTAGGCCATCGCTAAACACAGTAGCTGGTGTGCCGGTCGAGCGTGGCGCCTGCGGTCGGCTTTTAAGGCCATCATCACTTCCGCTGAGGACAGAAAGTTAGAGCGAAAAGATGGCCGCTCAACCGCGGTGGGGACAGAAGGCTGAGCCGCCTGTCCCCTTGGCATGGTCAACGTTCCTTGCCAAACCAAAGTGGCTATATAGTCAATGTGATTACGATGTTGTAACTAAGTAGATTTGACCTTGAGGCGCACTCTAATCGACCGATTCTTTCCTCGTGGTGATGGATGAGATTCACTGACCTGGTGAGATGAGCGATAAAACCAGCGGCGAGCGAAGGAGCAACGTCGTCGTTCATGCCGTAGCCGCTCAGCCAATACCGCGCCATTCGATCTGGAGCGTGGCTTTGACGTCTTCCCAGGTACCTTCAATCCGGGTGCGAATGGAGACGCAACGACGATGCAGAAGGATCAAGGCTAGGATGTAAACGAAAGTTTTCATGGACCACAGTGAGAGACACAAGGCATCATTTTATTTCGCAATAGAGTAGAATGGAGGCAAGGTCGCCATCGATTCGATTTCAAGCAATACCGACGCGACAGTTTAAGCGGGCCATTCTTAGCGGTGCGATTGGATCCGTATAGCTCTTAAGCACGATGAAGTCGTAGCTCAGCGTGATACCGGGCAAACTTGACTGGACGACGGCCGGGTTGGAGTGAGTGCCACGGTCTTCAGCATCGGTCCGGGATCACCAGCGTCGTTCGCCGCATAGTCCCATCGCCAAATCGGACGGCGATTGTGACACTATTGCTGTTTCAGGGAGATATTGCCAGAAAAACCCGGACTTTTCAAACCCGGTCGGCGATCCCGGCTATGGCCGGCGGCGATTTCGCTTTTAGTTACTGAGTGTTTAGCTGAAAGTTCCACATGGGTAAGAACCGGCTCGAAGCCTTTAGCGACGGCGTCTTCGCAATCATCATCACCATCATGGTTCTGGAACTGAAAGTGCCGCATAGCGCCAGCCTCGCCGCGCTGCTCCAGCTCTGGCCGGTTTTTCTCAGCTACGTCCTGAGTTTTGTTTTTCTCGGGATTTATTGGAACAATCATCACCATATGCTCAACGCGGTGAAGCGTATCACCGGTCGCAATCTCTGGGCAAATTTGCATCTGCTTTTCTGGCTCTCGCTCATTCCTTTCGCCACCGGATGGATGGGCGAGAACCACTTCACCACGGGGCCCGTGGCGCTTTATGGCGGGGTACTGTTGTGTGCGGCCGGCGCTTACCTGCTGCTCCAGCGCTCGTTGATCAAGGCGGAAGGGCCGGATTGCCTGCTCGCCCGAGCGGTCGGTGGCGACTGGAAGGGGAATCTCTCGCCCTTGACTTATGCCGCTGCGATTGCGCTGGCTTTTGTCGACCCTTGGATCTCTTGCGCGCTCTACATCGTGGCGGCGGCAATTTGGCTCCTCCCCGACCCGCGGATCGAGCGAAAGATCGTGCCGGCGGAGGGGCGGTCGGCCGCCGATCATTAACAAATATCTCGCGCAGGCACGGAATTTTCTGCAATTTGGCTTGTGCGCGTCCTGATCGCTGATGACGAGAAGAGCTTTTCGACGGTCCTGGCCGCTCTGGTGCACTCTTGTGGACACGAAGTGGTGAGCGTAGTGCACTCGGGGCTCGACGCGATCCGCTCCTATCGCCTGCACAAGCCAGATGTGGTGCTGATGGATTTCGCGATGGCGCGGCTGAACGGCCTGACCGCCTGTCGCAACATCCTGAGCGATGATCCGGACGGTTGCGTTCTTTTCCTCTCGGGCCTGAGTGAGCGGACGGAATTGACCCCGGAATCCTCCGGCGCTCTGGCCGTGTTGCAGAAACCGATCACGCGCACGCGGCTGGAGCAAGTGTTGAATGATGCGGCCACGCGGCGGCAATCCGGCAAGAGTAAGGGCACGTCCTGCGTGCCGGTCGATTCGGGATTGTGACGCTCGCTGGGAACGTCGTTAGGCGGGAGGGTTCGGTGGCCGCAGGTCGGCCCGGACGTGAAAGAAGGCTTGCCGTTAGGCTGGCCAACCGCTACTTCGCGTAGCCGGTCGAGGCCTGGCCGGCGGCATGCAATCTGTTGAGCGAACTGTGCACTTCGTAGCGCACAACGGTCCCGCCGGGGCTGAGAACAACGGTAAGCTGCTGCGCTTCGACGTTAAGGCCGCCGAGGCAGGGCCCGATGAGCGGGATGTAGGATTTGGCCGGAGCCGGCACGGATCGAAACCAATCAATCGCGGTATAATGTGCCAGATCAACGAACCGCGTCGTCGGGATGCCGAAGAGATTCACCAAGTCCGCCTCAGTCGTCTGCCCGGGCCGGATCTGGTTGACGTTCTCCTGCGTGATCGTGCTCGGGTACGAGGCCAGAATCGTTAGGCAAGAGGAGAGCAGGAGGGCGGCGACAAGGGATTTGGTTTTCATTGGGCTAGTCTCTACATTCTGCACAAATTGCGCCGGGATGCAGCAAAATCGTTCGCTAGCAGCGAAATTGTTCGCGGTTGCGATTGTGCTGGTGGTGGCTGGCGTTTGTCCGATCGTGACCTACCAACCCAAGCCCCGCAGAGAAGAGGAACTTGCTCCGACTGGTCCGCGCCCGTGTGCGAACGCTGCGCCGGAAGGGAGCGGGCGAACGAGCGCGTGCCGGTGATCAACGTGCAAAAGACGGGACAACCATCGAGGTCACGGAATGGGATCGAGCGAAGCAATCGACGCCGCGCATCGCAATCCGGATGGGCCCTTTCCCGATTCGCGCTTTTGCCCGCCTAACGACCGAGTAAACGCGGGTCAGTTTTGCACCGCTTTGCGGTATTCCTCGAGCGCCTGTGGCATCCAACTTTGCAACTGCTCGATGCGATGGCCATGCGAGGGATGACTGGAGAGAAACTCCGGCGGCTGGGCCCCGCCGCCTTGTTCCATCCTTTGCCAGAACCGTATGCTCTCGCGCGGATCGTACCCAGCCCGGGCCATGTAGATCAAGCCAATGTGGTCGGCCTCTGATTCATGTTCGCGACCGAAGGGCATGAGGACGCCGAACTGCGCTCCCGCACCCAGGGCACCCATCACGGCGCGCTGATTGTTGTAGTCCATATCGGAAAGGGAAACCGCGATCCCGGTTAGCGCGGTTTGGGTGAGGTTTTGTTGCAGGACGCGTTGTGCGCCATGGCGGGAGGTGGCATGCGCCATCTCGTGCCCAAGCACGGTCGCGAGAGCCGCTTCGTTTTCCGCGACCGGCAAAATGCCAGTATAAACGACGATTTTCCCACCCGGCAGGCAGAAGGCGTTCACCTGGTTGTCGCGAATCAGCGATTCCTGCCAGTCGAACCCGCTCCCAGCCGGCCCGGTTGCCTTGGCGAGCCGGCTGGCTACCCGCCGCACCATCTCGAACTCCGGCCCCGAGTTGATCGTCTGCGATTGGTCGAGCACCTCGCGGTAGCCCTGCAAGCCGAGCGCGGACTCCTGTTCGACCGATAAGCCGACATGACTCTTGCGCCCGGTCTCCGGGTTAACAAACTTCTCCGAGCTAAAGTATTGGTAGGCGAAAAAAATCGCTGCGAGAAGGATCGGAATCCATTTGATGTGAGTCCGTCTCATGTTCTGTAGCCGCAGCTCTTAACCTGGCCAGGTTTAGATTGCTTTCGCCTGATGCAACACTTCGCCGGGGCATGCCCTTATTCAGGGCTGACTAACGGCAGAAATTCCTCCCGCACCACCTTACCGTCTTTGACCTTGTAGATTCCGACCTCAGACCCTTGGAAACGCTGGCCGGAATTCTTATCCGTCACATCGATATCGAAACGTACGACAAAAGTATCGCGGGCGACAAACGGCCCCGTGGCCTTTGCGCTGTGCACCTCGTGATTATCCACCCACCACTTGGTTTTGGCAGAAACCGCATCGAACCCTTTCGCCTCCGCCGGCATGTCGCCCATAGGCCGCGGTTCCACGCTGACAACATCCTTGTCGTAAAGCGTCTTTATCGCCTCCTCGAAGGCACCCTTCCTGCAGAGCTCCACCAATTTTTTTGCCACCTCTTCTGTCGCCATATTATCCTCCTGATTTTATCTTTTTGTTGAAAAGTCCGCTGCAAATTTGTCGAACCCGCATGTCACTTTCGGATTCATGACGCTGCACCTGCCCTGAGCGGCTCTACATCAGAACGCCCATATGCCCTGTGCAAACCGGCCCGTGTAGAGCGCAAGATATAAAAGAGACCAGATTGACAGCATGGCAAACGAAAAACGACGTCCGGTGCAGGCCCTGGCGAAAAGCAGAAAGACGGGAAAGAGTGTGAGAGTGTAGCGCGGCACGCTGAGGACATAGGCTGTGCTAGTGATGAGCAGCCAATTCAGGGTTATCCAGACCGAGTAGGATGGCCGCAACCGCACCCAGGACCAAACGGTGCAGACCGAGACCAGCACCACGCCGATGAGTTCGTTCAACCCTTCGTTCACGTTCATTCCGAGAGCCCGCAGATAGACGTCGCGGATGCCCACCCAGGGCGGAGCGAACTTCTTGTACCAGTGTTCGTGCATGATCTTCGTAAACGCGAAAAAATCACCCGTCACTTCATGATTTAGCCAGAGATAGCCGAGAAACCCAAAGGGCACCAAACAGAGCCAAAGCCAGCGAAGATTGATACGACGCGTCTGCCAGTATTGGAGACCGACTTCCGTGGCAAGCGCCGGAAGCAGGATCAAGCCATTCACCCGGGTAAGACAGGCACCGGCACCGAGCAATCCGGCGAACGCCCAGCGCTCCTTCCGCGCGGCAAGAAAGCAACCGAGAGTCAAAGCAAGGAAGAGGCTTTCGGTGTAACCGATATGCAGAAAGAAGCTCGTCGGAAAGATAAAGAGAAACCAGACAGCATTGCGCGATACCTCTTCGGACTCGTCGCAACGCGCCAAGCGCCGGAACAACAGAGCCGCGGCCACGGAGGCAAAACCCGAGACGATCAAAGCCGCCGCCATGTAGTCACGAACGAAGAAAGCCGTCAGTCTAATCAGCCAGGGATAGAGCGGGAAAAAGACGAGCGATACGCGACTGTCGCCCGCAGCGACGTAGCCGTGTTCTGCGAGTCCGAGGTAATGCAACGTGTCCCAGTTGTTCCATATTTCGAGCCAGCTCCGGTGGGCTGGGTCAAATGAGGCGACGGCCTGCACACCAAAGGTCAGGAGTAGCGCCTTGATGCCAAGAACCAGCCCAATCGTTTCCCAATCCCAGCCCCGGACGCGCGCAAGCCAATCATTGCGCCCGCCTTGGGACCCACCACGCTCTGCCTGCGTAGAAGAAGAATTCACCCGGCAGCGTAGTAGCGAAGGAAATCGGAATCGTCGAGCGCCAACTTTACAACAGGCCGTAATCCGGGAACTCCCCCACCCCTCGCCGAGATTCACCGGGTCTCGCCTTGGTCGCCTTATGCGCAGCCTTCGAGATGGCCGCGGAAACTGATCCCACGAAACCGAGAATACAGTTCGTCCTAGAGCGTCCGTCGTCAGAAGGTCAATAGCCTACCAGCCGATTGACCTTGCCTCTTGAGAATGCCGGCGCCCCGGAGGATGTTAAATATCGATTGTCTCTCCTATTTGCGGTAACAACAGTTCTTTCCCGGCGGCGTTCGCGGCTTTTATCGCGGCGTCGCGGTCGAGCTTGATCGGCGGGAAGGTATCGTAGTGCACACCGACAATTTTCGTGACCCTGACAAAGTCCGCGGCCCGGAGCGCGTCGTCGATTCCCATGGTGAAGAAGTCTCCGATCGGGAGGACTGCAAAACGCAGTTCTGTCTGTTCGCTTATGAGTTTCATGTCTAAGGTGAGCGCGGTATCGCCTGAGTAATAGAAATTTCCATCGCTCGTCTCGATAACGAAGCCCGCGGGATTCCCGCCGTAGCTTCCGTCGGGCATCGAGCTGCTGTGGATGGCGGCGGTCAGCTTGACTCGCCCGAAAGGTGTTCGGGCGGCGCCACCGTGGTTCATCGATTGCACATTCTCGAGGCCCTTCTTTTCGAACCAGGAGCCGACTTCGAAAGGCGCGATGACCGTCGCGCCGGTCCGCTGCGCGATTGCCACCACATCCGCCACGTGATCGCCGTGGCCATGCGAAATGAGAATAAAATCGGCCGCGATTTTTTTCGTGTCGATCTTCTCAGCGAGTGGATTTGGGGTGATGAATGGATCGAAGAGAAGCGTCTTTCCGCCGGCCTCGACCGCAAAACAGGCGTGCCCATAGTAAGTAAACTTCATAGGACCATTTAATTATCGATTGCCGAGGACGCAATAGGTTCGCCTCGGAACAAGACCGCTGTCGGAGAGTCGTGCACCGCACCGGTGGCGTCGGACTGCTCCCAGTCGTTCTCAATTCATCCGCTACACCGCACTAGCCTGCCAGGTCCGCCTAGGCGCCGTAGGATTTGCTGAATTTTTTCTTCGATTCCGGTTCCGGCGTAGCCGTTGAAGGGGCGTCGCCCGACGCGGCGGGCTGCTTGTCGGTTGCGGCCGACGTGGCCTCGGACGCGGCTTCAGGAGGACGCGAGGTTGCTCCGGAAGAAGGAGTGGATTGCGAGGCCTCGACAAAAGCCATTTGCAAACTGGAGAGCGCATTCCGCAGCACGGTCGATTCTTCGCTGGTCAGGTTGCCGCGAGTCTTTTCCTGGATCATCGCGAGTTGGTCAATGAACATCCGGGCAACTTCCAGGTTCACTTCCGCCTGACCGGTCTGCGGATTGGGGATTTGCCCGAGAAAAAGCGCGGCATTCTGCGCCTGCATCATGACGAACTCGATAAAACGCTGGGTCAATTCTCCGGACTGAGTAGTAGTTTGGACTTCGGCCATAGGATGTGGGCAGGTTGAGTGAGTTCGATTAAGCGGTGGTTAAATCTTACGCGCGGGACGGACGGTGGCGAGGACATAAGGTTGCCGGAAATATTTTGCCGCCACTCGCCGGATGTCCTCGGGGGTGATCTTTTCGATCTCGGCTTCCAATTTTTTGAAATGATCGAAGCCAAGGCCATAAAGTTCATCGAGCGCCGCCATGTAACCAAAGGAATCGTTGCTTTGGTTGGCGATCCGTTGCTGGCCGATCAGCTTTTTCTTCGCCCGCGTCAGCTCATCGTTCGTTAGGCCAGAGGCGGCCAGTTTTCCGATTTCATCAAGCAACGCGGCCTTGACCAGGTCGAGCTTCCCGGGATCCGTCCCGAGATAAAAAGCGAAGAGCCCCGGCACCAGTCCCTGCATCTGGCTGGCGCCGACATAATAGGCCAGCCCCATCTCCTCTCGGATGCGAACAAAAAAGCGCGAGCCCAGATCGCTGCTCGCCTCGTCGATCAATTCCAGCGCGTAACGATCCGGACTAAACATATCCGCGCCGCGATAACCGACCATCAGGACGCCCTGGGCCTTTTCCTTCAATTCCTCGACCGCAATCGTCTTCGCGAGCAGTGGGGAGGGCGAAGCGTGCGTCAGAGCGAGCTCGCCCTGATTCATCCCGGCGAGCATCTGCTCCAAGAGTTCTCGCACTTCTGCGGCCCTGACGTTGCCGAAGACGGAGATGACGCCGTTCTTCGCCACCACGTAACGATCGCGAAAGGCAAGCAGATCCTCTTGCCGTAAGCTGGCTGACGGCTTCCGGCGTTCCTTTGGCTCGCAGGGCGTAGGGATGCTCGCCGAAGAGCGCGCCGCGCAGGATGTTGCGCGCGACGGTGGTGAGCTGTTCATCGTCGTCGCGAATGCCCGCCAGCTGCACTTCTCTTTCCCGGGCAACGGCTTTTTGCGGCATCGTCGCATTGAGCAAAATGTCGCTGAGCAATTCCGCCCCGAGTCGCAAATCGGGCTTCGTGACGTCGAGCGAAATGCTGAAGCTGTTATTGCCCGCGTCGCTTCCCAGGTTGCCGCCGACCGCTTCGATCGTGTCCGCAATCTGCTCGGCGGTGCGTGTCGTTGTCCCCTTCACCATCACCTTGGCCATCAAACGCGTGAGGCCATTCGTCGCTCGCGTTTCCGCGAGCAATCCACCGCGAAAAACCGCGACCATCGAGACGAGCGGAAGGCGCGGATCCTCTCGCACGAGCAGGCGCAGTCCGTTGGAGAGCTCGAACTTCTCCACCTCGCCGGCCGAGACGGCGACGGCTTCGGTTGTCTTGGCGGCGAGCGTGCCGCGCGGGTTTAGCGAAACGACGGTCAGATTATCCTCCACCAGATATCGCCGGGCGACGCGCTGGATGTCCTCGAGCGACACCTTTTGCATCGCCTCGAGATAGTCGCGCGTGAAGTTGAGGTTGCGCGTGACGAACCAGTTCGAGCCTAGATCGGATGCCTGGCCGCGCATGGTGGTGAGCGAGCCTAACGAATGGCCGAGCGAAATCTTTTTCGCTTTGGCCAGCTCTTCGGCCGTCACGCCGGTCTGCTGCAGCTCGGCGATGATCTCGAGGATCAACCGCTCCGCCTCCACCCGATGCTCCGGCTCGAGCGTCGCGTCGATCCCGAGCAGCCCGGGATCGCCCGGAGTGTAGGAAAAGGCCGAGACCCCAAAAACCAGACCCGCTTCCTCGCGCACCCGCCGATAGAGTCGCGAGCTGCGGCCATCGCCGAGAATGGTCGAAAGCAGATCGAGCGCCGGCACGTCGGGATGGGTGATCTCCGGGATGTGCCAGGCCAGCGCGAGACGCGTCAGTTCCGTGGAAAACTCTTCATTCACCTCCCGCCGCCCCTGCTGCGGCGGCTCCTGCGGGATGTAGCCCGGCGGGAGCGATCGCGCTGGATAGCCGGCAAAGTATTTTTCGAGCTGCGCGTAAACCTCGCCCGCATCGACATCGCCGACGATGACGAACGTGAGATTGTTAGGCACGTAGCGCGCCCGGTAGTACTCCAGCACGTCTTGCTGTGTGAGTTGGTCGAAGATTTGAATCTCGCCGATCACCGGGATGCGATAGGGATGCCGCTGATAGGCGGTTTTGAACATGAGTTGCCCCATCATCCGATCGGGATCGTCGTAGAGCATGGCGAACTCTCGCCGGATGACTTCCTGTTCCTTGCTGTACTCCTCTGGCGGGAGGGTGGAGTTCATCATCGCGTCGGCCAGAATATCGAGCGCGCTCGCGACCCCTTCCCGCGGCACGTCGATCCAAAAGACGGTCCGATCGAAGGAAGTATAGGCGTTGATGTAGCCGCCCTGGTCCTGGACGCTTTGCGCGATCGCATTGGTCGAGCGCGTCCTGGTGCCCTTGAAGAGCATGTGCTCGAGAATATGCGAGAGGCCGGCGCCGAGATGGCGGCCTTCGTTGATGCTGCCCGTGCCGCACCAGGCCTGCACGCTTGCGACCGGCGCGCTCCGATCGGTCTGCACGATTATCGTTAGGCCGTCAGGCAGAGTCCATTGCTGCGCGGTGACCGGCGGAAACGTGATCGCCGTCGAGTTGCCCGGCGGCGCGGTCTTGAGTCGAGCGGTAGTCAACATGGCGACAAGTGCGGACGACAGGCCCGAGCCGGGCGGCTCATGAAACTTTTGGCGCGGGCAGGGCGCGCGGCAACCTGGCCGGGGCGGACGCGGTCTCGGGCAGGAACGGCTTCACAAAGGCGTCGTGAAACGTGTAGACTGATTTGAAGTCCTCGAGCGAATCCTGCTCCGTCTTTCCGAAAATGCCGGCCCCGATCAGGTTGAAAACCATCTGCCCGATGTCCTCGCAGCGCTCGACACCCCAATAGGAAAAGACGGTCAACGCCATCGGTCCAAACTCCTTCAAGGCATAGAGCCGCACACCTTCGAGCAATTCCGGGCCCGCCACGTGACGGACGGTGGCGCCCTTCGATTTTTTCTGCTGCTTGGTCGTGTAGTCGAGCGCATCGCGCAGGAACACGTAGGCGTCCCGATGATAACGCTGGTCGGTCGCGACGATGGAATCGAGTGCTTCGGCAAATCCAATTTTCTGCATGGCAAGGGAGCTGGTCGGGAGGGAAACGAGCGCTATGATAATCAGCAACCCCCACCTGAGCAACTGGTGCAAGGTGAATATGCGCCCGATTCTCCTCTGCATCTTGGTGGCCACCTCGTGACTGCTTCCCGTGGAGCGAGCGTCAGCTCGGCACACGCGATCGCCGCGAACAAATCCGGCACGAGAAATGCCTTCGGAGGCATCCCGGGTCCGCCTTCCGTGGAAGTTCAATTCGTCTGCATCTCGAGCGAATCGAGATAGACCGAGATCGGATCGCGCCGGCGCGGCAGCGCTTCATCGGCGGTTTCGAGGATCTCCGAGAAGGCTCCGCTCGTCGTTTTGCTATGCGTCGCCTCGTACCAATTGAGGTAGTCATCGACCGCGGGGCGCTGCCGCTCGATCACGGCGCGATAGTTCGCGACCCGCTCGAGCCTCTCCGGCACCCAGTGTGTCTTGCCTCGCGCAAGCATCTCGGCGAGCTCGTAGTCTTCCTGCACGATGGCCCGGTAGGACGGATGTGCCCGCACTCCGAGGAGCAGCAATTGCTGGCCGACCTGCCGGAGCACCGCGCGGGACGCAGGCAGTTTGGGAAACGTTTTGTAGTCGCCTAACGAGTAATCACGCACCCGCCCGTCAGGCGCGGGAATGGAAAAGCGCAGAACGCGATCGAGCTGGGCGACGGTGTCCGCCGCGCTCAATGTCTCATAGCGGTCCATGGCAGAGAGTTGAGCCACACTCAGGGCCCACCACTTGCGCCGGCGCACGCCCGAGCGTCTCCGGAAAATGCGCCTGCAGATCGGCCACGGCGTCGTTAGGCGCATCAGGAAGGTCGGTGATAAACTGCGCGACCTTGAACCGGCCACCGGGAACGTCGAGCAACAATTGAACGAGCGCCCGGGCATAGGCCTCGTGGAGCTGCCGCGAGGGCGCGTCGAGCTGCGCCCGCCGTTGCCTGACGATATCTTCGAGCGGGCTGATTCTTTTCGAAGCGACAATCGATCGCAGAAGTTCGGCATCGTTATCCGAAGCGCGTCCCGGCTGCAATGCCAGCATGCCCTCCACCAGCCAATCCGGCGGCGTGACGTAGGGCATGCCAGCCGCGAGGTTGCCCCGATCGCGATACATCAGTTCGACCAGGATGGCTCGCAACAACTCGCGCTGCACGCCGACGCCCTTCATTTCCCGGGTCAGGAGCAAATTGAGTTGCAGCTTCAAGCCGTATCCCAGCTGGCTGACGTCGAGTTGCACCAAGGGCGCATCGGGAACGTTTGCCCGGGGATAGTCGAGGTTGACGATGAGAGGCGTTTGCCAACTATCGCGCAGACCGAGGAGCCGCAGGAGGTCAGACTTGGTGCGCTCCGCCAGGTCGCAGATCATCCCGCGCACTCGGACCTCGGCGCCATAGACGAGAAACTGCCGTGAAGTGCTGGTGCTGCGCTCCTTGCCCGCGGACCAGGCCACGCCCGCGGTCAGACAGAGAAGAAAGGCAAACGGGTGGAAGATTTTTCGCGGGGAGAACATCGACGACCGAGGACGCACAATACGATATTTTCAGTGGCAAAAAACGTGAAAATGCGGCTCTTTATGCTATGCTTTTGTCATCCAAACAAAGGGAAAGAAAGGTAAAAACATGAAACTGACGCGAATCTTAATGATGGCTGTTGCGGCGGCGGCATTGTCGGTGTTCGCCATCCCGGCTGACGCGCAAATGCGGGGACACAACGGCGGCAACTGGCATGGCGGTGGCAATTGGCACGGCGGCAACTGGCATGGCGGAAACTGGCACGGGGGCAATCGGGTGAACTTTTTCTTCGGCGGGTTTGGATATCCTTATTTTGGGTATCCGTACTGGGGCGCTCCTTATTATTACGGTGGCTATCCCTACGGTTACCGGTGGCTACCCTACGGTTACCCGGTGGGCGCATATTACAGCTACGATCCGCGCGGAATATATCAGGGAAGGGTTGTAAACCCGGGACAGCCAACAAATGAAGGCGGTGGAAAGGATTTTTCCATGGCCGCGCGCGTCCAGCGAGAGTTGGCGACCGCCGGTTACTACCGCGGCGCGATTGACGGGATCGTCGGGGATGGCACACGCCGCGCGATCCGGAATTACGAGCGCGACAACGGTCTGCCGGTGGATGGCGAGATTGACAACCAGTTGCTGGCCACGATGGGCCACGGGTAAAGCGTCGATTGCTCTCGGTTAGGCCGACGCCTCGCCAGCAAGTGCCGGGCGCTGCCGCGAGGCGGGTTCGTTAGGCGGAAAGGGCTCTCAGCGCGCGACGATCAGCGTCACGGACTGGGGGTGAAATTCGATGCCGGCCATTCGCGCAACCGATTTACGCTCCCGGGCCAGGCACTCCCAGGCTTTTCCCAAGAGGAGATCCGCATATTTCATGAGCACGGGATGGATCGGCATCCGGCCGATGTAACCACCCATGTTCGCCGTCGTAATCTTGCCGTTATTGATCGTCACACGATAAGCGCTGCCGCAAAAAATCGAGAGTTGCAATATCCGGCGTTCGACGTGGACCCAGCATTGACCTTCCTGGAACTGGACGAAGACGCGCCGGAGCGGGAAGTAACCCTGGTGGGCCGGACTGTCCTTGCGCCGCACGGTGGCTGCGAGGTAGCTGTTCGCCTGCTCTTCGTTGTAAACAAGAGAGGCTGCGTGATGACTGGAGACCGCTGACATCATATCCATGCCGATCAAGGGCGCGAAGCTGTAGTTTTTCGGCGCCGGCGGCAGATCGGGCGGTAGAAGCATCACGATCACCACCGCGAGACAAAGCGCGCCCAGAAACGTCTTGCCAAGCTTGGTCGCGATGCGTTTGCCGCGTCCGCGATTTGGCCGGAACATCTTTTTGAGATGCTGGCGTGTCCGCTCCTCGGCGACGGCTTCGTCGACCTTTTCCTTGATCAGTCCAGTGCGATCGAGACGCGCGCCGCAGTTGTGACAATAGATTCGCTCCGGCTCGTTTTCGTGCTGACAATCCGGACAAATGAGCTTGGTCATGAACCGGAGTCCTTTTTCGCTTTGGTTTCCGGCGTTTTCGCGGGCGCCGTTGCGGGCCCGGGCTTCCCGTCCGCTTTGCCGCCCGCGTTTTCGCTGCTGCTTTTTTCGCCTCTGCGAAGGCGATTCTTTTTTGGCGCCTTCCTTATAGGAATCACTGCGGTAGTCCGTGATGTAGAAACCGGAGCCTTTGAAAATCAGCCCCGCTCCCGTCCCTAGAAGCCGCTTCACGTTCCCTTTGCCCCATCTCGCCTGCCGGCAGAGTGCCTTTGGACAAACCTTGAAAGGTTCATCTCGCATCGATTGGTAAGCGTCGAAATTTTGCCCGCATTTCTGGCAGGCGTATTCGTAGGTCGGCATGGATTGAGCTTGTTAGTGCAAGATGGTCGCCAGTGTCAGCAAATTTAAGCAGAATTCAAGCCGCACCATGAGGTATGCTTGCGCGTCGGGTCGTCTTGACTTTCCAAAGCCGCCCGCGTTATTTGCGCTTCCCGCCGTGAAAATGCCTGTCTCTCGCTCTTCTCCGTGTCTTTTTTCGGCGGTCGCCGTATTCGCATTGGTCGCTTTGGGCGGCTGCGGCGAAGACGATCCGCGGCTGGCTTATGGACAGACGCAGTATCTCGGCGGTGTCTACGGGGATTCGCCGGTCGCCTCAACCGCGCCGGTCGACAACGTCTCTTATTGGGATGGCGAGGGGGTGCCCGGGAAACCCTCGGTCAAGATCAGCCTCGGCGAGCAGCGCGCGTATTTTTACAAGAGCGGACAGCTGGTCGGGATCTCGCAACTCTCGACCGGGCGCGAGGGACTCGGCACGCCGGCGGGTCAATACAAGATCACGCAAAAGGATGTTGAGCATGCCTCCAGCCGTTACGGCGATTACGTTGATGCGAGCGACAATGTCGTGGTCCCCAACATTGACAATGAGAAGGATCCGAAACCGCCCGGGACCCACTACAAAGGCGCGCCGATGCCGTATTTCATGCGCATCGTCGGGGGCGTCGGCATGCATGCCGGCTACCTGCCAGGTTACCCCGCCTCGCATGGTTGCATTCGGATGCCGGAATTCATGGCGGAGGATTTTTTCAATAACGTCGAAATCGGCACGCCGGTTACGATTGGGCCGTAGAGCCCGCCCTTTCGCCCAGCAGCGCAGGGTTGCCCGCCGTCGCGCAGAGGTTAAACTCCTGCGCCTCGCGACATGATCATCATCACTCAACCGACTGTGACCGATGCGCAGATCGACCATATCGTCGCGCGGATCGAGGAGTTCGGTCTCCGCTCCCAAGTGATGCGCGGCGAAACGCGCGTCGTCATTGGTGTGATCGGCCCTGACGAATTGATCCGTGAGAAACCGCTTGCCGCGATTCCGGGAGTGGAGTCCGTCGTCCCGGTGATGAAACCCTACAAGCTGGTCGCACAGGAGAATGGCTCCTTGCCGCCGCCTGTCTCGATCGGCGACGTAAAAATCGGCAGCGGACAGCGTGTCGTGCTGATCTCCGGTCCCTGCTCGGTCGAGAGCAAGGAACAGACTGCTCTCGATCGCGAACGCGGTGAAAAAAGCCGGCGCGCGGGTCCTGCGCGGCGGAGCGTTCAAACCGCGCACCTCGCCCTACAGTTTCCAGGGTTTAGGCGAAGACGGGCTCCGTTATTCTGGCCGAAGCGCGGGCCGATACCGGGCTGCCGATCATTACTGAAATCATGGACACGCGCGATCTGGAACGGGTCGAAAAATACGCCGATTGCCTCCAGATCGGCTCGCGCAACATGCAGAACTTTGCCCTGCTTAAGGAAGTCGGCCGAAGTCGTCTGCCGGTCCTGCTCAAGCGCGGCTTCAGCGCGACGATCAACGACCTGCTCATGAGCGCGGAATACATCCTGAGCGAAGGCAACCCGCAACGTCCTCCTCTGCGAACGCGGCATCCGCACCTTCGAAACGATGACGCGCAACACCCTCGATCTCAATGCGGTCCCGATCTTGAAAGCGAAGACGCGCTTGCCGGTCGTGGTCGATCCGACCCACGGCATTGGCCTGCGCGATTACGTGCCGCAAATGTCGCTCGCCGCGGTCGCGGCCGGGGCGGACGCGTTGATGATCGAAGTGCACGACGATCCCGAGCGCGCCCGGAGCGATGGCGAACAGGCGCTGCGGCCGGAAGCTTTTGCCGATCTCGTTAGGCGGATTCGAGCCGTCGCCGAAGCAGTCGGGCGCGAGGTATAGGCGAGCAGCGGATTGCCGCGTCTGGAATTGCCGCAGGAGTTCGGAAGCGGCGAAATTGAACTTCGCTCGCCTTTCGGCGAGAGCATGGCGTGGAAAAATCGTCGGGCGCCGACCTTCTAAAAATCGTCGCCGACGCGGAGCCGATCGCGCGCCAATTGCAGGCGCTGCGCGAAGGCGTGCGTCCGGTGACCTTTTCGCATGTCATCGAATCGGCGCGCGCCTTTCTGGTCGCGGTTCTCGCCCGTGAAATTCCGCAAACGCTTTGGGTCATCTGTCCGAGTGTGCGCACCCAGGAACTGCTCCATGAAAGCCTGACGAACTGGTTGCCGGAGGCGCTCTTCCTGCCCGAGGCCGAGTTTTTCGGCGGTCGAAAACATTCTGCCCGACCAGGAGATCGCCGCCGAACGGCTCGCCCTGCTCAGCCGGGTTGAGGAAAGCCGGCAGCGCCACGTCGTCGTCGCGACGCGCGCCAGCCTCGATCAGCCGGCGCCGAAGCGCGGCACGCTCCGGGAGGCCGCGCTGAAGCTGCGCCGTGGCAGCGTCGAAACCGCTCGAGCGTGTCATCAATTCGTTAGGCGAAGCCGGTTACGAGCGCGTCGCACAGGTGACGACGCGCGGGCAATTCGCGGTCCGCGGCGGAATTCTCGATGTCTATTCGTGGCAGGCGCCTGCGCCGATTCGGGCCGAGTTCTTCGGCGACGAGATCGAGTCGCTCCGCGAATTCGATCTCGATACGCAGACTTCGCTCCGCAATCTGAATGAGGTCGAGCTCTTGCTCGGCGCGGCCGACGATCAGAGCGGGAAGGTGCGCGATTACATCGGGAAGGAGCATCTACGAGTGGCGATCGAGGACGCGGACGAGAACGCGGACGTTTTCATTAGCGAGGGCTGGCTGGCCGGCACTTCAGAGCAGCATTCAGGAGAGCAAATTGAAGTGGGAAGGTACCCTGCGCAATCGAAGAGGCCGGGCGTTTCATCACGTGATGAAACCATGGATGACATCGAAGATTTCAGCGGCGCCTTTGTCGATTGCGAGATCGGCGAATTCGACACCGGCGAGTTCATCATCGCCGAGGCGAAACGACAGCAGTTCTTCGCCCGCCTGACAACCTGGCGCGAAGACGGAGCCCGAATCGCGATTTACTTCCAGACCGAAGGCGAGATCGAACGCTTTCGCGAGATCATGGCGGAGGCCAGGATTTCGTTAGGCGAAATCGATTTACTCGAAGGGCACGCTCGCCCGCGGCTTCTGTTTTCCCGCGGCCAACCTCGTCGTGCTTGCCGCGGCGGAACTTTTCGGCCGCGCCCCGACGCACGGGCGGCGCCGTCTGCAGCGCGCCGCGAAGTTCGGCACGCACCGCGCGCAGATCGATTTCAGCGAACTGAACGAAGGCGAACTCGTCGTTCATCTCGAGCACGGCATCGGCCGTTTTCTCGGACTGCAACGCATGGGCGGCCCGGAGACGGGCGAAGTGCTGGCAATCGAATTTGCCGAAGAGGCGAAACTCTACGTCCCGCTCGAGCAGGCCTTCATGGTCTCGCGCTACGTCGGCGTCGGGAAAAAATCACCGCCGCTCAGTTCGCTGGCCGACGCGAAATGGACGCGAGCGAAAAAGAACGCCGTCGCCTCGATTTTCGATTACGCGGGCAAAATGCTCGCGCTGCAGGCCGAGCGCGAGACCCAGCGCGGCCACGCCTTCGGCCCCGACACCAAATGGCAGCTCGAGTTCGAGCATTCGTTTCCGTTCCGCGAGACGCCCGATCAGCTGGAAGGCGATCGCCGAAACGAAGCGCGACATGGAGGAACCGCGCTCGATGGATCGCCTGATCTGCGGCGACGTCGGCTTCGGCAAAACCGAGGTCGCGATTCGCGCCGCCTTCAAGGCGGTGATGGAAGGCAAACAGGTCGCCGTCCTCACCCCGACGACCGTGCTCGCGCAGCAGCATTTCGAAACGTTTCGCCAGCGAATGCTCGATTATCCGGTGCGAATCGAAATGCTGAGCCGGTTCCGCTCGCCGGCGGAACAGCGCAAGGTGCTCGAAGCAATTGCGCGAGGGCGGCGTCGATGTCGTCGTCGGCACGCATCGGCTGATTTCCGGCGACGTGGTTTTCAAGGATCTCGGTCTGGTCGTGATCGACGAGGAGCAGCGCTTCGGCGTGCTGCACAAGGAAAAATTCAAGGAACTCTTCAAGCTCGTCGACGTGCTCACGCTCTCGGCGACGCCGATTCCGCGCACGCTTTACCTGTCGTTAGTCGGAGTGAAAGACATGTCGACGATCGAGACCCCGCCGCTCAATCGGCTCCCGGTCGAGACGGTGATTTGCGGTTACGACGAGCGCATCATTCGCGATGCGATCAATCGCGAGCTCGAGCGCCAGGGTCAGGTTTACTTCCTGCACAATCGCGTCATGTCGATCCAGAAAGTGCGCGACCGCATCGCGGAGCTTTGTCCGGGCGCGCGGGTCGAATTCGGCCACGGCCAGATGGACGCGGACGAACTGGAAGACGTCATGCAGCGCTTCGTCGCGGGGAAAATCGATGTCCTCATTTGCACCACGATCATCGAGAGCGGACTCGATATTCCGAACGCGAACACGATCATCATCGATCGGGCCGATCGTTTCGGGTTGGCCGATCTTTATCAACTGCGGGGCCGCGTCGGCCGCGCCGAACACAAGGCCTATGCCTACCTCCTTCTCCCGCGCGAGATGATGACGGTCGGCGCGGCGCGCAAGCGGATCAACGCCATCCAGCAATACAGTTCGTTAGGCGCCGGCTTCCGCATCGCGATGCGCGATCTGGAGATTCGCGGCGCCGGCAGCATTCTCGGCACTGCGCAAAGCGGTCACATCGTCGCGGTCGGGTTCGATCTTTACTGCCAGCTGTTGAAGCAGGCGGTCGCGCAACTGAAAGGCGAAAAGCTCCGGCCACGGCTCGAGGTGGAGGTGCGGCTCGATTTCGTCGCCACGAACGAAGGCGAATATCTTGCCGCCGGCCCCGAAAAGCTCGTGCCCGCGTTCATTCCCACAGCCTACATCAGCGATGCCGCGCTCCGGATTCAGGCCTACCGGAACCTGGCCGAAATCACGACCCCCGAACAGCTCCAGCGGCTCCGGCGCGACTGGCGCGATCGCTTCGGAAAGTGGCCGGAGCCGGTTGACAATTTGTTCTTACTCAGCGAAATCAAGCTTTCTGCCGCCCGGGCTCGCGTCAGCCGGGTCGAGGTGCGCGAGGGCAAATTGATGCTCAGCCGTCGGGGCGACTTTATCCTTGTCGGTGGCAAATTTCCTCGCTTAACTTCCGGTAAAATCGATCTCAATCTCCCTGAGGTGTGGCAATGGTTAAAGCAACTCTAAACTTCATCTGGCGTTATCCGACCGTCGCGCTTCTCGCATTCTCCTGCTTCGGAGTGGCGGCGACCGCTTCGCCCACGCGCGGCGCGGAATCGGTCAATGGCATCGCAGCGATCGTGAATGACAAAGTCATCACCTATTCCGAGGTGCGAGAAGTCGTCGAACCTCGCGAGCGCCTGCTCCGCTCGCAGTATTCCGGCGAGGAGTTGGTGAACAAAATCACCGAGCTGCGGAAAGCGGCGCTCCAGGACCTGATCGATCGCCAGCTCATCGTCCAGGCTTTCGACAAGGAGAAGCTCGCGATTCCGCCGCACTTCATCGACGAGCGGGTGGACGAGGTGATCAAAAACAACTTCGGTGGCGACCGTCACGCCTTCATCAAGACGATGGAGGCGCAAAAATATACGATGTCGAAATTCCGCGATCTGGAGCGGCAAAAGATCATCGTGCAGGCGATGCGGGCCAAGAACGTGACATCCAACCTCATCATCCCGCCGGCCAAGGTGGAGGAATATTACCGCAAGCACAGGGACCAGTTCGCGAACAAGGCGCAGGTCAAACTCCGGATGATCATGATCCCGGGCCACGCCGATTCGGGCGGCGGCGCGGCGCAAGCTCGATGGCGGAGGAGATTCGCGCCAAGCTCATCACCGGCGCCGACTTCGACAAGATGGCGCAGATGTATTCCGAAGACAGCACTCGCGATCTGGGTGGCGACTGGGGCTGGATCGATGACAAGACGCTGTCAGCGCCGCTCTCCGAGGTCGCCTTCAGTCTCCAGCCCGGCGCGATCAGTAAAGTCATCAATTTGGGCGGCAATTATTACATCTTGAAAGTGGAAGCGCGCCAGGGCGGCGAAGTGAAACCACTCAAGGATGTGCGGGCCGATATCGAGGGGCGGCTGCGGCAGGATCAGGCGCAAGAGCTGCAGGAACACTGGCTCGCCAGTCTGCGCTCGAAGGCTTACATCAAGACCTTCTAGCTTTCTGGCAACGCTTCGCTGATGACTATTGCGCAACATGCGCAAACGCATCGGCATCACGTTGGGCGATCCGGCCGGCATCGGCCCGGAAATCATCCGGGCGGCGCTGGCGTCGGGGAAATTGCCCGACGCAGATTATCGCCTGCTGGGCGAATCCGAAGGGCACTCGTTAGGCCAACCCACTCCCGAGAGTGCGCGCGCGGCCCAGGCCGCGCTCGAGGAATCCGCCCGACTGGCGATCGCGCATGAGATCGATGCGGTCGTGACCGGACCGATTCACAAGGCTAGCATGTATGAAATCGGATTCGAGTTTCCCGGCCAAACCGAATTCTTCGCCGCACGCTGCGGCGTGGAGAACTTCGCCATGCTCCTCACCGGAGCGGGTCTCACTGTCGCTCTCGTAACCACACACATCCCCCTCGCGCAGCGTGACCGAAAACCTGCGGACGGCCGAGATTGTGCGAGTCGGGTCGCTTCTCGCAGAATTTTCTCGTCCGGCGTGGCGGTTCCCGGCGCATCGCCGTCGCGGGATTGAATCCACACGCGGGCGAGTCCGGAGCGCTCGGCCGCGAAGAAATCGAGATCATCGCGCCGGCCGTCGCCGAACTGCAACGGATCCATGCGACCGCGCAGATTCGCGGTCCGTTCTCACCCGACACCATTTTTCACCGTTCGGTCGAGGGAGAATTCGACGGCGGTCCTTTGCATGTATCACGATCAGGGATTGATCCCGCTGAAACTGCACGCATTCCATGAAGGCGTGAACGTCACTCTTGGACTCCCGTTCCCGCGCACCAGCCCGGATCATGGCACCGCTTTTGCGATCGCCGGCCAGGGCATTGCCCGGCCCGACAGCATGATCGCCGCCATCCGGCTCGCAGTGGAACTGGCCGAATCGAACGCTTGCTCCGGAGAATGAGCCCACGCATCTCGCCTCTTCATCTCACGCTGCTGTTGGCGACTGGCCTGGTCTTCGCCTGGTCGGCCTGGCATCCCTACGATCGCCTGACGTGGTGGCTCGAAGTCGCTCCCGGAATCCTCGGCGCGGCAATTCTCATCGCCACCTACTCCAGTTTTCGCTTCACCACGCTCTGCTACACGTTGATCGCTCTACACATCATGCTGCTCTGCGTCGGTGGGCATTACACCTACGCTCGCGTGCCGTTCTTCAACTGGATCGAACCGTTTTTCGGATGGCACCGAAATCATTTCGATCGGCTCGGGCATTTCATGCAGGGCTTTGTCCCGGCGTTGATCGCGCGCGAGCTCTTCATCCGACTGCGCGTGGTCACGTCCGGCGGCTGGCGCTTTGCCATCGTGCTTCTCATCTGCATGGGAATCAGCGCACTCTACGAGCTCCTGGAATGGGCCACTGCGCTCGGCGCGGGCGCGGCCTCCACCGCTTTCCTCGGCACCCAAGGCGACGTCTGGGACACGCAGAAAGACATGTTCATGGCCCTGATCGGCGCGATCTGCGCCTTGATCCTGTTGAGCCGCTGGCAGAACCGGCAGATGCGACATCTGCCGAGCCAATGGTGAAGGAGAAATTTCAACCGCGGATTACGCAGATGACACGGATTGGAAGGCGAAAGCAGACCAAAGGCCTACTTTTCCTACCGGTGAAACCCGCTGTAATCCGCGGTCTAAATTCCTCGATGCAGCCGCAAAAGTATCTCACCGTCTTCAATCTCGGGATCCAGAACACCTTTGTCTATCGCTGGAACTATTTGTTGCGCGCGATCTTCGGGATCATTCCGCTGGTCGGCACGATCTTCCTTTGGCGGGCGATTTTCCGCGAGAGCGGCGGCGGTATGCGCGGCTACGACTACGGCTCGATGATTTACTACTACCTGCTCACGATTTTGGTGAGCAACCTCGTCACCCCGACCGAGGACGAATGGCAAATCGCCGCCGACATTCGCGAGGGTCAGATCAATTCCTTCCTGACCAAGCCGATGAGTTATCTCGGCTACCGCTTCAGCATTTTCCTGAGCGGCCGGCTGGTTTACACCGCGGTCACGATCCTCCCGATCGCCGCCATCTTCTTCTATTTCCGCCGTTTCATCATTCTGCCTAACGACGCCGTGACCTGGCTCGCGGCGATCGTTTCGCTCCTCATGTCGGCTTTGATCCAGTTTTTTCTGACCTACTCGCTTTCGATGATGGCTTTCTGGATTCTGGAGATCTCAACCATCGTTTTCATCGTTTACAGCTTCGAATATTTCCTCGGCGGCCAGATGTTCCCGCTCGATATCATGCCGCCCGCGATCCAGGCGGTGATGAAATGGCTGCCGTTTTATTACGAGCTGTTTTGTCCGATCGCGATCTTCCAGGGTCGCCTCCGCGGCGGAGAGATGCTGGGCGCACTCGCCATCCAGTGCGGCTGGATGCTGGCGATGTGGGTCGCGGCCAACTTGATGTGGAAACGCGGCCTCGGCCATTATCAGGCAGTCGGCGGCTAACGAACCTCCGGGCGCGAGATTTCGATTGCGCAGCGGCACGCGACTTTCCAGATTCGCGACACAGTGGATCTGAAAGCGCTATCTCTCAGCGCGCCAAAAAGAGGTCGATCGCGCACTCAATGGTTTCCTGCCCGAAGGCCTCGACCAGGCCGGCCACGATTCACAAGGCGATGCGCTACTCGCTTTTCGCAGGCGGCAAACGTCTCCGCCCGATTCTCTGTCTGGCCGCGGCCGAGGCCTGTGGTGGCCTAACGAAAAGCGCGCTTCCTCTCGCCTGCGCGCTGGAATGCATCCACACCTACTCGCTCATCCACGACGATCTTCCCGAGCATGGACAACGACGACTTCCGGCGCGGCCGCGCGACCTGTCATAAAGTTTTCGGGGACGGCATCGCGGTTCTGGCGGGCGACGCGTTGCTCACAATCGCCTTTGAGATCGCGGCGGAAGCGGAGGCGTGGCCGCGTTACGATCTGCGCGCGATTTTTCGCGAAATCTCCGTCGCCGCCGGCAGCCGGAGACTGATTGCCGGCCAGGTTGCCGATCTCGAAGGCGAAGGCAAGCGGATCAATCGCGCGCAACTGCGTTACATCCACGAAAACAAGACCGCAGCGTTATTGACCACCTCGGTGCGCCTCGGGGCGATGAGCGCCAACGCCACGCCGCCGCAGCTCGAGTGCGATCAGCGATTTCGGACGAGCCCTCGGGTTGGCCTTCCAGGTGATCGACGACATTCTCGACGTCACGCAGACGAGCGAGAAACTCGGGAAGAGCGCGGGAAAGGATGCCGCCGCGCACAAGGCCACCTACCCATCCGTCCTCGGCTTGGAGAAATCGCGGGCCGAAGCCGGTCGACTGACCCGCCAGGCGCACGCTGCCTTGCGACCGTTAGGCAAAAAAGCGGAAACGCTGCGAGCACTCGCGAATTATCTCCTGGAGCGCGAATACTGAATTCTTTCCGGGAGCACAGCCGCTGGCCTGTAGTTGTTGGCCGGCGGTCCAGCAAAGCACGATGGCGCGCAGCCTGCAAACCGCGCGTGGCCCTTCGGCAGCCGCCGAAGCGGACAGGCCAGCGACCCGTGCTCCCCGGATGGGAATTACGCCAATGCGAGGTTGGGATTGATCTCGGTCGGGAGCGGCGTGAATTCACCGCGCTCCAGGTGGAGCTGCGCAGCGAAACCGATCATGGCCGCGTTGTCGGTGCAGAGAGTCGGCGCGGCGAAGCGCAACTCCAGCCCGGCTCGCTCGCGCCTAACGACATCTGCCGGCGCAGTTCGCCGTTGCAACTGACCCCGCCGCTCACCGTGATCAGCTTTCGTCCTGCCAGACGCGCCGCCGCGATTGTTTTCGCGACCAGCACGTCGACCACGGCGCGCTGGAACGAAGCGCACAGATCCATGTCGTCCCGAGCGCAGTCGAGGGATCCCGGCGCGCGCTGCAACTTCGGCAACAAGTAGCGGACTGCGGTTTTCAACCCGCTGAAGCTGAAATTCGCGTCACCCGAGTTGATCATGCTGCGCGGCAAATCGAACCGCGCCGGATCGCCGCCTCGCGCGCAGCGCTCGATCTCCGGTCCACCCGGATAGGCCAGCCCGAGCATCTTGGCCACTTTGTCGAATGCTTCGCCGGCCGCGTCATCGACCGTGCGTCCGATGATCCGGTAATCACCAACTTCATCCACCTCCACCAGCAGAGTGTGTCCGCCGCTCACGATGAGCGACATGTTGGACTCGATGCCGCCCTCGCTCCCGAAAAAGGGCGAGAGCAAATGACCCTCGAGATGATTGATCGCGAGATACGGTTTCCCGAAGCCGAGCGCGAGCCCCTTGGCCAGCGACGCTCCGATCATGAGCGAGCTGGCCAGCCCCGGCCCGCTCGTGGCAGCGAAGGCATCGACTTCGCCTAACGAAATTCCGGCAGCCGCGACGGCGCGCGCGAGCAACTGCGGGGCGCGCTGAAGGTGATGCCGCGACGCGACCTCCGGCACAACGCCTCCGTAGGGCTGATGCGCCGCGACCTGCGAAGCGACCTCGCTGGCGAGCAATTCCCGCCCGCGCAACACGGCAATGGCCGTCTCGTCGCAGGACGTTTCAATGGCAAGAACGAGCGAGCTCAAATTTTTCGCACTACGAGGAGCACGAAGGACGCACGACCGCCGTGCCCTTCGTGCCCTTCGTGCGCCGAATTATTTCTTCACCGCGTCGACATTCGGCGACGTCTGCTGGGCGTAAATCATCACGCCTTTGAGCGCATCGATTGCGCGCATCATTTGCAGGTCCTGGGACTTGATGATGCGGGTCGCTTCGGCCGGTTGGATCTTGTCGTTGTTGCGCAAAGAGGCGACCGCTCGGTCCTGCTCCGGAGTCAGCGGCACCAGAATATTCGGCACAACGCCGTTGCCCTGAATGACCGTTTTGCTCGGGGTGTAATATTTCGCGGTCGTGAAACGGAGCGCCGATCCGTCGGGCAATTGCATCACATTTTGCACCGAACCTTTGCCGAAGGTCGTTTCGCCGACCACGATCGCGCGATGCAAATCCTTGAGCGCGCCGGCCACGATTTCCGAGCCGCTCGCGCTTCCTTCGTTCACCAAAACCACGAGCGGAAAACGCGGCCGCTCCTTCGCCCCTCCCGACGTGGAATATTCGTGCTGTTGCGATGAAGCGCGGCCCTGGGTGGAGACGACTTTGGTGTTCGGCGGCAAGAAATTGACCGAGCACATCCACCGCGCGAGTTGAGCAAGCCACCGGGATTGTTGCGCAAGTCGAGCACCAGCGCCTGCATTCCCTGTTTCTGCAAATCGTCGAGCGTCTTGCCGAACTCCTCCGCGGTCGGTTCGTTAAACTGCACGATTCGCACGTAACCGACCTTGAACGGCCCGGTCAGCTCGGGATCAAGCAACTGCGCCGCCCTTCACGCTCTGCACTTTGATTTCCTTGCGCTCGAGCGCGTAGTCTTTGATCTCCTTGGTCGAGGGCCGCAAGATCGTGAGCGTGATCTTCTGTCCGGGCTCGCCGCGCAGGACATCGACCGCATCCTGCAGACTGAGCCGCTCGGTCGAGGCGCCGTTGATTTTCAAGATCTGATCGCCCGCCAGGATGCCCGCCTTGGCCGCGGGCGTATCTTCCATCGGCGTGACGACGGTGAGCAGGCCGTCTTTGACCGCGACTTCCACGCCGAGGCCGTTGAAGCGGCTGCGAGTGTCGTCCTGCATGTCCTTGAAGTCGTCCGGATCCATGAACTGACTGTGCGGATCGAGCGACGAGAGCATGCCTTTCATCGCGGCATAGATCAGGTCGTGATAGCTGATCTTTTGGCCATCGACATAATCCTGCCGGATCAGCTCGACCGCTTTGGCGAACGTCGCGATTTCCGAGTAGCCGTTCTCATCGGTCGAAACGGTCGCCGGCTCCGGATCAGCAGCACCTGCGGCGCCGGCGAAGGCCGAGAGAAAAACACCCGCGGCAAGGAACGAAGTAAACGCGCTGAAAAGCAGACAACGCTTCATAAATATCATGCTTGGACGCAAACGACCCGATTGTCGTTCATTCCTTTGCTTTTGCCAACCGGTCGGTATGACAAGGTCCGCATCCCCTTCTAAGCTAGGCCGATGAAATCGCTCCGCTGTCTGCTCGTAATGCTCGCGCTCTCTCCTGGTCATGGCCACTCCAGGCTTGGCCGAGTCGGCCGAGACGCAGACAAGGCGGACGCCGATTTCGACAAGCTGGCGCTCGACTTCATCGGCGGCTACCTGGCGGCCCGACCGCTTCAGGGCGTCGCCCTCGGCTTCCACCAATACGATGGCAAGATCGGCGATTACAGCCGGCTCGCGATCGATGCCGAAGTCGAACGGCTGAAGCGCTTTCAGGATCAATTCAACAAGATCGAGGCGGGCAAGCTGAGCAAGCAGGCGGACATCGACCGCCGGATCCTGCTCGCCGCGATCGCCGGAGAGCTCTTCCAAATCCAGGACATGGGGATTTTCGAGAAAAACCCGATGACTTACGCGCGCGCGATCGACGTCAACATCTACATCAAGCGCGATTTCAAGCCGCTCGAGGATCGCGTCCGCGACATCGTCACGATCGAGGACCAGACGGCCAACATCATGACCGCAGGCAAAACGAATCTTGCCGACGGTCTTGCCGAAGCCCTACGTCGAGCTCGCAATCCAGATCGCAAACGGCTCGGCCGATTTTCTGGAGAAGGACCTCGCCGCAGCGGTCAAGGATGTGAAGGACGAACCGCTGATGGCGGCCTTTCAGGATGCGAACAAGAAGGCGGCGGCGGCGCTGCGCGATTACGCGGCCTGGCTGACGAAGGAGAAGCTGCCGAAAGCGACCGCCGATTTCGCTTTAGGCGCGACCAAATATCAACAGATGCTGGCCAACACCGAGTTGGTCGATCTTCCGCCGGACAAGATTCTCGCGATCGGTCTGCAACGTTTGAAGGAGGAGCAGGAGGTCTTCGCCAGCCGCCGCGAAGATCATCGATCCGAAGAAACAACCGATCGACGTTTTCAAGGAAATCCAGAACGAGCACCCCAAGCCGGGCGAGCTGATCCCGGACGTGGCGAAGGACCTCGACCAGATCCGGCAATACGTGCTCGATCATCACATTGTCGCGATTCCTTCCGATGTGCGCGCGACTGTCACGGCGACGCCGCAGTTCGATCGCGCGACGACTTTTGCCTCGATGGACACACCCGGACCGTTCGAGAAAAAGGCGACGCAAGCCTATTATTACGTCACGCCAGTCGAGGAAAACTGGACGGAGAAACAGAAGAACGAATGGCTGACCTCATTCAATTATTACACGACCGATGTGGTCTCCATTCACGAGGCCTACCCCGGGCATTACGTGCAGTTCCTGCACCTGAATGCTTCGCCGGCGACGAAGGTCGAGAAGATTTTCGGCAGCTACGCCTTTATCGAAGGCTGGGCACATTACACCGAGAAAATGATGCTCGACGAAGGCTTCGGCAGCGCGCCGAATCCGACCCCGGAACAAAAAGTGCGCGCCGCGAAATATCGCATGGCACAGGCCGACGAAGCGCTCCTCCGGCTCTGCCGGCTCTGCGTCTCGATCAAGATGCACACCCAGGGAATGTCGGTCGCCGACGGGGCGAAGTTTTTTCACGAGAACTGCTATTACGAGGAGAAACCGTCGCTCTCCGAAGCGATGCGCGGGACCTTCGACCCGGGCTACCTCAATTACACGTTAGGCAAGCTTCAGATTCTCAAGCTGCGCGACGATTACAAAGCGCAGGAAGGCGCGGATTTCTCGCTCGAGAAATTTCACAACGAGGTGCTCAACCACGGCATGCCGCCGATCCGGTTGCTGCGCGAGATTCTGCTCAAGGACGAGTCGAAGTGGGACGCGGTTCTGTAGTCTGTTCCGCGCAGTGCGCAAGCGCTGTCGAGGGACGACTATCAGCCTTGCTCTCCCTCGCCCTCCAGTTCCTCTTCTCCGTCCTCCGAGGCAACAACTCCGGCAGCAACGGCTGCGGATTGCTCGGCAAGCTCCTCCACGTGCTCAGCAGCTTTTCGATCGTGCGCGAGCGACACATCGACTTCGTCGATCTTGTTGGAGGCTTGTTCCAGTTTCTTCTTCACCCCATCGAGCAGGCCGCCGAATTTTCCGAACTCCGTCTTCACCGTGGCGAGCAAATTCCAGACTTCGCTCGAGCGCTTCTGGATCGCGAGCGTGCGGAATCCCATCTGCAAACTGTTGAGCAACGCCGCCAGCGTGGTCGGCCCGGCGAAGATCACCCTGCACTCGCGCTGCACCTGCTCGACCAGTCCGACCCGCCGGATCGCTTCCGCATAAAGTCCTTCGGTCGGCAGAAACATGAGGGCGAAATCGGTCGTGCGCGGCGGGTTGATGTATTTCGTGCAAATGTCCTTCGCGCTTCTTCCGCAACTGCGTTTCCAGGTTTTTCATCGCCTCTTCGGTCGCCGACCGGATCGGCCGCTCTCCTGCGCCGCGATCAGGCGCTGGTAATCTTCGATCGGAAATTTCGCGTCGATCGGCAGCCAGACCGGCGCGCCGTTTTCGTCACCGGGCAGTTTGATCGCGAAATCGACCATTCTCTCCGCTGCCTCCGCGCGTCTTGACGTTGCGCGCGAATTGTTCCGGCGGTCAGCACCTGCTCGAGGAGCGCGCCGAGTTGCACTTCGCCCCAGCCGCCGCGCGTTTTCACATTCGTCAGCACGCGCTGCAAACCGCCAACGTCGCTCGCCAGCTGCTGCATCGCGCCGAGCCCCTGATGCACTCTGTTCGAGCCGATCGCTCACCATCTGAAACGATTCGCCGAGCCGTCTTTTCCAGCGTGCCTTGCAGCTTTTCGTCCACCGTTGCGCGCATTTTTTCGATCTGCTGCGAATTGTCTTCCTGCAATTGCTTCAAGCGCAGATCGACCACCGAACGCAAGCTTTCCAACCGCAATTCGTTCGACTCAGTGAGCTTGCCGGTTTGGGCAGAAACCGTTTCGAGCTGGCCCTTCAGCATGGCGCCGATCTCTGCGATCGATTTGAGGTTCGACTCGCCTAGATTTTGCAAGGCCGCGTTCAGCTCTTCTCGTTGCGCCTTCGCGGCGCTCTGCGCTTCCTCGCGGCTGCGCGCGGCCTCTTCGCGGAGCATCCGCTCCTCGCGCTCCTGTGCGCGGTCGAGGGACTCGAAGCGCTCGATCAATTCGACATCGTCCGATCGGCGGCGGCGCATAAGCAAGAAGATACCGGCCGCGATCAGCACGCCGGCGATGAGTCCAAGGAGGGCAGCGAAAATCGGATCCACGCTTTAGCGATTAACAGTGACGCGACAGGCTTTCAAGCCACGCCGTCATCGGGCACTGAGACGAACGGCGTCGCTGGGTTTCTCGGCGCCTCCCCTGCTCGGCAACCGGATTCGCCGGACGTCGCTCTTCTAAAACGAAATCCGAATTCCCCCGTAGGCCGCCCTTCCTAACGCCGGAAAACCAAATACTTCCGCGTAATGCTCGTTCGTCAGATTATTGACCCGGCCGAAGACCGTGAAATGGGCATTGAAGGCATATTCCGCAGCGAAATTTACAAACGCATAGTCTTCGATATCGAAATTCGGTCCGCCAAAATTCAATTCCTCCCGTGCGTTGACGAAGACGGCTTCCGCGGTGGTGCGCAACTTTCCACACCAGAGATAAGAGCCAGAAAGATAAACCTGGTTTCGCGGCCGTCGGGGCAAACGTGCGCCTGGCAGCTGGGTGATGTCGGCGCCTGAAGTATTTTCCGCATCGAGATAGGTGTAGCTCGCCGAAAATAAGAGATTGGCGATCGGCCGCAGCTCGACCTCCGCCTCTAGCCCCTGAGTGCGAGCCGCGCCGAGATTCAGCGTGTCGAAGAGCCCATTGAAGCCGATCAGGTTGCTTAGATCATTGTGAAAATAGGTCGCGGCGAACCTTACCCGATCGTTCCAGAGGCTTTGCTCGAAGCCAATTTCCCAGCCCAGATCCTCTTCCGGCTCCAAACCAAGATTGTTTCCAAAAATCTTGTCCTGGCTGCTCGGCGGACTAAAGCCGGTCGCAACGCTCGCATGCACGATCGTGTCCGTCGGCGCAATCTTGTAACTGCCGGCGAAACGATAGGTCCAAATCCCGCCGAACTGGTTGAAATGATCGTAACGTCCGCCGGCGACTAGATTCAATCCAGGCAGCGGGTTCGCGTTCGCTTCCAAATAGATCGCGCGCTCATCGGTGTAATCGCTGATAAAGGTCGGTTGCGGCCCGAAATCCTGCGAAACGAATGGTCGCTCCTGGCCCGCATCGACCTGATTGTAAAAAAGACCGGAGGTGAGAGTGAGCCATTTCGCCGGCCGGAAGTTGTTTTGGTAATCGATCGTCAGGCGGGTAAAGAGCGCGCGGGTCGGACCAACAAAGCCGTCCTCATTTGGGTCGTTCACCTGCCGTTCCTCGTCGTAGGCGACGATCAGTTTGTGTTCCCATTCCTCCGAAGGTCTCCAATCGAGATGCGGGGCGATCAACCAGCGCTCGGTTAGAAAATTATCGACCGGCTTCGGATCGAAAATCGTGTTTGGATTGCCGGCGTCGGCCAGTGAATAGGTGAAGAGACTGCTGATCCGCAACTGATCGTTAGGCGACCAGCCGATGTTGCCGATCAAATTCGTGAACCGGTATTGATTGTTAGGCCGGGCGTTGTCCGTATCGAAACGGCTCCCCGCCAGCGAATAATCAATCTGTCCGATTTTTCCGGAAGTAGCGAGGTATTCACGGAAGGAGTCATAACTGCCACCTTCAAAACTGGCCGTCGTCTCCGGTGTTTCGCTCCCCTCTTTCGTGAAGAGCTGAATCACGCCGGCGAGTGCCCGCGGTCCATAAATTGTGCTCTGCGGACCGCGCACTATTTCAATACGCTCAATGTTGTCGATCGACAGGTCAGCGAAGTTGAAGAGACCGGCGAGGCCCTGGTTGATTGGGACGCCGTCGATCAGCACCTGGGTGTGTTCGCTGCGCAGACCCCGTGTGAAAACGGAAGTGAGTTGTCCAGCCGTCCCGGTCTGCACGACCGAGAGTCCCGGAACTTGCCGCAGGGCATCGGCCACGCGTTCGGTCTGGTGGATATCAAAATTCTCCGAAGTGATCACGGTCACGCTCGCCGGGACCGTATCCTCCAGAGCCGGAATGCGGGTCGCGCTGATGACGAGTTCGGCGGTTTCTGGAGGAGTAGCCTCGTCTTGTGCACGAGTGACACCTAACAACCCACAAAAGACTGCGAAGGCCAAGCACCAGAACTTCGGGGAGCAAGGGCCCCTCGGTTCAAACCTTCGGTCCAACTTGACCAGCGACCCAAGACCAAAATGTCTCCCAACGACCGGTCCGCCGGACAGTTCGTATTGGCGAGAGGCCAACACCCGTGTGCGAGGAGCACACGCTCCCTGAAGCCAAGAGAGCGACGCCGCCCAGTTCCTCCATGACCACATGACAATTACCTCCAATAGGTGAGAGGCGGACTCGTCACTTGCCAGCGGTTCGTCCACGTCTCTCATTCTTCTTTTTCGCGAAGAAGTTTTGTCGCGCCGACCCGCACCCGCGGCGGCACGAATGAGGTGGAGCGGGCAAATATTCTGGCTCCTGGCTTTTGAAGCGGTTGAGGGCTCTTGGTTGTGAGTTTGAAGACCGACAGAAGCTCGCTTTACGCGGCTTTTCCCTCATTCCCAACTCTCAGCTCTCAACTGACCTCGCCTTCTCCCCGCCTTCACCGCCGGCCCACATTTGCGGGACTAACGATTGGCTCATGGGGAGTCGTATCCAGTTACAGCAGCGCAACTGCTCCCGGTTCACACGGGATTTCTCGCGCCGATCCACTGTTCAAACTCGCAAAGAACTGCCGCCAGAAGTAGCGGCTTGCGCTTCTTCGCTCAAGATTTATTTGTCAGGCGTCCGATAACTGCGCGCCATGGCCTCAAAAAACCTCAACTTCCTCGTCACCGGCGGTGCCGGCTTCATCGGCTCGAATCTCGTGCTGCGTTTGCAGGAAAAATATCCGGCGGCGCGACTGACGGTGATCGATGATTTTCGCTCCGGCGATTTCAAGAATCTTCGCGGTTATCGAGGCGACTTCGTGGCGGCAGATCTCGCTTCGCTCGATTGGCGCGACCAGTTTGGCGACGAGAAGTTCGACGGCATTTTTCATCTCGCCTCGATCACTGACACGACGCTGCACGATCAATTCCCGCAGGTGCACGACAACGTGGAGAGCTTTCGGCGGTTGCTCCGTTTCGCCCAGCCAAATCGCACCCGGGTGGTTTACGCCTCCTCCGCCGCGACTTACGGGGCGGCGAGCGGAGTTAACCTGGAAACGCACGACGCCGCACCCGCCAATGTTTACGCCTTCTCAAAAGTGATCATGGACAACCTCGCGCGGCGCGCCGCGACGGATGATCCCGACTGGAAGATCGTCGGACTGCGTTATTTCAATGTTTACGGTCCGCGCGAAGCGCACAAAGGCATGCCCGCGAGCATGATTTTGCATCTCTCGCGGCAGATGAAAGAGGGGAAGCGCCCGAGGATTTTCAAACACGGCGAGCAGAAACGCGATTTCGTTTACGTGAAAGACATCGTGCAGGGAACGCTGCGCGCGCTGGAGGCGAAGGAGAGCGGAATTTACAATCTTGGCTCGGGGCAGGCGCGGTCGTTCAACGAGCTGATCGCCGTTCTGAACCATTCGTTAGGGACAAACTTCGAAGCCGGAATACTTCGACAACCCGCACGCGCATTACCAGAACCACACCGAAGCCGATCTGACGAATGTGCGGAAAGCGCTGGGCTACGAGCCGCAATTTTCGCTCGAAGCAGGCGTGGCGGATTACATGCGCTGGTTGTATCCCGCCTGACCAAAGTTGCCCAAGCAATGAAAGCCAAACGACGCTCAAAAAGCCCGAGAAGAGATCAATGCCGCGCTCGCGGCAAAAAAAGGTCCCGTTTCGAAATTCATCGCGAAGAATTATCGTCACTTTAACGCAGCCGCGTTGCTCGACGCAGCGAAGGGGTACGAGGCACACCTCGCCGCCGGCGGCAAGATGTTGATGACGCTCGCAGGCGCCATGTCGACCGCCGAGCTCGGCATTTCACTGGCGGAGATGATCCGTCGCGACAAGGTGCACCTGATCGTCTGTACCGGCGCGAACCTCGAGGAGGATATTTTCAATCTCGTCGCGCACGACCACTACGAGCGGGTGCCGCACTACCGGGAACTCACGCCACGGGACGAGCAGCAACTGCTTGCCCGGCACATGAATCGCGTGACCGACACGTGCATCCCGGAGATGGAAGCGATGAGGCGGATCGAGAAGGCGGTGCTCGAAGAGTGGATCGCGGCCGACCGCGCCGGAGAGCATTATTTCCCGCATGAGTTTATGTACAAGATTCTTCGCAGCGGTAAGCTGAAGAAGAGCTATCAGATCGACCCGAAGCATTCCTGGCTGCTCGCGGCCTGCGAAAAGAATCTGCCGATCATCGTGCCGGGCTGGGAGGATGCGACGCTCGGTAACATGTTTGCGGCGGCTGTGATACGCGGCGATGTGAGGAACGTGCACACCGTGCGCACGGGCATCGAATACATGACCTGGCTCGCGGACTACTACACGAAGAACGCGAAGAAGCTACGCAACCGCGAGGGCTCAATCGGTTTTTTCCAGATCGGCGGCGGCATTGCCGGCGATTTCCCGATCTGCGTCGTCCCGATGCTCCACCAGGATCTCGAGCGCACCGGGGTGCCGCTGTGGGGTTATTTCTGCCAAATCAGCGATTCGACGACGAGCTACGGCAGCTACTCTGGCGCCGTGCCGAACGAGAAAATCACGTGGGGCAAGCTCGCGGCCTCAACTCCGAAGTTCGTGGTCGAAAGCGATGCCACGATTTGCGCGCCATTGATCTTCGCCTGGGTGCTCGGGCAGTAAGAAATACGACAAGCAAGGCGCTGCTCCGAACAAGCCCGGAACTGCGCGACTTGTTGTCGTTAGGGCAGGGGCATCGCCTCCCAACCCACTAGCCTTCCCAGAAAAATTTGGTCGGCCGTTCCATCTCCGCCGGCCAGACTGCGGTGGACCGGGCAACCCAGCGCGGTCTTTTCCAAGCAGCTCGCGCTGCGGATGATCGGCCGGCAACGGGAATGTGCACTTCAGTCGTTAGGCGGCCGATTCGACGCGGGTCGTTCGCCATCTCTTTCGTCACCTGCACGGTCATTCCTTTCAGTTCGACTCTGATGACGCTCGGCCACGATCGCCATCGTCGTGGCGATACAGGTGCCGAGCGCCGTCGCGACGAGGTCGGTCGGAGAAAAGGATTCTCCTTTCCCTTGATTATCGAGCGGTGCATCGGTCGCGAGGACCGTGCCCGAGGGACCATGCGTCGCGCTGCAATGCAGTTTACCGGAGTAATCGATCGAAATCTGAACCATCAATCATCATCGGACGCTCCTGGCGAATTAGCAAAAGTGCCTCTGCCTAACGTTGCTCGGCAGAAACGGCGTTTCCTGAATCTGATCACCGTGTTTCTGCAAACTCGTCGCGAAACACTGCGCGTCAGAGCCGGGTCGTGCAGAATGATCAGATCCGAATTGTGCGCCGGGACGTCATCATTTTCCCAGCTCTCGTTCCACCAGCAAAACCCAATGATTGCTGGCCAGCGCCCTGAGAACAGGTCGCGCAGGGCAGCGCGAGCCCAGGCGGCCGCCGTCACTTTGCGGTGGTGAATGTCGCACCCGAATTCCGCGATTATGATCGGCTTGCTCGGCGCGAGTTTCGTTAGGCGCGGATAGACTTGATCGATCTCCTCGCGAAAACTCTCCGACTTCGAGCGGTGCGCGGAGTGAGCGGGCCATAGGCGCTGATCGCCATCCAGGTGCAGTAATTCTCACCCGGGAAATACTTCTCGAGGCGATTCCAGTGCGATTCCGGAACGTCGTCCCAGTTCACGTGCCAAATCCATTGCAGGTTGTCGGCGCCTGCGGCGCGCATCACGTCCACGATGTGGCGGTAGGCCGCGACGTAGACGCGCGGGCCCCGCCGCGCCACCATTCCACTTTCCATTCCAGGCAAACCATTCGCCGTTTGGCTCCGTTCCCCATTCGATCAGGATCGGGCCGCGGAAAGTCCGCGCGCTGCTCGGCCCAGCGCCTCAGGTCGTCGTCGAAACGACCGGCGCAGATATTCGCCAGGCTGAACAGTTTCTCGGCATGACCCTGGTCCAGATCCGAGCGCAGCATCAGGCGAACGTAGGGAACTTTGCCCAACGACCGAATCCATTTGCAGGTCGCCTCGGGAAAAGCGCGCGATTCGAACCAGTTGTCGGAGAAATAAACCCAGCTCGTCTTCCGGCCGATCGCCTGTTCGAATCGCACAACATCGGCTGGGGTGACGTTATGCTCATTGGCGTCGTCGCTGTCCGGGAGAGACCGCACTGTAGAAAAATCCCTGATAAAGCTTGCCCGGCGGTGGCGGAGCGAGAGCGATCGCCGCGCCATCGGCAACCGATAAGGCAGCCTGGAAAGCGCAGCCAACAGCGAGTGCGGACAGCACGAATTTAGCAGTGGCCGCTCCCAGCGTCATGTCCTCACCCCGCGATCGCTTTCTCAAACTTGCCCGAGCCAGATGATCGCCGCGATCACGACGAGAAAGTAAGGAACGAGCGCGGCGGCACCGGGATAATCCTTGGCCATGCGTTGACCGAAGAAAAGCGCGAGCAGAGCAAGACCGGAGAGGATCGCACCATAGAAGGCGATCGTGGAATCGTGCCGGAGCAGGATCATTACGCAGCCGATGGCGCTGAGCGCTCCGGCAGCGAGTTCCATGATCGTGATGATGCTGAGCAACAAACCGGACCATTCCCGCCAGTGGACTCTTCGCGAAGTGTCCCGTGAGCCATTCCAGGTTGCCGCGGCGATCGATGATTTTGTCGATCCCTGATTGCAGAAAAAGGATCGCGAAGAAGGCGGAAGTGAGCGCCTGCAGAAGGAAGATCGCACCGCCGGAGGTATGGAGATAGGCCATGCGGGCATTCTAGCACGACACGTCAACTGTGCACCGGGCGACAGCTGGGCAATTAGCCCTTGCACGCCGGAATCCACTGGACATTATTGCTGTCCGCCAAATTTCGTCTGCGGGTGTAGCTCAGTGGTAGAGCACCTCCTTGCCAAGGAGGACGTCGCGAGTTCGAGTCTCGTCACCCGCTCCAGCCCCCAGGAAGGCTACGCCGGAGGGCTTCTTTCTCCTCGACCGAACGCGCTATCGACAAGATTTCCAAAGATTTGCCCTGAAAGTTGAATCCAGCCGCCGGGTTCACCGCATCTCAGAGCAAAGGACAAATATGAAAATCACCTTCTTCAAGTTCAAACTCTTCAGTTACTTCTGCGCCATCGTTCTCGCCTGCGCGGCGCATGGGCAAAACCCTACGGTTCCGCCTGATCCCGCGATGCCGGCAATGACGCCTGCCGCCAGCGTTCCGGACACCCAGGCGACCATCTCGCCAGTGGCAGCCGTCACAAGCGCAACGGTCGCGCCTTCCGCCACGGTGGCCCCGGCCGTCGCTCCCTCAGCCAGTCCCGACACCGAAGAGGACTTCGACAAGGCGATCGAGAGGAAGATCCGTAAACACTTCAAGGTCGATTTCGATGGCGGTCACTCTGGCGATCACTCCGGGGATGATGTGCCGTGGATCGCGATCCCCATCGTGCTCATAGTCTTCCTGACGATTTTCGGCCTGCCGGTCGCGATCGTGGGACTGATCATGTATTTCAGCTTCTCCAAGAGCCGCGCCATGCACAAGACGGTCCGGATGATGGTCGAGAAAGGCCAGCCTGTTCCCGAGGCACTCTTGAATCCGCCCCCTGTTGTGCGGCAGCGTTCTGACCTGCGCCGCGGCGTCACTCTTCTCATGATCGGCGCGGGTCTGATCGTTTTCTTCGGCGCCGTCAACGATTGGGAAGGCGGCGTCTGGAGTCTCGGCATTATCCCGTTTCTGATCGGCCTTGGCTACCTGCTGGTCTGGAGATTGGACGTGCGCAAGGAAGAGCCTTCCCCCAAGGTGTAGACTTCCGGGGTGCCACTCAATGATGCCGATCTTGTCGCGCGGGTTCTGGTCGACGATGATCACCACGCCTTTGCCGAGTTGGTCCGCAATCATCAGTCCGCGGTCCGCGGCTTGCTCCGACAACTTACGCGAAGCGACGTTGCTCTGGCGGATGATCTCGCTCAGGAAGCTTTCCTGCGCGCTTACAAAAACATTCGCAGCTTTCGAGGAGAAGCGAAGTTTTCCACCTGGCTTTATCGCATCGCCTATAACTGTTTTCGTGAGGAAGCCCGCAAACGAAAGGAACTGGTCGGAATCGACGAGACGAAACTTGAGGCCGAACAGGATCCGCAAACCGTCGACCCGGCCCTGAAACACGATCTCATGCACGCCCTGCAACTTCTTCCCTTAAACGAGCGATCGGCCATTTTGCTTTGCTGCCAGAATGGTTTATCGCATGATGAGGCAGCGCGCGTTCTCGATATTCCGCTCGGCACGGTCAAGACCAACGTCTTGCGCGGTCGGGAGAAATTGAAGAAGACGCTCGCCGCGTGGGGACCGAACTGACAATGGACGAACAACTCCAGGAAGATTGGCTTGACCGGCGCTTGCGCGAGGAGATGCCCTACATCGACGACGCCGGCTTCACTGCCCGGGTCGTGCAGAAATTGCCCGCACCCGTCAGCCGGCAATCCTGGCGGGCGGTGATTCTGATCAGCGTCACTCTCTTGGCCAGCGTTGTCACCTACCTGGCGTCCGATGGCGGTCGCTTCCTTATCGTCGCCTTCTATCGCTTCGCCTCGATGCCGCTGGTCTTCATAAGTCTCGTCGCCATCTGCGCCACGCTGATCGCGACGGCGGTGGCCGCGAGCGCCGCGCTCGCCCAAGCGCGAGAGACTCGTTAGGTAGAGCGAATCGGGGCGCTCTCGGCGAAGATCTTGCGCGCCTGGGAGACATCGCGTGCGATCTGCTCGCGCAACGCGGCCAGACTCTCAAACTTTCGCTCCGGCCGAAGGTAATGCAGAAACCGCAACTCGACGTCTTCGCCATAGAGATCGCGGTCGACATCGAAGAGGTGAAACTCGAGCACGCGCTGCGGCAAGCCATCACCAATCGTTGGGCGCACTCCGAGGTTCACTACCCCGCGCACGGTCTTCCCGCTCAGCATTCCCTCGGCGACATAAACTCCGTTCGGCGGAAATTGCTCACTGTGTGCGCTCAAGTTGGCGGTCGGGAAGCCCAGACTGCGTCCGAGATGTTTCCCCTCCTCTACCGTCCCCAGGATCGTGTAATCGCGCCCGAGCATGCGCTTTGCCGTCTCGAAATCCCCCAATTCTACTGCCTTCCGAATCGCCGTGCTGCTCACGATCGTCCCGTTCGAGGTCACCGGCTCAACCCCAACGACGGTAAAGTCCAGTTGTGCGCCGAGCTCTTTCAGGAGCGCGAGATTACCGGCACGGTTTTTCCCAAAGGACCATTCTTGTCCGACGCAGATTTCCCGCAGCGGCCTGGCCGCGCCCGACCAGCTGCCTAACGAAATCAGTCGGCGAGGTCGAAGCCAGCTCGCGGTCAAACTTCAACACCAGCAGGTGCGAGACGCCGAGGTCCCGGATGAGCGCAATCTTGTGCTGGGTTGCGGTGAGCAGACGCGGGCTTTCCTGCGGACGGAGAAACTTTGCCGGGTGCGGATCGAAAGTAACGACGACCGCCGTCCCGCCCGCTTCCTCCGCGTGGCGCGCCGCGCTCGAAATGACCGCCTGATGACCGCGATGGACCCCGTCGAAAACGCCAATCGCAAGAAAAACCGGCCCGGGAATTTGCGCCAGCTCCGGGATTGACCGCAGAATGCGCATGAGTTGCCGTCGTTAGGCGCCGCGCATCCGGGAGACTTCCGGCAGAGTCAGGATTTTCCCGAGAATATCAACGGGATCGCAGGTCTTGATCTCATCCACAGTGATCGCGCGGGCCAGATCAAACCGACCGGAGCGCGTGCGCCGCAGCTCCTGCAAATGCGCGCCGCAGCCGAGACTCTCGCCGATGTCGTGGGCATAGGTGCGAACATAAAATCCTTTGCTGCACAAGACCGTAAAATCGATTTCCGGCGAGGCGATACGATCGATGCTGTAGCGATAGACATGCACGAGGCGCGGCTCGCGCTCGACCACCTTTCCCTGTCGCGCCAGTTTGTAGAGCGGAACGCCGCCCTGCTTGATCGCCGAAACCATCGGCGGCATCTGATAGAAATCGCCGCGGTATTTGTCGAACGCCGCGCGGACATTTTCCTCGGTCAACTCCGGCACCGGGCGTTCCTCGGTCACCTCTCCGGCGCGGTCCTGCGTGTCGGTTGTTTTGCCTAGCGAAAGCGTGCCGACGTACTCCTTGTCCTCGCTCATGAGCAGGTCCTGGATCTTGGTGCCGCGACCGAGCGTGAGAATGAGCAGTCCGGTGGCGATCGGATCGAGCGTCCCGCAGTGGCCGACCTTTTTGATCTGGAGCTGTCGCCTAACGAGCGCGACGACATCATGCGACGTCATCCCGGCGGCTTTGTCGACGAGCAGGACGCCGTCAGGCGTGGCAGTAGTGACATCATAGGAGACTAGATCGTGAAAGGTTGGAATCGTGAATCGTCGATGTAACGAATTAACGGTCTAACGACTTAACGGACTCCACCGCCGCCGCGATCACGCGATTCGCCACTTCGTCCAACGCACCGGGGACGCGCGCGCCGGCGGCGAGCTTGTGGCCGCCGCCTTTGAAGCGCAGACAAATTTCGCAAACATCGGCCCGCTCATCTTTCGAGCGCATGCTGACGCGGACTTTTCCGTCCTCCAGTTCTTCGAAAAAGATGGCGATAATCACGCCTTGAATCGCGCGCAGATGATCGATCAAACCTTCGTTGTCCTCGGGGATCACGCCGAGTTCGTTTGCGGTCGCGATCGGCAGGCTGAAGCTCGCGACTTTGCCGTCGGCATCGAAGCGCATCCGGTCGAGCAGCACACGCAGCAGCTCGATGCGGCGGCGCGGATAACTCTCGTAAAGTTGCTGGCTCAGCGGCCCCACGTTGATCCCGCAACGCAGGATATCAGCCGCGATTTCGAAGGTTCGCGCGGTCGTATTCGGATATTGAAACGAGCCGGTGTCGGTCGAGATCGCGGCGAAAAGATTTTCGGCGATCGCCTCGTCGAGCGGCAAATTCTGACTCTGGAGCAGCTCAAAAAGAATCTGGCCGGTGGCCGGCGCGATCGAGTCGATGTGGACAAGATCGCCGTAGCGCGGGTTGCTCGGATGATGATCGATGTTGATCCAGACCTTCGCGCTGCCGACGGCCGCCAGGGTATTGTCGCCGAGCCGCTGCCGGGTCGCGGTGTCGAGCGCAAGCACGACGTCGAAATCTTCGGGTTCGCTAGGCGGAGTGGAAACCAATTCGCCGCCGGGAAGAAAGGAAAATTTCTCGAGCAGTCCCTCTTCGTTCCAAACCTTCACTTTCTTGCCCAGCTTGCCGGAGAGCGAGTCCAAGCGCGATCTGACTGCCGAGCGCGTCGCCATCAGGGCGGACATGGCTGAGCACGACAAAGCTCTCGTGACGGCGCAGGACCTGCGCGATTTCCGCGAAGGTCGAGTTCGTCTTGTTGACAGGTGTAGAGGCGGCTGGGTCAGCCGTCGGTTCGGCGGTGGTGGCGTTCATTCGTTTTCGGCGCTGGGCGGAGGTTCGATTTCCTGCAGAATTTCGAGGACGCGGGCGCCGCGCTCGATCGAATCGTCGAGGTGGAAAACGAGGTGCGGCGTGTATTTCAAGACGACGTGCTTGGAGAGGTCGGCCTGGAGCGCGGCCCGATTTGCTTCCAGTTTCGGAAGCACGTCCTTGCGCCCCTTCGAGCCGAGGACGCTGACGTAGACATGCGCCGACTTCAGATCGGGCGTGACATCCACCTGGTTCACGGTCACGAGCAGGTTCTCAAAAGTCATCTCGCGCACGAGGAGAGCGCTCAGCTCCCGTTTCAGGAGTTCGTTAACGCGAAGCAGTCGGTGTTTCATGGGTAGCGCAAGCTTCCGGCTTGCATGGATTCAAACTGGCAAGCTGGAAGCTCGCGCTACAATTTCTGCGCGACCTGTTCGAGTTGATAGCACTCGATGATATCGCCGACCTGATATTCGCTGAAGTCGCCGAGCTTGATGCCGCACTCGAGGCCGACGCGGACTTCCTTCACGTCGTCCTGGAAACGGCGCAGGGTGGAGAGCCCGCCATCGTAAACCGGCTGGCGCCGGCGCAGGACGCGCGCGCGGGCGGTGCGGCTGATCCGCCCATCGCTGACCAGGCAGCCGGCGACGATCCCGCGGCTCAACTGAAAGACCTGTTTCACTTCGGCGTGGCCGATGACGGTTTCGCGATGCTCCGGATCGAGCAGGCCGGCCATCGCTTCCTTGATCTGGTCGATCAGCTCGTAAATGATGCTGTAAAGTTTGACCTGCACGCCTTCGCGTTTTGCGGCGCCGACGGCATTGCTCTCGACCTTGACGTTGAAGCCGACGACGACGGCGTTCGACGCGCTGGCCAGCAGGATGTCGGACTCCGAGATCGGTCCGACGCCGGAGTGAATCATCTCCAGGTCGATCTTCTTGCTCTGGATTTGGCCTAACGACGCGACGAGCGCTTCGAGCGAACCTTGCGCGTCGCATTTCAGGACGAGGCGCAAGACTTTCTTCCCGTCGGCCGCTTCGAGCAGACTCTCGAGCGTGGCGCGCTGCGGCATGCTCAGTTTTTCGGTGCGCTTGGCAGCGAGACGTTCCTCGCTCAAGACCTTGGCGGATTTCTCCGATTCCATGACGAGGAGTTCGTCGCCGGCGTTTGGCAAACCGGTAAAGCCGAGAACTTTCACCGGCGTCGACGGGCCGGCTGACTTGAGCGGTTTGCCGCGATCGTCGACCAGCGATTTCACTTTGCCGCCGTAATCGCCGCAGATAAAGGGTTCGCCGACTTTGAGCGTGCCCATCTGGACGATGACCGTCGCCGTCGGGCCGCGTCCGGCTTCGACCTGGGCTTCGATCACAGTGCCGCGCGGCGTTGCGGTCGGCGATGCTTTCAGCTCCATCACTTCCGCCTGCACGACCATGTTCTCGAGCAGCTCGTCGATCCCCGTCCCCTTCGTCGCCGAAACCGGCACGACGATCGTCTCGCCGCCCCAATCTTCCGGAGTGAGATCGCGTTCCTGCAATTGCTGTTTGACCCGGTCGATATTCGCCGAAGGCAGATCGATCTTATTGATCGCGACCATGATTTTCACATGCGGCGCGGCCTTGGCGTGGTTGATCGCTTCGATCGTTTGCGGCATCAGGCCGTCATCCGCCGCGACCACGAGCACGACGATGTCGGTCACATTCGCGCCGCGGGCGCGCATCGCGGTGAAGGCGGCGTGACCGGGCGTATCGAGAAACGTGATCCGCGTGCCTTTGTAATCGACCGTGTAAGCGCCGATGTGCTGGGTGATGCCGCCGGCTTCGCCCGCCGCCACGCGCGTCTTGCGGATCGCGTCCATGAGCGACGTCTTGCCGTGATCGACGTGTCCCATGAACGTAATGATCGGCGCCCGCAGCTTGAGTTCTTCCTCCTTCTCGATGACCGGCGGCGGCGGCGCGACCACTACCTGCTCGACCTTGTGCACGCCGCCACCTTTTTCGCGGCGCTCCATTTCGAAAACGAAGCCGTGCTTGTCGCACACTTTCGTCGCCACCTCGGGCTCCACCGTCAGGTTCGGATTCGCAAAGATGTTGAAGTCGTCCATCAGCTCTTTGATGAGCTGGAAATTTTTCAGGCCGAGCTGCGCCGCGAGATCCTTGACGATGATCGGCGGCTTGATGTGAATGATCTTACGTCCATCCTCGGTTTCGGTCTTCGACTTCCGCGGTTTCTTCGCCCGTTGAAGCGGCAGGGGCGACCGTTGCCTCCTCCCGAGCTGGATCGGCGATGGCGGTTTTCTCGCGAATGCGGGAAATCGGCGGAAGAATCGTGCGCTTGACTGACTCGTCAGTAGCCATTCGTTTCGGCTTTGGCGTGTGCGGCTCAATCAGCGAAACGGTTTCCACCGTCGGTTTAGTCGGCATCTCGGGCGCGACTGGTGCGGGCTTCGGCGGTTGCTTTTTCGCCGCGATCGGCGCGAAAGCAGACTTGGTAGGGGTCACGGCCGGGTTGGCGGGCGCCATTTTGGGTTGTTCGGCCCGATTGGTCGCTGCCTGCTCGTCGACTTTGGGAGCGACCCCCTTGTTTTCGGTTGTCTTGGATGCTCTAGCGGGCTTGACCGCAGCGCGGGAGCGAGTCGACGACGACTTGGCAGGAGCGGCGGACTTCGGCGTCTTGCCCGCCTTGGATTTGGTCGTCGTTTTCGTTGGCATTTGAATTCTTCAAAAATCTGCTCATGGCCGTGAGCGGTCAGGCGAGGCCATTGTTAGGGAGAAACAGGTTCACGATGCACCGCCTCGTAAATTTCGCGCGCCTTTTCTTCGTCCACGCCGAGGATGTCGACAAGGTCCTGCATCTCAGCGTCGCGCAAGCCTTCGAGATTGGTAAAGCCGGTCTTGACCAGGGTCATCGCCTGCTCCTCGGTGATTGGCAAGGACGTGGCGAGCGTCTGCGCGGCGTGGGCCACTTTTTGTTCCACCGCCGTGGTGCTCGGCGCTTCTTTCTCGATGTTAATCTCCCAGCCGGTGAGCCGCGAAGTCAGGCGCGCGTTCTGGCCCTTTTTCCCGATCGCGAGCGAGAGTTGATCTTCGTCGACCGAGATGGTCGCGCCTTTTTTCTCAAGGTCGAAGACCAGATTCTTCACCTTGGCGGGTTTCAGCGCTTCGAGGACAAATTCCTTCGGGTCGGAGCTCCAGCGAATGATATCGACCTTCTCGTTGTTCAGTTCGCGGACGATGTTTTTCACCCGCGAACCGCGCATGCCGACGCAGGCGCCGACCGGATCGACTTTCGGGTTGTCGCTGAAGACTGCGATCTTCGTCCGGTAACCGGCTTCGCGGGCAATGCCGCGAATCTCGACGGTGCCGTCGGCGATCTCGCTCACTTCGAGTTCGAAGAGTCGCCTAACGAAATTGGGATGGCTGCGCGAGATGATGATTTCCGGGCCACGCACGCCGTTCTCGACCGCGACGACATAGGCGCGCAGCCGGTCGCCGACATTGTAGTCCTCGACCACGACACGTTCGCGCTGCGGCATGATCGCTTCGAATTTTCCGAGATCGAGAATCACATCCGAGCGATCGAAACGCCGGACCGTGCCGCTCACGATCTCGCCCGCGCGATCCTTGAATTCCTCGTAAATCATTTCCTTCTCGACCTGACGGATGCGCTGCATCATCGCCTGCTTGGCGGTCTGGGCGGCGATGCGGCCAAAGTTTTTCGGAGTCACTTCCACTTCGACGGCCTCGCCGACCTGCGCGTCTGGTTTGATTTTGCGCGCCTTCTCCAGCGAAATTTCGTCCTGCGGATTGGTCACCTTCTCGACGACCAGGAGGTTGGCGAGGGCGCGGATCTCGCCCGTCTTCGCATCGATGTCGATATGCAGATCGCGGGACGCGCCGACGCTCTTTTTCGACGCCGAAAGAAGGGCATTCGAGACCGCCTCGATCAGGATTTCGCGTTTGATTCCGCGCTCCCGCTCCAGGTAGTCGAGCATGGCAATGAATTCAGCGTTCATGAAATTCGCGTCCGCCGACAAAAAAGAGTGGGACACCGGCTCCCACTCCAATCCACAACGGACTAGGTCTGGAACCTACTTTTGCCGGGGCGGTTCGTCAAGGGTAGCGCACGCGTCCCGCGTGCCGGCGGCGGCGCATGAACATGTTGGCCGCGGCTACAGACCCCGGCTACAATCCCGCGCATGTGGCGCAGCTTCTTTCTCGTCACGCTGGTCTGGGGCGCGATTTATCTGCCGCGGCTTGGGTCGCTCGAGCTAAAAAGCGAAGAAGGCCGGCGCGTTTTGCCCGCGGTCACGATGTTGCAAACCGGCAATTACATCGTGCCCAAGGTCGGAAGCGAGCCCTACCTGCGCAAGCCGCCGCTGGTCAACTGGCTGGTCGCGGGCTCCTTCAAAATCTTCGGCGCGCGCAATGAGTGGACCGCGCGCCTGCCTTCGGTGCTCTGCGTGCTCGCGGTGGCGCTGGCTTTCGTCGGCATCGCGCGGCGAAGTCTCGGACCGAATGGCTCGCTCGCCGCCGCCATGATCTGGCTGACGAATTTCGGCCTGCTCGAAAAAGGCCGGATGATCGAGATCGAGGCGCTCTATGTCTCGCTCACCGCTCTGGCATTCATTTGCTGGCTGAGCTGGTGGAAGGAACCGGGGCGGCGTTGGCTGGCCTGGACTGTCCCGTGGATTTTCCTCGGGCTCGCGCTCCTCGCCAAAGGCCCGCTTACGCTTCTCTTCTTTTACGCGGTCGTGCTGGCCGTCTTGTGGCAGGCGCAGGAACTACGCGAACTTTGGCGCTGGCCGCATCTCGTCGGTCTGATTTTGATGCTCGCGATTTTCGGCGCGTGGGCCGTTCCCTATCTGCAAATGACCGAAGCCGGCCACGTCGCCGGCGTCTGGTCGAAACAATTTTCCGGCCGGGTGACGCGGCGCCGACTTCAAGTTCGGCGATTGGCTGCTCAACATCCCGCGCGGGATCGCCTACCTGCTCCCGTGGGTCGTCCTGCTGCCCTTCGCCCGCTTTGCGCTCCTGGAGAACGAAAAGGAGCGAAAACTCTGCCGCGCCTTGTCGTTAGGCGTGGCCGTGCCATTTGTCGTCGTCAACCTGATGCCGGGCGCTTTGCCGCGTTACACCATGCCGCTGCTCGCGCCAGCCATCTGGCTGCTCGCCATCTTCATCCGGTCGCACGCTCTCCTTTGGCCCAAACAGTTGCGCAAGGCGATTACCTGGAGTGTCGCTGGCATCACCGCCGCGATGCTGATTTATTCGCTCGCGATCATCCCGCTTCTGCAACGCCGCGAGAAAATTCGCCCCATCGCCGCGCAACTCGACGCCGCCATCCCGCCTAACGAATCGCTTTACGCGGTCGATCCCGATTATCAGCCGTTCCTCTTTTACCTCCAGCGGCCGATTGTTTACGTGAGCGAGGTCGGCGACCTGCCGCGAGAGCGCGCACTACCTTTTGGTCCAGCCGGCGGACGAAAATGCGGCGACGCATTCCGCGCTTTGGGCGCCGCGACGGGCGGAGCCGATCCTGCGGATTAAAGATTATCGGGGACGCCGGGTTATCCTCTTGCGGGTGCAAAACAATTCTGCGGTGCCGGATTGACAAGCGGGCCGGCACGAATTCGTTAGCATGCTAACGATGAGCGAAATCGACCCTGAGACGGTTGGCCAGCTTTTGCACGAGACGGCGCGCGTCTGGCGGCACAAGCTCGATCAGCGCCTTCGGCCGCTCGGCTTGAGCCAGGCGAAATGGCGCACTATCGCGCACCTCGCACGCGGGCAGATGACCCAGCGCGACCTCGCGGAGCGGCTCAGCATCGAAGAACCGACCCTGGCGCGCCTTGCTCACTCGCCTCGAAAGCGGCGGCTGGATCAAGCGCGAGAACGCGCAGCACGATCGGCGCTGCAAAACCGTCCACCTGCAACCCAAGTCGAGCCAGCTTCTCCAGCAGATCGAGGACACCGCCCGCGAGTTGCGGCACGAACTTTTGGCAACGATTTCATCGCGCGATTTGCAAATCTGCCTGCGCGTCCTGACCGAGATCCGGCAGAAAGGCCGCGGCCGCTGAGGCTCATTCCGGCAACGGGCACGGCCCGGCGAAAAAACGAAAGTCATGATATCCGCCGACAAAATGAACATCGCCAGTCGCGAATTGGCTGGAAATCTCGATCGCCGCTTCGGCCGCAAATGGATTTACCTCGGCGCCGGGGCGCTCGGCCTTGATCGTCTTGCTTTTCACGCTTCGCAGTTGCAACCAGACCAAGACGCCGCCTCCGCCGCCCGCCCGGCCGGTCGCGGTCGCCAAGGTGATCACGCAGGACGTTCCGCTTTATCCTCGACGAAATCGGGACCTGCGCGGCGAACGAAAGCGTCCAGGTGCAGGCGCAGGTCAGCGGCCAGATTGTCTCACGCGATTTCAAAGACGGTGCCTACGTGAAGAAAGGTGATCTTCTTTTCACGATCGACAAGCGACCCTATCAAGCCGCCTTGGACGCCGCGAAGGCCGACAACATGCTCGCTCAGGCGAATTTGAAACGACAGTTGGAATTGCAAGCCAAGGACGTCACCGCAACGCAGGATCTCGATACGGCGAAAGCCAACGCCATGCGGACGCAGGCGGCGGTGGATGCGGCACAGGTGAATCTCGATTATTGCTCCATTCGATCGCCGATTGACGGTCGCGCCGGACTGCGCCAGGTGGATGCCGGAAATACCGTCACTGCCGGAAGTAACGGCGGTGGTGGCGCGGTCCTGGTGCAGATCGACAATTTCGATCCGATCTACACCGACTTCACGGTGGCTGAACCGGACCTTCCGCTCGTTAGGCGCTATCTCGGCGGACCGAATCTCAAGGTGCTGACCGATGCCGAGAACGACAATTTTCCACCGCGCGAAGGCAGCCTCTATTTCATGGCCAACACTCTGCAACCAGGGACCGGGACCGCTGCAGGCCCGCGGGGTGACGCCGAATCCCGATCACGCCCTCTGGCCTTCGCAGTTTGTCCATGTCCGTCTGATTCTCGACATCCTGAAAAACGCGAAGCTGGTCCCGAAAGGCGCGGTCCAGATCGGCCAGAACGGGCCTTACATTTTCGTCGTGAAGAAGGATTCGACGCTCGATCTCCGCCAGGTAAAGCCGGGCCAGCAACAGGATGATGGGCTGACCGTCATCAAGGAAGGCGTGCAGCCGGGAGAAACGGTCGTGGTGCGCGGCCAGCTGCAACTTGCGCCCGGGACGCAAGGTGATCGCGAAAGAAGAGAAAATTTTGCCCGACGAAGCGGGCGGAGAAAAGGCGGGGACGCGGCCCTAACGAATGGCAAACTCGGGCGATAACGGCTGGGAGGAAGAGCAACCGGGAGGTACGGCCGGGGGCATGCCACCGGAACGCGGGGGCGACCGGAGCGAAAAGACGCCGGCAAAAAAACTGGTGCAATTTTCTTCCGGCCTCTCCCGGCCATTCATTCAGCGGCCGGTCATGACGATGCTGCTGACGGCATCGATCATTGTCTTTGGCGTTCTGACCTACAATCAACTGGCGGTGAACGATCTCCCCGCGGTCGATTATCCCGTCATCCAGGTGAGCGTCTCGTATCCGGGCGCGAATCCCGGAAACGATGGCAAACACCATCGCCACTCCGCTCGAGAAACAGTTCACCCAGATTCCCGGTCTCGACCTAACGACGAGCACGAGCTCGCAAGGCAACACCCAGATCACGCTCCAGTTCGATTTGAGCAAGGGAATCGATGCCGCCGCCACCGACGTGCAGTCGGCCATCCAACGCGCCACCGGCCAGTTGCCGTCTGATCTTCCGAGCCCGCCCGACTTTCACCAAGACCAATCCGAACGATCAACCGGTCATCTACATCGCCCTAACGAGTGACACTCTGACCGACGGCGAGCTTTATCGCTACGGCACGACCCAGGTGCAGCAGCGGATCAATATTTTGCCCGGCGTTTCGCAGGTCAACATTTATGGCGTGAAGGGCGCGATTCGGATCAAGGTCGATCCCGGCCGCGTTGTTCGCGCGCAACATGACCTTCGACGAACTCGCGGCCGCGGTTCAAGCCGGGACCTCATATTCGGGCGCGGGCCAGTTCGATGGCAAAAATAAATCGATCACGCTCCGGCCTAACGGACAGCTCGAAACCGCGGAGGGTTATCGCAACCTGATTATCGCGCGCGGGCCCAACAATGCTCGCCGGTTTATCTGCGCGACGTCGCGCAGGTCGTCGAGAGCGTCGAGAACGAACGGCTCTCGCGCCACTTTTTCGCCCGCGATTTCAATCCCCCGGCTTCCGTGATTGTCTTCGCGGTTTCACGGCAGGCCGGCGCCAACGCCGTCGCGGTCGCGCGCTCCGTCCGCGAGCTCTTACCCGAGATGCAGCGCGAATTGCCGGGCTCGATTCGCCTCCTTCCGACTTTCGATCGCTCGCAATCGATCGTGAATTCTCTCCACGATGTCCAGGCGACGCTCGCCATCGCCTTCGCTCTCGTCATCTTCGTCATCTTCGTTTTCCTCGGACGCGCGAGCGACACCCTGATTCCGATGGTCGCGCTGCCGATGTCGTTCCTCATCACTTTTGTCGCGATGTGGGTGTTCGGCTATTCGGTCAACAATCTGACCCTGATGGCGCTGACCCTGGCGATCGGGTTCCTCGTCGATGACGCGATCGTTTTTCTGGAGAACGTCGTTCGGCGCGCGGAAGCCGGGGAATCGATTTACCGCGCCACGCTGAACAGCGCGGGCGAAATTTCCTTCACCATTCTTTCCATGACGCTCTCGCTCGCGGCGGTCTTTATTCCGCTCGCCTTCATGCCGGGATTGTTAGGCCGAATCTTTCGCGAGTTCGCGATTACGATCATCGTCGCGATTCTCGCCTCCGGTCTGGTCTCGCTCACACTCACGCCCCTGATGTGTTCGCGCATTCTGGCGGAGCGCGGACCGAATCATCGCAAGACCTGGACGGAACGAATTTCGTTAGCCGCTTTTTCAACCCGGTGCGCGATTTCTACGGCCGCTCGCTCGACTGGTTTCTCGATCGCGGCTGGCTCGCGCTCCCCATCATCCTGGCCTGCGCTCTCGGCGTCTGGTTCTTCTTCAACCAACTTCCCTTCACTCTGCTGCCGACTGGCGACAGCGGGGTGATCCGCGGCTTTTTCATCGTGCAGGAAGGCGCCTCGCCCGCTCAACAGCGCGACATCCAGGACAAAGCTCGATCCGATTCTGCAGGCCAATCCCGGCGGTCGACAAATATTTCACGGTCGCCGGACGACCGGGACTGGGCGCGGGCGTGTTCACCGTGCTCTTCTTGAAGGACGCGAGCCAGCGCGCCAGATATCGAGCAGGTGGCGGCGCAGACTTGCGCAAGGCGTGCAGCAATCTCCGGGCATTTTTCCAACCCTGAATCCACAGCCGGTCTTGCAGATCAACATCGGGGCGACCGGCAGCTCGTTCGGCCGCTACAGCTATGTCTTGAGCGGCATCAATCCCGAGCGAAGTTTACGCCGCGGCCGATAAGCTCGGAGCCAGGCTGAGCGACTACGATGGCTTCGCCAGTCCGCCGCGTTCCGATCTTTTCCGCAACACGCCAAATCTCGACATCAATATCGATCGCGGTCGCGCCGGCCTTTACGGCGTCTCGACGACCAAGCTCGAGAGCCTGCTTCGCGCCGCCTATTCGCAGAACTACGTCTACCTGATCAAGCAAGCCGACGATCAATATCAGGTGATCGTCGAGGCCGACGACAAGGCGCGCGCTGGTCCGGAGGATCTTCGCGCAGATTTATGTGAAGCCAGACAACGGCAGCAAGCTGATCCCGATGCGCGCCCTAACCACCTCGACAGCAAACGCTAGGCTTGCAATCGGTCAATCACACCAATCAATTCACCAGCGTCACCTTCGGTTTCGACACCAAACCGGGCGTCGCCCTCGGCGATGTGACCGATTACATCAACAAGACGGCGGCCGAAGTCTTGCCGCCGACGGTGAAAGGCGAGCTGCAGGGCGAAGGTCTTGTCCTGCAACAACTCTTCAACGCGCTGCCCTTTCTCGTCATCGCGGCGGTCTTCGTCATGTATGTGATTCTCGGCATTCTCTACGAGAGCTATGTCCATCCGGTCACCGTGCTCTCGACGCTTTTCCCCGCGGTCGTGGGCGGTCTGATGACGCTCTGGCTCTTCCATTCAACCCTCTCGCTTTATTCGGTGATCGGTCTTTTCCTCCTCATGGGCATCGTGAAAAAGAACGGCATCATGATCGTCGACTTCGCGCTCCATCGGCTGGACGAAGGCTACGACCGTCGCGCCGCGATTCACGAAGCGAGCGTGGAACGTTTTCGTCCGATCATCATGACGACGCTGGCCGCGTTGATGGGCGCGCTGCCGATCGCGCTCGGCTTTGGCGCCGATGGCTCCTCGCGCCGGCCGCTCGGGCTGGTCATTGTCGGCGGGTTGATCGTTTCGCAATTGATCACGCTCTACATCACGCCCGGTGATTTATCTGGCGCTGGAATGGTTCCAGGAAAGCGTGCTCGACCGCGTGCCGTTCCTGCGCAGCGCGCATACACATCACGAAGCCGACGCGGAAAAGCATGCTGCCGCACCGGCCCCGGAACCGGTGGGCGCACGCTAGTGTCGGAGCGGCCTTGTGCTCCGCTGAGAGTCGCCGATCGCCGCGCAAAGTCTGTCTTCGGACGCCCTAACGATCCGCAATTAACGCAATTATTTTCGACGCCAGCCGATCGAAAGCCCGCACCGCCAGCTCGAGATGCTCCTCCTTCGTGTCCTCGATCTTGTTGTGACTGATCCCGTGCAGGCTTTGCACGAACATCATCACCGTCGGCACGCCGGCGCGCGCGACTTCGGCCGCATCGTGCAGCGGGCCCGACGGCAGGCGGTGCGATTTGCCGCAGGTCTCGCGGATCGCTTCGTCGCAAAGATCGATCAGCTCTTCATCGAACGGCATCGGCTCGATCTGCCAGAGCCGCTCCCACGACACGGTCACGTTGCCTTCCCGCGCAAAGCGTTCGCTCGCCTCCCGCGCTTCCTGCAACATCGCGCCAGCGCCGCCGCATCGAGATGCCGTTGGTCGAGCGTGATCCGGCATTCCTCGACCACGCTGGTCACGATTCCCGGCTTCGTTAGGCAGGAACCGATCGTGCAGACGCCGCCGTGTGCGCTCGGCGATGCGATAAATCTCCGGGCTCATTTTCGCCGCGGCGAGGAAGGCGTCCTTGCGCCGGTTCATCGGCGTGCTGCCGGAATGCGCCGCCTGCCCGTGAAACGTGATCGCATGCCGCTCGACGCCAAAGGTGCCGAGCACCGCGCCTAACGGCAGATCGAGATCGAGCAGCACCGGTCCCTGCTCGATGTGCAGTTCGAGATAGGCCGCGGCGTTCTTCAGCTCGCGGCCGGCATTCTTTCACCTGCTCGAAATCGATCCCCTGCTCCTCGCAGCGCGTCCGGCAAGCGTGATGCCGTCCTTGTCCTTCAGGCCGCGCGCTTCGTCCATGTCGAGATTGCCCGAGCAGGCCGAGGAACCGAACAGACTTTTGCCGAAGCGCGCGCCTTCTTCGTCGGCCCAATCGACCAGGCGCACCGTGACCGGCGGCTTGCCGTCGTATTGCGCCTTGATGCGCCGCAGAATTTCCAGACCGGCCAGCGTGTTGAGGCAACCGTCGAGCCAGCCGCCGTTCGGCACGGAATCGATGTGGCCGCCGATGAGCAGCGCCTTCTCCGATTCGCCGCGCAAGCGTCATCCAGAGATTGCCCGCTTCGTCGCGCTCGATTTCCGCGCCAACGTCCTCCGCCTTGCCCTGCAACCAACTCCGCGCCTTCGCCCAGATCGCAGTGAAGGCGACGCGTTGCGCGCCGTTCTCATCACCGGTTAGGCGGCGCAGTTCCTTCAGTTCCTCGATCGTTCGCTGCGGATTCAGCTCGCTCATCGATCTAGCGCAGCGTCCTGCTGAGCCATGCATCCTGCACAGCGCTCCATATCCGGTAGAACTCACCGGGCGAGACGCCCGTCCTCACAGCAGGATCCGTGAACGGATCGAGCTTCGCGGATCGTCCTGGCGATCGTCCCGCGTGCCTTGTTGCTGAATCAACTTCGCCACCAAACCGGTCCAGCCGGTCTGATGACTCGCGCCCAGGCCAGCGCCGGTGTCGCCGTGAAAGTATTCGTGGAAAAGATAGCGCTCGCGATCCGCCGCTCCGCCTAACGAATCGCCGGAAGCGCGCGTGAAGGGCCGTTCTCCCTTCTCATCGCGCAGAAAGAGCTTGATCAGGCGATTCGAAAGCTCGTTCGCAACCTGATCGAGCGTGACGAACTGCCCGGAGCCGGTCGGGCATTCGACCTTGAAATCGTCGCCGTAGTAATGATGAAACTTCTGCAGCGACTCGATGAGCAGATAATTGATCGGGAACCAGACCGGGCCGCGCCAGTTCGAGTTGCCGCCGAAGATACCGGTCTGCGATTCCGCCGGCTCATAGTCGACCACCTTCTGCTTCGCCGCGCACTTCGAGAACGTAGGGATTCTTGCTCGTGAAACTTGCTCAGCGAACGCACGCCGTAGTCGCTCAGGAATTCGTTCGGATCGAGCATTCGGCGGAGGAGACACTTCATCCGATGCCCGCGGGTGAGAGCGATCAGGCGACGCTCGCCGCTCCCCGGTTCGTACCAGCGCGAGATCAGGCTGGCGAGATCGGGCCGGTTGGTCGAGATACCATTCGAGGCGCTCGCGAAAGCCGGGCATCGCCTCGAGCACTGCCGGCTCGATCGTTTCGACCGCGAGCAGCGGCATGAGCCCGACTAACGAACGGACCCGCAAGCGGCAGATAACGGTCTCCCGGCGTGTGCAGGACATCGTAGAAAAATTCGTCCGCCTCGTCCCAGAGCCCGATCCCCTGCCCGCCGACGTTGTTCATCGCCGCGGCGATCCCGAGAAAATGCTCGAAGAACTTGGTCGCGATGTTTTCGTAAACCGGGTTCTCGCGCGCCAGCTCGAGGGCGGTTCGCATCATCGTTAGGCAAAACATTCCCATCCAGCTCGTGCCGTCGCTTTGCTCGAGGCGGCTGCCGTCGGGAAACGACGCGCTCCGGTCGAAGACGCCGATGTTATCGAGCCCGAGGAAGCCGCCCTCGAAAATGTTGCGGCCGCCGGAGTCTTTCCGGTTCACCCACCAGGTGAAATTGATGAGCAACTTGTGGAAGACGGTTTCGAGAAAGGCGCGGTCGCCTTTGCCGGTGGCGCGCTCCTCGATTTTGTAAACGCGCCAGGCGGCCCAGCCGATGACCGGCGGATTGACGTCGCTGAAGTTCCATTCGTAGGCCGGGATCTGGCCGTTGGGATGCTGGTACCATTCGCGCAGGATGATATCGAGCTGCGCCTTGGCGAAGTGCGGATCGACGAGGGCGAGCGGGATGCAATGGAAAGCCAGATCCCAGGCCGCATACCAGGGATATTCCCAGGTATCGGGCATCGACATCACGCGCTCGTTGTAAAGATGGCGCCAGTCCGGCGTTGCGGCCAGTCTTGCGTTCGTTCGGCGGCGGCGGCTGGGCGGGGTCGCCCTCCAGCCATTGCTCGACGACGTAGTAATAGAATTGCTTCGTCCAAAGCATCCCGGCGAGCGCCTGCCGCTGGATGGCGCAATGTTCGCTCGCTCAGGCAGCTCGGGGCGAGCGCGCGCGTAAAATTCGTCCGCTTCCTCGCGTCGTTGCGCGAAGATGCCGATCGAAATCGTCGAAAGCGGGAATCGCACGGCTTCCTTGATCCGCTGCAGCCGCAGCCGAACCGGACGCGACTTCGCGCCGCGGCCCGAGTCGAGAAGCCGGTAATGCGCCGCGGCCTTCGTTCCGATCCGCTCCGGATTTACCGCCGCGGAGTTTCCCCTGCACGACCGCCTCGTGAAAGGCGTCCTTCACGTAGCGGCGACGGGTTCGGCACGCCGTAGAGCAATTGCAGGTTGCGTTTCGTTTTCGGTGAAGAGAAGCGGTCCCGCTCCTTCGCAAAGCAGCCGGTATTCGCCGAGCGCATCATGGCTCGCTTCGATCACCGCCAGCGCCTCGGAATGATCGCTCCCGACGCGCAGATTCGGCCGCCGCTCGTCCTCGCCCCAGCTCCAGGTATTGCGAAACCAGAGCGTCGGCAGCAGATGGAGCGAGGCCGCTTCCGGGCCGCGATTCGTCACCGTGGCACGAATCAGGATGTCGTCGTCCGCCGCCTTGGCGTATTCGATCGTGATGTCGAAGAAGCGGTTCTCGCGCAGGACACCGGTGTCCCAGAGTTCGAACTCCGGCTCCATCTTGGAACGCTCGGCGTTGCGCCTGACGAGTTCCTCGTAGGGAAACGCCGCCTGCGGATAACGATAGGTCATCCGCATGTAGGAATGGGTCGGCGTGTTGTCCTCGAAGAAAAAAATCTCCTTCACGTCCTCGCCGTGATTTCCCTGCGGACCGGTCAGGCCGAAGAGGCGTTCCTTCAGGATCGGGTCGCGCTCATTCCAGAAGGCGAAGGCAAAGCAGAGCCGCTGTTTGAAATCGGAGATGCCGCCGATTCCATCTTCGCCCCAGCGATAGGCGCGGGAGCGGGCATGGTCGTGCGGGAAATAATTCCAGGCGTCGCCGTTCGCGCTGTAATCCTCGCGCACCGTGCCCCATTGCCGTTCGCTCAGATACGGCCCCCACAGATGCCAGCGCTGTTCGCGATGGTCATTCTGCTCGAGACGTTGTTGTTCGGCGTTCATGAAATCAGGACTTGGATGTCCACGTTAGGCTGAAACCAGTTGAGGAAAAGACTCTGTCGACTTCAGATACGCTGCGTCGCTCCCGGCAGGCCTCGGTCGACCGAAGCTCGACGGCATCTCCGGCCACTCTCGTGAATCGTCGCCCTACCGACGGCCGAGATATTTCGCAAACCAGTCGAGGTAGCGCTGGTAGCGATCGAGGATGTAACTCGGCTTTTTCAGGCCGTGAAATTGCCCCGGATAAATGACCAACTCGGTCGGCACGCCTAACGTTCGCAGGGCCTGATACATCTGCTCGCTGTTCAGCAGCGGCACGTTGTAATCGCTTTCGCCGCAGAGAAACAGGGTCGGCGTCTTGATCTTATCGGCGTGCAGGAACGGATAGGAAACCTTCTGCCACGCTTCCGGATGCGCCCAGGGCGACCCGAGCTCGTATTCGTAATCGCGAATGTATTGGTCGGTCCCGTAGCCGGCCAGAATATTGGAAATGGACGCGCCGCTGACCGCCGCTTTGAAACGGGTCGTCGTCGCGATCAGATAATTTGTCGACATCCCGCCATAACTCCACCCGCCTACCACCAACCGTTCCGGATCGGCGATGCCGCGCGCGATCGCGTCGTCCACCGCCGCGAGATCGTCCTGCACATCGACTCCGCCCCAGGAAGCGTAGATGCCCATCGCGTAGTCGGTCCCGCGCCCGGTGGAACCGCGCGGATTCGGCATTACGACCGCATAGCCGTTGGCCGCGAAGAGCTGCTTCTCGAAATCGAACTCGTTGGCATACTGCGACTGCGGACCACCGTGCGGCCGAAGCAGAGTCGGATTTTTCCGGCCGGCTGTTTCGTTAGGCGGATGAACCAGGAAACCGTGCACCTCGGTGCCGTCCGCGCTCTTGAACTTTGTTTCCTCGACCCGACCGAGCTGGATTTGCGCGAGGAAGGCATCGTTCTGTTTCGTCAGGTCACGCAGCTCGTCGTTCTCGGCCGCGAAAATTTCGAAGGGCCGGTCGGGCGTGCTCGCGCGCACGATGACGTGGCCGTTGCTGCTCACATCGTAGGCCGTGATTGTGCGGCGACCTCCGACCACCGGGATTGGCGGGTCGCCGGGGACAGCGCCTCCGTCTGCGAAGTCCGCCGGGACGCGCACCAACGTTTCGGCACCGTCGTTCTCCAGGACAACGAAAATCGATTTCCCATCGGGCGCCCAGTGCGGCTGGACCACGTTGCGGTCGAGATTTGCGGTCAGAATCTTCGCCTCTCCACCGGCCGCCGGAATGATCGCGAGCGAATGCGTCGCGTATTCAATCTTCTTTGGATCGCCTCCGTGAATGAAGGCGATCGTTTTGCCATCCGGACTCCAGGCCGGCGCGCTTTCCCAATCGGGATGCGCATCTGCTTCCGGGGTGGTCGTGAGCTGCCGCTCCTTCGCTCCGGCTTTCGCTTCGATCAGGTAAACGTCCCAGTTTTCCGTGCGACCGGAGTCGACGCCGCGTTTGGTGACAAAGGCGATTTCCTTTCCGTCGGGCGACCAGGCCGGCAGAACGTCGTCGTGTTGACCACTCGTTAGGGCATCCAGCTTGCGGCTTGCCAGATCGAGCAGCTTGAGGTGCGACCAGCGGTTCGTGATGTAGCCATCGATGTCTTCCTTGAACTGGAACCGATCGATCACGATCGGCGGGACCGTTTTCTTTTCCTTCTCCTTCGCTTCCGGTTCACGCGGATCGGGATCGTGCACCACAAGCACGATGCGTTTGGAATCGGGCGCCCAGGCAAAGTCATCGACGCTTCCTTTTTCCCTGGTCAGTTGTTCCGCTTCGCCACCGGCGCTGGAAAGAATCCAAAGCTGGTCGTTTTCGTTTTCATCCTGGCGGCTGGAAAGAAAGGCGATCCATTTGCCGTCCGGACTCCAGCGCGGATGTGTCTGCTCATTTTCACCGAAAGTGAGGGCGCGATTTTCTGAGCCGTCCCATTTCGCGAGCCAGAGATTCTTCGGCTGTTTGTCTTTTTTCAGATCAACCGTCCCGACGACGTAAGCGATGGTCTGCCCGTCGGGCGACAGATTCGGTTCATCGACATCGCGCAGGGCGGCGAAATCTTCCGGCTTGAGGAGGCGCTTCGAGTCAGCGCCTAACGAAATGTGCAGAGCGACGAAGAGGAGCGGAAAAGTGTCACGAAGGCGCATATGGATGCGAGCAACTACACGAGAGCCGTGAGAGTGGCGAGAAAGTTTCCTGCTGGCCGGATTCGGCCGCGCAGATTTCTCGCAACCGAGGATCGACTTCGGCGAGCGCAGCGGCCGTCCCGTGGCGAGCTTCGGGCTTGGCCGTGACCGGCTTTTTTGCGAGCGTCATGCGCGCGTCGGCCCGCTTCCTCGGAGCGGGCCACACGCCCACCTCTACAAGGCGAGGAGAGCCCACACCGACCTTCGGGCTTTTCTTCGAACGCATTTCGTGCGGGTTTGTCTCACCATGCCTATGAGATCAACGCAGGAGATTACCCAACAGGTCCAGGAGTTGGGACAATGGATTTCGCCTTTGCGCGAGCAGGTCGGTCACGTCGTCATCGGACAGAAATATCTGGTCGACCGGCTCTTGCTCGGCTTGCTCGCCAATGGCCACATCCTGCTCGAAGGCGTTCCCGGCCTCGCCAAGACGCTCACCGTCAAAACGATGGCGGCCTGCATTCAGACCGGTTTTCAACGTCTGCAGTTCACGCCCGACCTGTTGCCCGCCGACCTGATCGGCACGCTGATTTACAATCCCCGCAGCGGCGAGTTCACGACCAAGCTCGGTCCGATTTTTTCGAACCTGATCCTGGCGGACGAAATCAACCGCGCGCCGGCCAAGGTGCAGAGCGCGCTGCTCGAGGCGATGCAGGAACGCCAGGTCACGATCGGCGACAAGACTTATCCGCTGGCCGATCCGTTCCTCGTCCTCGCGACCGAAAATCCGCTCGAGCAGGAGGGCACCTATCAGCTCCCCGAAGCGCAACTCGATCGTTTCATGCTCAAGCTGAACGTCGGTTATCCGGCGAAGGCGGAAGAGCGGCGCATCCTCGATCTGATGGCGACTTCCGCGCCGGATTTACACGTCGATCCGGTCGTCGCACCGGAGCAGATCATCACGGCGCGCGAGCTGGTGAATCAGATTTACATCGACGATCGGGTGAAGGATTACATCGTCGACGTCGTCTGGGCGACGCGCGAGCCGGCATCCTATCGACTCGAACTCGAAGGGCTTGGTTCGTTACGGCGCTTCGCCGCGCGCGACGATTTACCTCGCGCTCGCCGCGCGCGCCTACGCCTTCCTCAACGGCCGCGGCTACGTCACGCCGCAGGATATCAAGAGCATCGGGCCCGATGTTCTGCGCCATCGCATCATCGTGAGCTACGAAGCCGAAGCCGAGAGCGTGACGAGCGAGACGGTAATCGATCGGATTTTCGCGGGGCTGCCGGTGCCGTGATTGGGGTGCGAACCACAATTGTCATCCGAGCGAAGCGCAGCGCAGTCGAGGGATCCCGTGGCGCAACCTGAAACGTGCTGATGAGTCATCAAAACTATTTCGTTTACATTCTGACGAACGACGACCGCCACACCGTGCTTTACATCGGCGTGACCAATGATTGGAGCGACGAGCGAATGAGCATTCGTTAGGCCGGGGAGTGTTTTCGCGAAGCAGTACAATGCGCACAAGCTCATCTATTTTGAGGCGTATTCCGATCCGGAAAGCGCGATCGCACGCGAAAAGCAGCTAAAGAACTGGAGCCGGCAGAAGAAAGAAGCGTTGATCGGGAATCGAATCCGGAGTGGCGCGATTTGATCGAGGAGATGCATGCGCTCGCCCCGAAGGGAGGTGCTCGGTAATGCCACGGGATCCCTCGACTGCGCTACGCTCCGCTCGGGATGACGAGCGCACTCCGGCAGAAATCCTGAAAAAGATCCGGGCGCTCGAGATCAAGACCAAGGGTCTCGTCCAGTCCGCCTTCGCGGGCGATTACCACAGCGTCTTCAAAGGGCGCGGGATGAACTTTGAGGACGTGCGCGAGTACCAGCCCGGCGACGAGATTCGCGCGATCGATTGGAACGTGACCGCGCGTCTCGGGAACGCCTTTGTGAAAAAGTTTACCGAGGAGCGCGAGCTCACGGTCATGCTGGTGGTGGATGTGAGCGCCTCGGGAAATTTCGGCAGCGTCACGCTATCGAAGCGAGAGCTCGCGGCCGAAGTCGCCTGCCTCCTCGCTTTCAGCGCGATCCGAAACAACGACAAGGTCGGACTGATCCTCTTCTCGGATCAGGTCGAGCTCTTCATCCCGCCGAAGAAAGGCCGCTCGCACACGCTGCGTCTGATCCGCGAAATTCTTTACTTCGAGCCGCAAGGCCGCGGCACGCTGCCGAGCCTGGCGCTCGATTATCTGAACCACGTCGTCACGCGACGCTCGGTCGTTTTCTTCATCTCCGATTTCCAGGCGGAAGATTTCTCGCGCGCGCTCACAATCACAAGCCGGCGGCACGATTTCGTCGCGATCCGGATCGATGACGAGCGCGAAGAATCGCTGCCCGACGTCGGCATCATCACGCTGGAGGACGCCGAGACGGGCGAACAGATCGAAATCAACACCGGCGATCGCCGGACGCGCACCCGCTTCAGCGAGGCGGCGCGCGCTCAACTCGCCGAGACAATCCACACCCTGCGGCGCAATAACATCGACACCATTTCGCTCCGCACCGGCGACGATTATTTGCCGGCGCTGCGCGCCTTCTTCAAGCAGCGCGAACGGCGGATGGCGCGTCGTTAGGCTGAGACCAATGCACATTTTCCTCGCCCAAGAGTTTCACGACATCTCCCCGCCGGTGGATTACTTCCTCCTCCAGCCGTGGATGATCTTCTGCGCAGTCGCCAGCCTGCTGCTGGTCATCGGCCTGACGATTTGGCTGATCAAACGCTGGCGCAATCGTCCCGTCGTCGTGCAGACCCCACGGCAACGCGCGCTCGATCTCCTCGCACGAATCGAAACCGAGATTGACAAGCTGACGCCTTATCAATTCAGCATCCGCGTCTCGGATATCCTGCGGCGTTACGTGACGGAGCAATATCAGCTGCCGGTCACCCGGCAGACTTCGGTGGAATTTCTCAACGCGCTCGCCGCTGCCTCGCCGTTTTCGGCGGATGAACAAACGCTCCTCGGCGATTTCCTGAACCGCTGCGACCTGATCAAGTTCGCGCGCTACGACGCGACGCGGGAAGACAGCCGGCTCTTGCTCGATGAAGCGGATCAGATTCGTGAAAGGAGGTGCGCTTGAGCCTGCCTAATTTTTGGTCCCCAAATTCACCCTGGGGATTTTCTTTCGCGCACCCGTGGCTGCTCTTGCTTCTGCTCCTCGTGCCGCTGCTCGCGTGGCTGCGCGGACAGCGCGGCGCAGCGGCCGCGTTGGTCTTTTCTTCGACCGCGAGCCTGCGCGCACTCGGCAAGCGGAGCACTTCGCGCGCGGGCCGCATCATGCATGGGCTGCTTTATCTCGCGCTCGCCATTTTCATTTTCGCGCTCGCCCGTCCGCAACTCGGCAAGAGCCTGACCGAAGTCGAAGCGAGCGGGATCGACATCATGGTCGTGCTCGACGTTTCGGGCTCGATGTTGACCAAGGATTTCACGGTCGGCGGCGATTCGGCGACGCGGATCGATGCGATTCGCGAGGTAACACGAAAGTTCATCGAAAGCCGGCCTAACGATCGGATCGGAATCATCGCCTTCGCCGGCCGGCCCTATGTCGTTAGTCCGTTGACCCTCGATCACGATTGGCTGCTGCAAAATCTCGAGCGGGTGCGGATCGGCCTGGTGGAGGACGGGACGGCGATCGGTTCCGCGATGGCCTCGGCGGCGAACCGGTTAACCGACAAGAAGTCGAAGAGCCGCGCAATCGTCCTCCTGACCGACGGCGAAAACAACGCGGGAAAAATTCCACCGAACACGGCGGCGGAAGCGATCAAGGCGCTCAACATCCGCCTCTTCGCGATCGGTGCCGGAATCAACGGCATCGCGCCCGTGCCGGTCTTCGATCCGTCGAACGGCCGGCCGGTCACCGACGTCGCAGGCAACATCATTTATCGAAATCAGCAGGTGCAGTTCAACGAGGCGGGCTTGAAGGAAGTCGCCCAGATCGCCGGCGGCCAGTTCTTCCGCGCGACCGACACCGACTCGCTCGAGAACATCTATCGCGACATCGACAAGATGGAGAAGTCGACTGTCTCGGTGAAGAAATACCAGCAGTACCGCGATTTGTTTCCGGCCTGTTTGATGGCGGGCGCGGGACTTCTGCTCGCCGAGCTGCTGCTGTCGCAAACCATTTGGAAAAAACTGCCGTGATTGACGCTCGAAGCGTTGGAAATGTGGGAGGGGCCTTCGCGCCCCGATCTGGGGGCGACGCTGCAACGAAATCGGGGCACAACAGGCCCCTCCCACGCTCATGAGTTTCGGGCATCCAATCTGGCTTTGGGGCTTGCTCGTGCTTCCGGCGCTGGCGTTTTTCTTCGCGCGCGCCGAGCAAGTCGGGACGGAAAGGCTGCGGCAGTTTGTCGCCGCGCGCCTCTTGCCGCAACTGGCCGGGACGGTCAATCGCACGCCGGCGCATCATGCGTTTCATTCTCCTCCTTCTCGTCCTCGCCCTCGTCATCGTTAGTCTGGCGCGACCGCGCTGGGGCTATGCCTTTGATGAAGTAAAACGCAAAGGGCCTCGATCTGCTCCTCGCGGTCGATGTCTCGCGCAGCATGCTTTCCAATGATGTGCAGCCGAGTCGCCTCGAGCGCGTCAAGCTGGCCACCCAGGATCTGATCAACGAGCTGCAGGGCGATCGCGTCGGTCTGATCGCATTTGCCGGCAAGGCTTTCCTGCAAGCTCCGCTCACGATCGACTACGACGCCGCGGTCGATTCGATCAACGAGCTCGACACGAAGATCATTCCCGAAGGCGGCACCAACATCTCCGACGCGATCGCCCTGGCCACCCGGACTTTTGGCAAATCGGCGACCGGTAATCGCGCGCTGATCATTTTCACCGATGGCGAAGAACTGAGCGGCGATGCGGTGCAGCGCGGCGAAAGCAGCCGCGGACGCGGGCGTGCGCATCTTCACCGTCGGGGTTGGGACGCCGGCTGGCTCGCTTATTCCCATCCAGGGCGAAAGCGGCGGCACCGCGTTCGTGAAAGACGCCCAAGGACAGGTCGTGAAATCGAAGCTCGATGAGACGCGCCTGCGCGAGGTCGCCCAGGCAGCGGGCGGGTTTTACGTCCATCTCGAGAACGGGCCGCGGACGATGAAGCAGCTCTTCAGCGACGGTCTGGCCAAGATGCAGGTGGCCGACATCAACGCGCGGTTGTCGCGCCGGCCGATCGAGCGTTACGAGTGGCCGCTTTCGGCCGCGATTCTGCTTTTCGCCCTCGCGCTCTTGATCAACGATCGCAAAGGTCCGCGGAGCGGCCCGCCGCCGCCCGGAACGGAAGCGCTCGATTGCTGCCGCCGCAGCCGTTCTCTTCGCTGGCCGCAGGCAGGCTGGGCGCAGGCCGCTTCTCCGGGCTTGCAACTCTACGAGGAGCAAAAATTTCCCGAGGCCTACGAACATTTCCAGAAGACGCTGCAGGAAAATCCCGGCGCCCGGCCGACGGATCGCATTCAGTTCGATGCCGGGGCGGCCGCCTACAAAATGAAGGATTACAACAAGGCGCTGCAGTCCTTCAGCCAGGCGTTGCTTTCGAAAGATCCGCACCTGCAGAGCGAGAGTCATTACAACCTCGGCAACACGCTTTATGAGCGCGGCGAAGCGGAAAAGAGCGACGCAAAAAAGCTGAGCAACTGGGAGGGCGCGCTTCCGCATTACGAGGAAACGCTCAAAGCGGAACCGCAAAACAAAAACGCGAAGGACAACTACGAGTTCGTCAAAAAGAAAATCGAGGAGCTGAAGAAGAAGCAGGAACAAAAACCGTCGCCGACGCCTCACCATCACCTTCGCCTTCGCCTTCGCCGCAAAAGGACCAGAAGAACGATCAAAAAGCAGGACGACAAGAATCAGCAACAAAACAAAGACCAGCAGCAGAAGGACCAACAACAAAAGGATCAGCAACAGCAATCGCAGAATGGCCAGGGTTCTGGAGAAGGCCAAAAGTCGGAGAACAACAAGCAATCTCCGTCACCCACCCCCACACCAGCGGGGTCACCGACCCCGTCGGCAGCGCCGAGCGCAAGCCCAAGCCCTACCCCGGGCGAGAATGGAGCCGGAGAATCGCCTACACCGACCCCCGAACCCTCCCCTTCCGAGGGTGAACAACAGGGCGCGTCGCCCACGCCCAGCAACGAAGGATCTCCCTCGCCCACGCCGGGCTCCGCCGATCAGAATGGCGGCGAAAACGGCGAACAGCCCAGCCCGACTCCAGCCGGCACTCCGGACAAACCGTTAACCGGCGACGTCAAAGGAGCGGGCGAGGAAAAACCGAAGGGCGACCAGCAAGCGGCGCCAGCCGAGGTCGAACCGGAGAAGGAAGGCGAGATGAGTCCGAAGCAAGCGGCAGCGCTCCTGCAATCGATGAAAGATGAAGAGCAGAAAGTCCAGCTTGATGAACACAAGTCCATGCGTCCTGTCTATAAGGACTGGTAGCGGGGAAGGTTGATGGTTGGGAGTGGATAGTCACTGAAATGGTATTTTTTCGACGAGTTTTACTGCTGGCGTTGCTCGCAAGCGCGAGCGCGTCGTTGGTCCGCGCCGATTCACCGACCGTCACCGCCGTCCTGACCAGTTCGGAGACCGAAGTCGATCAACCGGTGCAGTTGCAAATCAAAGTCACGGGCGACGCCAACGCGACTCCGCCCAACGATATCTCGGTGGACGGTCTCGACATCCGCTACAGCGGCCAGTCGCAGTTGGTCGAGGGGCGCAACCTGCGGTTCACCTACAGCTTCATTTACAACTACACGATTCTCCCGCTCAAGGCCGGGACCTTCACCATCCCGCCGCAAGTTGTGCGTAGCGCCAGCGGTGTGCTCCGGACGCCACCGCTCACCCTAAACGTCTCGCCTAACGAAAACGGCACCGACGAGCTCGCCACGGCGCGGGGGTGGGAACGCGCTCGACGAAAAGAACATTGTTTTCGCCGAGCTGATCGTTCCCAAAACATCGGCCTATGTCGGCGAAGTCATTCCGGCCGAGATCCGGCTCGGAATCAACAACCGCGTGCCGCACCGCTTGATCGAGGGCGCGACCCTGAGCGGACAGGGCTTTACCGCGCAGCGAATGCCGAATCCGGAGCAAACGCTCGAGTCCGTCAACGGGCGTTCCTATGAAATCATCACCTTCAAGACGGCGATCACGCCGGTGAAAAGCGGCAAGCTCGAAATCGCGGCCAAGGATGCAAAGGCCATTGTGCAAGTCCCGCGGCGTGGTGGGAGCCGGCCACGTTCGCCTTTCGATATTTTCGGAATGGACGATCCGTTTTCCGATCCATTCTTCAACGATCCTTTTGCTGGCCGTGGCGAACAGCGAGAAGTGAAGTTCTCCAGCGAAACGACAACGATTGAGGTCAAACCGTTGCCGGCGAATGCACCGCCCAATTTCTCGGGAGCCGTTGGGAATTTCACCCTCACGACCGACGTGAAACCAAAGAATGCGCAGGTCGGCGATCCGCTCACCGTTACGGCGAGCATCTCCGGCCGCGGCAATTTCGACCGGGTCACGGCACCGACATTGGAGAACGAACGCGGTTGGCACACTTATCCGCCGGGCTCGAATTTCAAAGCGGACGACGACATCGGGATCAGCGGCACCAAGACCTTTGAGATGGTGCTCACGCCTAACGAGCCGAAAAAGGCTGTTCCGCCGCTGCTGTTTTCCTATTTCAATCCGATCAAGGAAAGCTACGTCACGTTGCGCGGCGATAAACTGCCTGTCGTGGTCGAAGGCGGCGCCGCTCCGACTGCGACACCGGCGATCGCGAACGCCTCCGCGACTCCAAACGCGCAGCAGCGCCCGCCCGACCGCCGCGCCCAAGGACCAGGACATTCTCTATCAGCGGACTGATCATCGCGGCTGGGGCCAGACATTTATTCCTGTTTTCCAAAGGCCGGTGTTCTGGGCCGCGCAGGCAATTCCATTTCTCGGCCTGATCGGTTTTTTTGGTTGGGAAATGCGAAAGCGCCGCCTCGAAAATCGCGCGCTACAACGAATCGCCGCGTGGGAGCACGAAACGGCCGAGCTGCAGCGCAAACTGCGGCGCGCGGACGATCCACCAGACCAATATTTCGCCGGTGCGCTCCGCGTGGTGCAGTTGAAGACTGCGCTCTCCTCCCCCGGTCGCGGGATTGAGCCAAACACGGTTGACGCGGAAACGGCGGTCGCGACCTTCGATCTGCCGGATGAAAAACGCGATCGTATGCGCGAACTTTTCCGACGGAGCGACGAGTTGCGTTACAGCGGCCGGCCGAATGGCAAAGGCACCGTCGCGGAGGAAACGCGGCGCGAGGTGCTGGAACTCATCGAGAGCCTGACCTGAAATGCGCGCGCCAGTTTTCCTTCTTATCCTGACCGGCTTGCTTTGCCTAACGATGACCACGCCGGCTCGCGCGGAGGCCGACGCGACCTTCACTAAGGCAAATGCGGACTACGCCGCCGGGCATTTCCCGGACGCGATCACGGGTTACGAGTCGCTCGTCAAGAACCGGCAGTGGAACCCGATTTTGTTTTACGATTTGGGCAACGCCTACTTTCGCACCGGCGATTTCGGACGCGCCATTCTGAACTACGAGCGCGCTCTCGCCCTCGATCCCGCGCAGCCCGAGGCGCGGGCCAATCTGCAATTGGCGCGCGACCAGGCGCGCGCGATCGAGCTCGCCCCGGGCTGGACGGAAACGCATCTCGATTTTCTGACGCGGGACCAGTGTGCCTGGCTCGCAGCGGCGGCGTTTTGGGGTGCGGCTGCGATTCTCGCGGGCTCTACTTCGCCCAACGCCGGGCGGTCGTCTGGATTTTCGCGCTGGTGTTGTTAGGCACGATTTCGGCGGGCGCGGCGTTTGTTGTTTATCAACTCGAGACCGGCAGTGCGGGACGCGATCTCGCGATCGTGACAAAAAAGAACATCCAGGCACGCCTCGCCACGGCGGAGAGCGCGGGCACGGTGCTGCTCCTGCCACCGGGAAGCGAGATCAAGATCCTGAGCACGCGGGGCGACTGGTGTTACGCCGCGCTGCCTAATGATCTGCGGGGCTGGATCCCGGCCCAGAGCGCCGAGCGGGTGCGCCTGTAGGTTTCGCCTGCGAGGGGCCTTTGCTGCCCCGACTCTCGCCGTGCGCTGACCTCAGTGAAGTACAGGCGGTGACAATGCTCGCGATACCTCGGTTGAGAACCGCCCGATTGTCTTCATCTTGAGCCTATGAATGCGGAGATGGATGTCGGAACGAACAAGAAGGCGTTCCAGATCAATCTCGACGTCAAACGCTACGGCACGTTTGCCGAAATTGGCGCAGGTCAGGAAGTGGCGCGGCGCTTTTTTCAGGTCGGCGGCGCCTCCGGAACGATCGCAAAGACGATGTCGGCCTACGACATGCAGTTTAGCGACGCGATTTACGGCGCGACCGATCGCTACGTCAGCCGCGCCCGGCTCCAGACGATGCTCGATCACGAGTATTCGCTCTTGATCGAACGGCTCGACAAGAAGATCGGCGACGAGCGCACTTTCTTTGTTTTCGCCGACACGGTCGCGGCGCGCAGTTTCAAGCAACACAACGAATCGCACGGCTGGCTGGGGATGCGTTTCCAATCCGAGCCGCGCGGTGAGCCGAGCCAGATCATCATCCACGTGCGGATGCTCGACGAAGCGAACGTCGATCAGCAGGAAGCGCTCGGAATCATCGGCGTGAACCTGATCTACGGCGCCTTCTACTATCATCAGCCGGAGAAATTGATCGCGTCGCTCCACGAGAATCTACCGCCGCAGCGCATCCAGGTGGACATGATCAAGTTCTCCGGCCCCGCCTACGCGGGGGTCGACAATCGCTTGATGAGCCTGCAACTGGTGAGCCAGGGCCTGACTGATGCGGTCATGTTCACCGCCGATGGCGAGACGGTGCAGCCGGCGGAAGTCTTCCATAAGAAGGCGATCATCGTTGAGCGCGGCAGTTTCCGCCCGGTCACCTACGCGACGAACGACATGCTGGAGGGCGCGCGCCAGATTTTCCTCAGCGAGCCGGGAGCGAAAGAGGAAGATCTCGTCGTGCTGATGGAGATGACGCTGGAAAATCTGCTTTCGGAAGGCCAGCTCAACCACGCCGATTTTCTCGCCCGGGTGGATATTCTGGGATCGTTAGGCCGAACCGTTTTGATTTCGAAGTTCGGCGAATATTACCGGCTCGCCGGCTATCTTTCCCGCTACACGAACAAGATGGTTGCACTCGTCATGGGCGTGCCGAGCCTGCAGGAAATCTTCGACGAAAAATATTATCTCAATCTCGAAGGCGGCATTCTCGAAGCGCTCGGCCGGATGTTCAAAAGCGGCCTGAAACTCTTCGTCTATCCGGTTGAGGACGAGAAGACGGGCGACTTGCTGACCGCAGCGCAGTTCGAGGTCGCGCCCAATCTGCATCATCTCTATCAATACCTGATCGAAAACGGCTTCATCCAGGAGATCACAAACTTCAATCGCGAATATCTGAAGATTTTCCCGCCTGACGTCCTCGCGAAAATGCGAGCGGGCGATCCGACCTGGGAAAGGATGGTGCCGCCGGAAGTTTCGCGAATCATCAAAGCGCGCCAGTTTTTCGGTTATCGGCCGTCGGTCGCCGCCTGAAAACGGAACGGCACAAACCGCCGGAGAATTTTCCCAAAGCGCGGCGTGCCCGGCACGGTTTTCGCTTTAAGAAGCGCAAGACCATGGCCAAGTCCTCGAATTCAGTCATCGGGATCGATCTCGGCAAGCACGTTTTCAAAAGTGTGTTGCTGCAACGGAAGAGCGATCACCGCTTTGTGCTGACCAATTACGCCTCGCGCGCCGTGCCGGAAACGATCGCAACTGCCGACGACCTGGCGCAACAGGTCAAACTGCTTGCTCAAGGACATGGGCGGCAGCGCGAAGAGTTGCGCCGTCGCGGCCTCCGATCCGAACGCGCTTCTGCGCATCATCGAACAGCCCAACACCCCGGTCGAATTGCTTCGCAGCGCGCTTCGTCTCAACGGCCTCGCTGTTCTCAACCAGGAATGCAAAGATTTCGTGCTCGATTGCGCGCCGGTTTCGGCGGTCGCGCTGGCCGGGGTGACCCCGAATGGCACCGCTACGGAAAGCTCGCGGCAAGACGCGTTATCTCGTCGGCGGCATGCTGCGCCCGGCGGTCAAACAAATTTCCGAAGCGCTCAGCAAGACGAAGACGCCTGCCAACATCCTCCAGCTCGCGCCGATCTGTTCCTTTAACGCCTTCGAGTTCGCCTACCCGGAGGTCTTCGCCAACGAAGCCTTTCTTCTGCTCGACATGGGCCACCAGCAAAGCACCGTGCTGATCGGTCACAAAACCGAGCTGATGCTGGTGCGCAGCATCGATTACGGCGGCAAACTTTTCGGCGAAGCGCTGACCGCTGACGGAGCGGTCGATGCCGAAGCGGCGCGCGTCCTGGTGCAGGAGGGCGACGCGGGCATGGCGGAAACGTGCCGGAGCTCGCTCCTCGGTCTCGCCACCGAAGTGCGCAACTCGATCGGATTCTTCGAAGGCCAATGCGAAGAAAGCATTCACCGGATTTTCGTCTCCGGCGGCATGGCCAGGACGGAAATGATTTTGCAAATCCTGAGCGACGAGCTGGGTCTGCCCTGCGAAATTTGGGATCCGCTCGAGACCTGCGAAGTGGCCCTGCCACCGGCCAAGCGCCAGGCGCTCTCGAGCGAGTTCGTCTCCCTCAACGTCGCCTGCGGCGCAGCCATCTCCTACCTGAAATCCGCCTAACGATGGCTCTGCAACTCAATCTTCTCCACGAGGAAATCACCCAGGAGCGACAGCGCAAACGCGATCCGCTCAAGCTCGGCATTATCGCCCTGAGCTGCTTCGGCGCGCTTCTCTTCCTCTACTACGGCTGGAACGCGTATCGGACGATTCAGATCAAGGGCCAGCTGAACGCCGCCGAACGCGAATGGCAAAAGATCGAACCGAAAGTGACCGCCGCGCAGAAACGGGCCACCGAGCTGCACCAAATCATCGACAGCACGAAAGTGCTCGACGGTCTGATCGAAGATCGCTTCTACTGGGCACCTTTTCTTGCCCAGGTTTCCCATTGCGTCGCGCCCAATCTGCAGGTGACCAGTCTTGATGGCAGCATTGCCGAGGGGCGACCACTCGGTCGCCGTCGCTCTCGAGGGTCTCGCCGCCGCCCGGGAACCGCGCGCGGCCGCCGAAGAATTTCGGCAACTCCTGATCGAACAGCTCGAGAAAAACTACGGCGAGGTAAAGGTCACCTTCCGCAACCTTGAGGACCTCGACACGCGCGGTGAACTTGAGCGGGGTCCCGACGCCGAGCGCCCGCTTCGTTCTCAGCGTCACCTTCAATCCGAAACGCCGGCGACGCAGGCCAAAACAGAAGAGCCCGCCAATGCGATTGCGAAATCGAAATGAAGCCGAAAAAACTCACCAAAGATCAGATTCAAAAGATCGTCCTGAGCGCGCTCGGCTTTGTCGCGCTGATCTACTGTTACTTCAATTTCTTCCTCGGGCCGCTGAACAAGAGCCGCGCTTCGATGACCGCAGACGATCGCCGACCTGCAGGCAAAAACCGCCTCCTCGAAAACGGAGATGAAAAAGACCGCCAACCTCGAAATCCAAGCGAAGGAAGCGACCGGCCGCTACGAGGCCCTCAAGGCCACTACGGCGGAAGGCGCGCCGATCGCCTGGTTCCCGCCCAAGATGCGCACCTTCTTCGCCGATCAGGGAATCGACAAGGTCACCGCGCGTCTCGAATCGAGCGCCGATTTCAAACAACCGGAGTTGTCGGACTGGATCAAAGACACCTGGGCGATCGACCTGCCCCAGAGTGAATACGGCGACCTCGGGAAAGCGATTGCCGAACTGGAAAACAGCGAGCCGTTGCTCGACGATCCAACACGTCGTCATTCACGCCGTGCCTGACGACCCGCAGTACCAACAGGTCAGCCTCATCGCGCAGACCGCGTTCTTAAGAAATGAAGAATCTCCTGCTTGTTCTTTGCCTAACGAGTCTCCTGCTCGCCGCGGTCCGGGCCGTGGAACCGGCCCCAGCGATCGAGTTGAAGAACAAATCCACCTTTGACGCGAGCCGACGCGCGCGATCCTTTCTGGCCGATCGGTTGGAAGAGGCCGGGGCCGAAAACCTCGAGCTTCCGGCCCGGATCTGTCGCCCGGCTCCTTCTCCCTGACTTCGGTCACGATGGGCGCCGGAGCGCGCTTTGCGATCCTGAATGGCAAGATCATGCAGGAAGGCCAGCAATTCGGCCTGCAGTTCGGCAAACAGGTTTATCAGGTGACGCTCCGGGCGATTCGAAGATGGCAAGGTCATCCTCGCTTATCAGGATTCCGAAATTACGGTGCCGTTGCGGCGCAAATAGTCGGCCGCACTGTAGACGCATCGCTCTGCGAAGCGCGGCGGAAGCGTCGCCTGCGCTCAACCTTCCCTCTCGGCCATGCTAATACCAGGCTCCCAAGGGAGGCATCTACATTCTCGGATCGCTTGACGGATGTCGATAAAACTCACGGTAACTCCGCGCATTTTCCTCCAGCTTCTTGCGCAGCGCCCTCTGCGGTTCATGCGCCTTGCCCGCGCAAAACCGTCGCGACACAAAGCCGGACCATGCCCGACAAAGTCATCGATCGCGACATATTCCGGCGCGATCGTGCCCTCCGGCGTGACATTGTGGTAGTTGCCGAGCGCAAGGCTCGCCGCCGCGCAGGTGTAACCGTAAAGCTGATACGCCGTCGCCTCGCAGGTCCCGCCATCAAGCAGGCAACGTTGCACGGGAATTTCCTCTTCCTGCGCGATGCTGAGCAGGCGCGCGGTCGCCGGCCCATCAAAGCTCGAAATCCTGTCCCCCACCCGGACGATCGGACCACGCCCAATTTCCGCCGTGCCGCGCGGCGTGCTCGTTTCGAGCGAGAGAATCGTCAGGCTGCGAGGCAGGATTCCCGCTTGCGCGAGCTTGATCGCCCCGACAAAACCGACTTCCTCCGCGCGGGTGAAAAGTCCAACGCAATGCGCGTTCGCAGCCTTTTCCTCCAACTCGCGAAACACGACAGATAATTTCCGCGCAGCCGAGCAAATCGTCACAAGCGCGGGAATGAATCTGACGGTCGCGAATCTCAAACGGCGACAGATCCCACATCTCGAAGTCGCCAAAGGATCTCTTCTTCGGATTGCTGCGAAACCGCGCGGCGACGGAACCGAGGAACCGCATCTCGCCGTCCTTGTCGCGGACCCAGCCCGGATGATCCATGTGCGCGGCCAGGCCCCAGGCCGCGAGCCCGTCTCCGACCTCGCTGATAGTGCGCAATGATGTTCCCAAAGCCATCGCGCTCGAACTTAACGTGCGGACATTTTCCGCAACTGCGCCTCGATCTCCGTCCGCACCGCGTCTTCGTGAAAGGGAGCGGTCGGCTGGTTCGCCAGCGCTTCCACGACTGCGAGCATTTCCTTTTCGCGCATTTCGCCTAACGATTCGCCACCTGCAGTTGGGCGAGCGGCACGAACTCGCTCTCGTGCAGCACCACCGGCTTCGTCCCGCGCAGAAGCCGCCACCATTGCCAGGCGCAACCGGCGACGATCAGAGAGACCAACAGAAGAAAAGCCGCGGCCACGAGCGCGTCGATTCGCCAGATAAGCGCCTGGCGCGCGTAGTCAATATTGCGCCGGAGCAGTCGCGACGATTTCGTCCGCCATCTTCAGGAAACCAAGCCTCGGATCAGGCGAAAAGATCTTCAGGTAACCGGCTGAGAACGTGACCACGATCATGAAAACGAGCGGGACCAGCGTCGTCCAGACGTAGCGGGCCTTGCCCATCTTGATCAGGATGGTCGTCCCGAGGCAGAGCGCGATCACGGAAAGCAGCTGGTTGGCGAGACCGAAGAGCGGCCAGAGGCTGTTGATTCCGCCCAACGGATCAATCACCCCCTGGTAAAGAAACCAGCCCCACGCGCTGACCAGCAGCGACGCTCGCGAAAAGATTCGCGCTCCACGAGCGCGTGTTGGCCAGCGGTCGCCAGATTTGGCCTAACAAATCCTGCAGAAGAAATCGCCCGACGCGCGTGCCGGCATCGAGCGTCGTCAGGATGAAGAGCGCCTCGAACATGATCGCGAAGTGATACCAGAGCGCGAGCGCGGTCGGACTGGCCGAGACACGCGCAAACATGTGCGCCATCCCCACCGCAAAAGTCGGCGCGCCGCCCGCGCGGCCGAACATCGTGCTCTCGCCGAGATCGCTCGCGAGCTGTTTCATCTCCGGTTCGCTCACCGGAAATCCGGCGGCAGAAACCTTCGCGACCACTTCGCTCGGCGTTCCTTTGGCGTTAATCGCAAAGTATTGGCCCGGCTGCAGCACGCAGGCCGCGATCAACGCCATCAGCGCGACCATCATTTCCGTGACCATCGCGCCGTAACCGATGTCGCGAATGCGCGACTCGCGCTCCAGCATTTTCGGAGTCGTGCCGGATGCGATCAGCGAGTGAAACCCCGAAACCGCGCCGCAGGCGATCGTGATGCAGACGAAGGGAAAAACCGGTCCGGCAAAGACGAGACCGCTGCCGTCGATGAAGCGCGAAAGGGCCGGCATTTGCAGCGTCGGATGGATCAGGATCACCGCGATCGCGAGCGCCGCGACGGTCCCGAGTTTTAGAAAGGTGCTCAGATAGTCGCGCGGCGTCAGCAACAACCAGACCGGCAGCGCGGAAGCCGCGAAACCGTAAATGATGACGGCCCAGACGAGCCATTTCTGATCGTGACGAAACCAGTTTTCAATCGCCGGAAATTGGGGCAGAAATTGTCCGCCCCAGACGGCGAAAAGCAGACCTAACAAACCGAAGACCGTCATCCATCCGACTCCGACTCGGCCCGAGCGAAGACCGATTCCCATGATCAGCGCGACCGGGATCGTCGTCGCCATCGTAAAGACGCCCCAGGGACTCTTGGCGAGCGCCTGCACGACCACGAGCGCAAGCACGGCGAGCAAAATCACCATGATGGCGAGCACGCTGACGAGCGCGAGCGCGCCGACCGCGCTGCCGATCTCCTCCTTCACCATTTGACCCAGCGTCTTCCCGCGCCGCCGCACGGAAGCGAAGAGCACGATCATGTCGTGAACACCGCCGCCTAACGTTGCGCCGATCAAGAATCCAAAGTGTTCCGGGCAGAAAACCGAACTGCGCGGCGAGCACCGGACCGACGAGCGGGCCGGGCCCGGCGATCGCAGCGAAGTGATGACCAAACGCCATCCAGCGATTCGTCGGGACGAAATCCTTGCCGTCATCCACCACGAGCGCGGGCGTGGCGCGGTTGTCGTTGAGCACGAGAACTTTGGTCGCGAGCCACTTGCTGTAGAAGCGATAACTGATCGCGGTCGCGCACAGGCCGGCGGTCACGATCCAGAGCGCGTTGACCGGTTCGCCCCGGGCAAAGGCCAGCACGGCGACCGCCGCCGCACCGAGCGAACCGATGCCGATCCAGAGAAGGAGTTTGAGCAGTCTGGTCATGTTACGCGAGCGACTATAACGCGGCGTGCACTTCGGCGACAATCCCGGAGGGACGTGCTTCCGCACGTCCCGGACGAGCAGAAGCTCGCGCCTCCGACTCCTACCCTAACGAGTCGCGCATTCGCTCGAGCTGCGCGAGACGCTCGGCGAAATCCTTTTCCCGCTGCCGATGCTCATCTACGACTGCGGCCGGCGCGTTGGCGACGAAATTTTCGTTCGCCAGTTTCTTCCGCACCGTCACCAATTCCGCTTCCATCTTCGCGATCTCCTTGCCAAGGCGCTGCCGTTCGGCCTCGAGATCGATCAAGCCTTCGAGCGGCAGATAAAGTTCGCCGAGCGGCGTGAGCGCGGTCGGCGTTCCCTTGGGCGGCTCGTAGCTCGGCGTCAGATCGAGCCGCTCCGCGTTGAGCAGGATGCGCAAGACGGCCGCTTCTTCCTCGCTCAGCGCGCTCGAAGGCCTGAGCACAAAAACGATCCGCTTGTTCGAAGCGATGTTGAAATCGCGACGCAGACCGGCGACCGGCGCTGACCGTTTCGTATTTCGCATTGGCGAATTGTTCGTCGTTAGGCGTGAGGCCGTAGTGCTTCTTGAATTCGTCATCGAGCGGCTGCGGCCAGCGGGCAAACTGGATCGTTTGCGCCCCCTGCTCGTCCGGCAGGTCGCTGTTGAAACCGAGCCCGTGCCAGAGTTCCTCGGTGATGAAAGGCATGAATGGATGAAACAAGCGCAGGGTGTGACCGAGGACGAAATCGATCACCGCGAGAGTGTTGGCTTTGCGCGCGCTCGGTGGTTCCGCGTCCGGCATCCCGAGCGCGGCCTTGCTCGCTTCGAGATACCAATCGCAAAATTCGCTCCAGAAAAAGCGATAGAGCGCCTGGGCGGCCTCGCTGAAATTGTATTCCTCGAGCGCCTGCGTGACCGCGCGGATCGCGGCGTCGAGGCGCAACAGGATCCATTTGTCGTCGCTCGTGAGGAGCGCAGGATCGATTTCGCCTTCGGTTTCTCCGCCGTGCATCTGGCGGAAGCGCGTCGCGTTCCAGAGCTTGTTCGCAAAGTTGCGGCCTTCCTCGATCTGCTTCTCGTCGAAGCGAATGTCCTGCCCGCTGGGCGCGATCCGCATCAGACCGAAACGCAGACCGTCGGCGCCATATTTCGCGATCAGATCGAGCGGATCGGGCGAATTGCCTAACGACTTGCTCATCTTCCGTCCCTGCCCGTCGCGAATCAGGCCGGTAAAAAAGACATCTTTGAACGGGGCCTGCCCGGTGTACTCGAGCCCCGCCATGATCATGCGCGCGACCCAGAAAAAGATGATGTCCGGCGCGGTCACGAGATCGCTCGTCGGATAAAACTTCGCCCGCGTTGCTCGCGTCCATCGTTTCGAACGGCCAGAGCCAGCTCGAGAACCAGGTGTCGAGCACGTCGGGGTCCTGCTCCCAGTTCTCCGCGTCGGACGGCGGCTCGATGCCGACGTGGATGTCTTTGCCAGCGGTTTCGCGTTCTTGCTTCGATACCAGACCGGGATGCGATGGCCCCACCAGAGCTGACGGCTGATGCACCAATCCTGAATGTTCTCCAGCCAGTGCTGGTAGACCGCTTCCCAGCGCTCCGGCGAAAACGAATCGCTCTCGCCGGACCGACCGCCGCGCGCGCTTCCGTCGACCCGCGGATATTTCAAAAACCATTGCTCGCTCAGGCGCGGCTCGATCGGAACGCCGGCGCGCTCGCTGAAGCCGACCGTGCTTTCGTGCGGTTCTTCTTTCGCCAGCAGCCCGCTCTCCGCGAGCATCTCGGCCGCTTTCTTGCGCGCCACGAAGCGATCGAGCCCGTCGAGTTCCGGAACGCCGGGACAATTGATCGTGCCGTTCGGATGCAGGACATCGATCACCGGCAGCCCGTGCCGCTGGCCGATTTCGAAATCGACCTTGTCGTGCGCCGGAGTCACTTTCAGAACACCGGTGCCGAAAGTCCGGATCGATCGCCTGCATCGCCGATGATCGGCAGCTGCGCGCGATCGAGCGGGCGCCAGACTTTCTTGCCTAACGATGCACGATAACGCTCGTCGTCGGGATGCACCGCCAGCGCGACGTCGGCCATGATCGTTTCCGGCCGCGTGGTCGCGACCTCGATGAATTGTCCCGGCTCCTCGACCAGCTCGTAGCGCACGTAATAGAGCGCGGATTTTTGCGGGGTCGGGATCACTTCCTCGTCGGAGAGCGCGGTCAGCGCGACCGGGTCCCAGTTCACCATCCGCCGGCCGCGATAGATGAGCCCCTTTTCGTAAAGATCGACGAAGGTCCGCTGCACAGCGCGCGAGTAATCCGCGTCCATGGTGAAGCGTTCGCGCGACCAATCGCAGGAGCAGCCGAGCCGCTTCAGTTGCTCGATAATGATGCCGCCGTGTTTTTCCTTCCATTCCCAGACGCGCCGGAGAAATTCCTCGCGCCCGAGATCGTGCCGCGTCTTCTTTTCCGTCCTTGCGCAGAATGTTTTTCGACCACGGTCTGCGTGGCGATTCCGGCATGATCCGTTCCCGGCAGCCAGAGCACTTCCTTGCCCAGCATGCGCGCGCGCCGGGCGAGGATGTCCTGGATCGTGTTGTTCAGGACGTGCCCGAGCGTGAGCACGCCGGTGACGTTCGGCGGCGGGATGACGATGGAATACGCCGGTTTCGGTGAAGCGGGGTCGGCCTTGAAAACACCCTCGGCCAGCCAGCGAGCGTACCATTTCGCCTCGACAGCCTGCGGTTCGTAAGCCTTGGAAATTCCGCCATGGGGAGCAATCATCGAAGAGCGCGCGGCGATTGCAAAACGAAAACCGGCAGCCGTGCGCCGCGGTAATCAGGCTTCCGCAGAAGGGAGGTTGCGGTAAGGTGGGGAGCGCCATGGAAAAGGTGAACCTCGCAGAAAAGTTCGATGCCTTTACGGAACATTGGCGGCCCAAGATCGTCGGGGAATTGAACGGTCAGGAAGTAAAGCTGGTGAAATTCCAAGGGACATTTCCGTGGCATCATCACGACACGGAGGACGAATTGTTTCTCGTTTGGCGCGGCCGGATGCGGATCGAATTCTGCGACCGGGTAGTGGAGCTGAAGGAAGGCGAATTTCTCATCGTACCACACGGCTTGGAGCATCGCACGGCGGCGGATGAGGAAGCGGAGGTCCTGCTTTTCGAGCCGACGGCCACCCGCAACACGGGCAGCGCGGCCGAGTCGGATTTCACCGCGCCCGAAGGCGTTCGCATTTAGATTGATGGCGTCCTCGTCGGTTCATCTTCCACATGCTCAACTCCCTGACCTGATGAATACGCGGCAACGACCCATCGGCGTTTTCGACTCCGGGATCGGCGGACTCACGGTGGTGCGCGCGCTGCGCGAGCTCTTGCCTAACGAACGAATCTATTATCTCGGCGACACCGCCCGCGTCCCCTACGGCGGGAAAAGCGCCGCGACGGTTGAGCGCTACAGCCTCGAGATTACGGAGATGTTGCTCGCGGAAAACTGCAAAACTATCGTCGTTGCCTGTAACACCGCTTCCGCCCTTGCTCTTCCCCGACTCGAATCGACCACTCCCATCCCGGTGACCGGCGTCATCCGGCCAGGCGCGCAAGCCGCCGTCGCCGCGACCCGCAACGGCCATATCGGAGTGATCGGAACGCGCGCCACGATCAGAAGCGGCGCCTACGAGAGCGCGCTTCGCGCGCTCGACCCAACCGTGCGTATCACGGCGCGCGCCTGTCCGCTCTTCGTTCCGCTGATCGAAGAAGGCTGGCTGGAAGGTGAGGTTACCGATCGTGTCGTTAGGCAATATCTCACGCCCCTGGTCGAGGAAGGAGTGGATACGCTGGTGCTCGGCTGCACGCATTATCCGCTGCTTGCGCGAGGCGATCGGGCGGTTTCTCGGCCAGTCGGTGACGCTGGTGGATTCGGCGCAAAATTGCGCGACCGCTGTAATGCGCTTGCTGGAAGAGGAAGATTTGCGGGCCGATTCGGACGCCGTCGGCCAGCTCTCGGTCGCGCTTACCGACCCGCCGGATGCGTTTCTCGATGTGGCCATCGAAGCGCTACAGCTCGATCTTGGACCGGTGCAGGTGCGTCCGGTGCTTCATCCGCGATAAGGCAGCTGCGGACGTTTCTTGGTGGGGCGAGCTCTGTCGAGCGCGTAACGGGCTTCGCGCGATCGATTGATCCCCTGGCCGACGGAGTCTCGTCCCACCAAACAGCGAGGACGAACGCGGGCTACCTTCGCTTCGGCAGGCGGGCGACGACCAGGTCGTATGAGTGGTCGATCATGCTGCGCAGTTCAGCCTCCGGAATTCCGCCGCCCAGCTCGACCGTGTTCCAGTGTTTCTTGTTCATGTGATAGCCCGGCTGGACTTCCTCGTAGCGATCGCGCAAATCGAGCGCGCGTTCAGGATCGCATTTCAAGTTCACCCGGGGCGGAACCTCGTCGAGCGAGGCGAGGGCGAACATTTTCCCACCGACTTTGAAGACGAGCGTGTCCTCGCCGAAGGGCGTGCCTTCGGTCACGTTTGGTTTCGTCAGGCAATAATCCCGGAAGTCGGCCAGATCCGTCATCCCGAGTCGCAGCCGAGGAATCCGGCCGCGAAGCGTAGGCGGTTGCTCCATGGGGTCCCTCGGCTGCGCTCGGGATGACGTCCTAGGAGATCGCGCTCATAAGCCGCGCCGCACAATTCTTCAATTTTCACCCGCTCCTGCTCCATGCTGTCGCGGTGGCGCAGGGTGACCGTGTCGCGCAAGCGCCGGATCGCGTTCGCCTAACGTTTCGAAATCGATCGTGATCCCGAACGGCGTGCCCGCTTCGTCCTGGCGCCGATAGCGCCGGCCGATCGCGCCGGTTTCGTCGTAGAAAACATTCATGAGCGGGCGGAGGAGCGCCTGCACTTCGCGAGCTTTCTCGACCAGCGCCGGCTGATTCTTCAGGAGCGGAAAGACACCCGCCTTGATCGGCGCGACCCGCGGATGAAAACGCAGGACGATCGCGCGTTTCACTCTTGCCTTTGTCGTCGGTCACGGTCTCTTCGTCGTAGGCTTCGCAAATCAGCGCGAGCACCGTGCGATCGACGCCCGCGCTCGGCTCGATCACGTGCGGGATGAAACGCGCCTTGGTTTCCTCGTCGAAATAATCGAGCGGTTTGCCGCTCGCTGTCTGGTGCTGCGTGAGATCGTAGTCGGTCCGGTAGGCGACGCCTTCGAGTTCCTGCACGCCGAACGGAAATGCGTATTCGATGTCGTAGGTCCCCTTCGAATAAAAGGCGCGGTCCGCATCTGGCACGGTGAGAACGTGCAGTTTCTCGCGTGGAATGCCGATGTTTTCGTAGAACTTGAGCCGTTCTTCGAGCCAGTAATCGAGCAGCTCCATCCCCTGCTCCGGCCGGCAGAAATATTCGAGCTCCATCTGCTCAAACTCGCGCGAGCGAAAGATGTAGTTGCGCGGGTTGATCTCATTTCGAAACGCCTTGCCGATTTGCGCGATCCCGAAGGGCAGCTTCTTGCGCGCGGTATCGAGGACGTTCTTGAACTGGACAAAGATCGACTGTGCCGTCTCAGGGCGGAGATAGGCGATGACATCGGGATCGGCCGACGCGCCCATCTGGGTGGAGAACATGAGGTTGAAAGGACGCGCCTCAGTCAGGTCCTTGCCGCCACAATTCGGGCATTGCTTGACCCCGTTTTTCTCCGGCAATTGGTCCGCGCGAAGCCGCGCTTTGCAGGTGCGGCAATCGACCATCGGATCGCTGAAGGTGTCTTCGTGCCCGCTCGCTTTGAGCACCGCGCGATGGGTCAGGATCGCGCCGTCCATCCCGACGACGTCGTCGCGCTCGCGCACCATCACGCGCCACCAGTAATCCTTCAGGTTGCGCTTCAGCTCGACGCCGAGCGGGCCGTAATCCCAGACGCCGTTGAGGCCGCCGTAGATTTCGCTCGCCTGGAAAATGAATCCGCGCCGCTTGCAGAGGCTGACGATTTTCTCCATCCGCTGCGGGTCGCTTAGGACTGCTCATGAGGAAAATCTTAACCGCGGATTACGCGGATTGCGCAGATGTCCAGAAGGAAAGCGGACGTATTTCTTCCATCCGTGTCATCCGCGTAATCCGCGGTCAAAAAAATCCAGGGCTTACTTCGCGACCGTCACCTCGGTCTTGACCGAGTTGGCGATGAAACAGTTCTCGTGCGCGAAGTGGTGCATCTCCTCGATGTCTTTTTCGGTCGGCTGGTTCTCGCCCGAGAATTTAAGCTTCGGGTGCAGCTCGACGCGGGTGATGGCCAGTTTGCCCTCGGCGTTTTTCTCCATGTGGCCGACGGCTTCGTCGACGTACTCGTCGAGCAGGAATTTCTTCTTACAGGCGGCGGCGAGGAAGGTGAGCATGTGGCAACTGGCGAGCGCCGAGACGAACGCTTCCTCCGGATCGACCAGCTTGGGGTTGCCGAGATAAGCGGGCGCGGCCGTGGCCTGCATTTCATGGCCGCCGTCGAAGCTCCAGGTGTGATCGCGGTTGTAGGTTTTGTATTCGAAGTCAGGCGTGGCGCGCTTCCAGGTGAGCGTCATTTTGTGTTCGGACATGCCTTTAGATAAATCCCGGGCCGCAATTGGCAAGCGGCCGCGATTCCCTCGCCGGTGGAACAAATCCTGCACTCAAGGAACCGGCGCAATGCTGCGGGCCGCGGAAAAACCGCGCCCGTGGACAGCGGGACTTACGAAAATGACCAACGAAGATCTGCAAGCACTCCTGACCGTCATGCTGCAAAGCGGCGAGGGCGTGTCGGACTGCCTCTTTATCAACGGAAAACCACCCCTCGTGGAGCGCTACGGGAAATTGCACGAGCTCCCGCTGGAGGAGCCGGGCACGACCTGCAGCCTACCCACATCGACGCGATGGCCTCGCTCCTTATCGCCGGGGGCAAACGGCTTGCAATCGGACCTCGCCACCACCGGCTCCTGCGACACGAGCTACGCGCTCGGCGATCTGGCTCGCTTTCGCGTCAATATCTATCGACAGAACGGCCACACCGGCATCGTCATGCGCAAGTTGCAATCGCAGGTCCCGACGATCGAATCGTTAGGTCTGCCGCCGATCTTCACCGAGATCGTGAAGGAAAAGCACGGCATCATCTTCGTCACCGGCAGCACCGGCAGCGGCAAGACGACCACCCAGGCGGCGATGCTCAATGAGCTGAACCAGACCCAGGAGGTGCACATCGTCACCCTCGAGGATCCGATCGAATTTGTTCACCCGCACGGCAAGGCGGCCTTCAGCCAGCGCGAGTTGGGCAAGAGATTTTCCTGATTTCGCGACCGGTTTGCGCGCCGCCATGCGCCAGGCGCCCAAGGTGATCCTGATCGGTGAAATGCGCGACCGCGAAACGATGGAGATCGCCCTCACCGCCTCGGAAACGGGCCACCTCGTCTTCTGCACGCTGCACACGATCAACGCCGGCCAGAGCATCAATCGCATCCTCGGCCTCTTCACGACCGACGAAGAAAAACAGGTGCGCGAGCGGCTGGCCGACACTTTGCGCTACGTCGTCAGCCAGCGTCTCGTCGACCAAGATCGACGAGCGGCCGCCTCCTCGTGACCGAAATCATGGGCAGCAGCCTGCGCACGCGCGAGACGCTCCTCTACGGCGAAGGCGAGAACCGCACCTTCCAGGAAATCATCGAGGCGGGCAGCACGCTGGGCTGGCACAGCTTCGATCAATCCCTCATGCGAGCCTTCGAAGAGGACCTCATCTCCGAAGAAACCGCGCTCCTCTTCTGCACCCACAAAAACAAAATGCGCCGCGACCTCGAGATGGCGAAGAAACTTCGCGCGACCATCGCTCGACGAGCCATCGGGTTTAAAAATCGCTTCGCTCTAAAATTAATGAAAACTGGAAATGACGATCAATTCCGGCAGGAACTCCGCCTCGCCCAACTCGAAATCAAAATGCTGCGCGAGCAATTGCTCAAGTCGGTCCAGGACGCGCAGCGAGTCGCGGGACGAGATGCGAGGAACCAGCCGCGCCGGGAACTGGCCGCGCCACCCGCGAAGTCCGTCATCGTCCCGATGCTCCCGTAGCACGGATCGCAAACCGGCGCGCCACCGTGCAACGGCAACCCGCGCGTCCTTTGCGTCGAGGACAGCGAGCCCAACTTCCGCTTGATCGAAAACGTCCTCGTGGACCGTCCCGGGACTGATCTTGATCTGGGCCGAGACCGGCGAGCAAGGCTCTCGAGATGGCGCGCACCCAAAACCCGCAGCTCGTCCTGCTCGATCTCGATCTGCCCGACATTCACGGCAGCAAAGTTCTCGAGCGAGCTGCAGGCGCAACCCGAGACCGCGCAAACATCCCAGTCATCGTGATCAGCGCCGACGCCACGCCGAGCCAGATCGAGCGTATGCTCACGGCCGGCGCCCGCAATTATCTGACCAAGCCGTTCGAGATTCGTCGCTTTCTCTGCATGTTCGACGAGATCTTCGCCCCCGCCTGACGAAACGGCGAGGCGCGATCTTTATTTGCCGGCGCCGCCCGTCGCGCTGATGGTGCGCACCTGATGGAGTGGCGCCACCTTCCCGCGCGAATTTTCGCGTCGCTTCGTGCCCGGCGAATCCTTCTCGGGATCATCCTGCTTGCGCTCCTGCTCGGTGGAGTGGCGCTGCGCCGCTACGCCTGGGAACAGACGACCCACCTGCGTTACCAGCAGCGACATCGTCAAACGGCTTTTATTGGGGCAACCAGACGCTGGTCGAAGGGCGTCGGCTTTCGCCCGGACGAAAACCCGGATTCCTGGCGGGCTTTTGCCCGCGGCTATTTCGGGCTCTACGACCGCGTGCAGGCGACGACGCCTACGAAGGACAATTATTATCTCGATTATCCGCCGCTGCGGCTCCTCGTGATGTCGATCTGGGCCAAGGAGGTGCGGGCGAAATTTCCCGGCGTTGAGGATGGCACGCCCGAATACGTCGAGCCGCTCCTGAGCGTGAATCTGCTCTGCGAACTGGTCACGGCGGTCGGAATTTTTCTGCTCGTTAGGCTGGGAGTCCGGCGGTCTTCTGGCGCGACCGATTCGGGTCTCCTGCATCGCCTTCCGCCGGCCGAGCGCGGCTGGGTCTGCGGTTTGCTGGCCGCGAGCGTGGCCTGGCTCGAACCGTCGCTCATTCTCGACGCCCACGCCTGGCCGCAATGGGATGTCTGGATCCTGCCGTTTTATTTATTCGCCGCCCTCGCCGCCCTTACGAGACGCTGGTTCTGGTGTGGTTGTTTGCTCGCCGTCGGAGGGATGCTCAAAGGGCAGTTGCTCTTCGTCGCGCCGTTTTTTGTCTTTTGGCCGCTCTGGCAGAAGCGCTGGGTCCGGGCCGGACGCGTGCTCGCCGGTTTTGTCGCCGCGTCCGCGCTCCTTGTTTCTCCCTGGCTCCTGCGAAACGCCCTGGCCTGGGAGGCCGTCGCGGCAACCGCCCTTATCGCCGGTCTCTTCCTTTGGCTTCGCAAGGTCGCGCAATACCTGGGCATGGACGGCCGGCCTGGCCGCCGTCGCGGCCTTTGTCGTCGGTGCGCTCGGCGGCGGCAGCTTCGCCTGGTTGAAGATCGGTTTCCTCTACGGAAGCGAACGTTATCCCTATCTCTTCATCAGCTCCTGCTACAATCTCCCATCTCTTCTTTCCATATTGGAATTTGTCGCTCAAGGCGCCCTTTTGGTCGCCCCAGCTCGGCGCCTTTCACTTCGTGCTGACGCTGCAATGGACCTTGCGCCTGGTCTATCTTGGCGCGCTCGTGCTTTGCGCGCTCGGCGCCGCCCGTCACGCTCGCACTCGCGACCCGCGGCTCCTCATCGCCATCGCCGCGCCCTGGCTCCTCATGTTCGCGCTGCTCGGCGCAAATGCATGAGCGCTACCTGCTCTGGGGCGCTGTCCTCAGTGCCGTCGCGCTCGGCGTCAGCGTCCGCTTAAGCTGTGCTCCATTTCCTCTTCTCCGCCATGAGCGTGACCATGATCACGCACGTCCTCTTGCTCGATAAAAAACTCGGTCCGACGCTGACGACGATCGATTTTCTCGAACGGATGCGGCCGATCGCGTCCTGGCTCTTGCTCGGGCTGCGTCGCGATTTACTTCCGCGAAGTTCTCTCCAATCGCACGCCGATCTTTCGGCCGCGACCGACGCGCTCGCCCGATCGAAGAGGAAGCCGCCCTCGCCCTCGCGGTTGCCTCCGAGGAAGCGTAGGAGCGTGTTCGATATCCGGTCGAGCGGCGCGATCAAAAAGGTTGCCCGGCGTCGGGAGCGCTGTAAATCTACGCGTCGCTCGTTTTCCCGCGCGATTAGCTCAGTGGTAGAGCGCTTGCTTCACACGCAAGAAGTCGCAGGTTCGAACCCTGCATCGCGCATATCTCACTATGGTTCAAGCTTTTACGCGATATTTTAGCCCGCAAGTTTTGATTTTCATAACAAATTTCATAACACAACGTCGATGTCGTCGAGAGTTCTTCATGTCGCGGAAGCCGATCTCGATTGCTTATTGCCAAGAAATTTTGCGAGGCCAAAGTCGGTTTTTGCCTACAGCAGCCTGGCCAAAAGCCACCCCCCGGGGGTCCCCGAGCTGGCGGGTTGCAAACGTCCGGGTTGAGTTCCCGTTTCGGAGCTGAAGCTAGTTCTTATCGAACTCGCTCGTTAGGCCGGTTGGTTTGGCCGCCTCCGTGACCGCCACCAGCGATTCTTCCCAAGAGTTCGAATCCCCCTACAGTTTCCCGCCATACAGCTTGGCACGGATCATCAGGCATAACGCTTGCAATACCTTTCCGCCAACATCCATTTTTGTTTGCAGACACGCACGCTTGACTTCATTTTTTGAATTATGTTCAAAAGAACAGCATGCGCCCGAATCGCCTACAAAACGCTCTGTCTGTGCTCGGCGAGGCCATGGGTGAAGTGAATGCGGCCATCGAAGAAATGCGCAAGGATCTTGATCCGCTTGCCTCGCATATCTTCGTTGCTCGTCGACAGTATCGGAACATGTCTGATACCAAGAGCGGCAATCGACACCAGGTGTCGGCCCGACTCAGTTGGCAGCACGCATGCAATCTTGGGTTTCGGGGGGACCTCCAGGAGTGGGAGCGGCTCTTGGGAGCCGCCCGCCGCGGGTAGCTCGGGAATCGACATTCACGAGCGCCTTCGCCCACGTGTGCCGCTTGGAATGGATACCAATCCGCCCTCGCAGGTAGTCGCAGCCTCTTTTGGCTTGCGGCCGGTACTGGAGTCCGGCAGGGTCGGGAACATGGTCCCGGACAAATCAACGGACGGCAGCTTGGCAGACAAGCGAATTATGCGGAATTATTGTGCCTTGTTTTACGCAAAAATTCCATCTACTTCTCGTTAGATCTCAATCCGATGACCGAGCGCGAGACAAACGTAATTGAAACATATGGCCGTGTCATAAGTATGCTACGACATCGCCATCTGTCGAACTGTGACGTCCAGCGATTGCCATTCAATCTACTAAAAGATGTGCTGCGCTTGGAGAGCGAGCTTAGAAATTCAAAATGTGATTCCACGGAATTCCGCCGCGCCCGGGCACACATAGAGGATTTTCTGCTAAGCCCCTACGGCGTCATCCTACGTCGCGAGGCACATAGATCCTCGCGAGAGCATCGGCAACCTGGCCCGAACAGCCTTTCAAATACTCAGCCATACGACTCGAGTCCTTATGGAAAGCGTGGCTTCCTAGCAAAGTTTGGCGCGAGGCCAATTAATCGCGATGCGATGCGGTCGCTTGGGTTCCGGCGTAGAAAGATCTAACCATGCGATGGAGCGAACGGCGGACCGTTTTGCGCCCTCAGTTGTGAGATGACTTCCACACTCCCGCTTCGAGCGACGCGTTTTCTCGTCTGTCGCTCATCTTATTCTCGTTAGAACTGGGGCAACATGACGCCATCCGTGACCGCTTCTCTAATCTTGACTACTTATGGCTAAAAGCTGGCATGGATTCATTCCAAGAAACACGTATCACCGCGACGAGGTGGTCGCAGCATGTGACAAGCACATTCAGAGTGGCCGATTACACAATCCGGCCGACGCGGACGTGTGGCTCAACGAGATTCGTCGCTGCCCGCACGAGCGTTTAGTTTGGATGCCATTTGGCGAATCTTGGGGACGATCTCCTATGAATCCGAACGCTTGGAACACCGAGGCAGAAAAACCGATCTGGAAACCGCATGCTATTCCGAAAGTTGTCAGGCGCTGAGCCTAATGCCTAACCAGGCGCTCGAGCATAATAGGACGACATGTGGCAAGTCGTCACGTTATTACTGACGTTAAGTTTGGTGTGGGTGAGATGAATTTTAGATCTTAAAGGAGTGCGGTAGAACCGAGGGTTCGAATCCCACCCCTTCCGTCCCTACGTCATTCTCACAGTTAAATCGGCTGATTTCATGTAACGGCGCCTAAGAAAGTAAGAACAGAATTAAGAACGTAATAGCCATTATCATAGAACAGCTTTTGTGTCGTGGGTGCCGTCGGTCGTTCCGACGAAATTTGTCCGAATCAAATTGCAATCCACGAAGGCGAGCACCCCACCTGATCACGTCGTGCTAAGTGAGCAGACCGAATTATGCCATTCAACCCACTTGAACAGCTTATTAATCTTCAACCGGGTGCAGAGCACTGCTTTGAAGAGGTAGTGGCAACCGTTCTCCGGAATATCGTGCCGGATGCAAGAAGAGTCCGTGTGCACCGCGGTGACGAGGGAGTGGATATGTTTACGGGAGATTGGGGCACCAACGGAAGGCTGGTAGTCTACCAGATGAAATACTTTGTTGGGCAATGGCGCGGACCTCAGAAGGAGCAAATTCGGAGGTCTTATCGAGACTGCCGCCGGCAGCGCAGGAGTTCGAGTTGGAGAAATGGGTCTTAGTAGTACCATCCGACTTGACGGCTGCGAATAACAGATGGTTCGACGAATGGAAACAGTCTCAACGAGTTGAAATCAGCGTAATCGACGGCAGTGAACTCACCCGCAAATTAGCCTTACCGGAATGCGCCACTGCCCGTCAGATGCTTAGGAGCTGGGGAGTCATCGGACTTCCCGAGCAAGTGCTACTTAGAGGCTGGATCGCGCTCTATGGCGAAGAGCGTTTCGCGCTCGTGGCAAACATTTGGCTGAGAAACGATGGTGATCGAAGCGCACGGGGCATTCGGGCCAAACTTCAACATCCTGAGACTGGCACTGTCGCTCAAGATGCCGATGGAATATCTTGGCGCCGCGTCGGAGGCTCGCTTAATCCATGGGAACTTGAATCCTTGAGAATGATCCATCCAGGCGAATCCATTCTCGTGCACCAGATCCCCTTTAGAGAGCTTCCCGCCGGAGTTGCGACTTTCACCTTACGATTGACCGGTGAGGACATTCATCCTGTTTCTCTGTCCTGTACATTTCGTGCCGACCGAGCTGGACTTGAGTAACATTCAACGGGTCCAGTTTACGTCGGCACTTGACCATTGTTCCTCCCAAAGGCCGGGAATGCAGTAGCCTCGGAATCTGCACCAATCGCCATTCCGCCATTTAAAAAAATTTTGTCTGGCGATTTGGATTTGGTTGATTGCCCCACCATTAGGCTCGCGACCCCCGCCCCCTGTCCAAAACAAATCGCGCCGGTCAAGAGGAAATCACCGGCATGCGGCAGCGGCTAGGGTCATCGGACTCGCAGGTTCAACCCTGCATCGCGCATATTATGATAAACGTCTTATCACATAACCGGCCTACTGCGATTGGCGATTTCATAGCATTTTCATAACAAAACGTCGGTGTCATCAAGCCACGTAAATGTCGCGGAGGTGACTTACGCTTTCGGACTATTTACTCTTTGCGCCCGTTCCGGCAGGTCGTTTGGAGTAATAAAAACGAACGCTTTTCCGCTTCGCCGCATTTGAAGAAGATCCGCTTTCGCGAGTCCGGTAAGGTCACGACGCGCCGTCTCGTACGCGAGGTCGTGGCTTCGACGATGCCCTTCGATCGTGTAGCGGGTGCCGGGATGGCGGAGGGCGTGCCCAATCAATGCCTGCTGGCGATAATTGAGATTACTTGCGTTCCGTAGAAGGTTTTCGGTAGCCCGCAATTCTGCACTCTTGACCTTAATGTATTCGTGCAAGCTTGTGATCGCGCGCCAAATTACTTCCGACTGATAGAGGAGGAAATATGTCGCGTCGTTGCCATCTGTTTCGGAGTGCAGGAACGACAGTGCATACTTCGCTGGAGCCTTGACTAGAATTTCCGAGATCGAGACGAACTCAAAGAGCCAATATTCTTGCCGCAGCATGGACCAATAGAATAAGGCGCGCGCTGTGCGGCCATTGCCATCCACGAACGGATGATCATATGCGAGCCAAAAGTGCAATAGGATCGCTCGGACCACGGGATGAATGAATCGCGGAGCGGTCGCCCCAGCATCTGGGATGCTTTCATTTGCGAACCGACATAAGCGAAGCAGTCGTTCGGTTAATTCTTCAGCGGGCGGCGGGCGATGATAAACTTCGCCCGTGATGTCATTCTGGACGGTAACAGGCTCGTCAGCTCTGCGAAATCGACCGGCCGCGGTCGGATCATCTAGCGTGCCCTCAGTTACCATTCTGTGCATTTCAAAGACGAGTTCGCGATCGAGAGGGCGTTCCTTCCACTCGGCGATTTTTTGCATTGTGAGATAATTGTTTAAGATCATCCGCTCGCCGCGCGTGCGTGGCGGGCGTCCGGATCGAAGCATTTCTTTCGCGACGGCACGTGTTGTGGCCGCTCCCTCCAACTGACTGCTCGTTACGGCTTCTTGGAAAAGCGAACGCATGACGTATTGGTTGCGCGTTTGAGGATTTGCAATTGGCTCCGGCATGCCGATTGCGCCGCCCGCACCAAGGTCGATTTTATGAAGGCGGCGCGCGATAATGTCCGTGACCGCATAGCGAAATGGTCTGCCGACTCCGTCTTGGAATGGCAAGTCCCTTAGAGCAGCCTCGCGGACAATCTTTGTTGCTCCCCACCACAGCTCGGGAGAAATCCCGACTGGCGGCGTCAAATGGCGGAGAATATCCCAATGTCGATATTTTCCTTCAGCTTCAGTCCTAATAGCCTGGTTCAGGATTTCCGTGAGCTGCGGAGGGGGAAGAGCAAAAACCTTTCGGTGGGCGCCAAATGGCGGGTGTGATGGCATTTTCATCTTGATACCAATTTGCTACTAATTATTACTGAATTAGTAGCAACGTCAATTACCAATTCAGTAGTAATTAGTAGACGACTAGTAGATGCGGTCGCTTAAACGTCCGGCCTTCCTCGCCGTGGCATCGAAAACATCCACGAGATGTGGATGTTATGGAAACGCCCAACCCGAAATGCCAATTTTTTTTGCCCGATCTTACGCATTTCGCAGCGACCCCTGGGTATTCAAGTGATACCCCCCCGCCCCTTTGATGGACTACCGCTCATACGAACAACCTCATTCACGATCATCGAGTCCGCCGGCAGCCGATCTCCTTCCCAATGGCGAGATGCTAGTGCGTTGAACAATCGAAACTCCTTTGCCCGCGACTTTAGCAACGCGGCACCGATTGCGTCGTTTTTCGGCAAGCACACGATGGTCGCGGTGCTTCTAGAGATCTTCCTCCGGCGCAAGACGTGTCCACCGGGCTCGTCAGGCCGACTTTACTCTCGCAGCTCGCATCACGGCGAACACCGATCCCGTTGGAATGCCCAATTGCGCCGCGATTTTTCGGCCAGACAGCCCGCGCCGCATCAGTTTGCCCACTGCGTCGCGGTGAAGGTGGAGTTTGCGAGGACGCCCCAGCTTCGCGCCCCGTTCCTTCGCCGCGGCGAGTCCCGCACTGATGCGCTCTCGGATGACGCTGCGCTCAAATTCAGCGACGGCTGCCAGGACGTGCATTTGTAGGCGGCCCGCTGGATTACCCTCACTTGTGTCGATTCCCTGGGACGTGGCCACGAGCGACGTTCCGTGCGTCTCGAACTCCCCGATGAGCTGCGCGAGGTGCTGCAAGCTGCGGCCAAGCCGATCGAGCTTGTAAACGGTGACGACATCAACGCGCCCCTTGCGCACATCCGCCATGAGCGCATCCAATCCCTCGCGGCTGAATTTCGCGCCGCTCGCCTTGTCGAGATACTCAGTCACTTCCGCTTTTGGCCAACGCCGCCGCACGCAGACGCGCACTTCCCGGAGCTGGCTGGCGTGGCTCTGGGCGTCGGTCGAGACGCGCCCGTAAACTGCAATCCGTTTGGGTTTCATGTTCGCGAGCGTCGATCGAATTTGCACATAAATCAATAGTTTCCTATGCATACGCCGCATTCTTGTTTTTGCCTCTGAGACTCGAATCGCTCTTGGGAGGATGATTCTTATGCAGCCTCGCTACTTTCGTCTAATCCGTGTATTCGAGTAGCTGTTTGAGAATTTCGAAAATTTGCATCTCCAAATGCGGCGGTATGTCGAACCGTCGAGCAACACCGATTATTGGTGTAAACCAACATGCAAATAGTGCTTCCGTCCGAATTTGGTGACGGCATCTGTTCAGAACCCGAAATTGCTCCTTCACGAGCTCTTCTTCGGGTATCTCTTTTACGAGCTCCAACAGTATGGTTTCAATGGGTTTCCAGGCCCGATCCGAATCGCCCTCCTTTTCACCAGGAGAAGCTTTTGTGTGCGCTCGGGCGAGAAGCCGACTGTCTTTATGGAGCTCGAACATGAAATGGAGGGGATTTTTGGGCGGATAAGACCAGGCCCGACCGCGCCTACAATTGGAACCTTTTCCGGCGAGCAAACCGATTCCACGGCGCCAGAGCTCCGCCCTACCCATCGTTATGTATATAGAAATTGCAGCTCTCGATTCGTTAGAGTCGTCCGATGCCCGTGGCTAACCGTTTCCGCTACGGATGCGCTCGGCTCCCTTCATCGTAAAACGACTCTATAGAAATCCGCAGTCTAAAAATGAGGCCACCGACGGGAGTACACCCTTCGTTGCTGTCGGCCGTGTATTCATAAAGAATGACACCCTATGCCTCGTCGAGAAGCACTGCCGGAGGATTTGAAGGAGTTGTGCTTGCTCTGTCGCGCCGGCAAGCTTTTTGCCGTCCAGAAGTGGATTGCATCCGGCCATCGATATCGTTTGCCGGCGGGAAATTTTTCGACTTCACCACTTCGGATGTCGATCGAGCGCGGATTTCACAGCCTCGTTGAGGTTCTACTGCAAGCGGGCGCGAGCGATGAAGAGAAGAACGAAGCTCTCGTAATCGCGGTCAGAGAACGAAACCTTGGTTTGGTTCAACTGCTTACGGAATATAGTGCGGACGTTCGGGCAATCGAACCAGATGAAGTGTTCTGGTCGGGCCACCCAGGCATTATACGCTGGTTTGTGGACAACGGAATGGACCTCGAAAGTGGCGAGGCGATTGCAAAAGCCTTTCGAGACAAACAGCGAGAGTTCTTGGGGATCTATCTGAGCCTACGGGACCGGATGCCGTGGGCACGCAGGCAGGCAGCGATGGCACTCCGGCATCATGCAGCCGCGGGCAATCTTAAGTGGGTTTCACTGCTTCTGTGGGCTGGCGCCGATCCGCGTTTGCAAGTGCCGCGGATCGATCAACGAGATTGGGAAGAAGATAACGAGGATACCGCTTTGAACGAAGCAGTGCGCCTTGGGAAAGTCGAAGTAGTAAAAAAAATCGGAATTGACACAGACCGCGATAATGTCGGTTTTCTCTTCGATCAGCACTTTATTTGTCCGAAGCCAGAGTTGATCGACCTTCTCATCAACAAAGGAGTAAGAGTCGGCGCGGCCGGCCAGCAACCGATCGAATCAGTGTTTTTCTCATTTATCTGGAGCCTCGATACTGCGCTTCCAGTCACTGCTCTATCCAGCTGAGCGATGGGCACCGTCGTACGAAAGTAATCGCCCTTCAGCCGGCTGCAATCTTCGCTCGGAAATGTCGCGATTGATGGAGGCAGCCAGAGCCGCAACTGCGAGCGGCGGGCGTAGAACGCACAACACTGGGCGTTACTGCCCGAAAGTCGTCGAGTCTTGTCCCGCGGCTGCCAACACTAGTCGCGGATTTCGTTTTTCAATTCCCAGACCTTTAACGCGGCCAAGAGCAGACTCTTGGTTCGTGAGAGCGTGCCGACGGCCGGCCGCACTGCTTCACGATCGACCGTCGGACCGCTCTTTGGACAGCGTTTTGGAGTCTTCCGTCTCCTGGTGGGCGAAGTGGTTCTATTAGGGACCAATGGGGAGCGATCGGAGCCTTCTGCGTCCCAGCCCGAAATTGGCGAGGGCGTTCGCTCGATTCCCCGGGGTCCGTCCGTCTCAAGATTAGTTTTTATCAAGAATTGCACCCGCCCATTATACGTATTAAGGGCGTATATCAAGCAACAATTTTGACGACCGAGGGTTTTTAGCGTATAGAATTATTCGCTTTCAGCCTGCGTGATCGCCTGTGAAGATCGACGTGCAAAAAACTGCGAATGGCAAAATCAAAAAAGAGCAAAGACAAAGCGAAGCTCAACCTGACGGTTCGTGGAGAGCAACGAAACAAACTGGAACAAATGGCCTCTTTAGAGAAGCGTTCCGTCTCCAATCTTGTCGAGATTATGGCCGATGAACGTTGGGAGCGGTTAGTTGAGCAGCAGGGCGTTGCTTACGCTCAAACCATCGCGGGGGCGATGAACCTCAAACTCGACGCGGACAATCCCGCAGACCGCGAGAAATTGCGCCGAGCAGTTCTCGATCTCGTCGCCGGGAGAAAAATGCCAAGCCAAAAACGACTTGGTTGAAATTCGCTCGCTCACTTTCTGGCAAGCATTTTGTAGTGTGATTCTCAGTCCGAGAGATTTTCCCGGCCTTGTGCCTCCTCACGGCCGTTTGGGCAGATCACGGAGACTAGTCAGAAACTCTTCTGCCATTTCGTGAGGCCTTTGCGCGGCTACGACTTGACAAAAACGCCGAGCAGCGGACGGCGCGATGGGGTTTTCGAACGGAAATCGCTCACGAAACCATCTTTCGTCCGAATCTCCACGTGACCGGCTGCGCGATTTGCATTGTAAACGAGGACTGAGCCAATCGGTGCCTGATACGGATCACTTACCGCCAATTTTTTGAAACCGAAATTATTGACCAATTCCTGGCCAGCTTGCTTCGCGTAAGCAGTTGTCGGGCGGGACCTGATTGCTCCCGATGCGAGCAGCGCCTCTTTCACGTAGTGCCAGCATTGCCGGCGCG